>NZ_JAJOYR010000008.1 GCF_021202945.1 Stenotrophomonas sp. SY1 | reverse complement strand
GACAACCTCTCGTTCGTGCTGGGCGAAGACATGATCGTCCGGAAGCTGAAGTTCCTGGACGGCGCACTCGACAAGCTGGAGCACATCGACGAGGACGGCCGCCGCGCTGAGCTCGACGCGCGCTTCGCGCTGCAGAGCGGTGAGATCCGCCGCCTGTTCCTGCTGCTGGAGGCTGCATTCAAGCTCTCCAAGGCGGAGGCCTGACCATGGCCGACCAGTTCAACATCCGCTTCTGCGTCGAAACCAACTGGCCCAAAGGCCGCCGGCGGCGCGCTGGGGAAGCCGGCCTCACCGGCATGGATTGGGAGTGCTTCAGCCCGTTGCCCTTCCTGCCGCGCAAGGACGACATGCTCAAGCTCCACGCAGACGACGAGTTCCGCTGCGTGGAGCAGGTGTTCATCTACGCCGATGAAGATCCGCACAAGGTCGAGGTGTTCTTCGCGTTCCAGGACGACGCTCAGCACGCCGCGCTGATCGAGGCTGGCTGGCGGGAGGTGCGCTGATGAAGCTCACCAAGATGGCAGACGTCGTGACCGTCATCCGCGGCGGTGGCCACGTCCGCAAGATGGGCCAAGGCGCCCTGCTTTCACTGCACGACGCCGACGGCAAGGAAATCAGCGCCTGGCAGAACGCAATCAAAGCCGCGGTGACCTTGCTTCGTTACACGCCGCGTGAGTTTGAGGAATGCGCGGATGTCGTTGCCGACCTGGCCAGCATTGATACCGGCACGCGTCGATTCCTGTCCATTCGCGCGCGACTGAAAGAGCTCGACGAGTACTTCCACCTCACCGGTCGTAGCCCCCCGCGGTTCTGTCTCGAGCCGCAGGCCTATGAGGCCGCTCTGCGCTGCGTGAACGACGGCATCCGCGTCAGCGCACGAACGGCCGCGCGCGATGCGAATGAACGACGTAAGGCCGAGAAACAGCGCGGGCCGCGTATCAAGCCCGTGATCGTGCCGGCCACCGGCTTGAGCTGGCGCGGCATCCCGATCGTCGAGGGCCCCGCGTACTCGAAGCACCGCCCGTTCGACTTCACCCCGCTACCCACCACGTCAT
>NZ_JAJOYR010000007.1 GCF_021202945.1 Stenotrophomonas sp. SY1 | reverse complement strand
GATCAACATAGACATAAGATAACAATAAAGATCAGAGGATTCATAGGTATACAAAAGGATTTACAGAGGCGGAGCATACCGACAGGAGACCTTTTAATCCATATCTAGGTCGGATGCGAAAAAAATCATAATAATAAAATAATAAAATACTACAATAATGTAAATAACAAATGAAATACATAAATAAATGCATAGGTATAGTTAAATAATAAACAAACAGGTAAATAGTAAATAATAATAAATTGACATATAACTAATAATAAATGAAAATCAGACAGACAAATGATAACAAAACAAAAACAAATAATATAAGATAAATTATAATCATTACAGCATCTTACTTAGGTATTTATCTAAATGATTCTTAAAGCTTCGAACTGAACTACATTGCACTACCTGTGCAGGAAGTTTATTCCATTCATTAACTACACGGTTGGCAAAGTTGTTTCTACCTACTTCCAAATTGAATCTATTTCCGGACAGTTTGAGACCATTGTTTCTTGTCTGACTCTCATTCAGTGTGGAAATTTTGCCAGTTCCCTTTAGAATCTTAAAGACCTGTATCAAGTCACCCCTGAGTCTACGCTTTTTAAGGGAAAACAGATTCACATGTTTTATTTGGTTTCCGTATATATATATATTTTTTTATATTTGGAATCAGTTTTGTGGCTCGCCGTTGTACTTTTTCCAGTCTGTCAATGTCTTTAATGAGATTCGGTGACCATACGGAAACAGCATATTCCAAATGTGGACGAACTAACGATTTATATAGCTTGTTAATGAGTGATGGACTTTTGAAATCAAAAGATCGCGTAATCAGTCCTAGAATCTTATTTGCTTTCTCAGAGGCTGAAATACACTGCTTGGATGATTTGAGGTCGTTACTGATAATTACGCCGAGATCTTTTTCACTATTCTCTTTTGTTAACGAATTTCCAAATAACTTGTAATCGCACTTACTGTTATTTTTACCTATGTGCATTACCTTGCATTTACTTGTGTTAAATTTCATTAGCCACTTTTCAGACCATTGGTGTAATTTATCTAAATTTTCTTGAATATCTAATTGGTTAAAGTAAT
>NZ_JAJOYR010000006.1 GCF_021202945.1 Stenotrophomonas sp. SY1 | reverse complement strand
CAGTTCGACGTGTTGTTCGGCGCCCATGTGCTGCCCGACGACATCGCCACCCCTGCCCCGCGCGGCCACCAGCTCGACGAAGACGGCGTGTGCATGCACTGCGGCTACGACGAGCGCGCACCACACGGATCTGTCCCGCCATGCGTGTGAATCGCCCGCGCAACCTCCTGGAGGCATTCGCCGGCCCCCTGCTCGCCGCCGGCATGTCCTCCGTCTTGATCTGCGTTCTTGCTTGGAGTCATCCGAATGAACCAGGACATCGGTTGTCTGAAGTGCAGGCTCAACCGGGTGGTGTTTCGCACCGTCCGGACTATGAGCCCGCGCGAGCGCATGCAGCGCTACTACGAGGCGGTGATCGTGTACCCGCCGGCGAAGCTGGCCATGCGCCAAGAGATCGGAGCAAACCTTCAGGACGCATGGAAGGCGGGTAAGCGGCCCAACCTGCGCCTGATCGCACGGGCCATCGCCGCCCCATGAACCTGTTCCGCCTCTACATCCCGGGCTTGGCCAAGCCGCACGAATCCGTAGCGGACGACGAGCAAGCAGCCATCGAGGACGCGCTTTACACCCTGGGCCTACGCGACTTGCCGCCCGGGACGTCCATCACCTCCGAACCGTTTGGAGACCCTCCATGTTCTTCCGCAACCTGACTGTGTTTCGCTTTCCAACCGCGATCGACTTCTCGGAAGTCGACAACCTGCTGTCGGCGGCCACGCTCAAGCCGGTGGCTCCTTTGGAAATGAGCTCCCGCGGGTTCATTTCCCCGTTTGGTCGGGAAGAGAAGCAGCAGCTGTCGCACCGCATCGGGGACGCGCTGTGGCTGACGATCGGCGGCGAGGACAAGATCCTCCCGCCCGCTGCCGTCAACGACCAGCTGGCCCGCAAACTCGAGGAGATCGAAGAGAGCGAAGGCCGCAAGCCCGGTGGGCGCGAACGCAAGCGGCTGAAGGATGACCTGCTCCATGAACTGCTGCCGCGCGCGCTGACCCAGAGCCGGCGCACCGACGTGCTGCTCGATTTGGAGCACGGCTATGCAGTTGTCGACACGTCCAGCCGCAAGACCGGCGAGAACGTCATGAGCGACATCCGCGGGCTGCTCGGCAGCTTCCCGGCCCTGCCGCTCAATGCGGAAGTGGCGCCGCGCGCCATTCTCACCGCGTGGATTGCCGGCGAGCCGATGCCCGAAGGACTGAGCCTGGGCGAGGAATGCCAGCTGCAGGATCCGGCGGAAGGTGGCGCAGTCGTGAAGTGCCAGTACCAGGAGCTGCGCTGCGACGAGATCGACAAGCACCTCGATGCCGGCAAGCAGGTCACGCGCCTGGCGCTGGTGTTCGAGGACAACCTCTCGTTCGTGCTGGGCGAAGACATGATCGTCCGGAAGCTGAAGTTCCTGGACGGCGCACTCGACAAGCT
>NZ_JAJOYR010000042.1 GCF_021202945.1 Stenotrophomonas sp. SY1 | reverse complement strand
TTAGGAACGAGTACTTGAGAGGGACAGCTCATGTTGGACATTTGGGGGACAAAGTTAGGGAGGCCAGATTAAGATGGTTTGGACATGTTCAGAGGAGGGAGAGAGTATATTGGTAGGAGAATGTTGGACATGGAGCTGCCAGGCAGGAGGCAAAGAGGAAGGCCAAAGAGGAGGTATATGGTTGTAATAAATGAGGATATGAAGCTAGTGGGTGCAAGTGTTGAGGGTGCAGAAGATAGGGATAGGTGGAGAGAGATGATTCGCTGTGGCGACCCCTGAAGGGAAAAGCCGAAAGAAGAA
>NZ_JAJOYR010000041.1 GCF_021202945.1 Stenotrophomonas sp. SY1 | reverse complement strand
CAGCAGATTGTCGGATACATTAATGTTTGCAAAATTAGCGGGACGTAAATCCGTATAGCGAGTATTTAAATGATCATGGCGTAACCCTATGACTGCCTGCCATTGCGGATTAAAAATAATCTGATCTTGGAGGTAAAACGCAGTGGCAGTAAAGTCACTTTTTTGATCACGAGTAATGTTGTTAAACACGATGCCCGAAAGCATAGGGTTTTCTGCGGTTACCGTTCCGCCAAGGTTTTCGCCACCCGCAGGAGTAATGCGTTTGTTCGTAGTATCTTGCGAGGCTAATTCAATACCTGCC
>NZ_JAJOYR010000040.1 GCF_021202945.1 Stenotrophomonas sp. SY1 | reverse complement strand
AGGGATTATAACATTCCCATTGGTTGGTGAGGTTATTTAATGTTTGCTGGAGAGAGGGTAGACTACCGGAGGACTGGAGGAGTGTCTGTATAGTTCCTCTTTACAAGGGAAAAGGGGACAAGTGTGAATGTAGTAGTTTCAGAGGGATTAGCTTGTTAAGTGTAGTTGGGAAGGCTTATGGGAGGGTCTTGATTGAGAGGATTAGGAGAGGAGCAAAGGTAGTAATTGGTGAGGAACAGTGTGGATTTAGGACAGGTAGGGGTTATGTAGATCAGATTTTTGTGGTGAGACAAATATATGAGA
>NZ_JAJOYR010000039.1 GCF_021202945.1 Stenotrophomonas sp. SY1 | reverse complement strand
ACCGTCGCAGGTAGCTCATCTGGCGTGCCTGTAGCGGATACCGGTAGCTTGGCGGGGGCCGCATTGAGTTCTGCGAGCACTTCTGCAGGGGCCGCCAATACCATGACAGAAAATCTGGGTAACCAGATGAACAATCAAAGTGTCGCGCCTAAAGAGTTACCACCTATCGTGACAGTGAAAACGATCCGACTCGAAGATTAATCACCTCATCACGCGCTTGTCTCAAAGCAAAACGCCCGCCTTTGGTGGGCGTTTTGCTTTGCAGTTGCTGACTAGTCTGCCGGGCTGGTCATTGACCTAAAAC
>NZ_JAJOYR010000038.1 GCF_021202945.1 Stenotrophomonas sp. SY1 | reverse complement strand
GGCTTGCGTCGCCTGAGCAGGGCGCTACGCGGGTACGGCACCTGTAGGCGCGGGGGCACCCGGGAAAGGGCCGGGCCTGCTGGCCAATTACCACCCGCCGCTCCCCGTTGCCGCCGCCACCGTATTCGCGGGTAAACCCGCTCCTACAGTCGGACATTAACTGAGCTGCGCCCCAGATGTTGGACGGTCGGTGCTAGGCTACCTCAGCTTGAGTTCTGTAAGCCACAGGACTCAGGCCGTTGAGTTTCATTTTAATGCGGTCATGGTTGTAGTAGTGGATGTACTCATCCAGTCCCGCCTGTAGC
>NZ_JAJOYR010000005.1:0-2500 GCF_021202945.1 Stenotrophomonas sp. SY1 | reverse complement strand
CCGTACCGTAAACCGACACAGGTGGGTAGGATGAGAATTCTCAGGCGCTTGAGAGAACTCGGGTGAAGGAACTAGGCAACATGGCACCGTAACTTCGGGAGAAGGTGCACCCTTTTTGGTGGCTCATGCGAGCTATAGCTGAAGAGGGTCGCAGTAACCAGGCCGCTGCGACTGTTTATCAAAAACACAGCACTCTGCAAACACGAAAGTGGACGTATAGGGTGTGACGCCTGCCCGGTGCTGGAAGGTTAATTGATGGGGTCAGCCGCAAGGCGAAGCTCTTGATCGAAGCCCCAGTAAACGGCGGCCGTAACTATAACGGTCCTAAGGTAGCGAAATTCCTTGTCGGGTAAGTTCCGACCTGCACGAATGGCGTAACGACAGCGGCGCTGTCTCCACCCGAGACTCAGTGAAATTGAAATCGCTGTGAAGATGCAGCGTTCCCGTGGCAAGACGGAAAGACCCCGTGAACCTTTACTATAGCTTTACACTGAACGTTGAGTTCGTCTGTGTAGGATAGGTGGGAGGCTATGAAACTGTGGCGCTAGCTGCAGTGGAGCCATCCTTGAAATACCACCCTGTCGTGCTTGACGTTCTAACCTAGGTCCATTATCTGGATCGGGGACCGTGTATGGTGGGTAGTTTGACTGGGGCGGTCTCCTCCTAAAGAGTAACGGAGGAGCTCGAAGGTACGCTCAGCGCGGTCGGACATCGCGCACTGTGTGCAAAGGCATAAGCGTGCTTGACTGCAAGATCGACGGATCAAGCAGGTAGGAAACTAGGACTTAGTGATCCGGTGGTTCTGTATGGAAGGGCCATCGCTCAACGGATAAAAGGTACTCCGGGGATAACAGGCTGATACCGCCCAAGAGTTCATATCGACGGCGGTGTTTGGCACCTCGATGTCGGCTCATCACATCCTGGGGCTGTAGTCGGTCCCAAGGGTATGGCTGTTCGCCATTTAAAGTGGTACGCGAGCTGGGTTCAGAACGTCGTGAGACAGTTCGGTCCCTATCTGCCATGGGCGTTGGAAGTTTGAGAGGGGCTGCTCCTAGTACGAGAGGACCGGAGTGGACGAACCTCTGGTGTTCCGGTTGTCACGCCAGTGGCATTGCCGGGTAGCTATGTTCGGAAGCGATAACCGCTGAAAGCATCTAAGCGGGAAGCGCGCCTCAAGATGAGACTTCCCGGGGCACAAGCCCCCTAAAGGAACCATGTAGACTACGTGGTTGATAGGTCAGGTGTGTAAGTGCAGCAATGCATTGAGCTAACTGATACTAATGATCCGTGCGGCTTGACCATATAACCTCAAGTTGCCTTGGCCGACGACATGTCGATAGATCCAAGTGCACGCTACGTCACAAGACCTCTGCGAGACTGGCGCCTCATCCGTTTTTTGGATGGCGACGTCCCAACCGTCTCCTTGGTGAAATTAGCGCTGTGGAACCACCCGATCCCATCCCGAACTCGGAAGTGAAACGCAGCTGCGCCGATGGTAGTGCAGCTCAAGCTGTGCGAGAGTAGGTCATCGCCAAGGTTTTATTCCCAAACCCCTGCAGCTCGCGCTGCAGGGGTTTGTTCTTTTTATGTAAGCAGCTCCATTTGCTTGCCTTCCCAAAAGGGAAACGTCTTCGAGCCGGCGCATCGCGCTACTCCTGCCGCTTTCCTGGTGAAATTAGCGCTGTGGCACCACCCGATCCCATCCCGAACTCGGAAGTGAAACGCAGCTGCGCCGATGGTAGTGCGGCTCAAGCCGTGCGAGAGTAGGTCATCGCCAGGTTTTAAACCCTAAAGCCCGCTGCTCACGCAGCGGGCTTTTTCTTTGTGCCGGATCAGCTCCGGCGGGCGGAGGGAAAGTGCGAGTAGAGCCACGATCGCTGGGCTGGTGTGCTGAGCTGTCGGCTCGTGATGAGTGTGGCCCACAAGCGTTTGGAGAACCCTGGCAGACCGGGTTTCCAGCAGACCATCCATGCGCCGGTGCATCGCGCTGGCCGTCCACAGACCTGTTCCGAACCCCGCGCTGCTGCAAGGGCACTCAGCTGGCACTGAGCCAAGCGTTCGCAGGCAAGTCCATGCCGCTTCGCGTGCGGGGGAGCGGAGCTTGTTGGTTGGGATCGTTCGTGGCCCAACCTCGGACGCTGCAGGCCTGCTTGCCTGGTGGCAGGCACTCCAAAGCGCGACACCAGGCAGGGCAATGGCGGACCGGGCACAACAGCGGACTCCTCATGGCCGCCTTGGCGGGAATGCTGCCGAAGCCCTCGAACAGGCTGAGTAATGGTCAGCTGGCTACAACTCAGAAGCTCCCATCGTCACCTTGGCCACTAGACGCCTGTCGACTCCGTTGGCCTCAGCCTGGCATCGAGTTGAGGGGAGGCGAGCGGGCAACGGCGTCCCCTGTGCCGGCCTCCACATCATCGTGATGATGTTGTAGCCAGGCGCAGGACTGCGATAGAGCTCGCGGCGGGCGTGGTGATCGCCGATCGGTGCATGCGCGCTCGAT
>NZ_JAJOYR010000037.1 GCF_021202945.1 Stenotrophomonas sp. SY1 | reverse complement strand
AACCAATAGACGGGGTGATTTAGAAGTATGGAGTTCCAGGTAAAAATATTAGTGGAGAATTGATGGTGGAGATGTGTCTCGAGAGAGAGTTGATGATAGCAAATACAGTGTTTAGGAAGAAAGTCAAACATAAGTACACATGGGAGAGGGTGGTGGAGGGAAGGGTGGTAGATAGAGCGCTAATGGATTATGTAGTGGTAAATAGGATTATGATAGGAAGAGTTAAGGATGTACATGTCCCAAGGGGAGAGAGTGGGGGAACATCAGATCATTTTCTGGTGGAAGGAAAATTGAGAGAGGAGAATAGGTGGAGGA
>NZ_JAJOYR010000036.1 GCF_021202945.1 Stenotrophomonas sp. SY1 | reverse complement strand
GCCGCGTACATGGCGTTCTTCAACAAAATTATAGAAGCAAAGTTCCCGAGCCGGGAAAGAACAGCGGTGCCCCTGCATATACAAGAAGCCTACAGAACTCCAAATAGACTGGACCAGAAAAGAAATTCCTCCCGACACATAATAATCAGAACAACAAATGCACTAAATAAACATAGAATACTAAAAGCAGTAAGGGAAAATAGTTAAGTAACATTTAAAGGGAGACCTATCATAATTATACCAGACTTCTCATCAGAGACTATGAAATGTAGAAGATCGATCAGTCTCGTTTTTTTTACAAGAAAAAGCTTTTATA
>NZ_JAJOYR010000035.1 GCF_021202945.1 Stenotrophomonas sp. SY1 | reverse complement strand
AATTATTTCAGTCCTGGGTGGTATTCGAACCCGGACCGTCATGGCGGCAGGCGAGAATTCTACCAATTGCCCCACGAGTTGTGTGTGTGTATTTACCTAGTTGTATTTTACGGGAAGGGGAGCTATGCTCATGGTGTCCCGTCTTTATATCTCATTTTCTAAACTATTTTTAAATTCATGTATTGTTTTTGCACACACCACTTTCTCATCTAACTTGTTCCAACTGTCTATTACTATGTGAGGAAAGCTGTTCTCTTGTATTTCTATCATCCCATTTTATTAGATCCTCTCTATCAATAATTTCCATGCCTTTCATG
>NZ_JAJOYR010000034.1 GCF_021202945.1 Stenotrophomonas sp. SY1 | reverse complement strand
GCTCCATTTGCAGCAATTGCCCGGTCTTGGCATCCAGTTTCAACTCCCACACCTGGCTGCCGGCATCCAGTATGTCAATCTCATACACATAACGCCCATGCTTCTTCTCTAGTTCTACCTCAAGAATTTCACCAGCTTTATAGGACTTGGCTTTTTGCGAGATTTTTTCCAGGCTCAGGATTTCCCCCTTGGCAGATAAGCGGCCAGCGTTGGCTGGGCTTTCACCCGAATCGGCACGCGGTAAATAAAACAGCGTGACCAGCAAAACCAACAAGGCAAACCAGCCCATCCATGCACGACGTTGCGTCCAAAACATGTATAACAAGCTCCTGAAAAC
>NZ_JAJOYR010000033.1 GCF_021202945.1 Stenotrophomonas sp. SY1 | reverse complement strand
GAGTGGTGAGATCGACACACTGGATCATGGCTCTGTGAAGTACGACCTCAACGGCGACGGGACGGTCAACTACAACAGCATCACTCTGGGTGGCGACACCTATGACAGCGTCACGCACACCGGGGGCACCACGATTACCAACGTGGCCAACGGCGTAGCCGACAGTGATGCGGTGAACATGTCGCAGCTCAACGAGACGAATGCAAACGTCACGAACCTGGGCGACACCATCACCAACATCGCTGGCGATACTAGTGTCACCCACACCGACACCCATGGCGTGGGCATTCGTTATGCGCGGACCAACGAAGCTGGCCTGGTGCAGAGCGACTCCTCGGCC
>NZ_JAJOYR010000032.1 GCF_021202945.1 Stenotrophomonas sp. SY1 | reverse complement strand
CCTACAAGTTTTACTTCAATCGTAGGAAAAATAATGGAAACTATCATTAGAGATGCTATCGAACATCATTTAGAAAGTAACCGTTTGATAAGTGATAGCCAGCATGGTTTCAGACGGAAACGTTCTTGCATGACTAATTTACTCGAATTCTACAACACAGTCATCTCGAACTATGACAAAAGAAACAATATAGATATAATATATCTAGACTTTGCAAAAGCTTTTGATACCACCCCACACGAAAGACTACTTACTAAGTTAGCTTTACACGGAATAAGTGGTAGCCAATTAAGTTGGACTAGTAATTGGTTGAATGATCGAAAACAGAGAGTTGTTTTAAAT
>NZ_JAJOYR010000031.1 GCF_021202945.1 Stenotrophomonas sp. SY1 | reverse complement strand
AGGTACACCAAGGAACTTCCTTCGAGAACACGCATTTTAGGTCCTAGGTAAGATTTGTAGTGACGTCTGATTTTTTAGTCCAATGATCTTTAACTTTATATTTAAGATCCTTCCCAAAAGGGCGTGATCATATAATCGTGAACCAATTTGATTCTCTCCTCCACCGTTTCTCCAATCTGATTCGTCGTTATAAGTCTATATCCAATATTTACTAAAATCAAATGAAAATAATCAATATTTCAACATTTGGTAAAATCATACAATCACTTTACATTTACATGCTTTCTCCTTACAAAGGCTATCATTGTTTATAGCAACATTATTTTCACAAATACAAATTATA
>NZ_JAJOYR010000004.1:50281-105739 GCF_021202945.1 Stenotrophomonas sp. SY1 | reverse complement strand
CTGCCTATGCCTGGAGGCGCAATGAAGCACCGCGCTCCGTGGACTGAGGACGAGGACGAGACCATGCGGCTCAACTACCCCCTCTTCCCTGCGTTCCTCGTTGCTCATGTGCTGGGGCGCACGCTCGGTTCCGTGCATCGGCGCGCCAAGACTTTGCGCCTGTCGAAGTCGCCGCAGTTCAGCCAGCACCCACTGGCACACCTTTGGAACGGAACGCAGGCCCCGAAGAGCGTCGCCGCGCGCTTCCAACCTGGGCAGGTACCGGTCAACAAGGGTTTGCGGCGCCCCGGATGGCACGCGGGGCGCATGAAGGAGACCCAGTTCAAGAAAGGCCGTGCAGCACATGAGGCACGCAACTACGTGCCAATCGGCACCGAGAAAGTGGAGCCCAAGCGAAAGGTACTGATGCGCAAGGTGACCGACGATCCGGATCTCTTCCCAGTGAATCGCTGGCGCCCCGTGCACGTCATGGCATGGGAGGCAGCAAACGGCTCGGTACCGGAAGGCCACATCGTGATCTTCAAGCCCGGCATGAAGACCTTTGTTTCCGCCGAAATCACCGTCGACCGGCTCGAGGTCGTGACGCTCGCCGAGAACATGCGCCGCAACAGCTACCACACCAGATATCCGAAGGATCTGGCCGAGCTCGTGATGCTCAAGGCCCGCCTTACCCGAAAGATCAATCGCCGCACGAAGGAGCAGCGCGATGAAGAACAAAGTCAGTGACGTCCGCGACCACCTGGTCGCGATGCTGGAAAGCCTTGGCGACGACAACACTTCGCTGGAAAAGATGGCTCAGACCATCGAGCGTGCAAAAGCCACGTCATTGGTGGCCACCACGTACATTGCCGCGGTCAAGGTCGAGCTGGACGCAATTGAGCTCCACCACGAAGTCGGCCGCACCACTGTCGCAGTGGATACGCAGCAGGGCACTCCCGCGCTTCCTGGACGCCGCCAATGAGCAAGCCCCTTCTAGGCTTTACCGTCAGCCGCCGATTCTGCGAGTCGCCGCAACTCGAAGTCGGCCTTGGCGGCATTCATTTCGCGAATTTCGTCCAAGTCAAACATTTTTATGCCAGGGATGTCGGCGAAGTAAGTTTGAAGCTCAGTCTTGGTCTCGCCGATGATCACCAGAGTCTCGCGGAACTCGGCGAGAAGTTTGTGACGGATAGCGAAGAAATCGAGTCGAGGTGCCGTTTTCATGCCCTCAGACATAAGAGTGAGCGTCGACCAGTTCGTCATGTTGTTGACGATCGAAATGGCCGTAATGTCGGGAAATACGTCCAAATGGTCCACGAATCTTTCGTGCATTGTGAAAACAGACATTCGGAGCGGCTCGGCGTAGATAGCCTTGTATTCCTCCAAATTGTGAGCAGTCACCTTCTCAGTGAGCTTTATCAGCGCAATCAGTTCCCGCGCAGCTTCGGTCAGTTCACGATCGAATATTTTTGCGAGACGCCGCGCTTGCGATTTTCTAGCAGCCTCTTGACGCTCAAGCTCTGCACGCGCCCTCAGACCCGCAGCCAGCAGTTCCTCATTTCGGATGCCATCGGCTCTATTCCGCTCGGAAACCCTGTGTCTGTTCTCGCTGGCGATAGCCAGCAAGGCCACACCTACGGCCAACACCGTGGCTACAGCCGACGCCCAGCCGGCGGACTCTGCAGAGGTCAGGCCAGGAATACCCAAGATCAGCACCACCACGCCAGCCCCGATAGCGAAACAAACAGGGCCAAGGATCAGCGGGCGCACCAGATAGCCGATCGCGCCAAGTATCCCTCTCGATTCCATTCCCTGATCCCCCTGTGGATTGGCAGGCATTCTGCCATGGGGCACCTCTATGGGTGATCTGCAGCGTGCCACCTCAATCCGAGGGCTGCTGAGGCCCCCCCGCTTTGTAACGATCGAGAAGTTCCAAGAACTGACCGGCTACACCCCCGACGCGACCAGGTCGAAGATCAAGCGCGGCGACTGGCTGGAGGGGGCGGTTTACACGAAGGCCCCAGACGGCCGGATATTGATGGACATAGAGGGTTACGAATGGTGGGTGCAAAGCGGGGCAGCGGTGTCCGCCCAATTACATCGGGCAGCATCGAAATAGACTTCTACTACCGCGGCGCGAGGTGCCGGGAGCGCATCAAGCTCCCCCCTACCCCTCGCAACATCCGCTTCTGCGAGAACCTTCTTGGCCAGATCAAGATCGAGATCGAAAAGGGCCTGTTCGACTATGCGGCGCACTTTCCGACCAGCAAGCGAGCCCGCTTAGTTATCGAGAAGCCCGCCACCCTGGACGACATGAAAACGGTCCTCGATCGGTGGCTGGCTCGAAAGGGTATGGAGCTCGAGCACAGCACCATCATTGGCTATACGCGGATCGTGCAGAACATCCTGGTCCCGCGCATCGGTACGATCGCGCTGCGCGACTTCGACCGTACGCAAGTTAGGGAGCTGGTAGCCAAGTTAGGCTCTGAGATCACGGCCAAGCGGATCAACAACGTCCTCGGCCCGCTCCGTGGCGCCCTCGATGATGCCGTCGACGACGACCTGGTCAAGACCAACCCTCTGGATGGCTTCAAGATCCGTCGGCGGGCCCAGGTGAATGCCACCGAGGAAGTGGACCCGTTTAGCCCAATGGAGGTGGCAGCAATCCTGGACGGGATCGACGAACCTCAGGTCCGCAACTACTGTCACTTCAATTTCGCGAGCGGCCTACGCACGTCGGAAATGATCGGGTTGTGCTGGTCAGACATTGACTGGAAGCGCGGCACCGTGAAGATCCGGCGCGCATGGGTCATGGGGAAAATGAAGGCACCCAAGACTGACTCAGGCCTGCGTGAGGTCACGCTGGTCGCCCCGGCCCTTGCCGCTCTGAAGGCCCAGCGCGCGCATACCCTCCTGGCTGGCGAGTTCGTTTTCCATGACCCCAAGACCAATGCCCGTTGGGGATCCGATCAAACAATCCGCGCCGGCAGCTGGCAGCGGGCCCTCAAGAAGGCCGGCGTCCGGTACCGCTACCCGTACCAGATGCGCCACACGTTTGCCTCGCAGGCCTTGAGCGCCGGCGAGAACGTAATGTGGGTGGCCAAGCAAATGGGGCACCGCGACTGGACTATCACGGCCAAAAAATATGCCAGATGGATACCTTCGATGGTCCCAGATGCAGGAAAAAAACTAGCTCAGGCATGGCACTTCGATTGAGCGACCCAAACTGATGATGGGTGCGAACCATGACTACGAGACGAACGGCGGCGATCAGCCATAAGCGGTCAGCCGCGCGCAGCCGGGCTGCGCTGTTTCTGAATCGAGGCTTGCGTGTTGCCAGAGCCATCGATTTTCTCCAGCAGGCTGAGTGTTGGGCAGTCCGCGTCAGCTGAGGCTCGCCTGCATTCTGCAATCAGCGCCACTAGATCGCGCTCCAGTTGCCGAAGCTCGTCGAGCCGTACCCGAACGTCAGCGAGCTTATGCTCCGTCATCTGCCGGGTCTGCTCGCAGGCGCGCTTGCCCTTAACCTCTAGCAGCCCCGCAATCTCGTCCAAGGTAAAACCCATCGTCTGGGCACGCCGGATGAACTGGAGCCGCGCGACTTCAGCCGTGCCGTACTGACGTATCCCGCCTAGCGGCCGGGGTGGTTCTGGCAACAGGCCTCGGCGCTGGTAATAGCGCACAGTCTCGACATGGACATCGGCCGAGGCGGCCAATCTGCTGATGGTTAGGCTCACAGCTTGACTCCGTACTCAGGTACGGATCTTAGTATGCACCGATGTTCAAGACCCCCGATAAATCGGCGCTGACCGCAATCGTCGGCGCTAGCCTAGCCACCATCGGTGCGTCCATCTGTTGTGTCGTCCCGCTCGTCCTAGTGCTGGCTGGCATCAGTGGCGCCTGGATCAGCAATCTCACCGCCCTGGATGCATGGCGCCCTTGGTTTAGCGCGGCCACGCTGACGTGCCTGGGGTGGGCGTTCTGGAGCGTCTACGGGCCAAACTCCCGATGCCGAACTGACGGCGTATGCGTTGATCCCCGCGTGCTGCGTCGCCGCCGGAGTTGGCTTTGGATTGCAACGGTCGTAATCGCGCTGCTGCTGCTTTTCCCGTACTACGTATCCTGGCTCTTGTAGGAGAAGATGATGAAGAAGTTCCTGGTTGTCCTGATGACCTTTTTTGCAGGCACCGTGCTGGCGGCAACGCCAAGGACAGCCGTGCTCGATGTCGAGAACATGACATGCCCGACCTGCAGCATCACCATTGAGAAGGCACTCGACAGGGTTCCCGGCGTGTCGAATGTGCAGGTAGATGCCAAGGCTGCCACCGTCACCGTGAGTTTCGACGCTGAGCGGACGAACGTTCCCGCGTTGGCGCGCACGGTCTCAGACGCGGGCTTTCCGGCGAAGGCAAGGCCGAACGGTGGCTGAGTTGCAACTACAGAGCACCCTGACGTGCCCGGAGTGCGGGCACCAGGCAACCGAAACGATGCCGACAACTTCTTGTCAGTTCTTCTACGAATGTACCGGCTGCGCTGCGGTGTTAAGCCCCAAGCGAGGCGATTGCTGCGTCTTCTGCTCATACGGCTCGGTTCCGTGCCCGCCCATCCAGCAACAGGCGCCCTGCTGCAGATAGCGAATTGAATGTCCGCTTTGGATCGATATCAGCCTGGCCAGCTCTCGGGAGGATGCCCTACTGGCCCACTTGAAGAGCCCTCGAACGAAGACCCTAGGGCAATCGACGACAGCCGCGGGTGGTGACTGTTCAGGCTCTTTGCCGTAGCATCCACCCCGTCAGCGAGGTCTTTAGTCAGCTTTTGGTCATTCCGAGGCTAAAAACCGTTTCTGATCAACGTCTAACCGGGGGTGCATTGGTTTCGACGGGGGTTGTGAAGTCGCTTGGCGCATGCCGAGGGGGTAGCTTTCCTCGTAAATCCAGCTGCAAAACTCTAGTTGCCAACGACGACAACTACGCTCTCGCCGCTTAAGGCGTAAGCCCCGAACCCACTTGTGCCCGTGCTCGTGGATGTAGGGTCATTATCACGGAACCGGCTGTGACGGCTGCCTGTCAGTCACGGCTTAACCAAAACAGGCTGGTCCTGGGGTGCGCTTTGCACACCGTGCTGCCACAGGACGAGACCCAACGGTGAGCTAAGCATGTAGTGCCGGGGATGGAGTGCCTTCGGACGGCGGTTCAATTCCGCCCACCTCCACCAATGAAATGATGAAAGCTTCCTTTTCATCAACGAAAAAGGCCACCCGCACCGGGTGGCCTTTTTCGTTGTGCGAACAGCAAAGCGGAGATCCACTTCAATGGTCATCGGTGACCAGGCCAGCGCACCTCAAGGCTGACCCGCCGCAACACATACGGCGGATCATGCGCCCGATAGATTACTCAGCCAGCATCCGCTGCATCATTTCGCGCGCGGGCCCAGCCAGTTTTTCATTCTCAAGAGCGAAGCGCACGGTGGCTTCAACCAGCCCCAGATGGGTACCGCAGTCAAAGCGCGTGCCTTGGAAGCGATAGGCATCCACTTCCTCTGTCTTGAGCAACTGCGCAATTGCGTCGGTCAGCTGGATTTCGCCGCCGGCACCCGTCGCCGTGTGCTCCAGCAGCTCGAATATTTTCGGACTCAACACGTACCGCCCCACCACCGCCAGATCACTCGGCGCATCTTCAGGCTTGGGCTTTTCCACGATCTGCGCGATACGCCCCTTGCGCCCGTCGAACGCTTCCGTGGCGACGATGCCGTAGCTGCCGGTCTTGTCGTGGGGCACGTCTTCCACGGCAATCACGCTCGCACCCGTAGCCTCGTTCAAGTCGGCCATCTGCTTGAGCGCACCTTCACCGCGATTCCAGATAAGGTCATCGGGCAGCAGCACCGCGAACGGCTCATTGCCGACGATGGGCTTGGCGCACAACACCGCATGACCGAGACCCAGGGCTTCGGTCTGGGTGACGAAAACCGCACGCACGCCCTTGGGCAGCACGTGGCGGATCTGCTCCAGCTGCTCCAGCTTGCCGGCGCGCTCGAGCTTCTGCTCCAGCTCGTAGGCCTTGTCGAAATAGTCAGCCACCGCGTGCTTGTAGCGGTTGGTGACGAACACCAGCGTGTCGCAACCGGCCTCGATGGCCTCATCCACTGCGTACTGGATCAATGGCCGATCGATGATCGGCAACATTTCCTTGGGGACTGTCTTGGTCGCAGGCAGAAAGCGCGTACCCAAGCCTGCGACGGGAAACACCGCCTTCCTAATCCGACCGTGCATCAATGAATCCTTCCTGCTTCTTTCGAGGGAAATGGCACGACATTGGCCGTGACACTGCGAACGTCCTGCGCCTGGACCGGGCTGAACTCGGGAATGGTGGTGAACAGGATGTCGCGGATCGCATCGACGTCATAGTTCGCCACTGCCCTTCGCAGCGCAGCGATGTTGCCCAGAACCAGTTCCGGCGAAAACTCGCGCACACCGGCCTCCAGCACCTTGGGGTGGGACGTCGGCTGGCAGTTCTCGTCGTCGTAGAACAGGCTTTCGTGCAGCTTTTCACCCGCGCGCAAGCCGGTGTAGACGATTGGAATGTCCGCGCCCGGAACCTTGCCCGCCAGGCGAATCATCTGTTCGGCAAGGTGACGGATGAGCACCGGCTCGCCCATGTCCAACATGTAGATCGCTCCCCGGGAAGAAGATGCCGCCGCCTGCAGGATCAGCAGACACGCCTCCGGGATGGTCATGAAATAGCGACTGACTTCCGGATGGGTCACCGTGATCGGCCCGCCCTTGCTGATCTGCTCGCGGAACAGCGGCACCACGCTGCCGACCGACCCGAGCACGTTGCCGAAACGCACCGTGACAAAGCGTGTTTGCATGGCGCGCTTGTTCAGGCTCTGGCAGACCATTTCCGCGTAACGCTTGCTCGCCCCCAGCGCATTGGCCGGATCAACCGCCTTGTCGGTGGAAATGAAGACGAAATTCTCCACGCCACTCTCGGTGCAGGCCGTGGCAACACACTCCGTCGCCAGGGTGTTGTTGCGCACGGCTTCGCGCAGCTGATTCTCCAGCAGCGGCACCTGCTTGTAGGCGGCTGCATGGAAAACGGTGTCCGGGTTGTAGCTCTTCAAGGCATGGCGGATCACTGCCGGATCGCCGCAATCACCCAGCACACCCTGCACCTGCAGGTCAGGGAAGTTGCGACGCAACTCGGCCTGGATGTTCAACATCAACAGCTCACTGATCTCCAGAACGACAAGGCGCGCGGCGCCGTGCCGCGCACACTGCCGGCAAAGTTCCGAGCCAATCGAGCCGCCCCCGCCGGTAACCAGCACGGTCCGCCCTCGCAACCAACCGCGGATCAACGCCCAATCCGGAAGGATCGGCTTTCTGCCCAACAGGTCCTCGATGGCCACTTCCTTGAGTTGCCCGGGCAACGAGCTGCCTTCCAGGATGTCGTTGAGCCGCGGGACGGTACGGAACGGCAGCCCCGTGCTCTCGCACAGTGCAACCACGCGCTGCATTCCCGCCGCTCCCAAGGTCGGGATGGCGATCACCAGCAATTTGGCATCGGTTTCCTTGGCCACGGCAGCCACGTCACCGAGCATGCCCAGAATCGGAATGCCATGCAGCTGAGCGCCCTGCAGATGCGAGGAGTCGTCCAGCAACCCCACCGGCTCATAGTCGCCGGAACGGCGGATATCCTTGATCAACGACTCTGCGGCCTGCCCGGCACCGAGCACCAGCACCCGACGCGCACGCGCATCGGACTGCACGGTCTGGTAATCCTTCCACGCCCGGTACAACAGCCGCGGGCTCCCCAGAAGCGCCGACAGCGCGAACGGATAGACCACCAGCACGGAAATGGGTATCCCGTCCAAGCGGCGATAGGAGAACAAGACAAGGATGGCCAGCAGACCAATGAAGCTGGCCTTGAAGATGTTGATCAGGTCGGCAACGCTGGCGAAGCGCCAGAGCCCCCGGTACAGGCCCACTTTCCAGAACGCCAACGCCTGCAACACCACCACCCCCGCCACATCCAGCGAGAACAGCGGCAACACGGGTGCGTTGTCCAACATCGCGTAGCGGGCGGCAAACAGCAGTTGCCAACACAGCCAGACCATCACCAGGTCATGCAGCATCACTGCATAACGCAACCCGCCTCCCGCAAAACGTTCGTGCCAGGATGCCATGTCAATCATCGTCCTTATTGAAGTATTGCCTGCGCAGGAACAACCAGACCGCTGCCGCAGCAGACAGCCATGCAACGCCCCCTGCCCATCCCCAGCCTAGGGAAAGCCTTGAAAACAACACTGCAAGTGTAAGTCCACTCAGGGTGAAGAGCGCATAACCCCCCGTAACAACCGAGTGACTGCATTCACGTTTCACGAATCGTTGATACAAATGTTGGGTATGCGGCTGCATCCAGCGCTCCCCCTTACGAATCCGTGACAACAGGGTGAAGCCTGCGTCGATGCAGAACGCAGCCGGCAGCATCAGCCACAACGGAAGCGCCGCATCTCCCACGCTCAACCCCAGCGCCAGCACCCCGGCCACCAGGTAGCCCAACGCCCCGCTGCCCACATCGCCCATGAATATCCGGGCGCGCGGAAAATTGAAGGGCAAGAAGCCCAGACAACCAGCTGCCAGCAACCAACCAGCCAGCGCATAGGGCCCAGGCAGCAACAGTCCTGCCCCGACCCCCACCAGAATGGCCTGGGTGGTCGCCAGGCCGTTGATTCCATCCATGAAATTCCAGATGTTGATCAACGACACCGCCAGCACGACACAGAACGCCGCCTTGGCAGCACTGCCAGTGCCCTGCCAGACAAGAAACCCCAACAGCAACGCCGCCAACAGATGTACGCCGAGTCGCGGCAGCGCCGGCAACGGGCGGTGGTCATCCCACCAGCCAATACCCGCCACCATCAGCAGGCCCAGCGCGAACAGCAGCGACACTGTTGACACGCCCGGATACAGCAGCGCCACAGCGCCGCAGGCGAACAACTGGGAGACAACAATACCGATGCCACCGCCGCGCGGAGTCGACACACTATGGCTTCGGCGCGCGCCGGGGAGATCAAACAGCTGCCGACGCAATGCGTAGTGGATCGCCCCCCAGGTGACGACGGCAGCCAGGCAGACGACCAGCAGCGGCAGGATCAGGTGATGCCAATGCACAGATCAGAGCACCGCGTAATTCAACAGCGGCTTGACCGTGCCCCACTCCTTGCAACTCGGACATTGCCAGTGATGCGTCCGCGCGCCGAAACC
This sequence comes from Stenotrophomonas sp. SY1, assembly GCF_021202945.1. Classification (GTDB taxonomy): domain Bacteria; phylum Pseudomonadota; class Gammaproteobacteria; order Xanthomonadales; family Xanthomonadaceae; genus Stenotrophomonas. The sequence continues at coordinate 96,498 of NZ_JAJOYR010000004.1, read as the reverse complement.
ACAACGGGTACAACGATATGCAGGATTGCGCACCAGCAACTGATCGGTGATGTGCTTCAGGTCCTGCAAGGTGGCCACAGGGTCGGCACCCTCGGCCAGAGTCAGGTCGATCAATGCGGATTCGCCACGTACTGACGGACGATCCTTCAGCTGGCGCCCCAGGTAGGCCCGCGCGGGAGCGGTGCCTTCCTGCTCCTCCATCAACCGGGTCAGCGCCAGTACCGGTGCGATACCGCGGTAGTGCTCGGTCATCTCGGCCAGGAAAGCGCGCGCGCCGGCGATGTCACCCACATTGCGGTAGTTCTTCACCAGCTGCGGCAGGATTTCCGGCAGATAGTCCGGGTCGTTGCGCGCGGCGCGCTCGAACGCACGTACCGCTGCCTCGTCATTGCCGAAATCGCTTTCCAGGCGGCCTTCGATGATGCCGGCGCGCACACTCATCGCATCAGCGGCATTGGCGCGATTGATCGCCGCACGCGCTTCATCCAGACGACCGGCCGCACGGAAGCGCTCGGCCAATTCGCACTCGAACTGACCGATAAGCTTGCCCATCGGCTCGTCGGTGACTTCCTCATAGCGGGTGGCGTTCTCGATCGCCTTTTCCCAATCACGCTCTGCCTGGTAGATGCTGATCAGATGCTTGAGCGCCTGCGGCGCACGCTGATCCAGCTGGGCCAGTTCGGTGAACACGGTTTCGGCGCGGTCCAGTAGACCGGACTTCATGTAGTCCTCACCCAAGGCGAGCAGCGCCTGGACACGCTGCGCATCACTCAGGTCACCACGATTGACCAGCCCCTGATGCAAGCGGATGGCGCGATCGACTTCGCCGCGACGACGGAACAGGTGCCCCAGGGCCACCTGCGTTTCGAAGGTTTCCTTGTCCAGCTCCGCGATATGCAGGAACAGTTCGATGGCCTTGTCCGGCTGCTCGTTGAGCAGGTAGTTCAAACCACGGAAATACGTACTGGACAGACGACTGACCTGGTTCTCGCTGTGCCGCTGGCCGCCGCGGCGACCGATCACCCAGCCACAGACGGCGGCGATGGGCAGGAACAGGAAGAACCAGAACCACTCACTGATAAAAGCCATTTCGGTCAACGCCCGTCAAAAGGAGAAGAAGGCTGCTTGCTGGCTGCCGGTTCGGCAGCAACAACGGAAGCGGCCTTGTTGGCGCGACGCAGCTTCGTATACATCGGGATGACCAGCCCGGCCATCACCATGCCGCCGCCGATCAACGCACCTAGCAGCAGCGACGCAATGATCGCGATGCCGGAAGTGGTCTTCAGTACCCAGAAGGCCAGGCTGACCTCGATCGGCTGGGAATTGAGCGAGCCAATCACCAAGCCGCCCACCAGGACTGCCAGCAGGATCAATAAACGGACGATCTTCATGCGGCAGCCGCTCCCTGGAAAGAGCCCCTAGCTTACCGAATCAACGGATGAATTCGCAGCAGATACGCCACTGTTCCGGCTCAGGCCGGATCGTTTTCCAGCAACGGCACCACCGAGCTCACGCGCTCGCGCAGCTCCTTGCCCGGCTTGAAATGCGGGACATGCTTGCCCGGCAAAGCGACCGACTCACCCGTCTTCGGGTTGCGGCCCAGGCGCGGCGGGCGGTAGTGCAAGGAAAAACTGCCAAAGCCCCGGATCTCGATGCGATCACCGGAAGCCAAAGCCCCCCCCATCATTTCCAACAACGACTTCACCGCCAGATCGACATCATCGGCCTTCAGGTGCGCCTGCTGGCGCGCAAGGATTTCGATCAGTTCGGACTTTGTCATTGCGTACTCGCCGATGGCAGGGTCTGACCCTGAAGCGGCCCGGATAGATATCCGGGCCGCCCAGGTCACATCTACAACAAGGATGCCCGAATATTACTCGGACTTGTTGCCGTTCAACTGCGCACGCAGCAGCGCGCCCAGCTGGGTCGTGCCACCCGAAGCGGACTGGTATTCCTCCAGCACTTCGCGCATTTCGGCATCGTCCTTGGCCTTGATCGACAGCTGCAGGGTACGGCCCTTGCGGTCCATGCCCACGAACTTGGCTTCGACCTTGTCGCCAACCTTCAGGAACTGCGTAGCGTCGTCAACGCGCTCGTTCGCAACGTCGCGAGCCGACACGTAGCCTTCGATGCCGTCAGCCAGTTCGATGGTTGCGCCTTTGGCGTCCACTTCCTTGACCACGCCCTCGACCTTCGAGCCCTTCGGATTGGCAGCCATGTACTGGCCGAACGGATCCTGCTCAAGCTGCTTGACGCCCAGCGAGATGCGCTCGCGCTCCGGATCCACCGCCAGAACGACGGCTTCCAGGGTGTCGCCCTTCTTGTAGTTGCGGACCACGTCTTCGCCGGTGGTGTTCCAGCTGATGTCCGACAGGTGCACCAGGCCGTCGATGCCACCGTCCAGGCCGATGAAGATGCCGAAGTCGGTGATCGACTTGATCTGGCCCGACACCTTGTCGCCCTTCTTGTGGATGGCAGCGAAGGTTTCCCACGGATTGGCGGCAACCTGCTTCATGCCCAGCGAGATGCGGCGACGCTCTTCATCGACGTCCAGCACCATCACTTCGACTTCATCACCAACCTGCACAACCTTGGACGGGTTGACGTTCTTGTTGGTCCAATCCATCTCGGACACGTGCACCAGGCCTTCCACGCCCGGCTCGATCTCAACGAACGCGCCGTAATCGGTCACGTTGGAGACCTTGCCGAACACGCGGCTGTTGGCCGGGTAACGACGTGCGATGTTGTCCCACGGATCTTCGCCCAGCTGCTTCAGGCCCAGCGAAACGCGGTTGCGCTCGCGGTCGAACTTCAGCACGCGCACGTCCAGCTCGTCGCCGACGTTCACGACTTCGGACGGATGGCGCACGCGCTTCCATGCCATGTCGGTGATGTGCAGCAGGCCGTCGATACCGCCCAGGTCCACGAATGCGCCGTAGTCGGTCAGGTTCTTGACGACACCCTTCAGGATCGCGCCTTCCTGCAGCTTGTCCATCAGCTGCTCGCGCTCTTCCGAATGCTCGCTCTCGACAACCGCACGGCGGGAAACGACCACGTTGTTACGCTTGCGGTCGAGCTTGATGAGCTTGAACTCCAGCTCCTTGCCTTCCAGGTAGGCCGGGTCGCGCACCGGGCGCACATCGACCAGCGAACCAGGCAGGAATGCGCGGACATCCTTGATGTCCACGGTGAAACCACCCTTGACCTTGCCGCTGATGCGGCCGGTGATGGTTTCGTTCTTTTCCAACGCTTCTTCCAGCTCGTCCCACACCATCGCGCGCTTGGCCTTCTCGCGCGACAGGACGGTTTCGCCGAAGCCGTTCTCGATCGAGTCGAGGGCAACCTTCACCTGGTCGCCCACGCCCACGTCGATTTCACCAGCGTCGTTACGGAACTGTTCGATCGGCACGATGCCTTCGGACTTCAGGCCGGCGTTGATCACCACCACGTCGCCGCGGACGTCAACGACGGTACCGACAACGATGGCACCGGGCTTCAGCTTGGCCAGGTTGGCTTGACTGGCTTCAAACAGTTCGGCAAATGATTCGGTCATTAGATTTACTCAGTTGGACACACGGACAGCGGATCTGTTGCGAAAACCCGGACTGTCCAGCCTGTTGGACGACCCTGATGAAAGCGGCCGCATGTGAATGAAAAAGCCCACCGCACACCATTGCGCAGCGGGGTTGTTGCAACATCGCTTTCTTCTGCGACTGCAGCCACTGTACTGGCCGCTTCAAACATTGCGCGGATCAGGCTTCCGTCGTGGAAACCAGAGCCAGCACCTTGGCAACGACTTCATCGATGCCAATACCGCTGGTGTCGATGAGGACGGCGTCGTCGGCCGGCCTCAGGGGCGCCACTGCGCGCTGTGCATCACGGGCGTCGCGGGCCATGATCTCGCGCAGGAGGTCATCAAAGTTAACAGAAACCCCTTTTTCCTTCAACTGCTTATGGCGGCGGAGCGCCCGCTCCTCGGCGCTCGCAGTCAGGAAAACCTTGAATGGGGCATCAGGGAAGATGACGGTCCCCATGTCCCGGCCGTCGGCCACCAGCCCAGGGGAAACCCTGAATGCGCGCTGGCGCTCCTTGAGCGCCCCCCGGACCTCCGGAATGGCCGCAATCGCCGAGGCCAGCGCCCCGGTGGTCTCCAGCCGCAGTTCGTCGGTGGCATCGGTGCCGTTGACCAGCACCCGCAGGCTTTCGCCCTGCTCGGCGAACTGAACCTTGGTATCGAACGTGCAGCGCACCAGCGCCGAAGCGTCGGACGTATCCAGGTCCGCCCAACTGGCCGCCACCCCCACCGCCCGGTACAGCGCACCGGAGTCCAGGTAATGCCAGCCCAGCTGCCGGGCAACGATCCGACTGACGGTACCCTTGCCGGCTCCGGACGGGCCATCAATGGTGAGAACGGGGGGGAGTTGGCTCATCTGGCTGCCTGAATCTGAACGAATATCGGCTATTCTAGCGCCCCGAACGACCGCCCCGTTGTGTTTGATCGCGCAACCACTTGAACCGGCGCAGAATTACCCGGTAGAATGGCGGGCTTGAACGAGCGTCATCCTGCATATCCGCGGCCGCGCTCCTGAGATTTCCACAGTTATCCGCCGAGGTATGCCATGAAAGTTTTGTCCTCCCTGAAGTCGGCGAAGGCCCGTCATCGTGACTGCAAGGTTGTGCGCCGTCGCGGCAAGATCTTCGTGATCTGCAAGTCGAACCCGCGCTTCAAGGCTCGCCAGCGCTGAGCCGGTCGGCGCAAGCCGACACCGGAATCCGCAAGGGTTTCGGCTTTTCACAAAAAGCCGCCTTCGGGCGGTTTTTTGTTGCCGCATTTTTGCTGTAATCGTCACCCTGTCCTCTGGGGAGAAGCGACCATGAAGCAAACGTTCCAAACACTGACCCTGATCACCGCCCTGATTGCGGCACCGTCGGCCATCGCCGACACGCTGCTGATCGACCGCGCGCAGGAAAAACCCGCAAGCGCCCTGCCTGCTCGCGGCGAAACCGCAAGCCAGGTGGAAGCCCGCTTCGGCGCCCCACAGGAGCGACTGGAGCCACGCGGCGGCCAGAAGCGCCAGTGGCCGACGATCAACCGCTGGGTCTACCCGGCGTTCACGGTCTATTTCGAGAAGCAGCGGGTCATCGACGTGGTCGCCAATCAGGCCGCGCCGAATGAGATCGGCCCCAAACCGCCGATCCGCTGACGTATCGGCTCCAACACGGCGGCGGATGAAACAACTCCGCCGCCCCGGATATGCACGAGAAAATGAACGACACGCTCCGTTTTCCCGCCGAATGGGAAACCCAGTCCGGCGTACTGATCGCCTGGCCGCATGCCGACACCGACTGGGCCGAGCGCCTGGCCGAGGTCGAAGAGACCTATATCGCACTGGTCGCCGCGATCACCCGCTTCCAGCCGGCACTGATCTGCGTGGCAGATGACGACATCGAGACCTACGCCGAAATGCGGCTGCGCTCGAACCGTATCGACATGGAGCGCGTGCGCTTTGTCACCGCGCAGTACGACGACACCTGGCTGCGCGACTCCGGCCCGATCACGCTCAAGCGTGCCGATGGCAGCTTCCAGCTGCTGGACTTCCGTTTCACCGGCTGGGGCGGCAAGTTCGAGGCCAGCCTCGACGATCAGCTGGTTGGTGTGCTGCATGAAGCCGGCGTGTTCAACGCCAGCGCCGAAGTGCGCAGCATTCCGTTCGCCCTTGAAGGCGGCGCGATCGACACCGACGGCGCCGGCACCCTGCTGACGACGTGGCAATGCCTGCACGAACGCCACCCCGACCGCGACCGCGAATCGCTCAGCGCCGACATGGCGCAGTGGATGCAGCAGGACCGCGTGTTGTGGCTGGATCACGGCTATCTGGAAGGCGACGACACCGACGCCCACGTCGACACCCTCGCCCGCTTTGCCTCGGTCGACAGCATCGTCTACCAGAACTGCGACGACCCGCAGGATTCGCACTACGCCGAACTGCAGGCGATGGGCGCCGAGCTCGCCGCACTGCGCACCGCCGATGGCCAGCCGTACCGCCTGTTCCCGCTTCCGTGGGCACAACCAGTGCTGGACGAAGGTCGTCGTCTGGCCGCCTCGTACGCCAACTTCCTGATCGTCAACGGTGCGGTGCTGATGCCGGCCTACGGCGATGCCGCCGACGATGCCGCGCGCGACGTGCTGGCGCAGGCGTTCCCGGACCACGAGATCGTGCAGGTGCCCTGCCGCTCGTTGATCTGGCAAAACGGCAGCCTGCATTGCATCACCATGCAGTTGCCCGCAGGCCTGCTGAGCAACTGATCGACCGAACCGGTAGCGCTGAGCCCTGCTCGGCGCCTTGCCCGCCACGGGCTGGCACGCATCCTGCAAAAAGCCGCCGGGCACAGCCCTGCGCAGCATGCACCGCGCGTTAAGCCACCACCACATCGCACTCGCGCATCCGCGTTACCATGCGCGTTTTCCACCGCAGGATCGCCCCACATGAACTCGCGCAGCCCCCTTACCGTCGCCCTGATCCAGGAGCGCAACCACGGCGATGCCGCTGCCAACCTGGCAGTGATTGAAGCGCGCGTGGCCGAGGCGGCCGCGCAGGGCGCGAAGCTGGTGCTGCTGCAGGAACTGCACAACGGGCCGTACTTCTGCCAGCACGAGTCGGTGGACGAATTCGACCTGGCCGAGCCGATCCCCGGCCCGAGCACCGAGCGCCTGGGCGCGCTGGCCAAGAAGCACGGCGTCGTCCTGGTTGGTTCGTTGTTTGAACGCCGCGCCGCCGGCCTGTACCACAACACCGCAGTCGTCTTCGAGAAGGATGGCACCTTGCTGGGCAAGTACCGCAAGATGCACATCCCCGACGACCCGGGCTTCTACGAGAAGTTCTATTTCACGCCGGGCGACATCGGCTTCAAGCCGATCGATACCTCGGTGGGCCGCCTCGGCGTGTTGGTGTGCTGGGACCAGTGGTACCCGGAAGCCGCGCGCCTGATGGCGCTGGCCGGCGCCGAGCTGCTGCTGTACCCGACCGCCATCGGCTGGGACCCGGACGATGTGCAGGATGAAAAGAATCGCCAACGCGATGCCTGGGTGCTCAGTCACCGTGGCCATGCCGTGGCCAACGGCGTACCGGTACTGAGCTGCAACCGCGTCGGGCACGAGGCTTCGCCGCTGGGGGCGTCGGGCATCGACTTCTGGGGTAACAGCCATGTGCTCGGCCCGCAGGGTGAGTTCCTGGCCGAAGCCGGCGCAGAGGCTACCGTGCTGATCTGCGAGGTGGACCTGCAGCGCAGCGAGCACGTGCGCCGCATCTGGCCGTTCCTGCGCGACCGCCGCATCGATGCCTACGGCGACCTGCTCAAGCGTTACATCGACTAATCCAAGGCTTGCCGTGAACCTGCAGCTGCGCCCGGCCACGACGGCCGACATCCCCGCCATCACCGCCATCTACGCGGTGGAGGTGGAGGAACTGGTCAACACCTACGAATACGAGGTGCCGGACGAAGCCGAAATGACCCGGCGCATGCTGGACATCACCACGCGAGGCTTTCCGTACATCGTCGCCACGCTGGATGACCAGGTCGCCGGCTACGCCTACGCCAACAGTTACCGCGCCCGCATCGCCTACCAATGGACGGTGGAGAACTCGGTCTACGTTGATGCCCGCTTCCAGGGCAAGGGCGTGGGCGGCGCGTTGATGCAGGCACTGATCGACGAATGCACCGCGCGCGGCTACCGGCAGATGGTGGCAGTGATCGGCGAGCCCACCAATACCGCGTCGATCAAACTGCACGAACGCTTCGGCTTCCAGTTGGTTGGCATCTTCCGTGGCCTTGGCCGCAAGCACGGCCGTTGGCTGGATACGGTGCAGATGCAGCGTGCGCTCGGCGACGGCACCGAGAGCGCCCCTACGAATGAATGACGTAATGAACGACACCCCCATCGACGCGACCAGCGACCTGCTCGCCGGCCAGCCGGTACGCATCATCGAGCGCGATGGCGTGCGCTACACCCTGCTCGGCACCGCGCATGTCTCGCAGGCGAGCGTGCAGGCGGTGGAACAGGCCATCAGCAGCGGGCAGTTCGATGCGGTTGCCGTTGAGCTGGACCCGCAGCGCCTGCAGGCATTGACCAATCCGAACGCCCTGGCGCAGCTGGACCTGGTGGAAGTGATCCGCAAGGGGCGCGTGGCCCTGTTCGCCGCCAACCTGGCCCTGGCCGCCTACCAGCGCCGCCTGGCCGAACAACTGGGCATCGAGCCCGGCGCCGAACTCAAGCGCGCGGTGACGCTGGCCGGCGAACACGGCCTGCCGGTGCACCTGATCGATCGCGACGTCGGCCTGACCTTCCGCCGCGCGTCGCAGCAGCTGGGCTTCTTCGGCAAGCTGAAGCTGGTCGCCGGGCTCGGCGCCGGCCTGTTCTCCTCCGAGGACGTGGGCGAAGACGAAATCGAAAAGCTCAAGCAGGGCGACATGCTTGAATCGAGCTTTGGTGAGTTCGCCAAGGAAAGCCCGGCGCTGTACGAAACCATCATCGGCGAGCGTGACCGCTACATGGCCACGCGTCTGCGCGAGGAGCACAACAGCGAACAGCGCAACGTGCTGGCAGTGGTCGGCGCGGGCCACCTGGCCGGGCTTGCCCGCTACCTCAAGAGCGACACCGAATCACCGGGCCTGCTGCGCGAGCAGCTGGAGTCGGTGCCGAAGAAGCGCAACATCCCGTGGATCACCCTGACCATCCTCGCCGTGGTGCTGGCCGGTATCGGCATCGGCTTCTGGAAGGGCGGCATGGGCATGGGCACGCAGATGCTGGCGACCTGGGCGATGTACACCGGCGGCCTGGCCGGCCTCGGCGCGTTGCTTGCGGCCAGCCATCCGCTGAGCATTCTTACCGCGATTGTCGTGGCACCGTTCAAGCCCTTCCGCCTGAGCATCCCGACCGGCGCATTCGCCGCCCTGGTCGAAACTCGACTGCGCAAGCCGACCTACCAGGATTTCCTGGAACTGCGTGACGACGCACAGACGGTGAAAGGCTGGTACCGCAACCGCGTCACCCGCATCGTGCTGACCTTCGTGCTGACCAACCTGGGCAGCATGCTGGGTTTGTGGCTGACGGGCTTCAGCGTTTATGGAAAGTTGGCTGGCTGAGACGCCGTGCCTTCTCCCGCATGCGGGAGAAGCTGATGCGGAGCAATGAGGGTGCTTTGGACTTCCAACTTGGCTTGTTCACAACCCGCCCTCACCCCAACCCCTCTCCCGTACACGGGAGAGGGGCTTCAAGCAGGTTCAAGCGACTTCGCTGTTCGCTTCATCGCAAAGAGAAGGCCCGCATCGCTGCGGGCCTTCTCTGGTTTCGCTTTCCAGCGCGGATCAACTCTCCAACGCCACCTCCCGCTCAGCCGGCAGGCCGCGCGCACGACGTACCAGCCGTGCGGTGCCCATGCGCGTGTCATCCAGGATCGCGTAGATGGTCGGCAGGAACAGCAGGCTGACCACCGTCGAGAACGCCAGACCGCCAGCAATCGCGCGGGCCATCGGGTAGTACGGCGGCATGCCATCGGCGGTCTGCGTGTTCAAGGCGATCGGAATCATCGCCAGGATCGCGGTGCCCATCGTCATCATGATCGGGCGCAGACGCTCGCGGCTGCCTTCAATCAACGCTTCGGTACGCGGCACGCCGCGCCGTCGCAGATTGTTGATGTGCTCGATCATCACGATGCCGTTGTTCACCACCACGCCCATCAGCACCAGAATGCCGATCACCGCCATGATGTTCATCTCGGTGCCGGTCAGCCAGAACAGCCAGTACACGCCGAAGATCGAGAACAGTACGCAGGACATGATCGCCACCGGGAACAACAGCGATTCGAATACCGCGGCCATTATCACCAGCATCAGCACCAGTGCGATCAGGATGGCGTTCTTCATCTGGTCCATGCCATCGAAGTTGATGTTGAATCCCGCGCCATTGAACGTGTAGCCATAGCCAGGCGGGAACTGCACGTTCTCCAATGTGGTTTCGATGGAATTGCGCGCCTCTTCCATCGGCACGTCCTTGGCCAGCCCCGCTTCGATGCGCAGCATGGTCTGGCGATTGAGCCGCTGGATCGAATTGGCCGCCGGGTTGACGTTGACGTCCACCATCGCCAGCAACGGGATTTCCTTGCCGTTGGAGCTGCGCACCATGAATGACGACAAGTCTTCGATGGCGTAGTCCTCCGAGCCGGCAAAGCGCACGTTGACCGGAATCTCAACGTCATCACGGTGGAAGTCACGCAGCGATGAACCACGCAGGGCCATGCCGACGAACTGTGCCACCTGCTGCGCGCTGAAACCGTAGGACGCGGCACGTTCGCGATTCACCTGCACGGCAAGCTCGGTGTTGGCATCACCGGTATCCACGCGCACGTCACGCAGCTTGGGGTTGCGCGCCAGGATCGGCACCACGTCATCGGCCAGTTCACGCAGGGTCTGGGTGGAATCTCCCACCAGGCTGAAGCGTACGCCCTGCCCTTCGCTGCCCATCCCACCCGGCCAGCCAATGCCGATCTTGGCCCGCGCCGACTCCGGCAAGCCCTTGCGCACTTCCTCTTCGATCTTCTTGCTCTGCTCGCGGTCATCGATGGACAGGAACAGACGCGTCTGCGCCCAGCCCTGCTCGCTGTAGCGGCTGTACACGCGCTCGATGTGGAAGTCCTTGCGGTGCGCGTTGACGAACGCCTCCACGCGCGCCACTTCCTTGCCCATCTCTTCCTTGGAATAGGCACCGCGCCATTGGTAGAAGATGTTGATCTCGTCCGGATCGTTGTCGTCACCACCGCCCTGGATATGGGTCATCGGGTACACGCTGATGAGGGACACAGCCAAGATGCCGGCCACACTCCAACCACGATGGGCCAACGTCCAGCGCAGCAGTTTGGCGTAGCGGTCCTGCAGTTTGTTGATCAGCGGCGATTTCACTGCCGGCGGCGTCTTCATCCGTGCCGACAGCATCGGAATCAAGCTCACCGCGACCAGCCACGATGCCAGCAGGGAGAACGAGATGGTCACCGCCAGCTGCGACAGGTAGATGGTGATGATGTTCTTCTCGCCGAACATCATCGGCAGGAACACCACACAGTGGCACAACGTACCTGCGGACAACGCGATCGCCACATGGCGGGTACCGATGATCGATGCCATCGCCGGTTGGCCGGGGTACTTCTCCCGCTCCTGGTAGATGCTCTCCACCACCACCACGGCGTTGTCGACCAGCATGCCCACCGCCAGCAGCAGGCCCATCATCGAGATGATGTTCAGGCTGATGCCGGTGAAGTACATGAAGCCCAGCGTCATGATGAAACAGATCGGGATCGCCAACGACACCATCAACGTCGACGGCCAGTGGCGCAGGAACGCGTACAGCACGATCACCGACAGCAGCAGGCCGATCGCACCAGCCTCGGCCAGCGCCAGCAGCGAGCTGGTCACGGCCTTGCCCGAGTCGTAGGCCACTTCGATGTCGACCCCGCGCATGGCCGGGTCTTCTTCGAGGACCTTGATCTCCTCACCCACAGCGCGCGACAGGTCCACCAGGTTGGCCGAGCGTTCCTTGTAGATGTCCACGCCGACGCTGGGCTTGCCTTCCATCTGCCGCACGTAGTTCATGCGCTGCGGCTGCAGGCTGACCACGGCGATGTCCGACAGCCGTGTGCCGGTGCTGTTGATGGGCAGGTCACGCAACGATTGCAGTTCCAGCAGTTCGCCACGCGGCTGCACGCGCAGGCGCCGGCCATCTTCGGTGATCTGCCCGGCCGAAACCGAGAAGTTGGCCGCCTGCAGTTTCTGCACCAGTTCGTTGAGCGCGACGCCATGCGCGCTGACCCGATCCTTGTCCAGCGCGACCAGCACTTCCTGCTTGGCCACGCCTTCCACTTCCACGCGGGCAACACCCGGCAGCCGCTCCAGGCGCTGCTTGATGCTGCGTTCGATCATGTCAGCGCGCGCGGTCAGGTCTTCCTTGCTGTTCAGGCGCAGGCTGATCGCTTCCTGGTCGCCGGTACTCCAGCGCTGCACGTAATAGCGACGGAAGTCATCCGGCAGCTGATCGCGCACCGCGTCGATGCGCTCGCGCGCTTCGGATGCGGCCATCGCGATGTCACGGTCCCAATCACTGAATTCGACCTGGATCTGGCCGCCTTCCGCATTGGCACGCGAGTTCATCGTCTTGATGCCGGGCATCGTGGCGATGGCTTCTTCCACCGGGCGCAGCAGGTTGCGCTCCACCTCTTCAGGGGTGGAGCCGGGGTATGGCAAGGAGACGAAGAAGAACGGAATGGTCGCTTCCGGTTCGGCTTCCAACGGCAGCCGGAACGAGGCGATCAGGCCGATCACCACCATCGACACGAACAACATGATGGTGGTGACCGGGCGACGGATGGACAGCTCAGTGATGTTCATCCGGGTCAGTCCTTCAGCCCGCCAATGGCATCCTGCTCATGCGCCAGCACCTGCTCGGCCGCAGCGGCCTCACGTCGTGCGCGACGACCACGTTCGGCATAGAACTCATCCGGTTTGCGGTCCAGCAGGTCGTACACCACCGGAATGACCAGCAGCGTCAGCATCGTGGAAACCAGCAGGCCACCGATCACCGTGATCGCCATCGGCGAGCGCACCTCGGCACCTTCACCGAAGGCCAAGGCCAGCGGCAGGAAGCCGAACACCGCGCACAAGGTGGTCATCATGATCGGGCGCAGACGTGAGCGGGCGCCTTCCACCAGCGCCTGGCGCTTGGCCACGCCTTCTTCGCGCAGCTGGTTGACCTTGTCGATCAGGATGATGGCGTTCTTCACCACCAGGCCCACCAGCAGGATCAAACCGATGAACACCACCACCGATATCGGCGAACGCGACAGCAGCAGCGCCGCCACCGCGCCGACCAGGGCCAGCGGAATGGTGAACAGGATGACGAACGGATGCAGCAGCGATTCGAACTGCGAGGCCATCACCAGGTAGACCAGGAAGATCGCCAGGCCGAAGGCGAACAGCAACGAGCGGATCGATTCACCCAGTTCTTCGCCCTGGCCGCCGATGCGCATGCCGACGTCGGTGCCCAGCGGGTTCTTGGCCACCAGGCTCTGCACCTCGGTGATGGCCTTGGCCAGGTCGATGTCGCGCAGGTTGGCCGAGACGATGGCCACACGACGCTGGTCGGCGCGATGAATCTCACTCGGACCGGTGGTTGCCACGACATCGGCCACCGAGCCCAGCTCCACCGGCTTGTTGCCGGTCGGGTTGACGATCAGGCGACGGATGTCATTGACCGAAGCACGCTCGGACTCCTGCACACGCACCAGCACGTCGATCTTGCGATCACGGAAGCTGTAACGGGTGGCCACATTGCCGCGCACCTTGTTGACCACGGCATCGGCGATCTGGCGCGTGGTCATGCCCAGTGCCGCCGCGCGGTCCTGGTCGAACACGATCTGGATCTCCGGGAAGCCCTGCTCCACCGTCGATTTCACGTCGGCGTAGTGCGGGCTCTCGCGCAGCATCCCGGCCAGGCGGTTGCCTGCGACGCGGATCGATTCGAGGTTGTTGCCTTCGATCTCGATTTCCAGCGGCGGCGACAACGCGAACAGTTCCGGACGGGCGAAGTCCACCTGCGCCTCCGGCCACTGCCGCATGGTTTCGCGCAGCTTCTCGGTGAGTGCGGGTTCGCGCTTGGTGTCGTTCATCACCACCGACAGCTTGCCGATGTTCTCGCCGCTTTCGGTCGGGCTGGCATCCAGCCGCGTACCGGTGCCGGAGACGCCGTACAGCAGGCGCACGCCTTCTTCATCGGCATGCTTGCGCTGTACTTCGCGCACCAGTGCATCGGTCTGCGCCAGCGGCGTGCCTGGCGGCAGTTTGGCGGTCATTTCGAAGCGGTCCTGCGCCAGCTGCGGAATCAGGTCCACGCCCAGCAGCGGCAGCACCGCCAAGGTGAGCGCGAACGCCAGCGCCGCGCCACCGAGGATCGGCCACGGCCGCTTCAATGCCGCAGGCAGCATCCGCAGGTAGCCGGCTTCGGCGCGGTTGTAAGGCGCCATTGCCAGGTCGCTGGCCTTGCGCATCACCGGGCCGACCACGGCGGAGATGCCACGGAACACCTTCACCACCGCCCACACCACGGCGAAGAAGCCGTAACGGAACATCGCCCCGATACCGCGCCCGGCATAGGCTGCCGGCTTCTTCCAACGGCTTTCCGGGCGCCACGGCTGACGCGGATCCTCGGCCGGGAACTCCAGCGGCGGACGCCCCTTCAACGCGCTCAGCATCGGGATCAGCGTCATCGACACCACCAGCGACACCGCGATGGCGATCGACACGGTCAAAGCCTGGTCGCGGAACAACTGGCCGGCGATACCTTCCACGAACACCAGCGGCAGGAACACCGCGATGGTGGTCAGGGTGGAAGCAACCACGGCCATGAACACTTCACGCGTGCCCTTGATCGCCGCTTCCAGCACGCCCATGCCGCGCTCACGCGCCTTGGCGATGGACTCCAACACCACGATCGAGTCATCCACCACCAGGCCGGTGGCCAAGGCCAAGCCGCCCAGTGACATCACGTTCAAGCTCAGGCCCAACTGGCCCATGAAGAAGAACGTGGCGATGATCGAGATCGGCAGCGACAGCGAGATCACGAACGTGCTCCAGCCATCGCGCAGGAACAGGAAGATGATCAGGATCGACAGCATGCCGCCGATCACCGCATCGATCTTCACGTCCTTGATGGCGTGCCGGATGAAGACCGACTGGTCTTCTACCATCGTCATCTCGATGTCCTTGGGCATCTGCTTGCGAATCACTTCCAGCCGCGCTTCCAGCGCATTGGCGGTGGACACCGTATTGGCGTCGCCTTCCTTGTAGATGGCCAGTTCAACCGCTTCGTGGCCGGCGCTGCGGATCACCGCTTCGCGCTCCTTGTAGCCCTGGCGCACGTCGGCCACGTCCTTCAGACGCACCGTCGCCACGCTGCCGCCGGAACCGTCATTGCGCATCGCGGCGATGACGTTCGGGTCACGACTGCCGAGAATGGCGGTCATCAGCTGCTGGTTTTCATTGGCCGCTGCGGTACTGGAACCGGCAGCGGTGGTCAGCAGCATCTCGCGCATCTGCTCGACGGTGGTGAACTGGTTGACCGTACGCACCAAGTAACGCTGCGAACCTTCTTCCAGACGACCGCCGGAGAGGTTGACGTTCTCCTGCTGCAGACGCTGGATCACCGTGTCCAGCGACAGGCCCAGCTGCGACAGCTTGCGCTGGTCGATGTCCACCTGGATTTCGTCTTCCAGGCCGCCACCCACCTTCACCGCTGCCACGCCGCTGACCGGCTCCAGCTTGCGCTTGAGGTCTTCGTCGGCGTAGCGACGCAGTTCCATCAGGCGACGCACCGCATCGGCGTCATTGCCGCTTTCCTGCTTCGACGACAGCGCCAGACGCATGATCGGCTGCGTCGACGGATTGAAGCGCAGCAGCACCGGCGGCTTGGCCTCCAACGGCAGCTGCAGCGTCTCCATCTTGTCGCGCACGTCCAGGCCGGCCTGCTGCATGTCCGTGCCCCAGGCGAACTCGAGCACCACATCGCTCTGCCCGGTGCGCGAGATCGACTTGAGCTTGCGCAGCCCCTTGACGATGCCCAGCGCCTCTTCGGCCGGCTGCGAGATCAGCGTTTCCACTTCAGCCGGCGCCGCGCCTTCATAGTCGGTGCGCACGGTCAGCGTGGGGTAACTCAGGTCCGGCAGCAGTTCGACCTTCAGGCTCGACAACGAGATCAGGCCGAACAACACCAGGGTGAGCGTCATCATCGCGATGGTGACGCGCCGGCGTGTGGCGAACTCGATCAGGTCGAAGCCACCGCCGGAAGCCGATGGTTCGCGTGCACTCATTGTTTGGTCGCCTCTGCGGCCGGTGCCTTGGCCGCAGCGGCCACCTTCTTCTCCTTGCCGATCACCTGCACCGCGCTGCCTTCGCGCAGTGCGGCCTTGCCGGCGATGACCACTTCATCACCGATCTTCAGGCCTTCGCGCACCTCGATCCAGCCGGCGTCGTCGTAACCCAGCTTCAAGGTGGTGCGCATGGCCTTGCCATCACGTACCACGTACACCGCCGGCTCGCCGCCGTCTTCCAGCAGCGCGTTGCGCGGCACCACCAGCGCATCAGCGCGCTGGTCGTAGTTGATGCTCAGCCGGCCGAACATGCCGGGCTGCAGTTCGCCGGCACCGGAGAAGGAAGTCACCACGCGGAACGTACCGGTACCGTTGTCCACCACCGGTGCCACGCGATCCACCGTGCCGGTGAACTGCCGGCCCGGCAGCGCGTCGGCGACCAGCACCACGGCATGGCCCGGCTTGAGCTTGGCGATCTCACGCTCGGGTACGTTGAGCGTGGCCTCCAGGTTGGCGGCATCGACGATGCGGAAGATCGGCGAGTTGATCTGCACGAAGTTGCCTGGCTTGATGTCACGCGAGGCCACCACACCGGAAATCGGCGCTTCCACCGTCGTGTAGGACAGCTCCAGCGTGGCCATGCGGTACTGGGCGCGGGCGTTTTCCAGGTCGTAACGCAACTGGTCGACATCAGCGGCACTGACCAACTGCTGCTGTACCAGCTTCTGTGCGCGGTGGTAGCTGTTTTCCAGCTTGCGCATCTGCGCCTCGCTCTGTGCAACGCTCAGTCGCGCGCGATCCGGATCCAGCCGCACCAGCGGCTGCCCGGCACGCACCACCTGCCCTTCTTCGACCAGCACGGCCAGGGCCACGCCCGAGGTCTTGGCGACCACCTGCGATTCGGCGCGGGCTTCCAGCGCGGCCGTGCCGGTGTAGCTGGCGGCAATGGCGCGATGCTCGGCCTTGGCCACTTCCACCGGCACCGCATCAACGGCCTTCTGCTCGTCCGGGGTCTTGGCCTGGGCTTCTTCGCCCCCGGCCTTGCAACCGCCCAGCAGCAGCGAAGTGGAAACAAGTAGTGCAGCAGCGCAGCTTCCGGTGCGGCCGTGCAAAGAGAAGAATCGCGACATCGTCTGGTCCCTGGGGATGCATTGGCGGGGTGTTGTAGCAAAGTATTGCACCACCCCACAGAGACACCATGCGCCAAAGGTCATGGGTTCCTGACTGGGGCGCCTGCGGCCACCGACCGGTGATGCGGCGCAACATCGAAAGTCGTTACCGAACCGATAAATACGCGGGCTATACTCGCCCCGTTCCGTGTCCCCACGGCGGAACACCAGACCCGCACACCGGACAAGGAAACCATGCGCTCGCAGCCGCTCGCCGCTTGTTTCGCTCTGGCTTTTGCCCTGACTTCCGGGGCCGCCCTCGCAGATCCGCCGTCTGATCCACCCGCCGCCGCTCCGGCAGCCGCTACGCCGTCACCGCCCGTTGGCAAAGCTGAAGCCGGCCGCACGCTGGCTTACACCTGCCAGGGCTGTCATGGCATCACCGGCTACAAGAATGCCTATCCCAGCTACCGCGTGCCCAAAATTGGTGGCCAGTCAGCACAGTACCTGACCCAGGCGCTCACTGAATACCGTGAAGGCAAGCGCAAGCATCCGACCATGCAGGCGCAATCGATGAGTTTCAGCGCGCAGGAAATCGCTGATCTCGCCGCTTACCTGTCCACCGTCAAATAGGCATCGTCCATGTCGAAAGCAACGCACGCAACGCGCTTGTCCATCGTCCTGCTGGCGATGTTCGCACTGGCAGCCTGTTCGCAGTCGCAGGTGGAATCGGCTGACACATCCGCCGGCGATGCTGGCCACGCCAGTGGCGAGCATGGCTCGCGCTCCTCGGCAGGGTTGCCGGAAGGACGTATCGCCGCCGGCGAGCAACGCGCCAACGTCAAAGGCAAGGCGACCGGACAGAGCTGCATCGACTGCCACGGCGCCGATGGCAACAACCCGATCGATCCGACCTACCCGCGCCTGGGAGGTCAGTACGGCGACTATCTCGCTCATTCGCTGCAGGCCTATCGCTCCGGCGATCGTGACCACATGCTGATGACCCCGCAGGCTGCCGGCCTGACCGACCAGGAAATTGCCGATCTGGCTGCCTACTTCGGCTCGCGTCCCAGCCAGCTGCGCGATCTGCACGGCGTTAACTGAGTCGCTTGTAATGCACATAAAGAAAGCCGCCCTTGGGGCGGCTTTCTTTTTTGCTTCTCATACAACAGGAGAAACTGCGGGGCGCTCCGCGCATGAAGCCGGCCTTCGTCCGCAAGGCGAAAGAAGCATCGCTTCCGGGCCAAGCGGCAGCCTTCCCAACCTGCGCAGCCGCGACGGCGCTCCTATCGACTGCCGTTGTCTTCCTGCAATTCCTTCTTGAACGGGATATCCGGTGGCGGTCGCGCTTGGGCCGGTTGCTCCTGCATGTTGGGATTGGTCAACCCACAACCGCCACCAAATTGCAGCATCGACACCACGCAGGAAATCTTGCTGTTGCTGCCGGGAATCGGAATCTCGATGCTCTTGATGCCCTTGCGCACCCACTCGGCCAACAACGATTCGTTGGGCACCCAGTATTTGTCGAACGAGGTCGGCGTGTGTTCGTAGGGCGGGCGCTTGAGCCAGGTGCCCGATTGAGCGATGCGGTCGCGCGTCCAGGTATCGGCGTCGCCACCAGGCGCTCCGCGCGTGTTGTCCTGTCCGCCGTCATTTCCACCCAAGCGCACGCTGCCGTCCGCATTGAACAGTCCACGTCCGTTTTCCGACTGCCCGCCCACACTGCCGGCAACCTGCCGCTGCGAAGCACCCCAATCATCCGAGCGGACCGGCGCATCCCAACCGCCGCTGCGATCCTGCGGCTTGGGTCCGGCGCCTGGGCTGGTGCCCGGCTGCGTCGAGCGGGTGCCCGCGGCACTGCTTCCCTGCGTAGCTGCCCCTTGCGCGGCACTGCCCTGCGCCGTTGCCTGCGCACGCTCACTCTTGTCACCGGCCGGTTTCGCAGCCGTTGCCGTCGGCGCAGCAGCAGCCGCAGCGGCCGGAGCATCCGCAACCGCAGGAATCTGCCGCTCACGCACACCAACGGCGGGCGTCTTTAGTTGCACGTTGCGCGCTTCGTTCGAACGCACCTGCGCCATCGCCACCGGTTGCCGTGGTGCGGCCTCCACCTGGCGTTCGCGCACCAGGACCTCGGCGCCGGTCACCTGCACGTCCGTCGTGCGTGGCCGCACCTGGGCCATCGTCACCTGCTGCTGCGGCATCGTTTCAATCTGCCGCTCGCGCACCTGCACGTCCGGCATCTTTACCTGCGCCTGCGGTGTTGCCGGAACACGCGGCAATGGCAGCACACGGGGGCGGTCCGTCGCCGTCTCGACCACGCGCTCACGCACTTCCACCTGCGGTGCATTCACTGCCGGCACCGTCATCGTGGGCGGTCGCACGGTCGGCGGCGGCAGCACGAACTCCGTGGTCGGCTGTTGGGTCTGCGTCACCTGCAACGGCTGCGCGGTCGGCAGTTCGGGGGAAGGCTTGGATGCATCAACCGGCATGGCATCCGCTTCGGCCACTTCCGCCGCGCTGGCTGCCGCTGCCGCTGCGGCCGACTCGGCCACAGCTTCGACCTGGGGCTGTTCGATGGCAGCTTCGTTCGCACTGGCCGCCTCGGCGCCGGCCTGGGCCGATGCATTGCCGGCAGCGGCGGCGGCTTCTGCCTGCTCCTGCCCTTGGGCCTGCGGCGCGCCACCGCCCTGCTCCTCCGGCGTGCCACGACCGATGTATTCGATCTGTACGCGCTCACCGTCTTCGGCACTCTGCTCCGGCGTCGTGCTGCGCACCAGCGCAACCCACAGCAACAGCAGGGCGAACAAAAGGTGCAGCGCAGCGCTGATGAACCCGGAAAACCAGCGCAATGCGCGCTGATCACGCGGCGGCGGATCGCCGCCTTGCCAGACCAGCAGCAACATCGTCTGCCAGAACGGCCTGGCTCGCGGCGCGCGCTCATGCGGCGGCTGTGGCCTAGCGGCCATCACCTGGGCAACATCGCTTTGCGCAAACGCCGATATCGCCATGGATGCGCGCGTGCGCACCCAGTGGCTCCAGCTGTACGGCATGCCGGTACGACGGTCATGCAGAATGCTGGCCTGCCGGCGCGCGGCCAGCAGGTCAAGAAAGTCGGTAACTGGCGTCACCGGCATGCGGCGGATTTCAGCTCAACCCGCGCGCGGGATATACGGGGCCTGACCGGTGTCATGGTCAGTAGCATCGCGCACGGCGGTCACGCCGGGCACCCGTCCCATCAACGTCTTCTCGATCCCCTGCTTCAAGGTCACGTCGGCCATGCCACAGCCGTGGCAGCCGCCGCCGAAGCGCAGCAGCACCACACCGTCAGCGGAAACTTCCTGTACTGCCACCCGGCCGCCATGCGAGGCCAGCTGCGGGTTGATCTCGTTCTCGACCACCCAATGCACGCGCTCGACCATCGATGCCGCATCACCGGGCGCTTCGCCCTTGATCTTCGGCGCCTTGATGGTCAACTGCTGGGTACCGGCGGCCTGGGTGACGAAATCGATCTCGGCACCGTCCAGCCAGCCCACGCTCGTGGCCGCGACATACAAGGTGAAGCCATCGCAATCCACCGCCCACTCGTCACCGAGCAACTCGCTCGGGTCGGCGAACTCCAGCCGCGCATCGGCGCGCGGCGTGCCAGGATCAACGGCGCTCAGGCGCACGCCCATGCCGGGCACGGCCTCACGTTCGATCAACTTGCGGAAATAGCTTTGGGCGGTATCTGATATCTGGATCATGCGGGTATTCTAGCCATGTCTTGGTTGCCGCTGATGGGACACTGCTTCCACGCGCGCCACTGTTCAGTCACCTGCTTGATGGAGGTTCCCATGGCCCCTGACCTGATTCCCCTGGCGCAAGCCCACTGCATCCCCCGCAAGGGCAGCGAACACCGGCTGGGCCAGGCCCGATTGGCGGAGCTGCTGCCGCAGGTGTCCGACTGGGAGCTGGCCGAGAACGGCCAGGCCCTGGTGCGTACATTCCGCTTCGACAACTACTACGGCACCATGGCCTTCGTGAACGCGCTGGCCTGGATCGCCCATGCCGAGGATCACCACCCCGATCTGGGCGTGCACTACGACCGCGCCGTGGTCCGCTTCTCCACCCACGATGTGGGCGGCCTGAGCGAAAACGACTTCATCTGTGCCGCCAAGGCATCCGCACTCACGGAGCAATGACATGAAACTGCGCCTGCTGTTGGGCTCCTTCGCTGCAACCGCCGCACTGGCTGGCTGCAACTCCTCCGATCAACCGGCCGCACCGGTGGTCGCGCCCACCGAAGTGGTCGCCGTGCAGACTCCGCCGCCGGAGTACCCGCCGGAACTGGCCTGCGCCGGCATTGGCGGCAAGAGCGTGCTCAACGTGGTGGTTGGCGCCGAAGGCAAGCCCACCAACGTCACCGTGATCACCAGCAGCGGCAACACTCAGCTCGATGAATCGGCCACCGCCCGGGTGCGCGAATGGAAGTTCAAGGCCGCCACCCGCAACGGCCAGCCGGTGCCGACCACCATCCAGGTGCCGGTGACCTTCAATCCGCCGCAGCCCAAGCCGGATGAATGCTTTGCCATCGAGGAGCGCGCGCGTCGCGGCGGTTGATCCAAAACCAGCCCCGGGCGCCACTTCATGTACGAAATATCTACCCAAAACCTCTGGATCGCGTTCGGATTGACGTTTGCCGCAGGGCTGGCCACCGCCGTGGGCAGCCTGCTGGTGCTGTTCTCCAAACGACCGAACCCGCGCCTGCTGGCATTCGGGCTCGCCTTTGCCGGCGGCGCCATGGTTTATGTGTCGCTGTCAGAGATCCTGAACAAGTCCATCGCCTCGTTCACCCTGGCCCACGGCGAGCGACTGGGCTTCACCTACGGCACGATCTGGTTCCTGGCCGGCGTGCTGCTGGTGATGGTGATCGACCACCTGGTCCCGAACCCACACGAAACCCTGGACAAGCAGGACCCCGCCTTCCACGAGCAGAACCGCAGCCATATCCGCCGTGTCGGCCTGCTCAGCGCCGTTGCAATCACCGCCCACAACTTCCCTGAAGGGCTGGCGACCTTCTTCGCGACACTGGAAAGCCCATCGATCGGCTTGCCGCTGGCCTTCGCCATTGCCATCCACAATGTTCCCGAGGGCATCGCCATTGCGGTACCGGTCTATTTCGCTACCGGCCGCAAGTCCTATGCCTTTGGCGCCAGCCTGCTGTCCGGGCTGGCTGAACCGGTCGGCGCAGCCATCGGCTACTTCGCTTTGGCCGGCTCGCTTTCACATTCGACCTTCGGCGCCGTGTTCGGCCTGATCGCCGGCATCATGGTGTTCCTGGCCCTGGACGAATTGCTTCCCGCAGCCAAGCGCTATGCCCGGGGCCATGAAACCGTCTACGGCCTGGTCATCGGCATGGCGACGATCGCCGTCAGCCTGGCGCTGTTCAAGTGGTGATGCAGGCGCAGGGGATCACGGTATTCAGGATTCGCCGGCGCGCTCAGGCAGGCTGAATCCACAACCTGGACGTTCGCAGCACTCCGGCTTGCGAATCGCCCATCCCGAATCCCCACCCCGCCGTCGATCAAAGGCGCTCGAGCGCTTCGACCAGCTCCGGCGCCAACGGGGCATTCAATAGATAAGGTGTCTTGCCCGCATCCAGTGCGAACTCCAACGATGCTGCATGCAGGAACAGGCGTTTCAGGCCGATCTGCTCACGAAGCCGCTTGTTGACCGCAGGATCGCCATACTTGTCATCACCAGCTACGGCATGACCGATGTGCTGGGCGTGTACGCGAATCTGGTGGGTGCGCCCGGTTTCGATCCGCACCTCGCAATATGAATGGCCACCGCGCCGTTCAAGCATGCGGAAATGGCTCAGCGATGCCTTGCCGGCCTGATTGACCTGCACATGACGCTCGCCGCCCTGGCGCAGACCCACATGCAGCGGCGCATCCACACTCATCACCCCGTCAGGCATGCGGCCGACCAGCAAGGTCAGGTAGCGCTTCTGGATGCCGCCACGGTCTTCACGCATCAGCGCCTGCAACTCGGTCAGGGCCGAGCGCTTCTTGGCCATGATCAGCAGGCCGGAGGTGTCGCGGTCCAGCCGGTGCACCAGCTCCAGATTCAGGTTCGGACGCAACGCACGCATGGTCTCGATGGCGCCATGGCTGATGCCGCTGCCGCCATGGCTGGCCACCCCGGACGGCTTATTGATCACCAGCAGCTTGGCATCCTCGAACACGATGGCTTCTTCCATCCGCTGCAGGAAGCTGGCCGGCGGCGCCACCTTTTCTCCAACCTCGTTGAGATTGACGGGCGGCACCCGCACCTCATCCCCCACTTCCAGCTTGCGTTCGGCCTTTGCCCGGCCCCCATTCACACGGACCTGGCCGCTGCGCACGAGCTTGTAGACAAGGCTGCGCGGGGCGCCCTTGAGCTGGCCCAGCAGGAAGTTGTCCAGGCGCTGCCCGGCACGGTCCTCGGGAACCTTGATCATGCGCACGCTGGTCTTGGCGGCGGGCGGTGTTCCACGGTAATCGGAGTCAGTCATCAGCCTATTTATTCTGCTACACTCGGGCCGCGATATAAGGGTTTGATTTCGTTGGAAGTTGGTCAGGGCCAGAAGCCCCGCTCCCTACGGATCCGGCACAGTGCGCGGCCACCGCCCCCGGGGCGGCCATGTTAGCGGCTCGTCGGCGCTCCCGGCCATCGTCGGGTGCCAAAAGGCATCTGAGTAGGACGAAACCTATGTCCCGTGCGACGCCCGGCCACGGCCGGATCGGCCGCCGGCCCTGAAACACCTAAAACAAGAATAGAAGCGCTCCCGCGGCCTGCCGTGGTGTCGTAGCGCTGGAAACCCAAACCGCCCTACCCGCGCCTGCGCGAATGGGCGGCGACCCGTGTCCAGAGGCGAAACCCCATGGCGTTCCGCGCGGTAGCAGCGCGCGAGGAACGCACAATGAAGCGAATGCTGATCAATGCCACGCAGGCTGAAGAACTGCGCGTGGCCATCGTCGACGGGCAGAACCTGTACGACATCGACATCGAACAGCCGTCGAAGGAACAGAAAAAGTCCAACATCTACAAGGGCCGCATCACCCGCCTGGAGCCGTCGCTCGAGGCCGCTTTTGTCGAGTACGGTGGCGAACGTCACGGCTTCCTGCCGCTGAAGGAAATCTCCCGCGATTACTTCCAGAGCGGCGTTGACCCGAACAAGGCCAGCATCAAGGAGCTGCTGCGCGAAGGCCAGGAAATCGTTGTCCAGGTGGACAAGGAAGAGCGTGGCAACAAGGGCGCTGCCCTGACCACGTTCATCTCGCTGGCCGGCCGTTACATGGTGCTGATGCCGAACTCGCCCTCCGCCGGCGGCGTTTCGCGTCGCATCGAGGGCGAAGACCGGGCTGCCCTGAAGGAAGCACTGGACAAGCTCAACATTCCCGACGACATGGGCGTGATCATCCGCACCGCCGGCGTCGGCCGCGATGCCGAAGAGCTGCAGTGGGATCTGGACTACCTGCTCCAAGTCTGGCGCTCGATCGCCGAAGCCGCGCTGACCAAGCCGGCCCCGTTCCTGATCTACCAGGAATCGCGCCTGATCGTGCGCGCCCTGCGTGACTACCTGCGCTCGGACATCGGCGAGATCCTGGTCGATACCGAGGAGCTGTACGAGACCGCCCGCGAGTTCATGCAGCAGGTGATGCCGCAGACCCTGCGCAAGCTCAAGCACTACAAGGACGACATCCCGCTGTTCAACCGCTTCCAGATCGAATCGCAGATCGAGGCGATCTACGAGCGCAACGTGCGCCTGCCCTCGGGCGGCTCGATCGTGGTTGACCAGACCGAAGCCCTGACCGCCGTCGACGTGAACTCGGCCCGCGCCACCAAGGGCACCGACATCGAAGACACCGCATTCCAGACCAATCTGGAAGCGGCCGAGGAAGTGGCCCGCCAGTTGCGCCTGCGCGACCTCGGCGGCCTGGTGGTCATCGACTTCATCGACATGTCCTCGAACAAGCACCAGCGCGAAGTCGAGAACCGCCTGCAGAACGCCCTGAAGTACGATCGTGCCCGCGTCCAGCTGGGCCGCATCTCGCGCTTCGGCCTGATGGAAATGAGCCGCCAGCGCCTGCGTCCGAGCCTGGGTGAGTCCAGCCAGATCGTGTGCCCGCGCTGCGACGGCCAGGGCCGCATGCGCAGCATCGAGTCGCTGTCGCTGTCGATCATCCGCGTGGCCGAAGAGCACGCCATGAAGGAGAACACCGGGCAGGTGCTGGTACAGGCCCCGGTGGAAATCGCCAATTACCTGCTCAACGAGAAGCGCAGCGCGCTGCGTGAGATCGAAACGCGTCACGACGCCCCGATCATCATCGTCGCCGACGAGCAGCTGCACACCCCGCATTACGAAGTCACGCGTCTGCGCGACAACGAGCTGGGTGAAGAGTCGGGCAAGCCCAGCTACCAGCGCGGCACCCCGCGCAAGCTGCCGGTGCACGCCCTGACCAAGGCACAGCTGAACATTCCGCCGGCTCCGGCCGTCACCCACGTCAAGCACAGCCAGCCGGCTCCGGTGCGCGAAGTGCAGGAAGCCGCACCGGCTCCTGCACCTGTCGCCCCCGTTGCGGCTCCGGCAGCAGGCGGCGTGATGGGTTGGCTCAAGCGCATCTTCGGTGGCGAATCGGCCCCGGCGGAGCAGTCGTCCCAGCCGCAGCGCCAGGACGGTGGCCGCAACCGCAACGACCGCAACCAGCGTCGCGATGGCCGCGGCAACAACGGCCAGCAGGCACGCAACGGCGGCGGCAACAACAACCGTCGCGAAGAGCAGCGCCGCGATGAGCGCCGTGACGACCGTCGCCAGGGCGGCAACAATCCGCAGCCGCAGGGCAATGCCCAGCAGCCGCAGAAGCAGCGCGGCGACCAGCCTCAGCCTCAGCAGGGCAAGCAGCCTCGCGGCGAACAGCAGCAACCCAAGCAGCAGAAGCAGCCCAAGCAGCCCAAGCCGCAGCAGGAAACCGACAAGGCCGCCCAGCCGCTGAGCGAGAAGCCGGCACGTCAGCCGCAGGCTGAAACGATCAAGCCGGTGATTGCCGCCGCTGCCGTTGCCGCCCCGGTCGCTACCGCCGCCGTGGAAGCAACCACTGCTGCCGAGGCTCCGGCCAAGGACAAGCTGCCGGCGAACGAGAACATCGCACCCACCGCAGCTGCCGTTGAAACGGCCGTCGTCGCCACCGATGAAAACGGCGTCGCAATCGCTGGCGATGAAGCCAACGGTGAAGCCGGTAGCCGTCGTCGTCGCGGTCGTCGTGGCGGCCGTCGTCGTCGTCGCGGCAACGCCGAAGGCGCCGCCGCCGGTGAAATGCTGAACAACGACGAAGAAGGCATCGAAGAGTTCGACGATGGTGACGCTGTCGAAGCCTCGGCCAACAAGCCCGCCAGCAGCCAGCCCGAGTTCGACTTTGATGACGAGCTTGGCGCTGCTGCTCCGGCTCCGGCCCCGGCCCCGGTCAAGGCTGCCGAGACCAGGATCGAACATCCGGCTGCCGTGGCCGCACCGGTCCAAGCAGAAGCCAAGCCGGTGATCACCGCTGCGGCGGAACCGGCTCCGGCAGTGGTGGTTGCTGACAGCAAGCCGGCGGAAGTCGTCTCTGAGACCCCGGTCGTGGAGCAGGCCGCAGCGCCTGTTGCGGCTGCTCCCGCTCCGGTAGCCGTTGTCGCCGAAGCCCCTGCCGTGGCAGAAGTCGCCACTCCGGCACCGATCGCGGCCGAGCCGGTGGTTACTGTTGAAGCCCCCGCCGTCGTCGAAGCTGCTCCGGCGGTTGAAGCGCCCACAGCGGAAGCACCGGTCGTTGCCGAGCCTTCGGCACCGGCACCGGCAGAAGTTGCTGTCGAAGCTGAAGTTGCCGCACCGGCACCTGCCGCTCCCGAGAATGGCCAGCTGTTCGCCCACGAAGCCGTCGTCAACAATGACGAGCCGAAGGAACAGGCTCCGGCTGCCGCTGCTGAAACCACCACTGCCGAGCCGGCAGCAGTGGCCAAGCAGGAGGAAGTGGAAGAAGGTCATTCGCGCAACGCCTGACCCGGCCACCATTCCCGGAACGACGGGCGGTCGATGACCGCTTCCGTCAACTGACAAACCCCGCGCTCCCTGAGTGCGGGGTTTGTCGTTCAGGCCCTGCCAAAAATCAGGTCACCGCGTTTGCACAATGCGCGCCCGCAAACCGGGGAAACTCCCCTCCCGCTCGACGGGAGCATTCCTCACAAGATGCACGTCCGGTGTGGATTGCCACAGCAGCAATCGACATGCTGCTGCTCTGTTTCGAGCCAACTCCCCGGCAATCCCAGGCGGCCAACAACATTCGTGTTGCATCTGCCCCAAAAGAAAACGGCGAATCCTCACCTTGATGAAGATTCGCCGTTTGCGTTTGTCGCGGCCGATCCGGAGTCAGATCGCGCGCGACGGATCACCCACGCCGTACTGACTGGCAAGCCGCGCCAGCGCGATGTTGTCGTGCACCCCGGTCTTCTGGAACAGACGCGCCTTGTGCGTGTTGACCGTTTTGGCGCTGAGACTCAAACGCCGCGCGATTTCCTCCTGACGATGTCCCTGGATAAGCAGCAGCGCCACTTCCAGTTCGCGCGGCGACAGCACATCAAACGGTGAGCCACTGCCTTCCAGATTGGACAGCGCCAGACTCTGCGCGATGCTGTTTGCCAGGTAGCGCTTACCCAATGCAACGTCGTGGATGGCGCGGATAAGCTCGCGCGAATCTCCCGCCTTGCCGACGTAACCCGATGCACCTGCCTCCAGCAGGCGCTTGGGCATCGGCCCGTCCTCCAGCACCGAGACGATGATGACGCGCGTGCCGTGATCCCCTTTGACCACGCGTTCGGTGATCTCCAATCCACTCAATCCCGGCAGATGCAGATCACACAGCACCACGTCGGGCTTGAGCCTGCGGATCTGCGGCAGGGCCACTTCTCCGCTATCCGCCTCCCCCACTACCTCGATGTCGGTTTGACTCGAAAGAATCATCCTGATGCCCGTGCGCACAAGTGCGTGGTCATCGATGAGAAAAACCTTGATGGTCATGACGCATTCCTCGCGACGAGGTGACAGTTGAAGCCTTGGCCATTCCCCAAACGGGTAAAGCGAGGGACGGTTTTCGTCCTTCATGGCAAAAGCCAGTGCGTATTATCGACCAGAAGTACCCCCCGCCCGACCTGCCTACTGGCCGGAATGCAACGCGTTGGCCATCCCCTGATGTCGGCACAACGCAGAATCCCCGTTCTGCAGTTGCCGGACCACTATGTGACAACGAACGAAACCCAGCCATCAGCTCATTTCCTTCATGCAATTAGGACTTTTCCTATCCGAATTGCATCCATGCAAGCGCAGCGAATTACGTTGAAGGCAACGACCAACGACGACGGAACATCACGATGTAAACACCAATCACCCAGACCAAAGCCGCGCACCATCCGCCAAGGATATCGGATGGATAATGCACGCCGAGATAGACGCGCGATACACCCACCAGCAACGCGAACGCGGACGCAAACAGCAGTACCGGCCAGCGCCAGCGGGTGTTCCAGGCCAGCATCACCACGGTCACGGCAAGTGTCATCGAACCCATCGCATGACCACTGGGGAAGCTGAAAGTGCTTTCCGGCGCGATGGATTCCCACAGACCGGGACGTTCGCGCTGGAATATCTGCTTGCTACCAAGGTTCAACAAGGCCGAGCCGACAAAGGCGACGGCGGCGAATGTCGCCTTGCGCCAGCGCCGCGCAAACAACAACGCTGCTACGACCAGCACGTCGAACGGGATCACGCCCCATTCGTAGCCCAGCTTGGAAAACAGCACGAAGAAGCGATCCAGCCCCGGTGAAGCCAAGGCATGCATCTGCCACAACAACGCATCGTCGAAGTGGAAAGCTTCGGCTTCGTGGATTTCATCGGCCAGCGTGACGAAGCCCGCCAACGGCAACAGCACGCCGACGAACAACAACAGCAGCCGCCACGCATTGTGGGCCAGCCATCGACGCAGGCCTGCGGCCTCGCTCCGGGAATCAGCCGGAGCTTCGCGCATACTTGGTTTCGACGTAATCGTCGATCAGGGTGACGAACTCCTGGGCAATGTTCTCGCCGCGCAGGGTCACTTTCTTCTCGCCATCGATGAACACCGGCGCCGCCGGCGTTTCCCCGGTACCCGGCAGCGAAATGCCGATATTGGCGTGGCGCGATTCGCCAGGGCCGTTGACGATGCAGCCCATCACCGCAAGCGTCATGTTCTCCGCCCCCGGGTGGCTGACGCGCCAGACCGGCATCTTCTCGCGCACGTGGTTCTGCACCACCTTGGCCAGTTCCTGGAAGAACTCGGAGGTGGTGCGGCCACATCCCGGACAGGCGGTGACCATCGGCGTGAACGCACGCTGCCCGGTGGTCTGCAGCAGCTCCTGGGCAACGATGACTTCCTGCGTGCGCGACTGGCCCGGCTCCGGCGTCAGCGAGATGCGGATGGTGTCGCCGATGCCTTCCTGCATCAGCACCGCCAGCGCCGCCGATGAGGCGACGATGCCCTTGCTGCCGATACCGGCTTCGGTCAGGCCCAGATGCAATGCAAAATCGGAACGGCTGGCCAGGTCGCGGTAGACCGCGATCAGTTCCTGCACGCCGCTGACCTTGGCCGAAAGCACGATGCGGTCGCGCGGCAGGCCCAGCTCGACAGCGGTTTCCGCAGAGTCCAGCGCCGAACGGATCAACGCCTCGCGCAGCACACGGCCGGCGTCCCAAGGCTGGGCGCGCTGGCTGTTCTCGTCCATCAGCTTGGCGGCGAGCGCCTGGTCCAACGAACCCCAGTTGGCGCCGATGCGCACGGGCTTGTTGTACTTGATGGCGAACTCGATCAGCTGCGCGAACTGGGTGTCCTTCTTCTTGCCGAAGCCGACATTGCCCGGGTTGATGCGGTACTTGGCCAGCGCCTCGGCACAGGCCGGCTCCTGGGTCAGCAGCTGATGGCCGTTGTAGTGGAAGTCGCCGATCAGCGGCACCTCGATGCCCATCATCCGCAGCTTCTCGACGATGCGCGGAATTGCCGCCGCCGATTCGGGATTGTTGACGGTCAGCCGCACCATCTCCGAGCCGGCACGCCAGAGGTCGGCGACCTGTTTGACGCTGGCCGCCACGTCGGCGGTATCGGTGTTGGTCATCGACTGGACGACCACGGGATGACCACCACCCACCTTCACACCGCCGATTTCGACGGACTGGGTGATGCGGCGGGGCCACGCGGTGGCGTCGGAGGGCGGAGTGGGTCGGGTAACGGCGTCGTGCATGGTCGGCATTTTACCGCGCCGATCACCCGACCGGGATGAACCTTCCATTGTGTGTCAGCCGGCCTGACAACTTACGATGGCGCCATGAATGCCCCCGACACCTCTTTCCTGCGCACCCTGTGCAGCCTGCGCTGGCTGGCCACCGCCGGCCAGGCAACCACCATCCTGCTCGCCAGCGCGCTGCTGGGGCTGGAACTGCCGCTGGTCCCGCTATGGGCCGGCGTGCTGGTACTGGCGCTGTTCAACCTGTACGTGCAGTTGCGCGTGCACGACAGCAACCCGGCGCCGGTGACCGCGTTCGGCCACATCCTGGTCGATGTGACCGTGCTGACCTGGATGGTCGGCTGGAGCGGCGGCATCGCCAACCCGTTCGGCTCGCTGTTCCTGATCCTGATCGCACTGGCCGCGCTGGCCCTGCCGCTGCGCTGGACCCACGCGGTGGCTGCCGCCTGCGTGGCCGGCTACGCGCTCAGCGCGGTGTTCGGCCTGCCACTGGAGGGCGGTTATTTCGATTCGATGAGCCTGCACCTGTGGGGAGCGGCGGCCAACTTCCTGCTGTCCAGCGTGGTGGTGCTGGTGTTTTCCACCCGCCTGGCTGCCGCCCTGCGCGAGCGCGAGAACCAGTTGGCGCTGCTGCGCGAACGCTTCGTGCGCAACGAGGGCATCGTCGCCCTGGCCACCCATGCCGCGTCGGTGGCGCACGAGCTCAATACGCCGCTGGCGACGATGACCCTGATCACCGACGACATCGCCGAACAATGCGCCGACAACCCGGAAATGCGCGATGACCTGGAGACCCTGCGCGAGTTGCTGGTCCAGTGCCGCGAACGGGTGCTGGCCCTTGCTGCGCCGGCAGAGGGCGCACGCAGCCGCGCACCGGTTTCGATCGGCAGCGTGCTGGAGCAATGGCGGCTGGTGCGACCAACCATCCAATTGCGACGCAATGCCAACGCGCCCTTGCAGATGACCCTGGACCCCGGCGTCGGGCACCTGCTGCAGGTGCTGCTCAACAACGCAGCCGATGCCGGCGAGTTCAGCGGTCGGCCGCAGATCGATCTGGATATCCGCGTACAGGACGGGCAGTTGTATGGCGAAGTCCGCGACTACGGCCCGGGCTTCAATGCCAACGATGCGGCCCTGCCCGGCTCGTTGTTCAACAGCAGCAAGACTGAAAGCATGGGTGTCGGCCTGGCGCTGTCCCATGCCACCATTGAACGCCTGCATGGCGAATTGTGGATGCGTCCGGCCGAAGGCCAGGGAGCGCGCGTCGGCTTTCGCCTGCCGTTGGACAACCCCGAGGTAAATGCATGAGTGCTCCCGCTACCCACGGCCTGCTGGTCGATGACGATCCGCTGTACCTGCGCACCCTGCAGCGCACGCTCGCCCGCCGTGGCATCGAGGCAGTCACCGCCACCGACATCGCTGGCGCCCTGCAACTGGCCACGCAGGCGCCGCCTGCGTTCGCGCTGATCGACCTGAAGCTGGGCAGTGAATCAGGGCTGGGCCTGATCCAGCCGCTACGCGAGCTGCGCCAGGACATGCGCATCCTGCTGGTCACCGGTTATGCGTCGATCGCCACTGCGGTGGAAGCGATCAAGCTCGGTGCGGACGACTACCTACCCAAGCCGGCCACGGTGCAGATGATCCTGCGCGCATTGGGCGAAGAAGACGAGGCCGGTGAAGAACCGGAAGAAATCGAACCGCCGGATGCGATGACGCCGATCAGCCGCCTGCAATGGGAGCACATCCAGCAGGCGCTGCACGAAACCGGCGGCAATGTGTCTGCTGCCGCACGCCTGCTGGGCATGCACCGGCGTTCGTTGCAACGCAAGCTCACCAAGCGACCAAGCCCGGAACGGGATCCGAATCGGTGAGTTGGCAAGCCTCCTTCTGAGCGCGAATTGAGTTGAGGAGCGCTCTTCGACCCTAGCGATTTACGACAGCAACAACGCCCTCATCCGCTCTTCGGGCATCCCCGCCTTCGCGGGGACAGGCCCCTTGTTCCACCCGCGAGCCGGAGAAGGGAGAGACACCGCACCCATCAAACGATCCGAGCCCCTCTCCCGCGCGCGCGAGAGGGGGTGGGGTGAGGGTAGCTCTTAAGCCCCCTCCCCAGCCCTCCCCTTCGCTGCGCGAAAGGGAGGGGGCGAAAACAAGAGCGCCGCGCATTTCTGCGCGGCGTTGTTGTTTCAGCGTATCGCCAGCAATCAGCGCAAGCGCGCCAATACTTCCCTGGTCATCGGGTCGGCGATCTCCACCGCTTCGCCCTGCAACGCCGGCAGCAACTGATTGGCCAACTGCTTGCCCAGCTCGACACCAAACTGGTCGAACGCATTGATGCCCCAGATCAGCGACTGCACGTACACCGCGTGCTCGTACATCGCGATCAGGGCACCCAGCGCCTGCGGCGTCAGTGCATCGAGCAGGATCAAGGTGCTCGGGCGCCCGCCCGGATACTGACGGTGCGGGTCCTCGCTGTCCTGGCCATTGGCCAGCGCTTCGGTCTGTGCCAACAGGTTGGCCAGCAGCGCCTGGTGATTGACCGTGTACGGATTGTCGGCCTGCACGCAGCCGATGAAATCGGCCGGCACGATGCTCGTACCCTGGTGCAACGCCTGGAAGAAGCTGTGCTGCACGTCGGTGCCTGCCCCGCCCCACCACACCGGCACGGTGTCCACATCGACCGGGCTGCCATCGAGCTTCACCCGCTTGCCCAGGCTTTCCATCACCAGTTGCTGCAGATAGGCCGGCAACAGCGCCAGGCGCTGGTCGTAGGTCATCACCGCGTGCGTGTCATAACCGAGCACGTTGCGGTTCCAGATGTCGGTCAGTGCATGCAGCACCGGCAGGTTCTGCGCCAACGGTGCGCTGGCGGCATGGGCATCCATTTCCGATGCGCCGGCCAGCAACCGGCCAAAGCGCTCGAAGCCGATTGCCAGTGCGATCGGAAAGCCCACCGCCGACCACAGCGAATAGCGGCCGCCCACCCAGTCCCACATCGGCAGGACGCGCTCGGCGGCGATATCGAATGCCTTGGCGGCGCGCTCCGGATTGGCACTGACCGCGTAAAGACGCTCACTGCCGCCCAGCCAGTCGCGCAGGATGCTGCCGTTGAGCAGGGTTTCCTGGGTGCCGAAGGTCTTGGAAATCAGGATGCCGGCAGTGGTTTCCGGGTCCAGCGTCGCCAGCGTGCGCTGCATGGCCGCGCCGTCGACATTGGAGACGAAATGCACACGGAAGCGTGCCCCACTTGCCGGACGCAAAGCGTCGGCCACCAAGCGCGGGCCGAGGTCCGAACCACCGATGCCAACGCTGACGATATCGGTGACCTTGCTGGCTTCCAATTGCTGGATCAGCGCACCCATGCGCTGCTGCACCGCCAACGCCTGCGCGTGCGCGGCCACCGCTTCCGGGGCTTGGCTGACATCACCGCGCAGCGCGCTGTGCAGCACGGCGCGGTCTTCGGTGACATTGATTTTCTGTCCAGCGAACAGACGCTGGAAGCCGCCGGCGACATCGCGCGCGGCGGCCAGATCAAGCAGTGACTGCAACGCAGCGGCATCGTATTTCTGCCGCGCGAAGTTCACATACAACGGACCGACCTTGAGCGCCAGGCGTTTCACCCGGTCCGGCTCGGCGGCCATCAGCGAGGGAATACCCGTGCCCTGCAAACGCTGGGCGTGGGCGTGCAATACGTCGAATCCGTTGTTCGTGGTCATGCGGCCTGTGTGGGGATGCTGTCGTTGGTGTGGGAGATGCGGTTGTTGCCGTCAACGTAAACCAGCTTCGGCTTGAAGCTGTCGGCTTCGGCTTCGCTCATGCCGGCGAAGGCGGCAATGATGATGATGTCGCCCACCTGCACGTGGCGCGCGGCGCCGCCGTTGAGCGAGATGATGCCGCTGCCGGCTTCGGCACGCAGGGCATAGGTGGAGAAACGGGCGCCGTTGGTCACATCCCAGATATGCACCTGTTCAAACTCGCGGATGCCGGTGGCCTGGAGCAGGTTGTCATCGATGGCGATGGAGCCTTCGTAGTTCAGCTCCGAATGGGTGACGGTGGCGCGGTGGATCTTGGTCTTGAGCAGAGAAAGTTGCATGGCAATGCCGAAACTGCGTGAGAAAGCGCGCAGTCTAGCACCGGCGCGGCCACCTGCCCGCACCGCAACATGACCTGCGCAGAACCCCCTGCCCGGACACGCCGATGGCGCCACAAGGGCGCCATCGGTGGTCAATCAGCATGTCGGCGGAGGACAGGAAAAGTCCCTCCAAGCCCCATTCAGAACTCGATGTTATCGATCAGACGGGTATTGCCCAGCTTCGCAGCCACCAGCGCAACCCGCGGGCCGTTCTGATCCGTGCCTGGCGAAGCTAGGTCCGGCAGACGCACCACTGCGTAGTCCACCAGAAAACCCGCTGCCTGCAGCTGCGCGACGCCTTCAGCCTCGACCGTGGCCTGCGCCGTGCCCGAAAGGTAGGCATCACGCATGGCCAGCAGCACTTTGCGGATGACCGTGGCCTGCGGCCGGACATCAGCGGTCAGGTACTGGTTGCGCGAACTCATCGCCAGCCCATCTTCTTCACGCACGATCTCGCCGCCGATGATCTCGATCGGGAATGCCAGGTCGGCCACCATCTGCCGGATCACCGCCAACTGCTGGTAATCCTTGCGTCCAAACGCGGCCACATCCGGCTGCACCTGATTGAACAGACGGCTGACCACGGTGCAGACACCATCGAAGTGGCCCGGCCGGTGCGCACCTTCCAACAAGGCGCTCACACCCGGAACATGCACGTTGGCAGCCAGCTCAACGCCAAACGGGTACATGGACTCGACCGTCGGCAGCCAAAGCACGTCACAGCCGGCATTCTGCAGACCGGTGGTGTCCGCTTCCGGGGTACGCGGGTAACGGGTGAAATCTTCGTTCGGCCCAAACTGGGTCGGGTTGACGAACACGCTGGAAACCACCCGATCAGCGTGCTGACGGGCCAGTTTCACCAACGAATAATGACCTGCGTGGAGGTTGCCCATGGTGGGCACCAGCGCTACGCGCAGCCCTTCGCGCTTCCATCCAGCAACAACGGCACGCAGCCGCGCAAGCTCGGTAACGGTCTCGATCATGATGCGTACGCATGCTCCGCGTCGGGGAAAGTACCGGCGCGCACCGCGTCGGCGTAGGCACGAACCGCACCGGCGACCGAGCCACCTTCGGCAAGGAAATCCTTGACGAACTTGGGCCGGCGATGGCCGCTGTCCAGGCCGAGGAAATCATGCAGCACCAGCACCTGGCCATCGCATTGGTGACCGGCGCCAATGCCGATGGTGGGAATGTCGATCGCGGCGGTGACACTGCCGGCAACCGGCGTGGGCACGCACTCAAGCACCAGCAGGCTGGCGCCCGCTTCGGCGACTGCCTTGGCGTCATTGACCAACTGCTGGGCAGCATCGCCACGGCCCTGCACCCGGTAACCGCCCAGACGCAGCACCGACTGCGGGGTCAGACCCAGATGCGAGCAGACCGGGATTTCGCGTTCGACCAGGTAACGGATGATGTCCAGCTTGAAGCCGGCACCTTCGATCTTGACCATCTCCGCGCCGGCCTGCAGCAGCTTGAGCGAGGCATCCAGCGCACGTTCGGGCGTCGCATCGGCACCAAACGGCAGGTCGGCAACCAGCAGCGCGCGCTTGAGTACCCGGGCCACAGCCGTGGTGTGGTAGACCATGTCGGCCACGCTGACCGGCAAGGTGGAATCGTGACCCTGTACGACCATGCCCAGCGAATCGCCGATCAGGATCAGGTCGACGCCGTTGTCATCGAAGCTGCGGGCAAAGCCGGCGTCATAGGCGGTCAACATCACCAGCTTCTGGCCGTTGCGCTTGGCTTCGGCAAGGGCCGGAACCGTCCAAGGCTTGCTATCTGCGTGAGTGCTCATGTGGGGATAACGATTGGTGATGAGCCAATCATTATCCCCCTAACGGGGTGATATCGGAGGTTTTGATGCCTACCAGCACATCACGCACTGTTCCATGACCTGGAATCACCGCCTCCGGCGCCACCTCGGCCAGCGGCAACAACGCAAAGGCACGCTGGTGAAGATAGGGATGCGGCACTTTCAACTGCGGCAGATCGATGACCTGCGTGCCGTACAGCAGCAGGTCCAGATCCAGCATGCGCGGCCCCCAATGCAGGGCCGGATCACGCACGCGGCCGAATCCGCGCTCGGTGGCCAGCAGCTGTTCCAGCAACGCCGGCGCTGCCAGCGTGGTCTCCAGCACCGCCACGGCATTGACGAAATCCGGCTGCGCCTCGTTTCCCCATGCCGGCGTGCCGTACAGCCGCGAAGCCGCCAACAGGCGCGTTCCAGGCAACTGGCCCAGCGCCTGGATGGCCGCACGCACGGTGCCTTGTGCGTCACCCAGGTTGGCGCCGAGCCCGATACAGGCAACCACCATCGTCACTTACTCGCTGGAAGCGGTGCCGGTGCGACGGCGACGACGACGGCGACGACGCGGTGCACCGTCCTCTTCCTGCTCATCGGCCTGCAGCGCGTCCAGTGAGGACTCAAGCTCCTGTCCGTTCTGCAGCTGCGCCTCACGCCAGAACGCGATGTCCTCGGCATGCTCAGCCGAAGCACTCTGGCGCAGCACCAGGAAATCGAACGCAGCGCGGAAGCGCGGATGCGACAAGGTACGGAACACCCGCTTGCGCTGGCGCGAGCTGAAACGCGACTGCAGCAGCCAGATCTCCTGCATCGGCAGCGAGAAGCGGCGCGGCAAGGCAATCGTGCTCAACTGGTGCAATGTCACCCGGTCGGCAGCACGACGCTGCGCCTCTTCCAGCGCCAGGCCCTGCCGCTGCAGCGTGATCAACGAGCGGCAGAAGGCTGGCCACAGCAGCAACGCAAACAGGAACGATGGCGACACCGGCTCTTCATTGGCCACGCGTGCATCGGTGCTGCGCAGGCCTTCGATCAGCATGCTGCGCAGCGCGCCGCTGCGGTTGCTCTTCAGCGCTGCCGCACTTTCCGGGAACAGCGCCGGCAGCAGGCCGTAACGCTCCAGCCCGAGGAAACTGGCCTCGCCATGCCCGGACAGGAACAGCTTCAGCACTTCCTCGAACAGCCGCGCAGGAGCCGCTTCGCTGAGCAGGTTCGCCAGGCGCGGAATCGGCTCGGCGGTCGGCGGGTCGATATCGAACCCAAGCTTGGCCGCCAGGCGCACCGCACGCAGCATGCGCACCGGGTCTTCGCGGTAGCGCTGCTCCGGATCGCCGATCAGGCGCATGCGGCGCGCCATCACGTCCTCGAAGCCGCCGGTGTAGTCGCGCACCGAGAAATCCTCGATGGCGTAATACAAGGCGTTGCAGGTGAAGTCGCGGCGTACCGCATCGTCCTCGATGCTGCCGTACACGTTGTCGCGCACCAGCATGCCGTTCTCGACCTCGCGGTCACCGCTGCCGTCATCGCTGTTGGCACGGAACGTGGCCACCTCGATGATCTCGCGGCCGAACACCACATGCGCCAGGCGGAAACGCCTGCCGATCAGCCGGCAATTGCGGAAGAGTTGTTTGACCTGCTCGGGCGTGGCATCGGTGGCCACGTCGAAATCCTTGGGACGCCCGCCCACCAGCAGATCGCGCACGGCACCACCGACGAGGTAGGCACCAAAGCCAGCCTCGCGCAGGCGATACAGCACACGCAGCGCATTGGGGCTGATGTCCTTGCGCGAGATGGTGTGCTGGTCACGCGGGATGACGTGCAGGGTGAACGGCGTTGTAACTGTGGAATTGATGTTGGCGATTCCAGTTGGGGTTGCGGGATTGCCGAGTGGCAACCAGATGCATATACTAGCGCGCTCGCCAGACGCGACCAAACGCTCCCTTCGTCTAGTGGTTAGGACGTGGCCCTCTCAAGGCTAAAACAGGGGTTCGAGTCCCCTAGGGAGCGCCAATCCCGTCTGCGAAACATGAAAGCCCCGCCCTGCGGGGCTTTTTGTTGCCCCTGCTCGACCGGCCAGCCCGCCTCGGCCGCCCGCCACCGGATTGAGAATCCCTCCGCCCACGCCCGGCATCCTGCACTAGAATTGCTGGGCTCAAAGCCGGACCCCGTCATGCCTTTTGTCGTTACCGAAAACTGCATCAAGTGCAAACACACTGACTGCGTTGAAGTCTGCCCGGTGGATTGCTTCCACGAAGGCCCCAATTTCCTGGTGATCGACCCGGACGAGTGCATCGACTGCACGCTGTGCGAGCCGGAATGCCCGGTCAACGCCATTTACCCGGAAGACGACGTCCCCGCCGGCCAGGAAGTGTTTGTCGCCCTCAACGCCGAGCTGGCGAAGGAATGGCCGGTGCTGACCGTGCGCAAGGACCCGCCAGCCGATGCCGCCGAATGGGACGGCAAGCCGGACAAGCTCAAGCTGCTCGAACGCTGAGCCCGGCACCAGAACATGAAAAAACGGGCGCCGCTGGCGCCCGTTCTCGTTTCCGGCCAAGCCGCCCGCCTCAGCCGGCGAGCTTGCCCTTGAGCGCAGCGATCAGCTTCACCGCCGCAGCATCGGTCGCCGGCATGCCGCGCGGATCAACCGCCGACACATAGGCGCCCGCCTCGACCGCAACCACGCGGACCAGGAAGTTGCTGCCTTCGTAACCGATGTCGTACGAACCCAGCAGCTGCGCGCGGCTGGCGATATTCACGCCTTCAATGGTGGACAGCGCATCGCCGACCTTGCCGAAGACTTCGTCACGGCTGCCGCTGACGGTGAAGCCGCTCTGCGAATTGGCCGTGGCCGCTGCCGGGGCCGGGCGGGTTGCCGAGGCCAGGGCCGGAATCGACGTCGCACCGGAGGTGTTGGGCAGGTTCAGATCCAGCGGCACTTCCAGCGGACGCGCTTCCGGCGCCAGGGCGTAATCACCGCGGGCACCGCGCTTGAAGCAGCCAGTGCTGGCCACCGTGGCGACAGCAAGCATCGCCAGGGTGAGCACACGGAGAGTTGGGGTTTGACGCATGGGTGGATCTCCAGGTTCAGGCCACGAATCAGTGGCTGGATAGTTCTTCCAGGGCGCCCACGTCGGCCGCCAGGTGGTCGGCGGCAGCATGGTGGGCAGCGGAAAGCGACAGCAGCGGCAGACGCAAGCCATGGCCGATGCCCAGCCGCTGCAACAGCGCCTTGACCGGAATGGGGTTGGACTCCACGCCACAGAAATCGTGGTACGGCTGCAAGCGGTCATCCCAGGACTGGGCCGCGTCGTGCTGGCCGGCCCGGGCCAGGTCACACAGGGTGCGGTAGGTGCCCGGCAGGACATTGGAGCCCACCGAGATCAGCCCATCGGCGCCGGCCAGCATGGAACGGGCGGCGGTGCCGTCGTCACCGCTGAGAATGGCGAAGCTGTCGCTGCGCAGCTCCAGCAGGGCCTTCAGGCGCGGCGTATCGCTGACCGCCTCCTTGATGCCGATGATGTTCGGGTGCACGGCCAGCTCGGCCACCGTCTCCGGCAGCAGGTCACAGCCGGTGCGGCCAGGCACGTTGTACAGCACCACCGGCAAACCACCCTGCTCGGCCACCGCCAGATAATGCTGGCGCAGCCCTTCCTGGGTCGGGCGCACATAAGGCGGTGTGACCACCAGCGCATGGGTGGCGCCATTGGCCGCCGCCCGGCGGGTCAGCGCGATGGTCTTGGCGGTGCCCGACAGGCCGGTACCGGCCAGGACCGGCACCTTGTTGCCGATGGCGGCGACCGCGCTGCGCAGCAGGCCGTCATATTCATCATCGGACAATGTGGACGCCTCGCCGGTCGAACCGGCCACGACGACGCCCTGGACGCCTGCCTTCAACTGCAATGCCAACAGGCGTTGCCACGCTTCAGGATCGAATGCGCCGTCGGCCTTGAAAGGCGTCGCCAACGCGGTGATGAGGCCGGAAATGGACAATGGAATGGCTGCTCTTGGTGGGGGTAAAGAGCCCGCCAGCCGGCGGGTTCGTGACGCAAGGCATGTTACTTGCCGGTCGAAAGCACGGGCAAGTATGCTGGGCACCAGCGAACGGCCCGTCTCCGGCGCCATTCAGACTCTCAAGCATTCCCGGAACCACCTTGACCGACACCACACCGCGGCCGTTGCCGACCGAAAACCACCTCCTGATCAACGCCTATACGACGCATCCGGAGTCCCCCCTGCTGTCCGTTACCCGTCGCATCGCCGACAGCGGCTGCAACCTGGTCGACGCCCGCCTTGCCACCGTGGGCCGTGATGTCTCGGTCACCACGCTGGCCACCGGCTCGTGGGACGCGGTAGCCAAGCTGGAAGCCATGCTCACCCGCCTGGAGCGCGAGGAAGGCCTGAAGCTGGTCTGGTACCGCACCGCCGCCAAGCAGGCGCAGTCGAACCTACTGCCCTACATCGTCGAGGTCATCGCCGCCGACAAGCCGGGCATCCTGTTCCAGCTGGCCGACTTCTTCGACCGCCAGGGCATCACCATCGAGAACCTGCAGAGCACCCGCTACCAGGCCATGCAGACCGGTGCGGAGATGTTCTCGGCGCAGATCACCATCGGCGTACCTTCGAACATGCATATCGCCGCCCTGCGCGACGACTTCCTTGAATTCTGCGACCACCTCAACCTGGACGCGATCATGGACCCCATGAAGTTCTGAACATTCGCGCGCCCGTCACAGGCGCGCGGCGTTTCATGTAATTGCAATCGAATTACCCCAGGCTCCGGAAAGGATCTGATGAACATCGGCGACACCCTGGACCGCACCACTCTCGACCTCCCGCTGGCCCTGTCCGGCGGCGCCACCACCACCCTCGCCGCGCAGGCCGGCCATTGGCTGGTGCTCTACTTCTACCCGAAGGACAGCACCCCCGGCTGCACCACCGAGGGGCTGGACTTCAACGCCCTGCTGCCGAAGTTCAAGCGCGCCGGCGCGCAGGTGTTCGGCATCTCGCGTGACTCGGTCAAATCCCACGACAACTTCTGCAGCAAGCAGGGTTTCAAGTTTCCCCTGATCAGCGACGCCGACGAAGCCCTGTGCAGCGCGTTCGACGTGATCAAGATGAAGAACATGTACGGCAAGCAGGTGCGCGGCATCGAACGCAGCACCTTCCTGATCTCGCCCACTGGCACGCTCGTGCAGGAATGGCGCAAAGTAAAAGTCGCCGGCCACG
Organism: Stenotrophomonas sp. SY1; assembly: GCF_021202945.1. GTDB lineage: Bacteria > Pseudomonadota > Gammaproteobacteria > Xanthomonadales > Xanthomonadaceae > Stenotrophomonas. The sequence goes on along the minus strand of NZ_JAJOYR010000004.1, from coordinate 55,002 downwards.
CCGATGCCGTGCTTGAAGCCTTGAAGGCCGCCCAGACCACGTGACCCATTCCGCGTCCCAACCCACGCCATCGCCCTGCCCCGCAGGCGCGATGGCGTGACCCTGTCCCGCCACCAGGAATCGACGATGACCCGAGGCAAGCGCATCTACGTACTGGATACCAACGTGCTGATGCACGATCCGACCGCGCTGTTCAAATTCGAGGAACACGATGTCTACCTGCCGATGCAGGTGATCGAGGAGCTGGACAATGGCAAGAAGGGCACCACCGAAGCGAGCCGCAATGCCCGCCAGGTGAGCCGCTTCCTCAACGAGCTGATCGAAGCCTCCGGCATCAACACCGTCAACGATGGCGTTCCATTGCAGCGCCCGAAGGGCCTGCAACTGCGTGGCGCGCAGAGCGTGGGCCGGCTGTACTTCCAGACCAGCCACTTCGAAGCCGGCAAGAGCTTCGGCAAGGTCATCCCGGACAACGCCATCCTTGGCGCGATCCTGGCCCTGAAGGAACAGCACCCGGAAACACCGGTGGTGTTCATCTCCAAGGACATCAACCTGCGCATCAAGGCCGCCATCGCCGGCATTGATTCGGAGGACTACGAGAACGACCGCGCGCTGGACGATTTCAGCCTGCTATACACCGGCGCTACCCAGCTGCCGGAAGACTTCTGGAAGAAGCACTCCGACAACCTGCGCAGCTGGAGTGACAAGGGCCGCACCAGTTACGAAATCCTCGCCACCGATGACGAGGATTGGCACCCCAACCAGTACGTCTACCTGCCGGGCGAGGACGAGGTCGAACTGAAGGTCGCCAAGGTCGAAGGCGACGGCCGCATCACCCTGGCGCTGGTCAACGACTTCCGCCACAGCTCGCACTCGGTATGGGGCATCACCGCGCGCAACCGCGAGCAGAACTTCGCACTCAACGCGCTCATGGACCCGGAGATCGACTTCGTCACCCTGCTCGGCACCGCCGGCACCGGCAAGACCCTGCTGGCCTTGGCCGCCGGCCTGGCGCAGACCATGGACAGCCAACGCTACCGCGAGATCATCATGACCCGCGCCACGGTCAGCGTCGGCGAGGACATCGGCTTCCTGCCCGGCACGGAGGAAGAAAAGATGACGCCGTGGATGGGCGCGTTGACCGACAACCTGGAAGTGCTCACCCACAACCAGGACGGCGGCGCCTGGGGCCGTGCCGCCACCAACGACCTGCTCGCCAGCCGCATCAAGATCCGCTCGATGAACTTCATGCGCGGCCGCACCTTCCTGTCGCGCTACCTGATCCTGGACGAGGCGCAGAACCTGACGCCCAAGCAGATGAAGACCCTGATCACCCGTGCCGGCCCCGGCACCAAGATCGTCTGCCTGGGCAACGTGGAGCAGATCGACACGCCGTACCTGACCGAAACCACCTCCGGCCTGACCTACGCGGTGGACCGCTTCAAGAATTGGCCGCACAGTGCGCACATCACGTTGCGCCGGGGCGAACGCTCGCGCCTGGCCGATTACGCCTCGGAGGTTCTGTGAAACACCTGCATGTCCTGCTGTCGGCCAGCGCGATCCTCGCGCTGGCCGCCTGCACGCCTTCCAACGTCAAACCCGGCGCCAGCGTGCCGACCGCCATCAAGGCCGGGCAATCATGGGTGGTTACCCGGCCGGCAGTCGCCGCGCAGGTGCTGGACACCTGTTCGCGCGACAGCCCGGCCCGGCACGTCGGCACCGTGACCGGCTACTGGGCGCCCAGCCGCAGCGATATCGACGCACTGGAAAGCCGCCTCACGCAGTTGGCCGACACCGTCAACGAGCCGGGCCTGTCCAATCGTCAGTACGTAGGCTTTGAATCCGCTGGCAAGCGGCTGATCTACATCAACGCCTTCCCGCTTCCGGACCACAGCGACATCGACCCGGCACGCGAAGCCGTTCGCGCCTGCGACGGTGGCAAGCAATTCTGGGGTGCCGTCTACGACCCGCAGGCCGGCAGCTTCTCCCAGGTGCAGTTCAACGGCCCACCAGCCACGCCCTGAGCGGGAGCGTCAGCATGGGGATGCGGCTGCCCACCTGGGTCTGGATCGGAGCGATCGCGCTGTCCTGCGTGGCCGGCATGGTCAACGTGGTCGGTTTCCTCGGATTCGAACACCAGGCGGTCAGCCACCTCACCGGCACCACCAGTCAACTCGGCATGGCGCTGATGCAACGCGATTGGCGCATGATCGGCCACCTGTGGGGGTTGCTCATCGCCTTCTCGCTGGGCGCCATGCTCAGCGGCTTGATCATCCAGAACAGCGCCCTGCAACTTGGCCGTCGTTACGGCATCGCGCTGGCACTGGAATCGATGCTGCTGCTGTTGGCAATCCCGCTATTCAAGCAGCATCAGATCTGGGGCGCCCTGTTGGCCGCAATGGCCTGCGGCCTGCAGAACGCACTGGCCACCACCTTCAGTGGCGCCGTGGTGCGCACCACCCATCTGACCGGCATGTTCACCGACCTCGGCATCGGCCTGGGCCACCTGCTGCGTGGGCTGCCGTTGCAGGTGCGGCGGCTGACGCTGAGCGGACTGATCATCGGCGGCTTCCTGGCCGGCGGGATCATCGGCGCCTGGTTGTTCACACGCTGGCAGTACGACGCCCTGCTCGCCCCCGCACTGCTCACCGGGCTGACCGGCATGGGCTACGTGCTGTACCGGCAATGGGCGCTGCTGCGCGGCCGCTGATCCCCATCGTTGCGATGCATTTGGAGCCGTCGCTACACCGACGCCGGCACCTGCTTCATCCCAAGGCACATCGCCTGCAAACACTGCACAATCCCGTCATGACTCCTTCAACTCCCGTCTCCGCCCTTACCATCGCCGGTTCCGATTCCGGCGGCGGCGCCGGCATCCAGGCCGACCTCAAGGCCTTCGCCGCACACCGCGTCCACGGGCTGTCCGCCATCGCCGCGCTCACCGCCCAGAACACCCGCGGCGTCACCGCCGTGCATGTCCCGCCGATGGCATTCCTGCAGGCACAGCTTGATGCGTGCTTCGACGACTTCGACATCCATGCGGTCAAGCTGGGCATGCTGGCCAACGCCGAGGTCATCCATCTGGTCGCCGATGCACTGGAACAGCACCGTCCCGCACAGATCGTGCTGGACCCGGTCATGGTGGCCACCAGTGGCGCCAAGCTGCTCGAAGACAGCGCGTTGCGCGCGATGCGCGAGCGGCTGCTGCCACTGGCCACTCTGCTTACCCCGAACACCCCCGAAGCCGAACTCCTGCTCGGCCGCCACATTGGCAACGCCGCCGAAGCCGAGGATGCAGCTGCCGCACTGCTCGACATGGGCGCGGGCGCAGTCCTGCTCAAAGGTGGTCATCTTTTCGAAGGCAACCGCGTCATCGACCGTTACTTCGATGGCGTCACCGGCGAAGAGTTCAGCCACGTTCGCCTGCCGGTGGATGCCCATGGGACCGGCTGCACGCTCGCCTCGGCCATTGCCGCGCAGCTCTGTCGCGGACTGAGCATGCCCAACGCCTGCGAGGCCGCCATCGATTACGTCGCGCGCGGCCTGCAAAGTGGCTACCAGCCCGGCCGCAGCGAGGTGATGGTGCTCGATCACTTCGGCGCAGCACCCAGCGCATGAGCGAGCTGATCCAACTGCCGATCGACAGCGGTGACGGGCATCGCTTCCAGTTGCTCGCCCAATTGCCCGAACAGCCGAAAGCGAGCCTGTTGTGGCTGCCTGCGCTGGGAGTCTCGGCGCGCAACTACCAACCCTTCGCCGAAGCGCTCGCCGCGCACGGCATCGCAGTGTTCCTGCACGAATGGCGCGGCAACGGCAGCAGCAACCTGCGTCCGGGACGTGACAGCGACTGGGGCTACCGCCAGCTTCTGCAATTCGACCTGCCCGCCGCCGAAGCCACCATCCAGCACACCCTTCCCAGCCTGCCACTGATGCTCGGCGGGCACAGCCTCGGCGGCCAGCTGGCCTGCTGCTACGCCGGCCAGCGCGAGAAAGAACTACAGGCCTTGTGGCTGGTGGCCAGTGGCACGCCCTGGTGGCGCAGCTTCGCGGCACCGCGCCGATTCCTGCTGCCGCTGGCGTATCGCTTCCTGCCATGGCTGGCAGACAAGCGTGGCGCCCTGCCCGGCCGTCGCCTGGGCTTTGGTGGTACCGAGGCACGCGGCCTGATCCGCGACTGGGCCCGCGTCGGCCTGAGCAATCATTACGCCGCCGCAGGCATGCATGCGGACCTGGAAGGCGGCATGCGCCGCGTCACCGCCCCCATCTCCGCCGTTGTGCTGGACAGCGACTGGTTGGCCCCCGAGCGCTCGATGCAGTGCCTGCTACAGAAAATTCCCGCAGCACCGCACACACTTCAGACACTGTCCGCGCAGGCACTGGGGACTGCGTCGGACCACTTCCACTGGATGAAATCGCCGCAAGCCGTGGTCGCAGCCCTGCTTCGTCACAATGATTAAGAAATTTTCACAAAATCGTTGACGCAAACGCAGCATATCCGCATAATCTCGCTCCTGACGACGCGCCCGTAGCTCAGTTGGATAGAGTACCTGGCTACGAACCAGGCGGTCGGGAGTTCGAATCTCTCCGGGCGCACCACGTCAGAAAGCAGAATCTGATTCTGCAAGCTTCAAAACAAATGAAATGCGCGCCCGTAGCTCAGTTGGATAGAGTACCTGGCTACGAACCAGGCGGTCGGGAGTTCGAATCTCTCCGGGCGCACC
>NZ_JAJOYR010000004.1:50035-50271 GCF_021202945.1 Stenotrophomonas sp. SY1 | reverse complement strand
CGCGCCCGTAGCTCAGTTGGATAGAGTACCTGGCTACGAACCAGGCGGTCGGGAGTTCGAATCTCTCCGGGCGCACCATTTCAATAAAAACCAGCAGGCATAGCCTGCTGTTTTTTTATGTGCGTTTTCCGCCGAAGCCGGAACGCACTTCTGCACTTCCGCACTTCTGCACTTCCGCACTTCTGCACTTCCGCACTTCTGCACTTCCGCACTTCTGCACTTCCGCACTTCTGCAC
>NZ_JAJOYR010000004.1:0-50025 GCF_021202945.1 Stenotrophomonas sp. SY1 | reverse complement strand
CGCACTTCTGCACTTCCGCACTTCTGCACTTCCGCACTTCTGCACTTCCGCACTTCTGCACTTCCGCACTTCTGCACTTCTGCACTTCTGCACTTCTGCACTTCTGCACTTCTGCACGCCTGCACGCCTGCACGCCTGCACGCCTGCACGCCTGCACGCCCCAGCATCAACGATCCGCAGCCATTGCTGCCACACTGGATCACCGCCTGAAGCGCCTCAGCGGCGCAGGAGCGCACACGGGCAACGCAACACAAGAAGACTCACGCATGCGCAAAGCTGCAGTGCACGCACACGGCATCAGCGCACACGCAATGGCAAGCGCAATCACCTCACCCCACAGATACACGACAACGCGGACTGGCCCTTCGCAAACAGTCAACGAAGAACCGATTCGCACTCGTCGACATGCATCTATGGAAAAACTCGAGGCAACAAAAAAGCCCCATAAAGGGGCTTTTTTGAACTGGCGGAGTGAGAGGGATTCGAACCCTCGATAGAGCTTTTGACCCTATACTCCCTTAGCAGGGGAGCCCCTTCAGCCACTCGGGCATCACTCCGTTTTCCTACCCGCTTCGTTTATTTCTCAGCGGGGGCGCGAAGAATAACGTTTAACGGGGTGAAAGGTAAACCCTTATTCGGAACTTTCTTCACTTCCCGATGCAGCCGGCTCATCACCGCGCTGGATACGCTGGAAAATTTCCTCACGGTGCACCGCCACATCCTTCGGAGCGGTGATACCGATACGTACCTGGTTGCCCTTGACGCCGAGCACGGTCACGCTGACCGAGTCTCCGATCATCAAGGTTTCGCCTACTCGGCGAGTCAGGATCAACATTTTTGCGAATCTCCATGGAACCGGTGGATTTCCCCCACCGGTATTGGCGCGCCATCTAGAGATGCGCCCCACGACAAAGGGAAAAGACTCCCAATGTTAACGGCAGGGCGCAAGCACCTTCAAGGCGCTTGATTGTTCACATTCAGGTCAATTTGCCTTTCACCCAATCCAGCACACCGTCAAGCGCTGCCACCAGCTTGGGACCATCCTCACCACCGCCCTGGGCCATGTCGGGACGACCACCGCCCTTGCCTCCGATTTGACCCGCCACCGACGATAGCAGTTCCCCGGCCTTGACCCTGCCCGTTGCCGAGCCGTTCACGCCGGCAACCAGCGCCGCCTTGCCGTCCTGCACGCCCGCCAGCACGATCACGGTATCAACCAGCTGCTGCTTCAGCCGGTCCATCGCATCACGCAGCGCCTTGGCATCGAAACCTTCCAGCCGTACCGCCAACACCTTCACGCCGCCCACATCGACTGCAGCGGCCCCGAGATCGGCCGTCGCACCCGAAGCAACCTTGGCCTTGAGCGCTTCCAGCTCACGCTCCAGCTTCTTCTGGCGCTCGCCCAGCTGACGGATCTTCTCGACCACGTCTCCGGCGCTGCCGCCCAGCAGCTGCGCAGCCTCGTGCAGGCGGGCTTCCTCGTCGGCCACGTAGTCCAGCGCGCCCTGCCCGGTCACCGCCTCGATACGACGGACACCGGACGAAACGCCACCTTCGGAAGTGATCTTGAACAAGCCGATATCGCCGGTACGTGAAACATGGGTGCCGCCGCACAGCTCGGTGGAGTACTCACCCATCTTCAGGACACGCACGTTCTCGCCGTACTTCTCGCCGAACAGCGCCATGGCGCCGAAATCCAGCGCTTCCTGCATGCCCATGTTGTGCACTTCGGCGGCGTTGTTGGCGCGCACCTGCTCGTTGACCTTGCGCTCGATGACAGCCAGCTCTTCGGCCGTGATCGGCTGGAAGTGCGAGAAGTCGAAGCGCAGGCGATCAGGTGCCACCAGCGAGCCCTTCTGCTGCACATGGGAGCCCAGCACTTCGCGCAGGGCAGCGTGCAGCAGGTGGGTGGCGGAGTGGTTCAGGATGGTGGCACTGCGGCGCGAAGCATCTACTGCGCCAGCCAGCACGTCGCCAACCTTCAAGGCGCCCTGCTTCAAGGTGCCGACATGGCCGTGGAACTGGCCAGCGAACTTCTGGGTATCGCCAACAACGATCTGCAGGCCATTGCCCGTCAACGTTCCGGTATCACCGACCTGGCCGCCGGATTCGGCATAGAACGGTGTCTGGTCGGTCAGCACGATGACGTCATCACCTGCCTGGACGCTCTCCACCGGACGGCCGTCCTTGAGCAGGGCGACCACGGTCAGGCCGTCGGCCTGCAGGCGGTCGTAACCCAGGAACACGGTCGGCTTCAGCGTCGCCACCAGCTCGGCGGAAAGGGTGACACCACCGCCGAACTTGCCGGCTTCGCGGCCCTTCCGGCGCTGGTCTTCCATTGCGGCATCGAAGCCGTCGGTGTCCACGGTCAGGTCACGCTCGCGCGCGATGTCCTGGGTGAGGTCGAGCGGGAAACCGTAGGTGTCGTACAGGCGGAAGGCATCCGCACCCGGAATGACGCCATCGCTGACCTTGGCCGCGACATCGTCAAAGATCTTCATGCCGGCATCCAGCGTCTCGGCGAAACGCTCTTCCTCGGCCTGCAGCGCACGCACCACGGTATCGGCCTGCGCCGGCAGTTCCGGGTAGGCCTCGCCCATCTGCTCGATCAGGGTCGGCACCAGCTTGCTGAAGAACGGCTGGCGCACACCCAGCATCCAACCATGGCGCAGGGCGCGGCGGATGATGCGGCGCAGGACGTAGCCACGACCTTCGTTGGACGGCAGCACGCCGTCGACGATCAGGAACGAACAGGCGCGGATGTGATCGGCGATCACGCGCAGCGACTTGTTCTCCAGATCGGCCATGCCGGTGAGCTCGGACGCCTTGCGGATCAGCGCCTGGAACAGGTCGATCTCATAGTTGGTGTGCACGTGCTGCAGGATCGCCGCCAGTCGCTCCAGGCCCATGCCGGTATCCACGCACGGCGCCGGCAACGGCTGCAGCGAGCCGTCAGGCTGACGGTCGAACTGCATGAACACCAGGTTCCAGATCTCAATGAAACGGTCACCGTCTTCGTCCGGCGAGCCCGGCGGGCCACCGGCGATATGGTCTCCGTGGTCGTAGAAGATCTCGGTGCACGGGCCGCAGGGGCCGGTATCGGCCATCTGCCAGAAATTGTCCGAAGCGTACGGCGCGCCCTTGTTGTCGCCGATGCGAACGATGCGGCTTTCCGGAATGCCGACCATGTCGCGCCACAGCGCAAAGGCCTCGTCATCGGTGTGATAGACGGTGACCAGCAGGCGCTCGGCTGGCAGCTTCCAGACCTGGGTCAGCAGCTCCCATGCCCAGGCAATGGCGTCCTTCTTGAAGTAATCACCGAAGGACCAGTTGCCCAGCATTTCAAAGAAGGTGTGGTGACGGGCGGTGTAGCCCACCGAGTCCAGATCGTTGTGCTTTCCGCCGGCGCGCAGGCAACGCTGGACGTCGGCCGCGCGCACGTAGCTGCGCTTTTCCGCGCCCAGGAACACGTCCTTGAACTGGACCATGCCCGAGTTGGTGAACAGCAGGGTCGGGTCATTGCCCGGCACCAGCGGTGCCGACGGCACGATGGTATGGCCCTTGTTCTTGAAGAATTCGAGGAAATCAGCGCGAATCTGGGAGGTAGTAAATTTGGCGGGTGTATTCATGGGGACTGGCAATAAGCTGGCAGGCGGGTCCCGATTGCCCAAGGGGCACGGGAATTCGGGACAACCGAAACCCTGAAAGGGTATCAGGCCCAGCCCGGTCAGTCCTCAGGGTCGTAACGGGTCGCGTTGCGGATACAACTGCCGTCAAAGCCACGTCTGGCCAGCATGTCCGCGGCCTTGCGCCGCTGGGCCAGTTCTTCAGGCCCGTTTTCGCCGAAGCGGCGCTGAACCAGATCCCGGGCGTTCTCCGCCCAGTCGCCCTCGAAAGTGGCCATTGCCGCCTCGATCTGCGCACTGTCCAAGCCATGGGTGCCAAGTTCGGCGCGGATATGCAGCGGCCCGTAACCACCGTTGGCGCGGCTACGCACCAGCATCTCGGCAAATCGGGCGTCATCCTGCCAGCCCTCGGCTGCCAGGCGGGACACGGCGGCATCCACGTCTTCCGACTCGATGCCTCTGGCCTTCAACTTGCGCCCAAGCTCCTTGCGCGAATGCTCGCGCCGGACCAGCAGACCCAGCGCCCTTTGCAACGGGGTCTGCTCACGGCGGCGTTTCGCCTTGCCCGCAGATGGGTCATCAAAGTCGTTCATTGCTTCAATTACCTGACCAGGATTGCGCCATCCATGGCGCCGGACCTCCTGGATTCAATGCCGTGGGGACGGGACAACATCACTGACAATGCGCCGCCCGTCCCCACGGGAAACTCACTCCTCGTCCTGCTCGGCGTCGCCTTCCTCACGCGCGGCTTCAGCAGGCTGGAAACGCTCGCGCAGCTCGGCTTCAAGCTTCGCCGCGACCTGCGGGTTGTCGCGCAGGTAGCTGCGGGAGTTGTCCTTGCCCTGGCCGATACGCTCATCACCGTAGCTGTACCAGGCACCGGCCTTCTCGACCAGCTTGGCATCCACACCCATGTCGATCAGTTCGCCCTCACGGGAAATGCCTTCGCCGTAGAGGATTTCGGTGATGACCTGCTTGAACGGCGGCGCCAGCTTGTTCTTCACCACCTTGATCTTGGTCTGGTTGCCAATGATCTCGTCACCCTTCTTGATCGCACCGATGCGGCGGATATCCAGACGCACCGAGGCGTAGAACTTCAGTGCATTGCCGCCGGTGGTCACTTCCGGACTCTGGCCCGGCATCATCACGCCGATCTTCATGCGCAGCTGGTTGATGAAGATCACCAGCGTGTTGGAACGCTTGATGTTGCCGGTCAGCTTGCGCAGCGCCTGGCTCATCAGACGGGCCTGCAGGCCCGGCAGCTGGTCGCCCATCTCACCTTCGATTTCAGCCTTAGGCGTCAGCGCGGCGACCGAGTCGACCACAACGATGTCCACCGAACCCGAGCGCACCAGCATGTCGGCGATTTCCAGCGCCTGTTCGCCGGTATCGGGCTGCGACAGCAGCAGGTCATCGACATTCACGCCCAGCTTGGCCGCATAGATCGGGTCCAACGCGTGCTCGGCGTCAATGAAGGCTGCGGTGCCGCCGAGCTTCTGGCATTCGGCGATGGCCTGCAGGGTCAAAGTGGTTTTGCCCGAGGACTCCGGACCATAGATTTCAACCACGCGGCCCTTGGGCAGGCCGCCGATGCCCAGTGCGATATCCAGCATCAGCGAACCGGTGGGAATGATCTCGACAGGCTCGACCACACGGTCGCCCATGCGCATCACCGAACCCTTGCCGAACTGCTTCTCGATCTGACCCAGTGCAGCAGCGAGCGCGCGCTTCTTATTCTCGTCCATCGGGTTCGTCCTCGTCGTTGATTTCGTAGATTTCGTCATGGGGTCCACTGTAGGGGGGCCGTATCGCAAAGGTTGAGACTGTTGGCGAGACGACAAAATTATTGGGGCTGCAAGGATACCGGCAGCAGCACACCCACCTTCCCCGCATAGGAAAAACAAGGTGTTGCGACTACGGATTGCGCGGACTTCACCGGTTTGGCCTGAGCAGGCCGCAGTAAAGCCCTTCGATCGAGAAGTCCTGGTCCGGCTGGACTTCGATGGGCGCGTAGTCGGGATTCCGTGGCAACAGGCGGATGCGCTCCTTGCCGATCTTGAGCAGCTTGACGGTGATTTCCTCGTCGATCCGCGCGACCACGATCTGGCCGGAACGTGCATCGCGGGTGCGATGAACCCCGATCAGATCGCCATCGAAGATCCCCTCGTCGATCATCGAATCGCCCTGCACCTTCAGCAGGTAATCCGGGGCCGGCGAGAAAAACACCTTGTCCAGCACCACGTAGTCGTCCGAGCCGATATCCGCACCGATCGGCAGGCCCGCAGCGACCCTGCCCAACACCGGCAGGCGCAGCACCTGATCATTGGCGGCCGCCAAGGACAACGGCGTATCGGTAATTTCCTCGACAGCAGGCCGGACCAGACGGATGCCGCGCGCCCGTCCGGGCACACGCTCGATGGCACCAGCCGCCTCCAGGGCGTCAAGGTGGTATTGGGCCGAGCGCACTCCCTTGAAGCCGAAGGCGCGTGCGATCTCGGTCTGCGAAGGTGGCACCCCCTCTGCCTCGATGCGTTCGGCAATGAGGTCGAGGATGGCCTGCTGGGTGTCGGTCAGGTTCATGGTTAGTAGTATTACTACTAACAACCTGCTCCGTCAACGCCCGTTGCTTACAGCGTCTCCAGCCCGCGCAGGGCGGCAGCCACCGTCTGTCGGCGCACCGCGTCACGGTCGCCGGCAAACAGGAACAATTCGGCGCGGGTATAGCCACCACGTCGTTTCCAGCCGATCCAGACCGTGCCGACCGGCTTGTCCTCGCTGCCGCCGCCCGGGCCCGCAATACCGGTCACGGCGACGGCAAGGCTGGCGCCGGAACGCACCAGCGCACCGGAAACCATTTCGATCACCGTTTCGCGGCTGACCGCGCCCTGGCTCTCAAGGGTCTGCGGGCGAACACCGAGCAACGCCTGCTTGGCTTCATAGCTGTAGGCCACCATGCCGCTATCGAACCAGTCCGATGAGCCGGATACGCCAGTCATGGCCTTGGCGATCCAGCCGCCGGTGCAGCTTTCGGCCGTGACCACGCTGTCGTGGGCGGCGCGGAGACGCTCACCGAGTTGGGCGGCGAGCTGGTCCAATTCGAGATCGGTAGGGGCGGTCATGGGGACTCCTGCAAAGACCGCATTGTTTTATCGCAAATCGGCGATGCGCGGGGTGTCAGACCATGGCGGCTGGTACCAGGGTTCGGGCGAAGTGCCGCGCCTCTCCGCCCGCTCCGCGCCCCGCCCTTGCGCAAGGGCGTTCAAGAAAGCGCGAAACGGTGGCTCGCAAGCGCCCCCTTACCCCGCTCGTGGAAAAGGGGCTAAAGCGTGGTGCCCGCAGGAAAGCCGTTCGGCTGACACTCCACGCAAACCAGAGATTGTGGAGCACACCAAATGCGAAGCCCCCGCATGAGCGGGGGCTTCGGGGGTTCACCATTCCGGTTCCGGCTCGGGCAACAGCGCCCGGATCACCGCACCGTCCGCGCCAGCGGCCAGCTTCTCCGCTTCGGCGATGGGGATGTCCACTTCGATCAGCCAACCTTCCTCGTCGGCCTGCTCGCTGCGGATGACCTCAAGCTGATGCAGCCGCGCGCGCAACCTGCCCGCATTGGGATGCAAGCGCACCGTGCCGGTGACGTGCTGAAGCCCCAGCCGCTTCCCAAGAACCGATTGCAGCAGCTCCAGGCCACGGCCATCACGCGCAGAGATCCACACCCGCTCACGACGGGATTCATCAGGCACACCGTCCTGTGCGTCATGACGCACCTGCGCACCTTCGATGCGGTCGATCTTGTTGAATACCAGCAGCTGCGGCAACTCGCCGGCACCCACGGCCTGCAACACTTCATCCACCTGGGCGATGCGTTCTTCGCGCAACGGGTCCGCGGCGTCGACCAGATGCAGCAGAAAATCCGCCTCGCGCGCTTCGGACAGGGTCGAACGGAACGCGGCGACCAGTTCGTGCGGCAGATCGCGGACGAAGCCCACTGTATCGGCCAGCATCGCGCTGCCACCCGGCAAGGTGATACGCCGCACGGTCGGGTCCAACGTGGCGAACAGCTGGTCGGCCGCATAGGCACCGGCACCGGTCAACGCATTGAACAGCGTGGATTTGCCGGCATTGGTGTAGCCGACCAGGGCAATACGCGGCATCTCGCTGCGTACGCGGGCACGACGCATCTGGGTGCGCTGGACTTCCACCTTTTCCAGCCGCTTCTGCAACTGCTCCACGCGCTTCTGCAACAGGCGGCGGTCGGTTTCCAGCTGGGTTTCACCCGGGCCACGCAGGCCGATGGAGCCGCCGCGCTGCCGCTCAAGGTGGGTCCAGCCGCGCACCAGGCGCGTGGCCATGTGCCGCAGCTGAGCCAGCTCGACCTGCAGCTTGCCTTCGTGGCTGTGGGCGCGCTGGGCGAAGATGTCCAGGATCAAGCCGGTACGGTCGATCACCCGGCGCTCCAGGAAACGCTCCAGGTTGCGCTCCTGCACCGGGCTCAGCGGGTGGTTGACCAGGACCAGGTCGGCGCCGGTCGCGTCCGCCGCCGCTTTCACTTCATCCAGCTTGCCGCTGCCGATGAGCGTGGACGGATTCGGGCGGTCCATGCGGGCGGTGATGGTAGCGGCGATGGTGGCGCCGGCTGAGCGGGCCAGATCGGTGAACTCTTCCAGCACATCCTCTTCCAGCCGCCCTACATGCGGCTGGATCAACAGCGCATGTTCGCCCTTTTTCGAGCGGTCAAACATGCGCCGCTACCTGCTTATTCGTTGTCGTTGTCGTCATCTTCTGCCTGACTGCTATCGGCCGACTGCACATAACCGCCGCCCGGGCCAACCTTGACGTTGCGCGCCGGTACCACGGTGGAGATGGCGTGCTTGTAGACCATCTGGCTGACGGTGTTGCGCAACAGGACCACGAACTGGTCGAACGACTCGATCGTGCCCTGCAATTTGATGCCATTTACCAGGTACACCGACACCGGCACGCGCTCGCGACGCAACGCGTTCAGAAACGGATCCTGCAAAGACTGCCCCTTGGACATCGTCTACTCCTCGTTATTGTTTTTATGGGCCGGACTGCCGGGCTCCCCTGCCCGTCCGGGGGTCCGATGTTACACCGCCCGGCGGACCGTCACCGTGCAAGAAACAACGAAACCGCGTCCTGCAGGCCGTCCTTGTCGGCGACCGGGTCGAACCAGCGGGCGTCAAGCTCACCCCGCAACCAGGTGAGCTGGCGCTTGGCCAGCTGCCTTGTCGCGAAGATGCCCTTGTCGCGGAATTCGGCCGCACTGCCCTGCCCATCCAGGAACTGCCACGCCTGGCGATAGCCCACCGCGCGGACGGCCGGAAGATCCAGTGGCGCCGCTACAGCAGCCATCTGCGGCAAAGCGCGCAGGCGCCGTACTTCATCCAGGAAACCCTGCTCCAGCATCAGGTCGAAGCGTCGCTCGATGCGCTGATGCAGCACCGCGCGATCGGCTGGCGCCAGTACCAGCTTGAGTACCCGCAGCGGCAGGCGCGCGATGCCCGGCTGCGCCTGCCAGTGACTGATCGGCTTGCCGGTCAGGCGGAACACTTCCAGCGCCCGCTGGATGCGCTGCGGATCGGTGGCATGGATACGCCTGGCCGCGGCGGGGTCCACCTCGGCCAACTGCGCATGCAGGGCTGGCCACCCAACGACCTCGGCTTCGGCGGTGATCTGCTGGCGCAGCGCCGGATCGGCTTCAGGCATCGGCGACAGGCCCTGCAACAGTGCGCGAAAATACAGCCCGGTACCGCCCGCAAGGATCGGCAACCTGCCTCTCGCGACGATATCGCGCACCGCGACCGCAGCCGCGTTCGCATACTCGGCTGCGGAGTAGCTCTGCCACGGATCACGCAGATCGAGCAGGTGGTGCGGAACTCCGGCCTGTTCCTCGATATCCGGCTTGGCTGCACCGATATCCAGCCCGCGATAGATCAACGCCGAGTCGACGCTGACAATCTCACCGCCATAGGCCTTGGCCAGTCTGATCGCCGCAGCTGTCTTGCCCGATGCGGTCGGCCCCATCAGCGCAATCGCCAGCGGGCGTTGATCGACGCCCATCAATCCTCGTCCGGCCAGCGGGGCATTGCTGCCTTGGCGGCGGAGCGCGGTACCGGCACCGCGTCCAATGCGGCCAGCACCTTGAGTGCATCAACCGTGGCCGCAACATCGTGCACACGCACAATCTTCGCCCCGCGCTGCACCGCCAGCAGGTGCGCTGCCACCGAACCAGCCCCACGATCGGCTGCCGCACGCCCGGTGATATCGCCGATGCTACGCTTGCGCGACAGCCCAGCGAGCAATGGCAGACCGAGCGTCAGCAGACGCTCCTGCGCGGCCAGCAGCGCCAAGTTCTGTGCAGTGTCCTTGTTGAAGCCATAGCCGGGATCAACCACCAACCGGCTGCGCGCGATGCCGGACATCTCGGCGGCAAATACGCGTTCGGCCAGAAAACGCTGCACGTCACCGGCAATGTCGTCATAGCCCTGCGCGACGCCCGCGTCGTACGGGCCGCCCACCGCATGCATCAGCACTACCGCTGCATTGGAGGCAGCCACCGCATCCATCGCACCGGGCTGCTGCAGCGCCTGCACGTCATTGATCATCCCCGCACCGGCGGCCAGTGCCGCGCGCATCACCTCCGGCTTGAAGGTATCCACGCTGAGCGGCACTTCGGTTCGTTCCAACAGTGCACAGATCACGGGCACGACCCGGTCGATCTCCTCCTGCACCGACACCGGCGTAGCGCCGGGGCGGGTCGATTCACCGCCCACATCCAGTAGATCAGCGCCCTGCTCCACCAGCGTCAAGGCATGCGTCACCGCCGCTTCGACACTGAAGTGCCGGCCGCCATCGGAAAAGGAATCCGGGGTGACGTTGACGATGCCCATCACCTGCGGGCGATCCAGCCGCAACTTGCGGCCGGCGCAATCCAGCGTCGGGGCGATATCGAACATCAGCGTTTGTTCCTGGAGCGGATCTTGTTGCCGATCAGGCTCAGCACCACGCCAAGCACCACCCCGACAAAAATGCCGGTCAGATAGTTGTTGGTCTTCACCCCGAAACTGACGCCGGCGACAGTGGCGATGATCATCTCCGGCATGTTGAGCGGCGGCGGTTGTTGGGGCTTGGGAGCGTTCATGCGGGTACCAACTGGAAAACGGGGAACGGCGCTATTCTCACCCACGGCCGTGGCGGGCGCATACGAAAACGGGCCGGAGAACCGGCCCGTTTCGTTGCAGCTACAGCATGGCGTCAGTGCTGGCCGGCCGGATCGCTGATCGGCGTCACCGGGCGCTGGTCGTCGCCACCCTTGCCGTCATCGGTACGATCATTGCCACTGCTCTTGGCCACCCAACCTGCCGGCGGCGAAGGCTCACGGCCCTCCATGATCGCCTTGACCTGCTCGGCATCAATGGTTTCCCACTCCAGCAGTGCGGCAGTCATGGCTTCGACCACGTCGCGCTTTTCTTCCAGGATCTTGTACGCAACGTCGTACTGCTGATCCAGGATGCGGCGGATTTCCGCGTCGACCTTCTGCTGGGTGGACTCGGAGATGGTCTTGCTGTGCATGCCGTAACCGGCTTCCTCGTCGGCGTAGACCATGGTGCCCAGCACGTCGGACATGCCGTACTTGGTGACCATGCCACGGGCCAGCTTGGTAGCGCGCTCGAAGTCGTTGGAGGCGCCGGTGGACATCTGGCCGACGAAGATCTCCTCGGCGATACGGCCACCGAACAGGATCGCCAGCTCTTCCAGCATGCGGTCCTTGTACTTGCTGATGTGGTCGTGTTCCGGCAGCTGCCAGGTCACGCCCAGCGCCCAGCCGCGCGGCATGATGGTCACCTTGTGGACCGGGTCGGCCTTGGGCAGCGACATCGCCACCACGGCATGGCCAGACTCGTGGTAAGCGGTGTTGCGACGCTCATCCTCGCGCATGACCATGCTGCGACGCTCCGGACCCATGTAGATCTTGTCCTTGGCGTCCTCGAAGTCCTTCATGTCGACTTCCTGCTTGTTGCGACGAGCCGCAAACAGGGCGCCTTCATTGATCAGGTTGGCCAGGTCGGCACCGGAGAAACCCGGGGTACCGCGTGCCAGCACTTCCGGACGCACGTCATCGGCGGCCGGCACCTTGCGCAGGTGCACGCGCAGGATCTGCTCGCGACCCTTGATGTCAGGCAGGCCAACCATGACCTGGCGGTCGAAACGGCCCGGACGCAGCAGCGCCTTGTCCAGCACGTCCGGACGGTTGGTGGCGGCGATCACGATCACGCCTTCACCACCCTCGAAGCCGTCCATCTCGACCAGCATCTGGTTCAGTGTCTGCTCGCGCTCATCATGGCCACCGCCCATGCCGGAGCCGCGATGACGACCGACGGCATCGATCTCGTCAATGAAGATGATGCACGGCGCGTGCTTCTTGGCCTGCTCGAACATGTCGCGCACGCGGCTGGCACCGACGCCGACGAACATCTCGACGAAGTCCGAACCGGAAATCGCGAAGAACGGCACCTTGGCCTCGCCAGCGATGGCCTTGGCCAGCAGCGTCTTGCCGGTACCCGGCGGACCGACCATCAGCACGCCGCGCGGGATCTTGCCGCCCAGCTTGGTGAAACGGGTCGGGTCGCGCAGGAACTCAACCAGCTCGCCCACTTCTTCCTTGGCCTCATCGCAACCAGCGACGTCGGCAAAGGTGACCTTGATCTGGTCCTCGCCCTGCAGCTTGGCGCGCGACTTGCCGAAGGACATCGCGCCCTTGGCACCGCCACCACCGCCCT
The DNA here is from genome assembly GCF_021202945.1 of Stenotrophomonas sp. SY1. Taxonomy (GTDB): domain Bacteria; phylum Pseudomonadota; class Gammaproteobacteria; order Xanthomonadales; family Xanthomonadaceae; genus Stenotrophomonas. The sequence continues at coordinate 37,601 of NZ_JAJOYR010000004.1, read as the reverse complement.
GCATCTGGCGCATCATGAAAATCCAGAAGCCGATCAGCAGCAGTACCGGCAGGAACTGCAGCACGATGCCCCAGAAGCTCGGACCTGCCGGCTCCTGACGGGCAACTTCAACATTCTTGGAGTACAGCTGGTCCAACAGCTTGGGGTCGGCCGGTGCGAACAGCGTGCCTTCCGAGCCATCCGAACGCTTGAAGCGCAGATGGTTGGTGGTCAGCGTGGTCTTGTCGGTGTATTCCACCGACTTGATCCGGCCCGAATCCACTTCCTGCAGGAACTGCGTGTAATTGCGTGCATCACCGGCGGCAGCCGCTCCGCCGCGCGGGGCAAAGCTCTGGAACACCACCATCAGCACGACGGCGACAACCACCCATAGCAGGAGGTTCTTGGTCAGGTCGTTCATCCTCATCGGCTCCGGTGTTCCTCTTCTAATCCATGACGCGTAATACGGTTGAGATTACTTGATCTGCTTGCGTTTGCTGTGCCCCAGGGCATAAACCTCCGGCGACCGCTTGCGCGAGGCCTCCGGCTTGCGGATCGAAACCTTGTCATAACGACGGCGCATTTCACGCACGTAGTCATCAAAGCCGACGCCCTGGAACAGCTTGATCAGGAACGCCCCACCCGGCTTGAGATGGTTGTCGGCGAAATCCATCGCCAACTCCGCCAGGTGCATCATCCGCGGCTGGTCGACCGCATCCATTCCACTCTTATTGGGGGCCATATCCGACAGCACAAGGTCCACCGGCTGATTCCCCAACATGGCTTCGAATGCTGATAGGACGGCCTCTTCCCTGAAGTCTCCGTGAAGGAACTCCACGCCGGCCAGCGGCGGCATCTCCAGGATGTCCAGGGCGAGCACACGACCGGTGTCGCCCATCTGTCTCCGCACCTGTTGCGACCAGCCTCCTGGCGCGGCGCCCAGATCGACCACGACCATGTTCGGCTTCAGCAGCCGGTCACGCTCCAGCAGCTCCTCCAGCTTGTAGGCCGCGCGCGAGCGCATGCCCTCCTTTTTTGCCTTTTTCACAAAAGGATCGGAGAAGTGTTCTTTCAGCCAGCGCTGGCTGCTCTTGCTATGGGAGGGCATCGACAATGGGGCTCACAGGGGTGGTCATGATACCCTGAACCCCCTTGGTTACCCGTAATCCTGCATGTCCATCGTCCTGACCCCTTCCCAGAACCGTTTCCTGCGCGGCGTCGCGCACGATCTGAAAGCACTGCTCCAGATCGGCGGCAAGGGAGTCACCCCGGCCTTCCTGGCCGAACTGGACGAGGTGCTGGAGCGCCACGAACTGGTCAAGGTGAAGATTGCCGCCGAAGACCGGGAGGCGCGTGATGCCATTGTCAGCGAACTGACTGAAGCCAGCGGCGGCGTATTGATCCAGCGCATCGGCCACGTCGCCGTGCTTTACCGCCCGGCCAAGGAAAAGCGCCAGATCGTGCTGCCCCGCGGCTGATTGCCGAGAAACCGCCATGCTGTTGAGCCGAGAACTCCCTGATTACAGCTATTCCCTGCGTTCGGCCGATGGCCACCAGGCCAAGGTGAACGACCAGGTCCTGACCCGCAGCTTCGTGCTGGCACCGGACAAACTGGTGCTCGACTGGCCGGTGAACGCCATCAGCGAGCTTACGATTGAGCACCTGGCCCCAGCGCTGGAACAGAACCCGGCGGTTGTGATCCTGGGCACCGGCGAGAAGCAGGTATTCCCCTCGGCGGCAGTAATGGCGGCCTGCCTGACTCAAGGCATCGGCATCGAAGTGATGAACAACGCCTCGGCGGCCCGTACTTTCAACGTACTCGCCGGCGAGAACCGCAAGGTCGTGGCCGCATTCATACTTGAAGACGTCCGCTGACAGCCTGAAACGACCATCGTGAAAGGCATGAAAAAGCCCGGTATCAACACCGGGCTTTTTTCGTGGGCAAAGGGAATCAGATCATGCGCCCCCCTCGCCGAACCGGGAGGAAGGAACTAACGCAGCCTTATCGGCTCACCTTTGAGCCAACACACCAGCACCAACAGCAAGATCACGCCCCAGTTGTAGGCCAGAAAGCGCAAGGAACCGATACCGGGCGGAAAGATGAAAAAGCCAGCCACCAGCAATGCGGCGGCAATCGCATAAACCAGCCAACCCTGCCAGGCGATGGGCAGGCCCCATCCCAGTCCATGTGCCTTGGCTGGAAACCAATAGCTCGACCTGCGCATCGAAACCTCCTTTCGAGTCAGCACGGGCGAATCGAAACGCCGCGTAACAGCCCGAACTGCCATCACCCAGTTCAGCCTGCCCCGACCCCCATCAAGGGAGCGCGTGAAGCAGCCTGCGTTCCTATCAACGCAGGGCGTTACTTCCTCGGCAGGTAGATCAGCGGGTCGACCGGCTTGCCGTTGTAGCGGATCTCGAAGTGCAGCATGTCGCGCGAAGTGCCAGTGCGGCCCATCTCGGCGATCTGGTCCCCGGCCTTCACGCTCTGTCCTTCATTGACCAGACGCTTGCGGTTGTGACCATAAGCCGAGAGCCACTGGTCGTTGTGCTTGATGATGATCAGCTCGCCGTAACCCACCAGGCCTGCGCCGGAGTACACCACCACGCCAGGGCCCGCTGCGCGCACGGCCTGACCGCTGCTGCCGGCAATGTCCACGCCCTGCTTGGTGGTTTCGCCAGCGACAAAGCGGCCGACCAATGCACCGTCTGCCGGCCAACGCCAGTTGATGCCGCTGTTGACCGGCGTTGCCGTCGGGGCCGGCGCGGGAGTCGGCCTTGCAGCGGTGGTGCCACCGGTTGCCGGACGGGTTGTGGTTGCGGTGCTGCCGCCGGGATACAGGCGCAGGCTCTGCCCCGGATAGATCGTGTAGGGTTCGGACAAGCCATTCCAGGCCGCGAGGTCACGCGGAGTGATGTTGTGGGTCCGGGCCAGACCGAACAAGGTGTCCCCGCGGCGCACCACGGCGGTCTGCCCCGGCTTGGCAACTGATGTCCGCGGCGTGCTCGACGAACCGGAGCCGCCTGAGGGCTTCACCACCGTTGCGGTACCGCAACCGGCCAGCGCCGCCACTACCAGCATCACCGCCGCATAGCGGAGTCCTTTTTCCAGCATGTTTGCATTCATGCGAATTTCGCCCTCCAGACCAGCCAACCCACCAGGCCCGCCACCAGTACGGTTGCGATCCAGCCCAGCGGTTCAATCCAGCGGCGCAACGCTTCGGCCGCGCGTGCGCCACCAAAGCGGATCACCGCGGCCAATACGTACACGCGCTTGCCGCGCCCGACCAGCATGCTCAACAGATACTGCGGCATCGGCACGCCGACAATACCCGAGGCCCAGGTGAAAACCTTCATCGGGATGGGCATGAAGCCGCCCAGCACCAGGAAAGTGAACACCGCCCAGGGGGACTCGGCCATCTTCTGCTGCAGCGTGGCAATGCCCGCCTCGATCGCCGGCAGCATTCCCACCATTTCAAATACCGGCTTCAAGGCCTCGAAAGCGAAGTGGCCGAGCGCGTAACCCACCACCGCCCCCACCATCGAGCCGGCCAGGCTCAACGTGGCGAAGTACCAACCTTTGCGCGGCTGTGCAACGCACATCGGCATCAGCATCACTTCCGGCATCACCGGGAAAATGATGGCCTCGATGAAACTCAGGACGGTGAGATAGGTGGGCGCGCGCTCATGGCTGGCCCAGCGCATGGCGCGGTCGTACAACGGCCCGAAGATCTTCATTACGTTCCTTGATTCTGATTCAGTCCAACATGCCCGACAGCAGGGGCACGAAGCTCACCGGCGCCAGCTCTTCCTGGGCAATGGTGCCATCTGCCTGCCGGGTGAGTTGCAACAGCACCTGTCCGCCGGCGCCACCCACGGGGGCCACCAGGCGCCCGCCAACGGCAAGCTGCTCGATCAGCGCATCCACCAGCGCTGGAGCGGCGGCGGTGACCACGATTGCGTCGTAGGGGCCATGTTCGGGCCAGCCGATACGGCCGTCGTCATGCTTGCTGCGGATGTTCATCCCCAAGTGGCGGAAACGCTTGCGCGCCTGCCGCAGCAGGTCACCGATGCGTTCGACAGTGAACACTTCCAGGCCGAGCGCGGCCAGGATGGCAGCCTGGTAACCGGAGCCGGTACCCACTTCCAGAACGGTCTTCGGCTCCACCGCCAGCACCACTTCGGTCATGCGCGCCACCACCCACGGCTGGGAGATGGTCTGACCATGGCCGATCGGCAGCGCGGTGTCTTCGTAGGCACGCGAGGCCAGCGCTTCATCGATGAACAGATGTCGCGGCACCACACGCACCGCGTTGAGTACTGGCTCGCTGGCGATGCCCGCTTCACGCAGGCGATCGACCAGCCGGTCACGCACCCGCTGTGATGTCATGCCGATGCCGACTGCTTCGGGTTGCAGGCGCAGGCGCGGCGTCATTCGACCTTCCCCAGCGAGGCGGTGAGCCCGCCGACCCAGCCGGCGACCTTTTCCAGCGCTTCGTAGCGGGTCAGGTCAACCTGGATCGGCGTAATGGAAATATGGCCGGTACGCACGGCGTGGAAATCGGTACCGGGGCCGGCGTCCTGCTCGCTGCCGGCCGGGCCGATCCAGTACACGGTGTTGCCACGCGGGTCGGTGGCGGGAATGCAGGCTTCGGCACGGTGGCGGTTGCCCAGCCGGGTGACCTCGAACCCCCGGATGTCTTCCCAGGCCAGGTCCGGCACGTTGACGTTGAGGATGGTGTCGGCCGGTAGCGGATCGGCAATCAGCCGCGCCACGATCTCGACCGCCGCACGCGCCGCACTGCGGAAGTGCCTGGCTTCGTGCTTGTGGGTGACCAGCGACACCGCCACAGATGGCAGGCCGAGGAAGCGCCCTTCCATCGCTGCGGATACCGTGCCCGAATAGATCACGTCATCGCCCAGATTGGCGGCGTTGTTGATGCCCGAGACGACGATGTCCGGTTCGTATTCAAGCATGCCTGTCAACGCCAGGTGCACGCAGTCGGTGGGCGTGCCGGCCACTGAACAGGTGTAGTGGTCGATGCGGCGCAGACGCACCGGCTGGTCGAGCGTGAGCGAGTTGGAAGCGCCGGAGCGGTCGCGGTCCGGCGCCACCACGGTGACTTCATGTCCGGCGCTGCGAAGCTCCTCGGCCAGCATTTTGATGCCGGGGGCGTCCACACCATCATCGTTTGATACAAGTACGCGCATTAAAGGCCTGAATCACTGGATCAAAACGCGGTGCCCCACTGCGTCACCGCAACTGCCGGGAAGACCGGCTGTACGTTACCGGGCCCCGACCTGAAGGGGCATGATACCGGAATGCGCCGAGGCACTTCCCCCCCCTTGCGGGGCTTGCCTGCGATCTGGCGCACGTTACGCTGTGCGCATGTCGTACCCCGAAGACGAAGATGACGCCGCCCTGTTCCGCTCGGCCATTGGCGAGGTCAAGCCGATGCGCCCGGTGGAAAGCCCTGCCACGGGCAAGCCGCGCCCCAAGCCGCGCGCGCGGATGGCCGAACAGGATGAATCCGAGGCTCTTGGCGAGTTTGCCCGGCTGCTGCGCTCCAGCACGCCGTTGGAGGCCGGGGATGTCGCCAGCTATCGCCGCGAGAACCTTCCGGCACGGATGTTCCAACGGCTGAAGCGCGGCCAGTACTCCGTGCAGGACGAACTGGACCTGCATGGCGCCACCGTCGCCCGCGCCGAAATGATGCTGCGCGAGTTCCTGCTGGAAGCGCGCGCACATGAACACGGCTGCGTGCGCATCATCCATGGCAAGGGCCTGCAGTCTGATGGCGGTGCGCCGGTATTGAAGAACCTGGTAGATCGGATGCTGCGCCAGCGCAACGACGTGCTGGCGTTCCATTCCGCGCCACCTACCCAGGGCGGTACCGGCGCGGTGTTGGTGCTGTTGGCCAATCGCTGAGGCGGTGCTTGCGAACACCAGCTGTCGCCGGGTAGCCCGGGGAGTTGCAGCGAGAACCGCAGGGCAGCGTGTCACCCGCGGCTGTCGCAGGAGCGGCGTAAGCCGCCAAGCCGGCAACGCAATCGCCTGAAAAGAAGCGGCAATCCGCAGAATGCGTGATCTCATGCTGCTTGCAAGCCCGAGAACTCCGCGGCTTCGCGGCTTACGCCGCTCCTACATTGGGGGACGAGATCTCGCGGGGCGCCAGGATTGATGCGCGGCGGCTTATGCGGGCGAGGCGACTTACTCCGTCGCGGCCAATTCGATGCGGTTGGCGTCGTTCACGGTGCCCAGCTCGTGCAGCACCGCCGTTGCATAGCAGCCAGACGGCAGTGCGAACGACAACTCAAGCACGTCATCACCCAGCCATTGGTGCTGCATCAGCGCCGGATGCAACCGCAGCGACCGACGCTCCTGCTTCAGCCCGGCCTCTTCCAGCCCGGCACGCAGCGCCAGTGCCTGCTCGTCAGCCAGAGCCGACTCTTCCAGGACACGTGCCGCGCCGGTCGAGCGCAGCTCGCCAACGCCCCACAACGGCGCGCTGGGGTGAATGTCGAAACGCGCCAGACGCTCGGCCAGCACATCCGTCATCGGCTCCGGGCCGAACACCGAACGGCTGCCGTCCAGCATCCAGACCTCGCCTTCCAGCGGCGTGTCCCAGCTACCCTGTTCGACACGGGCGGCCAGCACGCGGTTGAACAGGGCCGAACGTGCAGCGGACAGCAACATCGAACGCTGGTCCTTGCGCACACGGCGTCCGGCGAACATCTGCAGCGCAGCCGGCACGTTGCCGCCATCGCGACCGAAGCGCTGCTCGCCGAACCAGTTCGGCAAACCGCGTGCGGCAATCGTCTGCAGGCGCTCGCCGATGGCATCGTGGTCACCCTGCACATCGCGCAGCACCAGCTTGAACCGATTGCCCGCCAGCGCGCCACGCTGCAGTTTGCGGTTATGCCAGGTCGAAGCCAGCACCTGCATTTCGTCCGACTCCAGCAGCGCCAGATCCGGCGCCACCCGCTTGGGCAGATGCACACTGAAGCGCTGCGTGGTCACCGCATGGCGATCCTTCTGCCCGGCGTAACTCACGCCCATTTCCGGTACGCCAGCCCACTGCGCCAGGCGTTTGGCAATGGTCACCGTGTTGGCGCCACGCTTGCGAACGTCCAGCAACAGGTGCTCGCCCTCGCCGGTCGCCTCGAATGCGGGGAGTTCATCCACCTGGAAATCTTCCGGCACGCTACGCATCGCTGCGCTCAGCAACGGCGCGCCGAACGCCAACGGCAGCGCGTTCACAGCGCCACCAGCAGCACGACGGCCTGCGCGGCGATACCTTCTTCGCGCCCGGTGAAGCCAAGTTTTTCGCTGGTGGTGGCCTTGATGCTCACCCGGTCCAGATCGATGCCCAGCAACTGCGACACCGTCTCGCGCATGACCAGCGCATGCGGCCCGACCTTGGGTCGTTCGCAGATCACGGTGATGTCGGCGTTGCCGACCTGCCAGCCGCGCTCGCGCAGCAGGTCATTGCAATGACTGACGAAACGACTGCTGTCCGCGCCCTTCCAGCGATCATCCGATGGCGGGAAGTGCACGCCGATGTCGCCCAGCGCCAACGCGCCCAACATCGCATCGCACAGCGCATGAAGGACAACATCACCATCACTGTGCGCCAGCACGCCACAACGGTGCACCACGCGCACGCCGCCAAGCATGATGTGGTCACCCTCACCAAAGGCATGCACGTCGTAGCCCTGGCCGATGCGGATGGGCGGGAATGGAGCGGAAGAATTCATGTCAGTCACGTACTTCTTGGCAGAGCCGGCGGCTTGGCGCCAGCAGGAGATCAGCCGCCGCGTCGCGACAGCTCGAATTCGAAACGGGCCAGATCGGCCGGCGTGGTGACCTTGAAGTTGCTCTCGGCCCCCTCCACCAGCAACGGACGCACGCCTTGGCGCTCCATGGCCATCGCCTCGTCGGTGACATCAACACCGACATTGGCAGCATCGAGCAGGGCACGGGTCAGCTGATGACGACGGAACAGCTGCGGTGTCAACGCACGCCACAGGCGCTCACGCGGCTCGGTACGGTCGATGCCGCCGTCGTCGCCGGCACGCTTGAGCGTGTCGCGCACCGGCGCAGCGAGAATCGCGCCAACCGGGTCGGCACGCCCCACTTCCAGCAAGCGGCTCAGGTCGGTCGCATCCAGGTTCGGACGGGCCGCGTCGTGCACCAGCACGAAATCGTCGGCGCGAACGCTGTCCGGCAGCGCCTGCAGCCCGGCCAGCACGGACGCGGCACGGGTGTCACCACCAACGCAGGTCAGCACCGGCTTGTCGGCGAACGAAGCCCAACCCGGCCAGTCGGCATCATTTTCGGCAATGGCCACCATCACCCCGGCAACACCGGCGTGCGACAGCAATGCCTGCAATGTGTGCGCCAGCAGCGGCTCGCCATCGGCCAGCAGATACTGCTTGGGCACCGGCCCGCCGAAGCGGGCACCACGGCCGGCGGCGGGAACCACCGCCCAAACCTGTGTGATCACGGCACTGTCTCCAGATGGGCCTGGTCGCCCTGTGCGGCCGGCATGGCAACTGCTGCCGGCGCACGCGACGCGGACACCGGTGCATCTTCGACCACGCGGTAGAACTTCTCGCCGGGCTTGATCATGCCCAGCTCGCTGCGTGCGCGCTCCTCGATGGCCGCCTCGCCTTCCTTGAGATCCTTGACCTCGGCAGCGAGTGCGTCATTGCGCTGCTGCAGGCCGTCATTGTCCCGCTTCTGGTTGGCGACCTGGGCTTCGAGCATCATCACCTCGCCCGAATTGCCCGGGCCAAACCAGAAGCGGTACTGCAGCAAGGCCAACAGTACCGCGAGCACCAGCAGCAGCCAGCGCCAGTTGCGCATCGGCGTCAGCGCTTCAGCGACACGAACGCGTCACGACCGGCGTAACGCGCACTGCTGCCGAGGGCTTCCTCGATACGCAGCAGCTGGTTGTACTTGGCCACGCGATCGCTGCGGCACAGCGAGCCGGTCTTGATCTGGGTGGCGGTGGTGGCCACGGCGATGTCGGCGATGGTGGTGTCTTCGGTTTCGCCCGAACGGTGCGAAACGATGGCCGCGTACTTGGCCTTGTCGGCCATGGCGATCGCTTCCAGCGTTTCGGTCAGGGTGCCGATCTGGTTGACCTTGATCAGGATGGCGTTGGCGGTACCCGACTCGATGCCTTCGGCAAAGATCTTCGGGTTGGTGACGAACAGGTCGTCACCGACCAGCTGCACCTTGTTGCCGATGCGGTCGGTCAGCAACTTCCAGCCGGCCCAGTCGTTTTCGGCCAGGCCGTCTTCGATGGTGATGATCGGGTACTGGGTGGTCCAGTCGGCCAGGAACTCGACGAACTGCTCGGAGGTCAGGCGTTTGTTCTCGCCGACCAGGTTGTACTTGCCGTTCTCGTAGAACTCGCTGGAGGCCACGTCCAGACCCAGCAGGATGTCATCGCCGGCGGTGTAACCGGCCTTGCCGATGGCTTCCAGAATGGTGTCCAGCGCTTCGACGTTGCTGCGGAAGTCCGGCGCGAAGCCGCCTTCGTCGCCCACCGCCGTGCTCAGGCCGTGGCCTTTCAGCACCGACTTGAGCGCGTGGAAGATTTCGGTGCCGGCGCGCAGCGATTCGCTGAACGAGCTGAAGCCAACCGGCAGTACCATGAACTCCTGGAAGTCCACGTTGTTGTCGGCATGTGCGCCGCCGTTGATGATGTTCATCATCGGCACCGGCAGCGACGGCGTGACGCCGGTCTTGCCGGCCAGGTACTGCCACAGCGCCTGCTTCTTCGAGGCGGCAGCGGCGTGCGCGGCGGCCATCGAAACACCCAGCAGCGCGTTGGCGCCCAGGCGGCCCTTGTTCTCGGTGCCGTCCAGATCGATCAGGCGGCGGTCCAGGCCCTGCTGGTCTTCGGCATCGAAGCCGGCCAACGCGGTGGCGATGGCGCCATTGATGTTGGTCACCGCATTGCGCACGCCCTTGCCCAGGTAGCGGGTCTTGTCGCCATCGCGCAGTTCCACGGCTTCCTTGGTGCCGGTGGAGGCACCCGAGGGCACGGCGGCGCGGCCGAAGGAGCCGTCGGCCAGGGTGACTTCGGCTTCCAGCGTGGGGTTGCCACGGCTGTCGAGGATTTCGCGGGCGTGGATCTTGGCGATAGTGGTCATGGTCGGATCAGGTCGGGGTGGGTGAGTGAGGATTCCACGGCGGCCAGCTTGGCGGCGTCGCTTCGGGTTTTGTCCAGCCGAAAGGTACCATTCATCGGTACGATCCGGTCGCTCGAAGCAGCTGGTTTCATTGCGAACAATACGTAATCGCCGCCCTCCGCCAGATGGACCTCGCAGCTGGTGGCGCCATTACGGATCACCGCATCAACCGGGATCGCTCCCTTGAGCATGCGGCGCACGGTGACGCGCACCGAAGGAGCAGGCGGCACGAAAGGCTTCTCGGAAACTGTCGTGAACAGGCGATCAGTCTCGGCCTGTTCTTTTGCGGTCAGGCGTGCAACGTGATCCACGTGAATGACGGCCACGATGTCGGCCGCACGCGCAGCGTCGCCAGGTTCCCGGGTGACAATCGACGGTTCGGCAACACACGCGCCTGCATTGCCCGCCAGCACACTGGCCACGAGCAGCACGGCACGCCTCATGCGTGCCGTACCCGCGCAGGCGCCGCCGCCTGTCATCAAACAGTGCTCTCGAGGAAACCGTTCTTCTTGGTGATCGAATCCAGCGCCAGCAGGGTTTCCAGCAAGGCCTCCATCTTGTCCAGCGGCCATGCGTTGGGGCCGTCGGACAGCGCCTTGGACGGATCAGGATGGGTCTCGGCGAACAGGCCGGCCACGCCAACCGCAACCGCCGCACGTGCCAACACCGGCACGAACTCGCGCTGGCCGCCGGAGCTGCTGCCCTGCCCGCCCGGCAACTGCACCGAGTGGGTGGCGTCGAATACCACCGGGCACTGCGTGTCGCGCATCACCGCCAGCGAGCGCATATCGCTGACCAGGTTGTTGTAGCCGAAGCTGGCGCCACGCTCGCAGACCATGATGTCGTTGTTGCCGGTGGACTTGGCCTTCTCGACAACCGGCTTCATGTCCCACGGCGACAGGAACTGGCCCTTCTTGATGTTGACCGGACGACCGGCCGAGCAGACCTTCTTGATGAAATCGGTCTGCCGCACCAGGAACGCAGGAGTCTGCAGCACGTCCACCACCGAGGCCACTTCGTCCATCGGGGTGTACTCATGCACGTCGGTCAGCACCGGCACGCCGATCTGCTTCTTCACTTCGGCCAGCACCTTCAGGCCCTCTTCCAGACCAGGGCCACGGAAGCTGGTGCCGGAGGTGCGGTTGGCCTTGTCGAAGCTGGACTTGAAGATGAAGTTCATCCCCAGCTTCTGGGTGATTTCCTTGAGCTTGCCGGCAGTATCGAGCTGCAGCTGCATCGACTCGATCACGCACGGACCGGCGATCAGGAACAGCGGCTGGTCCAGACCCACTTCAAATCCACAGAGCTTCATTCAATCACCTCGTGATGGTGGAGCCCCTCTCCCGTCGGGAGAGGGGTTGGGGAGAGGGTTCAAAGGCGATGCAATCATGATGATTACCTGCGCTCCGACCCTCATCCGCCCCTATCGGGGCACCTTCTCCCACCGGGAGAAGGTGTGACGTCTTAAGCCCGCGCTTCCTTCAGCAACTTGCCACCGGCCTTCTTCTCGCGCGCAGCGCGGATGAAGCCGATGAACAGAGGATGCCCGCCGCGCGGCGTGGACAGGAACTCCGGGTGCGCCTGGCAGGCCAGGAACCACGGATGCGCATCACGCGGCAGCTCGACCACTTCCACCAACGTGTCGTCCATCGACTTGCCGGAGATCACCAGGCCAGCATCTTCCAGCTGGGTGCGGTAGCGGTTGTTGAACTCGTAGCGATGACGGTGACGCTCGGCGACCACGTCCTTGCCGTACAGCTCATGCGCCAGCGTGCCCTGTTTCAGGCGCTGCTCCTGCAGGCCCAGGCGCATGGTGCCGCCCAGGTCGGACTTCTCGTCGCGCTTCTCGACCTCACCGCTGGCGGTACGCCATTCGGTGATCAGGCCGATCACCGGATTCGGCGACTGGCGGTCGTTCTCGGTGCTGTTGGCGCCTTCCAACCCGGCCACGTGGCGGGCGAAATCCACCACCGCCGCCTGCATACCGTAGCAGATGCCGAAGTACGGCACCTGATGCTCACGGGCGTACTGCGAGGTCAGCACCTTGCCTTCAAAACCACGGTCACCAAAGCCGCCCGGAACCAGAATGCCGTCAACGCCTTCCAGCCCGGCCAGGCCGGACTCTTCCAGCTCCTGCGCCTCCAGCCACTTCAGGTTGACCTTGGTGCGCTGGCGCAGGCCGCCATGCTTGAGCGCCTCACCCACGGACTTGTAGGCGTCCTGGTGATCAACGTACTTGCCGACCACCGCGATGTTCACCTCATCCAGCGGATGCAGCGCCGCATCCAGCACCGCCTCCCACTCGGACAGGTCAGCCGGGCCGGCCTTGTCGCCAAGCTTGAGCTGGCTGACCACGATCTCGTCCAGGCCCTGCGCATGCAGGCCCATCGGCACGCGGTACAGCACTTCCACGTCCGGCACGCTGATCACGGCGCGCTCGGAAACGTTGGTGAACAGCGAAATCTTGCGACGCTCCGAATCCGGAATCGGCTGCTCGGAACGGCACAGCAGCACGTCCGGCTGGATGCCGATCGAACGCAGTTCCTTGACCGAATGCTGGGTCGGCTTGGTCTTCAGCTCACCTGCGGCGGCGATGAACGGCACCAGCGTCAGGTGCATGAACAGCGCCTTCTCCGGGCCGCGCTCGGTGCGCACCTGGCGGATCGCCTCCAGGAACGGCAGCGACTCGATATCACCCACGGTGCCGCCGATTTCCACCAACGCCACATCGAAGCCTTCAGTGGCCTCGTCGATGCAGCGACGGATTTCGTCGGTGATGTGCGGGATCACCTGCACGGTGGCACCGAGGTAATCGCCCCGGCGCTCCTTGCGGATCACGTTCTCGTAGATGCGCCCGGTGGTGACCGAGTTCTTGCGGCTCAGCCGGTTGTGAACGAAACGCTCGTAATGACCCAGATCCAGATCGGTCTCGGCACCGTCGTCGGTGACGTAGACCTCACCATGCTGGAAGGGGCTCATCGTGCCTGGATCGACGTTGATATACGGATCCAGCTTCATCATCGTGACCTTCAGGCCACGCGCCTCGAGAATAGAGGCCAGCGACGCGGCTGCAATGCCCTTGCCAAGCGAGGACACCACACCGCCAGTAACAAAAATAAGGGGGGTCATGGCTCACTGCCTCCCGGAAAGCCCTAGTTTAAAGGTTGTCGCCAAAACTCCCAAGCACGGAATGCAGGGCGACCTCAAAAAAAAGACGCCCCGGCCTGCGCCGGGGCGTCCATGCAACAGGTGAAAACCGCGTCAGCGACGGCGACGGGCTTCCTCTTCCTCTTCTTCACGCGGCTCGGCCTGCTGGCCGCCCTGCGCCTTGTCCTGCGCGGCAGCGGCCGCACGACGCTTGGCCTTCTGCTCGGCCTCGCTCTGCGCCTTGTCCACCGGAGCGCTCTGTGCGCCCTGCGCGGTTTCACCCGCCCTGCCCTTGTCGGCGTTCTGCGCCATGACCAAGGGAACCGCCACTACCGCGGCGGCGACAGCGGCCAGAACCAGCAATTTCGACGATTTCATCCGGTCCTCCTCAGCGTGCGCCAGCCATGGGTGGGGCGCTTACTTTTTGACCGCATACAGGATACCCCGGCGCGCCTGCCCGCGCCCTGAATGCCCCGCGTGCAAAAATCGCCGGCAGACCGCACACTCCCCCGTCGTTTCAGCGCCTTATCGAGATACATGAACGCCCGTTACAACGCCGCCGACATCGAAGTCCTCTCCGGCCTGGACCCGGTCAAACGCCGTCCCGGCATGTACACCGACACCGCGCGCCCGAACCACCTGGCGCAGGAAGTCATCGACAACTCGGTGGACGAGGCCCTTGCCGGCCACGCCCGGACCGTGGAAGTCGTGCTGTTCAAGGACGGCAGCTGTGAAGTCAGCGACGACGGCCGCGGCATGCCGGTGGACATCCACCCGGAAGAGAAGATTCCCGGTGTCGAACTGATCCTTACCCGCCTGCACGCCGGCGGCAAGTTCAACAACCGCAACTACACCTTCTCCGGCGGCCTGCACGGCGTGGGCGTATCGGTGGTCAACGCACTGTCCACGCTGGTGGAGATCCACATCCGCCGTGAAGGCAGCGAGCACCGCATCACCTTCCGCGACGGCGACCGCGCCAGCCCATTGGAAGTTGTCGGCAGCGTCGGCAAGAAGAACACCGGCACCCGCCTGCGCTTCTGGCCGGACCCGAAGTACTTCGACACCCCCAAGTTCAACGTGCGCGCCCTGCGCCACCTGCTGCGCGCCAAGGCCGTGCTGTGCCCCGGCCTGACCGTCAAGTTGACCGACGAAGCCACCGGTGAAGTCGATACCTGGTACTTCGAGGACGGTCTGCGCGACTACCTGAAGGCCGAACTGGGCGAGCGCGAGATGCTCCCCGCAGACCTGTTCACCGGCAGCCTGAAGAAGGAAACCGAGATCGTCGACTGGGCCGTGGCCTGGCTGCCGGAAGGCGAGCTGGTGCAGGAGAGCTACGTCAACCTGATCCCGACCGCCCAGCACGGCACCCACGCCAACGGCCTGCGCACCGGCCTGACCGAGGCGCTGCGCGAGTTCTGCGACTTCCGCAACCTGCTGCCGCGCGGCGTCAAGCTGGCCCCGGAAGACGTCTGGGACCGCGTGTCGTTCGTGCTCTCGCTGAAGATGACCGACCCGCAGTTCAGCGGCCAGACCAAGGAACGCCTGTCCTCGCGCCAGGCGGCCGGTTTCGTCGAGGGCGCCGCCCATGACGCCTTCAGCCTGCTGTTGAACCAGAACGTGGAGCTGGGCGAGAAGATCGCGCAGATCGCCATCGAGCGCGCCAGCGCCCGCCTGAAGACCGAAAAGCTGGTCACCCGCAAGAAAGTCACCCAGGGCCCGGCCCTGCCCGGCAAGCTGGCCGACTGCATCAGCCAGGACCTGTCGCGCACCGAGTTGTTCCTGGTGGAAGGCGACTCGGCAGGCGGCAGCGCCAAGCAGGCCCGCGACAAGGACTTCCAGGCCATCCTGCCGCTCCGCGGCAAGATCCTGAACACCTGGGAAGTGGCGTCCGGCAGCGTGTTGGCCTCGGAAGAAGTGCACAACCTGGCCGTGGCCATCGGCTGCGACCCGGGCAAGGACGATCTGTCCGGCCTGCGTTACGGCAAGGTGGTGATCCTGGCCGACGCCGACTCCGACGGCCTGCATATCGCCACCCTGCTGGCCGCACTGTTCCTCAAGCACTTCCCGGCATTGGTCGACGCCGGCCACGTGTTCGTGGCGATGCCGCCGCTGTTCCGCGTGGACGTGGGCAAGCAGGTGTTCTACGCGCTGGATGAGGAAGAGAAGCGCTCGATGCTGGACAAGATCGAACGCGAGAAGATCCGCGGCCACGTCAGCGTCACCCGCTTCAAGGGCCTGGGCGAGATGAACCCCCAGCAGCTGCGCGAATCCACCATCCACCCGGACACACGTCGCCTGGTGCAGCTGACCGTGGACGATGGCGAAATGACCCATTCGTTGATGGACATGCTGCTGGCCAAGAAGCGCTCCGCTGATAGAAAGGGCTGGCTGGAGAGCAAGGGCGATCTGGCTTCGCTGGAAGTCTGATCGGCGGCAACCGGCCGCAAGGCCGGAGGCACCCCCCGACCGAAAAAGCCCGCCTTCATCGGCGGGCTTTTTTTGCACTCCGACGTTGCGGGGCGGCGGCCCCGCCCCAACTCCCCTCACCGTCGGCGCAGGGGAGGAGGCAAACAAAAACCCGCCATTGCTGGCGGGCTTCTGCGTTTCGTCAAACCGGGGAACCGATCAGTTCCAGCCAACGACCTCGAACAGCTTCAGGATCAGGTAGGCACAGCCACCGGCGGCCGGAATGGTCAGGATCCACGCCCACAGGATGCGCTCGATCACACCCAACCGCAGCGACTTCGGGTTCTTGGCAAAGCCAACGCCCATGATCGCGGTGGAGATGCTGTGGGTGGTCGACACCGGCATGCCGAAGTGGGCCGCCAGGGTCAGGATCGTGGCCGAACTGGTCTCCGCGGCAAAACCGTGGATCGGGTGCAGCTTGACCATCTTGTGGCCCAGCGTCTTGATGATCTTCCAGCCGCCCGAGGCGGTACCGGCGGCCATCACCACGGCGCAGGTCAGCACGATCCACATCGCGATGCCGTCACCGGCATGCGCGTCCGGATGCATGAAGGCCAGCCAGGACGGCAGGTCGTTCAACGCACCGGTCGCCTCGGCGCCGATCAACGTCATGGCGATGATGCCCATGGTCTTCTGCGCGTCGTTATGACCGTGGGCGAAGCCCATGTAGGCAGCCGAGACGATCTGCGCCTTGCCGAAGAACGCATTGACCCAACGCGGACGCGCCATCCGGCCGAGCACGCCGCCGATGCGGGCCATCGCAGCGATGATCGCCCACAGCAGGCACATCACCACGATGCCCAGCAGGAAGCCGGCGATCGGCGAGGTGATCATCGGCACGAACACCTTCCACAACAGGCCCTTGTTCTGCGCCCAGTTGCCAAGGTTCTGCGACCAGATCAACGCATCCCAGTTGTTGTGTGCCGCAGCCAGGCCGGCGCCGCACAGGCCACCGATCAATGCGTGCGAGGACGAGGACGGCAGGCCTTTCCACCAGGTGATCAGGTTCCAGACGATGCCGCCGAGCAGCGCGCACAGGATCACCTGCGGCGTCACATCCACCACATCGGTGTTGATCAGGCCGTTGGCGATGGTCAGTGCCACCGCGGTGCCGGTCAGCGCACCAATCAGATTCATGAAAGCAGCGAGCATCACCGCCCAGCCGGGCGAGAGCACTTTGGTCGCCACCACGGTGGCGATGGAGTTGGCGGTGTCGTGGAAGCCGTTGATGAACTCGAAGACGAGCGCTGCCAGGATCACCACCAGAACAAGGGTGAGCATCTACCCGCCCCCGTCAGCTGTTTTTCAACACGATCTGGTACGCCACCACACCGGCCTCTCGGCAACGGTCGATGGCCTTTTCCAGAATCTCGAAGAATTCCTTGAGCAGGAACATCTGCAGGTTGTCCAGACGACCGGAGTAGATGTCGCGGTACAGCTCCAGCATCAGCCGGTCGGCTTCGTTCTCAAGCGCACGCAGCTTCTCGTTGAGCGCGGTCATGCGATCCAGGTTCATGTTGCGCAGATCGTTGACCATATCCACCACGACATCGGCCGCCTGCTCCAGCATCGCCGCACGCGGGGCGAAGTCGATGTGCTCCAGGTGCTGCACGGCCAACGAATAGCGATCGGCGAACTTCTCGATCTGCTTGGGAATCTTGTACAGCGCCGAACCCAGCGCTTCGATGTCCTCGCGCTCGATCGGGGTCATGAAGCTGTCCACCAGCGCCTGGCTGATCTTGTCCGAGGCAGCGCGCTCGCGCAGACGGGCGAGCTTGAAGGCATCCAGCGCCGGCTCGCGATCAGCTTCACGCATCATCGTGTGCAGCGCCTTGGCGCTGTCAGCGGCGGCCTGCGCGGCCTCATCAAGGTAGGTGTAGAACTGCTTGCCGGAGCCGAAGATGGTCTGCAACGAAAACATGGGGAACCTATTCGCCGTCGCGGGAGGGACGGCATCGGGGGCGAATTATGACCGTTAGATGGCAATGAGGGTATTCCCACTACCCAGCCTGAATAAAAATGTGAACACGACGTTGTCGTCAACGGCTTCGGGTTTGCTAAGATCGCCCGGCGCCTGCATGGCGCACCCTATGGACGACGACCCTTACCCCCCGCCGCCGCGCCGGACTACGTTCCTGAGCGCCCGCCGCCATCGCAAACACCCGCCCTCCCTGTCACCAACCCGGGGAGAGACCCGTGTTTGAGTTCCTGATTGTCCTTGCCCTGATCCTGCTCAATGGCTTCTTCGCCATGTCCGAAATGTCGGTCATGACCTCGCGCAAGAGCCGCCTCAAACAGCAGGCCATCACCAGCAAGCGCGCTCAACGTGCACTGGAACTGTCTGAAAAGCCTGAGAATTTCCTATCCACGGTGCAGATCGGCATTACCCTGATCGGCATCCTGACGGGCGTCTATGGTGGTGATGCCATCGGCGGCGCGATCGCCCAGCACCTGCAGGCGGCCTTCCCGTCCCTGTCGGCCACCTTCTCGCTGATCGGCGAGCCACAACCGTACTCGTCCTTCCTCGGCAAGGTCCTGGCAGTCGCACTGATCACTTATCTGACACTGATCTTCGGCGAACTCGTACCCAAACGCCTGGCCTTGACCCGCTCCGAAGACATTGCCGGCATCGTTTCGGTACCGATGAGCTGGCTGGCCCGCATCGCCGCGCCCGGCGTGTGGTTGCTGTCGCGCTCGACCCAGCTGGTCCTGCGCCTGCTTGGCCTGGGCAAGAGCGAATCGGCGTCTGTCACCGAAGAAGAGATCCGCATGCTGGTGGCCGAAAGCCACGAGGCCGGCGTGATCGACTCGCACGAGCGCGACATGATGAACCGCGTGATGCGCCTGGGCGATCGCACCGCCGACAGCCTGATGACGCCGCGCAACCGCATCGCCTGGCTGGATACCACCGCCGATCCGGAAAAGAACCTGCACACCATGCGCGAGCATGCGTTCTCGCGCTATCCGGTGTACCGCGGCAACGATCAGGACATCGCCGGCATCCTCGAAGTGAAAACACTGGTCACGCGACTGGACGGCGGCAATGGTTCGCTGTTCGAGAACCTGCGCGAGACGCTGTACGTGTCCGAATCCACCCACGCGATGAAGCTGCTGGAAATCTTCCGCGAAGAGCACCAGTCGATGGCATTGGTGGTGGACGAGTACGGCGAAATCCAGGGCTTGGTCACCATCTCCGACCTGATGGGCGCGGTGGTCGGCCGCCTGCAGGCCACCGAAAACACCGACGAGGACGCGCTGGTGGTCACCCGCGCCGACGGCTCGCTGCTGGTCGATGGCTCGCTGCCGGTGGACGACCTGCGCGAACTGATGGAAGGCGCTGAACTGCCGGACGCCGAAGAAGGCGACTACTACACGCTGGCCGGCATGTGCATGCATCACTTCGGCCGCATCCCGCACGCGGGCGAGTATTTCGACTGGGCTGGCTGGCGCATCGAGATCGTCGACCTGGACGGTGCGCGCATCGACAAGCTGCTGCTGCGCAAACTGCCGGACGACGACGCCGATGACACCACGGGCTGACCAGGATCCGCTGCGATGAAGCACCGCCATTACCGCAAGGAAGGCATCCGCACCCTGCTGCAGATGTTCGAACATGGCGAGGCAACCGAGCAGCTGACCCTGCGGCAGATTCTTCAGGGGCTGGAACAAAGCGCCTTCGGCATGTTCCTGTTTGTCGCGATCCTGCCGGCGTTCATCCCGATTCCCGGTATCGGCGGCGCCGTCAGCGGCCCGCTGGTGCTGCTGATCGGCCTGCAGCTTGTATGTGGCCTGTCGCGCCCATGGCTGCCGGCGTTCATCGGCAACCGGGGACCAAGGCGCGGCACCATGCGCACCTTTCTGGGCAAGATCAACCGGCCATTGCAGCGGCTCGACCGCATGCTCAAGCCGCGCCTGCAACTGCTGATCAGCCCGTTGCCGGCACGCATGCTGACCGGCCTGCTGCTGATCCTGGTCGGCATCCTGCTGTCGTTGCCGATCCCCTTCACCAACTATCTGTTCGGCTTCCAGCTGCTGTTGTTCGCACTGGCGCTGATCGAACGCGATGGCGCATTGATGCTGTTCAACTGGATTGCCGCGATCAGCGCGATTGTGTTCTTCGGCCTGAGCTCGGAGCAGATGGTCAACGGCGTGATTGCGCTGACCCAACGCTGGTTCGGCGGCTGATCCCCGCAGGAGCGGCTTGGGCCGCTCCCGCGCAAGCAATCCTCAGCGGTTCGCCGTCGTCCAGGCCTGCATCGCCAGTTCGAACGAGCGCAGACGCGCGCCGTGATCGAAGATGTTGGCGGTGAGCAGCATTTCGTCCGGGCGGTGACGCTCGGCGAATACGCGCATACCTTCGGCCACCTGCGCCGAATCACCCAGCACGGTGCAGGCCAGTGCGCGCTCGACGCCAGCCTTTTCGTGCGGCTCCCAGAACGCCTCGATGTCATCCAGCGGCGGCGGAATCTGCCCCGGCCGGCCACGCCGCAGGTTCACGAAGCTCTGCTGCTGGGTGGTGAACAAGCGCCGTGATTGCGCTTCCGATTCGCTGGCGACCACGTTCAGGGCCAGGATCGCGTACGGCTGCTGCAAACGTTCGGACGGCCGGAAATCACGGCGGTACAACGCCAGCGCTTCATCCATCGAATCCGGCGCGAAGTGCGAGGCAAAGGCGAACGGCAGGCCCATCGCCGCCGACAGCCGCGCACTGAACAGGCTGGAACCCAGCAGCCACACCGGCACGTCAACACCCGCACCCGGCACTGCCTGCACGCTCTGTCCGGGCTGGGCCGGCTCGAAGTAATGCAGCAGCTCGGTCACGTCCTGCGGGAACTGGTCGGCGCTGTCGAAGTAGCGGCGCAATGCCCGCGCGGTGGGATGGTCGGTGCCGGGCGCGCGGCCCAGTCCCAGATCGATACGCCCCGGGTACAGCGACGCCAGGGTGCCGAACTGCTCGGCCACCTGCAGCGGCGAGTGGTTGGGCAACATGATGCCGCCTGCGCCGACGCGGATGGTCGAGGTGCCGCCAGCGACGTGCCCGATCAACACCGAAGTCGCCGCGCTGGCGATGCCCGGCATGTTGTGATGCTCGGCCAGCCAATACCTGCGGTAGCCCCAGCGCTCGGCGTGGCGGGCCAGATCGAGCATGTTGGCGAAGGCCTGCTGTGGGCCAGAGCCTTCGCAGACGGGCGCCAGATCAAGGATGGAAAGAGGAATCATGCGGCGGCTTCCAGGGAGATATGGAAACGACATGGGGCCCTTGAATCGATTGAGAACCGCTGTCGCCTGAACGCTGTTTTCCGCAGGGACGTTGCCACGCAGGCTGTGAACGGGCTGGTAGGTGGGTTGTTTCGTTCTGGCCGCCGCACGAGTTGCAGCACCGCTCAGTGGAAAGTCACCCCTCCCCAACCCTCCCCTTTGCTGCGCAAAAGGGAGGGGGCAGTCGTGCATGGCCTGTCAGATCGCTGCGAGGCCCCGCTGTTGCCCTTTCAGTAGATGCGTTGTTTCGTTCTGGCCACCGCGCGAGTTGCAGCACCGCTCGGTGGAAAGTCAGCCCTCCCCAATCCTCCCCCTTTACTGCGCAAAAGGGAGGGGGCAGCCGTGCATGGCCTGCCAGATCGCTGCGAGGCCCCGCTGTTGCCCTTTCACCGGAGATGAAAGGGCGGCTTGGGGGAGGTGCCGTTGGCGGTCAATCAAGACCACTCAGCCGCTGGGATTGCGCTTCATCGCATTCCAGCCTGCGCGGGCATCAGGCCGCCTGGCTTTCGTCGCGATCCACCAGCGGTTGCAGTTCGGCGTCCAGCGCCACGCGCTCGTCGAACACGAAGCAGCGGCCGTCGTAGCCTTCGCCGCCCACTTCCTCGAAGTAACCGAGAATCCCGCCTTCCAGCTGCAACACGTTGTGCATGCCGTCATTCTGCATCCACAGCGCGGCCTTTTCACAGCGGATGCCGCCGGTGCAGAAGCTGACCACGGTGGCGTCGGCCAGTGCATCGCGATGCGGCTCGAGCGCCTGCGGCAGATCGGTGAACTTGCCGATCGGCAGGGTCAGCGCGCCGGTAAAGGTGCCGTGCGCGAATTCCTGCTCGTTGCGTGTATCGAGCATCACCACGCGCTTGCCATCGTCGTCATGGCCCTGCCGCAGCCAGCGCTGCACGGTGGCCGGTGCGACGCTTGGCGCACGCGGGTAATCCAGCGGCTGGCCGTCATCGCGCCGGAAACTGATGATCTCCGACTTGACCTTGGCCTTGAGCCGCGCAAACGGCTGCATCTGGCTGTAGCTGTACTTCACCCGCATGTCGGCGAAGCGTGCATCTGCCTTCAATGCATCGTAGAAGGCGTCGATGCCCTCACGGCTTCCGGCCAGGAACAGGTTGATGCCCTCTTCCGCCACCAGGATGGTGCCGCGCAGTGCCTGCGCCTGGGCACGCTCCAGCAGCATGTCGGTCAGCGCTTGCGCATCGGTGAGGGGGACGAAATGGTAGGCGGCGGTATTGACGATCATGGGCCGTATTGTAAGCCGCCGTACCCGAATCGCCGCCATCCGGCGGCCGGATCAGCCGCGCAGCAGCACGAACGGCAGCAGCACCAGCGCCGCAGCCGCCAGCATGCCCAGCAGCACCGCGATCACGTACAGCGGGCGCTGCCTGAACAAGCCGCTGAACGTCTCGGCACTGCCATCGCGCAACGCCGCCTCGCGTTCGGCGCGCACCCGCTGCGATCGCTCGGCCTGATACGTGGCCATCAGCGCCTTGGCACGCGGATGATCGTCGTTCTCGCGCAGCCAGATGCCACCGTGGGAAATACCCCATGGACTGGCTTCGGTGCGATACCAGGCGATCTCGTTTCGGTCGAGCAGTTCACCGACTTCGCGGCGTTCGTCTTCACCGACGTTGCGCAGATTGAGGAGCAGTTTGGCCATCGCGCAATGATACCCGGCAGCGATGCGCTACCCTTGCACGCCCTTTCCGCCGGAGCCCGCCATGCGCCGCCTGTTCATCCCGCTTCTGCTGTCCCTGCTCGCCGTCGGCTGCACCCCGCCGGGGCCACCGCCGGGCGGCAGCATCGCCACGTTCGAGCGCATCGACACCCAGCAAGGCACCGGCGCCGAAGCCGTTGCAGGCAGCAAGGTCACCGTCCACTACACCGGCTGGCTGTATGACGAACGCACCGCCGACAAGCATGGCGAGAAGTTCGACAGCTCAGTGGATCGCGGCGAACCGTTCACCTTCAACCTGGGCGAGAAGCAGGTCATCCGCGGCTGGGATGAAGGCTTTGCCGGCATGAAGGTCGGCGGCAAGCGCACGCTGATGATCCCGGCCGAGTACGGCTACGGCAATCGTCGCACCGGCCCGATTCCGGCCGGCTCCTCATTGGTATTCGATGTCGAACTGCTTGATGTCCAAGCTCGCTGATACCGACCTTGCCCAGAAGCGCGTCGCCGTGATCGGCGGCGGCCCTGCCGGGCTGTTTGCCGCCGAGCGGCTGCGCAGCGCTGGCGTGGCGGTGGACCTGTACGAGGCCAAGGGCTCTCCGGGGCGCAAGTTCCTGATCGCAGGCAAGGGCGGGCTCAACCTCACCCATTCCGATCCGCGTCCGTTGTTCGATTCTCGTTATCGCGAGCGGCAGGCCCAAATCGCACATTGGCTGGACGGCTTCGACACCGACGCTCTGCGCCGCTGGGCACAGGGCTTTGGCGTGGAAACGTATGTCGGCAGTTCCGGCCGCGTGTTTCCGGTGGACCGCAAGGCAGCGCCATTGCTGCGCGGCTGGGTCCGGCGGCTGAAGGAACGCGGCGTGCGCTTTCACGTGCAGCACCGCTGGCTGGGCTGGAACGACGATGGCAGCCTGCGCATGGCCACCGAAGATGGCGAAGTCGCGGTGCGGGCCGATGCAACCGTGCTCGCGCTGGGCGGCGGCAGCTGGCCGCAACTGGGCTCCGATGGCAGCTGGATGGACGTGCTGCAACAGCGCGGCGTGGATACCGCGCCGCTGCAATCCGCCAACTGCGGCTTCGATGTCGATTGGACCCCGCACTTCCAGCAGCGTCATGCCGGCGCGCCGCTGAAACCGGTCGTCGCGCATTGGCGTGACCTCGACGGCCAGCCCCAGCAGTTGCAGGGCGAATGCGTCATCAGCGAATACGGCATCGAAGGCAGCCTGATCTACGCACTGGCTGCGGACCTGCGCGAAACCCTCAACCGCGATGGCCACGTAACGCTGGAGCTGGACCTGGTGCCGGGGCGTGAGGAATCCCGCCTGCTCGCCGAGCTGGGCCGCCCGCGCAAGGGCCGCAGTTTCGGCGAACACCTGCGCCGCGCCGCCGGCTTGGACGCTGTGAAAGCCGGCCTGTTGTTCGAAGTGCTGGGCAAGGACGCCGGCAACGACATCGCCGCCGTTGCACGCACGCTCAAGCGACTGCCATTGCGGCTGCTACGGCCGCGCCCGATGGCCGAGACGATCAGCACCGCAGGTGGCGTGCGCCTGGAAGCCATGAACGAAGCGTTGATGTTGAACGCCGTGCCCGGCGTGTTCTGTGCAGGCGAAATGCTGGATTGGGAAGCGCCTACCGGTGGCTATCTGCTGACCGCGTGTTACGCCAGCGGGCTGCGCGCCGCCGAGGGCGTGATCCACTGGCTGCAACGCTGACCGCAACGTAGGCCCGGATGGAAACCGGCAGTGCCGAGCCATGCTCGGCAGGAGCCTTCCCGGTACCGTCAGAGCGGAGCATGGCTCCGCTCTACAGGCAATGCCTCAACGCAGCTTGCTCGCTCGCAATGCGGCCACGCGCGCGGGTGGCGTGAACGAATCACTGCGCGCATCAGCCCAGTACTCACGGAACACCACATGCTCGGGCACCGTGTTCAACAGCTCGCCCGGTGCGATGTAGCGGTACAGCGAGGCCAGCGAACGGATTTCCACCGGCGAGACACGGCGCAGGATGTGCTCCGGCCCAAGCTCGGACGGATCGTGCAGGCCCGCTGCGCCCAACAGGTCACGCAGCGCGCGCAGCGTGTTCTCGTGGTAGTTGAAGACACGCTGGGCCTTGTCCACCGGCTCCAGGTGGCGCCAGCGGCTCGGGTCCTGGGTGGCGATGCCGGTCGGGCATTTGTCGTTGTGGCAGCTGAGTGACTGGATGCAGCCCAGCGCGAACATGAAACCGCGCCCGGCGTTGCACCAGTCCGCACCCAACGCAATGGTGCGGGCAATATCGAACGCACTGGTCACCTTGCCCGCCGCACCCAGTCGAATGCGGTCGCGCAGATTCAAGCCCACCAGCGTGTTGTGGACCAGGATCAGCGCCTCGTTCATTGGCACGCCAACGTGGTCGATGAACTCTGCCGGCGATGCGCCGGTACCACCTTCGGCACCATCGACCACGATGTAATCCGGCAACAGTCCGGTTTCATGCATCGCCTTGGCGATGCCGAACCATTCCCACGGATGACCGATGGCCAGCTTGAAGCCCACCGGCTTGCCACCAGACAGCACGCGCAGACGCGCAACGAATTGCAGCAGTTCCACCGGCGTGGAAAACGCCGAATGCTTGGAGGGCGACACGCAATCCACGCCCATCGGCACGCCGCGGGTAGCGGCGATCTCAGCGCTGACCTTGGCTGCCGGCAGCACACCGCCATGGCCGGGCTTGGCGCCCTGCGACAGCTTGATCTCGATCATCTTGACCTGGTCGCTGCTGGCGTTCTCGACGAAACGCTCCTCGCTGAAACGACCATTGTCATCGCGGCAACCGAAGTAGCCCGAACCGATTTCCCACACCAGATCGCCGCCATTCTCGCGGTGATACGGTGAAATGGAGCCCTCACCGGTGTCGTGGCAGAAGCCACCCAGCTTGGCGCCCTTGTTCAGCGCGCGAATGGCATTGGCCGACAACGAACCGAAGCTCATCGCCGAAATATTGAACACACTTGCCGAATACGGCTTGGCGCACTCCGGGCCGATCACCACGCGGAAGTCGTGGTGCGGAATCGTGGTCGGTGCCATCGAGTGGTTGATCCACTCGTAGTCGACCGCATACGCACTGCGCAGCGTACCGAACGGCACCACATCCATTTCATTGCGCGAACGCTGGTAGATCAGCTGCCGCTGCTGGCGCGAGAACGGCACGTCCTCCAGATCGCTCTGCACGAAGTACTGGCGGATTTCCGGGCCGATGGATTCAAAGCCATAACGGAAATGTGCCAGCACCGGGTAGTTGCGACGCAGCACGCTGCGCCGCTGCAACACATCCCAGGTACCAAGCACCGACATCAGGCCGAACAGGCCGACACCCCAGTACCATGCGGGCCAATGGCTCGCCAGAGCGAGTGAAACCGGCAACAGAACCAGTGCCAGCACGTAAACCAGATAGCGATGCATTGCCGTCCTCGACTTCAGGGATGGCGGATTCTACATCCCGCCGTCACAAACGGTCGTCGACAAGCTCGCGCGGCCAGGCAGACTTCACGTCGTAGATCACCGTATCCGGCTTGCCCAGAGCGATGATCTGCTCGCTTTGCAGTTCGCGGAACTGTTGGTGTGCAACGGCCAGCAGCACTGCGTCGTAGGCACCGGCCTGCGGTTCCTTCACAAGTTCCACACCGCCCATGTCGTGCGCATTGCGCGGATCGGCCCAGGGATCGAACGCGTCCACCTGCGCACCGGCGGCGGTCAGCATCTGCACCAGATCCAGCGCGCGACTGTTGCGCAGGTCTGGGCAGTCCTCCTTGAAGGTGACGCCCAGCACCAGCACCCGCGCGCCCGGCAGCGCCTTGCCCTTGCCTTCCAGCAGCAACCGCACGCGGCTGACCACATGCGCCACCATGCGATTGTTGACCTGCCGCGCGGTGTGGATCAGGTCCGGGTGATAGCCCACGCTTTCGGACTTGTGCAGCAGGTAGTACGGATCAACACCAATGCAATGCCCGCCGACCATGCCGGGCCGGAACGGCAGGAAATTCCATTTGGTGCCGGCCGCTTCAAGCACGTCCAGCGTATCGATGCCAAGCCGGTCGAAGATCAACGCCAGCTCGTTGACCAGCGCGATGTTCACGTCACGCTGGATGTTCTCGATCACCTTGGCCGCTTCTGCCACGCGGATCGACGGCGCAGGCCAGGTGCCGGCGGTGATGATGCGTTGGTAGAGCGCATCCACCACCGCTGCGGCTTCGGGCGTGGAGCCGGAGGTGATCTTGCGGATGTCCGGCAACCGCCGTTGGCGATCACCTGGATTGATCCGCTCGGGACTGTAGCCGCAATGGAAATCATCGTTGAAACGCAACCCGGAACCCTGTTCCAGCAGCGGCACGCAGACTTCTTCGGTGGTGCCCGGGTAAACGGTCGATTCGTAGATGACCAGGTCACCGCGCTTGAGCACGCCGGCGATCAAGGTACTGGCACGACGCAGCGGCTCAAGGTCGGGCTGCTCGTACGCATCGATCGGCGTCGGCACGGTGACGATGAAGACATTGCACGCAGCAAGCTCGGCCGGGTCCGCGGTGTAGCGCGTATGGACGCCAGCGGCCAGCTCGGCGCCCTCCAGCTCCAGCGTGTGGTCATGGCCGCGCTGCAGCTCGGCAACGCGCGCCACATCGATGTCATAACCCAAGGTGTCCAGCTGCTTGCCAAACTCCACAGCCAGCGGCAGGCCGACATAGCCCAGGCCGATGATGGCGATCCGCGGCGTGGCCGCGGCAGTAATCTCGGCGCTCATGCCGCCCCTGATAGATGCGAAGTGGTGCCCGGAGCCGGAATCGAACCGGCATGGCCTTGCGGCCGGCGGATTTTAAGTCCGATGCGTCTACCAGTTTCGCCATCCGGGCATCGCGATAGCGTGCCTGATCGGGCCGCGATTGTGAATCACGGCCTGCGCCATCAGCGACGGAATCGTCAGATTGCCCGGGAATACCGCGCCGGCTGCTGCGGCGCCTTCAGGTAACGGTCGAAGCACATGGCGATCAGGCGAAGCAACGGGCGCCCCTGGCGGGTAGCGGCAACGATTCCCTCGCGACAGCTTGCCAGCCCGTCGTGCTGCAACCGCTGCAGGGCCACCAGTTCGTCGGCGAAATAGCGGTCGAAATCGATGCCGTGGCGAGCCGCCAGGGCTCGACCGTCCACCTTGCCGTGACACATCAACTCCTGGATCAGCTCGGCGCGTAGCAGGTCATCGGCGTCCAGCTCCAGGCCGCGCCACACCGGCAGACCGCCTTCTTCCAGCCGTGCCTGCCAGTCCTTCAGCTCGCGCGGATTCTGGCTGTAGCTGTTGTCGATGCGGCTGATGGCGCTGACGCCCAGCCCCAGCAGATCGGTGTCGGCGTGGGTCGTGTAACCCATGAAATTGCGATGCAGGCTGCCTGCCCGCTGCGCGCGGGACAGGTCCTCCTCGGGCAGTGCGAAGTGGTCCATGCCCACGTACTGGTAGCCCGCCGCCGACAGCCGCTCCACGGCCAGCCCCAACAGGGCCAGTTTCTGCTCCGGATCAGGCAGGTCGGCGTCGTGGATCTGCCGCTGCGCCTTGAACATATGCGGCAGGTGGGCGTAGCCGTAGATGGCCAGACGATCCGGCCGTGCGGCCATCACGGTGTCCAGCGTGCGCCCGAAGCCTTCCAGCGTCTGTCGCGGCAGGCCGTAGATCAGGTCGACATTGACCGAGCGCATGCCGTTGTCACGACAGGCCTGGAGGATGGCCATCGTCTCCTCGACGCCCTGGATACGATTGATCGCCTGCTGCACCGCCGGGTCGAAATCCTGCACGCCAAGACTGGCGCGATTGAAACCCAGTTCGGCCAGCACCGCGATATCGGCCACTTCAACTGAACGCGGGTCCAGTTCGATGGAAAAATCGCGTGCAGGGCTCTGGCTGAAGTTGAAATGGCGGGCCAAACCCTCCAGCAAGCGGCGCAGCTGCGCCGGCTCCAGGAAGTTCGGCGTACCACCACCAAAGTGCAGCTGGATCACCTCACGCGCGGCATCGAACAGCGGTGCCGCGCGTGCAGCCTCAAGCAGCACCTGGTCCACATAGCCCTCGCCCTTGCTGCGGTCCCGGCTGATGACCCGGTTGCAGCCGCAGTAGAAGCACGGGCTGGTGCAGTAAGGAACGTGCACGTACAGCGACAAGGGCCGTGCGGACGCATTGCTGCGGGCGATGGCGGCGCGTAACTGCGCCTGCCCGTAACCGTCGTGGAAATGCGGGGCGGTCGGATAGGACGTGTAACGCGGTCCCGGCCGGTCATGGCGGCGCAGGATTTCCGGGTCGAAGGTCCAGCCCAGGGGATTCAGCGGCACAGGGGAGATTTCCATGACGCCAGCTTGGCCCTGACTCATTGCCAGCGCCTTGAGCTAGATCAATCCGGCCGGCGCAACTTCGGCTTGATTCAGATCAAAACCCCGCTGACCCACCGCCCTTAGTCTGGAATGGAGGTTATTCCGCCCGCAGATTCAGGCACCGGCCATAGCGACGGTCCCGGTCGCGGTCCCGATCGCGCAGCTCCGAGCCCCATGAACGAATTCGAACCGGTGCCCCAGCCCCCCCGCTCCACCGTGCAGCAGCTTGGCGCGGTGCTCTGGCCCAGCTTCTTTGCAGCGGTGATCGCCGCGGCGGTGTTCTTCTCACTGGTTGATCCGTTGAAGCTGGGGGCCGTCAGCTTCCCCGAATACGCCATCAGCCGCGAACGCGGCTACACGGTCGGCTTCCTGCTGCTCTGGCTGGCCACCGCCTCGGCCAGCGCCGTCACCGCACTACTGTTGCGCCCACGCCGGGGGGAGAACGACGAAGGCCCACTGGAATGACGCTGCAACAGGGAAAGCGGCGGCGTGCGGCCGCACGGGCACTTGTCGCGTCGGCACTGCTGGGCGCGTTCTACCTGCTGCCCTGGTTGCAACCCGGCGGCAAGCCGGCGCTGCTGCTGGACCTTACGGCCCGCCAGTTCCACCTGTTTGGCATGCAACTGGTCCCGGAGGATGCCCAGCCGCTGCTGTGGCTGGTGACTGCCTGCATCGCCGCACTGGGCCTGCTGACGGTCCTGTGCGGGCGCCTGTGGTGCGCATACATCTGTCCACAGACGGTGTTGACCCGCGTGTTTCGCGGCCTGGATCGCCTGACCACCTTCGATGGCATCGCGCGACCTCTCGGCCCGCTGCTACGGCACGGCTTGTGGGCCGTCATCGCACTGTGGACCGGCATCACCTTCGTCGGCTACTTCAACCCCATCGGACAGTTGGTCCAGGCGCTGCATCCATTCGCCCTGAACGGCTGGGAGTGCTTCTGGATTGCCTTCTATGCGCTGGCCACCTGGGCGAACGTGGCGCACCTGCATGAGCAGGTATGCACCCATCTCTGTCCCTACAGCCGTGTACAGCACCTGATCACCGATGCCAACACGCCGATCATCCAGTACAACGCGCCGCGCGGTGAGCCGCGCGGCCCGCGCGGCGTCGGCGAGGCCAGCGTCCTGCACCGCTCACGCGGCCTGCTGGACCCGGTAACCGCCAGTGATTACGTGTTCCGAGCCGCGCATCCGGCCATTGCCGGCGCAATGCCCAAGTTCGCACCGATCCACCTCGGCGACTGCACCGACTGCAACGCCTGCCTCCAGGCCTGCCCGATCGGCCTGGACATCCGCAACGGCCACACCAGCAACTGCATCGAATGCAGCGCATGCATCGACGCGTGCGACGACACGATGGCCCGCAATCAGTTCCCTGAAGGGCTGATCCATCGCGCGCACCTGGCCGATACCGAGTCCACCACCGTTCGCAGACTGCGGGTCAAACCGCTGCTGTTCGCCGCGATGATGGCGCTGTCGTTGGTACTGATGTATCTGAGCGCGGGCGGCCCGCTGTAGGAGCGGCGCAAGCCGCCAAGCTGGAGTTGCACCCGCTGCCAGCAATGCATGGATAGCTGACATGCTCCGCTCCGCATCGCCGTGAGCTTCGCGGCGTGCGCCGCTGCCACAACGCCACGGCAATATCGCGCGCAACAAAAAAGCCGACCTGATGGCCGGCTTTTTATGTTTTCCACTCGCTCCGTTTCCGGGGAGTGGTGGGCGGTACAGGGTTCGAACCTGTGACCCCTACCATGTCAAGGTGCAGGGACATTAGGGAAATCAACCACTAAGCGCGACAGCGCGCGACACACAGCGACACGGAAAGGCGCATCCCGCCGTGCCCGCGACACGGCAGCGATGCCAGAGCGATGACACCCCCGCAGCTCCTGTTGCTTCGTATCCCGGCCAACAGGATCAGGCGCGTTCAGGTTGCAGGCCACCCTGTCCGCCCCTATAAGGGCGTTCCAAACCCTACATTAGGCCGCAGCCCCGCCGCTTGGAAGTTCCTGCAGCAGATCAGCCCTGCATTGATAGGCCTGCTCGGCGTTC
Source organism: Stenotrophomonas sp. SY1 (assembly GCF_021202945.1). Lineage (GTDB taxonomy): Bacteria > Pseudomonadota > Gammaproteobacteria > Xanthomonadales > Xanthomonadaceae > Stenotrophomonas. The sequence continues at coordinate 6,432 of NZ_JAJOYR010000004.1, read as the reverse complement.
TTGTCGGCTCGTTCTTGACCCTTGGCCGAGAGTGGTGGGCAGCCAAGCGCCGAGCGCAGAAAGACGCCACCTACCTGGCCGCCATCGTCGGTGGGGAGCTCGGCAAGGTTCGAGGGATCCGCGTTGACCCAGCGCTCGACGTGCTCCCACTTCATATTGATCACCGTCCGGTCGTGGCCGCGGCCAGCACTCCGGGCTCCAGCTTGCCTGTCACAGCCACGAAGCACAGCATGTCCGGCTCCTAGCCCGCGGGATCCGTCCAGAGATCCCAAAGGCATGCCACAAGCATCAGCTCGCCAGTTCTCGGTGTGTACTCCATCCGAGCCAGCAACCCAACCGATCACCGCCCCGTCATCTCGGCCTGACTCTGGCGGGCGCCGCCCGCCAGAGTGTTGGTCATTAGGTCGGGCCAGGGAGGCCCAACTGACCCGTTATCAGCGTGGCAACTGCGGGGATCGATCGGGCCTGTCTAAGATGTCCTTAAATCTGCTGGATAGGCCCGACTTCGCCATAGGGGGGCTGGCAGTTCCCGTAGCAGCCACCAGTGCCAGGCGGGTTCCAACCACCAATCCCTCCCGGATTGCCGCCACCATTACCACCACCCGTGCCAGGCGGATTCTGCACTATATCTCCCGAACCTTCAGATTCTTCGACGGTCTGTCCGCAAGGCTTTTGCACGTACTGAATGTTCGTCGAGGTCACCCACAGTTGCCTGTGAACTACGGTCACATACCCTACGAACTGCGTCTCTCGCCAGAGTGTCTTGCCCACCAACTTCTCGCCGGCATCATCCAAACCCTTGAAGAATGCCAACGCAGGCGTACCGGCGGATTTAATGTCATCCAAGGTAACCGTAATTTTGAATGGTGGCATCGCCTGGGTAATGCACTCTGCAGCGAGCAATCCACCAGCAGTTAAAGACAGAAGAACGGCGGCCAACGCAGACTTACGCATCATCAAAGCTCCTTTTTCCCGATGGTTACAGGTCTAAAATCTACCGGATATTTTGTTCCAAACTTCTTCTCGTACAGCGAATTAAGAGTGGAGTTCAGTAAAACAGCGTTAGCCTCACCTCGCATTCTCTGCTCAGGCGTAAGCGAGCTGGAGAACATTGACTCCCTGGTGATGGCTGCCGAGGTATTACCCCTCATCTCAGAAACTCTTGCCACCGCATATGCATCAATCAAGCTACCTTCTCCCGGCACCTTGGCGAGCCGTGCGGATAGCAACTGCAATGCGAAGTCATCACCATTGGCTGCCGACAACAGCAGCTTGTCCACCGCACCACGGTCCGGCAGACCACGCGCGTCCAGCATGGTCTTAGCCACTGCATCGCCCGCATCAGCAGCAACCTGCAGCAGCCCGTCAGAGAGCTGAGAGTACGTTTCCCACTGACGAGCATTGGGATATCCGTGACGATCCAACCAATTTTGCTCATCAATGCTCTGAGGAGCAAAGGGATCATCCTCCAGACTCATTCCGCTCCTTGAACGAGGAACATTGGGAAACGGATTTGAGCCCGCAGGCTTTGCACCGCTGGAAGCAGACTCGGCGGAAGAAACCATCGCTCGCTCTGCATTCTTCAAGTCTGAAGCACGAAGCACTACCTGACTATCTGTGGGCAACGCCTCATCAGTAGACCCTGCATCCCCACCTCCCTTTTTCAGCGCCGTGACGCCAATAGCAACTGCGATCACTACCAAAACCGAGATCGCAAGCAAATTCACCTTCTTCGATCGCATTCCAAGAGAATCCATTCACTTAATTCAATTGATGTTTAGCATTTTGCATTCATCGTGGTCAACAGACCGAGCGGCGAGCGGTGTGCGTCAGGCGGCCCTGGCAGCATCAATTCCCGCGATCACCCAACCATCTCAAGCTCCCGTCCGGCTTTCTGTATCGCAGGCTCTGGCGGACACTCACCCGCCAGAGCAATCGTCATCAGGTCAGATCAGGGAGGCCCAGCTGGGCGCGAATCAATGTGGCCACGACCTGCGTCGATCGGGCGTTAGACAGCATATCCCTGGTGATCTGGTCGAACTGCTGGGTGACCCCCGGCGAAGGGTTGCATCCGCTTTTCCGGAACTCCGCGTAAAGCACCACGTGTTCATCGTTCAAGAACCTTTCCATTGGAGCGTCTTCGGTAGCGCGGCAGTGTTGCTCGCTTTGAGCAATGCCGCGAGTGGTCCGCTTACGTGGTTGCAGCCGCGAAACGACCGACGGCGACGAATCCTGGTCGCCATACGAAAGAACCAGGGCACGCTTCCTTTGCTTTTCCTTATCCAAAACCAACCCCTGTAACAACGCCGGCGGATTGCCGACGCCTTTGACGTTGCGCCCAAACAGGGTGGAGCTTTCTCTCGTTAATTCGGCGCACCCAGCGACCCAACCAGACAACCGTCAACCGCGATCGGGGGTGAAAGCAATAGGCAACCACTACATGTAGGGCACCCACCCCTTGCGTAACGACTTGTTAACATTACCCTCACAATTTGCAGTAAATTCCGCGCAAGGTCAGGGGGACTGGAACTTGAGCAAGCAACGGACGCAAACGCGAGAAGACTTGATTCGTGACAACGAAAGGATGCGAACGCAGCTCGCAGCCATGCGCACTTCACGCCTCAGTAGCAATGTCACTGCCATCCTGAAGCACCTAATTAAGTACGGATCTATCGCAACGGCGGTCGTTCTGTCGATCAGATATCTGGCTGGGCAAGTCACGGTTGTCGATGCTGCGGTCGATCTTTGCGCCAGCTTCAAGGATCTGCTTGAGGAACTTGCACCCAAGTGGTGGGTCCAACTTGTAACGGTAGCGATCTACCCCTTTTTCTGGAGGGCATATGCTAGGTTGCGCCGAATCAACTCCGACCACGTGCAGAAGCTTTCACAACGCACGGTTGAGAATGAAACCGCCATGGACCCGAACCGCTCATCGAGTGGTTTAGGCAAAGACGGGGAAACACACGAAAGGGACAAGATATGATCACCATCACCGCTTCGATTATTGCTGCACTACTGGTGTTAGCACTGGGGCACGTGGCATTCACCATCTACCCTCAGTCCGCCATTGCGATGGCCCGCCACAACCTCTTCAACTTGCGGGATGAGCTTTTTGATCTCGGAGCACAGGGCAAGCTCAACTTTAAGAGCCCTGGCTACAAAGCCACCCGACAGCTGATAAATGGCCTAATCAAGTATGCGCATGATGTAAGCCTCATGCAGATCTTCACAACCAAGCTGATCATGAAGGCCCGGAAACAACGCATCACAAGCGTCAAGGATTGGGAGAAGGCAATCAACGCGCTTAGCAAAGAAGAACGGAAGTATGTGGACGATATCTATCGCAAGGCGATGGTTCACATGGTCAGGCTCTTGATTACGAAGTCAGTCCTATTAACCTCTGCTCTCGGCGTGTTCCTCGTGCTCGGGGGCTGTGTGATGGCGATGCAGCGGAGCGCCAAGGCTGTTGCTTCGGCTCTCAGTAGAGCTCGGGAAGGCAAAGCTCCGGCAGCGGATAGAGACGAGATTTACCGTGCGGTGCTAGCCAAGCGCACAGGCAAAAAGTTCAAGAGATTTGTCACTGGCGAAGCGCGACGCTACTCAACGCCAGGGTTCGGATCTCAATTGGCAATGGCTTAAACAGAGGGGACGGGAACGTCCCCTTTTCTTTTCTCATTCAGCGAGCCCCACTCTTTCCCGCATCCGGGCAGCGAGTTTCGGATTCAACACGATCCCGCCCTCGGCATTCGCGCTGTAGCGGGCCCGCGACTTCATCGACGCGCGGATGCTGCTCGACGAGATCGCCACTTCGGGATTGGTTTTGTTGAACGCCAGGATCTTCTCCATCACCGCCGCGCGATCCCCAGCGTCACCATTGCGGATAGCCATGGCGTAGGCGTTCATCAGGCTCTGGCGACGGCCGGTGATGTGCTCCTCGTAATTCTTCAGCGCGCGGTTCCGCTCGTACCGCTCGGCGATCTGCGCCGGACTGAAGCCCGAGCCCTGCAGCAGCACCTGCCACAGGCTCACGTCCTCGAGCACAGGATCACCGCGGAGCGTGTTGACGCCTTGGGTGGCATAGCGGCCAGCCTTGATCACGTCCTTCATGCCCTTGGGCAGCATGGTCTCCACGCCGCGCATGGTGTGCCCCTCTCCGATCTGCTGCGTACCCACCAGCACGTTCTTCAGGACGCCGCCCATGGGGCCGGCCGCCTGCTCCAGCAGGTGGTTGAACAGGCCGCGGCCCTCGAGCTCGCGGTCAGCGTCGCGGATCCACAGAGAGTCCAGCCCGACGCGGCCTGCGATGTTGGCCCCGGTCAGTTTGTTGGCCGGCCCGCGCAGCAGAAGTTCTGCGCCGCTGGGGCCCACGGCTTCGGACAAGAAAGCGCGGAACTCGGTCTCCGCATCCCAAGGTTCGTCGTCGTCACCGAAAGCGGCCTGCAGGGCGTTGAGCGTGCCCATGGCCATGCTCATCATCGGCAGGCCCAGCACGCCCGAGAACAACGAACTCATGCCCAGGACGCCAGCAAGGTTCCTGCGGGCGATGCGACGCACCTCTGGGTCCTGTCCCTTGGTGCTCTGCCACACCATGCGGCCCAACGCCCAGGTCATGTTCAAGCTGTACTGGCGGAACATCAGCAGCACCTTGGCAGTACCGCTCTGCATGAAGCGCGCGCGGTTGGCGTTGCTGTAGTCGAAGTGGGTGTCGAAGATGGCATCGCGCGCAGAGCGTACGGCCTCGTCGAATCCAGCACCACCGTCACGGGCCAGGCGGAAGGCGGCCATACCGGTCGCCTCGCGGTTCACTACTTCCGTCTTGTGGAACCCCCAGCCGATGATCTCCATTGCCTTGGACCATGCCGGGTTGTAGCCGGCCATGCCGCCCTCGGCGATGCCGGCCAGGTTGTGAGCCTGTGTCTTGTCGATCGCCCCGGAGACCTGCAGCGCCTGGTAGGCCCGCAATTCGTCTGGATCCGTCAGGGTTCGCTGGATGTTCCCCATGGTGCGCACGGCGTCCCGGCTGGCGGCCAGCATGTAGTTCATGGCCTTGATCGGCCCGTGACGTGCTGCCAAGAACGGGTAACTGACCAGTGCGGTCTGCGTCAGGTTGACCAGCGCCGCCGCCGGCGTGGCGCCCAGGTAGTAGGTGAAGCCGAACGACGACACCAGATTCGTCAGGGCGCTGTCCGTCGGATTCATGATCCAGTCGTGCCGCGACTTGAGCTCAGCAAGGATCGCGTCCCCTGCGGCAATCCGCCGGGTGTCCGCCTCAGGTTCCCGCCGGGCCGCATCCTGCTGCTTCTCAAGCAATCCCAGGACATCCTGCAGTTTGTAGGAGAAGCGTTCTCGGGCCAGCTGGTGGGCACCGTGGTGCATGTTGAATGCAAAAGCCCTGACAGCGTCCGTGTCGAAGCCGGGGATAGAGCGGCGATGGATGCTGCGCTTATGCGCGGCGGTTGTGGTGTACCAGCAGGCCCAGGTCAATGACTGGGGCTTGCGTACCACCGTCGCCAACACCGCTCTCAACAGCTTCCGCAATGCCGGATCGGTACCGGACTGCAGCGCGCGGCTGAAAGCCCTCATGGCCCAGGACTTCTCTTGGTCCCGCTGGCAGGAATCACTCGACGCCGTTGATGCCGTATCGAGCGGCGGCTACTCAATTTCCCCCGACGCTTGCGCCAGAGCAAACACGATCGTTCCCCTGACGGTTGTGCCGGACTCCCCACCGGATGCCACGTCAGTGGCTGCTCTGGCGCAATGCGTCATCTACGACCTGGCCTTCGTCGAGGTGCGTTCGTGAGCGCCTCCAACGTCGAGCTGATGACAGAAAAGCGCGCGCTCGTTGTGGGTGGCCCTGCCGGCACCATCGTCTGGCTCACCTGCGCAGAGCACTGCATCTACAAGCAGCTGCTGCAGGCAGGCGGCGAGCTGGTCACCCACGCGAACCTGTCCGTGGCTCTGTACGGCGGCACGCCGCCCGCCAAGTCCAATTGCCTGCAGGTCCTCGTCAGTCGCCTCCGCAAGAAGCTGGCGACCGCTGGCGCGAATCAGCGAATTCGGAACACCCGAAAGATCGGCTATCAGCTGCTCACCGTAGGTGTGGCATGAGCGCCAGGTATCGCAGCGGCCCCAAGCTGCCCAGCCCAAGTTCACAGCACCAGGGCATCACCGTGGCAATCCGCGTGGTCCGCAAGTACGGAACGCGGGTCCCCACCACCGACGAGCTCTGCCGAGACTTTGGTATGAGCAGGGCCACCGCGTACCGATGGGCGGCAGCACTGCGCGATGACCATCAGCCGCAGCCGCGGCAGGGCAGGTCCTGATGCGCACTCCCTCGCTGCAATCGGTCGACAGCCAGTTCGACGTGTTGTTCGGCGCCCATGTGCTGCCCGACGACATCGCCACCCCTGCCCCGCGCGGCCACCAGCTCGA
>NZ_JAJOYR010000030.1 GCF_021202945.1 Stenotrophomonas sp. SY1 | reverse complement strand
ACTCTATTAGATCACTCTGCACTCTGCATCTTTCCACAGAGTGTAAATTAAGGTGCTTATGCCTCTCCTTGTAAGGTAAATTTCTGAGCCCATTTTGGTTATTCTCCTCTGTACTGATTCTTCTAAATTGATATCCATTCCATAAGATGGAGACCAAAACTATATCGTGTAGTCAAGGTCTAACTTACACCAGATAGATTTTGATAAGTACCCTGATAATTTTATTCGTAACGCCCCTAGAAATGAAACCTAATGCTCTTAGCTCTATTTCTGGCACAAATGCACTGTTTCATTGATTAAAGGTCAGGACTCACTAGAACTTCTCTCGCACTCATTTGTCTCTACA
>NZ_JAJOYR010000029.1 GCF_021202945.1 Stenotrophomonas sp. SY1 | reverse complement strand
ACGCCGATATCCTCTACTCTTTACACTTTTGTTAACGATCTTCCAAATAACATGTAATCGTACTTACTGTTATTTTTACCTATGTGCATTACCTTGCATTTACTTGTTTAATTTCATCAGCCACTTTTCAGACCATTGCTGTAATTGATCTAAATCTTCTTGAATATCTAATTGGTTTAAGTGATCATTTGCCATTCCGCACAGTTTTGTATCATCAGCAAATTTGGAAACAGTAGATTTTAGTCCATGGTCTATATCATTTATATATACTATGAATAGAAGTGGCCCAAGAATAAAACCCTCAGGAACTCCACTTGTAACATTTTTTCATCTAGAAGTTTTCCCATTTAAAAC
>NZ_JAJOYR010000028.1 GCF_021202945.1 Stenotrophomonas sp. SY1 | reverse complement strand
AAAAGATATAGAGTTTCCTAGTGAGAGTGATCATAGGGAAAGCGTGATAAGTTAGTTTGAGCTTGATAAACTAACTCTTCAATTGAGTGATAAATTAAAAAAATTGAATGTTTTTATAAATGATATTAATCAAAAATTAGAAACAGTGTGTCATTCATTTTAGTTTTGTTGACATGTGTCAACATGTGGTCATATAATTTATTTAGAATAGGTGTAACCATGGATAAGCATCCTAATAAGCATATTCGTGAAGCAATCGAATATGCAATTGAAAATGGGTGGGATGTTGTGGAATCAGGTAAATCATCACATGCATTTTGTAGACTGCGTTGCATAGCAGGGCATACGGAGCATCAAAT
>NZ_JAJOYR010000027.1 GCF_021202945.1 Stenotrophomonas sp. SY1 | reverse complement strand
CCTAAAAAAGGAGCTAGTTCATTACAAACTCCCTCAATGAGGTTTGTAAGAACATCTTTGCCTCTGCGGGTAAGGTGGATCCCATCAGAAGCGTAAAGGTCATGGCGCCTAGAAAAGAGATACCAAGGATCAAGAAAGTGGCATCCCAATTGTGTGCACAACTGCGATATCCTATCATTGATCCCTATGGCTCTACTGTTCCAACACGAGCCTGCGTAGATCCTCGGGAGGATCCCAAAGACTAGGTGACGGCTCCCACGTTCCTCCATCTACTGAAGGAGGACCTTGTAATTCCGAACAAGTTCCTCTGACCTCACCTTACCTACATCGTTACTCCCCGTATGAACAACCGTAACCGTGTTC
>NZ_JAJOYR010000026.1 GCF_021202945.1 Stenotrophomonas sp. SY1 | reverse complement strand
AAAAATCTCGACAAAGAAGTTGCAAGAATTATATTTGCTACAAATTCACCATTTCGTCTTGTTCAGCATCCTCAGTTTCTCAAGATGGTTCAGAACCTGAGGCCAGGTTATATTCCTCCATCCAGAAAAGATATTGCTGATAAGTACTTGAATCTTGTGTATGAAAATGAATATGAAAAGTGTGCAGATGACCCGAATAATGAAAATGTATGTCATTCAATTGATGGGTGGTCTAACATCCATAATGAGCCCATAATGTGTGTCACTCTAACAACATTCACTGGTCAGATTTATTTAGTTGACACAATAGACACATCAAGGAAACCTCACACTGCTGAATATCTACTACAACTTGTACAAAATTCG
>NZ_JAJOYR010000025.1 GCF_021202945.1 Stenotrophomonas sp. SY1 | reverse complement strand
GTCACCTCGGCCGATTTGCTTGGTATTGGAGCCACAGGTCCGGGGCGGCCTGGGATGCCCTTGGGTGCAATGGCCGGGAAGTCCGGCGCACGGTATGGGTTTTAGAGGGGTAAACGTCATTTTTGTGAACTTTGGATGGCTCTGACGGCCAGACCCTTGGTGTGAGGATTGCGCGGTCTTCGGTGATGTGGACCCTGTGCCACCGTGTACCTGTGGCGCAAGTTTGGATGAAATCGGTGACATCGAATTTCCGGCGAAAATGCAAAGGGGTACCCCTTTGCGTTTTTTTGTGTTCTGGGTCATTTTGGTCAGGTCGACCGATTTGCTTGGTATTGGAGCCACAGGTCCGGGGCGGCCTGGGATGCCCTTGGG
>NZ_JAJOYR010000024.1 GCF_021202945.1 Stenotrophomonas sp. SY1 | reverse complement strand
AGGTGTACACCGCCGCCAGCTACATCACCGTCAACGTCAGCTCGCCGAATACCCCGGGCCTGCGCAGCCTGCAGTTCGGCGATTCGCTCAAGCAGTTGCTCGATGCCCTGGCCGAACGCCGCGAGCAACTGGCTGCTACCCATGGCAAGCGTGTACCGCTGGCCATCAAGATCGCCCCGGACATGAGTGACGAAGAAACTGCGCTGGTGGCTGCCGCGCTGATGGAGTCGGGTATGGATGCGGTGATCGCCACCAACACCACGCTGGGCCGTGAAGGTGTCGAGGGGCTGCCGTATGGCGGCGAGGCGGGTGGCCTGTCGGGCGCGCCGGTGCTGGAAAAGAGCACCCACATTGTCAAGGTGCTGGCAGGCGAGCTGGGCGGCAAG
>NZ_JAJOYR010000003.1 GCF_021202945.1 Stenotrophomonas sp. SY1 | reverse complement strand
GGCCCGAAGGCCTTTCGTTGAAGCGAGCCGCCTACTGTAGCAGGCTTTTCGTTTCCGTCAACACCTCATTTCGAGGCAGTGACTTCAAACTTTCCCTTCGCTGCGCCTCTTGCGAGACCCCTGCGTCGGGGGAGGGAAAGTATGTGCTTCTTTTGGAACTTTGTGAAGGGGGTGTGGTGGCTTTTTCTTACTTTTCTTCGGCCGACCTATCCGGGCCTCGGCCGACGCCGTGCCGCTCATATATATGTCGACGCGCCCCTCTCAGATATGGAGGTACGCGGGCCTTCATCCAGCCCCTCCCCCGCAAGGCGGAAAAGGGGCTTTGATGCATGGTGCTTTGACTCAGCCGGCAACCAGCAGGATGCGGGCAAAGTTGCGCTTGCCCACCTGAAGCAGACCTTCGAAGCCCGGCAGCAGGACGGTCTGTGCGTCTTCGACGACTTCGCCGTCCACCTTGACAGCACGCTCCTTCAACTTGCGCGAGGCTTCCGAATTGCTCGGGGTCAGGCCGGCAGCGGTCAACAGGGCGCCGATACGCAGGCCTTCGGCCGGTACGGCCACTTCCTGCAGCGGCAGCTGGGTGATGTCGCCCTGCCCGGTCACGGCTGCATTCCAGCCGGCGATGGCCTGCTCGGCGGCGGCGGCATCATGGAAACGGGTGGTCAGTTCGCGCGCCAGACGCAGCTTGATCTCGCGCGGATTGATCGTGCCGGCTTCAACGTCGGCACGCAGCTGCTTGGCTTCGGCAATGGAGATGTCGAAGCTGAGCAGGTCGATCCAGCGCCACATCAAGGTGTCGTCCACCTTCATGGTCTTGGTGACGATGTCGATGGCCGGCTCGCTGATGCCGATGTAGTTGCCCAGCGACTTGGACATCTTGTTGACGCCGTCCAGGCCTTCCAGCAGCGGCATGGTCAGCACGATCTGCGGCTTCTGGCCGTAGTGCTCCTGCAGGCCACGGCCCATCAGCAGGTTGAACTTCTGGTCGGTGCCGCCGAGCTCGACGTCCGCTTCCAGTGCCACCGAGTCGTAGCCCTGCACCAGCGGGTAGAGGAACTCGTGGATGGCGATGGACTGCTGGGCGGCGTAACGCTTGGCGAAATCGTCGCGCTCGAGCATGCGGGCCACGGTGTGCTGGCCGGCCAGGCGGATCATGTCGGCCGCGCCCATCTTGCCGAACCACTCCGAGTTGAAGCGGACTTCGGTCTTGTCGCGGTCCAGTACCTTGAACACCTGCTCTTCATAGGTGCGGGCGTTGGCCAGCACGTCTTCCTTGCTGAGCGGCTTGCGGGTCAGGCTCTTGCCGGACGGGTCACCGATCATGCCGGTGAAGTCGCCAATCAGGAAAATCACCTGGTGGCCAAGGTCCTGGAACTGACGCAGCTTGTTCAGCAGCACCGTGTGGCCCAGGTGCAGATCCGGTGCGGTGGGGTCGAAGCCCGCTTTCACCCGCAGGGGGCGGCCGCTTTCCAGACGCAGGCGCAATTCATCTGCTTTGAGGACCTCATCGGCACCGCGACCGATCAGGGCAAGGGCTTCTTCAATCGAGGACACGCTAAAACTCCCGGCTTCGCCGTCAAAAACATGAATGGTGTTAATTACGAGTTAACCACGTTAACCCTTCGAAAAGCCATGTGGCTCAATGGTTTGACGCGGTATTGATACGTGTCTATGTTACCCGCGTTTGGGCCCGCGATCCGGGCCGGCCAGAGAACCGACCGATGCCACAATCCGATCATGGCCATGCGCGCAACAAGCAGCGCTTCCAGGAACGACTCAACGTCCTGCACGACACCGCCCTGCATCGGAGGCTCAAGCAACATCTCCCCGCTGCGTTCAACGAACGCTGGACGCGGCGGCATTGGATGCACGCCAGCCTGTTTCTGACCATTGGTGCGCTGGTTGCGACCATCGTCCCGGGGTTCTCCAACTCGATGGATTCGGGGCTGCCATCGGCCCACTCCACGCTGGCATTGCCGCTGCCACCGCTGTCACTGACCCGCCGCGGTGATACGCCCGGTGACAGCTGGCAGATCCTGCGGGTCAAGCGCGGGCAGACGCTCAGCGACCTGTTCGAGGAAGCCGGTGTGCCGGCGACGGTGATGCACCGCGTGCTGGAACATCCCGGCACCCGCGAGGCACTGACCAAGCTGCGCCCCGGCGCTGAAATCGCCTTCGACCTGCCGGTGAACGGCGCGTTGCGCACCATCCGTTTCGATCGTGATGCCAGCAACCGGATCGAGCTGTCGCTGAAGGATGACCGCATCCACGAAAAGGTGCTTGAGCGCGCCACCAGCACCCGTTCCGTGGTGGCCAGCGGTGAGATCACCAGTTCGCTCTACGCCTCCGCACGCAAAGCGGGGTTGTCGCCCTCGGCCATCGCGACGATGACCGATGAGATCTTCAAGTACGACATCGACTTCTCCAAGGACCTGCAACCAGGTGACCGCTTCAGCGTGGTGATGGATGAAACCTGGCGCGAAGGTGAGCGCATCGACACCAGCAAGATCCTGGCCGCGACGTTCACCACCGGCGGCAAGACGCATACCGGCTTCCGTTTCGAGCGCAACGGCAAGTTCGAGTACTTCGACATCAACGGCCGGCCACTGAAGAAGAGCTTCATCCGATCGCCGATCCAGTTCGCCCGTCTGAGCTCCAACTTCGGTTCGCGTCGCCATCCGGTGCTGGGCACGATGCGCATGCACAAGGGCGTGGACTACGCCGCGCGTACCGGCACCCCGATCATGGCCGCCGGCGATGCACGCGTGCAGTTCGCCGGCGTGCAGCGCGGTTACGGCAACGTGGTGATCCTCGATCATGGCCGCGGTCACACCACGCTGTACGGCCACATGTCGCGCTTTGGCAGCTACCGCACCGGCCAGCGCGTAACCCAGGGCAACATCATTGGCTATGTCGGTTCCACCGGCCTGGCCACCGGCCCGCACCTGCACTACGAATTCCGCGTCAACGGCCAGCATCGCAATCCGCTGTCGGTGACGATGCCGCCGCCGGAGCCGCTGCGTGGCGCCGAACTGGCAGCCTTCCGTGCGCAGACTTCACCGGCGCTGGCACGCATCCAGGGCGTGGAAGAGCTGATCTACGCCGACGCGCGCGACAGCAAGCCGGAAGACGACAAGCGCACCGCCAGCGTCACACCGCCACCGGCACCGACCGGCAAGCGCGGCTGAGCAACGTTCCAATGCGTTGACGCCACGGGCAGGGAGCATGAAGCTTCCCTGCCCGTTGTCCTTCCAGGCCCGCCATGACGTCCTTTGATCCGCAGCTGCCGTTGTTCCTTGGCCTGATGTCCGGCACCAGCGCCGATGGCATCGATGCGGCGCTGGTGCAGTTTCCAGAGGCAGGTGGTTGCCGCTTCGTCCATGGGCACACCTACGAATGGGATGCGACGACCCGCCAGGCACTGATCGCGCTTGGCCAGGGCCGCGAGCCGGCTTCGCTGGATGCACTGGGCCAATTGGATGCGCAGGTCGGCATCGCCTTCGCCGATGCTGCGAACCGTCTGCTGGATGAAGCCGGGGTACCGCGTGCGCAGGTGCGGGCCATCGGCTCGCATGGGCAGACCATCCGCCACCGGCCGCTGGCCGAGCCCGCCTTTACCTGGCAGATCGGCGATGCCAACCGCATTGCCGAGGACACCGGGATCACCACGGTCGCCGACTTCCGCCGCCGTGACGTGGCTGCAGGGGGCCATGGCGCACCGCTGATGCCTGCCTTCCACATGGCGATGCTCGGCAACACGGGCGAAGACCGTGCGGTGCTGAATCTCGGTGGCATTGCCAACCTAAGTTTGATCGGCCGCGACGGCAGCCTGCGCGGTTTTGATACCGGGCCGGCCAATGCGCTGCTGGACGGCTGGTGCCAGCGTCAGCTGGGGCATGCGTTTGATGCTGACGGCGCATTTGCTGCCAGCGGGCAGATCAATGCCGCGCTGCTGGCCCGTCTGCTGTCCGACCCGTGGTTCGCGCTGCCGCCGCCCAAAAGCACCGGACGTGAGCAGTTCCATCTGGAATGGGTGGAAACCCAGTTCGGTGCCGATGCGATGGCGCCGGCCGATGTGCAGGCCACCTTGCTGGAGTTGAGCGCAGCGACAGTTGCCGATGCCCTGCTCGCCCATCTGCCCGGTGTGCGCCGCGTGCTGGTCTGCGGTGGCGGCGTGCGCAACCCGCACCTGTTGCGGCGTCTGCAGGCACGGCTGCCGGACGTGGTGATCGGTTCAAGCGCCGAGTACGGGTTGGACCCGGATTACATGGAAGCGATGGGGTTTGCCTGGCTGGCACATGAAACGCTGGCCGGACGGCCGGGCAACCTGCCCAGCGTCAGCGGCGCGCGTGGCCCACGCATTCTTGGGGCGATTCACCTGGCTTGAGGGGTTGGTTCGGGGCGCCGAGGTTGTGTGCGCTCATGCCTGCCTGTGGGCTGTGCGGCTCAGGGCAAAAAGCCAAGACGCCCTCATCCGCCCCTTCGGGGCACCTTCCCCCCTTTTAGGGAGAAGGGACAGCCAGCTACGTCGATTACGGGCTGTCGCCGGCCGGTAGCGCGCGCAGCGCCTGGATGGCTTCGGACAGTGCATCCACTTCACGGTTCTCAAAGCCGTTGCGCACTTCGTGCTCGCCTGCGAACAAGCCCTGTTCGAGCAGCACCATGCAGGTCTGCTCCTGGGTCCAACCGCGCGCCACCGAAAGGCGGCGGATGCGTTCAAGCAGAAGCGGGCTGATATCCCGCAAGATCACGTCGGCCATGCTCACAATCTCCGTTCGCAAGGCACCGCCCCCTCGGCGCGTCGGGGGCGATCATCCCGCAGCAACGGGGTGCAGGCAAGCCGACGATCAGACGGCGGCAGCCCGCCGACGCTGTTGCAGGATCAGCAAGGCACAAAGGATTACCACCGGAATGGCAATCAGTGCAGTGCCTATAAAGAACAGCGCATAGCCTTCAAGCAACGTCCGCCCTTGGGCCAGTGTCTGCACCGACCAACCCGAAAGGCCCTTAAGCGCCTTGCCGGGCATGGCATAGAACGAGCTCAGCAGCGCGTATTGCGTCGCCGTGTAGCCAATGCTGGTTAGGCTGGACATGTAGGCGATCAACGCAGTACCTGCAAAGCCGTTGGCGAAGTTGTCCACGGCCATGGCGATGGCGAAGCTGGTTGAATCCGGGCCGACATAGGCCAGCCAGGCAAACGCCAGGTTGGAGCACGGCCCCAGCACCGCTCCAGCCATCAGCGCCGACAACATGCCCCAGCGCAACGCAACCACACCCGCCGCAGCAATACCGAAGAACGTGGCCACCAGCCCCACCGAGCCGCGCACCGCGCCAACGGTGTCTTCGGACAGCCCCAGATCCACGTAAAACGGGTTGGCCATCGGCCCCATCACGAAATCAGCAAGGCGATAGATGCTGATCGCCAGCAGGATCAGGATGGCGCCGCTGCGGTGTTCCCGCACGAAAGCAATGAACGGGCCGACCACCGCGTCGAACAAACCACGCGGCGTCCATAGCGGGGCAGCTTGCGTGTTGGCGACCACCGTTGCCCGCACCGGCTCGTGGGCCATCGCAACGGCCACGACGCCCAGTGACATCAGCACCGCCATGACTTCATAGGACACCTGCCAGCCCACGCGCGCGGCAACCAGCAGGATCAGTGCATCGGTCACCAGCAATGCGCTGCGGTAACCCAATGCCGAAGACGACGTAAGCAGACCGAGCTGCTCGCTGTTGTCGGCGGCTTCAATGCGCCAAGCATCGATGACGATGTCCTGCGTCGCAGAAGCGAAGGCCACTACCACCGCCATTACCCCGAACACCACCAGATGCTCCCAGGCGATGCCCAGGAACAGGACCTGCCCACCCTTGGGCTGGACCAACGCCATACCGACCAGCCCTGCCGCCACCACTATCTGCGACAGCAACATCCAGCCGCGGCGGCGCCCCAACCGGCCCAGCAAAGGCACGTCGGTCTTGTCGACGATGGGTGCCCACAGGAACTTCAGTGAATAGGCCAGGCCCACCCAGGACAGAAACCCGATGGTTTCCAGGTCGATGCCTTCCTTGCGCATCCAGAAGCCAAGCGTGTTGCCAACCAGGTACAGCGGCAGGCCGGAGCTGAAGCCCAGCAACAGCATGGCCAGCACCTTGCGTTGACGCAGGTTGGCCAGCACCTGTTGCCAGGGCCGGCGCGGCTTGGCAGCCACACTCACAGGTCGTAGTCCACGGTGAACGGTGCGTGGTCGGAGAAACGCTGGCCGGTGTAGATCGAGCAGCCGCGCAGGCGGTCACGCAGGCCCGGGGTGACGAACTGGTAGTCGATGCGCCAACCGACATTGTTGGCGCGGGCGGCACCACGGTTGCTCCACCACGTGTAGTCCTGGCCTTCCGGGTTCAACGCACGGTAGGCATCCACCCAGCCGCGCCCGGTAGCCGGGTCGCATTGGTCGGGGAGATCGGCGCACAGCCCATTCAGCCAGTCGCGCTCTTCCGGCAGGCAGCCGGAATTCTTCTGGTTGGATTTCCAGTTCTTGATGTCCAGCGCGCTGCGGACGATGTTCCAGTCCCCGCACAGCACGTAGTCGCGGCCGCTGGCGAGCCATTCGTCCAGCAGCGGGCGCAGCCACTGCATGACCTCGAACTTGAAGCCCTGGCGCAATTCGCCCGAGGAACCGGACGGAATGTAAAAGGAAACCACGCTCAGATTGCCGAAACGGGCCTCGATATAGCGGCCTTCGTCGTCAAACGGCGCCCAACCCAGCCCGGTACGCACCTCGTCGGGTTCGCGCCGGCTCCAGATCGCCACGCCGCTGTAGCCCTTCTTGGTGATGGCGTCGCGGTAGAAACAGTGATGGCCATCCGGACGGAACAGCGCGTCGGTGAGCTGCGACTCCTGGGCCTTGGTCTCCTGAATGCAGAGCACGTCGGCCTGCTGGCCCAGGAACCACTCGCTGAAGCCCTTGGTGGTGGCCGAACGGATGCCGTTGGCGTTGAAGCTGGTAATACGCATGGAGAACCGCTGACAGGCCAGTGATCGCCACAGGATACCCCCAGCATTCCCCGAAGCCATGCTTTACCCTAGGCGCCTTCAATAAACGACAAGAAACCGTATTTTCATGAGTGATCACCGTTCCCGCTTCCTGCAGCTGGCGCTGAACGCCGACGCGCTGCGCTTTGGCCAGTTCACCCTCAAGTCCGGCCGCGTGAGCCCGTACTTCTTCAATGCTGGCCGCTTCGACACCGGGCTGGCGCTGTCCCAGCTGGGCAACTGCTATGCCGACGCCATCGAAACGGCCGGAATCGCCTTCGACCAGCTGTTCGGACCGGCCTACAAGGGCATCCCGCTGGCCACCGCCATCGCCTGCGAATTCTCACACCGTGGCCGCGACCTGCCGCTGACCTTCAACCGCAAGGAAGCCAAGGACCACGGCGAGGGCGGCACCCTGATCGGCGCCGACATGGCCGGCAAGCGCATCCTGATCGTCGATGACGTGATCACCGCCGGCACCGCCATCCGCGAGGCGCTGAACATCATCCGCGCCGCCAACGGCATTCCGGCCGGCATCGTGGTGGCACTGGATCGCCAGGAAATCGCCTCCGAGGAAGACTCCCGTTCGGCCGCGCAGGCTGTGGCCGCTGAAACCGGCATCCCGGTTATCGCCGTTGCCAACCTGGCCGACCTGCTTGCTTTCGCGTCCGGGAACCCGGAACTTGTCGGCTATCGGGAACCGTTGCTGGCCTATCGCGCCCGCTACGGGAGCAATCCAACAGGCTGACAGCAGGGGGCTGCCATGTTGCCTAATCCTTCAAAGACCGGCGCAACCGCGCTGATGCTGCTGGCGATGCTGGCGATGCTGGCAGGGCCAGCGTTGGCGCAGACCAAACCCGATCCCGGCAAGAAGCTGTATTGCTGGAACCAGGGCAATGAGCGGATCTGCTCGGACACGCTGCCGGCCGAGGCGGTGAACAGCGCGCGCGAGGAATTCAACGCGCGCAGCGGTCTGCGCAGCGCGGAAGTGCAGCGCGCGCTCAGCGCCGAGGAGCGCGCTGACGCGGCGCTGGCCGCGGCCCAGGCACAGGTGGATGCGGCGGCAGTGGAAACGCGCAAGCGCACCGAGCAGGCCATGCTGTCCACTTACGGCAGCGAGGATGCGTTGCGCCGCGTGTTCACCGAGCGCACCGCCATCGTCGACAACAACATCAAGACCGCCCGCTACAACGTGGCGAGTCTGCGCGAGGCCTTGGCCACGCAATTGTTGTCGGCCGGCAACAAGGAACTGGCCGGGCAGAAGGTGCCCGACAAACATGCCCAGGAAATCCGCCAGCGCCACAATGAGCTCCTCGCGCAGTTGCGCCTGCAGGCGGCTTTCGAGCAACAGCGCCAGACCCTGGAAGTGGAGATCGGAGAAACCCTGACGCGCTACCGCGTGTTGAAGGGAATCGTGCCGGCCGCCGATGTCCCGGCTGCGCCAGCGTCGACGCAAGGCTGAGGTTTGCCGACATCGCTGGTTCCATGAAGCGGCCTGCAGGCCGCTTTTTTGTTGCTCAAAGCCTCGCCCTCATCCGCCCCTTCGGGGCCCCTCGCTCCACGCCCCTGCCTCGCACCGGGCGCGAGGCGTTCAGTCGTGCACGAGCCCGTGGCTTGTAAGCCGCATGCCTTCACCTCCGCGTGCGGGAGAAAGGGACTGTTTCGCGATCGCCATGAGACTGGATAAAGCCTCCCCCTCGTCCGCTACCGCACGATCAGCACTTCCGCCACGCGCCGGTTGAGCGATTGCTCCAGGTGCCCTGAATACACCGCGCCTTCACGACCCGGCCCGTCACCCTGCTACGCATCCCGCCCATTTCTTTATGCGGTTTTTATGCGCCGACCGGGTTCAGGCCTCGAACGTTTACGGCCTGCGGGAGGACGATGCCGGCCCTGATCGGAGCGATCTGGCACCTGCGTGTGCCGGCCGCGCTCCGCCCTTCCATCGACGTGCCCCGGCCCAGCCGCTGCCCGTCCTGTCATCGAGGTTTCCCATGCCCGGCTGGCTTGCTTTGTTGTGCGGAGTAGTGGTGCTGATCGCCGCTGCCTATCTGTTGTACGCGGTCCTGCGACCCGAATCATTCTGAGACCGATGCCGTGACTGAAGCCGTCCTTCTCATATTGACCAGCCTCGCGCTGGCCTGGCCGCTGGGTCTGTACCTGGCGCGTTTGATGCGTGGTACGCCGATGCGTATCGACATCCTGTTCCATTGGATCGAAAAGCCGCTGTACCGCGTGCTGGGCGTGGACCCGAACCATTCCATGTCCTGGCGCGGCTACGTGGTCGCGTTCCTGATCAGCAACCTGGTCCTGGCCGTGCTCACCCAGGCGGTGTTCATGACCCAGGCTTGGCTGCCGTTCAACCCGGACAACATCCCCAACCTGCGTTGGGATACCGCGCTGCATACGATGGTGTCGTTCCTGACCAACACCAACCAGCAGCATTACAGCGGCCAGGCGCAGCTGTCCTACCTGTCGCAGATGACCGGCATCACCGGCCTGCAGGTGATCACGCCGATGATGGGCCTGGCGCTGGCCGTGGCCACGCTGCGTGCGCTGTTCGCCAAGGCACCGGCGGCCACCACCGCTGACAGCAACACGCCGGTGCGCGTCACCGTCGGCAACTACTACGCCGACGTGGTGCGCCTGTGCCTGCGCTTCCTGCTGCCGCTGTGCCTGATCTGGGCGCTGCTGCTGACTTGGCAAGGCGTGCCGTCAACGCTGGCCGCAGGCCCGCAGGCCACGCCGATCGATGCCAGTGCCGGCATGGAAGCGCAGAAGATCCCGCTAGGCCCGGTCGCCGCAATGGTCGCGGTCAAGCAGCTCGGTGCCAACGGCGGTGGCTGGTATGGCCCCAACAGCAGCGTGCCGCTGGAAAACCCGACGCCGCTGTCCAATGCGCTGGAACTGATCGGCATCCTGCTGATTCCGATGGCCATCATCTTCATGATCGGCAGCTTCACCGGACGGCGTAAGTTTGGTGCGCTGGTATTCGGCTGCATGTTGACCATGTCGGTGCTCTCCACCGCCGGCAGCCTGTGGTCGGAAAGCCACAGCGCCACTTCCACCAGCGCACTGCTGATGGAAGGCAAGGAAACCCGACTGGGCTCGGACGGCACCGCACTGTGGTCCACCATCACCACCCAGGTGCAGAACGGTTCGGTCAACGGCATGCATGACTCGCTGAGCCCGCTGACCGGCATGATCTCGCTGGTCAACATGCTGATCAGCGCCATCTGGGGCGGCATCGGCTGTGGCCTGCAGCAGTTCATCGTCTACATCATGATGTCGGTGTTCCTGGCCGGCCTGATGACCGGACGCACGCCGGAGTTGTTCGGTCGCAAGCTGGAAACCCCGCAGGTGCGCCTGTTGGCGGTGCTGATCCTGCTGCAGCCGATCACCCTGCTCGGACTGACCGCGTTGACCCTGGCCATTCCCGGCCTGGCTGGCACCTCCAACCCCGGTTTCCATGGCATCAGCCAGGTGTTCTACGAGTACGTCTCGGCCTATGCCAACAACGGCTCGGGCTTTGAAGGGCTGGCCGACAACACCATCTGGTGGAACGTGACCTGCTCGCTGGTGCTGGCACTGGGCCGCTTCCCGATCCTGATCATCCCGCTGGTCATCGCCACGCAGTTGGCCGCCAAGCGCCAGGCACCGCAGAGCAGCGGCAGCCTGCAGATCGAAACCCCGACCTTCGCACTGACCCTGATCTGCGTGATCGTCGTCCTTACCGTGCTGCAGTTCATGCCGGCATTGGTGCTCGGCCCGGTGGCCGATCACCTGAGCCTGGCACTGCAGGGAGCCACCTCTCCATGAACGCCCCCATGAACCACTCCGCCTCCCACAGCGCCTCGCGGCGCCCCGCCCTGCTCGATGCCGCCGGCCTGCGCCGTGCGCTGTACGAGTCGGTGCGCAAGTTGTCTCCGCTGCACCTGCTGCACAACCCGGTGATGGCCATCGTCATGGTCGGCACCCTGTTGGCGCTGCTGCTCACCCTCACCGGCAATGCGCCGATGGGCTTTGGCCTGACCGTCACCGCGATCCTGCTGGTGACGGTGCTGTTCGGCAATTTCGCCGAGGCAGTGGCCGAGGCCCGTGGCCGTGGTCAGGCCGCTTCACTGCGCCGTGCCCGCCAGGATCTGGTGGCGCGTCGCCTGGCCACCGCCCTGGTCGGTGCCAGCGAGGACAAGGTGCCCGCCGCCGAGCTGCACCCGGGCGACCACGTGATCGTCAGTGCCGGTGAACTGGTGCCGGCCGATGGCGAGATCGTACGTGGCCTGGCCACCATCAACGAAGCGGCCGTCACCGGTGAATCGGCGCCGGTGCTGCGCGAGGCCGGCACCGACCGCTCTGGCGTGATCGGCGGTACCAAGGTGCTGTCCGACGAGATCGTCGTGCGCATCACCGCCGAACCGGGCCACAGCTTCCTGGACCGCATGATCGCGCTGGTGGAAGGTGCCAACCGGCAGAAGACGCCCAACGAGATCGCATTGACGCTGTTGCTGGCGGCGATGTCGCTGACCTTCCTGGTGGTGGTGGCGACGCTGCCGGCCATCGCAGGCTTCGTCGGCGTGACCCTGGACCCGCTGCTGCTGATCGCCCTGCTGGTGTGCCTGATCCCGACCACCATCGGTGGCCTGCTGCCGGCCATCGGCATCGCCGGCATGAACCGCGCACTGTCGGCCAACGTGCTGGCCAAGTCCGGCAAGGCCGTGGAAGTGGCCGGTGACGTGGACGTGCTGCTGCTGGACAAGACCGGCACCATCACCTACGGCGACCGCCAGGCCACCGCGTTCCACCCGCTGGCCGGCATCGACGCAGCAATGCTGCGTGACGCCTCGCTGCTATCCTCGCTGGCCGACCCGACCCCGGAAGGCAAGTCGATCGTGCGCCTGGCCCGCGAACAGGGTTGCAACACCGGCGAACCGGATCGCGCCGACTACCTGGCATTCTCCGCGCAGACCCGCATGTCCGGCGTGGACCTGGACAACGGCCGCAGCATCCGCAAGGGCGCCGGCGATGCCATCACCGCGCATGTCCTGGCACTCGGCGGCACCGTGCCGAACGAACTGCAGGCACGCGTGGACCAGGTTGCACGTGGCGGTGCCACGCCGCTGGTGGTCAGCGAAGGCCGTCATGTGCTCGGCGTGGTGGAGCTGTCGGACGTGGTCAAGCACGGCATGCGCGAGAAGTTCGCGCAGTTGCGGGCGATGGGCATCCGCACGGTGATGATCACCGGCGACAACCCGCTCACCGCCGCCGCCATCGCCGCCGAAGCCGGCGTGGACGATTACATCGCCCAGGCCAAACCCGAGGACAAGCTGGCCCGTATCCGCAGCGAACAGGCCGGTGGCCGATTGGTGGCGATGGTCGGCGACGGCACCAACGACGCCCCGGCGCTGGCGCAGGCCGATATCGGCCTGGCGATGAACTCCGGTACGCAGGCGGCCAAGGAAGCCGGCAACATGGTCGATCTGGATTCGGACCCGGCCAAGCTGCTGGCGGTGGTGGAAGTGGGCAAGCAGCAGCTGATCACCCGCGGCGCGCTGACCACCTTCTCGCTGGCCAATGACGTGTCCAAGTACTTCGCCATCCTGCCGGCGTTGTTCGTGGCCGCCGTGCCTTCGATGGCGGCGCTGGACGTGATGCAGCTGTCGAGCCCGCGCAACGCGGTGCTGGCGGCGCTGATCTTCAACGCATTGATCATTCCGGCCCTGATCCCGCTGGCGTTGCGCGGCGTGCGCTTCCGTCCGGCCACCGCTACCGCGCTGTTGCGTCGGAACATGCTGGTGTACGGCCTGGGCGGCGTGCTGCTGCCGTTCGCGGCCATCAAGGCCATCGACATCCTTCTCGCTCTGGTATTCGGCGCATGAACCGCTCATCCACACACTCCACAAGCCGCGCCCACAATCCGGTGTGGCGCCCGGCCATCGGCCTGGCGCTGTTCGGCCTGCTCGGCACCGGCCTGGTGTACGCACTGGCCGCCACCGGCCTGGCAGGCACGCTGTTCCCGGCGCAGGCCGACGGCAGCCTGGTCCGTGATGCCGACGGCACGGTACGTGCCTCGCTGCTGGTCGCCCAACCGTTCGCCGGCGATGGCTACTTCCAGGCGCGTCCGTCGGCAGCCAACTACGACCCGATGGCCGCCGCCGGCAGCAACATGGCGCGCAGCAACCCGGACCTGATCAAGCGCGTGGCCGAAGCCACTGCCGCCACCGCCACGCGTGAAAAGATCGATCCGGCGAAGGTGCCGGGTGAACTGGTCACCCAGTCCGGCAGCGGCATGGACCCGGAGCTGTCACCGGCCGCAGCGCAGGTGCAGGTGGCCCGCGTGGCCGCTGCACGTGGCTGGTCGCAGCAGCGCGTGCAGGCACTGGTTGATGCCCAGCTGCAGGGCCGCCAATGGGGCGTGCTCGGCCAACCGCGCATCAACGTCATCGCGCTCAACCGTGCCCTGGACGCACTCGCCCATGCACCGTGATGCACGCCGGGCCGGCGCCAGTACACAATCGGCGGCATGAACGACACCCGTAGCCGCCAGGCCGATGCCCTGGTCGAAGGCCTGCAACGCGACGCCGGTGGAAAACTGACCGTTTTCCTCGGCGCCGCACCCGGCGTCGGCAAGACCTTCGCCATGCTCACCCGCGCCCAGGAACAGCTGCGGCGTGGTGTGGACGTGGCGGTGGGCCTGGTTGAAACCCACGGCCGCAGCGATACCGCGGCCTTGCTGGAAGGGTTGCCCACCATTGCCCTGCGCGACGTCGATTACCGTGGCCACCAGCTGAAGGAAATGGACCTGGATGCCGTGCTTGCACGGCATCCGGCGTTGGTGCTGGTCGACGAACTGGCCCATCGCAACGCTCCTGGCAGCCGCCACGAGCGGCGCTGGCAGGACGTGATGGAACTGCTCGATGCCGGCATCGACGTCTGGACCACCATCAACATCCAGCACCTGGAAAGCCTCAACGACGTGGTGATGCGCATCACCGGCGTGCGCGTGAGCGAAACCGTGCCGGACGTGGTGTTCGACCGCCTGCACGACATCGTGCTGGTGGACCTGCCGCCGCGCGAACTGATCGAGCGCCTGCAACAGGGCAAGGTGTACGTGCCCGAACAGGCCGCGCATGCCCTGCAGGCGTTCTTCTCACCGGCCAACCTCACCGCATTGCGCGAGTTGGCCATGCAGGAAGCGGCCGACCGCGTCGACAGCAGCCTGCGCGAAACCCGCGCCGCGCGTGGCGAAGGCAACCTGCCACTGCGCCGGCGCGTGCTGGTGGCCATCGATGGCAGCGGCCAGAGCGAATATCTGGTGCGGGTGGCACGCCGCATCGCCGAGCGACGCGACGCACCGTGGACGGTGGTGACGGTGCAATCACGTCGTCAGGACGAGGCCACGCGCCGCGAGATCGATGCGGCCTTCGCCCTGGCGCGCCGCCTCGGCGGCGAAGCCGAACTGCTGCACGGCCCCGGCGTGGCCGACGTGCTGCTGGACTATGCCGCACACAACGCGGTGTCCACCCTGGTACTGGGCCGTACCCGCGAACGCCCGCTGGCGCGGATGTTCAACCAGACGCTGACCCAGCAACTGATCCAGCGCGGCGCGCACTACGAAATCACCATCATCAGCACGCCGCAGGCGCGTGCCCGCTCACGTCGCTTCGGCCTGGCGCTGTCGCCTGACAGCTGGGGCAAGGATGCCGGCACCGCGGTACTGGCCACCGCCGGCGCCTGTGTGGCGGCGTGGCTGGGCGAGCGCTGGCTGGGGCTGAGCGACCTGGCGATGGTGTTCATCGTAGCGGTGGTGCTGGTCGCCGCGCGCACACGCATGAGCGCGGCGGTGCTGGCGGCAACGCTGTGCTTCCTGGCCTACAACTTCTTCTTCATCGCCCCGCGCTTCACCTTCGCCATCAGCGCGCGCCAGGGCGTGATCACGGTGTTCCTGTTCCTGGCCGCTGCGCTGGTCGCCGGCCGCCTGGCCTCGCGGCTGCGCATGCAGGTGGTGGCGCTGCGCGCGGCCAACCGCCACGCCAATCTGCGCCAGTCGCTGGCACGGCAACTGTCCGCCGCTGTGGACAACATGCAGGTCGCGCATGCCGGCCGCGCGGCACTGGAGCAGGCGCTGGATGTCCCGGCCTGGGTCCGCATCGCGCACGACACCAGCACCAGCGGCAGCGCCGCTCCGGGCGACACCGATCTGGCCGCGGCCGACTGGGCGTTGCGCCACGGCCAGCCGGCCGGGCGCTTCACCGATACGCTGGCCGGCGCCGGCTGGTGGTTCCTGCCGCTGCTTGATGGCGAAGGCCGTGGCGTTGGCGTAGCCGGCATGCAGTTCGGTCGCCAGCATCCGCGCCTGCTGCCAGAGCAGCGTCAGCTGGCCGAAGCCATGGCCGACGACATCGCCCAGGCGGCACTGCGCACGCGCCTGGTTGCCGACCTGGAAACCGCACATCTGCACAACGAAACCGAACGCCTGCGCTCGGCGCTGCTGTCCTCGGTGTCGCATGACCTGCGCTCGCCGCTGGCGGCGATGATCGGCTCTGCCGACAGCCTGTCCAGTTACGGCCAGGCGATGGACGCCACAGACCGCCGTGCGCTGCTGGACACCATCGTGGTCGAAGGCGAACGGCTGGACCGCTACATCCAGAACCTGCTGGACATGACCCGGCTCGGCCACGATGGGCTCAAGCTCAGCCGTGACTGGATCGGCGTGGACGAACTGATCGGCTCGGCCGCACGGCGACTGCAACGCTATCAGCCGGGCGTACAACTGAAGCTGGACATCCCGCCGGACCTGGTGCCGATCTGGGTACATCCAGCGCTGGTGGAACAGGCGGTGTTCAACGTGATGGAAAACGCCGCCAAGTTCTCACCACCGGCTGTGCCTGTCGAAGTGCGGGCACGGCAACGCGATGGCGAGTTGTGCATCGAAGTGATCGACGAAGGCCCGGGCATTCCCGATGCCGAGCGCGCACGCATTTTCGACATGTTCTACAGCGTTGAACGTGGTGATCGCGGCCGCCAGGGCACCGGCCTGGGCCTGACCATCTGCCAGGGAATGATCGGCGCGCACGGCGGCAGCGTGCAGGCGCTGTCAGGCCGCGACGGACGCGGTACGCTGGTGCGCATGACGCTGCCCATGCTCCAACCACAACCGGAAAACATGCACGACGATGGCTGACATGCCCGCCATTCCACCGGCACGGGTGCTGGTGATCGACGATGAAGTACAGATCCGCCGCTTCCTGGATATCTCGCTGCGCGCGCAAGGTTATGCGGTCAGCCAGGCCGCCACCGGCGGCGAAGGCCTGCAACGGCTCACTGAAGACGGCGCCGACCTGGTGGTGCTGGATATCGGCCTGCCGGACATGGAAGGCCATGACGTGCTGGCCGAACTGCGCCAATGGAGCCAGGTGCCGGTGATCATGCTCAGCGTGCGCGCCAGCGAATCGGAAAAGGTACGCGCGCTCGACAATGGTGCCAACGATTACGTCACCAAGCCATTCGGCACGCAGGAACTGATGGCGCGCGTGCGGGCGCTGCTGCGCAGCCGCAGCACCGACAGCGAAGGCCAGGTACCGGTATTCGATGATGGCCACCTGCACATCGACCTGGCCCGCCGCGAAGTAAGCGTGGATGGCGAAGCGGTGGCATTGACCCGCAAGGAATACGCGCTGCTGGCCCTGCTGTTGCGCAATGCCGGGCGGGTGGTGACGCAGCCGCAGATCCTGCAGGAAATCTGGGGCCCGACGCACAAGCACGACACGCATTACCTGCGCATCCTGGTGGGACGCCTGCGCCACAAGCTGGGCGACTCCGCATTGGAGTCACGCTATCTGTTCACCGAGCCGGGCGTGGGCCTGCGCTTTCGCGCGATGTGAGGCTGTGCCGTGCGTGGCAGGGCCAACCGCACACGGGGTGATCTTTGCGGAGGAAGTGCGTTGCATGACGTTGCTGCACTGTTGTGGCGGCTACTGTGGAAGCAACTGCAGGAACTACCCCTCCCCAGCCCTCCCCTTGGCTACGCCAAAGGGAGGGAGCAGCTCTGAATGGGCTGCCAGATTGCTGCGAAAGCCGCTCTTACCCCCTCCCTTTGGCATAGCCAAGGGGAGGGCTGGGGAGGGGTTGCCGTTGCTGTTGCAGGAGCGACGTAAGCCGCGACGCGAGTGGTGGCGAAGATTGCGCAGATATCGGCGAGCCGACGCATCCCCAGCTTCGCGGCTTACGCCGCTCCTACAAGAATCAAAAACAAAAAGGCCGTCCACGCAGCGCGCGGACGGCCTTCTTTCATCCCTCAATCCAACTCAGAAACCCAGTTCGGTCTCTGCCGGCAGCACCTGCCGCAACAGGTCGGCGAACACGCCCTTGATGCGTTCCAGCGCGGCTTCGTTGTCCGCTTCAAAGCGCAGCACCAGCACCGGCGTGGTGTTGGAAGCACGCACCAGCCCCCAGCCATCGTTGAAGTCGGCGCGCAGGCCATCAATGGTGGAAACGCGGGCATTGGCCAACGCCGAATCCTCAGCCTGCGCCGTGGCCACGATCAGCGCCACCAGCGCATGCTGGGTGCCTTCGGCCACGGCCACCTTCAGCTCCGGCGTGGAGATCGCATCGGGCAGTTCGTCCAGCACTTCCGACGGTTCCTCATCACGCTGGGCCAGGATTTCCAGCAGCCGCGCTGCGGCATACAGGCCGTCATCAAACCCGTACCAGCGCTCCTTGAAGAAGAAGTGGCCGCTCATCTCGCCCGCCAGTTCCGCATCGGTCTCGCGCATCTTGGCCTTCATCAGCGAGTGCCCGGTCTTCCACATCATCGGGCTGCCACCGTTGCGCAGGATGTAGTCGGACAGCTTGCCGGTGCACTTGACGTCGTAGATCACCATCGCGCCGGGGTTGCGCGCCAGCACGTCGGCAGCGAACAGCATCAGCAACCGGTCGGCATAGATGATCCGGCCTTCCTTGGTCACCACGCCCAGACGATCGGCATCACCGTCGAAGGCCACGCCGATATCGGCGTCGAAACGCTTCACCGTCTGCACCAGGTCCTGCAGGTTGTTTGGGTCGCTGGGATCAGGGTGGTGATTGGGGAAGCTGCCATCCACATCGCAGTACAGGGGGATGACATCGGCACCGATGGCTTCCAGCAACTGCTGCGCCACCGCGCCGCCCACGCCGTTGCCTGCATCGGCCACCACCTTCAGCGGGCGGTCCAGCTGCACGTCGTCGGCGATGCGCTGCACGTAGTCGGCGATGACCTCGCGCTGCTGCAGGTCACCCGGCGTATCGGCGCGCTGCAGGCGACCTTCCTGGATGCGCGCGTACAGATCGGTGATTGCATCGCCGGACAGGGTTTCGCCGCCGATGACGATCTTGAAGCCGTTGTAGTCCGGTGGGTTGTGGCTGCCGGTCACCGCCACGCAGCTGCCGGCGCGCAGGTGGTAACTGGCGAAGTACACCACCGGCGTCGGTGCCAAGCCGATGTCGATGACATCGCAGCCGCTACGGCGCAGGCCTTCGATCAGTGCGTCAGCCAGTTCCGGGCCGGACAGCCGGCCATCACGCCCCACCACCACGTCGCGCAGGCCCTGGGACTGCATCTGGCTGCCGATGGCCTGGCCGATCAGGCGGGCGACGTTGGCGGTCAATTCGGTACCGACCACGCCACGAATGTCATAGGCACGGAAGATGCCCGGCACAACGGCCTCGGCACCGGGCTCGGGTGCCGGCGTTTCGTCCCTGGCAGCGCGCGCAGCGGCCGCCGGCGATACCGGCAGCGGCTCCTGCTGCAGGGCTTCGTGCAGGGTCAGGCCACTGTCCAGAGCGGGGTCTTCCTGCTTCCGGCCAAGCGCGGCAAGCCGGCTCAGGCGCTTGCGGCCGAACAGCAGCAGCAACACCGTGGCCAGCAGCAACAGCGACACCAGCAGGCAGCTGAACATGCCCAGGCCCATCGGGCCTTCGACCGGGTTGGGCAGCTCGGCCACGACCCGCAGGCCGGTCTCCTCCACCGGGCGCGCCAGCGCATCGGCGCCGCCACCCAGGCTGCCGTCGCCCTTCTGCACGATGGTGAAGTTGCCCTGGCGCAGGCCCAGGAAAGCATTGCCGGGAGAGTCGATCGGGTCGAACACGGTGGTCAGGCGGGTCAATGGCTGGCGGATGTAGATCACCGCCGCCTGGCCCTGCAACTGCACCGGAGCTGCCAAGCCCAGACGCGGGCCGCCGCTGTCACGCACTACCCGGGCGACCGGCTTGCCTTCGGCCAATGCCAGCTCCAGCAGGGCCAATCGCGAATAACCAAAGCTGGCCGGGTCGGCGTAGGCCTGCGCCAGCACCGCGTCGAACAGCTGCGCGTCCTCCACGCCGTTCCACTTGTCGCGCACCGCCAGCAACGCGGCGGTGGCATCACCATTGGCCAGTGCGGCTTTCACCGGCTCCTGTTCGAGCTGCTTGCCGAACTGGCTGGTCTGCGTGGCAATGACCTTGCGCACCTCGGCCACGGCCTGGTCACGGGATTGCTCCAGCGCCGCGCCGGTGCCGGTCTGGCGCCATTGGCTGAACGCACTCCAGCCAAACCAGACGGCCAGCAGCAACAACAACACCGCGAGCAGCGGCGTTGAACGACCCAGCGCTACGCGCGGGTTCTCATTCCCATGACTCATCGTGCGTTTCCCCTGTCAGCGCACCCCGGTGTGGCCGAATCCACCCGCTCCACGCGCACTGTCGATGAAAGTATCCACTACCTGCAATGCAACGCGTGCAATCGGCATCACCACCAGCTGCGCGATGCGGTCGCCGGGCTCGATGGTGAAGGCCTCGCGGCCGCGGTTCCACACGCTGATCAGCAGCGGCCCCTGGTAATCGGCATCGATCAGCCCGGTACCGTTGCCCAGCACGATGCCGTGACGATGGCCCAGGCCGGAACGCGGCAATACCACCGCGCACAGGCCCGGATCGGCGATGTGGATCGCAATGCCGCTGGGCAGCAGCGATGCATCGCCCGGCGCCAGCGTCAGCGGCGTTTCGATGGCCGCGCGCAGGTCCATGCCAGCGCTGGCTTCGGTGGCATAGGCCGGCAGCGGCCAGACATCGCCAAAGCGGGGATCCAGCAGTTTCACCTGCAGCGGCTGTGGTGCGGTATCCAGGCTCATGCGTCCAACCTCTCGGCGATCAGGTCCAGCAGTTGTTCGGCCAGTTGCGTCTTGGCCGTACCCGGGAACTCACGCTGGCCATCGGCCCAGTAGGCGATGGCCGCGTTCTGGTCGCTTTCGAAACCGCCACCGGCAATACCCACCTGGTTGGCGATGATCAGGTCCAGGTGCTTGTCGGCCAGCTTGCCACGCGCGTACTTCTCCACATCGTGGGTTTCGGCCGCAAAGCCCACCACCAGCTTCAGCGCCTGGGTGTGCGAGGCCACTTCGGCCAGGATGTCGGCAGTGCGCACCAGCTCCAGGGTCAGTGTCGGGTTGTCGCCGGTCTTCTTCAGCTTCTGTGGCAACACCTGGCGCGGCGCGTAATCGGCCACGGCGGCAGCGCCAATGTAGATATCAGCCGGCAGCGCGGCCAGCACCGCCTCGCGCATCTGCGCGGCCGAGCGCACGTCGACACGCTGCACGCCAGCCGGCGTCGGCAACTGCACCGGGCCGCTGACAAGCACCACCTGCGCACCCTGACGGGCGGCGGCGGCGGCCAGGGCGTAGCCCATCTTGCCGCTGGAGCGGTTGCCGACGTAGCGCACCGGGTCCAGGTCTTCGTAGGTGGGGCCGGCGCTGATCAGCACCCGCATCCCATGCAGGCGGCCAGGCTTGGCCGGCGCCGCCGGGACCAGGTTGCCGGCCAGTGCGGCGACGATGTCATTCGGCTCACTCAACCGGCCGGGGCCGGATTCGCCTTCGGCCAGCGGGCCGTCCTCCGGCCCGATCACCTGCGCGCCACGCTCGCGCAGCAGCGCGATGTTGGCCTGGGTGGCCGGGTGCTGCCACATGCGATGGTTCATCGCCGGGCACACGGTCAGCGGTGCGGTGGTGGCCAGGCACAGCGTGGTCACCAGGTCGTCGGCGTTGCCATGGGCCAGACGTGCCAGCAGGTCGGCGGTGGCCGGGGCGATGACGATGCGGTCGGCCCAGCGCGCCAGCTCGATATGGCCCATGGCCTGTTCGGCGGCGCTGTCCCACAACGTGGTGCGGGTGGGGTTACCGGACAGGGCCTGGAAGCTGAGCGGGGTGACGAACTGCTGCGCGCCGGCGGTCATGGCCACCTGCACGAACGCTCCGGCGTCACGCAGGCGACGCACTAGTTCCAATGATTTGTAGGCAGCAATGCCGCCACCTACGCACAACAGCAGCTTCTGACCTTCCAGCGGCCGTGAAGGCGCCGGGGTACTGGGGGAAACGCGGGTCACAAGTGGAGTTCCTAGCTGCACAAGAACGGTTAGCTTAACCGAAGGGTTTGTCAGGGCCGATGCAGCTTCTGGTCATCAGCACCCAACCTTCAGCAATGCATATCCGAGACTGGCCCCGCGCTGAACGCCCCCGCGAAAAAATGCTGTCCCGTGGCGCCGGCGCGCTTTCCGATGCCGAGCTGCTGGCGATCTTCCTCGGCTCCGGGCTACCGGGCCGTGACGCGGTGCAGACAGCCCGGGAACTGCTGCATGACCACGGCCCGCTGCGCGTGCTGCTCGACCGCGACGCCGCCGCGCTGGCCAAGCTGCCCGGACTGGGGCCTGCCCGCGCCTGCGCGCTGCGGGCCGCACTGGAGCTGGGCCAGCGCCATCTGGCCGCCGATCTGGAACGTGGCGCCGCCCTCACCGATCCGGATTCGGCCGGCCGCTACTTCGCCCAGCGCCTGCGGCATCGCCCCCAGGAGGTGTTCGCGGCACTGTTCCTGGACAACCGGCACCGGGTGCTGGCCTTCGAGGAACTGTTCACCGGCACCGTCGACAGCGCCGAGGTCCACCCGCGCGAGCTGCTGCGCCGTGCCCTGGCCCACAACGCTGCGGCGGTCATCGTTGGCCACAACCACCCCTCTGGGAACCGCGAACCCTCCGCGGCCGACCGCGCCATCACCGCGCGGCTGCGCCAGGCCCTGGAACTGATGGATGTGCGCCTTCTGGACCATTTCGTGATCGGCGACGGCCCGCCGGTATCGCTGGCCGCGCGCGGCTGGGTGTGAGCCGCAAGCCCTGCCGCAGCAGGGTTTCGAGCTTTTATGACCCTCCCCCAACCCAGCCGGGGCGGCACCGCCGCTGGTCAGGTAAAATGGCCAGTTCCGCGCTTCAAGCAGACAGTCACGTGAAAGCCCAACTCCGCGCCCTCATCGGCCAAGGCATTGAAGCCTTGCGCGCCAACGGCACCTTGCCTGCCGACACCCTGCCGCCGGAATTCGTGGTCGAACGACCCAAGACCCGCGAACACGGCGATTTCGCCACCAACGCCGCGATGCTGCTGGCCAAGGCCGCGCGCAGCAATCCGCGTGCGCTGGCCCAGGCACTGGTCGAAGCGTTGCCTGCCAGCGATGACATCGCCAATGTCGAGATCGCCGGTCCGGGCTTCATCAACTTCAAGTTCGCACCGGTGGCTTACCAGCGCGAAGTGGTCAGCGTGCTCAAGGAAGGCCAGGACTACGGCCGCAACCTGAGCGGCAACGGCCGCTCGGTCGGCGTGGAGTACGTCTCGGCCAACCCGACCGGCCCGCTGCATGTCGGCCACGGCCGCGCCGGCGCGATCGGCGATTGCATCGCCCGCGTGCTGGAAGCCAACGGCTGGAACGCCAAGCGCGAGTTCTATTACAACGACGCCGGCGTGCAGATCGAAAACCTGGCCAAATCGGTGCAGGCGCGTGCGCGCGGCTTCAAGCCGGGCGACGAACAGTGGCCGGCCGACGCCTACAACGGCGACTACATCGGCGATGTGGCCAAGGCCTATCTGCTGGGTCAGACCGTCGAGCTGGAAGGCAGCCCGGTGATCGGTGCCAAGAATGCCGAGGACATCGACGCGATCCGTCGCTTCGCCGTGGCCTACCTGCGCAACGAACAGAACCTGGACCTGGCCGCGTTCGGCGTGGATTTCGACATCTACTTCCTGGAAAGCTCGCTGTACAAGGACGGCAAGGTTGCCGAGACGGTGCAGCAGCTGATCGACTCGGGCCACACCTACGAGGAAGGCGGCGCGCTGTGGCTGCGTTCCACCGATTTCGGTGACGACAAGGACCGCGTGATGCGCAAGTCCGACGGCACCTTCACCTACTTCCTGCCGGACGTGGCCTATCACCTGAGCAAGTGGCAGCGCGGTTACGAACGCGCCATCACCGAGCTGGGCGCCGACCACCACGGCTCGCTGGCCCGCGTGCGCGCCGGCCTGCAGGCGCTGGACCTGGGCATCCCCAAGGGCTGGCCGGAATACGTGCTGCACCAGA
Source organism: Stenotrophomonas sp. SY1 (assembly GCF_021202945.1). GTDB lineage: Bacteria > Pseudomonadota > Gammaproteobacteria > Xanthomonadales > Xanthomonadaceae > Stenotrophomonas. The sequence continues at coordinate 275,277 of NZ_JAJOYR010000003.1, read as the reverse complement.
TGGTCACCGTGATGCGCGGCGGCGAGGAAGTGAAGCTGTCCAAGCGTGCCGGCAGCTACCTGACCCTGCGCGACCTGATCGACGAAGTGGGCAGCGACGCGGTGCGCTGGTTCCTGATCGCACGCAAGCCCGATTCGCAGCTGACCTTCGACATCGACCTGGCCCGCCAGCAGAGCAACGACAACCCGGTGTTCTACGTGCAGTATGCGCATGCCCGCGTCTGCTCGCTGCTGCGCCAGGCGCAGGAGAAGGGCCTGGACTACAAGCAGGCCGACGGCCTGGCCTCGCTGTCGCTGCTGGACGACGTGCTGTCGCTGGAATTGATGAACGAAATCTCGCGTTATCCGGAAGTGGTGGAAGCGGCCGGCATCGCGCTGGAACCACACCAGGTCGCGCAGTATCTGCGTGAATTGGCGCACGCTTTCCACACGTGGTATCACGGCACACCGGTGCTGGTGGAAGACGCAGCGGCACGCAATGCCAGGCTCACCCTGGCCTGCGCCGCACGTCAGGCACTGGCCAATGGCTTGGGCATCCTGGGCGTGAGCGCCCCGGAAAAGATGTAAGTCAAGGAGACGCAGTAGACATGGCAGCACGACGCGGCAAAACCCAGGCGCGACGCAACAGCGGCAACGGCACGCCCGGCTGGGTGTGGCTGGTGGCCGGTGCGGCGATCGCGGCGGTGGTGTTCCTGGCAGCGCCCAACCTGTTCCAGAAGGACGGTGACGGTTTCCTGCGGGTGGGCCCGCAGCCCAACCCGGACGCACAGCCGGCGCCGGTTGCCGATGCCGATCTCGATGCCGGGGTGGAAACGCCCAAGCCGGCCGCGCAGGCCGGTGCCAAGCCCGAGGACAAGCCGGCCACCCAGTACGACTTCTACACCCTGCTGCCGGGCACGGAAGTACAGATGTCCGACGCCGAACTGGCCGCCAGCGCCAAGGCCGAGGAACAGCGTCGTGCAGCGGCCGCGCGTGCCGCCGCCGCAACGGCGGCCACGCCGACGACCGAAGCCCAGCGCGCGCAGGCTGCACTGGAAGGCCGGCCGGTTCCCACGGCCACCGCCTCGCTGCCGGCACCGGTCAGCGAGACGGCCGCCCGCCAACCCGCTTCGACCACCGACGCTTCACGTCCTGCCGCAACCACCGGCACCACGCCGGCGCAGGTCGCCAGCGCGCAACCGGCACCCAAGCCGGCTTCTACGGCAGCTACCGCGCCGGCCGAGAACGTGCGCTACATCCTGCAGGCGGGCGCGTTCGGCGCATCCGGCGATGCCGAAGCCACCAAGGCCAAGCTGGCGATGATGGGCCTGGCCGCACGCGTGGAATCGGCGCAGATCAGCGGCAATACGGTCTATCGCGTGCGCATGGGGCCGTATGGCACCGCCAGCGAACTTGCCGAGGCCAAGTCCAAGCTCGACGGCAGTGGACTACAGGCGATGGCGGTCAAGGTGCAGTAACCGCGCTGTTGATGCTGATCATGAAAAGCCCGGCAATGCCGGGCTTTTCTTGTTGTTTCGCGGCTGATCGAACAGCTTCCCCCCTCCCCAACCTTCCCCTTGCCTGCGGCAAAGGGAGGGGGCGGAAGCAACAGTGGCTGGAATCCTGCCGTCCGCAGCCGTTCCACCCCCTCCCTTTCGCGTAGCGAAGGGGAGGGTTGGGGGCGGATGAAGCATCTGACCTCCGCCATTGAACCCAAGCCCCCAACCGCCACGCCGCAGGAATTCCGCCCTTTCCGCCACACGACGGGATGCCTCACCGCCCGCACAGTGCGAAAATCGCAGGCTCCTTCCCACGGAACCCGCCCATGTCCAAGACCGCATTGATCACCGGCGCCACCTCCGGCTTCGGCGCCGCCGCCGCCCGCCGCTTTGCCGCCGCCGGCTGGAAAGTGATCGCCACCGGTCGTCGTGCCGAGCGCCTGCAACCGCTGGTGGAAGAGTTCGGCGCGGACAAGATGCACGCGGCTGGATTCGACATCCGCGACGCCGTGGCGATGGAAGCTGCGCTGGCCGCATTGCCGCCGGCCTTCCGCGACATCGACCTGCTGGTCAACAACGCCGGTCTCGCCCAAGGCACCGCCGCCGCCCAGCACGCCAGCCTGGAAGACTGGCGCACCATGATCGACACCAACATCACCGCGCTGGTGACGCTCACCCATCACCTGCTGCCGAAGCTGGTCGCGCGTCGTGGCGCCATCATCAACATCAGTTCCACCGCCGCGATCTACCCGTATCCGGGTGGCAACGCCTATGGCGGCACCAAGGCTTTCGTCAGCCAGTTCTCGCTGGGCCTGCGCTCGGACCTGCACGGCAGCGGCGTGCGCGTGACCGCAATCGAACCCGGCATGGCCGAAACCGAATTCACGCTGGTGCGCACGCACGGCAATCAGGCAGCGTCGGACCAGCTCTACGGCGGTGCCGACCCGATGACTGCCGAAGACATCGCCGAGCAGATTTTCTGGGTGGCGACACTGCCGCCGCATCTGAACGTCAATCGCCTGGAACTGATGCCGGTAAGCCAGTCGTTCGCCGGCTTCCAGGTGGCGCGCCAAAGCTGACCACAGCGGCCATCGGCAATGCTTTCCATCGCCCCGGGGTTCCATGCTCCGGGGCTTTTTCATTCCTGCGGACTCGCCGGCTGGCGTTGACAGGGGCAAGCCCTAAACCTGCCGTCGCTGTTGCCGATAACTTGGTGCGCCGCCGGGTTGGATCGCGGCTGTTGCAGCCCATTGGTGGCCGACCGCTCAAGACGAGGCAGTGCTGCTGCCGCACGGAAGAAAGGAAAGCGTTTCGTCATGGAAGTAATCACCGCCCGTGCACAGGGCGAGCAACATCGGCGGACATGGGAAGCACCGGGCAAAGCCCCCGGCTCCCGCACCTGCCGCTATCCGCGGCGGTGGACATGACGGCGTTCCCATGCGCATGGGGAGCGCCCTGCACGGCCTTGGTGAGCACGGGAAGGCTGGGCGACACCATATGTCGCCCCCTGTCCGCAGCATTCGAGCAAGTGCTGACCTCCATCGGTTGAGTCCCATGTCCGACAACGACCCCAAAGACCCGCTCATGCGCAACCTGATCACGCTGGGATTGATTCCCCGCCATCGGGGCAGAACCACGCAGGAACTGCTCGCCGCGCTCAAGAGCCGTGGCTTCAACATCACGCTACGCACGCTGCAGCGCGATCTCAATGAAAAGCTCAGCCGGCACTTTCCGATCGTCCCGGTCGAGGAAGGCAATGTGGTCCGCTGGCGCTTCGACCGCGACGCCCGTTTCAACCTGCCTGCATTGGACCCGGCTGAAGCCCTGGCCATGCACCTGGCCGAAGATCACCTGAAGCAGATCCTCCCACCGGCCGTGCTGGTGTCACTGGAACCGCAGTTCGCCGAAGCGCGCCGCCAGCTGGAATCGCTGGAGCACAACGCGCTGACCAACTGGGCGCGCCGCGTGCGGGTGCTGCCCAATGGCAAGGCGCTGCTGCCGGCCAGCGTGGAGAAGGACGCCTGGGAACAGGTCGCCACCGCCCTGCTGGAGCAACGCCAGTTGCAGGTCGATTATCTCAGCCGGGTCAAGAACGAAGCCAAGACCATGCAGCTGCATCCCAAGGGTCTGGTCTCACGCGGACCGGTGACCTATCTGCTTGCCAGCGTCGGCGATTACACCGATGTCCGCCATTTCGCGATGCACCGCATCCAGAGCGCCGTCGCTCTGGATGCGAAAGCACGTGACGACGACTTCGACATGGATGCCTATCTGCCGACTGCGGCGTTCACCCCACGGCAGGGTACCGGCGTGGTGGACCTGGTCGCCGATGTACACCCGCAGCTCGCACAGACATTGCGGGAAACACCCCTCGGCAAGGATCAAGGGCTCGAGCCGTTGGCCGGCAGCGACTGGCAACGGCTGTCCGCACAGGTCCCGGATGATCAGGAAACCCTTTCGTGGCTGTTCGGCCTGGCGGAGAACATCCTCGTCCACGCGCCCATCTCGCTGCGCAGCCGCATCGAAGAGAAGATCCGCAGGACGGCCGACATGTATGCAGATCCCGCCGGCCCGCCACGATCACCGCTCCATTGCATGCCGGACCAGACACCTCCAGCGCCCCGTCCACACCCGACCGCCCGAATCGAACCATGAACAACCTGGCACACAGCAACCTGATCATCGAGATCGACGAAGAAATTGCCGTCCTCATCGAGGAGATCAACGCCATCCCTGGTGCATCGCAGAGCAACTTTGCCGAGAATCTGAAGGACGTCGTGATCGATTCGGTACTCGGTCCGTTCGGCTTGAGCAGGGCGATGCTCGCGGACAAGGACGGCGGCAGCATCACCACGGCACACAACTTCGAGGAAGCCCTTGCCGAGGGCAAGGAGCACCTGGTCGCATCCCGCGACAGCGAGCGCCTGCAGTCGCTGAAGGATGCACGGAACAACCCGATCGACCGCAGCCCCGGTAACAAGCAACAGGGGATCGCGCCGGGCAAGGATCACGCCTACGACCAGGCGCTGAACAAAGCCATGCCGCTGGGCTCGGCGACGCCGGACACGAAGGATGCCTACACCGGTCGCGAGATGAAAACGCCCTCGCGCGATCATGTGATCCCGGTGGGCGAGATCGAGCGCTCCGCCAAAGGCCAGCTCGCGCAGAGCTCCCAGGAACGGGTACAGACCGCGACGCTGCCGGAGAACCTGGTCTGGACCGAGAAGTCGCTGAACTCTTCCAAGCAGGACAGCGACCTGCTGCTCTGGGCCACCGCCGAAACCTCACCGCTGGCCGGCACGAACGACCAGCGTTACGGCATCGACATGGACAAGGCCCAGGAGATCTACAACACATCCAAAAAAGCCGTCGAACGAAAGCAGAACATCGCACTGCTGAAGAAGCAGTCCAGGGAGTTCCTGATCGAAGGTGGTTCGGAAGCCGGCAAGGTCGCGCTGCGACAGATCCTCGGCATGATCCTCAAGGACCTGGCCAGTGGCCTGATCGATGACGTGAAGCAGCTGATCCGCCAAGGCTTCCAGAGCCTCAAGCACCTTGCCGACCTCCTGCATGCCCGCCTGCTGGCGACGGCGAAGAACATCAAGGAGAAGTGGGCCGATTTCCTCAAGGAAGGCGGCATGGCGGGTTTTTCCGGGCTGCTGTCAAACCTCATCACGCTGCTCATCAACAGTTTCGTCACCACCGCCAAGCGCATCGTGACGATCATCCGTGAGTCCACCCTTGCGGTCATCCGCTCGATCAAGCTGATCGCGCTGCCACCGGAAGGAATGAGCGGCAGCGAAATCGCCATGGAAGTACTCAAGCTCCTGTCCGGTGGACTGGTCACCGCCGCGACCCTGCTGTTGCAAGAATCCGTGGCCAAGGCGATCGAATCGATTCCGCTGCTCACCCCGTTCGCCCAGGACATCGCTACCGTACTGGTCGCCATCCTCAGCGGCACCATGGGCCTGCTCACCGTGCTTGCCTTCGACCGCTTGAAGGAACACATCGCCTTCCAGAACAAGCAGCTGGCCGATGTCCATCGCGGACACGGCGTTGCGCAGCTGAAGGTGAAGCAGACCCTGATCCTGCTTGATCAGTCCACGGGCCACGTCATCGCGACCACCGAGCGGATGCAGCTGCGCCTGACCAGCACCTGGATGCAGGTCGACGACGCTTCCCAGCACGCCCATACCGCCGTCGCCAGCTATGCAAGCGCGGTCGACCAGTTGCGTGCACTGGCCCGACGTACCCCGTAATCACCACCATAAAACTGCCTGCGATCACCGTGATGACCACTACCCACCAGCAAGCCCCTGCCCACGCAACGAACACGGCCATCGCCCTGACGCCGGATTCGCTCAAAGCCAAATCCGTGGCGCAGCAGTTCTTCAAGGAGATCGAATCGCTGGAAGCGGAGATCCAGCAGTCCAATGCGATTTCCCGCGAGATCGAGAGCCGTGGATTCCTCAAGCGGATGAGGTCGAGCGCGTCAAAGGACATGACCGAGATCGCCAGGATCCAGAACACCATCAACAAGCGCATGGTGGATCTGATCCAGGAAACCATCCGCTTGAACATGCTCAGCTATGCAGGCCTGGTGGTCCTGATGGACGAGATGCGCAACGGCATCGAGCACGGTTTCAGGGACGCGAATGGAAACATCACCCAGCTGGGCGAAGAAGGACGCAGCCTCGCCGAAACCGCTACCGACATCATCTCGGGGATTCTCGACGCATCCAGGCACACCCAGGACCGCATCGAACACAACGCGGAAAGCATCCTGCACGTGCTCCAGCGGCTGGACGGCGAGGTGCAGCAGGATGCCGTGCGGGATGCAACGCTGGCGGACCTGAGCCACAGGGCCGACGCCAAGGACATGCTGGATACCCGGCAGAACGAGGCAATTTCGCTCCTGGAAACTCAGCTCGGCGAGAAGCATGCGCGCGACATGGCACGTGACGCCGCCATGGATACCCATGCCTCCGCACTTGCCACGCAGGAGCGCGGCTTGGCATTGATCGAGCAGGCAATCAAGGCACAGCAGGCAGCGGCCGATGTCCGCATCGATGCACTTGCCAAGGCGCAACGCAGCTGGCGGAACACGGCGACGGCACTGCTGGTCATTGCCTTTGGCTGGTTGTCGGCGATCACCTGGCAGGTGTTCCTGCGCTGAGTCCGCAGGCAAAGTCCGCTCCGCAGTTCAATCGACAACGCCCGCCAACCAAGGCGGGCATCAGCGGCAAACGCATCGGCCGATGCGACACGAAATGTCGCCCTGCCTCACCACCATCACCTCACAGCGACCATCCCGGTCGCCCATGATGTGGAGTGAGACCATGGATGCGCTTTTCGTTCTGCTTGTTGCCTTCAATTTTCTTGTAGTTGTTCCCGTCCAGTTGTACGCCTTCATCCGCGGCATCAACGTCCAGCGCTACAACCTCGGCATCGCCAAGGGGCGCCGCTACAAGCCCGGCTTCTGGTGGCGCCAGGCCACGGCGCTGGCCCGTTCACGGCAGGCAATCGGTGCCAATTTCATCATCACGGTCGTGCTTTCCACGCTTGCGTTGTTGAGCGCTCTGTTCACCAATGCCTGGCTCAGCGCGGCAATGTGCAGCTACATCCTGGTCAATGCACTGGTGGCAACCAACTTCCTGGCCCTGCAGCTGCCGGTGATCGATGCAGAACAGGCCGCCGCGACCAGCACCACGACCAGCCCGCCCGCCGCATCCAACTGACGACAGACGAACGAGCGCAACCTGGGAGATGACACGCTCCTGCGCCCTTCGGCTGCATCGACAACTCACCGACGACGCGCCCTGTCGTCCACCGTCTGCAACATCATTCCGACGCCGCATCAATGCGATGGGCGGCGGTATCAAGGCCAAAAGGAGGCCGGAATGTTCAAGATCATCGGCGGGATCGTGGTTTACGGATTTGCGTTGGCAGGGTTGCTCACCTACCTGGACAAGGCGCACCGCGACGGAGATCAGTCCGGGAACTGAGGGAGGTGTCCTGCAGGCCTCGCGATCCGACCTCCAGCCCAGCGCCCCATGCGGAGCAGCCCGACACGGCTGCTCCGTCTGTTCTTTCATCAGTCCAGCCAACCATCGCGTTCGCTATGCAGGATGCGGCCATCGTAGCCACTGAGACGCACTTCCACGCGCTGGTTGCGGGCGTTGCGTGCCTCCAGGCTCCAGACAGCGCCATCGCGCTCCAGCGAGTGAATGTCGCGCAGGCCCGCAGCGGCGGCGCGGGCGAGGACCTGCGGGCTGTCCAGCAGCGCGCGGCCATCGTGTTCGTCGAAGATCTCACCAGTTGCCGGGTCTACCCAGACCTCGGCAAAGCGGCCATCGGCGCGCGATACGTCGGCTTCCCACAGGCCGTCGTCCTTCTCGATCTCATGAATCTGGGTGTAGCCGGCAGCACGCAGCTTCTGCTCGACGTCGGCCATGCCCAGCGCCTTGTTCTGCGCATGTGCCGGAACGCTCAGCACCAGACCGACGGCAGTGGCGGCGATCAATGACTTCAACATGGGCGGCTTCCTCGGATGTCGCCGGATCATCCCGGCCCAGCCAGTCTCCGCCGCGCGTCTAACAGCGGCTTAGCCGGCGCTGTTAGCCAATGGTTAGGTCACCGCGCTATTACTGGCGGCATGATTTCCTCCCTGCCCGTCATGCGCCTGGCCTGCCTGCTCCTGCTGCTGAATGTGCCGCTGGTCTGGGCGCACGGCCAGGACGCCGCGCAGCAGACCGCTCGCCAAGCGCTGAAGCAGGGTCGCTACGTGCCGCTGGAAAACATCGTGCGTGATGCCCTGCAACGGCACCCCGGCACGCTGCTGGAAGTGGAACTGGATGACGGCGTGTACGAAGTGGATATCCTGCGCGCTGACGGTGTCGTGATCGAGCTCGATTACGATGCACGCAATGGCAAGTTGCTGAAGACCGAACTGGACGATTGATGCGGATCCTGCTTGCTGAAGACGACGTGGAGCTGGCCCAGCGCCTGCAGCCGTTGCTGGAGCAGGCCGGCTACGTCGTGGTCCACGTGGTTGATGGCCGAGCGGCGGAAGAACTGGGGCAGCTCGAGGAACTGCAGGCGGCCATCGTCGATCTGGGCCTGCCGGGGCTGGATGGCCTGAGCGTGATCGAGCGCTGGCGTGGCAACGGACGCGACTTCCCGGTGCTGGTGCTGACCGCACGCGGGCGCTGGCACGACAAGCTGGCCGGGTTCGATGCCGGAGCCGATGACTACCTGACCAAGCCGTTCCAGGCCGACGAACTGATCCTGCGCCTGCGGGCGCTGATTCGCCGCAGCAACGGCCATGCCAGCCCCAACCTGCACTGCGGGCCGTTGCAGCTGGAAATCAACGCCGGCCGCTTCACGCTGGACGGACAGGCGCTGCCGCTCAGCCCGCAGGAGTTTCGACTGCTCAGCTACTTCATCCACCACAACGGCAACGTCATCAGCCGCGAGCGGTTGGGCGAGCAGATCTTCGAGGCCGGGTACGACCCGGACTCCAACGCGCTGGACGTGCTGTTGGGGCGGCTGCGCCGCAAGATCGGCGTGGACATGATCCAGACCGTGCGCGGCCAGGGTTGGCGCCTGGTCGCACCGACATGAAGGCGCCGTCGCTGCGGGCGCGCCTGCTGCTGGCCGGCGGATTGGGGCTGGTGCTTGTTTCGGTGCTGGCGAGTCTGTTGCTGGGGCACCTGTTCAAGCAGGCCGCGCGTGACAACCTGGACGCACAGCTGGAGCAGGACCTACTGACCGTACTAGCGCAGGCCGAGATCGACGACAAGGGAACGTTGACCCTGCGCCAGGAGCCCAACGATGCGCGCTTCCAGCGGGTGTTCTCCGGCAGTTACTGGCAGATCAGTTCGGACAACGAGCCGCTGCTGCAATCGCGTTCGCTGTGGGACCAGAGCCTGAAGCTGCCAGCTACCCAAGCACCGGCGCAGGTACACAGCGTGGATTTCACCGGCCCACTGCAACAGCCACTACGTGGCCGAGTGCAGCAGGTGCGGTTGCCGCGCAGCCAGGCACCGCTGCAGTTCGCAGTCGCCAGCGACCGCAGTCAGCTCGATCATGAAGTCGCGCGCTTCCGCCAACGTGCTGCATTGGCGATGGCCGTGCTGATCGCCGCATGGCTGGCGGTGCTGGTCAGCCAGGTGCACTTCGGGTTGCGACCACTGCGGGCGCTGGGCCGTCGCGTGGAGCAGGTGCGGCGTGGCGAAACCACGCAGATCAGCGGTGACGATCTTGACCGTGAAGTCGCGCCGTTGGCCGACGAACTCAACGCCCTGCTCGCCCATCATCAGCGCATGGTCAACCGCGCGCGCACCGGCGCGCAGGACCTGGCGCATGCGCTGAAGGCACCGTTGAGCGTCCTGCAGGCCGAAGCAGACGGGCCCGGACATCACTGGCGACAAACACTGCGCGAACAAAGCGGTCGTATGCAGGCCAGCATCGATCGCTATCTCGTTGCTGGCATGGCCGCTGACAGGCACCAGCGCAGCGCGGTGGCTCCGGTCGTCCAATCGCTGTGCCGGCTGATGCAACGCGTGCATGGCGAGCGCGGCATCACCTACCTGCCCGACGACATCGACCCGCAGTTGTACTTTGCCGGTGCCGGTGCGGACCTGGAGGAAATGCTCGGCAATCTGCTCGACAACGCCGGTCGCTGGGCTGCACGGACGGTGCGCATAACCGCATTCGCCGTTGACGGGCGACTGCACGTCGATGTCGTTGACGATGGACCCGGCCTGGACGCGGCTGCGTTGCAGAAGGTGACGCAACGGGGCGTGCGGCTGGACCAGCGCGAAGGCAGCAGCGGGCTGGGGTTGGCGATCGTCGGCGACATCGTGGAGAGCTACGACGGCGAACTGGTGCTGGTGGATACCGGCAGCGGTTTGCAGGCTGGGTTGCGGTTGCCGTTGGGCTGACCTGATGTGTTGCCTGGCGTGGTCGGCGCAACGAAAACGCCACGCGGTTTGACTGCGTGGCGTTTTCGTTTTTTGGAGCAGCTACGGAGCAAAAACACCCGCATCCGCGACTTCGAGGCGTACCGCGCCGCGCGCAAGCACGCGCGGCCCGGCTGAACTCAACCCAGCGGTTCGTCGGACAGGTAGGTGTAACCGGTCAGGCCCGCTTCCAGCGCGGCATCCAGTTCCGCCGCGCGTTCCGCCGACAGATTGGCTGCCGCCACGCGCTCGCGATACGACGTACGCAGATCGGCCAGGCTGTAACCCACGTAATCGAGCATCACGTCGGTGGTGTCGCCACGACGCTGCTGGGTGATCACGTAACCATCGGCATCGGTTACCACTTCCACCGCATCGGTATCGCCGAACAGGTTGTGGATGTCGCCGAGAATTTCCTGGTAAGCACCCACCAGGAAGAAGCCGATGCGGTAGCTCTCACCATGTTGCAACGAGTGCAGCGGCAGCGAGCTGTCCAGGCTCTCGTTCTCGACGTAGGTCTTGACCATGCCGTCCGAGTCGCAGGTCATGTCGGCGATGATGCCGCGGCGGTCCGGGCGCTCGTTCAGGCGTTCGATCGGCACGATCGGGAACACCTGGTCGATCGCCCACGCATCCGGGATCGACTCGAACACGCTGAAGTTGACGAAGTACTTGTCGACCAGGCGATCGTTCAGTTCATCCAGCGCCGGGCGATGGCTCTTCTCGTCATAGCTCAGGCGCGCACGCACGGCGTTGGCAATGGCGTAGAACAGGTCGTCGATGCGCGCACGCTGCGGCAGATCGATCTGGCCCAGCGCGTAGGCGGACAAGCCTTCGGCATGGAAGTGCTGCGCCTCCTGGAACAGCTCCACCGCCGGGCGCTGATCCAGTTCGTCATGGATCTCACGCAGGTGGCGGATGGCGGCCGGCTCGTCGTCATGTGCCTCGGGGATGCGGCCGTCGGCGGCCTGCTCCACTTCGGACACATTGGCGATCAGCACCGCGTGGTGGGCGGTCATCGCACGGCCGCACTCGGTGATGATGCGCGGCGGGGTCAGCCCGTGCTCCTCGCAGGCCTCGGCCAGCGGCTGCACGATGTTGCTGGCGTAGGCGTTCAGGCCGTAGTTGATCGAGCAGTAGCTGCGCGAACGGGTGCCTTCGTAGTCGATGCCCAGGCCACCGCCGACATCGACGTGGCTGATCTTCGCGCCCAGGCGCGACAGCTCGACGAAGTAACGGGTGGCCTCGCGCATGCCGTTGGCGATGTCGCGCACGTTGCTGATCTGGCTGCCCATGTGGAAATGCAGCAGGTTCAGGCAGTCGGCGTATTCGGTGTCGCGCAGCGACTTCCACAGGTCCAGCAGCTGGCGCGGCGACAGGCCGAACTTGGCCTTGTCACCACCGCTGTTCTGCCACTTGCCGGCGCCCAGCGAAGCCAGGCGCATGCGCACGCCGATGCCCGGCTTCACGTCCAGCGCCTTGGATTCCTCCAGCACCAGCTTCAGCTCGGAGGGCTTCTCGATGACGATGTAGGTCTGCAGGCCGAGCTTGCGGCCGATCAGCGCCAGGCGGATGTACTCGCGGTCCTTGTAGCCGTTGCAGACGATCAGCCCGCCCGGCCGGCTCAGCGCCAGCACCGCCATCAGCTCCGGCTTGGAACCGGCTTCCAGGCCGAAGCCCTCGCCGTGGTGGCTGGCCAGGGTGCCGGCCACGCCACGGTGCTGGTTCACCTTGATCGGGTAAACGGCGGTGTAGCCGCCCGGGTAGTCCCAGTCGGCCTGGGCCTGGGCGAAAGCCGCCTGCAGCTTGCCCAGGCGCTGGCCCAGGATGTCCGGGAAGCGCACCAGCAACGGCAATTTGGCGCCTGCGGCACGGGCCGAATCGACGATCTGCGGCAACGAAACCGTCACGCCATCCGCGCCGGCAGGGCGCACCACGACATGCCCGGCGGCATCGACGTCAAAATAACCATCGGACCAGTGCGGAATCGAATAGGTCTTGCGGGCCTGTTCGAGGGACCAATCGCTCATCGGCGTAGCTACTCTCGGCTGTGGATAAAAAGGACGCGCATTCTAACGCTAGCGGGGCACCGGTCCGTTACAATCCGCGCCCGCGCCACCTCCCCTCTCCCCCCGGAAGAGGGGTTGGGGGTGAGAGTAAGCGTGAAACCTGGCTGTGACAGGCTTCGCCCTTACCCTCATCCGCCCCTCTGGGGCACCTTCTCCCGGCGGGAGAAGGGTATCGACTCCCCTTGCTAGGAACCCTGCAATGACCTCCAACGAAAACTGGTTCATCGAACACTTCCAGCCGACCGGCTCGGCCATCGGTTTCCGCATCACCGGCAAGCTGGAGGAAGTGCAGTCGCCGTTCCAGAAGATCGAGATCTACGACAGCACCGACTGGGGCAAGTTGATGGTCATCGACGGCGCCATGATGCTGACCACCAAGGACAACTTCTTCTACCACGAGATGATCAGCCACCCGGTGCTGTTCACCCACCCGGCGCCCAAGCGCGTGGTGATCATCGGCGGCGGCGACTGCGGCACCCTGCGTGAAGTGCTCAAGCACCCGGGCGTGGAAAGCGCCACCCAGTGCGATATCGACGAGCAGGTCACCCGCATGGCCGAGAAGCACTTCCCGGAGCTGTGCGAATCCAACGGTGACGCGCGCGCCGAGCTGCTGTTCGACGACGGCGTGGCCTACATGGCCAACTGCGCCCCGGGCAGCGTGGACGTGGTGATCGTGGACTCCACCGACCCGGTCGGCCCGGCCGAAGGCCTGTTCAACAAGGCGTTCTTCGAAAGCTGCTTCCGCGCCCTGAAGGACGACGGCCTGCTGGTCCAGCAGAGCGAATCGCCGCTGGCGCTGCTGGACCTGATCAAGGACATGCGTTCGGAAATGGGCAAGGCCGGCTTCCAGTCGTTCAAGACCCTGCCGTTCCCGCAGCCGTGCTATCCGACCGGCTGGTGGTCGGTGACCGTGGCCAGCAAGCAGGCCGGTTTCGGTTTCGGCTTCCGTGAGGCCGATTCGGCCGCCAAGCCGTTCGACACGCTGTACTACACCGCCCCGCTGCACACCGGCGTGCTGGTCAGCCCGCCGTTCGTGGCCAAGGCGCTGGGCGAGTAAGCCCACCAGCCCAGCAGACAGAAGACCCCGCGCAGACGCGGGGTTTTTTTTGCCTGCACTTTCGACCGGGATGCCCGCAGCGTACGGACTCCGGCAGTCCCTGAGCCCACCTGGCGGTGTGGCGGGCGGCCAGGCGTGCACCGGTGCCGCCACCGCAACAATCCTTTCCGCCGTCACGTTCCTACATTTTTTTTACATTCAGCAATTCGTGGACTGTTCAGTTTTATAATTCAGCCACATTCCCGCCCGCCCCGGGCAACGCAAGACCGGCATTTCAAGACGCTTTCCGCGCCCGCCGCGTCAGGAAGGTTTTCATGAACACATTGCCCACTTTCGACGGCGATACGCCGCTTGTTCCCGCCAATCAACTGCTCAAGCGCGGCGAGCGCCTGCTCGAGCCGGACGTCTATCGCATCGAGCTGCAAGGCCGGCTGGCCGTCGTGAAGGACTACCGCCGTTATCGCGGCACGCCGCTGTCACCGGTCGCGCGTCTGCTGGTGCGCCACGAGGCCAAGGTGCTGCGCACCCTGCAGGGCTGGAAGCACGCGCCGGCATTGCTCGGCACCCTGGGCGGTCTGGCGCTGGGCATGGAGTTCATCCCAGGAGACACCCTCAGCGCCGGCGTCCAGGGCGTGACCCAGGAAGTATTCGATCAACTGCAGAGCGCGCTGGCGCGCCTGCATGCAGCCGGCATCACCCACAACGACCTGCATGGCACCAACGTGGTGATCAGTGCCGGCGTGCCGGTGCTGCTGGACTTCACCTCCGCGCTCCGCGCCCCACGCTGGATGCGCAACTGGCCGATCATCCGCCAGCTGCGCCGCAGTGACATGAAGAACCTGGTGAAGATGCGCCAGCGCCTGACCGGTCAACGGCCCAGCGCCGAACAGGCGGCCCTGCTGGCCGAGCCAGGCTGGGTGCAGGCCGTTCGCGGTACGTGGAAGCACCTGTACCGAAGGATCAAGGGCCAGCAGTGATCGCCCGCGGGCGCAGGCCTGGATTGATGAGCCTGATGCGTTTGTTCCGGGCGGAAGCCTGAGCCGAAACAGGAGCACCCCTCCCCAACCCTCCCCTGCTGCGCAAGGGAGGGGGAATCCCGCGCGATGTTTCAGATGGCCGCAAACGCCGCTCTTGCCCCCTCCCTTGCGCAGCAGGGGAGGGTTGGGGAGGGGTTGCCGTTGAACCCGGGCCCGCCCGAAGCAGCCCCCAGTGATCACGCCCACACACACGGCGCCATCGGCGCTCAGAGTGCGTCGGCGTCCACTTCACCGGTGCGGATGCGCACCACGCTGCCCAGGTCATACACGAACACCTTGCCGTCGCCGATCTTGCCGGTGCCGGCGGCCTTGACGATGGCTTCGACCACTTCCTCGGCCTGGGTGTCGGTCACCGCGACTTCAATCTTCACCTTGGGCAGGAAATCGACCACGTACTCGGCGCCGCGGTACAGTTCGGTGTGGCCCTTCTGCCGGCCAAAACCCTTGACCTCGGTAACAGTGATGCCGGTTACCCCGCGTTCGGCCAGCGCCTCGCGCACGTCGTCCAGCTTGAACGGCTTGACGATGGCCATGATCATCTTCATTGGTCGCTTCCTCCGGGTAATCGCCGAAAGGATACCGTGCCCGCACGCGGACTTGAGCATCGCCGGCAAGGTGCCAGCGCCAACGTTACGGACTATCCTTACGGCCTGCCAGAACGGATACCGATGCACCGCACACGACCAGGCCCCTAGGCTCGGCCGATCCCTGCGGAGACACCAGCCATGATCGATCTGAACCACATCGACGAGCTTGCCCGTCGCCTGAGTGACCTGGTGCCGCCAGGGCTGCGCGATTCGCGCGATGAACTGCAGGCCACTTTCAAGGGCGCCCTGCAGGCCGGCCTGGCCAAGCTGGACCTGGTCACCCGCGAGGAATTCGAAGTGCAGCGTGCGGTCCTGCTGCGCACCCGTGAAAAGCTCGACGCGCTGGAACAGGCCGTCGTCGCATTGGAAAACCGCGCTCCCGACAACCGCTGAGCCGGGCCGCATGAGCCTGGCGCTGGTGTACAGCCGCGCCCGTGCGGGCGTGCAGGCACCGGAAGTGCGGGTGGAAGTCCACCTGTCCGGCGGCCTGCCCAGCACCCAGATCGTCGGCCTGCCCGAGGCGGCGGTACGCGAGTCACGTGACCGCGTGCGTGCGGCCTTGATCTGCGCGCAATTCGAGTTCCCCGCCCGCCGCATCACCATCAACCTGGCGCCTGCCGACCTGCCCAAGGACGGCGGGCGTTTTGATCTGCCCATCGCGCTCGGCATCCTTGCCGCCAGCGGCCAGATCGACCGCGCGGCGCTGGCCGGCCATGAGTTCATCGGCGAGCTGGCGTTGACCGGCGAACTGCGCGCGGTCGATGGCGCCCTGCCTGCGGCCATCGCCGCGGCGGGCGCGCAGCGCACGCTGATCGTGCCCGAAGGCAATGCGGCAGAGGCGGCAATGGCCACGCATGCAGACGTCAACTTCGCACGCACGCTGCTGGAGGTGTGTGCCGGCCTGGCCGGCGACAAGCAACTGCCGATGGCGCAGATGCGTCCCGCCGTTCCAGCCCCCTTGCCCGACCTGGCCGACGTACGCGGCCAACAACACGCCCGCCGTGCGCTGGAAATCGCCGCAGCCGGTAATCACCACCTGCTGCTGCTCGGCTCTCCGGGCTGCGGCAAGACGCTGCTGGCCTCGCGCCTGCCCGGCATCCTGCCAGACGCAAGCCAGCATGAGGCGCTGGAAACAGCCGCCATCGCGTCGGTCAGCGGTCGTGGGGTTGATCCGGCACGCTGGCGGCAACGTCCGTTCCGCGCGCCGCACCACACCGCCAGCGCGGTGGCTCTGGTAGGTGGTGGCTCGTATCCGCGCCCGGGTGAAATATCGCTTGCCCATAACGGCGTACTGTTCCTGGATGAACTGTCTCTTAGGTCGTCAAGTTGACTGACAACAGATTCATCCAGCCAGCGCTGTCAATTTGGGGTGAAAATGTGCACAAGTGAGGCCCTCGCCAGCGCTGCCTCTCCTCAACCTACATGTCTTGTAACCATTTCTGATCGAGATCGATGCTCAACCTAACGAAAAGAGTCAGTTCCCGAGAAGGCGGATGAACCCTCTTGTTGAAATGCCGTCACCAAACAGAATGGACGCTCCGCGCGGGAAGCTCTCCTTCGACCCCTGATCATCAAGAAAGTACAACTCAACGGAGTAGCCGTTCCCTGGCAACAAAGAGGTTTCGGCTGATTCCTTTATAAAAAATCCATACCAGATTGGGCTTTCAGATACATGCAATGCCATAAGCCTAGCCGTCGAAGGATCGATGACTCTCGTTGCGCGACCCATTGAATCAATCATATCGAGAAAAATATATGCACTGATGCTCACGACAAATACCCCTAATTGCAAGTGAACTGCACATTACAGACCACCTTTGAAGCATCCTCTGATCTTACATTGATTGAATCCATCGGCCGGCCAGGAACGTCGCTAAAGCGGGTTGTTATCGTGGAGCTCATGACCTCAGAGGATGCGCGACCCTCAACCACATACTGTTTCACGCCATATGCTTCTTCAAACCTAGCTCTCAGTGCTTGTGCGTCGGGCAGATTTCCTAAGAAGCGTTTCACAGTGTCACCATTCGGACTCGCAGAGAAGGTACCTAATGCCCGGATACTATCCAGCTCGATGCCATCTACGACGCGATACAGAGTTGTCGCAGACGCGGCGAGTGAAGCTCCCCCGATAGCGTCGCCTATTGCTAGGTCAGCGGCAGCTGTCATGACGGTGTTGGCGGTCGCAGGGTTCGCCAAAGCTGCAGCTCCAACATAACCGACGGCCGGTGCTGCAAGAATCCCCCCCAGCGCATAGCCGATGACCGGTCCCAACTTATCGTCCGGACTTCTTGGAGGCCTATTTACGGGCCCTCCATTGGTCAGGTTGTTAACAGTACGAAATGCGGCACCAGTCTCTCTCCCATCACTATCATTGAAGCGATACGGATTGTCGTTGGCATACCAGTATCGATTAAACGCACCAACTGGGTTGCTATAGGCCGTGACCGGATCGACTGACAGGAACCTCCCAATCTGCTGATCATAGTAGCGCTGCTGCATGTAAGTTAGATTGGTCAGCGAGTCCGATACGTGACCAGTGAAGCCTGGTTGGTCTGATGGTGGACGCTTGATCGGGGACCCATAAGGCTCATAGATCTCACGTTCAATGACATTGCCGCCCGCGTCGGTCACTGCTACCGGCGACCCCAGGGGATCGGTGTGGATGTACTCGACCGTTGTCTGCGCTTGTGCAACCAAAGGCAGAAGAGCCGCCAACATCCAAGCACAAGTTGACATGACTCTCCCGAGTCGCGGGATCAAACGCGAGCCTGTTCGTCTATCGTCCATGGAACTCCCCATTAGTATGCGTTGAAGATGGCAGACCATGCCGAACAGCCATTGGCGTTGCATGCCCGAACTTGGAAGCTCAGAGCCTCCTCTGGCGGGTTAACGGACTTAATGAGTTTGCTTGTTGTTGTCGCGGTTCCGTTATAGGTCATGTAGCCCTTTAGCTCGTATCGTGTGGCATCGGGCACGACTCCCCAGAATGCCGATATTCTCCACTGGGTCTTGCTTGGACTTTCTAGAGTCCCGTAGTTGCCTGCGGGTACATTTGGAATCCGCTGCACTGACACCGATGCTGCTGTGCTCCAACTACCGCAACCACTCGTATTGCATGCCTGAACGCGGTAGCTGTAGGTTGCAGATGCCTTTTCACTCAGAGCTCGATTGATCGCCCCGTCTGCATAGATGAGTACCCAGGCGCCACCATTGACGCTCTCCTCCAAACGATAGGTTGTTGCCGTTGTTACGGATGTCCAACTGGCGCTATATGAGCCATTGGAATTCGTGGCTGGCACTGAAAGCACCGGCACGCCTGCCGGTGGCAACAGCACTGAAACCGCCAAGTTTTGAGAATAGTCAGAGCATCCGCCGTCGTTACAGGCGATAGCGCGGTACAAGTAAGTTCCATTGCCTTTGCCGCCGATGGCAAAGCTGCTGCCGCTGCCGGAGTAAATCTCGCTCCAGCCGCCGCCCGGCAAGCTCTCTTCCAAGTGATACTTGGTCGTCGTCGGAACTGCTGCCCAGCTCACTGAATAGCTGCCGTTGGAGGAACTTGCCGGCGCGCTGAGGACCGGCGCAGGAGCGGGAGGATGCACGACACGCACGTTGGCGCTGCCACTAACGCCGCCACAGCCGGCAGCATTACATGCACTCACTCGATAGGAATAGGTGCCGTTTGCTTTTCCCGTGACGGACTTAAAAAGTGCAGAAGTACTTTGGACTTGCGACCAGCTGCCGCCGCTAGCGCTCTCGTCTAGCTTATAGCTCGTCGCGCCGGATGTACCGGTCCAGCTCACCGTATAGCTACCGTTGTTCGAAAGTGATGGCGCGGAGACGACTGAGATTTCCGAAGGAATCGACTGCACCGATATACTCGCCGTTGCTCCCCAAGCACCGCAGATGGCTCCTCGGCAAGCCCGGGCACGATAGCCATATAACCCGCCTGACTTGCCGCTCATAGCGATGGATAGCGCGGACCCGTTATAGCTGACCTGCCAAGCGCCGCCATCAAATTGCTCCTGCAACTCATACGTGGTCGCCGATGCAGCCGCATTCCAACTCACTGTATAGGAGCCAGTGTCGCTGTAGGCCGGTACCGTTACTGTGGGCGCCGCCGGGGCTGTGGTGGTACTGACCTTGGCAATCAGACTGCCATTCAGATAAACATACTCGACGCTCTTGGCCTCGCGGTCATTATCCTGGCGTCGCAGTACGCCGTCCTGACCATACATCGAGATGATGTTGCCTTGGCTAGGGTTGGAGGAGACCACACGCCGACCATGGCCATCGTAGCTGTACGATTCCTTGCCGACGGCCGAGCGTAGACGGTTACCGAAATCGAACTGGAATGCTTGCCCGTTCTTGTTGGCGAGATTGCCCTGCACATCGTATGCAAGGCCTATGATCGTGGCACCGGCATCGTCAACGATGTTACTCAGGCGATTGGCTGCGTCATACCAGTAGTTGTACTCCTTCACGCCCGCCAGCTTGGTTGTACGTAGATTGTCCAGCGCATCGTAACTGTAAGTGACCTGCCCACCGCCACCAAAAGACCCCGACGTTGCCTGCGCCAGACGATCCAGTCCGTCATAGATCATCGTCCGCGCCCGAGTTGAATCAAGAGCATCGGCGATCTGGGCCACATTGCCATTGGCGTCATAGCTATAGGTGTTGTCCAGCACCGTGCCAGCCTTGACCCGCGTCGGCAGCTGTCGTCCGTTCTGCTGCGTCGTGTGGGCGATCCCGTTGCCGTACACGAACTGGCTCATGCCACCGTTCGGATGATAGGAAATCCCGGTGGCATAGCTGCCGGCGCGGGTAGCTTGCCCCAGGGCATTGGGGGCGTAATCCACGTACAAACCACTTGGATACTGAATCCCCGACAAGGTTCCGTTGGTGTCATACGCATATCCGAGGGCCCAGCTGTAGCCATTCACTTGGCCAGCGGTTTCTGCCGTCAGCAGACGACGCTTGTTGTACGTATAGGTGTTGATTGTCTGGGTGGAGCTCGCCACGTCCTGTGTGATGACCTGATGCGGCTTGCTGTCGGGCGTATAGGCCCATGTCTGGTTGCCGTTTCCATCAGGAAAGGTCAGCGAGGTCAACCGGTTACGGTTGTCATAAGTCCGTACCACCCGGCGCGGTGCGACCGCACTGGAACTGCCATCGTTCTCGCAAACTGTCGAGGCAGGAAGGAGGGCAAGGTCGAGCAGATCAAGGCCCGGAGTCGCTAGATTCAATCTCTGTAAGCCTGCGGTTTCCGTAACCTTAGCTACTCCACCGCCATCCCGAGATACTGACATCGGTACATGTTCGACACGTCCAGCGCATCTACGACAGTCGAGAAATGGCGACCTCGGACATATCCGACTACATCGACGGGTTCTATAATCCAACACGCCAACACAGCTACCTCGGTGGCGTCAGTCCGATTGACCTCGAGGCAGCGCATCGCCGCCCTCGCTTGGGTGTGCACCAAATACTCGGAACTCCAACCCGAACGCGGCGTATCCCTACAGATTCGCCGAGGCTACTAGGCGATTCACGGCCTAATAGTCTCTTGAGCCGAAACCAATCGCCATTCTCGACCCTCTTTGACAAACACATCAGTGAAGGCATAGGTAACCGCTTCACCCAGCAACAGCCTGTCACGTTACGCGACCTGCTCAACCACAGTGCGGACATAAACATTCATGGCTTCAACGGCTACGCTCAAGGCGAAGCAGTACCTTCACTGCTGCAGGTGCTGGATGGCGCGCCGCCAGCCAACTCCGAACCGGTCCGCGTAGAGGCTATACCCGGAACCGAATGGAAGTACTCCGGTGGCGGCTACACCGTTGTTCAACTGATGATGGCCGAAGCTTGCGGGAAGCTGTTTCCCGAGCTGATGCAGGAGCTGGTCCTGGGCCCGTTGGACATGAAGGATAGTACCTTCGCCACGACCTTGCCGCCGATTTGGAAGACACGGGCCGGGATTGGACATCACACCAAAGGTGAGCCCGTCTCTGGCGGCTGGCATACCGGGCGAGGATTTCTTTGGGAAAATGCAGGCTGGAGATTAGTTGGATCAACAATTTACGCTTGGTGGCTGGGGAAAATTATCTTTGCAACCCAGTGATTTATAAGCGCAATCACAGAAACTAGTTGTCTCACAACCCTTCGGCCTTACGGAGTTGTGCATCGGCGAGAAGGCCTCTTACCGCTGAGTTGAAGTCTTGTACGAAATTACCTATGGGTTCTGGATTCACGTCGCCGAAGCAATCTTGCAGGTATGCCGAGGGAACCCAACCTTCGTACTTTGACGTCTAGAAACCACCAAAGACGGTGGACATTGAATGAGAATTTAGCGCCGCCACAGCGTGTTGAAAGCTCTCTGCACCAAAGATTAGGTAGGGAACTCTTACCCTCAAATCGCTTGATAGTGTGGAGTCGCTGAACGCCTGCGTGATAGCTTGCTCCAGCATTTCTGTCGCGACCGGACTGAATAACAGCCAATCCTCAAGGGTCACAATTATCGAAAAAACCTGACCTTCGAAGCCGTACGACCCATCAGACTGATGAATGGCCCTGTCAATGTTTTTGTAGTTCTGAACCACAGCGTCTGCAAGGTACCCCAAGCCACGGGGCTGGACTACCAAATTTCTGAGCGCCCTGGACCGAGTGCCGGTGCGGGCGCAATGGCGTTGCGCCGGCGCCGATTTAAGAGCGGGGGATGTGGCATCGCCGACCGCGTAGGTAGCCACGCCCGCCCGTAGAATGGCGCGGTGGTCTTTGCAATGATTCCACGCTGCGCTGCGGCCGACTTTCTTGGGGGTTCACCTTGTCCACAACGACGCCCACCCCGCCCGTTCGGGCCGCCATGAAGGCAGAGCTTGACGAGCTGCAAGGCCTGGTCCAAGCGGCGGCCACCGATGTGTTCGAAGACGTTGTCACCGAGCTGTTCGGCCAATTAATCGGAACGACCTTTGCCGTCGCCAAGTCGGGCACGCAGCACGGCACCGATGCCAGTACCGCCGGACGACAGGGCCGCTCGTTACTTATCGAGTGCAAGCGCTATCGCGACAGCACGCCGCTGGACGAGCGGTCGTTGCGGGGTGAAATCGATGAAGCGCAAGAGCGCACGCCGGGTCTGGAGGCATGGATCCTGGCGTCCTCGCGAGATGTGCCCGACCAAGTGGAGACGGGCCTGTACAACTCCGGGCTGCGCGATGGCGTGCCGGTGCTGGTCGTTGACTGGAAAACCACCAGCACGCCAGCGCTGCCGGCCCTCTTGGCCTGGGACCCGACCACAACCGAAAAACACTTCGGCTCACGCGCCGGAGCGCTGGCCAAAGCGCTGGCGCCGAGCTTCACTACAAAGATTGCGGAGTTGCAGCGCGAGCTGGAAGCGTGGCAGATCGGCTTCGAGGCCCTGCGCACGCGCTCGCTAGAACTGCTGCGCAAGGTGCGCATCGATCGCCACGAGTCAGCGTTGACCTTGAACCAAGTCGTGAAGGGTCCGCAATTCGTCCGCCGGGCCGAACCCAGCAGCAAGATGGCAGCGTGGCTTGCCAGTCCCAGTGCCAAGGGCGCCCCCTTGTGCGTGATCGGCAGCGAAGGCATGGGCAAGACCTGGACCACCATCGACTGGCTTGAGCAGGTCGAGGACCAGCTGCCGATCACGCTGGTCGTTCCCTCTTCCGCGATGCCGGGCCTGACCAAGCTCAACAAGACGGGGATGACGCAATTTCTCGGCGAGCGCCTGCACGAATTGTCCCGAGTACGCGACGCAGCGCATTGGCGGGCGCGGGTGGAACAGCTGCTGCTGCGCCCGCCATCCGAAGGCGCCGCCTTCGTGGTGGTCTTCGATGGCGTGAACCAAGAGCCGCTGTTCGACTGGATCACCGTGCTCAAGGTCCTGCAAGCCGAGCCGTTCCGTGAAAGGGTGCGGGTGGTGCTCTCCACGCGCCAGACCTACTTCGACAATGAACTGCGCCAGCTCAAGGGATTGGTCGACAAGCCCGACAAGGCGCAAGTGGGCAAGTTCAATGACGCCGAGCTCGATGCGATGCTGCAGCAGCATGGCCTGTCGCGCGCATCGATGAAGCCCGACCTACTCGAGCAGGCGCGCACGCCGCGCCTATTCAGCCTCGTGGTGCGTCTGAACGATCGCCTGAAGGATGTAGGCCAGATTACCGTGCAACGATTGCTGTTCGAGCACGGGCGCGACACCCTGGGCGACCGCGCTTGGTCGGACGAGCAGTGGCGCGACTGGCTGCGCGGGGTGGCCGGACGCGCGGTGAAAGGCATCACCAAGTACTCGCGCCAAGAGCTGGCCGACCAGGCGCACGATTTTTCGCAAGACCCCAGCCACGTATCGCGTCGCCTGAGCGAGATCATCGATGGCGCCTTCACCCGCAGGGACGCCGCGGGCAGCTATGAACTCGATCCAGTACTGGTCAACCACGCGCTGGGCGCCGCCTTGGTTGAACGCGTAGCGGCCGAGAGCGACATGGCCAAGGCCGACAACGCGCTGACCGGTTGGCTGGAGCCCATCGCAGGTTTGGATCAGCGCGCCGAAGTGTTGCGCGCCGCGGTGTCGACTGCGCTCGAGTCAGGCCAAACCGGACCGACGCTGACACTGCTGGTCACGGCGTGGCTGCAGACGCAGAACTTGGCGCCTACGCACCGCGCCGAGCTGATCGCGCTGGCACCGGCGATGCCGGACAACCTGCTCGATGTGGTGGAGCGCACGGGGCGATCGGCCCAGTCATCGGCGCGCCTGGTCACGCTGGCGGCGCTGCGCAATCTGGATCGGGGCGATGCGTCGCTTCGCGATCGCTTTGTGGCCCGGGCCACCAAATGGCTGAGCGTGGTTGCGCGCCTCACGATTGGCAGCGACGACGCCGAAAAGACCAGGCGTCAGGAGCGGCTGCTCGAGCGGATCGGTTCGGTCCCCGGCAATGCCAAGACCGTACTAGGCGTGCCCTTGCAGGTGGTGGACCACGACACTGACCAGTGGGGTGCCAGCGCGGCCGCCTTGCTCGAAGGCTTTCCCCTGCAGCATGCCACCGCCGCGTTCACCGCTGGTGCGCTATCGGCGCTGTTGTCGCCGTTCCATCCGCATTGGGAGTCGCTCAAGTGGCTGTGTCTGCTCAACGAGGTCGATCCAGAGCCGACCGCGCTGGCCCTACGACAGGCCTCGGCGGAGATGCTGGCGCGAACTCCGGAAGCGGGCGTCAAACCGCGGTTACAGCAACGCGTGGCGGCGTTCTTGTTGTACCTCACTGGGTATCCAGCCGACCGCGACGCAGGCGAGTCCGTCGATAGCGATCTCGACTTCAAGTTGAACTACCAGCGTGACTATCTGGATAACATCGGCCGCGGATTCTTCGCCGTCGAACGACGCCACGCGGCCCAGGTGCTGGCGGACACCGCAATGACGCCGATCCAGCGCGCGCATACTTTGCAAGAACACTGGCTGGATCCGACGTTCGTACCAACCGCGGTGTACTGCGATGAGTTGCGGGCGCTGGTGAAGCAGTTTCCGGTCGACAAGCTTTACATCAATCGCCACGCCACGTCCGAATCGCATGAGTTCGAGCGCCTGCTTCCGATCCTGGCCCGGTGCCTGCCGGACGAGCTGGCCCAGCTGTGGCGGTCCTGGGCCGCGGCCGGCCCCGGCAAAGCGCCCGACGCCCAACTCTGGCACGCCCTGCAGTTGAACTATGCCGCGCTCGTCCAGGGCGAAGCCGAACGTGCCACCGCGTGCGCCTTGCGCGAAGCCGCCGATGGCGCTTCGGAGCAAATGCGTTACGACATCGGCAACCGCGCCGTATTGGCCGAGATCGCTGAGCTCGCCCCCATCGACCAGGTCAGAGCGGTCCTGGCCGCCGCGTTGCCGGAGTTGATGCCCACCCTTCAGGATGGGGTGGGGGCGTTGTCCCGGCAGGACGTGGATGAGTTGGTGGCGCAGTTCGGGGGTCAGGGCGCCGCGATGCAGAAACAGCTGCTGGAGATGTTGTCCGGCGCCCCGCCGTCGCTCAGCGACACGACGTGGTCCTGGATCGCACAGGCGATGGAATCGGACAACGAGAATCTGGCGCGCCTGGCCTACCTGATCCTGGGCACCAGCGACGCGGCCAGGTTGGGGGCCGAATTGTTGCAACGCGACTGGTGCTGGCAGGCCACCATGGATCCGGGCATCGCCTTCCATGGTTCCAACGCCCTAGTCTCGGCGACCCGGGGCGATCCGTTCGATCAGGTGTGGCCGCGCCTGCCGCCGTGGTGGTGGCTGGAAGCGGCACGCATCCGGGGCGAGGACCCGGTGGAGGTCCTCGAGGCGGCCACGGCCTTCGATGCGGTCATTCGCGCGGACACCGCGCCGGAATTCGACTCG
The DNA here is from genome assembly GCF_021202945.1 of Stenotrophomonas sp. SY1. Taxonomy (GTDB): domain Bacteria; phylum Pseudomonadota; class Gammaproteobacteria; order Xanthomonadales; family Xanthomonadaceae; genus Stenotrophomonas. Next base: position 249,706 of record NZ_JAJOYR010000003.1, on the reverse strand, counting down.
GGTGCCGAGTTGACGGTATGGAAAAGCCGCTCCGGTTCGCGCCCGCTGGGGGTGTCCGTGCAGCCCTTGCCGGAAGCCGACGCCGACTCGCCCGAAGGCTTCTTCCGCATGTTCGACGACGACACGCGCAACGCCGCCTTTAAGGCGGCGCGCAACGTCGCCTGGGAGCGCATCACGCTCGCACGTCAGACCACCTCCAGCTTGGTCATGATGGACATGACCGCGGCCGAGTTCGAGATGGTCTGGCGTGCCGCGCCACAGTTCATCGAACGGTGGATCGAGGGCTACGACACCTTGACCGACGCCTTCCGGCGCCGAGTACGCCTGGCGGAAGTGCCCTTCCTGGCGCTATGCGAGGTGCTGCTGGCCTCGCGCCCTGACGTCGGCGCGGCCCTGTGGAACGCCTTGCGCCAGACTCTTCACAGCCGGGTGATAAGCGGCGCGAATCTGCCCGAGTTGTTGCATCTCGTCTTCGGCGCTCCCGACTCCCCGCCGGTGGAGGCGTTGCGCCAACAGCTGCTCCGTCTGGACGCGTCCACCTCGGACCACGGGCTGTACGAACTGGTGCTGGCGGCCCAATACAACGGCCGGCGCGACTGGATGGAGGCAGTTATTGCCCAGGATGCGGCCAGCGCGTTGAACTGGCGTCAGCAGCGCGCCATCGTGCTGTCGGGCTTTGGGGCCTTCAATGAGCTGCCGGTCGCCGGCGCCTGGCCGGATGGGCCTCTCGAGGGAACGATCGCACAGCTGCTACATCAGGCCGCGCGGGAGCGCTGGCGCGAGGCCTGTGCGCGGTATTGGTGGCGCGAGTACTGGGCGCGCGACACGGCGGAAGGCAGCTACGCGGCTTGGGTGCTGTTCCGCGCCAGCGCCGATCGTCGCGCCGAGCTGTGGGAGGCTTCCGAAGCGGCCAAGGCCGATGCCGCTTCCCCTTTGCATGCGCGCAAGCGCTGGCATGTGCGAGTGAACCGCGGACCATTTAACGCCGGCCTGGATAAGTCCAGTGCCGGAAACCAGCGCAAGTTCTTGGGACGCTCGATCGAACCCGACGTCGCCCCCTGGCGAAAGTAATCGTCGGCGACCCCGCCTTCCGACCTGAGCTCGGGGAGTACTGACCAGCGAGTAGTGCATCCGCCACCTGGGCACCGATGTCTCGACCGGTGATTGGACGGCGAGCTACGCTCGGGTCTTACTGATTGAAGGCGAGGTGAACGTAGTAATCGACCGGAATGCACTGGGGATATGGGTGGCGGTGGTGGTCGCCTTGGTCATTTCCTTGAAGGAGCCTTGGCAGCGCCAGCGTGAGCGCTCTGCCCGCCACCTAATCGTGATCGGGGAACTGTTTCCGGCCGTCCAGGCACTGCACCAGAACTTGGGCGAGATCCTGGACGACTGCGCCAACTATGCGCGGTGCGCCGACCTGCGTGGCGGGGTTCGGCTTGAATGACTTGTTAGCGCCTATCACGGCCAGCCCCAAGGGAGATAGATGCGCTTGTTGGGACTGATCTCTCCTGACTGGCGCTGCCAATCTTCGTGCTGCGACATGTACGCAGCTGGTGTAATCGCTCCAGATGCGATCGCTATGTTAGCGCCAAGAATAATGTCGTACAGCGAGTTAATTGTACTGCCGGCAGCTCGATGCCCTAGACCATAAAGATCGCTTGCGATCAGCGGCAACGAACTCAGATTGCTCGGTTCCGTTACCTCCAACTGCGTGTCATCGCCGATGAAATTTATCGAGCGGATGATCCGTAGCGCTTCCCACCGCAGCTCGGAAAAGCGTGCGTACTTGGTCACGATAAGGCTTGAATAGAGTCCGCTGACAATTCCGATTGGCAACGAGAGAAGTAGAGCGAGGAGCGATTCTTCTGACATGGGCGCTAAGCCTGAATTAAGCTGGTCCGCGAAGCGGGTTCGGCTTGAATGAACTTTTTAGGCACCGCTCTCGATGATGCCCATGAGGATGCGAACGTCGCGGACGATCCGCTCGTGCGGGCCAGAGTTGTTGCCAGGGTGATCGTAAATGACTTTTGGGGAGAAGCGTACGCGAAATCGAAGCTCTGGTTTTCGGCCGTTGTTGTAGAGGTTCCAAAGGGCTTGGTGCAGTTGGTAAAGAAAGCACGACAACTGCCACATCTCCCTTACTTTGCCCTTGCTGTAAAGGCTTTGAACATGTTCGTGGCCGTGCGCTTGACGGTGCGCCAAGTACTGGTGCCGTACAGGCATGATCGCTCGATCGTAGACAAGTCGGCGCCGAGCTACGGCACGCCGAATACGCCGAATGTCACTCAAGTTAAGAATGTGTGCATTAGCTACGTAGTTCTGCAGGTGGGTGGGATCAGCGAAGCCACCCGCTGCCTTTCTAGCGGCCAATGCGTCGCGAGAGAACACACTCATATCGTGCTCCATTGAGGCGATTAGCGCCTCAATGTTGTAGGGCGACTTAAGGTCGAACACGCGCCCCAGAGCCACATACGCAGAAGACTGAAATGATGCGTAACAAGTGCGCCAGAAGGTTGGAGTGCGATTCAGTGCCCTCAATAAGCCCTTCGATTTGGATGCCGCATGGTGGATTGCCATTTCCGCGTATACGTAGCTGGCAATCACGGTCACCTCAAGATCGAGGTTATTGAGCTGTCTCTCAAAGTCGCGAACTGGCCGCATGCGGTGCCCAACTACCTAATAGACGGACCTTGGGGGTCCGGTTATGTGACTTATGCACAGCGGCCGTGGCGGGCCGCATCCCCTTTGATTCAATTCGATCTTAGGCGGCCCAAGCCCAGTCAACAAGCGTCGCAAAGCCGGACCCAGTTGCAGAACGTCTTCGCCTCCCGGCGGGCGCAGCGGCCCCTCCTTTGAGCCGTGCGAAGGTCCGCTTTGGGTCGCATGACGCCCTGCGGCCAAGAGCAGTCTTCGAACCATATCTGAAGCCTCTACTGACCGTATCATCACCTGATCCATCTTGGCTCAGGGGGTTGGAACTTGGAGTGCTTCCGAATCGACGAAAGCGGCTACACAGGCTTTGATCTGCTGAACCCGGAGCAGAGGTTTCAAGGTGCGACGGCAATCGCCATCGACGACGACGAGGCCAGGCGCTTAATCCGGGAGCACTTTCCCAAGCTACAAGCGGACGAGCTCAAGTACCGGGCTCTAGCGCGACGACCGGGCAACCGCCCCCGCCTGATGGCGCTGCAACGTGACGTGCTAGGCCACTACAAGTGCGTGACCTACGTCTGCGACAAACGTTACCTCTTGCTGCTTATGTTCCTCGACTATGCCGTGGAGCCGTTTTATTACGAGCGCGGGATGGACTTCTACCAGGAGGGACAGAACTACTCGTTGGCATCCCTGCTATACACGGTGGGGCCGACGCTTCTCGGGCCAGACGCTCTCGACCGTCTGCTGGCAAGTTTCCAGCGCGCAGTGAAGGAAAAGAGCCCGGCAGCGCTCGCCGAACTAATCCAAGTAGCTCGCGCCTCCCGCTGGCAGGAATTGCCCGAGGCGCTGGGGCCGTTGGCGAAATACGCGGCCCCCGAGTGCCTGCGAGCGATCGCAACCCCCGGCGTCAGTACGGATGCCGCCCTAGTGGTGCTGCAGTCACTGGTCAGCCGTATGGAGGCCATGGCCGACGGTCCCTATCGGGTCGAGCACGACCGGTCGAAGAACCTGCTCACCTATCACGACTTGCTGCAGCGCTACATCCACCACAAAGATGTGGTCACATTCCGCCAGTCGGAGATCGCCAGCATCACTTTTCCGCTTAAGCTTCAGTCGGTGACGCAGGTCGATTCTCGGAACAGTCCCGCCGTGCAATTGGCGGATGTGATGATCGGCGCGGCCATCGAAGCAGCGAACACGCTCACGGGTCAACGTGCCGGTGCGCTGGACGCCCGTGAGGTCATCGAGCTTTACGCAGATCATCAGCTGATCCACATGCTGCCCTCGACGGATTTCGAAGAGCAGAGGCGATTCCGCCAAGGGACGCAGGCGTCCCAAGTTATCGACTACTTCGCCAAGAATTTCCAAAAGCCATAACCGCGTATGGAAGCACCGCCCACCTGCGCCCAGACGCGGGTGGGCTAACAACAACGTCAAGGACGCCGTACAGAGCGTCCTTCTGTGTAAAGGGGGCTACATGGCAAGCATTCATTCGGAATACCACCGTTTCATGGCGCACTTGGCGCAGCGCAACGTGCATGACGACGTGCGGCGGCTTGCACACCTAGTGCTTGAACGCCTGCAGACACTAGCAGAGGTCGGTGCTGTGCGCCGCGGGCGATCCACGCGCCTGGCACCGCTGGCTGTCGCGCATCTGGCGCAGATGCCTGTCACGTACGACGGACACGCCCGCGTCCCCGAGACCGGACCGGCGCTCGGAAGACTGCACCAGCTCGACGTCGGACCGTTTCGCGGATTCATGCGGCAGGAGACGTTCGACCTCAGCCATGACATCACTTTGGTATACGGTGCCAATGGCACTGGCAAGAGCAGCTTCTGCGAGGCCCTGGAAGTGGCGATGCTCGGCTCTATCAGCGAAGCGCAGGCCAAGCGGGTCGACCAACGGACCTACTGCAACAACGCGCGCTTGCGCCGCCACGTCGCTCCGGTCCTATCGTCCAAGGCGGCGGATGAGCCGCAGGTTGTCCAGCCCGACGAAGCCGAATACCGCTTCTGCTTCATCGAGAAGAACCGCCTCGACGATTTCGCCCGCATCGCCGCGCGCACCCCGGGCGATCAGCGTCAGCTCATCGCAACCCTGTTCGGCGTGGACCAGTTCAGCGAGTTCGTGCGCGGCTTCAACCCCTCGCTCGATCAAGACCTGATGCTTGCTGGCGTCGAGGCGGCGCAGTTGGCACAGCGTCGTTTGCAGTTGGCGAACTCCGAGCAGACGATCGCCGCCTACTCGCAAAAGATCGCAGTGGTTGAGAACCAAGAACAAGCCCTCGCGCAGCGCATGTCGTCCGGGGCGACCTACCAGGCCTGCGTGGACTGGCTGCTCGGTACGCCGCAGCAACAGGGACGGTTGCTGTATGTCCAAGCACAGCTTGACGCCAACCCGCCTGCCATTCATGGCGTGACCCAAATCGGCCTGCAGGCGTTGCTGGCAGAGGCTTACCGCGTCCACGGACTGTGGCAGGCCTCGTCCGCGCAACTCGCGGCTCGCGCCGGCGAAGTATCGTACGCGAAGCTCTACGAGGCGGTACTGGCCTTGGCCGACGGTGCGGCCGCGTGTCCCGCTTGCGGCACAGGGCTGGCCGCCGTGGCCCAAGACCCATTCGTCAGGGCGCGAACGGGTTTGGACCAGCTCGCGCAACTGGCTGCTCTCCAGCAGCAGGAGGCCGGGCTTCGGACCCAGTTGAACGAGGCGGTCCGAGCGCTGTGGGACGAGATGCGCCGCGTGCTGGCGGCGGCTGCAACCGCCTGCCCTACCGAACTGCAGGCCGCGGGCCTGCCGCTTCTACCCCCCGCGGCTACGGGCAACTGGCTCAGCGCGTGGGTCGAAGGGGATCAGCGCGGCTGGCAAGCCCTACTGCGTATCGCCCAGATCATCGAAAGCTTCGATGAGCAAGCGCGTGAAGTGCATGCCCAGCGCGGCGCGCTGGCCCAGGAGCGGGACCGACTGCAGCAGCATCAGTTGGAGATCGAACGGCTGCGAACCCTGCGCACGACGGCCGATCAGGACCTAGCGGCGGCCCGCCAGACCGTAGCCCAGTTCGACGAGGCAAACCGCGAGCTGATCCAGGCTGTCGCGGCCGAAGTGCCGGTGGTGGCACACCATCAGCGAATCAAGACCGCATACGACGGTTTCCTGCCCGAGATCCAGGCCTACCTGACCGCTCTGCCGGGTATCCTGCTGCAGGGGCTGGGAGAACAAGCACGCCATTTGTACAACGCATTCAATCGGGCCGACCCGCCCGGCGATCTACTGCATGCATTGTGGTTGCCGGTGGCGGAGAACGGCAAAATCGAGGTGGAGTTCGGGGGCGAACCTGGCGTGCGCTACGACGCGCTCATCGTCTTCAGCGAAGGGCACATCAAATGCCTGGGCCTGGCAATTCTGCTCGCCAAGAACATCGCGCAGGGCTGCCCCGTGGTCATTTTCGATGACGTCGTCAACGCGATCGACGACGATCACCGCGATGGCATCTGGCGCACGTTCTTCGAGGACGGCCTGCTCGACGGCAAGCAGGTCATCCTCACCTCGCACGCCGAGGAATTCCTGCACCGTATCCAGCAGGAGCTGGGCGTCCGGCGCGCCTATGCCATCAAACGCTACAAGTTCCTCCCGCATCATGGAGAGCACGAACTGCGCGTCGACAGCGATCCACCGACGAAGAACTACGTTCTGCTGGCCCAGCAGGCGTTGGCGGCCGACGAAAAGCGCGAGGCGCTGCGCCAGGCCAGGCCGGCGCTGGAGAGTCTCACGGACCGTCTCTGGACATGGCTGGGCCGGCGGGCGGATGGTCGGATCGACATCAAGCTAGGTGGACCCCGCTCGCCCTGGGAGTTGAACAACAAGTGCAGCAAGCTGCGATCGGCGGTCGACCGGATCGCGGCACAGCACGTCGGTGCGCCACAGGCAGTCGATGCGCTCGCCGCACTGCTCAATGTTAGCGGCGCGAGTATCGAGTGGGGATACCTCAACAGCGGCGTACACGACGCCCAGCGTGACCATGAATTTGACCGTGCCACTGTGCGGTCAATTGTGGAATCGGTCACTGCATTAGACATAGCACTAGAATCGCTGCAGAACCGCGGAGCAACCGCCTTAAGCCGTCCGAGATAAGGTTGACTGAGAGATATCGACCCGACCTAGCACCCTAGGCCCACGACCGGGTTCTACCCCGAGATCACGGACGGTTGTGAAAGAGTTGAGAACTTTGAATCGCGCTTGGCGATCCGCCGCCGCATCCGACGGTTGTGGAACCGCTCGATGTATTCAAACACATCAGCCTTTGCCGCATCGAGTGTTGGGTAGCTCATCCGGTATATCCGCTCGCGTTTGAGCATTCCGAAGAATCTTTCGCATGCAGCGTTGTCCCCGCAATGTCCCACCGCACTCATCGAACATACCAATGCATTGGCATTCAGGTAGCTCTGATAGTCGCCACTTAGGAATTGACTGCCACGATCGGAATGTAGGATTACCAGATCGCGGCCCTGGCGCTGCCAGACAGCCATCTGCACGGCTCGAATCACCATTTTCCGTTCTTGTCTGTGATGCATTGACCAGCCCAAAACACGCTGATCAAACAGGTCCAGGACGATGCACAGATACAGCTTGCCCTGTTGCGTTTTGATCTCGGTGATATCAGTGACCCACTTGGCTTCTGGTTCCAGCGCAGTGAAGTCCCGTTGCAGCCAGTTACGCACGCCAAGGGGTGCCAGCGCAGGCCGGCTGCGCTGGTCGCGACGTTTGGGCCGAGGCCAGCCCTGCAAGCCATCGGCCGCCGTTAATCGAGCCTCGCGATTGAGGCTGGCGGTCTCACCTTCATCAACCAGGTTGATGCGCATCCTGCCTGCGCCCAGCACGCCGCGACTGTCTTCGTGCAGTTCGCGGATGCGACCGAGCAAGCGCTCGTTGTCGAGCTGACGAGGGCTGATCAGGCGCTTGCTCCAATCGTAATAGCCGCTGGTCGATACCCGCAGGCATCGACACATCAGTCGAACGGGAAACGCATCGCGACAACGTTCGATCACCTGATACCTCAGGATGACCCCTTGGCAAAGAACGTCGCCGCTTCTCGCAAAAAATCTCGTTCCTTCTTCACTCGGGCCAGTTCTCGTTTGAGATGGGCTAGCTCTTCGTCGCGGCGCATACCCGTACCTGTAAAGGCCACTGAATTCTGGCCTTGAGCCTCTCGCCTCCAGCGAGTCAGCAAGGTATCTCGGATCCCCAACTCACGGGCCACCTGAGCGCAGCTGACGCCCGACTGGCTGGCCTGCTCAACCGCGCCACGCTTGAACTCTCCACAGAATTTCCTTCGCTTCGACATGAACACTCCTCAAGGCCTCGGTCGGCCTTCTCGTAAGTGTCCGTGAAAACGGGGGTGAACCCGGCGGCTGGTGTTCAGGAAGCGTACGGCAACCATCAACCACTCGACTTCGAACATGGCTAGCAACTCGACGTGAAAGGTCGACGTATGCGCGCTAGTCCATAAAGTGAGCTCTCAAATTCCTCCACCCTCTTGGAGCTAGAGATGACGCTGCTGTCTCACCGCCCGTGACTCTTCTGTACTAACCTTGGCCTCCGATGAACCGGAGCGGTATGCCGTGCGCCCGACCATTCTTGCACTCGATCTAGAGGGGACCCTGATCTCGAACGCAGTCAGCCAGATCCCGCGTCCCGGGCTACTTCAGTTCCTGCAGGCAGTTCACAGTCAGTTTGACCGGCTGGTGATGTTCACCACCGTCGATGAGGATAAATTTCGCCGAATCGCCACTCTGCTAGTGAGCGAAGGGCACGCGCCAGCATGGTTCAGCAAGACTGAGTACACGACGTGGTCCGGACCGACGAAGGACCTTCGTTACGTGTCGCCCGTGTTGGGCGACGCTCTCCTTCTAGACGATCACGGCCCCTACGTACATGTTGGGCAGCAGATGTGGTGGATCGAAGCGCCGCTGTTTGGCTCGCCTTATGAAGATTCGGACGTCGGCCTCCAAGTGGCCCGGCAACGCATCAATCTTAAACTTATCGAATTGAGCGAATAGGCGAGGTTCAAGGAACGGCCTTGCAGGCGACATTTACCCTCCTGAATCCCCACGTCTACCTGGACACTATGGTTCTGCCGGGCAGCCTATCCACCCGCCATCCGGCGGAGACCGTAACGATGCCGAGGCCATCGCAACCGCCGCGCGGCAGAGCAATATGCGGTTCGTTCCGGTGAAGTCGGTTGATCAACAGGCGCGGCTGGCGTGGCACCGTGTGCGCGAAGGTTACAAGGTGGAGGGATTGGTGATCAGCAATCGGCTGCGTGGCATCCTGGCGGAGTTTGGTGTGGTGATTGCCGTTGGTGACGCAACGTTACGGACTGCGTTGCAGGACCTCAGCCGCCTCAACACCGAAGCTGAAGCCTTGTTAGCAGGTTTGGGGACCGATGCGTTTCTGGTGGCTCGCAGCCTTTATCTCGGCGGAGTGAAGCTCGGCGTCAAAAAGAAACGCGCACGCAAGTCCGCAACGAGGAAGCCGGTGTGAATCCGGGCATCGATCTATTCTAGCTAGCCAAACGTGCTTCTTGCTGCCTGGTCCTAGCTGCTTGTTGGACTGCCCGCAGACCTAGCGAGGCGTCTAACCAGGAAAAATAAGCTTTTTATGGGGTCAAGCTGGTTCTGCCGATGCTGAGGCGCGGGGGTGAGCTGGAGATCTTGCAACGTCTGTCGGGACCGGCTTAATCCTAGGTAAGCTGTGGGTCGCATAACGCCCTGCGGCCAGAAGCGGATATTTAACACCTGAGTTAAGCCGACTCTCGAAGCAATGTCGGCTTGAATGATCTGCTAGGGCGCACTATAGCGGATGTTCCGTACGAAGTTGCGCCAGCTCGTTAGTGAGTTGCTCGCAATCAGCGCATATATCTGCAAGAGTTCCAAGCGTGTACGCCAACTCATTTTTCGGTTCAACAAAGATCGGAGTTGAAATGGCAGTTGCGTGGCGCCCATACGGCTCAATTGACCAGCGCGAGTGCATGATGATGTTTCGCTGCTCCCGAATCTTATGCGCCCGCGCAGTCCAATATTTGTACTTCTTGTGTCTCTTTGAATCCTCTCCGAAGCGGGAAGCGGCTTGACGTTCAATTCTCTTGATTAGATCGGCTGCGGCAAGATCGCCTGCGGTGTCTCCGTAGCGATCTAAATCTTTGCCGTCGTTATGCCACGCGACGCAAAGATGCAAATTGTTGACGAGCCTAGAAAATGAAAAGACGAGCTGACCGATCAGCCTTGAAGCCTCTTGCTCTGCGGATGACCTGCGAGCAAGCATCTGGCCTATTGTCAACGACTCGATATCTTCCATGCGCGGCCTAACTATCTAATAGACGGACCAGTGGGTCCGGTTATACGACTTATCCATAAAGCACCGTATGGCGGGCTTTCCCCTTGAGACAGCTCGATCTTAGGGCGGCTAGGTCCGGCGAACAAGCCAGCGTATAGCCGAACCCAGCGGTTGGCTGGACGGCCGCACCAATGGCCGCTATGGGTCGCATGACGCCCTGCGGCCATAGGCGAACGTTCGCGGGGACTGAATTAAGCCACGTCACGAATTGGCGTCGGCTTGAATAAATTGTTTGGCACTACGATAGCGCAACAAAAATATTGATCGCAAGGACCGCGATGGCTAACCAAAATATGGCCTTGGAGATCCACCGGCCACCTGTTGAACCTTGATTACCATATCCATCCCGATCCCAAGCTGTAGCGGTGCCCGCGATCACTACCCACAAACCCAGCGCGTTCCAGCATCCACCAGCACAGCGTTGTCATGTCCTTGCTGTCTGCCGGAGCAACTGTCCGGATTTTTGGTGACCCCATGCAGCGGCTATATGGGGGCCCAAGCAACAAGGCTGCACCCGTATCCGCTGGGATACCCTGAAAGCACTGGGAGCAGTAGAGAAACTGCTTACGCCTCATCGCTGGAATACCGGCTGCCCTTTACTGGGAGCCTGGGTCATCGAGGCGAGGGAGAAGCTGGAGCATGAAACACCGATCGACCTGACTGCAACGCTGCCACCTTCAGTCAAAGTTCTTGTTGGGAACAACACGTCCCAGATACGAACAATTTATCAGCTATCGAGCGAAGACAGAAAGCCGATCGACAAGATACTAATGGATCGCCCGGAGTTAATGATCCTCGCATCTCAGAACGACCTAGTGAGGGCACTTCGCGCGTTCTGGGGTCGAAGAATTCCCATTTGCGAGGGGCATACTCGCGATGCATTGGGGACGCTCGTGCAAGTACTTCGAAACAGTCAAGGCAACGCTGTACGCAAAATCCAAGATGTATGTCGCCCTCAGCAGAGCTAAGAAGTCGCTCACCTTGGTTGTTTCGACATCCAACCCCAGCCCCTTGTTCAAGCTTGACTGAAAAACTGATCCGATCAGCAACTGTTTCGGTGATCGGGCACTCGGAGAGGCTCCCTGAGCGAGTTCGCCTCCAAAGGCCCGTCCGAACACAGGGAAGACTCCAAGCTTGCGTAAGACACAAGCTATTTGACCGCCTTGGGCCCCGCCCCGCCGCGACGCTGGAGCCGTTCTACTCGCGCGCGCTCCTGTTCCAGCTTCTCGCGTACGTCCGTTAGTTCAGTAGCAAGCTCACCACATAAAGTGGTAAGAAGCTTCACTTTTTCCTTCTCAGCCTGATACCGCCCTCGAAACAGCTCCAACTTCAGCGCTTCATTCGCTCGCTTAGCCGGGACACTCTGCGCAGACAGCGCATTGCCGAGCTTTTCAAGAGCCTGCCTGTGTGAGCTGTAGATCGCTTGTCGAGTTATACCGCAAGCTGCAGCAACGGAAACTACGGTGGGCTTAGAACCACCGGACTTCCACCGAGCGATCTGCGCTTCAACCTCCGCAAGAACTCGCTGTCGCATCAAGCCCCCTCTCCGATCTGCTTAAGAATCAACTCCGCTGCGGCTAACCGCTCCTGCGCGATGAGACGTGATTGCTCAGGAATGTTTCGTAGCCCCAAGAAGCGAATCAAATCTTGCTTTCGCAGTTCCCACCAAGAGGCATGTTTTGGGGTGGCCGTAAAATTCAAGCAGCCAGCGCATGTCCCTGGAGTACGCTTTGCAGGATTGGGCCCCAAGGCATCTCCTTCACACCGGCTTCGGTTCTCACGATAAAAGCAATAACCCCAATCGCATGGGCCAAGTACCACACCGGCGCCAAGCATCTTCATTACCTCAAGACTAGTAGATGCCCGCTCCAACACGCCGCTCATTCGCGAAAGGCTCTCAGATATAACTGAGGTGGGAAGATTCGTATATATGACATCGGAGCTGATCAAATCCTCCATAGCGCTGACAACCTCATTTGCATTCTCTTCTGAAAGCAAGGTGGAGAGGTCCGCGTCCAAGCCCACGTAGTAGGTATCAGTGATCCTAGTTTCCAAGTGACCGTATTGATACGCCAAGGCACCCAGGCTCGATCGATCGCGACGAGCAATGAAGCGCGCCATAAAGCGCCGTAGCGGCCGAAAATTGATCTTATCTACATCGAACCCAGGCATACTCGCCTTGGCAAATGCTCTCATGCTGGTCCTAAGAGCAGCATATCCGTCCACCCTAGCTGCACGTTGTTCCGGATCCACCTTCGCTGCTCCGCGCCCCCTATGCATAGCCAACACGAAAAGAGCATTGGTCTCTACTTCCTCGCGGATGGAGCGACCAAGACGATCCACCAGCTCTATCGCTTTGAATACCGCTGGAGCCGCGACCCATTGATGTCGCCTGCGCGACTTACTTAGGACGCCTTCAATTGTACCGGATGGCCCCGTCCCCCCGAGGTTGTCGTCGTTGGCTGCCGGCTTTGCACTTTTCGTTGTAAGGCGCCTAGTTTCGGAAGGTCTCATTGAGCTAAGCAAGGAAATAACGAAAACAGCAGCCCCCTCGGCGATCTTGAGCATCGCTTGGTCTCCGAAACTAGCTCGCGGATCCAATTTAGACAGGGCATTCGACTTGAATCCGTCAAAGGGGATTTCTCGCTTGGCTCTATGAAACGCGGCCGTCCTTTTACCGACCGGGCTAAGCCTCCCAACCTCCAACGCTATTGCCTGTTCCAAAAAAACGGCAATTCTTGGGCCGTCCTCCTCCACGAGCGTAATTGCGTCAGCCAACAACGCAAGGTACTCATCCTCTAAAGCACTACTATGTGTCGGCCTATCTCTCGCAGCAAGCGATGCCTCCTTCGAAAGCCTTCTCCCAACCCGAACGATCTCCGCACGAAGCGCCGGAGACGCTCCACCTTCATTCAATAAAAAGTCTTCAACCCCAATAAACTTCGCCCGCAATCGGACTGCGCCAGCCTTCCAACGCCCGCTCGCGCGACTAGCAACGACCCATGGCCAAATGAGCTCTGGCCCAACCTCTCGCGGAGACTCAACGCCTTCCTGATACCCCCGTAAAGGCCATTAGGAGCGTGCGCGCGGGCTTGGTTCGCAACCCCAAGGTAGTGAAGTCATAGCTATCCTGAGGATCGCCGAATCCTGCTCGTCCGCGCCAAGAACTGAGCAATGGGCTCAGCGTCCCAGTCTCCGTAGGAGTTGGCCAAGCCGGCACCATTCCAGCTCCGCAAGAACTTGTAGAACTCTCGTATAGTCGTTGTTCGAAGGTTGATAGTCTCGCTCGCCGCTCTCCTTTTATGATTAGGGGCGGAAGACAAAAAGCGCCGATACTCACTGAGAAGAAGTGCAGTTGGCCTGGTCCAATCTCCCTCATTTCGCTCAACGAACTCCAGCCAGCTCTTTAGCCCTTCAGCATATGTGGAGAGCGTTTTCTCTCTGCTCCGGGTGGAATCAATTCGGAAAGTGTCGAGAAGGAACGCAAAGACCCCCCAATGAAGACGACCATCCTCATGAATAAGAAGGGGGAAACGGGGTGCGAGCCGCATAAGAGGGCCACCCACAAGTGGGGCAGCCGTCGGAAGGAGCTTAGTGAGCTCGTCTATTGGTATGTCCGAAGTCCGAAGTAAGTACACGAAATGCTCCCGGACAGGGTTGTCATGTAGCATGCTACCCTAATGCCCGAATGGAACCGGCATGCACTGGAAGTGCTGCGCGAGCCGCTGGAATCGGGCACGGTCACCATTTCACGGGCGGCACGCAGCACAGAGTTCCCGGCGCGCTTCCAGTTGGTCGCGGCCATGAATCCCTGCCCGTGCGGCTGGGCAGGCGATCCAAGTGGCCGATGCCGGTGCCCGGGCGATGCCATCGGCCGCTACCGGGCCCGCATCTCCGGTCCGCTGCTGGACCGCATCGACCTGCATGTGCAGGTGCCGCGCTTGCCGCCTTCGGAACTGCGCGGCGATGCACCGGCCGGCGAGAACACCGCCACGGTGCGTGCCCGGGTCGCACAGGCCCGCAGCCGCCAGCTGCAACGGGCCGGTGTGGCCAACGCGCATCTGGACCAGGCCAGCACGCTGCGTGACTGCGCGCTGGCATCGGCCGACCATGACCTGCTGGAACGGGCGATGGAGCAGCTGCAACTGTCCGCGCGCTCCATGCACCGCATCCTGCGCGTGGCCCGTACCATCGCCGACCTGGCCGGCGTGGCCGACATCGCGCGGCCTCATCTGACCGAGGCCATCGGCTACCGGCAACTGGATCGTGGTTCACCCGGGAGTGGTTGAGCTTCCGGGCCTGTGGGCTGCGTTGGCAGGTTTGTGGTGGGCTGGAGGCATTGCCGGGGCAAGCCCCGGCGGAGTGCGGCGACGATTGTCAGATTGCCAGCTGTGATGGCGTCACCGCACGCGGGACATTGTCGGGAAAGTCCCAACGGAACATGGCTCCGCTCTACCCGGCCGGTGCTGGCTGTTGTCATGTTGCCAGTTCATGCAAACATCGCCGCTCGCCGCGAAGATGCGGTGTCTGCTCAGGGGCTGGCCATGGAACGCATCGAACGACCGTACTTTCCGATCATCTACGTCCGCGGGTACGCGATGACCCGCGATGAGATCGTGGAAACCACATCCACCCCGTTCATGGGCCTGGAAACCGGCTCGACCAAGATGCGTCAGGCCCAGGACGGCTCGATCGTCAAGTTCGTGTTCGAGTCGCCACTGGTGCGCCTGATGAAGGACCACAACTACCGCGACGTGTACGAATTCGGCGCCGAGCGCCTGGGCCGCATCTCTCCGCGCTGCATCGTCATCCACCGCTACTACGATCCCGCCGACCCCGCCTTTGGCGACGGCAGGGCACCATCGATCACCGACGCGGCGGCCAGCCTCGGGCGTCGCATCAACGAGCTGCGGGACAGTGTCTGCGGTGCCAATGCGGAAATGCGCAAGGAGTTCCGCGTCTATCTTGTGGCGCATTCGATGGGTGGGTTGATCTGCCGCTGCCTGCTGCAGAACCCGGACGTGGCCAGCGCGCAGACGCGCGCGATGGTGGACAAGGTGTTCACCTACGCCACGCCGCACAACGGCATCGAGATCGGCGGCATCAACGTGCCCAACCTGTTGTCCGTGCATGACATGAACAATTTCAACCGCGGCAACATGAGCAAGTACCTGAAGGTGCCCAAGGACAAGGTCAACACGCTGGGTGACTCCGGTTTTCCGCCGGAGCGGATGTTCTGCCTGATCGGCACCAACAGCCGTGACTACGCCGCCGCGCGCGGGCTTTCCTCGCTGGCGGTCGGCGCGTTGAGTGATGGTCTGGTGCGTATTGCCAACGCCTATGTCGAAGGTGCGCCGCGCGCCTTCGTCAATCGCAGCCACAGCGGTTACTTCGGCATCGTCAATTCCGAGGAGGGTTACCAGAACCTGGTGCGCTTCCTGTTCGGCGACACCTGTGCCACCGCACAACTGGACATCACCGCGCTGCCGTTTCCACCGGAGATCGAAGCCGCGCGCAAGCGCGGCAAGCGCATCCAGTCCTCGTACTACATCGAAGCCACGGTCGCGCCGCGTGGCGCCTACACCTACGAACTCACGGCACGCACGCAGGCCAACCAGTGCGCGATCCGGCGCGAGTACGCCGAGATGTTCAACGCCGACGGCAGCGTGCGCCGCGAGGCGCGCTCGCCGGTGTTGTTCTCGGTGTTTCTGGACCGCAAGCGGATCCTGGCCGGCAGCGAAATCGCCTTCTCCATCGACCTGGCCATCGGCAATGCCGGTTACCAGGTCGATGGTGCGCTGTTCCTGAAGAATCACATCCCGGCCGAGTACCTGTTCCGCAACACCCTGGTGCTGTTTGCCAAACCCGGCCCGGATGGCTGGCGCCTGCGTTACGTGTGGAGCGACGAGCAATGGGCAGGCGGCCCCAAGAACGAAGCCGAACTGGCGGTGGCGCGCGACAAGGCGATCGGCATCAGCCAGCAGGCACCAAATGTGTTCAACGTGCCGGTCCGCTCAAGCAAGGGTTTTGCCGCCGATTTGAAACTGTCGCTGTCGGCATGGCAGTGAACACGCCGCTCAGGTCGACCACTCCGGCGGGGTGAACAGCCCGGTGCGGATTACGCGCTGATCATTGCTGGTGGCGTGCTCCAGCTCCTCGCGCAGACTCCTGAGGAACAGCGGATCGTTGAGGTAGGCCACGTTCAGGCGTGTCCACGGCGAAAGTCTTTCCGTGTTCAGATGGAAGAACGCGCCAGGCGCCAGCAACACACCGCGCGAGAGCAGACGGGTGGTGAGCATGCGGGTGTCGGTGATGTTGGGAAAACGCGCCCACAGGTAGAGGCTCTGCTCGGGTGTGGCGTATACCGTGGCATCGAACCGGCGCAACACTTCCAGCCCGTCGTTGGTGGCCGCGCGCAGGCGGTCCTGCAGACGCTTCACATGGCGCAGGAAATTGCCCTCGCGCAGCATCGCTTCCAGCACCCGCTCGCCGTACTCGCTGCTGCCCAGGTGCAGCAGCATTTTCATGTCCGCCAGTGCCTCCACATGCGAGCGCTCACCGGCGATGAAGCCGATGCGCAGCGCGGCAGAAATCGATTTGGAGAAACTGCCGATGTAGATGGTGTTGTTCAACTGCGACAGCGCGGAAAGGCGTGGCGCGGAATTGGCCTTGAAGTCGGCCAGGGAATCGTTCTCGACGATAAGCAGGTTGTACGTGCGTGCCAGCAGCAGCAATCGCTGTGCCACCGCCGGTGAGATGTCGGTGCCGGTCGGGTTGTGGCCGGCGGCCTGGATGAAGAACACACGCGCCTTGGTCTGCTGCAGCGCTACTTCCAGCGCGGCAAGGTCCGGCCCATCCACCAGCCGTGGCACCGCGACCGGGCTTGCCCCTTGCAGGCGCAGCTTGCCGAACAGCGGGTAGTAACCGGGCTCTTCCACCAGCACCGGATCGCCCGGGCTGACATAGCGGCGGATGACCAGGTCCAAGGCATGGTTGGCACCAAAGGTGGTAACCACTTCCCTTGGTCCAACTTCGATGCCGTACCCGGCCAGGCGCCGGATCAGATGCTGGCGCAATGGCAGATAGCCGTAGCGGTTGCCATAGCGGAACAGGCTGGCCACGCCGGAGCGGGTGATCTGCCGGTGGAAGCGGTCCATGCGCATGTCCATCAACCATTCCACCGGCGGAAAGCCCTCTCCCAGGTGCGAGCTGCCTGGCTCACGCACGGCCTGCTGGCGCATCAGCCAGATGGTGTCGATGGCGCGGCTGTAGCCCAGTGGCTCTTCTTCGTACTCGTTGTCGGCGGCGTTATCCATGCCGCGCACGAAGAAGCCCTTGCCGTGGTGCGCCTGCACCATGGCGCGCTCACTGAGCAGATCAAATGCGGCGATGACCGTGTTCTTCGAGTAGCCATTCAAGCGTGCGTACTCACGCAGCGAAGGCAGCTTGTCACCTGGCTTGAGGATGCCGGCAAGGATCTGCCGGCCGATATCCGTTGCGACCTTTTCAGCCAGGGAGATCGATGGGGATGCTGAAGTCATGGTTGTCCGTAACGGTTGGCGTATCCGATGGGCGTTGCACGACAGCCCCCTGCTGCCCGCTCCAGCATTTTCTACAAATGGGACGCAAGTGGGAGAGGTTGCTGCAAAAGCAAAAACTGTCCCTCAAAACTGTACCTGGCTCACATATTTATAAAGTCACAAGATGGAAATGCACTGTCCCGCCGGGATGGTCAACGCCATGGATGGTCCCCATGTCTGGCAGTTCGCGCCCACATCACGCACTCCCCTCATTCGCCACATCCCCGGCGTTGAACCGATCGCATCAACGGGGTGCGGATCTCACATGCGCCGGTACCGACACCGGCCTGATGCTGATGCCAGGCCCGCCTGTAATCGACTCCGCCGCACCGCTAACGGGCGCGGCGGACTTCAGGATCAATGGGTGCGACGTGCTGATACCGGTGGCCAGCAACGCGCAGAGTGATTTAGCCGCCGCCAGTCACATCGCCAGACTGGCCAGGGCGGGCGGTGGCTTCAGCACATCCATCACCGGCCCATTGATACGAGTGCCGATCATCGTCACTGCGATCACTGATGCACATCAGGCGCGGCAGGTGCTGTTACGCGAACGCGAGCAGCTGATGCAGCACGCGGACACCTGCCTGTCACCGGCGCAGCAGGGGCAGTGCCGAGGCATCGAGGTGCATCTGTCGGACCTGACGGTGGGTGCGCCGTTGCTGGTCATGCAGGTGGTGGTGGATGCGTGCGCCGGCGCCTGTACCGCCACCATTCGCGCAATGGCCAGGACCCTCTCCCAGCATGTGCGGCAGCTTCTTGGTGGCCATGCACATGCACTGGCACCTGCCGGCACGCGGCAACATCTGGCAGTGGCGCAGGTCAGGCTGGCCGCCGATACGTTGGCCATTGACCACTGCGGCGGACCGCAGTTGATCGACCGGATCATCGAGCTGCATCACGCCACCACCATCACCCCGAAGCGGGCAAACCTGCACAACGCCAGCATCCTGCGCGCGGTCACACCGGTGCTGATCGCGACCGGCCACGACCCGCGTGCCACCGAAGCCGCTGCGCACAGCTGGGCCGCGCGCAGCGGCACGTGCACCGCATTGACTACATGGCAGCGGGACCATCACGGCGACCTGCTGGGAACACTGCAGGTGCCGGTATCACTGTCTTCCGGACACCCACCCTGGGAGCAGCAGCGTTCATCATCAACATCGAGCCGGATCAGGCCGGATGCATCACCGGACCTGGGCCAGCTGTTAGCCGCCATCGCGCTGGCGCAGAGCCTGGCCGTGATGCGCCTGCGGGCACTGGAAGAGATGACCCCGGCTGTCGTCGCCGACGATTCGGTTGCCAGCCCACAGGAGGGCTGATGGACGCCGCCCTGGAACTGATGGATACGGCCCACGTCGTTGAACTGGGTGCGCGCGAGGGCCTGCTCGGCCTGCCGCGCACGGTGGATACGCTGATACGGGTAAACCTCATCGGCTTGCTGGAGCTGGCCGGCATTGGCGAGATCGAAGTGGGCGCGTTCGCATTGCCACGGGGGCTGCATCCGGCCATCAATCCGGTGCCGCTGCTGGACACGCTGGGCAAACCGCCGGTGGACAATGTCCGCAGCGTCCTGCTGCCGCACCTGAACACACTCGACGCCGCCTTCGCCTCCGGTTGCCAGGACATCACCGTGAGCACCACCGCATCGCAGATGCACTGTCGCGCCAGCCTGGGCTGCAACATCGAGGAGAGCCTGCGCCGCATCGAGGAAATCTGCATCCATGCACAGCCACTGGGCATCCGCGTGCGGGCGCGCATCTCCGCGGTGGTGGACTGCCCGTTCAGCGGTGCGGTGACGCCGGCACAGGTGGCGGTGATCGTCGCCCGCCTGCAGCAGATCGGCTGTCGCCAGATATGCCTGGATGACACCACCGGCACCGGCACTCCAAGTACGGTGGGCACCCTGCTGCGCGCCTGCCTGACTGAAGCGCCGATGCATCGGCTGGCCTGCCACTTCCACGACACCTTCGGCCTGGGCCTGGCCAATGTGGTTGAAGCCCTGGAACAGGGCGTTCGCACCTTCGACAGTTCGATCTCCGGGCTGGGGGGAAACCCGTACCTGCCCGACGCCGCCGGCAATCTGGCAACCGAAGAGCTGGTGCATCTGCTCACCCAGCTGGGTATCGAATCGGGAGTGGACATGGAAGGCCTGATCCTGGCGGGCGACTACATCGACTGCATGCTCGAACGCCGCACCGAATCGCGTGTCGGCCGCGCGCTACGCGCCAGGAAGGCACAACAACGCACCCGCCAATGAACGCGCCAGTCGCTCAGGCGATGGACGATGGTCTCCGAGTGTTGCCGCAGCCAGCCAAGCAGCACGACACCAGCGCCCGACAGGCGCAACGATTGCTGGTCGCCCTCCTGATCTGCATGCCACTGGCTTGCAGCGCGGGTGTACCAACCTGGCACGTGCTGCACGCCACAACCCCGGACATGCACACGCTGGCGCTGCTGGTCGGATTGGTGGCCTGGGTGAGCGGCGCGCTGTTGTGTCGGGTGCTGCTCACACCCCAACGGGTCGCGCATGATCGCGATCCTGACAACACAGACGCGTCCGCTTTGCTGCAGGGCCTTGCCCCGGCAAGCATCGTCGAGCTGTACCAGCGGGGCCTGCACGACCTGTTCGTCGAAGCCCAGATCACGCGAAACGACCGATGCTGATGCGAACCGTTGCCGGTGGCCGGCATGACTGGTCGGCGGGGACGCCTATCGACTTTGTCTGCCGACAGGCGCCACGGCCGTGCACATGCGTCACCAGTTCCAGCGCACCCCGACTTTGCCGTCCCAGGCGTCGAACTCGCGATCAAAGCTCTTCTGGTAACCGATGTTGGCGTAGATGCTGGTGGAAGCGCCCAACTGCCAGGTGGTGCCCAGGTTGAGCTGCCACCAGGTGCCGGTCATGTCCGCCTCGAAGGGCACGTAACCTTCCAGCGAGGAGAACTCGACCCTCGGTTGACCACGGAACTCATGCCAGGCATTGAGCCGCAACCAACCGGTGAGCAGCCGCGGCGTGCCATCGGCGGTGGGCTCAAGTGTCCAGGTATCGGCCCAGCGCACACCCAACCGTGCCGCCAACGCATCCATGTTGCTGAAGCGGATGAGCGCTGCCGGATCACGGCTGTCATCGCGGTTGATGCGTTGGTAGACCAGCTGCACCTGCGGTTCGAGCACCTGCCGCTCACCTTCCTGGAGCAGGAACGGATAGCCACCTTCCACCGAGACACCCCAGCCGAAGCTGTCGCGATCCAGCAGCACGCCGTGGCGCGAGCGCGACTTGCCCTTGCCCCAACTGCCCTGCCACACGCCTTCCAGGTACTGGCCCTGATCGCCGTAGTGCGTCCAGTACAGGCCCAGCGAGGTCGCCTTGACCTCGTTGCGCCCGGCAAGCCGGCCATCGTAATGCGCCACGTCACTGTGGATGCGGCCCTTGCCCAGGTAGAAGCCGGCATGATCGCGACTGCCGTTGTCATGCTCGACCGCATAGGCATCGGTACCGACCTGCACGGCAAGGATGTCGTAGTCGTACTTCGGACCACCACCGTAGATGCCATGGTGGCCACCCTTGATGTCACCGTTCTCGCCAATCACCCGCAGCCAGGCACCATTGAAGGTGCTCTTGTCGCGCAGATCGGCACGCGCGCGCAGTTGTTCCTGCTCGCCCACGCGTTCGTGCAGATTGCCCAGCGTGGCCCATCCATAGCGCAGGGCCAGTGCCGGCAGGCTGGTGTACAGCGACACCTCGGCGCGGTAGTCCGGCAACGGGTCCGGGTCCGGATCCGGTGGTGGCGGGTCCGGCGGCGGCGGCGGATCCGGCGGCACCGGAATCGGTGGCGGGTCCGGGTCCGGTGGGTCCGGCGGATCGGGGGGGTCTGGCGGATCCGGCGGATCCGGCGGCTCGGGTTCCGGATCCGGCGGCGGTGTCGGGCACGGTGGTGACGGCGCAGCCGGGTTGGCGCAATCAATCGACGATCGCAGGAACCATTCATCGCCCGCGCCGCTGGCGTATCCACCACGATGCAGGCTGTACACATACGGCCCGGCAAGCAGATGCTGGCTGAGCTGGAACGCATCGATCCCGGATGTGGCGTTGTTGAGCATGGCCACCACGCGGATGCCATCACCCAACGTCAGCGCACCGCCGCCACCGCTGTTCTGGATGTCCAGCACGGTCTGCCCGGTGGCCGAGCCGCCGTCGATGATGAGTTGGTCGGTGGGCGAATCATCGCTGGCAAGAAAGGTATTCATGCCCAGCACACTGCCGGCACCTCCAATGTAGGAGTTCGTGTACAGGCTCTTGTAGACACCCCCGACAGGCGGTTGGAAAAGGATGCGGCCATTGTTGAGCACCAGCTGCGAGACGGTGGAGCTGTCCGTCATCGTCCACAGGCTGGTGGCATCGAGTGATGCGTTGGTCAGGTTCCAGGCCATGCCCGTCCATTGCGACGCCTGTTCCAGGCTCAGGTCGGTACTGGCGCCGGCGTTGGCACCGGCCATGCCGGTGATCACGCTGTTGCGTGCAACCACATCCAGCAATGTCGGATCACCGCTTCCACTATTGGCACCCGACCAGAATGCGGCATCCGTACCACTGACCGTGGTCGCATCCAGCTGCACCACCAGCGGTCCATAGGCAAGCACCGCCGCGCCGTCGCTGGTCAAGCTGCCACCACGCACGTTCAAGGTATTCGGCACACCGGTTGCCTGGTTCACCGAGTAGACCCCGTAGGCACCACCGGTTCCGATCACATCGGTATCGACCAGGTTGACCTCGCTGGCGCGACCGGCCGCATTGGCGCTGGCATCACCCCACAGGTAGAACGCCGCGGCGCCGCCTGTGTTGCGTATCGTCGAGCCGGTTGCATTGAACGTGGAGTTGGCCAGGAGGCTGACGGAAACCGAATTCGCGCCGGTGGTGGTCACCGTATCGCCGGTCAGGTCGACCCGGCTTGCCACACCGGTCCTGCCGAGGTAAATGCCGTATCCGCCGACGCCGCTGTTGCTCCACGTCGTACCGGAGCTGACCATCGTGCCGCCCTGCACCAGCCCCGCCGCTCTTTGCGAGGTGGAGGTGGAACTAAAGATCGAATCGACACCGGACATCGATGTGCTGGCATTGAAGTTGTAGCGCTGGGCATTGCTGTTGGAGCTGACGGTGATGCTGTTGGTGCCCTGCAAGGTCAGATTGGAGCCATCCACCCAGACGCCCAATCCGACGCCGGGCCCGCTGACCACGAAGTTCTCCAGCGTGGCGGTGGCGCCTCGCTGCAACGCAAGTCCAGTACCGGCGACACCCGTGGTGGAATTGAAGGTCGCATTGATGTTGCGCAACACCCCACTACTGGTACCGCTGTCGACCGTCACGCCGACCGAGTTGCCGCCATTGAAGACCAAAGAGATCGGGGCATTCGTGGTCAGGGTGCCGCCCCCGTACAGATAGATGCCCAGCGAACCGCCGCCCTGGAACGTTATCGGCAGCGCACCATTGACCTCGACGGAGGCGGCCGGTCCCTGCACGCCGATGCCGAATGCGTTGCCAGCAGTGCCGGCACGGCCGACAAAGAAGCGGTTGCCACTTCCCACTTCGATTCGACCGGTCAGATCCGCACCGATACCGCTGCCACGGGCGCTGGCGAACAGCGACGGATCGTTGTACGTGGTGTCACTGATGCGGATGGTGCCGGCATTGGTACCGGCCAGCTTGCCGACACCGCTGATCCCCACCTGCGCGCCCTGCAGGTTGATCGTGCCGCCATCGGCAAAGGCGGTCTGCCCACGGACAGTGGTCAGGCTGACCCCGGGGGTCACATTGATGGTGCCCGACGTGGCATGCAGCGCATTGCCACTGGTGGCGTCCACGCTGATCGGGCCGGGCGTTCCGCTCTGGGGATCGAGCAGGACATCGCCGCCGTTGGCACGCACGGCGTCGGCCGAGGTGGTCACGATGTTCGTGTTGCCAACCACCGTCGTCTGTCCACTGGTCGAGGTAACCGTCGAGGTGACGTTGCCGGGGCCAACCACGGTCTGCGCGCGTGCCGCCACGGGCATCCCTGCGGCCAAACCCAGGCAACCCGAACCCAGCCACCATGCGATGGAACGGGAAAGCGCCGTGTGTCGTGCTGTCATGTACCGCCCCTTTTGCGTGTGGAAGCGCAAAAAGCTGGTAGCGCTCACGGGCTGTCTGCAGCTGTTCTAACAACTGCATTGATGCCGAGTGCCAGCGATTGCCGAGGCAGGTTCACACGCCCCGGGGTGTACGCCACGTCAAACGCGCCTAAGTATTTCCTGCAAATCCAGCGAATGCGGCAGTACGGAACGTGCACCTGCGCACCGGAATACCCACCTGACACGCCCCACCTGCGCGTCCATCCACACCCGCCTCGGCCAGAAGCGGCGATGCCCTGCGCGGAGACGCCCGCGACCGTGCCAGATGCACGGCCTGGTCACATGCGGCCATGCGCGGACTGCTGGACATCATCGTCATCCCTCATCCGTACACTGGAAGCCGCTGGAGCAGGCCCGCCAGCCATCGGCAACTGGCTGGCTCCCATCGCACGACCAAGGCAGGCACGCAATGCAGGAACTCTGGTTGATCGGCGGCATCATCACCCTGGCCACGCTGCTGACCGGGGTGGCCCACCTGGTGCTGCGCCGGCGTGGTGAGTCGATCAGCGGGATCGGCCTGGCGATCGTCGCCGCGCTGTGCGGTGCCTCGGCGCTGCTGATCATCCTGTTCCGCGTACGCGGATGAGTGGCGCGAAAAGGAGGCAGCGGCCCGACAGCGCCGCTGCCCCGAACCATCCTGCAGATGCAGGATGGATCAAGCCTCCTGCAGACCCGGCCTGCCGTGCTCGATGGCGTAGCGCTTCCAGCTCTGCAGCGCGCCGTTCGGCTGCATGACCTGGTCGAGCGTCTTCATGTCGCCAATCCATGCATCGCGAGTCACATCGCACAGCACGTAGCCGCGCTTGTCGGTGGTGGCCTTCAGGTGCGGGCTGTGTTGCAACGTGCTGCGCGCCATCGCATCCACGCCCTGCCCATCGGCACCGGAGGTGATCGAAGTGGCCAGGAATTCGCTGGAGATCACCCCGGAGTCGGCGTTGTCCTGCACCAGATCGCTGGCGTAGTGGCGATGCGCGTCGCCGCAGGCGGTGACCACATTGCCGAACCCCACCCGCTGGATGTGGTCGAGCAGGCGCCGGCGGCTGTCCAGATAGCCCGACCACTGATCGTCGGACGACACCACCACGCCATCCTTCTCGCGTGCGTAATTGCCCAGCGAGACCTGATGGGCAATGGTGTGCCAGCGCGGCGTGGCGTCGGCCAGCCCGTCGAACAGCCAGCGTTCCTGCTTGGCGCCGACAATGCTGCGCGCGGGCGATTCCACCTGCTCGCGCTGCGTCATGTCTGCCTGCTTGCTGCGGTACTGCCGCGTATCAAGCAGGTGCAGATCCATCAGCGTGCCGTAGCGTGCACGGCGATAGAGCTGCATGTGCCCATTGACCGGAAAAGCCGAGCGGCGCAACGGCATGTTCTCGTAGTACGCCTGGAACGCCTGCGCACGACGCAGCAGGAATACCTCACTCGGCGTGCCGTCCTGGTCCTGCTCGGCAGCCCAGTTGTTGTCCACTTCGTGGTCGTCGAAGCTGACAAACCACGGCGCCGCCGCATGCGCGGCCTGCAGGTCCGCATCGCTCTTGTACTGCGCGTAGCGGCGTCGGTAGTCATCCAGGGTGTAGATCTGCGGGCCGACGTGGTTGCGCAGGTTGGTGAACGGCTGGCCGTTCATCTTGCGTACGCCGGCCTGGGTCTCGCCTTCGTAGATGTAGTCGCCGTAGTGGAAGACGAAGTCCAGCGGCTCCTCGGCAATGCGCCGCCATGCGGTGTAGTGGCCTTCTTCGTAATGCTGGCAGCCGGCCACCGCGAAGCGGACGCGCTCCACCGTGGCCGTCGCCGCCGGCAGCGTGCAGGTGCGCCCCACCGCGCTGGCATGCCCTGCCACGGTGAAGCGGTACCAGTACGGCCGGCCCGGTGCGAGGTTGTCCAGCTCCACATGCAGCGCGTGGCCCAGTTCCGGATGGGCAAGCGACGAGCCCCGCCGGACCACGTTGCGGAAACCCTCGTCCGCAGCCAGCTGCCACTCGACCACGATCGGCCGCGCCGGAATGCCGCCGCCGAACGCCAACGGCTCGGTGGCCAGCCGCGTCCACAGCACCACACCGTCCGGCGTCGGATCGCCGGAGGCCACGCCCAGACCGAACGGCGAGCTCGCGAACTTCGGCGAGGCCAGCAGGTTGCGCGGGTTCAGCGCGGTGGCATCGGTCTGCGCGGCCAATGCTGCCGCCGTGCCCATCCATGCACCGAATGCGGAAAGCCCGGACAGGGCGAGGAAGCGTCTGCGATTGATGTTGTCCACGACGCGTCCTCAGTTGTAGATGATGTGGAAGTAGTAGAAGCGGCCGTAGTCGTCGATCTCGGTACGGAAACGCCCATTCGGGCCGGTGCTGTAGGTCGGCTGCGTGTTGAACAGGTTCTTGGCCTCGTACTTCAGCGTCACGTGCTTGCTGATCTTGTGGCTGAAGGCCAGGTTGAAGGTCATGTACGGGTCGTAATACGAGTCGAGCCATTCGGTGTCGCCGAAATCGACCAGCATCCGGCTGCGGTAGTTGCCGGACACACGCAGCTGCGCGCTGTCCCAGGGCATGCGCCAGATCACCGAACCGTTGAGCGACCAGTCCGGCTGATACAGCAGGCGGTCAAGCCGGCGCGCGGTGCCGTCACTGATCTTGTAGTCGGTCTCGCCGTCCAGGCGGGTCGCGTTGAAGAACATGTCGAAGCGCTGGCGGCCCCATTGCAGGTTGCGGTTGGCGATGGCGAACTCGACACCACGCAACTTGGACTCGTCGGTGTTCATCGGCTGGGTCACCCGGTAGGTGGTGTCACCGACGGTCTCGAACGTGGTCAGGGTGTAGATGTCGTCCTTGATGACCTTGTCGAACAACGCCACCGAAACGATGCCGTTGTTGCCGTTGAAGTACATGTCCCAGGCCAGGTCCAGGTTGGTGGACCGGCGTGGCTCCAGCCCGGCATTGCCCTGCTTGATCGTGCAGTAGCCCCGGCCATCCTCGTCATCACCACAGCTGGTGCTGGTGGCCTGCGCGATGTTGCTCGGGGTCGGCCGGCCCAGCGTCTGGCTGGCCGAGAAGCGCAGGCGCTGGTCATCGCTGATCTTGAAGGTACCGTTCAACGAGGGCAGCAGGTTGCTGTAGCCGTCGCTGGTCTTGCGGAAGTCCGCCGTGTAGGTGGTGCCGCCGTTGAGGCTGTACGGGCTGAACGCATCGAACGTGGTGTGGTCGTAACGCAGGCCGCCGATCAGCAGCAGCCGGTCCCAGGCGTAGTGCGCGGACACGTAGGCATTGCTGATGTCCTCGACGTACTTGTAGTCGCTGGTGAAATCCGCATTGGGGTAAGCGGCATTGTTGTCGCCCAGCTTCGGCACCAGTTCTTCGGTCCACTTGCTGTTGTCGATCAGCGGAAAGCCCGGCACCGTACCCAGCAGGGTCGAGCCCGGGTACAAGTAGTCGTTCAGCGTCGCACTGGTCTTGTAATAGTTGAAATCGATGTCCTGCCAGATGTTGAGGTGGCGGTACTCCGCACCGGCGGCGATGCCGAAGCCACGCGCATCGGCATCGATGTTGTGGGTGAAGTCGACGCGCAGGTTGTCGATCGTTTCCTTGGCATTGCGCGGCGACACGTACGCCTGCGCCGGGTTGAGCTTGAAGGCGGAACTGGTCAGCAGGCTGGGGTCGGAAACGCCAACCGCGTTCGGAAAGCCGTGCTTGTCGTTCTCGTAGTCCACGAACAGGTTGCTCGGGTACGCACGCACGCCCCAGTAGACCTGGGTGTTGTGGAAGGTTTCCTCGGTGTGACCGGCGCGCAGGGTGAGCCGGGTCAGGTCACCGATGTCCCAGTTGAAGTTGGCGATGGCGCCGCGGTTGTTGCGGTCCCAGCGGTCGTGGCGGTTCTTGATGTAGATGCTGTTGATCTGGGTGGTGCCGCTGTCCTGCGTCTGGTCCCGGATCGGGAACTTGGCGTTGGAGTACAGGTCGGTCTTGTTCATCGTCGAGTTCTCGTAGAACCGGTACGAGTACAGCAGCAGCGAGGCGTAGAACGGGTCGTCGATGGGCTTCCATTCCAGCTTGGCCGAGCCGCCGAAGTTGGTGATGTAGTTGGTGTAGGTGCCGGTACTGAAGTTGCCCGGCGCACGCAGTCCGTTCCAGCCATCAGCCTCACTCGGCGCGGTGGTGCCGTCGGTCAGGTACTTGCCCGCATCGTCGAAGTAGTAGTTGGACTCCACCCAGCGCTTGATGCTGTTGCGTGAGCGCTGCTCGTAGCGCGCCACCGCGACGATGCCGAACTCGTCGTCGGCACCGAACTGGTCGGAGAACACCACCTTGGCGCTCTTGCCGAAATGTCCCAGCGTCTTGTGGTCACCGCCGGCGCTGCGGCCGACGTCGGTTTCGGCGGTGGAATAGATGCCGGCGACATCGGCGAAGACATACTTGCCGGAACGATCAAACGCACTACGGCTGATGATGTCGATCACGCCACCGATCGCATCGGGGGCCTGCTCGGCGCTGAAGCTCTTGTAGATGTCGGTGCGGGTGCCGATGTCACTGGGAATCAGCTGCAGGTTGTTCATGCGTTCGCCCGAGCCGCTTCCGCCCACGCTGGCAATGGCGATGCCGTCGATGGTCGTGTAGTTGAGGTTGGCCTGCACGCCACGCACGGTCACGTAGCGCGGCTCGCCGGCATCCTCCACCGCACTCACGCCCGGTGCGGCCATCAGGCTTTCGGCCAGCGTCTCATCGCCGTAGCTGTCCATCTCGTCATAGATCACCGAGTCCTTGATCACCGTCGAATGCTTCTTCTGGTCGATGACCTCATGGGCGGCGATCACCTTCACCGTGCCCAGCGTCGGCGCGGCCATCGCTCCGGATTCACTGGGCTTGGGCACCGGCGGCGGTGCCTGACGCGCCGGTGCCGGATCAATCGCGATCACGTTGCCATCCACCACCGTGTAGCCCAGCCCGGTACCGGCCAGCAGCGTATCCAGTGCCTGTTTGACCGTGGCACCGCCTGGCACCGCACCCGCCATGCGCGGACTGCCTGCAGGGGAGTACAGAAACTGCACTCCCGAGCTGCGCGAGAGCTGTTCCAGCGCGCGACTCAAGGGCTGCGCTGCGATCGGTGCGGCGACCCGCGCATCCAGTCCGTCTGCGGCTACGTCGCGGGCATGGGCGGCAAAGCAGGGAGAAAGTGCGAGAACAACCGACAGATAAAGCGTCTTGCGCATCACGGTTCCTGGGAGGAGAGAGAACTGCTGGGTGCCGCGTCGTTGCATGACATCGGCGTCTCCCAAGTAAGAGCGGCGTTTGCGCGAGATGGAGAACGTTTTCTCGATGAATTTTTTCTTACAGCCCACCAGCAACGCTGCTCAGCGGCTGGAAACGTGCACGGTGTCACCGTCGCGCCGAACCACGAAGCGCGGATCACGTGACAGGAAAACCTGCAGCGCCGCGATGCGATGTGCATCAAGACTGCCCGACAGTCGCATTGCAGCCGCGGCTTCGTCCTCGACAACGACCTGTACCTGGTTGTGCCGGTTGAACGCCGAAGCCACTTCGTCCAGCCGCTCATCCAGGAACGAAACCTTGCGCTGCTGCCAGTCCAGCAGCATCGATGCTGGCATATCCAGTGCCTGTACCGCATGGCTGTGGTTGTCCACCAACACAACACGCCCGGCATCGAGTTGCGCCAATCGCTGTGGCTCGGCGGCGCGGCTCCAGACTTCCACCTGGCCGGACACCACACCAATGCGCGTGCTCTGCAGGCGGCGCGACACATCGAACACGGTGCCGATGTCGCGGATCTGCAACTGCTCCACGCGCACTTCAAAGGCACGGCGGTCGGGCGCGACATCGAAGGTCGCCTCACCGTGCAGCAACTCCACCCGGCGGCTCAGCCAACCCATGCGCACACGTATTGCACTGTCGGCGTTGAGCCGTACCTGGGTGCGATCGGCCAGCACCAGCTCACGCAGTTGCCCATGGCCTGCCGTCAGCACTTGTTCTTCGGGCCACAACTGCGGCACCAGCGCCCCCAGCAGCAACGCCATGCCGGCAGCAGCGGCGGCGGCAAGCACCTTCCATGTACGGCGTGTCCGCCTGTTCACCGAACGCGGCGTCGATGTGGCGAACAATGGCACCACCTTGCTCGCTGCATCACGAGTGCTGATCGCGGCCACGTCGGCCACCTGCGCATCGAGCTGCACGGCAGCCATCGCACCACCGACCTGACGGTGCAGGTCCAGCGCATGCAGGTACGCGCGCACGTGTTCAGGTGAGCGTTGCAACCATTGCAGGAACGCGGCACGTTGAAGCGCATTCAAACTGCCTTCCCGATGCAGCAGGAACCAGTCCAGCGCCTGCTGCGCCAGTGTTTCCCCGGCGATGCCGTCGGTGTGTCGGTTCATGCACCCTCCCTGGTGCCCAGCGCCAGCCGGCAGGCTTCAAGCCCCTTGCCGATGTGCTTGCGGACCATGTGCACCGACACGTCCAGCTGGGTGCTGATCTGCATGCACTCCAGGCCTTCGCGGTAGTGCAGCTCCATTACCCGGCGGGTGGTGGAAGGCAGCTGCGCGATGGTGCTGCGGATCTCGCTCCAGCGCTGTGCGCGTTCAAAGTCCGCTTCGATGTCGTCCTCGCTCCTCAGCACTTCGGCCAGCAGGTCGACATCGTCCAGCGGCGGCTGCGCGTACTGCGAGCGTGCGTGTTCGCGGGCGAGGTTGGCCGCCACGGTGAACAGATAGGCTTCCGGGTTGTCGATGGCCTGCGCGTTGTCGTCGCCACGACGCAGCAAACGCACGTACACCTCCTGCGCCAGGTCTTCGGCGTCCTCGGTGTGGGAGCCACGGCGCAGGAAGAACCCGCGCAACAAGCGGCGGCGCAGCTCGTAGCCCTGCTCCCAGATCCTCGCGCTGTTCACGGCCGGGCAACCACTCCGAAATGGTAAAGCGGGCGATGATCGCGTTCGACGATGACAGCGGCATGTCACTGCCGCATGCAAAGCAGGTGTCTACGGCCAGGCCGCTGTCATCTGATCCGGCCCCGAGCGAGCTGGAAAGGACATGGCAGCCGAGGGGGCGCAGCGGGGAATCTCGCAGCGGCCTGAAAAGCAAAAACCCCGGATTTCTCCAGGGTTCTTGGGCATCCGGGTTATACCCGGACTTCAAACTGGCGCGCCCGGAGGGATTCGAACCCCCGACCAATGGCTTCGGAAGCCACTACTCTATCCGGCTGAGCTACGGGCGCCTTGTAGACCGGCCGGCAATACCGGGCGGAGGCGCATTCTAACGACAAAGTGCGCGCAGGTCTGCCCCCCATTGGCCAGCCACGCTGGGCAAACGAGCCGGCACGGCCCAACTGGTAACCTTTGCACATGAGCCGTTTGCCCCACACCCCGCCCACCGCCGGCACCTCCTCGCGGTTCGGGCACTACTGGAAACTGATGCGCGCCGACCGCCCGATCGGCACTTTGCTGCTGCTGTGGCCCACCTGGTGGGCGCTGTGGCTGGCCGCCGACGGGCTGCCGCCGTTGTGGACGCTGTTCGTGTTCACCGCTGGCGTGTGGCTGACCCGCTCGGCCGGTTGCGTGATCAATGATTACGCCGACCGCTGGCTGGACCCGCACGTCAAGCGCACCAAGGACCGGCCGCTGGCCAGCGGTGCCGTTTCCGGCCGTGAAGCCCTGGCGCTGTTCGCCGGGCTGATGCTGGTGGCGTTCGCACTGGTGCTGAGCATGAACGCGCTCACCATCGGCATGAGCTTCATCGGCGTGTTCCTCGCCGCCACGTACCCGTACCTGAAGCGCTACACCCATCTGCCGCAGGTCTACCTGGGCATGGCCTTCGGCTGGGGCATCCCGATGGCCTTCGCTGCGGTACAGGGCGAAGTGCCCCCACTGGGCTGGGTGCTGTACGGCGCCAACATCCTGTGGTCCACCGCCTACGACACCTGGTACGCGATGGTCGACCGTGACGACGACCTCAAGGTCGGCTCGCATTCCACCGCCATCCTGTTCGGCGACCTGGACCTGGTGATCCAGGGCATCCTCTACGCGTTGTTCTTCGGCGCAATGGCGCTGGTCGGGCAGCGCGCGGAACTGGGCATCGCCTACTGGGCTGGCATGGTCGTGGCCGTGGCGATGGTGGTCTACGAGTTCTGGCTGTGCCGCAACCGTGAGCGCGAACCCTGCTTCAAGGCATTCCTGCACAACAACTGGGTCGGCGCGGTGCTGTTCGCCGGCATCGTCGCCAGCCAATACCTGGACTGAAACCCTGGATTGAAAGACGGCCCGCAATGCGGGCCGTCTTTTTCTTCGGCAGGAGCGGCGCAAGCCGCCAGGCCTGCTCACACGTGATGGTGAACCACCGCAGCAGCCATCAGACCAGCGCCTTGCCCAGCTTGCGCAGCTTGAACGCCGCAATGATCTGCAGCACGCCATACACCAGCGCCAGCGCACCGATCCACAGCGAAGTGACCACCAATCCCGACAGCGGATTGAGCGCGAACATCACGCCCAGCGCCACCGCCAGCAGGCCGCTGACGATCAGCAGCCACTCTCCCTTGATGCGCTTGCGCACGCGGATGGCAAACACGATGCGGTAGATGCCTCCCACCACCAGCCACGCTGCCAGGAACAGCAGCAGCACGCTGGCCGTGGCCAGGGGATTGAGGATGGCCAGCACGCCGAAGGCAATGGACACCAGCGCGTAGAACAGTGCCCAGCCCTTGGATACCGGTGCCGAGCCGCTGAACATGCCCACCAGCACCACGATGCCTTCGACCACGGCGACCACGCCCAGCCACCAGGCCAGCGCGGCGGCAGTACGTACCGGTGCCATCACCGCCAGCACGCCGAACAGCACGGCCAACAGGCCCAGCAGCAGCACCACCCACCAGTTGCGCGACAACACGCCGAACAACGATCCAGCGGCAAGCCCCGAGGGAGCATTCATCCAATTCTCCTTTGTGCCGCCAGAAGGGGCGGCTCAATCACCCACTCTAGACCCCTCGATGTGGTGACCGCGTGCGGATGGATTCGCCGTGGGGGCGGTGCCTGCGGACCGCAGGCTGGATGGAGCCCAGCGCTGTCCCGGCACGCAGGCCATTTCAGAGCCGCAGGGATTGCATCCCCACTACGCCGTTTCCCGTCTACGCGGCATTCGGAAGGTTCACGGCACCCGCGCGCATACCCACGCATCCACCCGCTGCACGCCGGCCCGACGCAACGCGATGGCCGCCGCATGCAGCGTGGCGCCGGTGGTCATCACGTCATCCACCAGCGCCACGTGCTGCGGCAACGGACCTTTGGCGACAAAGGCCGCCTTTAGATTGCGGCGGCGCGCTGCCGCGTCCAGTTCCGACTGGGGCGCGGTGGCCCGGACCCGCCGCAGCCCCTGGCACAGCGGCAGCTGCAATGCCGTGGCCAGCGGCCGTGCCAGCTCCAGCGCCTGGTCATAGCCGCGCCGACGCAGACGCGCCCAGTGCAACGGCACCGGCACCAGCGCGTCGGGCTGTGGCAACGTCGCCATCGGCTGACACATCAGTTCCGCCAGCAGTCGGCCGGCAGCCAGATCCTGGTGAAACTTGAAACGGCGCAGCAGCCCATCGACCGGCGCACCGTAAACAAACGCGGCCGCAGCCAGTTGCAATGGCGGGCGCCGTCGCTGGCAGCGCCCGCACGGCTGGCCGGCGTCGGCGTCAGCCGGCAAACGCAGCGCGCAGTGCGGGCAGGCCACCGGCATACGCGGCAGGCCGGCAGCACAGGGCCCGCAGAGATCCCGTCTGTGCTGGCCGGGTTCGGTACAGACCAGGCAACGGCAAGGGAACACCCAGGCGGAGACGGCCCCGGCCGCCCTGTAAACCGAACCTAGAAACTCAAGGTTGACAGTCATGCGCATGCTCACCAGACTGCGCCGCTTCCGTAGTGCCAACCCTCAGGTAACACCGATGTCTGCTGTCATCCGCCACGACTGGAAACGCGAAGAGCTGCTGGGCCTGTTCGAGCTGCCCTTCCCCGACCTGCTGCACCGCGCCGCCAGCGTGCACCGGCAGCATTTCGATCCGGCCGAAGTCCAGGTCTCCACCCTGCTCTCGGTCAAGACCGGCGGTTGCCCGGAAGATTGCGCCTACTGCCCGCAGGCGCAGCGCTATGACACCGGCGTGGACGCGCAGAAGCTGATGGACACCGACAGCGTGGTCGCCCGCGCCCGCGCCGCCAAGCAGGCCGGCGCCTCGCGCTTCTGCATGGGCGCGGCATGGCGCTCGCCCAAGGACCGCGATATCCCCAAGGTCGCGGCGATGATCCAGGAAGTGAAGGCCCTCGGGCTGGAAACCTGCGCCACCCTGGGCATGCTTGAGGGCCACCAGGCCCAGGCGCTCAAGGATGCCGGCCTGGACTACTACAACCACAACCTGGACACCGCGCCGGATTACTACGACTCCATCATCCACACGCGCCAGTACCAGGACCGTCTGGACACGCTGGAACACGTGCGCAACGCCGGCCTGAAGACCTGCTGCGGCGGCATCGTCGGCATGGGCGAGACCCGCGAACATCGCGCCGGCCTGCTGCTGGCACTGGCCAACCTGCCGGCGCACCCGGACTCGGTGCCGATCAACCAGCTGGTGCAGGTGGCCGGCACCCCGCTGCACGGCACCACCGAGCTGGACCCGTTCGAGTTCGTGCGGATGATCGCCGTGGCCCGTCTTGTGATGCCGCGTTCGATGGTGCGGCTGTCGGCCGGCCGCGAGAGCATGAGTGATGAGCTGCAGGCGCTGTGCTTCCTGGCCGGCGCCAACTCCATCTTCTATGGCGAGAAGCTGCTGACCACCGGCAACCCGGACACCGAACGTGACCAGGCCCTGTTCGCCCGGCTGGGCATCAGGCCGATGCAGATCACGGTCGATGCCGACGATCACGACCATCCCGGCACGGTCCATCTGGACATCGCGCCGGCCTGCGCCCGGCAGGCCTGACCCTCACAGGCACTCACACAGGCAACCGGGTACGCTAGCCGGCCGCCTGACCATGAACCACTGCCATGGCCCGTCCCGACCTACACGAGCGCATCCAGCACCAGCGCAAGCTACGGCT
The DNA here is from genome assembly GCF_021202945.1 of Stenotrophomonas sp. SY1. GTDB lineage: Bacteria > Pseudomonadota > Gammaproteobacteria > Xanthomonadales > Xanthomonadaceae > Stenotrophomonas. The sequence goes on along the minus strand of NZ_JAJOYR010000003.1, from coordinate 214,858 downwards.
TGCCCAGGGCCGCATCCGAACGCGCCGTACCGTCGGCCGACGTGACGGCGTGCGCCTGGAGGTCGACGGCCGCTGGCTGACCGGCTTCTGCAGCAACGACTATCTGGGCCTGGCGCAGCAGTTCGAAGTCATCGCCGCGCTGCAGGATGCCGCCGCACGCGAAGGCGCCGGCGGCACGGCCTCGCACCTGGTCTGCGGCCACCACGCCCTGCACGAGCAGTTGGAACGGGAAGTGGCCGAATGGCTTGGCTATCCACGCGCCTTGCTGTTCGACAGCGGTTTCATGGCCAACCTGGCCGTGCAGCAGGCGCTGCTGAGCGAGGAAGACGACGTCTGCGTGCAGGACCGCCTCAACCACGCCAGCCTGCTCGACGCCACCCGCCTGGCGGGCTGCCGCCTGCGCCGCTATCCGCACCTGGACAGCGAAGGCGCCATGCGCCAGCTCAAACATGCCGGTGACGGCGCGGCCATGCTGGTCACCGATGGCGTGTTCAGCATGGATGGCGACATCGCCCCGTTGCGCTCACTGTCGCTGGTTGCACGCATGCAGCAGGCGCTGTTCTACGTGGATGATGCGCATGGCATCGGCGTGGTCGGCGAACACGGCCGTGGCTGTGTGGCCGACGCCGGCCTGGGCGTCAACGAAGTGCCACTGCAACTGGTCACCCTGGGCAAGGCGCTGGGCAGCCATGGCGCGCTGGTGCTGGGCGAGGACGCGCTGATCCAGCACCTGGCCGAAACCGCCCGCCCGTACATCTACACCACCGCCCTGCCCCCGGCCCAGGCCGCCGCCTCGCTGGCGGCAGTGAAGCTGGCGCGCCGCGATCATTGGCGCCGCGAAAAGCTCACCGAACTGATCGCCATCTTCCGCGAAGGCGCGCGTCGCCACGGGCTGGAGCTGATGGCCTCTGAAACCCCGATCCAGCCGCTGCTGTGCGGCGAGGAATCCACGGTGATGGCGCTGTCGGCTGCGCTTGAGCAATCCGGTTTCCTGGTCAGCGCGATCCGTCCGCCCACCGTGCCCGAAGGCAAGGCGCGGTTGCGGGTGACGCTGTCGGCGCTGCACACCGTCGAGCAGGTCAAGGCGCTGCTGGAAGCCATCGCCGCCTCCCGCGATCTGGTGCTGTATCAGCGCTCGATGAATACCGTCAACGCCTGAGCAGGTTGTTCCCCGCATGCATATCGACGTCACCGGCACTGGACCGGCATTGGTCCTGATCCACGGCTGGGCATTGCATGGCGGCATCTTCGCGCCCCTGGTGGAGCGCCTGGCACCGCACTTCCAGCTGCATATCGTCGATCTGCCCGGTCACGGCCACAGCCGCGACGACAGCACGCCACTGCGGCTGCCTTACCTGGTCAACGCCATCGCCTCGGCAACACCGGCGGCGGTGTGGTGCGGCTGGTCACTGGGCGGGTTGGTTGCGCTGCACGCTGCGGCAACCCTGCCGCAGGTACGCGGGCTGGCAATGCTGGCTGCCACGCCGCGTTTCGTGCGCGGCGAGGATTGGCCCGACGCGGTCGAGACCTCGGTGTTCGAGCAGTTCGGACACGATCTTGAACAGGATTACCGCGGCACGCTGGAGCGTTTCCTCGCCCTTGATGTGATGGGCTCGCAACACGCGCGCAGCGAACTGCGCACGCTGCGCGATGCCCTGGTCGAACGTGGCGAACCGGCACCGCGCGCCCTGCAGGAAGGCCTCACCCTGCTCGAACACAGCGACCTGCGCGGCGCGCTGCCGGCGCTGCGCAAACCCGGCCTGTGGATTGGTGGCCAGCGCGACCGGCTGGTGCCGGCCGGCGCGATGCACAGCGCCGCGGCATTGGCACCGGACGGCCTGCACACGGCCCACACCATCAGCGGTGGCGGCCATGCGCCATTTCTGGGCCACGCCGACCAGGTCGCCGGGCTGCTGCAACACTTCGTTGCGGGCTGCACGTGAGCCGTTGCACCTGCATTGCCGGTGCAGGGCCGATCATATGCGGCCATACGCCGTACGAGGATTGAGCCGATGGATCTGGGAATCGCCGGTCGCTGGGCACTGGTCTGCGCCGCCAGCAAGGGGCTGGGGCTGGGTTGTGCCCGGGCATTGGCGCGCGAAGGCGTGAACGTGGTCATCGTCGCCCGGGGGGCCGAAGCCCTGCACACCGCCGCCACCGAACTGCGCGCCCTGCCCGGCGCCGCGCAGGTGGTCACCGTTGCCGCCGACATCACCACCGCCGAAGGCCGCCAGGCCGCGCTTGCCGCCTGCCCGCAGGTGGACATCCTGATCAACAACGCCGGCGGTCCGCCACCGGGCGACTTCCGCGACTGGGAACGCGAGCAATGGTTGGCCGCACTGGAGGCGAACATGCTCACGCCCATCGAGCTGATCCGCGCCACCGTCGATGCGATGGCCGCACGCGGCTACGGCCGCGTGGTCAACATCACCTCCAGCTCGGTGAAGGCGCCCATCGACATCCTTGGCCTGTCCAACGGTGCGCGTTCGGGCCTGACCGGTTTCGTCGCCGGCATCGCCCGCAGCCAATTGGCACGCAACGTCACCCTCAACAACCTGCTTCCCGGTGCCTTCGACACCGACCGCCTGCGCGGCACCCTTGAAGCCAGCGCGCGCAGGCAGCAACAACCGCTTGATGAGGTGGCCGCACGTCGTCGCGCCGCCATTCCCGCTGGCCGTTTCGGCCTGGCCGACGAATTTGGTGCCGCCTGTGCCTTCCTGTGCAGCGTTCATGCCGGTTACATCACCGGGCAGAACCTGCTGATCGACGGCGGCGCCTATCCCGGCACCTTCTGACCCTGTTCTTCTCCGTGTAACTGCCATGTCCCTGTTCGATCCCAAACACGTCCGCCGCGCCTTCTCGCGTGCCGCCTCCAGTTATCACGCCGCCGCCGTGCTGCAGCAGGAAGTGGCCAAGCGCCTGCTGGAATCGCTGGACTATCTGGAAGACCGGCAACCGCAGGTGGTGCTGGACGTCGGCAGCGGCCCGGCCTATTCGACCGCAGCCATGAAGAAGCGCTGGCCCAAGGCGCAGGTGATCGCACTCGACCTGGCCATGCCAATGCTGCGCGAAGCGAAGAAGCAGGCCGGCTGGTGGCGTCCGTTCTCGCGCGTGTGCGCCGATGCGCGCGCACTGCCGCTGGCCGACAACAGCGTGGACGTGATCTTCAGCAACCTGTGCCTGCAATGGGTGGAAGACCTGCCAGCGGTATTCGCCGGCTTCCGCCGCGTACTCAAGCCCGGTGGCCTGCTGGTGTGTTCCACCTTCGGCCAGGACACGCTGGTGGAACTGCGCGACGCCTTTGCCCAGGCCGATGACACCGCGCACGTGAGCAACTTCGTGCAGATCGCCCAGTTCGGCGATGCCTTGATGATGGCCGGCTTCCGCAACCCGGTGCTGGACCGCGACCTGTTCACCCTGACCTACGACGACCTGCCCGCGCTGATGCGCGAGCTCAAGGCGATCGGCGCGACCAACGCGATGCACAACCGCCGCCACACGCTGACCGGCCGCGGCCGATTTGCCGCCGCCCGCGATGCCTACGAACCGCTGCGCCGCGCCGACGGCAAGCTGCCCAGCAGCTGGGAAGTGATCTATGCCCAGGCCTGGGCGCCGGAACCGGGCGCACCGATCCGCGAGCATGGCCACGATGTCGCCGCGGTTCCGGTGTCGGCAATTCCGATTCGGCGCAAATCGCAGGAATAGGTGTTCGGGATTCGGGATTCGGGATTCGCAGCAGTAAAACCCAACACGAAACGCATCGACGCCGCTGTTGATGTTGCCGTTGCTACTGCTGTTGCTGTTGCTGTTGATGTTGCAGCTGCTGTTGATCCTCTCCTCTCCCCTTGCGGGAGAGGATGCCGAAGGCAGGAGAGGGGAAGCGGCGAAGCCGCAGCTTCACCCCCGGAACGTCAAAACCGCCCCTGACCCCGCTTCACAAACAAGCGCGCACCGCCCGACAAGGGAAAGCAGGGTAAAGCGCAGCCTTCCCAACGACCTCAACCGCAAAGCACCGGAATCACGCAGCGCTGCATCGCAGCCTACTGCGACACCTGCGCGATCCAATCCTGCAGGTTGTAGTAATTGCTGACGCGGCTGATCTTCCCGTCACGCACATCGAAGAACGCACCACCGGGCAGCACGTAACGCTGGCCCTGCGCCGGCGGCAATCCTTCGTCGGTGTGGTGATACTCGCCATGCACCACGTACTCGGCCGCAACCCGCAGGCCGTCATCGCCGGCCATCACCACCACGTCCCGCAGCTGCTCGCGGTAGCTGGCTTCCATGCGCCGCAGGAATGCCGCAAACGCCTCACGCCCGACCTCGCGGCCGCCCTGGTTCAGATCATGCGCGACATCGTCGGACAGGCACTCCAGCATGCCCGCCCAGTCGCCGCGGTTGAACGCAGCGTAGTAACCGCGCACCAACGCGATGGCCTGCTCGCGGACGGAAGCATCATTGCTGCTCATCAAACCCTCTGGAAATGTCATCGCGCTGACTCAAACGCCATTGGCGAACAGGTCGCGGTGGAAGAAATAGACTTCCTGCAACAGGAAGCGCCAGCTGGTGTGGAAACTACGAAAGCGCGTGCTGGGCGTGGACGATGCCAGCGCGTCGATGCCCAGTTCACGCGACAGGCGCAGCGCGCGCGCCATATGCAGCGGGTCACTGACCAGGATCACCCGGTGCATGTTGTTCTGTTGCATCACCCGCCGCGCCTCGACCAGATTCTGGCGGGTGGTCCGCGAACGGGTTTCGATCAGGATGTCGGCGGCCGGCACCTGCTGCTTGAGCGCATAGCGGCGCGCCACCTGCGATTCGGAGAAACGCGCGCGGCTGCCACCGAAACCACCGGTGAAGATCAGCTTCGGCGCGTAACCCTGGTGGTACAGATCCAGGCCATGGCGGATGCGCTCTTCAAACACCGGCGACGGCTTGGCGTCATACGCGGCCGCGCCCAGCACGATGATCGCGTCGGCCGGCGCGGCCTGGTCGCGGTCACCCACCCAGATGATCCATGCCGCCACGCCCAACAGCCACAACAGCAGCAGCGCCATCAGCCGCCACATCCAACCGAAGAATCCGGTCCGATGACGCACGCTCATTGGCCGCTCCACGGCAACGCGTCCAGATCGACGTTGCCGCCGGACAGGATCACCCCGACATTGCGGCCGGCAAAGCGCTGCGGCTGGGCCAGGATCGCCGCCAGCGTGATTGCCGAAGACGGCTCCACCACCTGCTTCATCACCTGCCAGATCAACCGCATCGCCGCCACGGTGGCAGCGTCATCCACGGTGATGGCCTGCACCCGGCCGGCGGACAGCAGCGCGAAGTTGGGTTCGCCCAGCGCACCACGCAGGCCGTCGCAGAGCGTCTCGGGCAGGAAATCCACCCGCCGTTCTCCGGCCGCCAGCGAGCGCGCGGTATCGGCGGCGCCGGCCGGTTCGGCCAGCACCAGCTCACAATCGGGAAGCAGCGCCTGCATGGCCAGCAACGTGCCCGACGCCAGTCCGCCGCCGCCGGCCGGCACCACCAGTACGTCCAGGGCCGGACCGGCCTGACGCACCAGCTCCAATGCGGCCGTGCCCTGCCCGGCGATCACCCGCGCGTCGGCATAGGGATGGACCAGGGCCGCGCCGGTTTCGCGCTGTACCCGTTCGCACTCGGCTTCACGCGCCTGCTGGGTAGCCTCGCAGCGCCACAGCGTGGCGCCGTGGCGCACGATGTTGGCCAGCTTGCTGGCCACCGCGCCCTGCGGTACCACCACATGGCAGGCAATGCCGCGCTGGCGTGCAGCCAGTGCCAACGCCGCGCCGTGGTTGCCCGAGGAATGGGTCACCACGCCGTGCTCGGCCTGCGCCTCGTCCAGCGACCACACCGCGTTGCAGGCGCCACGGAACTTGAACGCCCCGCTGCGCTGCAGGTGCTCTCCCTTGAAGTGCAGGCTGGCGCCGGCCAGTGCGTCCAGTTCACGCGAGCGCAGCACGGGGGTGACCGTGGCATGGGGCGCGATGCGTGCCGCGGCAGCCAGTACGTCGGCAAACCCGGGCAGGATGGGTTCATTCATGGTGAAAGGTTAGCGTAGGCTCCCCGGCTTGGGCCATCCTGGTCGCATGCACAGCCGGTGTTCAGCGCGTTAGCGCGGGATTAAGGGCCAATTCAACGCGTCAGCCCGAAGCTGGCCATATTCCCAGTGGGGGGACTCATCATGTTCAAGCGCCTGATTGTCACCGCCGGCCTGTTGTTGGGCCTGTCCGGTTGCGCCACGTACGACTACGTGGGCGGCAGCGGCGGCGGCTATTACCACGGCTCACCGTCAGTGCAGTACAGCTACCCGTATGGCTACCCGTACGGTTCGGGCTATTACGGCTACGGCAGCGGCTATTACGGTTACGGGGGCTATCCGGTCTATCGGCCGTACTACGGGCGCCCGCCGTATCACGGCCACCGTCCGCCGCCGAACCATAACCACAACGGCAACCGCCCGCGTCCGCCTGGTGAAGGCAATGTCCGTCCGCCGCGCCCGAATCCGCCGGCCAACAATGGCGGCAACAAGTCGCCCTGGCGCGACATGGACCGGTTGCAGCGTCCGCAGCAGCGCCCCACCCAGCCGATGCAGCGCGTGGAGCAGCGTCCGCAGGCGATGCAGCCCCGTCCGGCAGCCCAGGCGCGCCCGGCACCGGCCCGACAGCCGTCACGTGTTCGCAGCGGTGCCCTGATGCGCACTGTGGAGCCATGAAAAGGGTTGCATTTGCCGGAAATGCAGGCATGCTTGGCGCCACGGGTGACCGGTTGCGTCGCAAACTGACCTAAACCGGCATCACCGAACCAGTTCAATGTCGATGTCCGCGCAGGAAATCTGGATCCCCCCTGTTCCGGCCCTGTCGGACATCGGCGCCTAAAACGACAAAGCCCCGGCCAAGGCCGGGGCTTTGTCTTTGCGCATCTGACGGCGCAACTGGCGAGGCAGTGCCACATAAAGAAACGGGGCCGGTAGTCCCCCGACTACCGGCCCCCTGCTCCCCCTGCGTGCGCTTCGGTCGGCCCCTGTTCCAATTCCGACCTTGTTGCGCCTAAGTCGCATGCCACGCTGGGTGCAAGAGTATTAACTGCACGTTGCGTGCCAACTTTAGGGCCAATCCGATGTCCGGCTGGCATTGGCAGTAAAATCGACATCCACCTGGTCGTACGGCGGGGCACCCCCGCCGACAGGCTTCACACTTTCAGATCCCCCGAAATCACCGTCATGAGCGACTCCTTCTACCGTTACGACGTCATCGTCATCGGCGGCGGCCACGCCGGCACCGAGGCGGCGCTGGCTGCCGCACGTGGCGGAGCCCGCACCCTGCTGCTGACCCACAACGTCGAGACCGTCGGCGCGATGAGCTGCAATCCGGCCATCGGCGGCATCGGCAAGGGCCATCTGGTCAAGGAGATCGATGCGCTGGGCGGGGCCATGGCGCACGCCGCCGACCGCGCCGGCATCCAGTGGCGCACCCTCAACGCCTCCAAGGGCCCGGCCGTGCGGGCAACCCGCTGCCAGGCCGACCGCAACCTATACCGCATGGCGATCCGTGGCATCGTCGAGGCGCAGCCGAACCTGACTGTGTTCCAGGCGGCGGTGGACGACCTGGTGATCGAAGGCGACGCCGTGCGCGGCGCCATCACCCAGACCGGATTGACCTTCCATGCCGCCGCCGTGGTGCTGACCGCCGGCACATTTCTGGCCGGCAAGATCCATATCGGCGAAACCCAGTACACCGCCGGACGCATGGGCGACCCGCCGGCCACCACGCTGGCCGCGCGCCTGCGCGAGCGTCCGTTCGCCATCGACCGGTTGAAGACCGGCACGCCGCCGCGCATCGACGGCCGTTCGCTGGATTACAGCGTGATGGAGGAGCAGCCCGGCGATGAGCCGATGCCGGTGATGTCCTACCTGGGCAATGTCAGCGAGCATCCGCAGCAGGTCAGCTGCTGGATCACCCACACCAGCGAGCGCACCCACGACATCATCCGTGGCGCGCTGCACCGCTCACCGCTATACAGCGGCCAGATCGAAGGCATCGGCCCACGCTATTGCCCGTCCATCGAGGACAAGGTGGTGCGTTTTGCCGAGAAGAACAGCCACCAGATCTTCGTCGAGCCCGAAGGCCTGGACGTGGTGGAGATCTACCCCAACGGCATTTCCACTTCGCTGCCGTTCGATGTGCAGCTGGAACTGGTGCGCAGCATCCGCGGCTTCGAGAACGCGCATATCACCCGCCCCGGCTACGCCATCGAGTACGACTTCTTCGATCCGCGCGGGCTGAAGAACACGCTGGAGACCCGCCAGGTCGCCGGCCTGTTCTTTGCCGGGCAGATCAACGGCACCACCGGTTATGAAGAAGCCGGCGCGCAGGGCCTGCTGGCCGGCATCAACGCCGCGCTGTTCGTGCAGGGCCGCGACGGCTGGTGCCCGCGCCGCGACGAGGCTTATATCGGTGTGCTGGTCGATGACCTGATCACCCACGGCACCAGCGAGCCGTACCGCATGTTCACCAGCCGCGCCGAGTACCGGTTGCAGCTGCGCGAGGACAATGCCGACGTGCGCCTGACCCCGACCGGTCGCGAGCTGGGCCTGGTCGATGAGCGCCGCTGGTCGGCGTTCCAGGCCAAGCAGGAAGCCGTGGCCAACGAGAGCGCACGCCTGCGCAGCCTGTGGGCGACACCAGCCAATGCGCTGGGCCGCGAAGTGGCGCAAGCCACCGGCGTGGCGGTGAGCCGCGAAACCAATGTGCTGGACCTGATCAAGCGCCCGGAACTGGACTACGCCAAGCTGATGCAGGTCGCCTCGCTCGGCCCCGGCGTGGCAGACGCACGCGTCGCCGAGCAGGTCGAAATCAGCGTCAAGTACGCCGGCTATCTGGATCGCCAGCGCGACGAGATCGAACGCCAGCAGCGCCACGAGAACACCACGATTGCCGAAGGCTTCGACTTCACCTCGGTGCGCGGGCTTTCCGCGGAAGCCTTGCAGAAGCTGGAGCGCGTGCGGCCGCAGACGATTGGTCAGGCACAACGCATTCCGGGCATGACCCCCGCCGCGATTTCACTGCTGCTGGTGCATCTGGAGCGGGCGCGTCGCGGCAAGGTGGCCTGAGCGGCGTTACCCCTCCCCAACCCTCCCCTCCGCCTTCGGCGCAAGGGAGGGAGCCAGAAGCAGAATCGGCCTACACTCATCGCCCCACAACGACGAGTACTGCAGGATATGGATATCCATCCGATCGATCCCGACAAGCGCGAAGCGGTGCTCGCCGCTCTGGAGCAGATCGAGCGCCAGCATGACGTGTGCGTGCTGATGGCCTGTGAGTCCGGCAGCCGGGGCTGGGGCTTTTCCTCCCCGGACAGTGACTACGACGCACGCTTCATCTACGTGCATCGGCAACCGTGGTACCTGAGCGTCAACGAACGCACCGGTCCGGGCGAACCGCAGCGCGACGTCATCGAGCTGCCGATCGACGACGAACTCGACATCAGCGGCTGGGACCTGCGCAAGGCGCTGCGCCTGGTTTCCAAGTCCAATCCGACACTCTCCGAGTGGCTGCGCTCGCCCATCCTGTACCGCGGCGACATGCAGGCCATCGCGTCGTTGCGCGAAGCGGTGGAAACCTTCCACTCACCGCTCGGCAGCTGGTGGCATTACTTCAACATGGCCACCACCAACCATCGCGGCTACCTGAAGGGCGAACGGGTACGCACCAAGAAATACCTGTACGTGCTGCGCCCGCTGCTCGCCTGCCAATGGATCGAGAGCGATCCCTCACCGCCGCCAATGGCCTTCGAGGACCTGCTTGATCGGCTGTTGCCGAATGGCCCTGTGCGAACCGCCATCGATCAACTGCTGCAGGTGAAGCGCCGCAGCACCGAGGTCTCGGATGGGCCGCGCATCGCCGCCATCAGCGACTACATCGACGAGCAGTTGCAGCGACGCAGCGACAGTGCTCCGTCATTGCCGGCAGGACAAGGGGATGGAGAAGCACTCGATGCCTTGTTCCGAGGCATGCTGGAACGCCACGCAGCGCGCTGACGCCATGCCGCCGCGTGCTGCGGAAGCGCGCGGTATCATGCATGTCACGCTTTTCAGAACCGGATACCACGCATGACCGCCCTGCGCCCCTTCCTGGACAAGATGCCCGTCATCGGCGAGCGCGTTTACGTGGACCCGGTGTGCACGATCATCGGTGACGTGGAAATCGGCGATGACGCCTCGGTCTGGCCGGGCACGGTGATCCGTGGCGATGTGAATTACATCCGCATCGGCGCGCGTACCAACGTGCAGGACGGCACCATCATCCACGTCAGCCATGACAGCCCCTACAACAAGGGCGGCTATCCGACCCTGATCGGCGAGGGCGTCACCGTCGGCCATGGCTGCATCATCCATGCCTGCACCATCGGCGATTACTGCCTGATCGGCATGGGCGCGTGCATCCTCGATGGCGCGGTGATCGAGGCCAATGCCTTCATCGCCGCCGGTGCGGTGGTCGGCCCGGGCAAGGTGGTGCGCAGCGGCGAGCTGTGGGCGGGCAACCCGGCGCGGTTGATGCGCCAGCTCAGCGAAAAGGACATCGAAGGCCTGCACTACTCGGCCGACCACTACGTCAAGGTCAAGGACCAGTACCGCGGCATGCAGGGCTGATCCCCGGCAACCCATTGCCGACGGAGAAACGGGCGCGCACACTGCGCGTCCGGGCGTGGGGACGCCCATGAGGGATTGACATGAAGTCGATGAAAAAAAGAGCGATGAGCCTGCTGGCCGTTGCCTCTCTGTTGTTTGCCGTTTCGTTTGTTGCCGCCGCCCAGGAAGAAGAAACGGGCATGACGGCCGAGCAGTTCGTGCAGTCGCTGCATTTCCGTAGCGGGCCGATCGAAGTACCCGAGGCCAAGGCCCACTTCACGCTCGACAACGAGTTCCAGTACCTGGACAAGGCCGACGCACGCCGCGTGCTGGAAGAAATGTGGGGCAACCCGCCCGACGACAGCGTGCTGGGCCTGATCGTGCCGCGCTCGGCCGGCCTGACCGCCGATGACAGCTGGGCGGTGGTGGTCACCTACTCCGATGACGGTTACGTGTCCGACGAGGACGCGCACAAGATCGATTACGACGAGCTGCTTTCCTCGATGCAGACCAGCATCCGCGACGCCAATCCCGAGCGCCAGAAGGCCGGCTACGGCACGCTCGATCTGGTTGGCTGGGCAGTGCCGCCGCGTTACGACGCCTCCAGCAAGAAGCTGCACTGGGCGCGCGAGTTGTCGTTCAACGGCGAGCCGGCGCATGTGCTGAACTACGACATCCGCGTACTGGGCCGGCACGGCTACCTGAGCCTCAACGCGGTGTCGGGCATGTCCGAAGTCGCCCTGGTGCGCGAAGGCATGGACCGGCTGCTGCCGATGACCGAGTTCGACCAGGGCGCACGCTACGCCGACCACAACCCCAGCACCGACAAGGTCGCCGCCTACGGCGTTGCCACGTTGATCGGTGGCGGGCTGGCCGCCAAGGCCGGCCTGTTCGCCAAGCTTGGCCTGGTCCTGGCCAAGTTCTGGAAACTGTTGCTGATCGGCCTTCTGTTCCTCGCTGGTGGCGCCCGCAAGCTGTTCAGAGGCAAACGCGACAAGCCCACCGTTCACTGAGCCTCACCCTGCCCGGCCTGCGCCTGCCGCAGGCTGGGTTTTCGCTCCGACCGCAGGTAAAGTCGGCGTCCTGACAGGACGCAGCAGAGATACGAATGCCACAGGCATCCGTCCAGGCTGGACGCCGGACCCCGCGCCATCACGTGCAGATTCCGTCATTGGTAGAGCGATGAGCGCATCGCAGCCGATGCTCGACACGTGGCTGGAAGTCATCACGCCCGAAGGCGTGCCACTGCATTTGCCTGCGGCCGGGCCGGTGCCGCGTGCGCTGGCGTGGCTGATCGACCTGTTGATACGGCTCGGCGTGCTGATACTGATGAGCCCGGTGCTGATGGCGCTGGGTGGCTTCGGCCAGGGCTTGTACCTGGGCCTGATGTTCCTGCTGTTCTGGGCTTACCCCATCGTGCTGGAGGTATGGTTCGGCCGCACCGTGGGCAAGCGGGCGCTGGGACTGCGCGTGGTGGCACGCGACGGTGCGCCGCTGGGATGGATGGCCGCCATCGTGCGCAACCTGCTGCGCACCGTGGACATGCTGCCGTTCGGCTATGCGCTGGGCCTGCTCAGTTGCCTGTGCGATGCACACGGCCGCCGGCTCGGTGACCTGGTCGCCGGCTCGCTGGTGATCCACAACCCGACCCAGCCCAGCGTCGCACCGGCGCGGATCGATACCGTGATCGTGCCGCCAGTGGCATTGCAGCCGGGCGAACAGGCCGCGCTGATCGCCTTTGCCGATCGCGCACCGGCACTGTCGGCACCGCGCCAGCGCGAGCTGGCCGATATCGCCAGCCCGCTGAGCCAGGCCAGGGGCCAGGACGGCGTGCTGCGCCTGTACGCGATGGCCAACTGGTTGCTGGGGCGGCGATGAAGCAGGAACAGTTCGTTACCCGCTACCAGCACGAATGGCGCCAGTTCGAGGACTGGCTTCAGTTCCGTGGCGAAAGCAACGACAAGCAGCGCGGTACGGCCACGGCCGATCTGCCCGGCGACGAAACCATCCCGCAGCGCTACCGGCGCCTGTGCCAGCAGTTGGCGCTGGCCCGTCGCCGTGGTTACAGCCCGCAGCTGGTCGAACGCCTGCAAGAGCTGATGCAGCGCGGGCACAACCTGCTGTACCGCACGCCACGGCCACGCTGGCAGCGCGCGGTGCAGTTCCTGTTTGCCGATTTCCCACAGGTGGTGCGCAGCCAGGCCGGCGCGATGTGGGTGGCGTTCGCCCTGTTCACGGTGCCGCTGGTAGGCATCTTCGTGCTGCTGCAATACAAGCCGGACCTGATCCACATGCTGCTCGACGCGCGCCAGATCGCGCAGAGGGAACAGATGTACGACCCGGCCGCCGACCACCTGGGCCGCGACAGCGGCACCGACTGGGCGATGTTCGGCCACTACATCATGAACAACATCAGCATCGGCCTGCGTACCTTCGCCAGCGGCCTGCTGGCGGGCGTCGGCACGATCCTGGTGCTGGTGTTCAACGGCATCACCATCGGCGCGGTAGCCGGGCATCTGCAGCAGGCAGGTTTCGGCGAGCAGTTCTGGCGCTTCGTGGTCGGCCATGCACCGTTCGAGCTGACCGGCATCGTCATTGCCGGCGGCGCCGGCCTGCAGCTTGGCCTGCGACTGCTGGCACCGGGCCGCAAGCGGCGCATCGACGCGCTGGTGGAAGGCGGAGTGATCGGCGCGCGGCTGTGCCTGGGCGTGGCCTTCATGCTGCTGGTGGCGGCATTCATCGAAGCCTTCTGGTCCTCCATCGCCAGCGTTCCGATGTGGGGCAAGCTGACCGTGTCCGGTGTGCTGTGGACGCTGGTGCTGGTGTGGCTGTGGCGTGGCGGGCGTGGAGGTGCGCATGCGCATTGACCAGCTCAACGTGGCGCTGCGTGCACGTTCGCAATGGGAAGCGATGGAGCTGGGTACCGCGCTGGTGCGGCGCCACGCCGGCGCCATCTGGAAGCCGTGGTTGCTGGTGACGCTTCCGATGTTCGCGTTGCTCAACCTGGCCGGCTGGTGGCTGGATGCCTTCTGGCTTTCGGCGCTGCTGATGTGGTGGCTGAAGCCTGCATTCGAACGCATTCCGCTGTACGTGATTTCGCGCGGCGCGTTCGGTGCCGAACCGAGCACCCGTGAGACCCTGCGCGCGCAATGGAGCTGGGGTTGGCACGGCCTGCTCGCGCACCTGACCTGGCGACGCCTGAGCCCGGCCCGTTCGCTGCTGATGCCGGTGGACCTGCTTGAAGGTGGCGACGCCAGCGCACGCGGTGCACGCCGCAATGCACTGGGCAGTGCCAGCTACGGCCATGCCACGCTGCTGACCTGGACCTGCTGGCATTTCGAGAAGATGCTGCAGCTGGCTGGTATCGCCCTGGTGTTCATGTTCGTGCCGGTGGACCTGCTGCCCGAATCGCTGCGTGCGGCATGGTCGCTGATCGGCACGGACACGCCGGCCTGGGCATCGATCGGCCTGAACCTGCTGCCGTGCGTCGCCATGACCCTGATCGGCCCGTTCTACAGCGGCGCCGGGTTCGGCCTGTATCTCAACCGCCGCACCCAACTGGAAGCCTGGGATGTGGAAATCGCCTTCCGCCGCCTGCGCGAGCGCTTGGCACGTGCCGCACCGATGCTTGCCCTGCTGCTGGCCTTGCTTGCGCCCGTCGCACTGCCGCTGCATGCACAGGAAGCCGAAACAACCGAATCAGAGGCCAAGGCCGAAGTCGTGGCCACACCCGAAACGGTGTTCGGCCGCAGCGATGCCGACGTCGCTGGCTTCCGCCAGGCCGCCGCGCGTGCTTACGAAGACCCGCAGCTGGGCAGCGAACGCACCGTCACCAGCTGGCAGCGCAAGCCCAAAGAAACGACCGACAGCAAGCCGATCGAATTCCCCAACCTGCCCTTCGCCGCGTTGGGCAAAATCTTCGCCTTCATCAGTGAAAGCATCCTGTGGATCGCGCTCGGCGTGCTGGTGGTGATCCTGGCACTCACCGCACGCTGGTGGTTGCCGTGGTTGCCGTGGCTGCGTGGCAGCGGCACACGCAGCAAGCGCGAGGCCGTCGCGCCCGTACAGCACGAAGCCCTGCAACTGCCCGACGTGCTGCCGCCGGACATCCTCGGCAGCGCCCGCCGTCTGTGGCGTGAGGGCAAGCAGCGCCACGCCCTGGCGTTGTTGTACCGTGCCAGCGTCGATGTGCTCAGCGAGCGCGCCGAAGTGGTGTTGCCGCCCGGTGCCACCGAAGCGCAATGCCTGCGCGCGGCGCGGCGCATGCCGCAGGAAGCCGACCGCATCCTGTTCGCGTCCATGGTGCGCACCTGGCAGTACGCCGCCTATGCCGGCCGCCTGCCCAGCCAACACGAATTCGACACCTTGCTCGATGACCTGCAACGCCAGTTCCGGTGGCCGGCATGAGCAACCGTGCGCGCGGCATCCTGATCGCACTGGCAGCGCTGCTGCTGGCGGCACTGGTCGGCATCTGGTTCCTGCACAACTTCGAGCGTCGCAGCAGCCAGGTACCGGTACCGGCTTACGGCGAGCCTACCTACAACCCGCTGTATGCATTACGCGAAACCATCCGCCGAGATGGTGGCAAAGCCGAGTCGCGACGTCGCCTGGATCTGCCTGCCATGGCACTGCAACCCGGCGACACCCTGCTGATGCTGGACGACCCCCGCCAGCTCGCACCTTCGCAGGTGAACGATCTGCTCGACTGGGTGCAGTTCGGTGGTCATCTGCTGCTGCAGGTGCCAGACTCCGACGAAGCACTGGACGGCAATGAACAGGGCCTGCTGGAACGACTGGGCGTGGTCATCAGCGAACAGCCGCCACGCTGCCTGCGCTGGCAGGTGCAGGGCCAAGCTTCGCATCAGGAATTCTGCACCGGCAGCCGCTTCACCCTTGAAGGCAGCACCCGCGTCGAGCGGCACTGGGGCGATGCCGCCGCCAGCGCCGACGGCGGCTCCCTGGCCTGGGCACGCCTGCGCTACGGCACCGGTCGTGTCGACCTGCTGGGCGAAACCGACTTCCTGCGCAACGGCAGCCATGGCCACGACAGCGGGCTGCGGGAAATACCGCATCGCGACCTGACCCGCCTGGTGCTGGCACCGAACTACGGCAAGGGTACCGTCCATCTGATCTACGAGATGGCATTGCCGTCATTGTGGCGAACGCTGCTCACGCGTGGCTGGCCCGTGTGGCTGCCGCTGCTGCTGGCGTTGCTGGCCTGGTTGTGGATGCGCTGCCAGCGCTTCGGCGCGTTGCTGCCATCGCCCCGTGGCGAGCGACGCTCGCTGCTCGAACATGTACGCGCCAGCGGCGAGCACCTGCATCGCTATGGCAAGTCGCCGTTGCTGTACGACGCGGTACGTCAATCGTTCCTCGCGCGCCTGCGCCGTCGTGCGCCGGTCGCCGCCGCACTCAGCGGCGACGCACAGGTGCAGGCCATCGCCGACCATCTGCAATGGCCCATTTCCCGCGTGCAGAGCGCACTGCAGGTTCCGCCCTCGTGGGACGACACCGCGCTGCGCGAACGCATCCGCCTGCTCATCCAGATGAGAAACCAGCTATGACACAGACGCCATTTCCGCCCGCCATTGCTGGCGATGCCGCCACGCCGGCACCGGTCACCACCGACCTGGTCGCGCGCGTGGAGCGCATCCGCGAGGCAGTGGGCCAGGCCTTCATCGGCCAGGCCGAAGTCCTGGACCAGATCCTGATCGCACTGCTGGCCGGCGGCCATGTGCTGATCGAAGGCGTGCCCGGCCTGGGCAAGACGCTGTTGGTGCGCGCATTGGCGCAGGCATTGGAGCTGGACTACGCGCGCGTGCAGTTCACCCCGGACCTGATGCCCAGCGACGTCAGCGGCCACGCGGTCTACGACCCCAAGACCGAGAGCTTCAAGATCCGCCGCGGCCCGGTGTTCACCAACCTGCTGCTGGCCGACGAAATCAACCGCGCCCCGGCCAAGACCCAGTCGGCATTGCTGGAAGTGATGCAGGAAGGCCAGGTCACCATCGAGGGCAAGGCATTCCCGCTCAACCCGCCGTTCCTGACCCTGGCCACGCAGAACCCGATCGAGCAGGAAGGCACCTATCCACTGCCCGAAGCGCAGCTGGACCGCTTCCTGCTCAAGGTGCTGATCGACTACCCGCAGCTGGAGGACGAAAAACGCATGGTGCAGGCCATCACCACCGGCCGCACAGCGAGCGACTTCAACCTGTCGCAGGTGCCGCGCGTACTTAACGCCGGTGAAGTGGTGGCATTGCAGAAGGCCGTGGCTGCGATCACCGTTGACCCGGAAGTGATCGACTATGCCGTGCGCATCGTTGCCACCACCCGCAAGTGGCCGGGCATCGCGCTGGGTGCCGGCCCCCGCGGCAGCATTGCGCTGGTGCGCGCCGCACGCGCGCAGGCGGTGCTGTCCGGGCGCGACTTCGTCACCCCCGACGACGTGCGTGAGATCGCCAAGCCGGCCCTGCGCCACCGCATCGCGCTGGCGCCGGAACTGCAGATCGAAGGCCAATCGGCTGACGACGCCCTCACCGCATTGCTGGCCAAGGTCGAGGCACCGCGCAAGTGAGCCACCGCGCGGCCACCGCTCCTGCCCCCTCCCTTCTGCGCGCAGTGCAACGGGGAGGTGCCTTCCTTGCGCTGCGCGTAGCACACGGGGAGAGCACCCTGTGAGGCCCGCGCCACTGCTGATCACGCTGCTGGTGCTGTGGGGCCTGCTCGGCCTTGCCGTGGCCCTGCATTACCTGCCGATGCCGGCATGGAGCGTCGCTGCCGGCGTGATCGCGCTGCTCAGCCTGATCGACCTGCTGCTGCTTTGGCGTCGCCCTACTCCGGGCGTCCGCCGCGAGCTGCCGGACGCGCTGGCCTTGGGCATCGAACGCGAAACCTGGCTGCAACTGGATTCGTTCGGGCGCCAGCGCGTGGATGTGTACGACCTCGTCCCCGATGGCTGGCCCAACACCGGCCTGCCGCGCACGATGACATTGAAACCCGCCAGCGAAGCCCGTTTCAGTTACCGGCTGACCCCGACCAACCGCGGCACCTTCGTGTTCGACGGTGTGCACCTGCGACTGCATTCGCCGCTGCGGCTGTGGCGGCAACGGCGCACTGCGGGCACGCCGCAGACCGTGCGCGTCTATCCCAACTTCGCGCCGCTCACGCGCATGGCGCTGCTCAGCGCGGAGATGGCGTCGCGCCTGGTCGGCGCGCACCTCAAGCGGCGCCGTGGTGAAGGCACCGATTTCCACCAGATGCGCGAGTACCGCGTCGGCGACAGCCTGCGCCAGATCGACTGGAAAGCCACTGCACGGGCGCGCAAGCTGATCTCGCGCGAATACCAGGACGAGAAGAACCAGCAGCTGGTGATGATGATCGACACCGGCCGGCGCATGATGGCCAACGAAGGCGGTCTGTCGCATTTCGACCATGTGCTCAACGCCTCACTGGTGGTGTCCTATCTGGCGTTGCGCCAGGGCGATGGGGTCGGACTGTTCGCCAGCGGTGGTGACAGCCGCTGGGTAGCGCCGCAGCGCGGACTGGGCGCGATCGACGCGCTGCTGCGTGCCAGCTTTGATCTGCAACCGCAGCCGGTCGCCACCGATTACCTGGCCGCCGCCACCGAACTGTCGCTGCGCCACTCGCGCCGCTGCCTGGTGATGCTGGTCACCAACGTGCGCGACGAGGACATCGAGGACCTGCTCGCCGCAGTGAGGCTGCTGCAGAAGCGTCACCTGGTGTGCGTGGCCAGCCTGCGCGAGCGCGAGCTGGACCAGGCGCTGGTGCGCGACGTCGAAACCCTGCCCGATGCCGTGCAGGCCGGCGCCATCGCGCGTTATCTGCAACAGCGCGCCGACGCGCACGAAGCCCTGCGCAGTCACCGGGTGATGGTGCTGGACGTCACTGCCGAGGAACTGCCGGCTGCACTCGTCGAGCGCTACCTCGCGGTCAAGCGCGACGGATTGTTGTAATCACCACGTTTCCCACGCCGCCGTAGGAGCGGCCTCGGCCGCGAGGCCACAGATGCATCCGCTGCCGGGAAGCACGCAACGGCAGCGCATGCCGCATCGGCTTGTTTGAGGCGGAAACGCGCAACCCCTCCCCAACCCTCCCCTCCGCTTCGCGCAAGGGAGGGGGCCAGTCACGTAGCCTGACAGTTCGCGAGCTGGCCGCTGTTGCCCACTCCCTTTGGCGCAGCCAAGGGGGGGCTGGGGAGGGGTAGCCTTTCACCTCGTAAAAGCGCTTTCAGGCGCGAAACCGGCGATGCTGCAAACAGCAGAAACATCCACCCGCAGACAGCACCCGGGCTTCCCGGCCAAGGCCGCTCCGACCGCGCCGGGCAATCACTCCGGCAGCCGCTGCAACAACCTCTCCAACGCCCGCTCCAACAGCGCACGGTGCCGCGCCAGCTTCATCCAGGTGGGCAAGCGCGAAATCATCGAGGCGTTGTGCACACCGCCGCGCTCTCGCAGCTTTGATACGGCAAACACCTGCAGCGCCTGCACATGGGCCGCGTTGTACGCCCACACCACGCCGGCACGCGTGGACTCGACCAGGTGCAATGGCAGGCCGAAATGCGGATCCGCCGGCGAGCCGTCGCGCACGCGGCTCATGCCGACCGCCACATCGCATTGCCGTCCACATTGCCTGCAGGTGCCTGGCAGGCTGTTCAGCGCATCATGGGCGGCACTGGCGCGCTGCTCACACACGGACACCCATTGGTAACCGCAGTAGCCACAGGGGCGGCGCCCGCTGTACCTGACCTGCCCTACCCATGTGCCTTCGGCGCTATCCAGCGACAGGCTGCAACCGGTGCAGCGGAAGCGCGCCGTCCAGTGGTACGGCTGCCACTGCGCCAACACCCAGCCTTCCTTTCCACAGCGGTGGCAGCGCACCGCGATCCGGTCGGCATACGAAGCCAGGTGCCGGCCATCATCGAAATGACGGCCGGGCACCACCTGCGTGCGGCCCTGGCTTCCCGGGGGACGACGCAATGCCATCTCAGACGTAGATCCGCGTACTTCCCTGCGGAGCGTCATCGATGATCGCGTGCGGCAGGAAGCGGGCGCTGTCGCGGGTAATGCGGCTGTTGTCCTCACGCACGCCAATGCCGCAGGCACGGTCGCCGACCACCCAGCTACCCACCAAGGGATAGTTACCGTCGAAGGTCGGCAGTGCATGGAACGCCTGGCGGATGCTCGGCCCCGTGTACGGGCCTTCGCTTTCCTGCCAGCTGCCGTCGGCCATGTGCATGGCCACGTTGGCACCTTCGCGCGAATGCAGCGGCTTGCGCACCCAACCCGCGGGCAACGCACTGCCGTCATCGAAATGCGACTCCAGCAGGTTGGGATGACCGCGATGACGCTGCCACAACAACGGCAGGATGCCCTTGTTGCTCAGCACCGCCTTCCATGCCGGCTCCAGCAGCTGCACGCCCGAACGCGGCAACGCCGCGCCAAACTCCTCGCGCATCAGGTCTTCCAGCGGATACAGCTTGAACAGGCTGCCGATCACCACGTCGTCCAGGTCGGTGAAACGGCCGTCGGCAGAAAGACCGATGTCCTCGATTGCGATGGCTGCACCGTGCAACCCGGCTTGTGCCGCACAGTCACGCAGGTAATCGACCGTGCCCTGGTCCTCGGTCGATTCACCCACCGCACTGAAATACAGCGGCGGCGGCAAGCGCGAGGTCAGTTCGGCAAAGCGTTCCACCAACGCTTCATGGATGGAATTGAACTGGTCGGCCTGCTGCGGCAACGCGCCACGATTGCGCTGGTCTTCCAGCCACTGCCACTGGAAGAACGAAGCCTCGTACAACGACGTGGGCGTGTCGTAGTTCAGTTCGTAGAGCTTGGCCGGGCCGGTGCCGTCGTAGGCAAAATCGAGACGACCGTACAGATGCGGGTCGCGGCGGCGCCAGCTTTCGGCAATCCAGTCGCGGAACGCTTCGGGGATGGCCAGCTGCGTCATCAACGCTTCGCTGGCCACCACCTCGCCCACCAGGTCCAGCGCCATCGCATGCAGCTCGGCGCTGGGGTCTTCCAGGTCGTTCTCGATCTGGCGCAGGGTGAAGGCGTAATACGCGGTTTCATCCCAGTACGGCGCGCCATCGATGGTGTGGAAACGAAAACCGGCCTCGGTGGCACGAGCGCGCCAGTTGCCGCGCTCGGCAATTGCAATACGCCTCACTGCATCAACCGCCGACGCTGCTGCGGCCACCGCTGCGCGCACCGAAGCCGCCACGGCTGGCAGTCACGGCACGGTTCGGCTCACTGGTCACCGGCGCCAGGCCGGCCTTGCCGGCACCGATGCCGCTGCCGGTGTTCAGGCCGCCGGTGCCGCCCGGCGCGGCCGGCTTGGCCCAACCGTTGGCGTTGTCCTTGAAGGCCGGCTGCGCGGCCGGCGGTGCCGCCACGGCGCCACGGCCGCTGTTGAGCATCTGCGACATGAAGAAGCCCATCATCATCGGCCCGATGAACGAAGTGCCGGCGCTGGTCTGCTGCTGAACGCACTGCTCGGCCGGGTATTCCTTGGCGCACTCTTCCTTGCTGGCGTACTTGGGCGCCGCATCGGCCGACTGCTGCTGCGCGGTGGCAAATGCCTGGCGGCAGCTGGACGGATCGCCCGTGGCCTCGCTGCAGGCCTCCACCGAGGTGTACAGCCCTTCCTTGACCTGCACCGTTTCTTCCTTCTGGCAGGCGGTGAACAGCAGTGGCGCGGCGCTCATCAGCAGCAGCGCGGTGGTCCTGGATCGCTTCATGGTCGATTCCCCGTGAAAGTTGTTTCCGAATGATGCCTGATCCGGCCTGGGAGGCGTAAATCGGCACAGTCCCAAAGCTGAACCGGTTTTCAGGTGCGCCCGGGTAGGAGCGGCCTCGGCTGCGAAGCTGGTGAAGGTACCGGTCGAAGGCGTGACTGCAATTGCAGGCGTCAGACATACGGAAGGGCTCCTGGCTTCGCGGCTGAAGCCGCTCCTACGCGCCTGCGGCGCCTCGGTATCGTCCAACCGTTCCACCCCGCCGGATGGTTGCAACAGCAACCGGGATCTTCATGCAGAATCGATGCCACTGCGTTTCTGCCAGCCCGTACCTGCTCGCCCCATGCCTGAATACCGCTCAAAAACCTCCACCGCCGGCCGCAACATGGCCGGCGCCCGCGCCCTGTGGCGCGCCACCGGCATGACCGACGGCGATTTCCACAAGCCGATTGTCGCGGTGGTCAACTCCTTCACCCAGTTCGTGCCCGGCCACGTGCACCTGAAGGACCTCGGCCAGCTCGTCGCACGCGAGATCGAAGCAGCCGGTGGCGTGGCCAAGGAATTCAACACCATCGCCGTGGACGACGGCATCGCCATGGGCCACGACGGCATGCTGTATTCGCTGCCCAGTCGCGAGATCATCGCCGACTCGGTCGAATACATGGCCAATGCACATTGCGCCGACGCGCTGGTGTGCATTTCCAACTGCGACAAGATCACCCCCGGCATGTTGATGGCTGCGTTGCGCCTGAACATTCCGGCCGTGTTCGTGTCCGGCGGTCCGATGGAAGCAGGCAAGACCAAGCTGGCCGATCACAAGCTGGACCTGATCGATGCGATGGTCGCTGCCGGTGACGAGGCGGTCAGCGATGAGCAGGTCGCCGCCATCGAACGCAGCGCCTGCCCCACCTGCGGTTCGTGCTCGGGCATGTTCACCGCCAACTCGATGAACTGCCTGACCGAAGCGCTGGGCCTGTCGCTGCCGGGTAACGGCACCGTGGTGGCAACACACAGCGATCGCGAGGCGTTGTTCAAGCGCGCCGGCCGCCTGATCGTCGAGCTGTGCCACCGCTGGTACGGCGGCGAGGAAGCCAACGTGCTGCCACGCGGCATTGCCACGTTCGAGGCATTCGAGAATGCAATGACGCTGGATATCGCCATGGGCGGCTCCACCAACACCATCCTGCACCTGCTGGCCGCCGCGCAGGAAGCCGAAGTGGCGTTCGACCAGCGCGACATCGACCGTCTGTCGCGACGCGTACCGCAGTTGTGCAAGGTGGCGCCGAACACGCAGAAGTATCACATCGAAGACGTGCATCGCGCCGGCGGCATCATGGCCATCCTGGGCGAACTTGCACGCGGTGGCCTGCTGCATACCGACGCAGCCACCGTGCACAGCCGCACGCTCGGCGCAGCCATCGCGCAATGGGATGTCACCCAAACCAAGGACCAGACCGTCCATCAGTTCTACAAGGCCGGCCCGGCGGGCATCCCGACGCAGGTGGCTTTCAGCCAGTCCACGCGCTGGCCGTCGCTGGATGTTGACCGCGCCGAAGGCTGCATCCGCGACGTGGCCCACGCCTTCTCCAACGAAGGCGGGCTGGCCGTGTTGTATGGAAACCTCGCCGCCGATGGCTGCGTGGTGAAGACCGCCGGTGTGGACGAATCCATCCACGTGTTCGAAGGCAATGCACGCGTCTACGAAAGCCAGGACGCTGCGGTGAAGGGCATCCTCGGCAACGAGGTGCAGGCCGCCGACGTGGTGGTGATCCGCTACGAAGGCCCCAAGGGTGGCCCGGGCATGCAGGAAATGCTTTACCCGACCAGCTATCTCAAATCCAAAGGTCTGGGCAAAGCCTGCGCGCTGCTCACCGACGGTCGTTTCTCCGGTGGCACGTCGGGCCTGAGCATCGGCCACTGTTCACCGGAAGCAGCTGCTGGCGGCGCCATAGGCCTGGTCCGCGATGGCGACCGCATCCGCATCGACATCCCGCAACGTGGCATCAATCTGCTGGTGGATGAGGCCGAGCTTGCACGCCGTCGCAGCGAACAGGATGCAACCGGCTGGAAGCCAGCCGAACTGCGTCCACGCAAGGTCACCACCGCGCTCAAGGCCTATGCGTTGTTGGCCACCAGCGCCGACAAGGGCGCCGTGCGCGACAAGGCATTGCTCGACGGTTGACGCGCCCCTTGAGGGCGGCAGACTGGTGGCATGAATACCATTCCACCCTGCCCGCCCTCACTCCCGCTCCAGGCGACCTGTCATTGGAACGATCAGCCCTACCGGCTGACCGAAGCACAGCTGGGTGCGTTCGTGGACGAACGCGCTCCTGCCCTCGTCTGGGATTTCGACATCCAGGCCGAACGCATCGACCCCGATGACACGCTGCTGGACGAAGACGCACTGCCACCGGACAGCCTGCACCTGCGCATCCACGACTGCCCCGCCTTCCACAGTGGTCCGGGTGAAGTGATGCGATGGAGCGATATCGCCGGCAAACGCATTGAACTGACCCAGAAGGACGAGCCTGAAGTGCTGGTCTACACCGGCGAGCATCTCGGCCTGACCGACGGCGCGTTCGAGCTGCGCGAGATCGACGGCCGCCTGTGGATCCACCTGCACGGACACTGCGATGGCATGCATGGGCCGGCGCATATCGTGCTGGATGCACCATTGGATTTCACCAGCATCGCCTGCGGCCGCCGTACCGAGGAGCAGGCCTGTGAGCTTATAGCCCGGGTCGTCGATCCCGCCCGCTACACGTTCGAATGCGACCGCTATGGGGTGGCGCGTTTCACGCCGATTTCCGGCGAGTGAGCTTCATCCTGCGCCGCAGGCACTGCCGGTGGCGACGCAGGCAGGCGATCCAGTGGGCTGAGCAGGCCTCCCGCACCGCGACCCAGCACATGGGTATAAAGCTGCGTGGTGGCCACGTCCTTGTGCCCGAGCAGTTCCTGCAGGGTGCGGATATCGCACCCTGCATCCAACAAATGCGTGGCGAACGAATGGCGCAAGGTATGGCAGGTCGCCGGCTTGAGAATGCCCACCTGCTGCCGTGCACGCTTTACCGCCCGTTGCAGTGCCTCCTCACTGACATGGTGTCGCCCGCATCGCCCCGTGCGCGGGTCGCGCGATACTTTGCTGGAGGGAAACAGATACTGCCAACCCGGCTCCCTGTCCGCGTTGGGATACTTGCGCGCAAGTGCATGCGGCAGATGCACCCGTCCTCTTCCAGCAGCCAGATCCGAGGCATGCAGCAGCAGCACCCGGGCACGTTGCCGTTGCAACGGCCCGCTCAATGACAACGGCAGCGGCACGCGGCGGTCCTTGTTGCCCTTGCCGCTACGCACACAGATTCCTGCGCGCGCGAAGTCCACATCCTTGACCCTCAGGCGCAGGCATTCCATCAAACGCATGCCGCTTCCGTACAACAATCGCACCATCATCGCCGTGGTGCCTTCCGGCATCGCCGCGAAAAGGCAGCCAACCTCGTCAACGGAAAGCACCACGGGCAGGCGCTTGGGTCGTTTCGCGCGCACCACACTCTCCATCCAGGGCAGTTGAACCCCCAGCACTTCGCGATACAGAAACAGCAGCGCCGCCTGGGCCTGGTTCTGCGTCGAAGCAGCGACGTTCCCTTCGGTTGCCAATGCACTGAGGAACGCCGCAACCTCATCGCTTCCCATCTCTATTGGATGACGCTTGCCATTGGCCAGGATGAAGCGCCGGATCCATCCCACGTAGGCCTGTTCGGTACGACGGCTGTAATGCCGCACGCAGATCTGTTGGCGCACCTGATCCAGAAGCTTTGGCGGTCGGCTGTGTATTACGCCGGACGAAACGGGGGTGTAATCCATATCACGGCCCTCAAGCGGTAGTTTTCTGCGAGCCTGGGGCCAAGGTCCTTCAGCGGGGATGGGTTAATTGATTGATTTTCAGTGAGAATTTATTGGTTTGAAACCTGTCCGGAACCGGCGATACTCGTGCTACACCGCTGTTCGGCGGTCTACTTAGAGTTAGGTTGTCAAGAGCGATCCCATGCAATCACTGATACCGCTGGTACAGATTCAAGTCATCCTAGGCTTCATTTGCGGGGTCATCATTCTCTGTCTGCAGATTCGCGCCTATCGCAAGCACAAACATAAATTCTTCCTTACGTTGGCCAACTCCACGATCTTCGCCTTCGCAGCCTCTGCCTTGGCTAGTTATCCATACTTCTTTTCATCGAGTGAGAGTCAAGCGTTGAATCTGTACCACCTCTCCATCCCTCTTGGAGCGCTAGCAACTATTCTGGCTACCTGGGGTAGCTTCCAGCTCTTCCGCTCTTATGATCAAAAGTAAGGCCCGCTTGAGGTGGCAACCTAACAATTCGCTCAAGGCGAAGCCGCTTCGCGGCTCGCCTTAACTCTGGCGTTAGGCATCTTGTGAACCATCTCGCATATCCAGCCAACTGCCCTTCTTGCGGATCGGTGAGCATTGCACGGATCGTGTATGGCTTCGTCGACATTCTTCCGCTGGAAAGTGAGTTGTCCTCCGGAAAAGCTGTCCTGGGTGGCTGCGACGTCTCGGAAACATCCCATCAATGGCATTGCAATTCCTGCAATTGCGAATGGGGTATTACCGAGCTGGCACCGACCCTAGCGGAACTTCGCCTCAAATCCGAGACAGCACGCGCCAAACGGGAGTCGGAGGCGTTAGATCGCGGCGTTCTTGAGGCCAAGATTCATTCAAATGGCTTCGCGCGTTGCCCATATTGCGGGCGCTCATTCGACACAGAAGCAGCCATGTCGTGGAATGGGAAAAGACATAAAACTTGCGGCACCCATTTGCGGCTGACACCTTCCGGGTAAGATGCCTAACAATTCATTCAAGCCGACGTCGCTTCGCGACGCGGCTTAACTCTGGTGTTAGGCCCCAATGCATTTCTGTCGAGTTGATGACTACTTGTCTGTTTCCCGAATCACCGGGGGGCAGGACAATATCCTGCAAATACGACTTTCCATGACGGAGCCAGACGCGGTCGATGTAGATGCGCGCCCATTGGCTGGCTTTTCCTCGACGCTGCTAGATGAGAGCAAGGTTGTTTCAGCGGTGATGGAAGGTCTGCGGCAGGCAAATGCCGAGCTTGGCACTTCGTACTGGATATCTCACATCAGGTTCGTAGCCAATGATTCGAAGCCCGAGAAAACCTACTCGCTTCTCACCCAAGCTCTACTGGGTCAGTATTACGCAGGGAACCCGTCACTTGGCGCCTAACAATTCATTCAAGCCGAACCCGCTTCGCGGCTCGGCTTAATTCAGGCGTTAGAGCTCAAATCAAGCACCACATGAAACTCTTAATTCTTGATCTTGATGAAACACTCATCCACGCGACTGAGGGCTACCTAGATCGCGACCCTGACTTCGAGGTTGGGCCGTACGCTGTGTATAAGCGCCCTGGACTTGACCTGTTCCTATCAAAGGTGACATCGCAGTTTCACTTAGCAGTTTGGACCTCGTCCACTCGTCTTTACGCCGCTCCCGTTGTGGAAAACATATTTCCATACGATGTCGATCTCAAATTCGTGTGGTCTAGGGAGCGCTGTACGATGCGTTTTGACCCAGAGCACCATGACTACGAATGGGCAAAGAATCTCGACAAGTTAAAGAGACGCGGCTATAAACTTGAGCACGTGTTGATGGTGGATGACACGCCTGCAAAATTAGCTAGGCACTACGGCAATCTCGTCAGGGTAAAGCCATTCTTGGGAAATCTAGCGGATCGGGAACTTTTTCAGTTGAGCGAGTACCTGCCCACGCTAGCGGAGACGCCAAATGTTAGAAGAGTTGAGAAGCGATTTTGGCGCAAAGCTAGCACTAGTGAGCCCTAACAGTTCATTCAAGCCGAACCCGCTTCGCGGGTCGGCTTAATTCCAGAGTTAGGCCACATGGAAAGCTCCGATCGCATATCGCTTGATGATCTTTCATACGTCCGTAAAGCCGTATCAGTTATGCGATCACGGTCAATTCTTGCTGCAGCAGTGGGCGGACTCATCTTCAGCGCTCTCGTTGTCACGGCATGGCTCTGGCTGCGACCTCACGAAATTTCAGCGGCTGTTTTCCTAGCCGCAGCCACCTATCTTCTGTTCGGCCTGCCGCTCTTGGCGCATAAGGTGAGGCATTGGCGCAAGATCAACCAGCGCCTTTCGGACGTAGAACTACGAATCCGAGCTGGTGAGGTTGTGTACGGATCGCAAGTGCATTTCCGCTAGCTTGTAGCCCAGCAATTCATTCAAGCCGACCGCTGCTTCGCAGCGCCGGCTTAGTTCAGGCGTTAGGCGTCAATGGAAAGATCATGGCACTCAAGTACCTAATTTCACTATTCCTTTCACTAGCCACAATGCCGACATTTTCAGCAGAGAGCCAAGCGCCAGATGAGAACTTTATGCTGATCCTTCGCGAAGTTGAGGGTGCAAACAAGCAAGAGTTCGGGTTCAAAGCTACCGGCCCAACAACTGCCACGTTGAACAATGGCGAGACAGTCACAATCAATAGCGCCTGGTTCGACCTCATTGGTGACATGCATGTGCGGTTCGTGATCGACGGCGAGCATTCCATGCAGAATCTCAATGCAGAGGAGTTCTCTGAGCTTGGCCTAACTCCGGAACAAGCAGCCGAAATTGCCATCTTCAACATCAAGAGACGTTACGGAGCACCTCAAGCAACACCATGGGAGGGCGGCATCATGCTGGTGGCCGGAGAGTCCCCAGATTTGGATAGCAGCTACTTCCTTGATCATGAGTTCTGGCAGACCCAGCTGGTTAAGTACCCGACCGGACTGATTGTTGGCGTACCAAAGCGTGGCGGCCTGATATATGCCCCTGTGTCTGACAGTCAGGCCGTCTCACTACTGGAGCGCAACATTCGCACCCTTTACGAGTCGAGTGACAACATGCGGGTGTCGTCTGCTCTATACATGTTTAAGGACGGCCAATGGACTGTTCATCGCAAACCAGCTTCGCTAAATTGACGCCTAACAATTCATTCAAGGCGACGCTGCTTCGCGGCGCGGCTTAATTCAGCCGCTAGCCCCCCCTAGGAGATGGCAATGGTTCTGAGATGGGCATTGGCATTCTTTGCTGTTCTAGGCGGCTTTTCGGTTGCGGGCGTGCTTGGAAGCCTTGCAACTGGCTTTGCTGGATTCTGGCATCTTCCAGGCGCCGGTTTCAGTGCTGCACTCGCGGTCGTAGTCGTTGCCTATCTCGCTGCACCCAGCCACAAACTCCGCGCTGCCATTGCAGCCCTCGTCTTTGGAGCTATCGCCGCATGGCTGCTACTCGAGCCTTCTTTCTACCCTGAGAACTACGGCGACCGTGGCGCCTACGAGCCAACGCACCTGCCAATCATTGCCACCTACACCGGCGGATTGCTTGGTCTCCTTGTTGCAGCAATCATCGGGCGCTGGGCGGGGCCTAACAATTCATTCAAGCCGAAGCCGCATAGCCGCTCGGCTTAATTCAGGCGTCAGGTGCTTCAATGACCTTATCCGCAACCCTCGCAATCGCACTCGTAGCCGGCTCTCCGGTCAGTCCTGAATTGTGCAGCGGCGTTGATAACAAGATTGAGCCAGACATGCGTATTCTCGAGTCAGATCTGACCCAATTGGCTGCAATTGAGGCTTCTGACAAACTCAGAGCCATGATTGAGCGCGGGAATCTTGGCGGGGAGTTCCAGTTCGGAGCGCTCAACCAATCAAAGATCATCTACGGTCACATACTGCTTCGCCAAGCTCAGACTGATAGCAAAGAGTTCGGCCTGGACTCAGCGGAGTCGAGAGGCTCGGCAAGAGCGCTATGTACCTGGCTCAATAGTGAGGGGTTCTGGCATGACTAGTTCGTCGCAACCAGCGCCTATCAGTTCATTCAGGGCGACGCCGCGACGCGGCGCGGCTTAATTCCAGAGTAAGGCCTGCTTATGAGCATAACTGTTGCCACCGTTCTTACAGCGGCACTCGGGAGCGCTACTGGTCCGCCAGATAGCGCTTGCGTGATTCAGTTCGCCAATGGCAGCGAGCACAGCAGCATTGCACAGCACTTTGCAGTGGCGCTGGAAGAAGAAGTGCACGATGAAAGCTCCCTCCGCTTCGCCAAGGCTAATGGCACCTTCGACATAGAGTTCTATCTTGTAGGCGCTCCGGCCAACAACATCAGAGCCTATCCCACTGACGATAGATTCAAGGTCTTCTATGTCCTGACGCGGCACGACGGAAAGTTCATATCCGCTGATGTTATGAGCTGCAACGGAAATGGCTCAGGGTGCGCGACTTCTGCTGTCAGGCGGCTTGTCGAGGCCTGTGCCCGCATGCCTAACGTTTCGTTCATGCCGAACCCGCTTCGCGGGTCGGCTTTATTCCAGAGTTAGGCCTTGATGGAAACTTTCCTCGCAGCCATTTTTTCCTTCTCAGCGATAGTCGCCGTTCCTACGTTTGTTGTGTCGGCGTACAACTCCCGGGTCTTTGATCGTTACCTCCGGGAAAACCATCCGAACACTTGGGCCAAGATCGCCCCGCCGCCGGGTGCCGAGCCGTCAGCGTCAGCCCCAAGCGTTCGGTTCATAACCCAAAAGAGTTACAGGACGATAGGAGATTCACACCTAAACGTCCTGGGTGATCGGTGCTTTCGCTCTGGCTACTGGACTGCCTCAGTGGTTCTCGTGCTGATACTATCGGGCGTCGCATATGCCACACTCAAGGCCTAACAATTCATTCAAGCCGATGTCGCTTCGCCGCGCGGCTTAACTTCGGCGTTAGCTGCGGGACGAATCTGATGGCTCTCGAGAAGCGATGCAAAAGCTGCAAGAAGAAGTTCTGCTTTAGCTATTTTCAGATGTGCCACATCTACGGAAGCATGCATGTTTGGTCGCACAAATGCCCACACTGTGGGGGCAACATGCGGACCCCCTGGGCAGGTGAGATTCCAATAGCGGTTTCGAGCCTTATTCTGTCGGCCGCATTGGCTTACGGGATGCTCAGGCCGTCCCATGAATTTATTGTGATCATAGCGGCGATGGTCATTTCCTATTTTTTAAGCGGCGCCTTCCGCTACTTGTTCTTAAGCGTGAGCGACCTCTCATACTTCCGCCGCTAACAATTCATTCAAGCCCCCGTTGCTTCGCAACGCGACTTAGTTCAGGCGTTAATCCCCATGAATCAACTTGCCCGCCTGCGGAACTGGTACGCAGCTTAATGCGATGGAGACTGGGAGCACTTTTACGGCATCAACATTGACACGTTGGACAACCCAGGTTGGTCCCTCAGCATCGATCTATCTGATACCTATCTCAGCGGGTAATCATTCACTAAAGCACATCGCGGTGGCTCAGAAGAAGATGTAGATTGGCTTCATTTAAAGATTGAAGCCGGGAAATTTGAAGCAGCCGGGCGTGTCAGATCTTCCGGAGATGCGGGAAGTTTTTTTTGGTTTTTACGGACTACTGACGCCTAACAATTCATTCAAGCCAAAGCAGCTGAGCAACCCGGCTCAGCTCTGCCATCAGGCCGCTATCTGGAGCATTCATGGAGCCCGAGATTCGCCAACTTGAAGAGATGTTGCGCCGTGCGATGCTGCACAGTGATGTCGCAGCACTCGACGCGCTCATTGACGATGAGCTTCTTTTCATTGGCCCCGACGGGCGGCTCTTCACCAAAGCGGATGACCTGGAACTGCACCGTTCTGGCGTGCAACAGCTCACACATGCCGAATGGCGGGAGGTTCTGGTTCAAGTGCATGGCGCGACTTCGGTTTCCGTGGTCACGGCATACCTGGCGGGCGTCTTCAGTGGCCAGCCGTTCTCCGGCTTGTATCGCTACTGCAGAACATGGGCACAGCACGGTGATGGTTGGCGAATCGTTGGCGGGAGCGTGTCAGCGATCGCAACCGAGGCATCGTGAGTACTCATCCAAGCATTTCACTCAAGCCGACCGTTGCTTTGCCGCGCCGGCTTGGTTCCCGTGTTGGACCATTGAGCCACCACTCCCTTTCATCCGGCACATGACACCAATGCTTCATCACATCTCGTTCGGCGTTGCCAACTTACGTAGGTCAGCCGAGTTCTACGATGCCGTACTCACGGAGCTTGGCTATGAGCGGGTATGGACGGACTTCGGGGGCGATCCGGACACTCAAGCCGTGGGATACGGTGAGCCCGGTGGAGGGGACAAGCTCGCACTCAAGCAGGTCGCAGTTGGGCGAGCGTCGCCGGGACCCGGCTTTCACTTCGCCTTCTCCGCACCAAGCCGCGATGCGGTTGATCGCTTTCACAAGGCGGCCATTCTTCACGGCGGTACTGACAACGGACGCCCCGGGCTACGGCCTGACTACGGCTCCAACTACTACGCGGCATTCGTCATTGATCCGGACGGCTTTCATATTGAGGCTGTTATCAGTACCGTGGCCGTGGCCTAACTATCCACCAACATCGACGTCACTTCGCGGCAGGGTTCATTCAATCCTTGGACCAAGGAAAAGCATGAAACGCATACTGTTGATTCTGCTTGCCGCGCTGGTTCCATCCACGTCGTTCGCAGGCTTTCCCTTCGAAGCTACGCTTGAGGAAATGGCTGGCGCCGCTGATCACATTCTGATTGGCCGTGTCAGCGGCGTTGAAATGATCGACGACCGTGGCAGGCCCGTTCGGGAAAGGACAGCGATGACCGGCCCGGGGCTCCAGAACACCATCAGACTCCTTGTCACAGTCGATGAGGTTCTTGTCAGTAGTGCAGCGAACGTGCCGAAAATTCTACCTTTGCCGTTGGCAAGCCATCTGCACTACAGCCTAGGGCAGGTGAGCGACGCACACGACGGCGATACAACTGCGCGACTCCTGCTTCTTCAAGGCGACGACTTTGTAGCCATAAAGCCCGGCGTGTTCATGCGCCCGTTGAGTGACAAGGATGGGCGACCGAGGAGAGCCAGTCCAGGCATCCATCGTTCGTCCTGGTTCCATCGTTCAAGTGGCCGGAGAACGCCACGAACGACAACTGGCAGGTGAGCGGGGAAGT
This sequence comes from Stenotrophomonas sp. SY1, assembly GCF_021202945.1. Taxonomy (GTDB): domain Bacteria; phylum Pseudomonadota; class Gammaproteobacteria; order Xanthomonadales; family Xanthomonadaceae; genus Stenotrophomonas. The sequence continues at coordinate 182,406 of NZ_JAJOYR010000003.1, read as the reverse complement.
TGGCGTCGCGTTACGCCTGCTCAGGAACATCATTGCCACGTACAGCATCGATCAGACGCGGATCTATACCACCGGGCAGTCGATGGGCGGAATGATCTCGTTCTATCTCAACGCGAACGAGCCCGATCTGTTCGCTGCATCGATGTACGTTGGCAGCCAATGGGACACCCAGGCGCTTGCGCCACTTGCCGACGATCGCTTCCTGTATGTCATTTCAGCCGCTGATCCGAAAGCCTCTGTTGGCATGCAGGAGCTTGGCGCGATGCTGTCCTCGCGTGGCGTCAGGTATGGCGAAGTCGAGTTTGCAGCCAACCTGCCACTCCCCGAACAGAACAGGCTCACACAGGATCTTCTGGATCAGGGGTTGCCGATCAACTTCATCCGCTTCACGCCCGGCACCGTCGCGACGGTCGAGTACCAGACCAACCCGAAGGCGTTCGAGCATATGTACTCGTTTGACCACGCTTTCTCGACAACCTTCTTCATTCCCCTGGCGCGGGGCACCTTCCGTGCACCTGCCATCATTCACATCCACGCCGTACTGCTGTTCGGCTGGCTGTTCTTCTTCATCCTGCAGGCTTCGCTGATCCAGAAGCGCAAGGTGCTCACCCATCGCCAACTTGGCGTCGTTGGCGCTGCACTGTGCATTGCCATCGTCATTTCCGGCGTCCTTGTCGGGTTGCATGCGACCCGGCGCGACCTCGCCGCAGGGGGCGGTGATCTGGCCCTCGGCCAGTTCGTGAACATCCTGATCGAGATGTTCCTGTTCGGAGCACTTGTTGCCGCAGCCATCGTCCTGCGCCGCGACCGTGAGAGCCACAAGCGCCTGCTGATGCTGGCTACGATCTCCGCACTGGCTCCGGCATGGCTGCGGCTACGCCATCTGTTTCCGGATGTCCCCAATCCGTTCGTTACGTTCTCGCTGCTCGCCGATTCGCTTTTGCTGGTGGCCATTGCCCGCGACTGGATCGTGCTCAAACGCGTCCATCCGGTTTACCTCTGGGCCGGGGCAACGATGGTGGCAGCGCATGCCGTGGAGTTGCTGGCCATCACCAGCCCGCCCTGGTTGCGCCTGTCCCGCTTCCTGCTGGGAACGCCCGCCGCCTGACCGTTCCACCAAGCCGGGGCCGCGTTGCGGTCAGGCTAGAATCGGGAACATTGCTCAACTGCCGAGTCACCATGACATCGATAACCCAAGCGCCCATCAGCACCGCCGCAAAAGTGCTCACCGTCCTGCTCACGATCGTTGGCGTCATTCACCTCATTGATTTCATCTTTTACGGCCAGGCCCTGCGCAATGTCATCGCCGGGATCGCGTGCGCTCTGATGGCGTACGGCACCTACAAGAATGGGCTCGGCAAGGAGGTGCGCGACCAGCAGGCCCGCTATGCATCGCTCATCGGTGGGGCTCTGTTCGTGGTGTACCTGGCCATCCGCGTTCTGGCATGAATGCATGGCTCGGCTGGGAGCAACGCGTCCTTCAGCTGCGGCCCCTTCGCCGGTCGAATCCGGCATGATCGCAACCCACATGTTCCGACTAGTGTTCGCAGGAAGCCCACGATGACAAAGGCCTGTCTGATCATTCTTTCCTTCGCCGTTTTCCCGGCCCATGCACAACCGGTGTTCAAGTGCACCGGCACGAACGGCAGCAACAGCTACCAGTCCACCCCTTGCCGCGACGGCGAAACCTCTGCCCGCCGCGGGCACGCTGCGGCATCACTGGGCTCGACGCCCTCCCAGTCCGTTGTACCCGCAGCACCGGGCCAACGCCGCGTGCAGGTCCGCTATACGACGACGGCTGCCAACGAGGCATGCGATGGCGCCAAGGCGATGCGTACAGCAGCGTTGGGCGCTGCTGGGGCCGCTGCCGACGCAGCGCTGCGCAGCCGCCTGGATCGGGATGTCCAGAACGCGTGCAGGTAACGCCCGATACACGGCGTGCTGCTCGAAATACTGACCGAAAAACACGCAAGGCGCGTAGCGTTGCAGGAGTTCCCGGCATGCACCGGCGTTGTGCATTCACGCCTGCGATAGCCCCCGCCTGCGGGCCTGAACATTGCGCTCCGACCGGTTAGCCTCAGCTACCACCGGCACATGAGCCGGCATGCGGAACGAACCGGGGTAATATACGTCCAGCACCGACATCGAGCCGTGCAGATTGATGCGGCATGATGCGACACATCAAGGAGTAGGAATGGATTCTTACGTTGCGTCCGTTGTTGTTGCCGGGGCCATCGGCGGCCTGGTCGTGGTGGTTGTCATTGCATTGGTTTTTCGCAGGCACTGCCCCGCTTGTGGAATGGCCTTGCCGAAGTTCCGGCGGCCAACCGGATTCCGTCAGGCTTTGCTTGGAGGCTGGAACTGCACAGGATGCGGAACGGCCATCGACAGGAACGGCCGAAGTAGGTGAAGTACCCGGGTGCCACTGTCGGGTGCAGTTCCAGCCGGCAGCGGAATGATCGCTTCTTTCGCCATCTGCACATTCAAGGAATCTGCATGCGCGCCTCCATTCGCTCGTTCCTGTACCTGGCAATCGGCTGGTTGTTGCTGGTCGCTGCAACGGCGTACATCTTCAATCCGGCCGTTGGCCCGGTTGCCATCAGCATCTCTCCCAATCCGTTCTGGTCGGTGGATGCGACGGGCAACCCGCTGGCGCCCTTCAGCGTGATTCTCAAGACCCGGAACTGGCTGCTGCTGTGTCTGGGCCCGATTGCTGCCGTTGCCTTGCTGATGGCGATCAGTTGGTTCACGCAGCGGCGCAAGGTCTCATCGGCGGGCTGAGATTCAAGCGAACCGAGTGCGCGTGGCGTCGCCAAGCCGGGAACAGACATTGCTCGGGCGTAGCTGACGCACTGCTGGCCGCACGCCTCCAAACCACCGCTCCCGCTGGTGCGCGGCGCTGCTTCTGTACACCAATGTGAAGACGGGCAACGCGGCCGCTGTGCGGCCTCAGCCGGCAAACAGCTGAACGGCAGATCCCGCTACCGTTGAACCATGAAGGGCATGCCTCCAATTAGGTGGCGACTCAATCACATGTGAAGACGATGAAGCTCAGGCTCACGTGGCCCGTCCTGCTTGGATTGGGGGCCTTGTCCGGGACGAACGCGGTGACCGCTGCGCCAGCGGCGTCGCTGGGTGAACGCCTCGCGCGCGCAGCCCCGGAAGCGAATGCGACGGTATTGAAGCAGGCCGCATCGGCCATGATGTGCGCCAGCAGCCACGACCCGGTGGCACCGCGTCGGCTTGCGGTCATCGATTATTCGCGCCCGTCCACGCAGCGACGGTTGTGGCTGTTCGACCTGAACACGGCGACATTGCTGGACGCCGAATGGGTGGCGCACGGGCGTGGCTCCGGCGACAACACGCCAACCTCGTTCTCCAACCGTCCAGGCAGCTACCAGTCCAGTCTGGGCTTGTTCCAGACCGGGGTGACCTACCAGGGCGGCAACGGTTACTCGTTGCGGTTGGAAGGGCTGGAGCCAGGCATCAATGACCTCGCCGCGTCCCGCGCGATCGTCATCCACGGTGCCGACTATGTCAGCGAATCGTCCATTCACAGTCTCGGCCGGCTGGGCAGGAGCCTGGGTTGCCCTGCGCTTCGCAGAACCGTGGCGCGGCGCCTGATCGACGAATTGGCCGGCGGGCAGTATGTCTACGCCTACTACCCGGACCCGGCCTGGCTATCGTCACCGGCAGCCAATCACTGCGCTACGTCGACGGCCGGCACTCCCGCGCCCGCAGCGTCCCGGTCACCCGGGAAAGCAACTGCTGCCGTTCACCGCGCTGCTAGAGCTCAGGCGGGTCAGCATTGATGACCTGAAGCGTCGCCCCGGTGGTCGTGGGGAGGACGTGTTCGTCTGTTTCAACCAGTACGGTGCCGGGCACCAGCAGCGGCAGCATGACTTCCACAAACTGCGGCGGCACGACCAGGCGCGCCATGTCCGTGGAGGTCACTGGCAGCCCCGCTTCGTGTTCATTGCCCGGAATGCCGATGCGCACCCACGGTGGCATGACGCCCGGCGCGCCACCGGCGGCAACCATGTACGCATGGGTGCCCGGGGTTGGGCCGGGCTCCCTGAAGGCAATACGGCTGCGGCCGATTTCCAGGCCGTTGCGATAGACGAACAGGCGTTGATCGGCCGTGCTCATCACCATGGACACCGGCCCGGTCGGCGCCAGCTCAGGCTGCCAGCGGAACTGCTCGCCACCGGCGAGCGCAAGATTGCCCAGCTCGGCGCCGGTCATCGGATTGATCGGGCTGGCCGCCACTGGATGCACCAGGCCATCGGGTGATTTGCCCTCTTCGGAGATGACGACGGTCATGCTGAGCGTGCTGCTGTCGAACAGCAGGCGCGCGAACTCCGAGGGCATGTGCACGCAGCCGTGCGATTCGGGATAGCCGGGCAGCCCCCCGGCGTGAAGGGCAATGCCGTCCCAGGTCAGGCGCTCCTGGTAAGGCATCGGCGCGTTGTTGTACTTGCTGGAACGATGATCCTTGTCCTTCTGCAGGATCGTGAACACGCCGGTCGGCGTCTCGTGACCCGGCTTGCCGGTGCTCACCGATGTGAACGCGATGAGTATCCCGTTGCGGTACACGTAGGCGCGTTGCTCGGTCAGGCTGACGATCACCGCCATCGGCCCCATCGCCTTGTTGTCGCCACCCCAGACCCACTCACCGGGCTTCAACTCGGAGGGAGAAGTATCGGCCGGGCTGGATTGCTTGGCACCCCAGGTGGGCACCGCATGGGAGGGGACGGCCTGTGCAAACAGAACCAGCAATGCGGAAACGAGAAGGAGCCGGCGCATGTGTTGCTTTACCTCACTGGATTCATGGAAATGACGCGAAGCCCTGGGCGACGCGCTCTGGGGAAGGCCCTCGTTACGAGCACGCAGTCCGCATCGTGAACCGGCAACCTACCGTTACACGCCGCGCGGGATCGTGAAGTACGGCCGTGACGTGGTCAACATGGCCATCTCCCACGTCATGAAAGCGACGGACCGCACACATTGAGCCGGCCGCTCGCTCTGCGTGCCTTGGCCAATGGCTTGGCTGGGAGCGCCCGGACGGCCGACAATCCATGGCCGCAGCCCGACGCCCGAGATCAAAGCGAGACGCAATGAGCAGCAACGAAGAAGCAACGATTCGCCCTGGCCGCTACCGCCACTACAAGGGCAAGGATTACGAGGTCCTGGGCGTGGCGCGGCACAGCGAGACCGAAGAGCTGGTCGTGGTCTACCGGACGCTGTACGGCGACCATGGCCTGTGGGTGCGGCCCTACGCCATGTTCTGCGAGACGGTGATCGTGGATGGCAGGCAGGTGCCGCGCTTTGCGCCGGTTGCCACGGAATAGGCGCAACACGGATTCAACGCGCGGCGGCTCATGTTGCTGTTGTGCGGCACGGTAACCGTGCAGGGGCCATGGCTCGCGCCGGGACTTCATTCCAGCCTGCGGCAACGCCACAGATAGCCGGGACGTTTCCCGGCTTGCTCCCCGAGTACCCCAGGTCAGGCAGAGGGGCCGGCGGGATTGGTATCCTGCCGCACCTGTTGCTGGTTTGGGGGAACCATGCAATCCGCGATCAAGGCTGGAACGCTGCTGGTGCTGCTTGCCGCCTGCACGGTGGTACAGGCGCACAGTGGCGGGCTGGACAAGCATGGCTGCCACACCAACCGTACTACCGGTGATTACCATTGCCACCGCGGTGGTGCGGCGCCGCCATCGACAGTGACTCCACGACTGGCACCGCAACGCATCGCACCAACGCGTATCGCACCGGCGTCCGGCGCATTTGCCAATTGCTCCGAAGCCCGTGCTGCCGGCGCTGCCCCGGTGCGCCGTGGCGAACCCGGCTACGGACCACACCTGGACCGTGACGATGACGGCATCGGTTGCGAGCCGTATCGTGGGCGGCGCTGAGCACGATCATTGGCCTCATTCATCATTCGCAGGGAGATTACGCATGAGCAGGGAAGATGTAGTTGCCGTTGGCGTACGTTTGTTCGCGTTGTTCCTGTTGCTGCTGGTTGCGCGCTCCTTTCCCAGTGCGATTGCGCTGTTTCAGCAAGGCGGTGACCAAGCTGCACTGATAACGATCGTGCTGGTCATGGCAGCGAGCTTGGCGGTGTGTGCACTGCTGTGGTTCTTCCCCCTGAGCATCGCCCGCAAGCTGCTGCCGGCGATGAAGGAGCCGCGCAGCGAGAGCGCCATGAGCGGCCCGGTGGCGTTTTCGGTGGGGCTGTCCCTGCTCGGCCTGTGGCTGCTGACCCGCGCCATTCCCGAGGCGTTCTACTGGGTGACGCTGGTCCTGCTCAACCGGCGTAACGATGCCGCGTATGTGGCATTCGACCATGACCAGTTGGCTCGCATCGTCCTGACCGTGGCCGAACTGGCCCTTGCCGTCTGGTTCATCTTCGGCGCCAATGGCATCAGGCGTTTGATCGAGCGTTTCCGCTACGGCGCCGCCGCCAACCTGCAATGATCTTCCGCACCCGCACCGCCTGAACCAGGAAGCTGCCATGACACTGCCCTTCCAAATTGAACGCATCGATCACGTGGTGTTCCGGGTAAGCGACATTGAGCGCAGCATCGCGTTCTATCGCCAGGTGCTTGGTTGCGAGGTGGTCCGCCGCCGCGATCACCTGGGGTTGGTGCACCTGCGTGCCGGCGCGTCGATGATCGACCTGATCAGCATCGATGGAAAGCTGGGTGCACGCGGCGGCGCGGCCGCACAGGCGCAGGGTCGCAATGTGGACCATCTTTGCCTGCGCATTGAACCGTTCGATGAAGCCGTGCTGGTGAACCACCTGCGCGGGCACGGCCTTGCACCGACAACGGCCGAGGTCAATTTCGGCGCGGAAGGCGATGGACTGTCCCTGTACGTTGTGGACCCGGATGGGAATGGCATCGAACTGAAAGGGCCCTCCCATCCCGAACGCCTGGAGCCAGCCTGAGTCCATCGCATTGGATGCGTTGATCGCCCGGCTGCCGGTGTGCGCTTTCGGACAGGCGCTTCACTCGCCACCGGCTTTTCCTCGAAAACCCAGGAGGATGCATGCATACCCAGCAAGGTTCGTGTCATTGCGGCAAGGTCACGTTCGAGTTCGAGTTCGACAATGCGATCATCGGGGCGCTGGAGTGCAACTGCTCCATCTGCCTGCGCAAAGGCGCACTCTGGCATGCCGTGGATGACCGCCAGTTCCGCATTCTTTCCGGGCAGGACAGCCTGTCGCTGTATCAGTTCGGCACGCGCACCGCACGGCACTTTTTCTGCAGCCATTGCGGCACCAGCACCTTCAGCAACCCGCGCATCGCGCCAAGGATGTGGGTGGTCAACCTGCGCTGCGTGGACGGGGTCGATATCGACGTGCTGCCCAGACAGGCATTTGATGGCCGCAACTGGGAAGAAGCGGCACGCCAGTTCATGCAGGCGCGTGCGCCTTCCCCGGCCTGAGGCAAAGCCACGCCTGCGAAGGAGTCCAGCGGCATCGCGATACCACCGCTCACTGGATGGCAACTGGCTGGCGTTATCCTTGATATGAAGTTCAACGCCTGTGGAGGGCGCCATGGTGAGTGGAAGCTGTCATTGCGGTGCGGTGCGTTTCGAGTGTGATGGCGAGCCCAGCGAAGGCTATGAATGCAATTGCTCGCATTGCAGCCGAAAGGGTTTGCTGTTGTGGTTCCTGCCGCGTGATGCAATGCGCATCACCGCTGGGGCCGATGGCTTGAACACGTACACGTTCAACCGGCATGTGATCCAACACCAGTTCTGTCCAACCTGCGGCTGCCAACCGTTCGGGTTGGGAAAGAAGCCGGATGGGTCGGAGATGGCAGCAATCAACCTGCGCTGCCTTGAGGAGTTTGATCTGGCTGGGGTGAAGCGCGTTCCGGTGGACGGGAAGGCTTACTGAGGGGCTTTTGGGACGGAAGCAGAAGCTAAAGCGCCCTCCCCCCTCCGCGCCCCGGCCCTTGCGCTGACGCAAGGGCGTTCGATGGATCGCGAACCGATGGTCCGCAAGCGCCCCCCTTCACTCCGCGTGCCAGAGAGGGGCTTTCAGATCGCGGAGGTGTTGATCGCTCCCTTCTCCCGTTGGCGGGAGAAGGTGCCCCGTCAGGGGCGGATGAGGGGAGCATTTGGGTTTTCCTGCCAGCAACTTCCCTCGCCCGCTCTGGGGAGAGTGGCGATTGATCACCGTTGTGGCGAAGCCAGCCCCAACTCCGCCAGTACCGCAGCAGTGGATTCACCCACGCCATCCAGATGCGGATTGATCCGCCCAGGTTCGTTGGCGAACTTGATCGGAATGCCCAGGTGAGTGCCGCCCGCTTCGTCGGTCCACACCATTTCGCGGGCGCGGGTATGCGGATCGTTGAAGGCTTCGGTCAATGTCTTCACCGGTGCCCAGCACACGTCGATGTCGTGAAGGAACAAGGTCCATTCCACCAGCGAACGGCGCGAGAAGGTCTCGACCAGGAATTCCTTGACCGGGTCCTGGCCCGGGCCGGGCGGCAGGTGGCACAGGTGGATCAGATCCGGGCGGCCCAGCGCGATCAGCAGATTCTCGGCGAACTTGTGTTCGGCGCCGCCCAGCGCAATCCAGCGGTCGTCCGAACAGCGGTACAGCTTGTACAGCGCGTTGCCGCCCCAGCTGCGCTCTTCCTTGATGACCGGGTCACGGCCCAGCGCGAATGGCGGGCCGAGCACGTTCGGCAACCACGCCATCAGCGCGTCCTGCATCGACAGGTCGATGTAGTCGCCCTGCCCGGTGCGCTCGCGGCGGAACAAGGCCATCAGGATGCCGTTGAGCGCCATCAGCGAGCCGGCCATGTCGGCCACCGGCATGTGCGGCATCGCCGGGGTGCCATCCAGCGCGCGGTTGAGGCTGACCACGCCGGTGTCGGCCTGCATCGCCAGGTCATGCGCAGGCCGGTTGACCTTGGGGCCGGTCTGGCCGAAAGCACTGATCGCGCAGTACACCAGCGTCGGGTTGATCGCCTTGCAGCTGTCGTAATCAATGCCAAGGCGCTTGGCGACGCCGGGGCGGAAGGCTTCCACCACCACGTCGGCCCATTCCACCAGCTTGGCGAATGCCACCTTGCCTTCGGCACTCTTGAGATCAAGCACGATGCAGCGCTTGCCACGGTGCGTGTTGCGGAACCAGGTACTGACGCCGGCCTGCTTGAGGCCGACTTCGCGCACCGGCTCGCCCGTGGGTGGTTCGACCTTGATCACGTCCGCGCCATGGTCGGCCATCATCATCGTCAGATGCGGGCCCGGCAGGAACAGGGACAGGTCAAGAACGCGTACACCTTGCAGCTTCATCGTCGTGCTCCTTCGCCTTACGCGCCCAGTAGGCGTGCGCGGTCGGCGTCGTTGTAGCCCAGCTCGCGCAGCAGTGCCTCGGCATCAGCGTTCAAGGGCGGGCAGGCATCGCCGGACAGGCGCTGTCCGTCGAGCTTGATCGGGTTGCGCAGCAGGCGCTGCGTGCCTTGCGGGTGCGCGACGTCCTGCAGCATGTCCACGTCGCGCACATACGGATTGTCCAGCGCCTGCGCGATATCCAGCACCGGTGCGATCGGAATGCGCCCGGCGAACTTCTGCGTCCAGTACGCGGTCGGCTGCGTGCTCAGGATCTCATCAACCAGCACGGTCAGCTCCTCACGCACATCACGGCGTGCGGCAAAGTTGCCGAAGCGTGGCTCGGACGCCCACGCAGGGCTGCCGATGCCTTCGACGAAGGTCTGCCAGAACTTCTCCAGCATGCACATCACCATCACCCAGCCATCAGTGGTCCTGTAGACTTGGCACGGCACGGTGGATGGATGCGCGCTGCGCGACAGACGCTCGGTGCGATGGCCTTCGTTGAGATACCAGGTAGCCGGGTAGCTGAGCTGGTGCAGGGCAACGTCAAACAGGCTCACGTCCACGTCGCGGCCCTGGCCGGTACGCATGGCGCCGATGATCGCGGCCAGCAGGCCCATCGACATCGTGGTGCCGGTCATGAAATCGACCATTGACAAACCGAAGCGGGCCGGCGGTGCATCCGGCTCGCCGGTCAGCGCCATGAAGCCGGCTTCGGCCTGCATCAGGTAGTCGTAGCCCGGCCATGCGGCTCGCTCGTTGTCGCGGCCATAGGCGGACAGATGGGCGCAGACGATCTTCGGGTTGAGCCTGGACAGCGTGGCGTAGTCCAGTCCGAGCTTGGCCGGCTGGTCACCGCGCAGGTTGTTGAGCACCGCGTCGGCGCTGGCAACGAGCTTCTCGAAAACCTCGCGGCCTTCGTTGGCTTTCAGGTCCAGGCGCAGCGAGCGCTTGTTGAGGTTGAAAGTCTGGAAGAACAGGCTGTCGCCTTCGCCCAGGAAGTACGGGCCGGTGGCACGCGAAACGTCACCGCCCGGCGGGGATTCGATCTTGATGACCTCGGCGCCCAGATCGGCCAGGTGCATCGAGCCATAGGGGCCGGCACCGTACTGTTCGACGGCAAGGATGCGCAGCCCCTGCAGGGGAAGCTCTTTCATGTGGGGCCTCTGGTTGTAAAAAGCACCGCAGTTGGTTGAGGACTGCGGTGAAGGGATGCTGCTCTAACCCTTCTCCCTCCGGGAGAAGGTGCCCCGAAGGGGCGGATGAGGGTTCGCGTGGCCGGCACTGGCTGTGCTTCGAGCCTACCCTCACCCCAACCCCTCTCCCGCACGCGGGAGAGGGGCTATCAGATTGCTGCCATCCAAGTTGCTCCCTTCTCCCGCACGCGGGAGAAGGTGCCCGGAGGGCGGATGAGGGGAGCTTTTGCGTCTGCTTGCCAAAAGCTTCCCCTCACCCCAACCCCTCTCCCGCACGCGGGAGAGGGGCTACCGGATTGCTGCCTTCCAAATTGCTCGCCTCTCCCGCGAGCGGGAGAGGGGCTCTTGGTCTGCTTGGGCTTCTAGATCTTGTTCCTCGCCACCAGCTGCTTGGCGATGATGATGCGCTGCATCTCGTTGGTGCCTTCCCCGATGCACATCAACATCGCGTCGCGATGGAAGCGCTCGATGTCGTATTCCACCGAATAGCTGTAGCCGCCAAAAATTCGCATGCCTTCCTGCGCGCAGTACGCGCCGGTCTCGGTCGCGAAGTACTTGGCCATGCCCGCTTCCATGTCGCAGCGTTCACCCTTGTCATAGGCGTTTGCAGCGCTTTCGATCAACAGCTTGGAGGCTTCGACCTTGGCCGCCATTTCGCCCAGCTTGAGCTGGATGGCCTGGTGCTCGGCAATCGGCTTACCGAAGGTAGTGCGCTCCTGCGCGTAACGTACCGACAGACGCAATGCGCCTTCGGCAATGCCGCAGCCGCGCGCGGCGACGTTGATGCGGCCCAGCTCCAATCCGCCCACGGCGTGCTGGAAGCCCTTGCCTTCTTCACCGCCGAGCAGGCAGTCCGCCGACACTTTGTAGTCCTGGAACACCAGCTCGCACGTATCGATGGCGCGGTAGCCGGACTTCTTCAGCTTCTTGGCGACGATGAAGCCTTCGCCCTTTTCGGCGATGAACATGCTCATGCCCTTGTGGCGCGGCTGCGCTTCCGGGTCGGTCTTGACCAGCAGCAGCACCATGTCGCCATACAGCGAGTTGGTGATCCAGGTCTTGGCACCGTTGATGACGTAGTGGTCGCCCTCGCATTTGGCAACGGTACGGATGGCCTGCAGATCGGTGCCGGCATTGGGCTCGGTCAGGCCCAGCGCGCCACGCAGTTCACCGGTGGCCATGCGCGGCAGGTACTTGCGCTTCTGTTCGTCGGTGCCGCAACGCTCGATGGCCGCGGCCATGATCAGGTGCGAGTTGAAGATGCCGGTCGGCGCCATCCACACCGAGGACACCTTGATCACGATCTTGGCGTAGATGCGTGCCGGCAGGCCCAGCCCGCCGTACTCCGGCGAGATGGTGGCACCGAACAGGCCCAGGTCCTTCATCTCCTCGACCAGATGATGCGGGTACTTGTCCTCCAGGTCGTATTCCTGGGCGATGGGCGCCACCGACTTCTCGACCCAGTGGTCGATCGAATCCAGCAGCGCCTGCTCTTCGTCAGGGCCCCACAGTTGTTCCAGTTCGGTGCTCATCATCGGCTCCTCAGTAGTTGACCTTGTCTTCCACCGAGTGGCCGCGCTTGGCGATCAGCATGGTGCGGCTGAAGCTGCAGATCAGCTTGCCGTCCTGGTTGTAGCCTTCGGTCTGCACCGTGACGATGCCCGCGCCCGGACGCGACTTGGATTCGCGCTTGTCCAGCACCTTCGACTCGGCCACCAACGTGTCGCCGACGAACAGCGGATGGGTCATCTTGATGTCGCTCCAGCCAAGGTTGGCCACGGCTTTCTGGCTGACGTCGGTCACGCTCATGCCGACCATCAACGCCACGGTGAACGGCGAGCAGACGATCACCTTGCCGAACTCCGACGCCTTGGCGTACTCCTTGTCGAAGTGCATCGGATGGGTGTTCATCGTCAGCAGGGTGAACCAGGTGTTGTCGGTTTCGGTGATGGAGCGCCCCGGGCGGTGCTCGTAGATGTCGCCCACGTTGAACTCTTCGTAGTAACGGCCGAAGGTTTCGCGGAAGCGGTTTTCGGAGATCTGCTTGACGTTCTGAACCATGAGCAATGTCCTTTCTGTTGCGGTTTGGGCTGGCGCTGGGCGCAGCTTGGTCAAAGAGGGGCGTGAATCAGGCGTTCAATGGAGCGGTGTGATCAGCCGGCGCGGACGCCGTGTGCACCGAGTGCGATGGCCCGTTCGGCGGCGATTTCGATGGGGCGGTCCACCAGCTTTCCGTCGAGCTGGATGGCTTCACCGCCGCTGGCGGCAAGCGCGGCGATCACGCGCTGGGCGCGGTCGTACTCGGCGGCGGTGGGCAGGTAGCGGCTCTGGATCGGCTCGACCTGGGCCGGGTGGATCGCAGCCTTGGCGGTGAAGCCGAGGTCGATCACACGGTCGGTTTCGGTGACCAGGCCGGCTTCGTCCTTGATGTCGAGGAACGGCACGTCCAGGCAACCGACACCGGCTTCAGCAGCAATCGTGGCCAGCTGCACGCGCGGGTGGAAGAAGCTATCCCAGCCGGCACGACCACGCAGCGCGACGATGTAATCGAAACCGCCAAGCATCAGCGCCTGCAGGCGCGGAGTGGCGACGGCCAGCGCGCGCGCATCGAGCAGACCCTTGGGCGTTTCGATCTGCGCGATGAACACCGTGTCGATGCCGGCCAGCGCGGCATCGGCCTGTTGCAGCTCGGCCACGGTTTCTACCTTGGGCAGCATCACGAACGCCGGCTTCAGGCCCGAGGCGGCCAGCGCCTTCAGATCGGCCTGGCCCAGTTCGGTGGATAGCGGATTGATGCGCAGGCCGATTTCGCTGCGGCTTTCCGGTGCGTCGGCGAGGAAGGCGAACAGCGAAGCGCGTGCGGTTTCCTTGTCACCCGGCGCCACGGCATCTTCCAGATCGATGCAGACCTGGTCGGCGCCGGTGGCAATGGCCTTGGCGTAACGCTCCGGGCGCGAACCGGGCACGAACAGCAGGCAGCGGCGTGGATTGTTCATGGATGCACTCATGATGCAGCCACCTGCGAAGCGAAGTGCTCGGCAATCTGGCGACGCGTGGCGTACCAGGTGCCCGGCTTCTGCGCGACGTACTGCAGGAATTTCTCGAACGCGCCAATGCGACCCGGCCGGCCGATGATGCGCAGGTGCAGGCCCAGCGACATCACCTTCGGGCTGTGCTCGCCTTCGGCGTAGAGCGTGTCGAAACTGTCGATGGCGTAGTCCAGCCAGTCTTTCGGCAGGTACGACGGCGCCACCCACATCTTCATGTCGTTGGTGTCCAGCTGGTACGGCACCACGATCATCGGCGCGGTGCTGCCTTCGACATCGCCCCAGAACGGCGCATCGGCCGAGTAGTCGTCCATGTGGTACAGGAAGCCTTCTTCCTGCAGCAGGCGACGGGTCGATGCGGTGTGCAGGTAGCGCGACAGCCAGCCGACCGGGCGCACGCCGGTGGTCTTTTCAATGCTGTCGGCGGCGTCGCGGATGAACTGGCGTTCCTGTTCCTCGTTGAAGCGGAACTGATGGATCCAGCGATGCCCATGCGAGCACACTTCGTGGCGACTGCCACGCAGGTAGCCGGCGATTTCCGGCGCGCGCTCCAGCGACACCGCAGCGGCGGTGTAGGTGCTGGTGACGTTGTACTTGTCCAGCAGCGCGGCCACGCGGCCATGGCCTTCATTCACGCCATAGCGGTAATTGGACTCGTTGCCGTAGTTGCGCACCGGCTTGGACAGGGTGACGTGCAGCTCGTCCACCGGCTCGGTGATCTTGTCACCCTGGCCGACGTTGTACTCGGACAGCTCTTCGACGTTGACGACCACCGACAGTGCAAGCCGTGCATTGTTGGGCCATTGGTAGGCTGCTTTGGACATGGTTCTCTCGTTGCGCTTCTTGAGTCGTACAGGTGGTGGGGGTACGGCTGATGGAATCCGGATTGCGTCGGCAGCTACCGGTCAGTGGTTCTCTTCGCCACCGGAGACGTTGATCGCCTCACCGGTGATGTAGACCGCATCGTCCGAGCACAGGAAAGCGGTAGCCGCTGCCGTATCCGAAGGCAGGCCGGGGCGGCCGGCCGGGATGCGTGCACGCATGTCGGCCAGATACTGCTCCACGCTCTTGCCCTGCTTGGCGGCGAAGTACTCGTTCTGCCAGGCGCCCAGGCCGGTGGTGACGTGATTGGGGCAGACCGCGTTGACGTTGATTCCGTGGCCAGCCAGCTCCAGCGACGCCACCCGGGTCAGCCCGACCAGGCCGTGCTTGGACGAGCAGTAGGCCGCCGCATGCGGAAACGCCGACTTGGCTGCCTGCGAAGCGATGTTGACGATGCGGCCGCCGCCCTGGGCGATCATCTGCCGGCCGGCGTGCTTGATGGTCAGGAACGCGCCGCGCAGGTTCACGCCCAGCACCGCATCCCATTCCTTGGCATCGATCTCGACCAGTGGCTTCATCAGGTAACCGATGCCGGCGTTGTTGACCAGGATGTCCAGCCGGCCAAAGCGCTCGACGGTGGCGGCGACCACCGCTTCCACCTGCGCCTCTTCCAGCACGTCCAGCGCCATCGCGATGCACTCACCGCCCGTGCTGCTGGCCAGTTCGGCGGCCACCTGGGCCATTTCCTCATCGGTGCCGACCGCAGTGACCGGCATCTGCGCGCCGCGCACCTGGCCGATGTCGGTCAGCACCACCTTGCAGCCTTCCTCCAGCAGGCGGCGGGCAATGCCCTCGCCCAGGCCGGTGCGGCGACCAGCGCCGGTGATGAGTGCGACCTTGCCCTGCAATTCGGGGAAACGAGCCATGACCAAAGTTCCTTGTGCGCTTACAGCGCGCTGGTGAGGATGAACACCGGATTGTCGGCGTACTGCTGGAACTGCGCTGCTCCGGACTGCACGGTCGGATCGGACAGGTCCTTGCCGAACGCCTCCATGTCAGGAACACGAATGAGCTCGATGTACTCATACGGCAGCTTGCCTTCACCGATCAGCAGGCCGCTGGCCTTGAGCACCTCGAACCGGTCCACCGACGGCAGCGCGTTGACCACCGGCAGGTCGCTGGCACGTGCCCAGGCCTCGTATTCCTCACGGCTGACGCCTGCTTTGAGGTTGAACAGGACGACGACGGTTTGCATGGCTTCCTCCCGGGTAAAAGACTGTGGCACACTTTGTCCGGACAAAGTGTAGGCATGCCATTCGCCCCCGGTCAATGTCGGCGGCGGGAATCCCCCACCGGCGTATCTACCTGCCATAACCCAACTTGTTGAGGTGCCTTGATGAAGCGTTATTACCCGTGGTTGATGGCGGTGATGGGGATGTTGGTGCTGTTGGTGTCCAACGGCCTGACCGTGACCGGCCTGACCGCATTCGATGAATCCCTGCTCAAGGAATTCGGCTGGACCCGCAGCGAGCTCAAGCTGCGCGACCTGATCACCCTGGTGCTGGCCGGCTGGATGGCGCCGTTCCTGGGCGCGCTGATCGACAAGGTCGGCCCGCGCAAGCTGATCCTGGCCGGCATCGCGCTGCTGGCGGCGCTGTACTTCGCCTATGCACACGTGCACTCGCTGACCCACCTTTACCTGATCCACGTCGGCTTTGCCGCGGTGCTGGTCGCCGCCGGCCTGAACGTGGCGGTGATCTTCGTCTCGCAGTGGTTTGCCACCCATCGCGGCACCGCCATCGGCATCGCCCTGGTCGGCACCAGCCTGGGCGGCATGCTGTTCCCCAAGCTCGGCGTGCACCTGATGCAGAGCATGGACTGGCGCGCGGCGCTGATCTGGGAAACCGCCATCCCGGTGGCGTTCCTGGTGATCGCCTTCCTGTTCGCGCGCAGCCCGCGCCCGGGCGGCATCCAGCCGTGGGGCGCGGACACGCTGGCAGCCAAGGCGCAGGCCGGCAAGCCGGCCGCCTCCAGCCTGCCGGACATGAGCTACAACACCGCCCTGCGCACCCGCACCTTCTGGGTGCTGGCGTTCGTGGCGATGACCACCTTCTTCTCGATCATGGCGGTGGCTTCCAACCTGTTCCTGCACATGCGTGACCTGGGCTTCGACCCGGCCACCGCGGGCAACGGCCTGGGCCTGATGTTCGGCCTGGCGATGGTGGGCAAGTTCCTGTTCGGCTTCCTGGCCGACGTGCTACCGGCCAAGCGCGTGTTCCTGGTCAACCTGGCGATCATGGCCGCTGGCGCGGTGATCCTGGCAACCATGCGCGCGGACCTGATCTGGTACTCGCTGGCCCTGTTCGGGCTGGGCTGGGGCGGGCTGTACACGATGATCCAGCTGCTGGCGGTCAATGCGTTCGGATTGAGCGCGGCCGGCAAGATCCTCGGCACCATCACCCTGCTCGATGCCACCACCGCCGGGCTGGGCATCTGGGTCACCGCCAAGATTTTCGACGTGACCAAGAGCTACCACATCGCCTTCAGCCTGATCTGCGGGCTGATCCTGCTCGCCCTGCTGGCCGCCACGCTGGTGCGCGACGAACGCGCACGCCTGGCCAAGCCCTGATCCCGCATCGACGCAACGGAGAGACCCCATGCCCGTGATGGAAACGTCCAGCCTCACCGCCCGCCAGTACTGGGAGCAGGTCAAGGCCAATCCCAATCGTGCAAAGTTCGGCTTCGGCGCACGCCCGGCCATCGTCAACATCGATGTGCAGCGCGCGTATACCGACCTGGCTGCGTTCAAGACCGCCTATGAAACCGATCCGCGCCAGATCGAGCACATCAACGCGCTGTCGGCGCAGGTGCGTGCGCTCGGCCTGCCGGTGGTGTGGACCTACGTGGCCTATCTGGAATCGGGCGAGGACGCCGGCACCTGGGGTACGCGCACCAATACCCCGGACTCGCTGCAGAACATCAAGCACGGCTCCGAGCGGGCGCAGTTCGATCCGCGTGCCGACGTACAGCCCGGTGACATCGTCATGCACAAGCGCATGGCCAGCCCGTTCTTCGAGACCAACCTGTGGTCGCTGCTGACCTTCCACAAGATCGACACGCTGATCATCACCGGCGGTTCCACCTCCGGCTGCATCCGCGCCTGTGTGATCGACAGCCTGTCGCGTGGCTACCGCAGCATCGTTCCGGAGGAGTGCGTGGCCGACAAGCACGAGATCCCGCACTTCGCCAACCTCAGCGACATCATGCTCAAGTACGGCGATGTGGAATCGGTGGAGCATGTGGCCGCGCAGTTGCAGGCGTTGCGCGCATGAGCACGGCGAGCAAGTCCGACCCGGGCCTGTTCGACTACTGGCCCTATGACAGCCGGCCGAAGATCAGCTGGCCGGGTGGTGCCCGCGTGGCGTTGTGGATCGCACCCAACATCGAGTTCTACGAATACGCCCCACCGGCCAATCCGCAGCGCAAGCCATGGCCGCGCCCGTTGCCGGACATCCAGAGCTACGGCACCCGCGATTACGGCAACCGCGTCGGCCACCAGCGGATGATGCGGGTGATGGACCAGTACGGCCTGCGCGGCTCGGTGTCGCTGTCCACCGCCATGCTCAAGCACCATCCGGAAGTGATCCAGATGGCGGCCGAGCGCGACTGGGAATTCTTCAGCCACGGCATCTACAACACGCGCTACACCTACGGCCTGGACGAGGCGCAGGAGCGGGAGATGATCGCGCATTCGATGGCGCTGATCGCCGAGCACACCGGCCAGCATTGCGATGGCTATCTGGCACCGGCCTTGTCGCATTCGGACAACACCATCGACCTGTTCGCCGAAGCCGGCGGCCTGTACACCTGCGACCTGTTCCACGATGACCAGCCCACCCCGGTGAAGACCCGCTCGGGCAAGCGTTTCGTGTCGGTGCCATATTCGCTGGAGCTCAACGACACCATCGTCTACGTCACCAACAAGATCGAGCCGCGCCGCTACGGGCAGATGATCAAGGACGCCTTCGACCGCCTGTACGCCGAAGGCGAACACTCCGGCACGGTGATGTGCGTGCCGCTGCACGCCTACCAGGTCAGCCACCCGCATCGCCTGGCCGCCTTCCACGATGCGATGGACTACATCTGCAGCCACGACAAGGTGTGGAAGGCCACCGGCCGCGAGATCGCACAGCATTACCTCGACCACCATTACGACGACGCGCTGGCCTCGATGGCGGCGATCAACGCGGAGGACGCGGCATGAGCCTGGATCGCAGCTTCCTGGAGTACCCGCAGCTGCGCCACGGCATGGACCATGAGCGCTATGCATGGTCGATGCTGGCGCAACGCCCGGCCGTGCGCTGGCCCGGTGACAAGCCGCTGGCGCTGTGGCTCAACCTGACGCTGGAACACTTCCCGCTCAACCCCGCCGGTGAAGGCTTCAAGCCGCACGGTTCGATGGTCATGCCCTACCCGGACCTGCGCCATTACACGCTGCGCGATTACGGCAACCGGGTGGGCGTGTTCCGCGTACTGGATGCGCTGGAAAAGTACGGTCTGCGCGCCAGCACCGCGGTCAACGGCGAACTGGCCGAGCGCTACCCGGCCCTGCTGCGCCGGCTCAAGGCGCGCAGCGCCGAGCTGGTAGCGCACGGCTGGAACATGGACAGCGTGCACCATGGCGGGCTGGCCCCGGAGCGCGAAGCTGAATACATCCAGCGCACTTTGGCTGCGCTGGCGCCCTATTCGGAAGGTCCGTTGCAGGGCTGGTTGTCACCGGCCCGGTCGCAGTCCGAAAACACCCCGGAATTGCTGCATCAGGCTGGTGTGGCGTGGTTTGCGGACTGGGTCAACGACGAGCTGCCCTACCCGTTCCAGACCGCGTACGGCCCGTTGACCGCCCTGCCATTGTCACTGGAATTGGAAGATCGCTTCATCGTCGGCGAAAATCTGCACGCCGAGGCCGAGTATGCGGACCAGATGGTCGATGCCTGCGAATTCCTGCTCGAGGAAGCGCAGCGCACCGGACAGGGACGCCTGCTCGCGCTCAACATCCACCCGTGGGTGATGGGCCAGCCGCACCGCATCAAGCACCTGGAACGCGTGTTCGCCCATCTGGCCGATCGCGCAGGGCTGATCTGGAACGCTGCACCTTCGGAGATCATCGCCGCCTCGTGTTGAGGCGGCGGTTCCAGGCAACCGTCGTCGCCTATCGCGCCGGCCTTTACCCAAGAGCCCCTGCATGAACATTGAAGCCACCTCCGCACTGCCGCCGCGCGAAGCGATGGAGTTCGACGTCGTCATCGTCGGTGCCGGCCCCGCCGGCCTGGCCACCGCCATCCGCCTGCGCCAGCTTGCCGTGGAGAAGGGACAGGAACTGTCGGTGTGCGTGCTGGAAAAGGGCTCCGAGCCCGGCGCGCATATCCTGTCCGGCGCGATCATGGACCCGCGCGCGCTCAATGAGCTGTTCCCGGACTGGGCCGAGCGCGGCGCGCCGCTGAAGCAGGCCGTGACCCGCGACGAGTTCCTGTTCCTGGACGAGACCGGCGCCAAGGCCACCCCGCACGCGCTGCTGCCGGAGTGCTTCCACAACGACGGCAACTACATCATCAGCCTGGGCGAAGTGAGCCGCTGGCTGGCGCAGCAGGCCGAGGCACTGGAAGTGGCCATCTTCCCGGGTTTTGCCGCCGCCGAGGTGCTGTACGACGAGAATGGCGCGGTGATGGGCGTGGCCACCGGCGACATGGGCATCCACAAGGACGGCACGCCGGGCCCGAACTTCGAGCGCGGCATGGAACTGCATGCCAAGTACACGATCTTCGCCGAAGGTTCGCGCGGCCACCTGGGTCGCCAGCTGATCAGCAAGTTCAAGCTCGACGCCGGCAAGGATCCGCAGGCCTACGGCATCGGCATCAAGGAGCTGTGGCAGATCGATCCGGCCAAGCATGAGCCGGGCCTGGTGGTGCACGCCGCTGGCTGGCCGCTGGACAACGACACCTACGGCGGCGCGTTCCTGTACCACGCCGAAGGCGGCAAGGTGTCGATCGGTTACGTGGTCGGCCTGGACTACAAGAACCCGTGGCTGAGCCCGTTCGAGGAGTTCCAGCGCTTCAAGACCCATCCGGCGATCCGCAAGCACCTGGAAGGCGGCAAGCGCATCGCCTACGGCGCACGTGCGATCACCGCCGGCGGCATCCTGTCGCTGCCCAAGACCGTGTTCCCGGGCGGCGCGCTGGTCGGCTGCGAAGCCGGCTACCTCAACGTCAGCCGCATCAAGGGCAGCCACGCTGCGATCAAGACCGGCATGCTCGCCGCCGAAGCCGCGTTCGATGCGCTGGTCGCCGGCCGTTCGCGCGATGAACTGAGCGCCTATCCGGAAGCTTTCGAGAACAGCTGGCTGAAGGCCGAGCTGATGCAGTCCAAGAACTTCAAGCAGTGGTTCAAGAAGGGCCGCACCCTGGCCACGCTGATGACCGGCATCGAACAGTGGCTGCTGCCCAAGCTGGGCATCCGCAACGCGCCGTGGACCATCCACCGCACCAAGGCCGACCACGAGTGCCTGGAGCCGGCCGCCACCCAGCCCAAGATCAACTACCCGAAGCCGGACAACGTGCTGACCTTCGACCGCCTGAGCTCGGTGTTCCTGTCCTCGACCAACCACGAGGAAGACCAGCCCAGCCATCTGACGCTGAAGGACCCCAGCATCCCGGTGAGCGTGAACCTGGCCACCTACGGCGGCCCGGAAGCGCGTTACTGCCCGGCGGGCGTGTATGAGTTTGTCGGCGAAGGCAGCGACACGCGCCTGCAGATCAACGCGCAGAACTGCGTGCACTGCAAGACCTGCGACATCAAGGACCCGACCCAGAACATCGTGTGGGTGACCCCGCAAGGTGGCGGCGGACCGAACTACCCGGCGATGTAAGCATCGCCATCCAACCACAGGAGTTTCGATGAGCATTGTCAGTCCAGGCGCCCGCTTCCGCGCGGCGTTGAAGCAGGAACACCCGCTGCAGATTCCCGGTGCGGTCAACACCAACCATGCGTTGCTGGCCAAGCGTGCGGGCTTCCGTGCGGTCTACCTGTCCGGCGGCGGCGTCGCTGCCGGCTCGCTGGGCCTGCCGGACCTGGGCATCAACACCATGGACGACGTGCTCACCGATATCCGCCGCATCACCGACGTCTGCGACCTGCCGCTGTTGTCGGACATCGACACCGGCTTTGGTCCGAGCGCGTTCAACATCGCGCGCACGGTGAAGTCGCTGATCAAGGCTGGTGCGGCGGCCTGCCATATCGAGGACCAGGTGGGCGCCAAGCGTTGCGGCCACCGCCCGAACAAGGAAATCGTGTCGCTGGGCGAGATGGTGGACCGCGTCAAGGCCGCCGCTGACGCCAAGACCGACCCGGACTTCTTCCTGATCGCCCGCACCGACGCCATCCAGATGGAAGGTGTTGATGCCGCCATCGAGCGTTCGTTGGCCTGCGTGGAAGCCGGTGCCGACGGCATCTTTGCCGAAGCCTCGTATGACCTGGAAACCTACAAGCGTTTCGTCGATGCGGTGAAGGTGCCGGTGCTGGCCAACCTGACCGAGTTCGGCCAGACGCCGTTGTTCTCCACCGAGGAGCTGGGTTCGGTGGGCGTGTCGATGTGCATCTATCCGCTGTCGGCGTTCCGCGCGATGAACAAGGCGGCCGAGAACGTGTACACCGCGATCCGCCGCGACGGCCACCAGCGCAACGTGGTGGACACCATGCAGACCCGCGAGGAACTGTATGAGCGCATCGGTTACCACACCTTCGAGCAGAGCCTGGACAAGACCTTCGCTGCGAAGAAGTGAGCGGAGGCTTCAAGGCAAGGGCTTTGGAAGCGAAGCGTTGTGCGCGGCGTTTGAAAAGCTGCCCTCACCCCTACCCCCGCTCCGCGCCCCGGCCCTTGCGCCAGCGCACGGGCGCTCAACGGGCTGCGAACCAATGGTTAGCAAGCAAGCCCGCATCGCCCCGTAAACGGGAGAGGGGATAGCTTCGGGCTGGTTGTTGATCGCCATGCATTGCTGGCTTCGTCGCCGTTTGCGAGGCACATCCGGAGCCGCAGGACCAGCAGCTCAAGCAATGCTTGAAAGCATCCCTTCTCCCGTTCCACGGGAGAAGGTACCCCGAAGGGGCGGATGAGGGCGCATCTGCTTCGCCACTTCCACTACTGCCTTTGCCTTTCCGTCCCACCAGCAGCCATCATTGCCACCGCCGCAGCACCGCGGCGATTGTCGCACTGAGGAAACAATGTCCCGCCCGCTGCTTGCACTCGCCATCTGCCTGTCACTGAGCGCCTGCGGCCAGCGCGATGCCTTCAATCACAGCACAGACGCCGACCCACATCAGCAACAGCTCGAACGCGCCTTCGCCATCTGCGCCGGCTGCCATGACACCCGCCCCGACCTCGGCCATCGCGTCGGCCCGAATCTGCATGGCGTGATCGGCCGCAAGGCCGGAACCGCGCCGGGTTACCACTATTCCGAAGCGATGAAGGCCAGCGACATCACCTGGGATGCGCAGAGCCTGGACGCCTTCCTCAAGTCACCAGCCAAGCAGGTACCCGGCAGCAAGATGGTCAATGCCACTGCCGATCCGGCACGTCGCCAGGCGGTGATCGAGTACCTGTCCACGTTGCCGCAGCAGCCCTGAGCCCGACGCCGGAACAAACACGGCTCAATCCAGCGTCTGCACACCACCGCCATTGACGAACAAGGTCTGCCCACTGACCCAGCTCGATATCGGCGCAGCGAAGTACAGCACCGCACCGGCAATGTCAGCGGGCTCGCCCAGCCGTTTGATCGGCGTATGCGACAGCATCCGCGCCTCGATCTCCGGGGTCAGCACCGTCGCCAACGCTCCGGTGCGCACGGCACCCGGCCCCACCGCGTTGATGCGGATCTCCGGGCCATAGTCGTGCGCGAGATTGGCCGTCATGTGGTTGACCGCCGCCTTGGACGCGGCGTACGCGCTGATCGCCGGGCTCTTGTTGATCGAACTCATCGACGACATGTTGATGATCGAGCCGTAGCCGGCCTGCTTCATGTACGGCGCGCACAACTGCGCCAACCGCCAAGCGCTGAACACGTTGATCCGGAACGGGCGCTCGAACTGTTCCAGGGTGATCTCGAACGGGCTCTCGCGGCCGGCACCACCGCCGCCTGCGTTGTTGACCAGAACATGGATGCCGCCCAGTTCAGCGGCGGTGCGTTCCACCAGCCGTACCAGATCCTCGTCCTTGAGCACATTGCATTCCAATGCCAATGCGCGGCCACCGTGGGTGGTGATCTCATCGGCGACCTTCTGCGCATCGGCCAGCTTCAGGTCGGCGATCGCCACGGCGGCACCATGCGCTGCCAACATCAGCGCGCTGGCACGACCAATGCCATTGCCACCGCCGGTGACAATGGCCACCTTGCCGGTGAGATCGAAAAGCGACGGAAGGTTCATGAAGACGGGCTCCTGTTTGCCTGATCCGCCCAATGAAGCACGGTGCCCCAGGAAGTGAGGCAGCCGGCCCACGGGCGAACCCGCATCATCTTTCAGAGCAGGGAAATCCCAGGTGAAATCCATTGCCAGATGCAGGCATGGCGATCACCCCGCCGCTCGGTGATGGCTGCGGTCAATGCCCGATGTTCGTGTCCAGGAACGTTTCCAACGCGCGATAGAAGGCAACGCTGTTGTCGTCGTTGTAGAAGCCATGGCCTTCGCCTGCCACCGCCATCCACTGCGGCGGTCTCCCCGCAGCCGTCAATGCGCTGCGCATGGCATTGGCCTGTGCAATCGGCGTGCGCTCATCGCGCTCACCGTGGGCCAGGAACACCGGTGCGGCGATCCGCGCCGCTACCCCGGTCGGTGAGTTGGCAGCCAGTTCCTCATCGCTGCGGCCGATCACCCGGCCCAGATAATTGCGACCGTAGGCGGTGTCCTTGATGTCGCCCTTCTTGTACATCATCTTCAGGTCATACAGGCCGGCCAGCCCCACCGCGCAGCGGATCAGTTCCGGCTCGCGCGCGGCCAGCATCATCGCCGAGTACGCACCGAAGCTGGCACCGTAGGTGCAGACCCGCGCAGTGTCCGCCAGGCCCTGTTTTTCAGCCTCCTTGAGCCCTTCCAGCACGTCCTGCTGCACGCGGGTCCCCCAGTGCAGATAGCCCAGTTCCTCGAACCCGTGGCCACGGCCGCCACTGCCCCGATAGTTGACCTGCACCACCAGATAGCCGCGATTGGCCAGAAACTGCGCATCAGCATCGTAGAACCAGTCATCGCTCACGCCGTGCGGCCCACCATGCGGCAGTACGACGGTCGGAAGTCTGCGTCCTTCGCTGTTGCGCGGAATGGTGAAGATGCCCTCCAGCTCGACGCCATCGCTGGCCCTGAAACGCACCGGTCGCCGCTCGGCCATCAGCGCAGGGTCGATCGCGTCATTCGGCGAAAGTATCTTCTCCAGCTTGTTGTTCGACCGACGGAGCAGGTACCAGCTGCCTGGATCGCGATCGCTGGCCAGATGCACGAGCACCGTCTGGCCATCTCGGCTGATGTCGTCAAAAGTCACATGTTGTTGCGGCAGCAGTCCGACCAGTGCCTTGTGCAGCTCGGCATCCGGCCGTCCAGGGTCGAAGTAGTGGAACTGTGGCCGTCCGGCCACCGGCGAGGCGGCGAAGGGCACCGAAGGTGAGTGCGTCCATTGCGACAGGCCGGTATTGCTGAAGGCATCACTGGCCAGCACATCGCGCTCGCCTCCTTCCAGGTTGGTCATCACCAGCATCGAAGGGCCATCGCCTTGGCTGAAGCGCCCATAGACCTGCTGGTTGTCGCTGCTGAACGCAGCCGGTGTCCATATGCCGCCGGTCTGCTGCTGCGATATCTGCCTCCAGTTCTGGCCATCTTCGGAGGCATAGAGAAGATGGTTGTCGTTCTCGTCACGCCCCCATGCATAGCGGGCCACACCATTACGGTCGATCACGAACTCCAGGCTCGGCACATTGATGCTGGCGATCAGCTTGAAGGTCGGGCGCTGGGTGTCCACCGCGTACAGCATCGAATTGGTCGGTGTCCGCTTGAGCTGACGCATGTAGAACCGGCCATCGTTGCTGTCGGCCACGCCCTCGATGAAGCCGAAGCCACGGTCCAGTCCCGCCGAGGCGTTCTGTTGCTCGTAGCCGTAGATGTAGCGCTGGTTCTGTCCATCGAAATCACTGGCGATGATCTCGCCGTTCGGTATTGGTTTCTCCAGTGAGCCGTACTTGCGGCCCTTGGCGATCACCAGTCGCCTGTCGCTGACCCAGGCGATCTGATATGGGCTCTCATAGCGAGGCAACCTCAGTACCGCAGTGCGCTGCATGTCCGCCAACCGCAGCACCTGCAGGGCATGGTTGCCGCCGCCGAAGTCGGTGGCGAACGCAAGGTACTCACCACTGGGCGACAGACGCGGCATCGAAAATGGACTGGCCTTGGCGAACGCCTCCACCGGTACGGTCTGCGCAACCACTGGTGATGTGTTCGCATAGCCGAATACCGCCAGCACCAGCAGCGTCACGCACCTGATCCCCATCCCCATGACATCCCCCGAAGTCAAATGAATAGGGCCAAGCGTATGCGATTCCTTGCGGCCCCAGAAGTGCCGAGGCCTGCCTCGCGTTGCGGGCGCCTGCACAGGATGGAACCTTGCAGCTTTTATTCGGCGCGGCATTCTGATACTTATTTGTCCGGACAAATAAGCGCCGCGGTTCTGGGCGTGGTTTCGCACTTCTGAATCCACTGCAAGGACACGAACATGCGTCATCTGTTGATCGTGGGAGCTTCATTGCTGCTGGCCGCCTGTGGCGGCCGGGACGCAGCGCCGGCACCACAGGCAACCCCGCCCGTCGCCGAGGCCGGCGCCGCATCTTCATCCGCCGTCGTGACGGCACCTGCAACCGCAGCGCCAACCGCTGCGATCAGCGGTGAGCAGGCCTTTGCCATGTGCAGCGCCTGCCATAGCCGCCAGGCCGATGCGCCGCAGCGCATAGGCCCCAACCTGCATGATCTGATCGGCCGCAAGGCCGGCACCAGAGCCGGCTTTGCCTATTCGCAAGCCATGCAGGGCAGCGGCATCACCTGGGACGCGGCCACGCTGGATGCCTATCTCGCCGCGCCCAGCCGCAAGGTGCCCGGCACCCGCATGGTCATTTCGGTGCCCGACGCGGAACGCCGCAAGGTGCTGGTCGAGTACCTGTCCGCCCCCTGAGTTCCCAATCCTGGGCAGCGCCCGCTCCGGGGATCGCTCCCCTCGGGCCGCCCCCGCAGCCGCAAGGAATGGCATGAAACTTCAGTTCGAGCGCTTCACCCTGTTCTGCCGCGATATGGACGCATCGCTGCGCTTCTACCGCGACACGCTGGGCATGGTCGTCGTCGAAGAGAAAACGCTGCGCGGCGCGATGGCCGGCGGCCTGCTGCAACTGCCGCCGTGCACGATGCGCATCGCGCTGTTGGCCGCCTCGGATGATGCGCCAGTGATCGTCGGCCTGTTCGAGATCAGCGACGTCACCATCGACGCGATCGAAGCGCCGCAGGGCAAGCCCGCGCACGGGCAAACCGCACTGGTGCTTTCAACCACTGCGTTCGACGCGTTGCAACAGGCGATCACGGCTGCCGGCTACCGCTTCCTGACCCCACCGCTGACCTACCCCAAGCGCGTGGCCAGCGAGCGCTCGCCTGCCGGCATGTACCGCGAACTGATCGCTTACGACCCGGACAACGTGCCGGTAAGCATCCTGCAGATCGATCCGCTACCCGAGGAGGCAGCAGCATGACTGGCGTTGTCCGTTCCATCACCGGCACCTTGCAGTACACCAGCAACCAGGCGCATCGCGCAGGCGCGGAACGCGGGCGTGAAAGCTTCCGCCTGGACGTCCACCGCGACGGCTCGCGCGTGCTCGCCGCGCACTGCGAGATCGACGACGCACCGGCCGTGGTGCGCGACGTGAACCTGCGCCTGGACGCGGACAACCTGCCGCGTGAATGCTTCGTGCGCATTGCCGTCGGTGGCCAGTTCCGTGGCTCGGGCTGGTTTTCCTTCGCTGCAGATGAAGCACAGTGCGAATCCACCACCACGATCGAAGGCCGCATCTCGCAGCGCTTCCCGCTGCAGGCTCCGCTGCAGGCGTTCGGCAACCACGCCATCGTCAACGATGGTTATGCGATGTCGCTGTACGACCTGTCCAAAGGGCCGGGCAAACAGAGCTTCTTCATGCTGCTGTCCTCGCCGGACCATCGCGGCGCCACCGGGCCGATGATCTACCCGGTGTCGCTGGCCATCGAGTACGTCGGCGACGAGGAAATCGAGGTGATCGCCGGCCGGTTCAAGGCACGCCATTTCCGCATCCTTGATGTCGGCATGCCCGAAGAACACCCCGACTACGATCTGTGGGTCAGCGCCGATGAGCACTACATCGTGTTGCGCGCCACGGTCACCGGCTACATGCAGACCGCCTACGAGCTGACCCGCTACGACGTGGCGGAGCACTGAGCATGCTGCTGCAGATCCTGCTGGTCGCGCATATCGTGGTACTCGGCTACTGGCTGGGCTCGGAGCTGGTGATCAACAGCACCTACCGCTACGTATCCCATGGCAGCCACATTGCCTTTGCCGAGCGCAGCCGGCTGATGGAACACGTGATGCATGTCGACCAGCACGTACGCTATGCACTGGTATTGCAGGCCGGGTTGGGCTTCTCGCTGGCGGCGCTGTACGGGCTGATTCCCGGTGGTGAAAGCACTGCCACGATTGCCGGGCTGCTATGCGTGCTGTGGCTGGGCTTCGTCGAGGCGGTGCACCGGCTGCGGCACAGCCGTGTCGGCACGGCCCTGGGCAACATTGATCGCGGATCGCGCTATCTGTTCATGGCGCTGCTGCTGGCGGTGGCCACCGGCCTGCTCGGCGGCAATTGGAACATGCCGACATGGCTGCGCTGGAAACTGGCGTTGTATGCCGGGGTGATGGCCTCGGGCGTGGGCATCCGGCTGGCGCTGATCAGCCACTTCCGCACCTGGAAGGTGATGGCGCAAGAAGGTCCGAACGACGTCACCAACGCGATCATCCGCCGCACCTACCTCAGGGCGACCTCGGTGCTGGGCGTGCTGTGGCTGTTCATTGCCGCCATCGTGGTGGTGAGCATCTGGAAGCCGGCATGAGAGTCGATGTCGGCGCTCTGCTCACTGCCTTGCGCACGCTGCTCGGCGATACAGCAGTGCAGGCCGACGATGCCACGCGCCGGCTGATGGCCAGCGATCTGTACGCAGCCGGGCCGTTGCCATTGGCGGTGATACGACCGGCGAAGGTCACCCAGTTGGCACAGGCCGTGGCAGCGGCCAGCAACGCCGGAGCCACGCTGGTGCCGCGCGGTGGCGGGCTCAGCTACACCGGCGGTTACCAATGCCGCACCGACAGCGTGCTGGTGGATCTTTCAGCGCTGGACCAGATCGAGCACATCAGCGCCGAAGACATGTACGTGGTCGCGCAGGCCGGCGTGACCTGGAAGCAGCTCTACGCCGCGTTGGCTCCGCTGGGGCTGCGCCTGCCCTTCTTCGGTACGTTCTCCGGTGCCGGCGCGACCATCGGCGGCGGCCTGAGCCACGGCGCCCTGTTCTTCGGCAGCGCGCGCTACGGTGCCGCCGCTGACAACGTGCTGGGCGTGGAAGTGGTCATCGCCGACGGCACGACGCTGCGCACCGGGCAATGGGCGTTGAAGGCCGATGCCGAACCGGTGTTGCGCAACTTCGGGCCGGATACCACCGGGCTGTTCATGCATGACGGCGGCGCATTCGGCATCAAGACCCGCGCCGCGTTCCGTTTGATTCCAATGCCGGCGCACAGCGGCTACGCCTCGTTCGCGTTTGCGGATTTTGAATCCGCCGCAAAGGCCTTGTCGGCGATCGCGCGCGCCGGACTGGGCGAGGAGGTTTACCTGCTCGATGCCGGCGCGGTGGCAGCCAAGGTTGAACGCGGCCATGACATTGCCGGTGCGTGGCGTGCAGCCCGGCAGGTACTGGGAACTGCCAGTGGCGCTGGCGCCAAATGCAGGGCGTTGGCCGGAATGCTGCGGGCCGGCCGCAAGGTGGTTCCGCAGGATGCGTTCACGCTGCA
This sequence comes from Stenotrophomonas sp. SY1, assembly GCF_021202945.1. Lineage (GTDB taxonomy): Bacteria > Pseudomonadota > Gammaproteobacteria > Xanthomonadales > Xanthomonadaceae > Stenotrophomonas. The sequence continues at coordinate 152,833 of NZ_JAJOYR010000003.1, read as the reverse complement.
CATGGTTGCGGCAGGAAACGCCTCGGCTGCGGTCGAACATGATCTGGCGCAGGCACACGTTCTGGCGGGTACACATGGCGGCGTGGCCATTGCCGCAACCGTGCCACGCATCGCCCGCGCCGATCCGTTCCCCAACCTCGATGCGGTGCTCGGCGCCGGCGGTGATCGCTGGGCCGCGCTCAACGTCAAGCTTGCCCATTCGCGTGCGGCCGCGCTGATCGGCGCGCATCGGCAGCTGGTGCAGCGGCACCGCACCGAAATGGATGCGCGCGGCGTGCGCGTTACTTATCTGTGCTCGGCGCTGGGCAACCACAGCTTCAGCTTCGAAGCGGTGTTCCATTGGCGCGATGTGTGGCATCCGCTGCACCAGGCCAAGGTGACGCCGGAGGTGCTGGTCGGTTTCAGTGTCCCGACGGAGAACCTGCCCGCCCGTGCCTTGGTGGCGACGCTGCGCGAGGAAACCTGCGCGCTGTTCGCGGCGATGGGCGGTGCATCCAATCAGATCGGCCGCACCTACCCGTTCGTCGAGGTGCTGGATGAGGCGCCGCTGGCGTTGTTGCGTGGGATCAAGCAGCAGCTGGACCCGGCCGCCAGGATGAATCCGGGCGTGCTGGGGCTTTAGCCGGCTTTCTCTTTCGCAGTTGGTTTTGCCTTGGCCTTTTCCAGTGCACGATTCCCGCACCGGTGGGAACGCCTCGCCAGGAATCTCCAATGCAATGCAGTGCATCAGCGTAGGAGCGGCCTCGGTCGCGAGGCACGTAGCAGAACAACATCGGGATCTGGCCAAACCCGGGATTGCGATTCGCGCCATTGATTCGGCACTGCCAGCTTCGCGGCCGAGGCCGCTCCTACGGCGGCAACCCTGTTGCAATGGCGCCCTGCCGCTTCGGACTACCTTCCGTGAACATCCACCATGCCACCATTGCCGCCAACACCAATTTCGGGGGGATCGCGTTGCAAGGATTGCGCTTGATGCGGGCGGCACTGCTGGCCTGCCTGGTACTTCTACCGGATCTGGCCTGGGCCATGCGCCAATGCCCGCCCGAGTTCGGCGAGAAAACAAACGCCTTCTGGCTGCTGGGCTGGGCGATCTTCGGCTTGTTCGTGATCACCGGCATCCTGCTGCCGGTGCTGATGTTCCGCGCCACCCGCCAGGCACCACGGCTGTGGCGCTGGTGGCTGCGGCTGGCCAGTTTCCCGGCCATGGTCGCGATGTGGATACTCGGCTTCGGCATCTTCCTCGGCGAGTTCGTGCTGTCCTGCTGACCGGCGCTCAGGCCGCCGGGAACCACCACGGCGATGCGGTGCCGGTGTTGATCAGCAAGGCACGCGCCCGCACAAAGCGCCGGATCGAGGCGGTGCCCATGCGTGAGCCACCCATGCCCGACAGCTTGAAGCTCTGCTTCTCGGCGGTCTGCACCATGCCGGTCAGGCAGGCGTCGTTGATCGAGATGCCACCGGCCTGCAGCTGACGCGCCACGCGCTGCGCGCGTTCCGGGCTCTGCGTGAACACCGCCGCCGACAGACCGAACTCGGTGTTGTTGGCGCGCGCGATGGCTTCGCCTTCGTCGGCCACCACGATCACCGGCAGCACGCTGGCAAAACTTTCATCGGCCACCACCGCCATTTCGTCGGTGACATCCACCAGCACGGTCGGCGGGCACCATACGCCGCCATGGTCGATCAGTTCGCCGCCGGTCAACGCACGCGCGCCCTTGGCCTTGGCGTCGGCGAGTTGCCCGCGCACCAGCTCCACCTGCGAGGCGGCAATCACCGGGCCGATCTGGCCTTGCTTCGGATCCGGCCAGGCCAGTTCCAGCGCTGCCGCTTCCTTGACCAGCGCGGCGATGAAGGCGTCGGCCACCGGCGCTTCGACATAGACGCGTTCGATCGACATGCAGCTCTGGCCGCCGTTGACGAAGCTGCCCCACGCCAACGCACGCGCGGCATGCTCGATGTTGGCATCGGACAACACCAGTGCCGGGTCCTTGCCACCCAGCTCCAGCGACGCCGGAATGAAGCGGCGCGCGCAGGCTTCACCCACCTTGCGGCCGGTTGCGACCGAGCCGGTGAAGCAGATCTGGTCGCTGGCTTCGATCACCGCCTGGCCGGTGGCACCGGCGCCGGTGACCAACTTGAACACCTCGCCCAGGCCGGCTTCGTCCAGCGCGTCGCGCAACAGCGGCACGAAGCGTGAGGTCACCTCGCTGGGCTTGGCCAGGATGCCGCAGCCGGCGGCCAGCGCCGGCACCGCATCGATCAGGGTCAGCATCAGCGGGAAATTCCACGGGCTGATCACGCCCACCACCGGGAAGGCCACCCAGGTCTGCTGGGTCTGGATGAAAGGAATGGCTTCCTGCTGTACCGGCTTTTCGGCGAGGCAGGCAGGTGCCTGCTGCGCCCAGCGGCGGATTGCAGCGACGGTGCCATCGACCTCGATCTGCGATTCATGCCAACGGCCGGTGTCGGCAAGCAGCGCGTCGAGAAAGCCTTCGCGACGTGCGGCGATGGCGTCGGCCAGCGCATTCAATCGGTCGCAGCGCATCTGGATGCTGCATTCCGCCCATGCCTGCTGCGCCCGGCGCAGATCCGCGCCCAGTGCAGCGACCTGCGCAGCGGAAGTCACCGGCAGTTCGCCGTCGGATTGACCGGTGCGCGGATTGCGCAGCGGCAGCGTGCTCACTTCAGTCATTGCCCACTACTCCGGCGCTCAACAACGCATCAATGGTGGCTTTCTGGCGGGCAGCGAAATCAGCCCGCTGCGGAATCTTCACGGTGGCGCCGTCGAGCAGCGCATTCGGCTTGAGCGCGGTACTGGCCAGGCCGGCGTTGATCGCGCCCTGCGGCAGGCGCGAGAGGAAGTTGCCCATGCCCGGGCGCAGGCGACGACGACGCAGGCCGGCGATGTCCAGGTCGGCATAGGCGGCCATCGACTCACCGGTACCGGCGGCGCTGAGCACGCGGCCCTGGTCATCGACAATCTTGCTCATGCCATCGGCGCTGCCCAGCGGAATATCCACGCCGCTGATGCCGGCGGTGTTGGCCGATACCACGTAGGCCATGTTTTCAATGGCGCGCGCTCGCTTGGCGATGTCCTTGGGGGTCAACTCCGGGCTGCCCACTTCGCTGGTGGAATGCAGGATCACCTCGGCACCGCGCAGGCCCAGCGCACGCGCGATTTCCGGATAGAGGATTTCTTCCGAAGCGATGCAGGCCAGCCGCCCGATCGGCGTGCGCGCCACCGGGAACACGCCGTCGATGCCGTACACATCCAGATATTTGTCCCAGACGTCATGCGGGCTTGGCGCGTACAGCGATATCAGGCGGCGGTAACGCAGGATCTGGTTGCCGCTGTCGTCCACGATCACCGATGACTGGAAATACAGATCAGGAAAATGCGGGTCGCGCTCATAAGCGTTGGAACAGATGTACACGCCGTTGTCCTGGGCGATGCGTCCCAGTTGTTCGTACTCGGCCCCGTCCATCGCGAAGCAGCCTTTGGCCGCCCAGCCGGGAATGGTGTCACCCAGCGGATAGCTGGTGGCGAAGTACTCCGGCAGCACCACCAGTTTCAGGTCGGCACCGATGAACGCCTTGGAGGCGCGGATCTGGCGGCCGATGCGGGCGATGTTGTCGGACACCGCGGCGGCGGCATCTTCCGGCGTGGCACAGGCGTTGATCGCGCGGCAGGTGGTCTGCAACGCCAACGCGCGATAGGCGTCGATCATGGAGCGGTACCTTCGGTTGCGGTGTCGGTGAGCGGTTGCAGTTGCAGGCCGTCGGCCAGCAGCACATGGAAGCTGCCGGTGCCGGCACGCAGCGGCTTGAGCGCGATGTATTCGGGGCTGTTCCAGAACGCCAACGCCGCCGCACGGTCGGGCCAGCACGAGACCACGGTGCGGAACGGCGCGTGTTCGCCCTCCAGCGAGGTCTGCTCGCCGCCCATCACCAGGTACTGGCCGCCATGGCGGGCCACCAGTTCCGGCGTGGCGCGTGCGTAGGCGGCAAAGCCCTGCGGGTCGGTGACATGGGCCTGGATGATCAGATAGGCGGGCATGGGCAGTCTCAGCTGAAGCGCGGGGCGCGTTTTTCCAGGAATGCAGCGGCACCTTCGACGAAGTCGCTGCTGCTGAAGGCGTCGTTGAAAGCGGCATCGGCCTGTGCGGCGCTGATGCTGGCGTCACCGCCCAGGTGGCCGAGCACGGTCTTGATGGCGCGCCGCGCCTGACCGGAGGTCACCAGCAGCTGCTGCACCTGTGCCTGTTCCAGCGCCTCCAGGCCTTCTTCGCCGGCCAGCTGGTTGATCAGGCCCCAGTCCAACGCGGTGACCGCATCGACCAGTCGCCCAGTCAGCAACAGCTCGCGTGCGCGCGCCATGCCGACGGTGTTGACCAGCCGACGGCTGTCATCGGCGCTGTAGACTAGGCCGAGCTTGGCCGGGGTGATGGCAAACCGGCTGCGGCCACTGGCCAGGCGCAAGTCGCACGCCAGGGCCAGGCCCAGGCCGCCGCCCACGCAGGCACCGTCGATGACGGCCAGCGTGGTCTGCGGCAGGCGTTGCAGCTTGAGCTGGGTACGTTGGACCTGGGCGTTGTTGGCGGCGAAGGCTTCCGGCGCGGTGAGCAGCTGGCCAAGCTCGTCGATGTCGGCACCGGCACTGAAGGCACCGGGGACCCCGGACAGCACCAGCACCTGGGCATCGCTGGCGGCAATGGCATCCAGCGCGGTCTCCAGCGCCGCCCAGTGTCGGGTGGCCAGGGCGTTGCGCTTGTCGGGTCGCTGGATGGCGATGCGCGCGAGCGCTCCGTCACGGCTCCAGCAAATCACGGTTTCTTCAGTGATCATGGCCTATCCTGTTTGTCATATCGTTATAGCATTAAGCCAAAGGAGGGTGAAGCGAGGATGTCCCAGGACACACTGACCGCGTTGCTGAGTTCCAACGCGCACAAACTGCTGCGCAACGACCTGCCCACGCCGCTTTACCACCAGATGTTCAGCCTGCTGCGCGACCGGATCCTCAACGGCGAGATCCCGCGTGGCGCGCGCATCCCGACCGAGTTCGACCTGGCCGACGGCTTTGGCGTCTCGCGCATCACCGCCAAGCGGGCGCTGGATGAGCTGGCCGCCGAGGGCCTGGTGGAGCGGCGCCGTGGCAAGGGCACGCACGTGATCCACCGTTCGCGGCCCAAGCCGATGCACAGCCCGCTGACCGGCCTGCTGGAAAGCCTGGAAGTGCTGGCCGAGAACACCAAGGTGCAGCTGCTGCAGTTCCGCCGTGCGGTGCCGCCGGAGCCGATCCGCGCCCTGTTCGACACCGGCCCGCGCGACCCGCTGGTGCACGCCATCCGCCTGCGCCTGCGCGGTGACACGCCGTTTGGCTACTACAACAGCTGGACCCGCACCGACCACCCGGACTTCAACGAAGCCAAGCTGGCCAACAGCTCACGCCTGAAGTTGTTCCAGGCAGCCGGCATCCACATCAAGCAGGTCGAGCAGGTGCTGTCGGCGGTCAATGCCGATGCCATCGCCGCCATGCACCTGAAGGTGGAACCGGGCACCGCCCTGCTCGCCCTGGAACGCCGCTCCTACGACGGTGACGGCAACCTGGTGGACCTGTTGAACGTGCAGTACCGGCCGGATCAGTTCACCTACCAGATGACGCTGGATGTGGACGCCGGCGGGCATGACTGAGCGCTGAGCCCACGCAGGCTTGCGGCTTCGCGGTAGGAGCGGTTTCCGCCGCGAGGTTGTTGTCGTTTCAGATCGCTGCAAAGCACCCCTCCCCACCCCTCCCCTTGCCTGCGGCAAAGGGGGGGAGCGGCCATGCATGCTCGGCCGGATTGCAGCCAACTGCCCCCTCCCTTTCGCATGGCGAAGGGGAGGGTTGGGGAGGGGTGACGTTCGCTTCACTCGCTGGACAATTTGTCCGGACATATTGCAGGATCAGGAGGGCACGACCTTTCCACGATCCTGCAACGGGAGTCCGGCATGTTGTCCGAAGTGAAAGCAGTCACCCTTGGCGTCAGCGACCTGCAACGCGCCTGCGCCTTCTACGAAAGCGCATTGGGCTACCGCGTCCAGGCGCGCGGCGAACTCAGTGCCGCACTGGCACCGCTGTGGCGTTTCGATCCCACGCTAAACGGCGAATACGCGGTTCTCGCTCCCGATGATTCAGGGCTGGGCAGGATCCGCCTGGTTGCCTTCGACGTACCCGGCCAGCGCCTGTGGAACACTGATAACCTCTACAACGGCAGCGGCTTCTACGCGCTCAACTTCCGTTGCAGGGATGCCCTGGCGACGATGCGGGCCATCACCGCAGCCGGTGGCAGCAGTGAACACGAGCCCAGCTACTGGGAGGTCAGCGAGCAGGTCGCGGTGCGCGACTCGATCAACGACGACCCCGATGGCATCCGCCTGGACGTGTTCTCCTACGAGAAGGGCGGTGAGCTGCGCGGCCCGCTCAACACCGATGTCAGCGTGGTGCAGACCATCGCCATCGCCAGCCGCGACGTACCGCGCTCGGTGGCGTTCTACAAGGCGCTCGGCTTTGAAGTGCTGTTCGATCGCGTACTCGACTTTCCCGAACTGCAGACCCTGCTAGGCACCGATCGCCCGGTGCGCATCCACAACGTCAACCTGATCAAGGACGGACACATCGTGCCCGGACGCGTGGAGATGTTCGCGTATCTGGACATGGAACACCTGCCCGATGCACCGCTGCGCGATGCCGCGGTGCCGCCGAACATCGGCATCCTCTCCGCGTCGCTGGCCAGCGACGATCTCGACGCCGACGTGCAAACCCTGAGCATGCTCGGCGCGCAACTCATCGCCCGCGCCAGGCTGGCCCTGCCCGGCTTCGGCGATTGTGATGCCGCCACGCTGTTCGGCCCCGATGGCGAGCAGCTGGAGTTGTTCCAGCCGCTGCGGTAGCGCTGCGAGAGCCTCCGGTGTGAGCTCACCGGAGGCTGCCTTTCATGCGTCCATAAGCAGGCGCGTGCGCAACGCGGCGATGCGTCCGTCATGATCCTGCGCGTCATCGGCAATCAACTGAACCGGCACCTGCAGCGCCAGGATCTGCGCCGCAAGATCGGCCACCACCGCGTCCCGGAACAGCGCCGGCATGCGCTGCCCCAGCCGCAGAAGCTCGACCACGTTGGCGTGCACCTGCGCGCTGTCCGGTGCGGCCAGCAACCGCCGGGCCGCAGCGCTGGGCGGCAGCCACGGCCACAGCAGGTGGCGCTCACGCTCCCACTGCCACGCTTCGGCCATATGCCCGCCGGCAGCGTGCACGCGTGGGTCCGGCAGCTGCTGCAGGAAGGTTTCGCGCTCATCGCCCTGCAACAACCACGGCCGATGCAGGACAACGCGCTGCAAGCGCTCACCCAGCCAACCGGCCAGTGCAGGAACGTAGGCGCAGGCCGCGTCGTGCGCATGCACAACCACCGGCATTGCAGGCGCCAGCTGCATGCAGAGCGCCTGCAAGGCAGCCTGCATCGTCGCCGCCGTCAGCGGCAGCGTGACCTCCGATGATGCGCCGTGGCCAGGCAGCTCGATGGCAAGCTGCATCCGTGCATCGTCCGGCGCTGCGTGCGGACGCTGCGGTTGTTGTCCCGGCGCATGCACATGCAGCACCACCGCGCCGCTCCCCGGGCGCAACCACAACGCCACTTCACCCACCGGCGTTGCCACGATCCGTCGCGACCAACCCTCGGCTTCGCGCGCGTGCAGCGACACCTCGCGCTGCGCGCCTTCACTGATCCCGGCAAGGATCGCGTCCATGCGCCGATGCAGGCCATCCACGCCATCGGGCTCCTCGATGCTCAACACGTTGTCCGGCAACGCAGGCAGACGCGGCCGATGGCTGAGCAACACATCATCGTTGCGGTAGATCAACCATGTCGGGCAACGCAGTTCGGCCACGCGTTGCCGTTGCGTGTAACGGAACGCGGCACCGTAACCGCTGCGGTAATTGTCGCCGACGTCGAGGATGTCCATCGCCGCATCGTGCGTGCCCTGCGCACTGTACGGAGGCAACCGGATCGCGCATTCGGCCGATGGATCGCACCACGGGAAGAAGTACAGCTGCTCGCGCATGCGCGACCACAACCAGCGCAGGTGGGCACCGTCCCAGCTCGGCACGAACGGCGGCAGATAGCGATCGGTGTAACGCGCACGTTCTGCATCGTTGAACAGCGCGTAGCCGTCGATGATCAGGCCCAGCAAACGCTGCGGTGCAATCCACGCCAGGTGCATGCCGATCAGGCCGCCGGTATGCATGCCAAACAGCGCAAAGCGCTCGATGCCCAAGGCATCGGCAAGTTCGAGCGTGGCGTTGGCGAAATGCTCGATGCCCGGCGCTTGTTCCGGCAATGGATCGGAGTAACCGAAGCCCGGCGTATCCGGCGCGATCACCGTATAGCGGTCGGCGAAGCGCTCGATCATCGACAACCACATGCGCGAGTTCTGCGGTGATTGATGCAGCAGCATCAGTACCGGCCCGCTGCCGGCGTAACGGTAGTGCACATGCCTGCCACCAATGCGGACGAACTGCCGGCCGATTCCCGTTTGCTTGTGCACGCAGCCACTCCTGCTGATGTTCGAGCGCTTGGTTATAGCAACAAACGTGACCTCGGCAGAATCTTTGTCCGGTCATTTATGCTGCAAATGCACATCGCTCGACTTTGCCCTATCAACCGCACCTATAGGACAAAGTTCCCGCTCGCCTCGGCGGATGAAACCAAACAAATTCAATGGATTGAATACACACACGCGTATTCATCAGGCCTGCAATATTGGTGCAATAGTCTGGTTGATTGTCCGGACAAATGACGGAATACTTCTTAGGAAGCATTGATATATCTATATACCGATTCCGCCCCACCCGTAAGAGCTTTTCCTTCATCACGCTACGAGGCGAGTCATGAGAGATGTTCTGTACCGGAGTGTTCTGGCTGTCGCTATCGTGGCAGCACTTGGCAACGGCAACGCCGCCCACGCCCAATCGACCAGCTCCGATGCCGTGCAGCTGGACCAGGTCAGCGTCACTGCCCAACGACGCGAAGCAGAAATGCAGAAGACGCCACTGAGCATGAGCGTCATCAGCGGGCCGGCGCTTGATCGCATGCAGATCAAGCGCGTGGACGACATCAAGTTCACCACACCCAACATCATCATCGAGCAGAACACCGGCACCAGCTCGGGCGCCAAGATCATCATGCGCGGCGTCGGCGCCGACGAATCGATGTTCACCAACGATCCGGCCGTGGCGTTGTACATCGACGATGTCTACATCGCCCGCCAGAACGGCGCCATGCTCGACCTGTACGACGTGGACCGCATCGAAGTGCTGCGCGGCCCGCAGGGCACGCTGTACGGGCGCAATGCCACCGGCGGCGCGATCCGCTACATCTCCAAGAAGCCCACCGGCGAAGAGAAGCTCAGCTTCGACGGCAGCATCGGCAACATCGGCCGGCTGGACGGCCGCGCCAGCTTCACCACCCGCATCGGCGAAACCCTGGACGTCTCGGCCGCGGTGCTCAGCCGCAACCGCGACGGCATCATGTACGACATCACCCACAACCGCTGGGTCAACGACCAGGACATGCTTGCCGGCCGCCTGGCGTTTGCCACCACCTGGGGCGAAGCGTCCTACGCCACCTTGAGCATCGACCGCCTGCGCGAACGTTCCACGCCGGCCTGGGGCACGCCGGTGATGCTGGACGGAAACGACCACGTCATTCCCAAGCTGGGCAGCTTCTACAAGACCAAGTCCGACACGCTGGGCATCAACGACCTGGATCAGTTCGGCGTGTCGCTGACCAGCGAAACCGACTTCGGCAGCTTCTCCTGGCGCAACATCCTGCACTACCGCACGCTCGAGCATCACTTCTACATGGACGTGGATGGCACCGACCAGATGCGCTACCACCTGGAGCAGGACCAGAAGCAGAACCAGCACGGCTACGAAGCGCAGTTCACCTCGCAGCTCGAAGGTCCCTTCAGCTGGGTGGCCGGTGTGTTCACCTTCTGGGAACACAACGACCAGCCCACCCGCAATGACATCTTCACCCGCGGTGGTACCAACTACATCAAGCAGGACACCAGCGCCTACGCGGTGTACGCGCAGGGTGACTACAAGTTCACCGACAAGCTCACCCTGACCTTGGGCGGCCGTTACAGCTACGAGAACAAGGACTTCTCGCTGCGCGCGGTACGCGCCAACGGCACCCCCAACTTCAGCAAGCAGATGGAGAAGAGCTGGAACCGCCCCGACTGGAAGGCGCTGTTGTCCTATGACTTCAGTGACAACGTGATGGGCTACGCCAGCGTCACCACCGGCTTCAAGAGCGGTGGCTTCAACGGCCGTGGCACCACCTACGCCACCATCACCCCGGTCGATGCCGAAACCCTTCGCGCCTACGAAGTCGGCGTGAAGTCGACGTTGTGGGACAACCGCCTGCGTTTGAACGCCGACTACTACCGGTTGGATTACGACGGCATCCAGCTCACCGCGGTGAACCCGGATGGCGTGTTCGTGATGACCAACGCCACCGGCGCGCTGATCCAGGGCATCGAGATCGACGCGCAGGCGCAGCTGACCAGCAAGCTGCGCGTGGATGCCAGCATCGGCACCATCGACGGCGAGTACCAGAACTACGCCGACGTCAACGCGGCCTACTTCAATGGTCGTCCGATGAAGAGTTCACCGGACATGCAGTGGACGCTGGCGGCAACCTACGTGCAGCCGGTAGGCAATGCCGACCTGGTGTTCGCCGCACAGGCACGCCACACCGACGAGTACTACCAGAACCAGGACGCATCGCGGCTGATCATGACCCGCGCCAATACCGAGTACAACGCACGCATCTCCTACGAGCCGCGTGAGGCGAACTGGTCGGTTGCGGTATGGGGCAAGAACCTCAGCGATCAGTTCTCCTCCACCGGCGGCTTTGACATCGCCAACCTGGGCGTCGGCGTGATCTACCCGAATGTGCCACGCACCTACGGCATGGATTTCAAATACCGCTTCTGGTGAGCCACGCCTTCCCGTCGCACACATCGCTCCCGCATGGGAGCGATGTTCTTTGGAGACACTGATGGACTACCAATTGTTGTTGCTGCTGCATCTGTTGATCGGTGGCTATTGGCTGGGCGGTGACCTGGGCGTGTTCTACATCGCCGGCAAGATCGCCGACCCGGCACAGCCCCTGCCCGTGCGGTTGTTCTCGGCCAAGGCGATGATGTTGCTGGACATGATTCCGCGCACCTGCCTGATCATGGCTTTCGGCACCGGCCTGACCGTCGCCACGCAGGCCGGGTTGCTGCCGCTGCACGGATGGTTGTGGCTGGTGTGGCTGGTCACCCTCGGTTGGCTGGCGCTGGCCTGGGCGGCGTTCGTCAAGGAACATTCGGCGGCGGGGCATCGCATCGCGCGCGTGGATTTCTACGTGAGGCTGGTGGTGCTTGCCGGTTGCGTGGCGGCCGGTGTGGACGCCTTCAGCGACGGCGGCCTCATCGCACAGAGCCGCTGGCTCGGCGCCAAGCTGGTGTTGTTCGCCGGCATCATCAGCATGGGCCTGCTGGTGCGCATCCAGCTGCGGCCGTTCGGGCCGTTGTTCGGCAAGGTGGTCAGCAACACCGCCACCGATGCCGAACAGCTGGCGCTGAAACAGTTGGTCGCGCGGGTGAAGATCCCGGTGCTGTGCATCTGGATGATCATCCTGGCGATCATGGCCTTGGGGAAGTTGAAGCCGTTCTGATGCTGGGGTCCAACCCGGTGGAATGACAAAGGCCCGCGCGAGCGGGCCTTTGTGCATGCGTTGCTTGGGGAGCTCAGGTTGCGACACGGGGCGGCTACCCCACCACCTGCGGCGCAAGGGAGTGGGCGCTGTCAGACGCCCCCCGCGACGCCCTTCAGCCCCCTCCCTTCTGCGAAGCAAAGGGGAGGGTTGGGGAGGGGTCACTCTGCGCCGCCGCGAATGCCAACCGCCGCTCGTCACGCACCAGCAGCGAGGCCAGCATGCCGATCACCACCAGCACCGCGATCACGATGAAGGCCACCCGATAGTTGCCGTAATGGTCGAACATCACTGCGGTCAGCCAGATGCCCAGGCCCGCCGAGGTTGCGTCCATCAACGAGATGGTGCCCAGGATCTTGCCGGCAGCGCTGAGCCCGAACGCCTCCACGATCTGCAACTGCAGGATCGCGTACAGACCACCCCAGCCCAGGCCCATCACGATCAGGCCGGCCCACAGCAGCGCCGGCTGCTGCAGGGCGATGATCACCGCACCGACCGCCATCAGCACGACGTTGCAGACGAACACCTTCTTCGGCGTGGTCACATCGGCCAGGAAGCCGAACAGGAACTTGCCCACCATCCCCAACCCAAACAGCAGGAACATGCCGTCGGCCGCCTGCTTGCCGCTGAAGCCCAGGTCCTTCATGTGCAGGATCAGATGCGAGGACAGCGACATGATTCCCCAGAAGGTGGTCACCGCCACCAGCGACAGGGCCCAGAACGTGCGCGTGCGCAGCGCCTGGCGATAACTCAGGTCGGGCAGCGAGCTGGATACGCCCGGCCGGCAGGCGGCGCTGGCCTGACCTTCGCCCCACGGCCGCATGCCCAGCGCTCCGGGCTGCTTCACCAGCAGCAGGCATACGAAGAACAGCGCCAATGGAATCACCGCCATCAGCAGGAAGCTTCCGCGCCAGCCGTGCTCGGGCAGCAGCGCCACGATCACCTTGGGCACCAGCATGCCGCCCAGACTGCTGCCCACCAGCGCGATGCCCAGCGCCGTGCCACGGCGAGTGTGGAACCACTGCGAGACCATGATCACCGCCACGCTCAGGCCGCTGCTGACCACCACCGCCGCGAAGCCGACGTGGATCAGGTAGACGTGGGTGATCGAATGCACCTGCGAATACGCCGCGTACAGCGCCGCCAGCAGCACGCTGCCGAACAGCGCCAGGGTGCGCACACCGATGCGGTCGATCAGCGCGCCAACGAACGGCGACAGGGCCGCGGCCAGCAGCAGGTTGAACATGTCGCGGAACTTGAGCTGGCCCCGGCTCCAGCCGAATTCATCCAGCAGCGACGGATCGAAGGCAGTGATCCCGGTCATGGTCATGCCATTGGAAATGGCAAGCATCAGCATCGCCACGATGCAGATCAGCCACGGGTAGCAACGTTTCATCGGCATCCCTTGAGTCGCGGAGGAGCGGTCTGACGGATGTTGCAACAACAATGTCCGGACAAATAGTTGCACAGGACGGCGGGCGAAGAAAGCGGCCGGCCGATTTGCGGGCCGGACCAAATATAGTTATATAGATATATCATTAAGATTATTTGCGGACCGACGGCAGCCTTGGACCCGTTCACCACCCAATCCCTGGAGGGCATCCTCCGCCGCGACGTGCACGCGCCGCTCTATCACCAGCTGCAGGGCTTCCTGCGCGGCCTGATCGAGCGCGGTGAGATCGGCGATGGCGAGCAGCTGCCGCGCGAGGAGGAACTGGCCCGGCGCCTGCGCATTTCGCGGGTGACGGTACGCCAGGCGCTGCAGGTGCTGGCCGACGACGGCCTGCTGGTACGCCAGCGTGGCCGTGGCACCCGCGTGGTTGGTGGCAAGGCGCGCACCTCGGTCATTCCCATGCCGCTGAAGACGCCGCTGGGCGAGCTGATGCACACCCTGGACACGCTGGCCGACAACACCCAGGTGCGGCTGCTGGGCTGGGAACGTGCGCTGCCGCCGGAGCCGATACGCGAGCTGTTCGGCAGCGCGCCGGACGAGACACTGGTGCGCTGCGTGCGCGTGCGTACCCGCCACGGCCACCCGTTCGGTTACTACGCCAGCTGGACCCGCACCGCACACCCGGATTTCAACGCCGACCAGCTGGCTTATGGGCCGCGCATCGCGCTGTTCCGTCGTTGCGGCATCCAGTTCGTGCAGGTTCAACAGACCGTGTCGGCATTGCGCGTGGGCGCACTGGCGGCCATGCACCTGCAGATGTCACCCGGACAGGCAGTGATGACGATGGAGCGCCGCTCCTATGGCAGCGGCCAGCAGTTGCTGGACCTGCTGGAAATCCAGTACCGCCCCGATCAGCTGCGCTACCAGATGCGCATGGACTACGAAGCCATCAACCCGGAGACGCTTGTTTGAGCGCAACGCTTGCCGAAAAGATCCTTGCCCGCGCCTGTGGGCGCCAGGCGGTGCGCGCGGGGGAAATCCTCACCGCCAGGCTCGACCTGCTGATGATGCACGACTCCGGCGGCCCGCGACGGGTCGCCTCGCGGCTGGAAAAACTCGGCGCCAAGGTTTGGGATGCGGACAAGGTGGTGGTGGTTTCGGACCACTTCGTGCCGGCGGTGGACATGGAGAGCGCGGACATCCTCGCCCTCACCCGCAGGTGGGCGCAGGCACACGGCGTCACCCATTACGACATGCTCGGCATCTGCCACGTGGTGCTGCAGGAACATGGCCACGTGCAGCCGGGCATGTTCTGCGTCGGCGGTGATTCGCACTCGCCCAGCGGCGGTGCGTTCGGTGCCTTCATGGTGGGCATGGGCGCCACCGACATCACCGGCGCGCTGGTCACCGGCGAAGTGTGGCTGCGCGTGCCGCAGACCACCCGCGTGCAGCTCGACGGCCAGCTTGCTGCCGGCGTCAGCGCCAAGGATGTGATGCTGATGCTGTGCGGCCAGTACGGCATGGGCAACGAAGGCCAGGTGTTCGAGTACGGCGGCAGCGCGGTGCAGGCCATGCCGATGCACGAGCGACTGACCCTGTGCAACATGGCCGCCGAACTGGGCGCGGAAACCGGCATCGTCGAACCCGATGCGACCACGCTTGCCGCACTGGAACAGGCCGGCAAACCATTCAGCGGCGACCTGGCGCATTGGCGCAGCGACGCCGATGCCGACTACCTGCACCGCTACCGCTACAACGCCGCGCAGATCGCCCCGCACGTGGCCGCACCGCACAGCCCGGCCAACAGCCGGCCGGTCGGCGAGCACGGCAAGGTGCGTATCGACCAGGCCTATATCGGCGCCTGCACCGGCGCCAAGCTCACCGACCTGCGCATGGCCGCCGAAGTGCTGAAAGGCCGCAAGGTCGCCAACGGCACGCGCCTGTTGATCGCACCGGCCTCGGTGGCGATGACCGCGCAGGCCGCTGCCGAAGGCACCCTGGCCGCGCTGACCGAAGCCGGCGCGATCCTGCTGCCGTCCGGCTGCGGCGCCTGCGCCGGCATGGGCGCAGGCATGCTCAGCAGCGGTGAAGTGTGCATGTCCACCACCGCGCGCAACTTCAAAGGCCGCATGGGCTCGGCCGAAGCACAGGTTTATCTGGGTTCGCCGTACTCGGTGGCCGCCGCTGCGGTAAAAGGTGAAATCTGTGATCCGCGCGAACTGCTGGGGGAAAGCGCATGAACGTCCGTGGCAAGGCCTTCGTTTTCGGCGACCGCATCGACACCGATGTGCTCGCCCCCGGGCCATACATGCGTGAGCCGATGCACGTGCTGGCCAGCCATTGCCTGGAAGCGGTGGACCCGGCGTTCGCCAGCGAGGTGAAACGTGGCGACATCGTGGTCGGCGGCGAATCCTTCGGCATCGGCTCCTCGCGCGAGCAGGCCGTGCAGGCATTGGCCGAACTTGGTGTCGGCGCCATCGTTGCCAGGTCGTTCGCGCGCATCTTCTATCGCAATGCACTCAACCTCGGCGTTCCGGCGTTGGTCTGCACCGAGCTGGAGGTTTCGCGCGGCGACGAGCTGGAAGTACGGCCGGTCGAAGGCCACATCATCAACCACAGCACCGGACGTGAGTTCGCCTGTGAAAAGATTCCGACCGAGCTGATGGCAATCGTGGCCGGCGGCGGCCTGATGCCGTGGCTGGAGCGCAAGCTGGCAGCGGAGCGTCGCGCATGAGCGGCGCACGCGACGGCATCGTGCATGCCACGCTGATCGCCCCAGACCTGCAGCTGGTGATCGATGCCTACCGCGCACAGCTGTCGATGCGTGAGCACGCACGTGGCACGCTCGGCGCCGAGGATGCCGCTGTTCTGGACCTGCCTGACCTGGCCGGCGCACCGCTGGCATGGCTGGCCAACCCCCTCGGCGAGCCAGTGCTGCGGGTGATTGAAGATCCCGACGCTGTCATCAGCGAGCCGATGCACCGTCACGGCTGGTTGTCGCTGGAAGTGCTGGTCGGTGACATCGACACGCTGGCCGCCGGCCTGCGCGCACCGTTCACTGTGCTCGGTGCCGCCGCCAACCTTGAACTGAGCGATGCGATCCGCGCCGCGCAGGTGCTCGGCCCGTGCGGAGAGTTGCTCTATCTCACCCAGATCAAGGCGCCGGTACCGCCGTTCGACCTGCCGATGACCGATGCCGTGCTCGCATCCACCTTCATCGGCGTGATGACCACGCCCGATCGCGACGCCTCGCAACGCGCCTGGTCGGCGCTGCTCGGTGCCAAGGGCTGGGCGTTCGATACAAAGATCACCGTGCTCAACCGCGCCTACGGCAAACCGCTGGAGGGGCGTTACCCTGTTGCGGTGGTGCCGATGCCGGGCCAGTGCATGGTCGAGATCGACCAGGTGCAACTGCCCGCTCCTGCCCAGGTCCGCCATGCCGGCACGCACAGCCTGTGCCTGCACCTGCCTGCCGTGGATGACGCTGCACTGCGCGGCGCCGGTTGGCAGATGCAGGTCATCGGCCCGCATCGCAGCCTGCGCGGCCCTGCTGGTGAGCATGTGCAGCTGATCGGCGTGCAAGCAACGGCGAATGCAGGAATTGCGAGCGCGTAGGAGCGGCTTCAGCCGCGAAGCTGATGATCGCTCCGCGCCAAGCCGTCTTCGCAACTTCGGATCACCGGATTGCGGACTCGATGGGCTGGTGAAATTTCGCCAGCTTCGAGGCTGAAGCCGCTCCTACGGCCGCTCCTGTGGCCGCACCGCCGCTGCCCGGGCATTTCCCGGACAGCAGCGCGTAGAGCCGTCAATCACCCGGCCAGCGTGGTGTTGTCGATGACGAAGCGGTACTTCACATCGCCCTTGAGCATGCGCTCGTAGGCCTCGTTGATCTGCTCGGCACGGACCAGTTCGATATCGGCCACCACGCCATGCTTGGCGCAGAAATCCAGCATTTCCTGGGTTTCGGGAATGCCGCCGATCAACGAGCCGGCCAGCGAGCGACGCTTCATGATCAGGTTGAACACGTTGGGCGAAGGATGCGGCGTGGCCGGCGCACCCACCAGCACCATCGTGCCGTCGCGCTTGAGCAGCGCCAGGAATGCATCCAGGTCATGCGGCGCGGCCACCGTATTGACGATCAGGTCGATGCTCTTGGCGTGGGCCGCCATCTGCTTGCGATCACGCGACACCACCACTTCGTCGGCGCCCAGCGCCAACGCCGCTTCACGCTTGGATTCGGAGGTGGTGAAGGCCACCACATGCGCGCCCAGCGCATGGGCCAGCTTCACGCCCATGTGGCCCAGCCCGCCGATGCCGACCACGCCCACCTTCTTGCCGGGGCCGGCGTTCCAATGACGCAGCGGCGACCAGGTGGTGACACCGGCGCACAGCAGCGGTGCCACGGCGGCCAGCTGATCGGCGCTGTGGCGCACCCGCAGCACATAACGCTCATGCACCACGATCTGTTCGGCGTAACCGCCCAGTGTATGCCCCGGCGCATCGGCGGTCGGGCTGTTGTAGGTGCCGATCATGCCGTCGCAGTAGTTCTCCTGCCCGGCATCGCATTCCTCGCAGTGCTGGCAGCTGTCCACGATGCAGCCCACGCCAACCAGGTCGCCAGCGCTGAACGCGGTCACCGCCGAACCCACTGCCGACACCTTGCCGACGATCTCGTGGCCGGGCACGCACGGGAACAGCGTGCCTGCCCATTCCGCACGGACCTGGTGCAGGTCCGAGTGGCAGATGCCGCAATAGGCGATGTCGATCTGTACATCGTGCGCGCCGGGTGCACGGCGCGTGATCTGCAATGGAACCAACGGCTGATCGCCGGCGTGAGCACCGTAAGCGTGAATGGTCATGGGATTTCCTTGGGTGGGGGCTTCATTTTCGTCAAGTAGCGACGGCTGGCAACAGCGTTGGCGGCATGGTGAAGACGCCGTCGCAGGAGCGGTCTCCTGCAACAGCGGCGTGATTGTCAGGGCACCAGCACCGCGCGTCCGTTGATCTTTCCTTCGCGCAGCCGTTGATAGACCTCCACCGCCTGGTCGAGCTTGAACACTTCGGTGTGCGCACGGATGCGGCCGGATGCGGCCAGGGCAATCACCTCCATCAGCTCGGTGCGCGAACCCCAATAGGGAATGGTGACCTGGCATCCATACGGCGGCCTGTTTGCCGCGTACTGCACGGTGCCACCGCCCAGGCCAACCACGGTCAACCGGCTGTTGCGCCCGACCACGCCCGCGCACAGATCCACCGTGGGCTGCGCGCCGACGAAGTCCAGCGCCACGGTGATGCCACGTGCGCCGGCGATGGCGCTGATGGCTTCGGCAGCGGCCTGGCCATCGCGCGTGTTGATCGTATGCCGCGCACCCAGCTGCTTGGCATGTGCAAGCTTCTCGTCATCGATGTCGGCGGCGATCACCGTGGCCGGCGTGAGCGCCTGCAGGATCTGCAACGCCATATGCCCCAGGCCGCCGATGCCAACGACCAGCACCGTGGCATCCGGGGTCAGCAGCGGCAGTGCGGCCTTGATCGCGTGATACGGCGTCAACGCGGCATCGGACAACGGTGCGGCCTGCACCGGGTCCAGCCCGTGCAGCGGCACCAGCAGACGCGGCGAGGGAACGATCATGTATTCGGCCATGCCACCGTCCGAGCCCAGGCCACCGCCGAAGGTGGGAATCGAGGCATGGTTCTCGCAGTAGTTCTCCGCCGAGCTCTGGCAGGTGCGGCAACGCCCGCAGCCCCATGGCCCGTAGACCGCGACCGGATCGCCTTCCTTCCAGCCATCAACACCGCCGCCCACGCCCGCGATCCAACCGGCGTTCTCATGGCCGAGCGTGAACGGGCCTTTCATGCCCATGTCCTCGTCCAGCACATGCAGGTCCGAATGGCAGACGCCGGCACCGGCGATCTTCAGCAACACCTGGCCCGGTCCGGGTGTTGGCGTGGCCAGTTCGACGATCTCCGGCGGACGGCCTGTTTCCACAAAGCGCACGGCTTTCATACATGTTCCTCGGCATGGGCAATTGCATTGCGAAGCGGGGCAACCCCGGATGCACGCCGTTGCACATTCAGTGTCGGGTGCAGCCATTTCGCAGCTCCGCTGCACTCTAGTTTGCGTGGCCGCGTGGCGCGTTAAGTACGGGTGACAGCGGCACGTGTGCGATCTGTATTTATCGCTCAAGGCTTGGATCTGACGCGCATTGCACAGCGTCCAGGCGCTAGGTGAATCCAGCGCACCGATGCGCACCAATCACGGCGCGAACACAGCACCGACGTAGCATTACCTGACAAGCCCGCACCCGCGATCCACTCCGTCCTGCGCGCCATTGGCGATGGCCTCATGTGCCACCGCCAGAAACACCCGCGTGCGTACGCTCATGCAAACGACAACGCAACCCAGGAGCATCAGATGCTGTATCTCGACATCCCCACACGGCTTGAGTTCGCGTCGCTGGCAACAGCAAGGGCCGATGCCTGTGTTTCGATCTACCTCAGGACAACCCCGCTTACCCAGGAAGCGCCCGCCTCGCGGATCGAACTGGGCAATCTGGCGCGCCAGGCGCAAGACCAGCTTGAACAGGCCGGTTTCGACAAGCGGCGTCTTGCCCTGATTGTCGAGGCGCTGGACGATCTGATCGATGACGATACGTTCTGGCGCTTCCAGGCCAACAGCCTTGCCATCTTCGTCACCGCCGACAGCATCCGCACTTACCGTCTGGCCAACGCGTTGACGTCGCAGGTGCATGTGTCCGACCGCTTCCATCTCAAGCCCCTGTTCCGCGCGGTTACCTTCCCGCACTCGGCCTTCATCCTGGCGCTTTCGGAAAACGCAGTCCGCCTGGTGGAAATGCATGCCGACCTGCCACCGGCAACCATCAAGGTGCCCGGGTTGCCCAGGGACGCGGCATCGGCGGTGGGCAAGTCAACGCTCAACGACCGTACCTACAGTGGCCGCATCCATGGCTCGGAAGGCCAGAACGTGCGCTTTGATCAGTATGTGCGCCAGGTCGACGCCGCCCTTCGCCCGATTCTTGCCGGCCGCGAAACGCCGCTGGTGTTGGCCGCCACCGGTCGCCTGGCATCGGTGTTCCGGCGCCTGAACTCCTATCCGCATCTGCTGCCTGTTGAAATCAGCGACAGCCCCGACCGCCTGACCGACGTTGAACTTGCACAGCGCGCGCGGCCGGCGCTGGATGACGCCTACGCCCGCCAGCTTGCCGACATCGGCCAGTTGTTCCAGCGTCGCGCCAACGAGGGCCGGGTCACCACCGACATTGCCGGTGCCGCACGCGCGGCAACCTTCGGCGCGGTGCAGACGATCCTGATCGACATCGATTCCACCACGCCGGGCTTTGTTGACGATGAAACCGGCGCGGTGGAATTTGTCAGCAACGACGACGCCCACGCCTATGGCATCGTCGATGAGATCGCCTCGCGCGCCTTCGCCAGCGGCGCGCAGGTTCTGGCCGTACGTCGCCAGGACATCCCCGGCAACGGCGAATTGGCCGCGATACTGCGCTACCCGGCCTGAGCGCCGCACGCGGCGCTGTGGTGGCTCGACAGCATGCGGGCGCTGATGGAAACTCAGCGCCCGCCCTGCGTGAGTTTGTTGCTCCCGGCACGGCGTCCATCGCGGCTGTTGCATCGGCCGCCACACCGCATCCGCCGGGAGAGGCCCCATCATCATCAACCTGTCACCGAAGGAGCTGGTGCGGCTGTTTGATCAACTCCCCGATGTGGTGTTCTTCATCAAGGACACCGACTGCTGCTACACGCATGTGAACCAGACGTTGATCCAGCGCCTGGGCGTGAAGCAGCGCGAGGACATCATCGGCAAGAGCGTGTTGCAGGTGTATCCGCCCGGGCTGGCCAGCAAGTACATCATGCAGGACCGCCGCGTGCTGTGCGGCGAGGTGATCGAGAACCTGCTGGAAATCCAGCTGTACTCCAATCGTTTGACCGGCTGGTGCCTGACCTACAAGCAGCCGCTGATCCAGGATGGCGAGGTGGTCGGCGTGATCGGCCTCTCACGCGATCTCGGCCAACCCGACAGCCAGCACTCCTCGTTCGGCCGCCTGCAGGAAGTGATCGACCACATGCAGGCGCATTTCAACGAGCCGCTGCGGATCAACCTGCTGGCCGACAAGGCCGGTGTCTCGGTGGCGCAGCTCGAACGCCTGTTCAAGCGCGTGTTCCAGATCACCCCGCAGCAGCTGTTGACCAAGCTGCGCATGGAAGCGGCGATGCGCGCCTTGCACACCGAGGCGGGCATCGCCGAGATCAGCCATACCTGCGGCTTTTCCGACCAGAGCGGATTCGCCCGCCAGTTCAAGAGCACCGTCGGCATCACCCCGCGCGCCTATCGCGCACTCGTGCAGCGCTGAAGCGCATCGACCGGTCACTGCGAAGTGCCGGCAGTTTCCACTTCCAATGCACCCCAACCGCGCCGCGACAGCACCCGCGCGGCAGCCCCTACCGGCCGCCTGCAAATGTCCGGATTATGCTGATTCACGCATTCCAGGCCGCAAAACCGGCAGAAAGATACATATCTGCGCACGAAGGTATGTAACAGCTGAAACCTTCATTTGTGCCAATTCCAGCGGATTAAGGCGGGTTACGACCAATCGACTGCATCAATCGATGAAACTGATTATGCAAACTTCCGCATCCATGTTTCAGAATGATGTCAAGACCGGCATGGGCGCTTGATCCAATGATGTGCGCGCCGGGTAACGGCAACGTCAGGTGCAACCGTCGGGGGAAGAACGACGGCGTTGCTCACGCGCCGACGATGCCAGCAACGCACCCGGCGTAGCCGCCAAGGCATCCCGTGGCAATGCATCCGCATGCGTGACATTCGACCCCAGCGGCCGGATGCGGGCGGGCTTGCGCTACCGAAACCACGCGACCGCCACTCCAGACACTGTTTCGAGTTCGAGGAATTGCTCATGACCCAAGCAGACAGGACATCCCTCCGCCGCCCCGGCACGTTGGCCCTGGCCATCACCCTGGCATTGCTCTCCACCGCCAGCGCTCATGCACAGGACCGGCAAGACGGCAAGGTTGAAACCACCGCCGCGAGCAGTGCCGAGGCCGAGGCCAAGGACCTGGACACGGTCATCGTCACCGGCTCGCGCATCCGCCGCGAAGCAGGCTTCGACGGCCCGGCCCCGGTCACCTCGATCAGCGCCGAAACCATCCGCAGCTCCGGCCATACCCAGATCGCCGACCTGATGAACCAGCTGCCGTCCTTCGCGGTCAGCCAGAGCGACCAGACCAGCAACAACCCGGACGTGGGCAACGTCGGCATCAACGCGCTGGACCTGCGCGGCATGGGCGTGCAGCGCACCTTGACCATGGTTGACGGGCGCCGCCAGGTGCCATCGATTCCCGGCACCTCGGGCGTGGACGTGAGCATGCTGCCGGCCAGCCTGATCGAACGCGTGGAAGTGATGACCGGCGGCGCATCGGCGCTGTACGGCGCCGACGCGGTCAACGGCGTGGTCAATTTCATCCTCAAGCGGGATTTCGAAGGGTTGAACGCCAACGTGCGTTACAGCAACTCCAGCCGCGGCGACATGCCCAACTTCAACGGCGATGTGTTGTTCGGCAGGAACTTCGCCGACAACCGCGGCAACTTCACCCTGTACGGCTTCTGGGAGAAGGACGACGGCGACGTTTCCGGCCAGGACCGTCCGTGGACGGCCAACGGTACGCCGCTGTACGAACGCCCCGGCACTGGCAGCAAGTACGTCATCACCGAAGGCAACCGCAATTTCTACGATGCGCCCAATGCCAACATCGTGATGGGCAACTGTGGTCCCAGCAACCAGATCGATTGTCTGTACACCTTCGATGCCAATGGCAACCTGCGTCGCCCCACGCTCGGCCCCGGCGGCCTGGTCAACTACGACACCAGCCGTTTGACCAACGGTGACGCGCTGCTGCAACAGGGCCGTACCAACGGCGGCGAGTACGGTGGCCGCTACGACAACTGGTACCTGTCGGTGCCGTCCGATCGCCAATCCGTACGCAGCACGCTGAACTTCGACTTCAACGAATCACTGCGTTTCTTCGGCAGCCTCAGCTACTCGCAGAGCCAGTCGCGCAGCGTGGGCCGTGCACTGGCTGCCTATGGTTCCGGCGGCAGCGAAAGCGTTCCTTTCGACAGCCCGTTCATCACCCAGGAAATGATCGACGCCAACGGCGGCCCGTTCACCGAGAACATCAGCTTCGCGCGTCATTTCGACAACGACGTGGGCCTGATCAGCACCGAGTACAAGCGCAAGCTGCTGCAGGTCGTCGGCGGCCTGGAAGGTGATTTCAGCCTGTTCGGCCGCGCCTGGAACTACTCCGGTTACCTGTCCTACGGCCGCAGCAACGAGCGTGTGCGTTCGCGCAATGCCGCTTCCTACGATCGCCTGATCGAAGGCCTCAACTCGACCACCGACAGCGCCGGCAATGCCGTCTGCAACGGCTCGTGGGTGTGGAACGGCAGCGCCTACGATTGGGCTGCGCCCAGCGCCGGCTGCGTGGCGATCAATCCGTTCAAGCAGCTGACCCCGGGAATGGTCGATTGGCTGACCTACGACACCGACTGGTCGGACACCACCATGACCCAGAAGGTCGCCTCGGCCTACGCTTCCGGTGGGCTGTTCGACCTGCCCGCCGGCGAAGTGCAGCTGGTGGTCGGCGCCGAGTACCGCAAGGAGAGCAGCGACATCGGCGTCACTCCGCAGTTCAACCCGGATGACCCGCGCTACGACCCGACGCTGGGCGTCACCGAGACGCCGCTGGTGGGCCAGTACAGCGTCAAGGAAATCTTCGGCGAACTGCACATCCCACTGCTGGCCGATCTGCCCGGCGCGCAGCATCTTGCGCTGGATCTGGCTGGACGCGTATCCGACTACAACCTGGCCGGCCGCACCGCCACCAGCAAGATCGGCCTGGAATGGACGCCGATCGAGGACATCACCCTGCGCGGCACCTGGGGCAAGGCGATCCGCGCGCCGAACATCGCCGAGATGTATACCGCCGACAGCGTGTCCGGGCTGTGGGTCTACGACCCCTGCAATGATTATTCCGTGGAGAACCGCACCGATCGCACGCAGTACACCGCAGCCAACTGCGCGGCCATCGCACCGTCCGATACCACCACCTACTGGCAGTGGCGCGACATCGTTTCCTCCGGCAACACCGGACTGAAGCCGGAGACGGCCAAGACCACCACCTGGGGCGTGGTGCTGCGCCCGCGCTTCGTCAACAACCTGAGCGTGTCGGCCGACTACTACCGCATCGATCTGCGCGGCGTGATCGCCGAGCTGGACCCGCAGGCCATCCTCAACCGCTGCGTTGACCAGGCTTCGCTGGACAACCCGTTCTGCGACATGGTCACCCGCAACAACACCGGTGATCTGGTGGAAGTGGCGGTGCAGCAGCTGAACCTGTCGCAGAGCATCGCCCGCGGCGTGGACATCAATGCCAGCTGGTTCCAGATGCTGCCCAACGGCAATCGCGTCTCCATCGACCTGAGCTACGGCCGCATCCTGCAGCGCACCGATGTTGCCGATCCGACCAACCCCAGTGACGCCTGGGACTATGTGGGCCTGTTCGGCACCCCGAAGTGGAAGGGCGCCACCCGCTTTGGCTGGTCCAACGAAAGCAGCCAGGTGTCCTGGAACCTGCGCCACGTCTCCAGGATGCGGGCCGGCGAGACCTACACCGAGGAAAACACCCAGCGCCCATGGGCCGGCAACACGTTCTACAGCGACGTGTACTTCAGCCACAAGATCACGCCCAAGCTCAGCGTCTACGCCGGCCTGAACAACGTTTTCGACCGTTCACCGCCGCGCATCCCGGGTGGCGAAGCGGGCGGTGCCAACTTCAACCAGGCCATCGCCGGCTACCAGGCCGGCCTGTACGACGTGATCGGCCGCACCTATTACGGCGGCCTGCGCCTGTCGCTGTAACCGCAAGCAGGAAACAAACCGGCCCGGCGCCGATGTGCAGCAACACGCACATCGGCACCGGGCCGTTTCGTTTGCGGGAAATCCGTACTCCATCCCGGCCCAACAGTGCAGGAAAAGTTCCTTCCGGGCGCCCCTAATTTATGTACTGGTCAGTTTGGTATTCAGTGTCAGTTCCACTGGCTAACGGATAATTCACAACTGTCGAACGGCAACGAAATCCCGCCGCTCGCTACCAAAACCAATAAAGACAGGTGCTCCTGAACATGAAGACTTCCTTGATCGCTCTGGGCCTGATGGCCGCCCTGCCGTTTGCCGCCTCTGCAGCCGATGGTTTGTCCTACAACTACGTGGAAGGCGGTTATGTGAACACCGATACCCAGGGCGGCGATGCCGACGGCTGGGCGCTGAAGGGCTCGGTGGCCGTGCACCCGAACTTCCACATCTTTGGTGAGTACAACGCCCAGGAAACCGACAAGGGCAAGGTTGACGTTGACCAGTGGCGCCTGGGTGTTGGCTACAACTACACCGTGGCCCCGAACACCGACCTGCTGGCCCGCGCCGCATACCAGAAGTTCGACCCGGACTACGGCCTGACCTTCAATGGCTACAGCGCTGAAGTCGGCGTACGCACCGCCTTCACCCCGAACTTCGAGGCCTATGCCCTGGCCGGTTACGAGGACTACAGCAAGAAGCACGGCGTGAACCCGGACGGCGAGTTCTACGGCCGCGTCGGCGCCACCGGCAAGTTCAACGCGAACTGGGGCCTGACCGGCGAAGTGAAGCTGGCCAAGGCTGGCGACAAGGAATGGTTCGTCGGCCCGCGCTTCACCTGGTAAGCGATAGCAGCACAGTGTTGTAAAGGCGTGTGATCTCTCTCCCACGCGCCCTGGAAGCCCGGTCTCCCCCAGACCGGGCTTCTTTTTTGGGCAAAACCCATCCGTAGTGCCGAGCCATGCCCGGCACGGGCCCGCACGGTGAACACCTCGCCGGTAAAGCCCGAGCGGAGCATGGCTCCGCTCCACCGGATCCCCAAGCAACAAGAAACCCGGCATTGCCGGGTTTCTTGTTGGCGATCTGCGCCGATTACTTGAACAGTGTGTCCGGATACTCCGGCTTCTGCTCGCGGGCCAGCAGCTGCTGCAGGCCATCGGCTGGACTCAACTCACCATGCAGCACCGATTGCACCGCCTTGGAAATCGGCAGATCAATGCCGTGACGCTCAGCCTGGCGCATGACTTCATCGGCGGTCTGCACCGATTCCACCACCTGGCCGATTTCCTTCACCGCATCCTGAAGGGTCTGCCCACGCCCCAGCGCCAGACCCAGGCGGCGGTTGCGCGACAGGTCACCGGTGCTGGTCAGCACCAGATCGCCCAAGCCAGCCAGGCCCATCAGGGTTTCCGGCTTGCCGCCAATGGCCGCAGCCAGGCGCAGCATTTCGTTCAATCCGCGGGTGATCAGGCCGGCACGGGCGTTCAGGCCCAACTGCATGCCATCGGCCACGCCGGTCGCAACCGCCAGCACGTTCTTCATCGCCCCGCCCAGCTCGGCACCGACCATGTCGTCACCGGTGTAGGCGCGGAACGCCGGGCCGTGCATCGCGTCGGCCACCTGCTGGGCGAAGGCCTCGTCATCACCGTGAACGGTGATGGCGGTGGGCAGCCCCAGGGTCACTTCCTTGGCGAAGGACGGGCCGGTCACAACCGCCAGCGGCACGTCCGCGCCCAGCACTTCACGTGCCACTTCATGCAGGAAACGGCCCGAACCGGGTTCAAAACCCTTGGTCGCCCAGGCCACGCCGGCCCCGGCCGGCCGCAGCGGCGCCAGCGCGCGCACGGTTTCGGCAAAGGCATGCGACGGCACCACCACCAGGATCCAGCTGGCACCGGCGACGGTCGCCGCCAGGTCGGTGCTGGCACGCAGGGTTTCGGGCAGGGCAATCCCCGGCAGGTACCGGGGATTCTCGTGGCGCTGGTCGATCGCCTCGATTACCGCCGCATCACGCCCCCACAGCACGGTCTGATGACCGTGCCGGGCCAGCAGGGTGGCCAGCGCGGTGCCCCAGGAGCCCGCGCCAAGGACGGCGATCTTGATTGCGTCAGTCGTCGTACTCATGCGATCTGGCAAGCCGCCAATCAGGCGTTGCCAGCCGGCTCGGAGTCGGCCAGCGAAGCGCCGTCGCCCTGTGCCTGGCGCTGACGCAGCGTCTCGGCGTACAGGCCTTCGAAGTTGATCGGCTGCAGGTAGAACGGCGGGAAGCCACCGGCCTGGATCAGGTCGCTGATCATGGTGCGCACGTACGGGAACAGGATGTTCGGGCACTGGGTGCCCAGCAGCACGTCGATCGCCTGCGGGTCCAGGCCGATCAGGCCGAACACGCCCGCCTGTTCCACTTCGGCCACATAGGCGGTCTTGTCACCGGCCTTGCAGGTCAGGGTCACGCCCAGCACCACTTCAAAGGCGGTATCGGACAGGCGCTGCACCTTCTGGTTCAGGTTCAGCTGCAGGTCCGGCTGCACGTTCTCGTTGAAGATGTTCGGCGAGTTCGGGGATTCGAAAGAAACGTCCTTGACGTAGATCTTCTCGATGGTGAAAGCCGGGCCGTTGGTGTTTTCGGCCGGGGCTACGCCGTTGGTGTTCTCTTCGGACATTTCTCAAGACTCCAGAACAGTTCGTTCAATGATTGGGATTGTTGCCTGACCAGCGATGGGGGCGGTCGGCGCCCTGCACAAGGGCTTAACGCAAATTAACTGTCAGCCGCGGCCCTTGACCAACGGCAGGTCCGCCGCCTGCCACGCCGGCAGACCACCATCGAGCACGTATACCTGCTCGAAACCGGCCTTCTTCAGCGTCTTGGCCGCCGTGGCCGAGGCATTGCCGGTACGGCACAGCAGCACCACCGGCGATTGCTTGGCCGAGGCCAGCAGCTTGTGGGCGGGGGTCAACTGCGCCGGCTGCACGTTGCGGCTGCCGACCACATGGCCCTTCTCGAAGTCGCTGGCGGCCGACAGATCGATCACCACGGCATTGCCGGCGTTGATCATGTGGGTCAGCTCGCCCGGCTTGAGCGATTTGTAACCGCGGAACAGACGCGCGATCTCGGTGGCGATGATGGCCACGGTCAGGCCGACCAGGGCCAGCGACAGCATCGGATTTCGGCCGGCGAAGGCCAGCAACTCTTCGTAATTCACTCAGGTCACGGGTCGATAAGCGGGCGGCGATTGTCGCATATGCCGGCAACAGGGCGCCTTACTGGCCCTGCCACAGGTCCGGCAGGCCACCGGCCTGCCACCAGCGCTTGGCTTCGGCATCCCAGCGCCAGCGCTCATTCACCATCGCCGTACGTTCGGCCAGGGTGTTGCGGTTGATCACGCTGATCTCCATCCGACGCTCGATGCTGCCATCGGCGCCAGCATTGCTGGAGCGCTCTCGGTAGGCCGACACCTGCACCTGGCGGTAACGCTCGCGTTGCAGCTCGGTGATCGGCTTGAGTTCCAGGTACTGCGGGTCGAGGAAGCGCTCGGCGGCCTCGAAATCATTCCAGCGCACCGCCGCCATATAGGCTTCCTGGGTGGCGGGCAGCTTGCTCCGCTGGCTGCGGCTGGGCCCCTCGGCCTGCGCCACGCCGGCAACCAGCAACAACATGGCCGTAGCCACCTGCAACAAACGCTTGTACATGAAGTTCCCCGGTTGAATGCCTGTTCTGGTGCTGCAAAGCCCTGAAAACGCCTTGGCAACGCCTGGTCAGGCCTTGTTGATGGCCACGAAGCGGCCCTCCAGCTCGGCCGCACCGCCTTCGATCTGTGCGCGCACGGTCACCCGCGCCCGACCACGCTTGCCGAACAATGCCAGAAACGCCGCCCAATCCTGGTCCGGTGCCGCCCGCGCCGTAGCCAGCAGGTCACCATAGACCGGGGCGCGATAGCGAATGCTGCTGTCGGCCACATAAACTTCCGCCTCATGCCCGGCCTGCGACAACTGCAGGCTGACCAGCGCCCACCCGGCCAGGGTCATCACCGAGGCCAGGCTGCCGCCGAAGGCGTTGCCCTTGTCGTTGATGTTGGCCGCCAGCGGTGCCTGCATGCGCAACACGCCGTTTTCATACCCGGTGATGCGAATATCCATCGCGGCCACCGGCGGCATCGCGGACAAGGTGGTCTGGAGTTGCTCGAGCAGTGCGCAGGACGGGGGATGTTCGGACATGAAGGGAAACAGTCAACGGAAAGCGCCCGCATAATGCATGGAATGAATCGCCGCGCCTATGTGCCAGCCGACACAGCTTGGCATCTGATCTCACTGCGCCCGCAGGGGCAGCACGACACGCTCCGTAGCGCCGCTGCCCGGTTGGGCGCGCGCACCGTGGCGCTGTCGCCGTGGCGGCTGGTGCTGCACAACGACCGCGCCACCCGCGAACAGTTGGCCGACGCGGCGCATTGCGACCGGCTGATATTCACCAGCCCCACCGCCGCCGATGCCGCTGCCCGGCTGTTGCCGCTGCGCGATCTGCGCCCCGGCAGCGTACTGGCCGTGGGCGAAGGCACCGCACGGGTGCTGCGCCAACACGGTGCTCCCGATGTGCAGGCACCAACCCGCATGGACAGCGAAGGCCTGCTGGCCCTGCCCGCCCTGCAGGCACTGAGCGGGCAGCGCGTGGCCCTGATCACCGCTCCCGGCGGGCGCGGCATGATCGCTGCCCAGGTCCGCGAACGCGGCGCCACGCTGGTCCGGGTCAACGTCTATGAGCGGGTGCCACTGCCGATCAGCGCCGCCACACTCAGCCGCCTGCTGGCCCTGCAGGGCCCCACCGTGCTGGCGGTAAGCAGCGGCGAAGCGTTGGAAAGCCTGCTGCCACAGCTGCCTGCCGCGCTGCTTGCCCGCTGGCGCCTGGCACCGGTGGTGACGGCCAGTGCACGCCTGGCCGAGCTGGCCGGCGAGCATGGTTTCACCCACGTCTGCGTGGCCGACGGGCCGCTGCCGGCGCAGTTGGCCAGCGCAGCGCGCGCGGCCATCTACCCGCCCGAAACGTAACCGCCGCGTGGCCAGTGGCTTGCAGTCAAGCAGCGGCCCGAGGGATGCTGTGTCAGCATGATCCGCGTCACAGTACCCGTGACGGGGACACGCCCGCCAAGGATGCTGTGCCTCCATGAATGACGTTTCCCCCGCTCCAACGCACCGGCGCACGCTGCGCTGGGTCATGTTCCTGATCGTGATCGGCGCGCTCGGCGCTGCCGGCTGGTATGGCTGGCAGCAGTGGCAGGCCCGCCAGCAGCAGGCCAATCACGTCCGCGAAAACGCTCTCCAGCAACTGGCTGCCATGCAGCAGAGCATGGACCAGCTGCGCAGCGACCAGCGCAACAATGCGCTGAGCATCCAGGGCGCCACCGCCACCAACCGCGTGCTGCGCGATGAAATGCTCGGGCTGAGCCAGCGCAACGCGTTGCTGGAGGAAAACCTGGCACAGCTGGCCGACAGCTCGCGCCAGGGCGCGCAGGCCATGCGCCGCGAAGAGGCCGAACTGCTGCTCAGCCAGGCCCAGCAACGCTTGGTGTTTGCCAGCGATCTGGACGGCGCACGACGCCTGTACGCGTTGGCGGCCGGGGTGCTGGAAGGCGCCGACAATCCCGATTTCATCAATCTGCGCCAGGCGCTGATCCAGGAACGCAACGCTCTGGATGCACTGGGCCCGGGCATCCGTGCCAAGACCGCCACACAGCTTGAACGCTGGTCCGCCGGGCTGGACGCCCTGCCCGAGCAGGCCGAGCGCAGTGCCGATGCCCGGTCGTCGTGGTGGCAGCAACTGCTGTCACCGCTGGTGCAGGTACGCCCGGCCGACGACAAGGTGCTGGTGGCCCGCTCCGAGCGGGTTGCTGCCAACGATTCACTGCAGATCGAACTGAGCCTGGCCCGCGCCGCGCTGGAGCGCGCCGACGACAACGCCTGGCGCCAGGCCATCGACCGCATCGACGGCTGGCTGCAGCGTCTGTGGCCCGAATCACCGCAACGCCGCGCCCATCGCGCACAACTGCGGCAGCTGCGTGATGTGGAACTGCGCCCCACCCTGCCCGAACTGGGCAGCACCTTGCAGCAGCTGCGCAGCATGCGCGCGACCAGGGAGACACCATGAAAGCCTTCCGTTCACTGCTGGTGGTGCTGCTGGTTGCCGCCATTGGGATTTTCGGCGCGCAATGGCTGGGCCAGGACTCGGTACGCGAGCTGGGTGAAGTCGTGGTGCGTGCCGGCGGCCACGATTACATCGCCACCCTGCCGCAGGCGGTGCTGGTATTGCTGATCGCCTTGCTGTTGGTGTGGTTGCTGTGGACCCTGCTCAGCGCGCCGTTCCGCGCCTGGGTCCGCCACCGCCGCAGGCAGGGCCGCGCCCGCCTGATCGACGGCCTGCATGCGCTTGATGGCGGGCAATGGCAGCGCGCGGAGAAACTGCTGCGCAGTGCCGCCACCGAAAGTGAAGTGCGGCCCATCGCGCTGGTCGCGGCGATGCGCGCGGCCGAAGCACGCAATGACACAACCGCCGCCGGCCAGCATCTGCAACAGCTCGGTGAAGTCGACGCCACCCTGCATGCACTGCACAGCGCCGAGCGCTGGTTGCAGCTGGACAAGCCTCAGCAGGCGATCGACGCGCTGGATGTCGCCGCGATCCAGCCGCTGCCGCCACGCGGACTGTGGCTTCGCACCGACGCATTGGCTCGTGCCGGCCGCGCCGAGGAGGCCTACGGGCAGCTCGGTGCATTGCGCCAACAGCAGGTGCTGCCGCCGGAATCGATGGCCGCGCTGGAATCGCGCCTGGCCTTGCAGATGCTCGATGAAGCCGCCGACGTGAATGCCCTGGCCGCACGCTGGGAAGTGCTGCCCAAGACGCTGCGCGTCAGCGCCGAGGCGGTCGCCCGCTACGCACGCCGCGCGGTGGCACTGAACTGGACCGACGTGGCCCTGCGCACCATCGAGCAAAGCCTGGACAGCCACTGGGATGAATCACTGATCGCGCTGTACGGCGAACTGCCGGTGGACAAGCTCGACTCGCGCCGCGCCAGCGCGCAACGCTGGTTGCAGAACCATTCCTCCAGCCCCGCATTGCTGCTGACACTTGCACGGCTCGCGCAGGGACAAGGCCAGTGGCAGCAGGCCGAAGAGTTCCTGCACCGTGCCATCGCCCAGGGCGCAGGGCCTGAAGCATGGGAAGCGCTGGGCGAGAACTTCGCCAGCCAGGGCGAGGATGCACTGGCACGGCAGTGCCTGCTAAATGCGCTGCGCCAGCGACGCAACCAGGCCATCCAACCGCTGCAGCATCGCAACCTGCACCAGCAGATCCAGGACCAAGCCGTTGCCGAAGAACGCGACGAACATGGTTTCCCGCGACTGCCCGGCTGAACCACCCGAACACACTGGACGATGCAATGAAAATACCTGCCGACATCCATGCCCACGTCTCGGCGCTGACCAGCGAGATGATCGACGCCGGTGAATCCGGGGACAGTCATTCCAGCGCCTCCGCATATGAGAAGTTGATCAACTACTGCGAATCGGTGGCGGCCGAAGGGCGCGACCACCCGTTCCTGTGGGAAACGCTGGCCGACTTCACCGGTGATGACCACGCCGCCATCGGCTTCTACCTGCGGGCGCTGCCGCTGGCCACCGCAGCCAACGCCGCCGAGTACGCCGCCTCGATCTGCCTTGCACTGGCCGAGCGGCATTCAAACCTTGAAGAGTTCAACGCCGCCCGCGACTACGCGTTGCAGGCCGATGCGTTCGCCCGCGCCACCGACGACCTGCCGCTGCGCAAGGCCATCAGCCAGTTCCTGCTGGATCATTCGCAGGCTGCAGACGAAGCCTGAGCGGACAACAGGGCGTGTGTGACGCCACTGCCATTGCCTTGCCCCGCAGTGCGTGCCGCGCAGGCCGGAAAGCAACGGCCGCGAATCGGAACCAGTAAAACGACCGCAGGCTGGGATTTCATCCCAGCCTGCGCAAACGAACCTGTTGCCGCCGCGCGTCTGCGCGAGCGCTGAACAGCGCTGATCAGCGCTCGACGATCGCCACCACGCCCATGCCGCCGGCGGTGCAGATCGACACCAATGCGCGGCCACCGCCACGTGCGGCCAGTTCCTTGGCAACCGTGCCGATGATGCGCGCGCCGGTTGCGGCGAAGGGATGGCCGGTGGCCAGCGACGAACCCAGCGGGTTGATCTTTTCCGGATCGATGCTGCCCAGCGCCGCATCCAGGCCCAGGCGGTTGCGGCAGTAGTCCTCGCTTTCCCAGGCGCGCAGCGTGCACAACACCTGCGCGGCGAAGGCTTCGTGGATTTCGTAGATGTCGAAATCCTGCAGGGTCAGGCCGTTGCGCTTGAGCATTTCCGGCACGGCCACGGTCGGTGCCATCAGCAGGCCTTCGCCATGCACGAAGTCCACCGCAGCCACCTGCGAGTCACGCAGATAAGCCAGCGGCTCATGGCCGTGCGCGCGCGCCCATTCCTCGCTGGCCAGCAGCACCGCGGCGGCGCCGTCGGTCAGCGGGGTCGAGTTGGCGGCGGTCAGCGTGCCGCGGCCGGAAACCTTGTCGAACGCCGGCTTGAGCGTGGCCAGCTTTTCCAGCGATGTGTCCGGACGCAGGATGTTGTCGCGCTCCACGCCACGGAACGGTGCGATCAGGTCGTTGAAGAAACCGCGCTCATAGGCTGCGGCCAGCTTCTTGTGCGAAGACACCGCCCATTCGTCCTGCGCCTCGCGCGCGATGTTCCATTCCTTGGCCATGTCCTCGCAGTGGTCGCCCATGCTCTTGCCGGTGCGCGGCTCGGCCACGCCGGGGAACTCGGGCTTGAGCTCGGAGAACTTGAAGCCGCTGGTCAGCGCGCGGATCTTGTCGCCGGTGCTCTTGGCACGGTTGGCGGCCAGCAGGCGTGCGCGCAGCTTCTTGCCGTACACGATCGGCACATCCGAGGTGGTATCCGAACCGCCACCGATGCCCGATTCGATCTGGCCCAGCGCGATCTTGTTGGCCACGGTGATGATGCTGTCCAGCGACGTACCACACGCGCGTTGCAGGGTGATGCCCGGGGTCAACGGCGACAGGCCCGAGGACAGCGCGGCCTCGCGGCCCAGGTTCCAGTCGCTGGGGTGCTTGATCACCGCGCCCATCGCCACTTCGCCCAGCTGCTGGCCGTGCAGGCCGAACCGCTCCACCAGTGCCCCCAGCGTACGGACCGACATGCCGAGATTGCCAACATCCGCATAGGCGGTGTTCTGGCGGCAGAACGGAATACGGACACCACCAAGGATGGCGACGGGACGGGCGCTGGTCATGCGGGTACCTGATGACATGGGGGTTGAATGCAACGTGGCCTGCACGTGATAGCAGGCATAATGGCGCTGAGTGTAGCTTTCGAGCCAGTAATGGGCCAACCGCGAACCATGAGCAATTCGAACCCCGACATGAACGCGCTGGGTGTGATGGCGCTGGAACTGGCCGGCGGCCAGCAACCTGGCAAGGCTGTCCTGCCCTCGGAGCAGGCCGGTGAACTGGCCGCCCTGGTGGGCCGCGACCTGGCCAAGCTGGTCCCGCAGGTGAGCGGGCTGGACCTGGTGCTGGCCGGCGCGCATTTCGACCCGGCCGAAGTCCTGCGCCCGGGCTGGCCGATCCATCGCCGTCTGGAGGAGTTGCAGATGCGCGCGCCGGGCCGCAACCAGGGCCCGCGCCTGCTGGCCTTCGGCAGCGATGCCAACGGTGAGGTTCCGTTGCCGTTGCAGGCCGACCCGGCATTGATCGGCGGTGGCCTGCGGGTGGTGCCGTTCGTACTGGCCGGTGACGATGCCGTGCTGCTGGGCGAGACCCGCGAGGCGCTGGAAGAAGTGCTGCTGGCCAACGGCATGGCGCAGCCGGATACCGCGCTGCTGGCGCAGAACGCGTTTGCCGCGCAGATCGAACACGCGCGCTATTTCACCGTCAACGACCTGGCCGCGATGATGGCCATGCAGTACGACAACCAGGGCCTGGCCGACCTGTGGCCGTTGCTGGAGACGGCGATGTTCGCGCCGGGCCAGGAACAGTGGCTGGAAGCACCGCCGGAACCGCTGCTGCGTTACGTCGATGGCGAAGTGCGCATGGCTTTGTTCGACCCGGCCGGCTGGTGCGCCCATTACGGCCACGAGCGCGATGGCTGCGACCGCCTGCAGCGCATCTACGACCAGTACCTGATGCGTCAGCGGCAGATGGCCGCGGTGCTGGAAGCCCATGGCCTGGACGTGCTGTACGTGCACGTACATGCCGGGCAGGACGCCAAGGTGCTGCTGGGGCATTAAGCACGCAATGCGCAGTTGGATGAGAAAGGGCCGCGCGAGCGGCCCTTTCCTGTTGCAGCAGCAGAACGGTAGTGCCGAGTCATGCTCGGCAGGGGCTTCATCGGTGAAGCCTCAGCGCAGCATGGCTGTGCGCTCTACCGGCGGCCTTACGGCGCCTTGTTGATCACCGCGCAGGCCAGGCGTGCGCCGGCATTGCCGGTCGGCTGGGTCTTGTAGTCGTCCGGGTCGGCGTGGACGATCAGACCGCGGCCGATGATGTCGAACGCATCGCCCTTGCCGGCGTTGACGTTGCTGGCCACGGCGCCGTCGATGTGCGCGTTGCCCTGGGCGTCGGCGGTGATGTTGGGCATGTCGCCACCGTGGTGGGCGCCGGCATCGATGCTGCCGTGCTCGCTGCTGCCCGGATTGAAGTGGCCACCGGCGCTGGTGCCGTCCGGTGCACTGCAATCACCCTTTTCATGGATGTGGAAACCATGTGCGCTACCCGGCTTCAGGCCGGTGATGTCGCCGCTGGCGCGCAGCTTGCCGTCCACTTCGCTGAAGGTGATGGTGCCGGCGACGGTGCTGTCCTTGGTCGGCTGCAGCACCGCGGTGGCCACCGGCTTGGCCATGGCCGGCGGTGCGGCCGGGTCGGCTTCCGGCGTCTGCGCCGGTGCGGTGGTGCCGGCTGCCGGGTCGGCGGGCGCGGCGGTCGGCTCGGCCGGCTTGTTGCAGGCGGTCAACGCCAGCGTACTGGCCAGAAACAACGTGGTGTGGATCAAACGCATGGTCTTGCTCCTCGGAAACGGGTTGGATCAGAACAATTGCGCATTCAGCGCACGACGCGGATCACCGCACAGGCGACGCGCGCACCGGCATTGCCGGCCGGCTGGCTACGGTAATCGTCGGCGCCAGCGTGGACTACCAGCGCGCGGCCTGCAATGTCGTTGGCCGCGCCGCCGCCCAGGGTGACGCCGCGCAGGTGCACATCCACATTGGCCACGCCCTCGGCGTTGGCCTGCAGATTGTCCATGTCACCGGCGTGATGCGCGCCTGCCGACGCGCGCCCATGCACCTGCGCGGTCGGGTTGAAGTGATTGCCGGCGCTGCTGGCATCCACGGCGCTGCAATCGCCCTTCTCATGCACATGGAATGCAGACTGACGGCCACGCGGCAAGCCGCCGATCACGCCGGTGATATGCACGCCGCCGGCTTCAGGCACCAATGCCAGGCGACCACTGACCAGGCTGGCCGAGGCCGGCGACAGGTTGGCATCGGCCATCTTCGCGGTGCTGACGCCGGCAGGTGGCAGCGGGGCATCGGTCTTGGTCGGCGGACTGCTGCCGCAGGCGGCCAGCAGCAAGGTGCCGGCGGCGGTCATCAGGATCAGGCACTGACGCATGGGGTAACTCCTCTGGAATACGTGCCGGCGGTGATGAGGTCCAATCCGGCGTGTGCTGCTACGGGCATGTCGGCGTAACGATGCCTGTTTGCCGCCACGCGGTCGAGACCCGATCGCACTCAATCAGCGCGTGCCGCGAGCGGCAGTGCGCCAGCACCGGCTGCCTCCACCTTCTGCAGCGTGCGGCGTACATCGCGCAGCGCACCTTCGTGAGCGTCGCCGTAAACCTCGCGCATGGCGTCCACCGCAGCGATGGCGTGCTGGTGCGCGCCCGTGCGATCCCCCGTGGCCAGCTCGGCTTCGGCCAGCCCGCGCAGGATTTCGGCAGTGATAGGGTTGGCCCGACCCAGCGTACGGTCGGCAATGCCCAGCAGGGCCTGTTGTTCGTCCCGGGATGCGGCAGCCTGCCCTGCTGCAAGCAACCAGTTGGCATGGTTGTGACGGGTCATTACCGCCGCTTGCGATTCAGGGCCGTAGCGCTTGGCATTCCACTCCATGGCCGCGCGATAGTGCGGCCCGGCTTCAGCCACCTTTCCCTGTTCACGCAGGGCGCTGCCCAGCATGCCACGCACATTGATCGGATAGCTGCTGTCGGAGCCGTACATGCGCTCGTAGGCGACGAGCAGCTGCCTCAGTTCCGGCTCGGCGCCGGCGAAGTCGCGCATGCGCAGCCGCGTGGTCACCCGGTCACGGCGCGACACCAGCGTCAGCGGGTGATCGGCGCCATTGATGCGGGTTCGCCGCTGCACCACATCGTCCAACAACGCGATGGATTGCGCGTAGTCACCACTGGTGGACAGTACGTTGGCGTAGCGCTTGGCCGCATCCAGGCGTTGCTGGTCGTCGGCGGGCACGGTGCGGATGAAGCCATCCAGCGCTTCCTTGGCCAGGCGCAGGGCATCGACCATCCTGCCCTGCCCGTACCAAACCCATGCCAGACGTGACTGCATGTCGTACATCAACCACTGCTGTGCCGGTTCCCCCTGGCGCGCCTTGGCGATGCCCTCCTCCAGCATCGTCTGTGCCCGCGGGTAGTCACCTTTGACGAAATAGGCTTCGCCCAGCACCTGCAGGGCACGCAGACGCTGCAGATCAAGCGTGCCGGGATGCTTGTCGGCGAGCACACGGATCGACTCCAGGTGCTCGATGGCGCGGTCGTATTCCTCCAGCGTGATCTGGTTGACCGCGATGATCAATTCCATATCCGCGAGGATGTCCGGATAGGCAGCCAGATCACGCGGAGCACGCTGGGAAGCACCATCGAGCACGCGCAGCATCAGGGTCTTGTCCAGATCCTCCGTCATGGCCGGGTCCATGCTGTCCAGCACCGAGGCCAGGAAGCTGGAAGACACCTTGGCCTTGGCCGCTTCCTGGCGAGCCTCGCGCAATGACCAGGCGGTGGCCACCAGCCCGGCCACCAGCACGACCGCTACAACCGCTGCCGCACCCACCATCAACCGGTTGCGGCGCGCGAACTTGCGCAGCGAGAGCAGCCGCTTGCGGCCGGCGGCATGTGGTGGGTAGTGACGCAACCAGCGCCGCAGGTCTTCCAGCAACGTCGACACCGACGCGTATCGCTCATTGCGGTCGCGTTGCAGCGCTTTCAATGCGATGGCGTCCAGCCCGTCCTGCAGCTCCCGCAGCAGGCGCATCGGGCTACTGCCGCGTGCCAGGGCCACCTGCTCTTGCCGTGAGGTGGAAAGACCACGCAGGTATTGCGATGGCGACAACGAAACAGCGGGCTCAGGCCGTGTGCCGCAGGCCAGTTCGTACAGAATCGCCCCAAGCGAATACACGTCGCTGCGTGCATCCACATCATTACCTGGCCGCGACTGCTCCGGGCTCATGTAGCCCGGCGTGCCGCCGCCATTGCTCAGCTCCGTGCCTTCGGCTTCCATGGCGATGCCGAAATCAATGATCTTCGGCATCGCCACGCCATCGACGCTGCCTACCAGCACATTGGTGGGCTTCAGGTCACGGTGGATGACGCCCTTCTGGTGCGCGTGCTGCACGCCTTCGGCCACCTTGGCCAGCAACTCCACGCGTTGGCGCATGCTCAGCGCGTGCTGGTCGCACCACCGTGATACCGGCTGGCCCTGGATGTATTCCATGACCAGGTAGGCGCGGCCTTCCGGGTCGATGCCGGCGTCGTGGATCTGTGCGATGGCCGGATGCTGCATCTGCGCAAGCAGACGGCACTCGTACTCGAAGTGGGCATGGCGACGCTCACTCAATGCGGTCGTGCGCACCAGTTTGAGCGCCACTTCCCGCTCATAGGCGCCATCGGCGCGGCGCGCCAGGTAGACGCGGCCCATGCCGCCGGAACCAATCATCCGTTCGATCGCCCACGGGCCGAAGCGCGTGCCCGCCGCGATCTCTGCTTCGCTTGCCTGCAGCAGCTCTTCGTTTGCCTGCAACATCGCCTCGGCCGCCCGCTGCAGCGGTTCGCGCAGGCGCCGCGTCGCGTCCAGATCAGCGCTGATCAACGCCAGCAGTTCCTGCCGCAGTTCGGGTTGGTCCATGGTCTGCGCGTGGGCGAAGCCAAGGCGCTCGATTTCAGGCAGGTCGGTGGCCTGGCCGAACAGCTCGGTCAAGCGGCTCCAGGCTTCGGCACTCAACATGGCAGCAAACGCCTCGACAGCCAGGTGTTGGTGACATGTGGTTCACGGCACAGGTTTGGCGTGGACACGCCGCCTGGTTCGCCGCCATCAAACGCGCTGGGACGGGCCCGCTCATGCAATACGAAAGAGCGCCGGAGCATTCCGGTGGTATCGACCTGCGGTGTCGAGGGTTCCATGGGGGCCCGAGTATACAGACCGGTCTTCAGCATTCCGGACGCGCCGTCACCACTCAGCTCTTCCGGCCCGGCCCCAGTTTGCGGGTGATGGTGTTGCGGCCCAATCCCAGCCGTGCGGCGGCATCGGCACGGTGGCCATCGGTGAAGGCCAGCGCCGCTTCCAGCAGCACCGCATCCAGACGCTCGCGTGCCTGCGCATGCAGGCCGGTGGCACCCTCGGCCAAGCGTTGCCGGGCCCATTCGCCAAGCGCTGCGTCCCATTGCCCCGGCACCACGCCGGTCGG
Source organism: Stenotrophomonas sp. SY1 (assembly GCF_021202945.1). GTDB lineage: Bacteria > Pseudomonadota > Gammaproteobacteria > Xanthomonadales > Xanthomonadaceae > Stenotrophomonas. The sequence goes on along the minus strand of NZ_JAJOYR010000003.1, from coordinate 112,897 downwards.
CGTGCGGGCGCCGCGTCCACCACGTGACAGCGCGGCGCGAACGTCATCGGCGGAAATGATGTCGGCCACGGCCAGCGCCGCGAGCCGCCAGCACACGTTTTCCAGTTCGCGTACGTTGCCGGGCCAGGGATGTTCGCGCAGCACCTGCAGCGCCGGCGTGGACAGGCGCTTGGCCGGGACGTCCAGGCGTCGGGCAGCGTTGTTGAGGAAGGTCTCGGCCAGTTGCGGCACGTCGCCCAGGCGTTCGCGCAGCGGCGGCAGCCACAGCCGCACCATGTCCAGCCGGTGCAGCAGGTCGGCGCGGAAGCGGCCCTGTTCGACCAACGCTTCCAGGTCCTGATGGGTGGCAGCCACCACGCGCACGTCGACACGGATCAACTCGCGGCCACCGACGCGGAAAAACTCTCCCTCGGCCAGCACGCGCAGCAGCCGGGTCTGCAGGGGCAGCGGCATGTCGCCGATTTCGTCCAGGAACAAGGTGCCGCCATTGGCCTGTTCAAAGCGGCCGATATGGCGCTTGCTGGCACCGGTGAAGGCGCCGGCTTCGTGGCCGAACAATTCGCTCTCCAGCAGTTCGGCAGGAATCGCCGCCGTGTTGAGCGCGACGAACGGCCCCTTGGCGCGCGGCGATTCGCGATGCAATGCGCTGGCCACCAGCTCCTTGCCGGTGCCGGTTTCGCCATTGATCAATACCGACAGCGGCGCCTGCGCGAGGCGGCCGATGGCACGGAACAACGCGCGCATGGCCGGGGTGTCACCGATCAGCTGCGGCGGGCCATCGTCCGAGGCGCTGGCCGCTGCGGCGGCAGGCACCGGCAGGGCCTGCGGCTCGGGCAGCGCGCGACGGGCCAGTTCCACCGCATCGTCCAGATCGAACGGTTTGGACAGGAATTCATGCGCACCGCCACGGAACGCACCGGCGGTGCTCGCCACATCGGTGTAGGCCGACATCACGATCACCGGCAGCTGCGGGTGCGCGGCCTTGAGCTTGTCCAGCAGCACCAGCCCGTCATCACCGGGCATGCGCACGTCGGTGAACAGCAGGTCCGGTGCCGGGCGCTCGGCCATCGCGCTCAAGGCGGCGGCGGCGCTGTCGAAACCTTCCACCGTGTAGCCGGCATCGCGCAGCGCAGTGGTCAGCACGAAACGTACCGAGCGGTCGTCATCGACCACCCACACCGTGGCGGCCTGGGATGTGGACTCATGCATCGCTCACCTCGGTGGCTTCTTCTTCGGCCAAGGGCAGCGGCAACAGCACGGTGAACACGGTGTGGCCCGGCCGCGAACGGTAGCTGAGCGTGCCGCGGTGTTCGCGGGCAACCTGCTGGGCCAGCGCCAGGCCCAGCCCGGTGCCTTCGGCGCGGCCACTGACCAGCGGCAGGAACAGGTGTTCGGCCAGCTCTTCCGGCACGCCACGGCCGTCGTCGGCCACTTCCAGGCGCAGCGCCAGCGGATGCGGTTGTTCGGCGATGCGCAGGCCGTGTTCGACCCGGGTACGCAGGGTGACGCTGGTGGCGCCGGCCTGGATGGCGTTGCGCACCAGATTGAGCAGCGCCTGGGTCAGGCGGTCGCCGTCGCCGGGAAACTCCGGAATGCTGGGGTCGTAGTCGCGCAGCAGCCGCACCGACCAGCCGGCCTCGCTTTCGACCAGGCGCAGCACGCGCTCCAGCGCCGCATGGATGTTCAGCGGTGCGTGCGGCCGTGGCGGTGCCGGTGACAGCAGCTGTTCGAGCAGGGTGTTGAGGCGCTCGATCTCCGAGCCGATCAGTTCGATCAACTCGCTTTCATCGCTGTCGCGACCGTGGGCACGGCGGGCCAGCAGCTGCGCCGCGCCCTTCAGCCCGGCCAGCGGATTGCGCAGCTCGTGGGCCAAGCCCTTGAGTGCGGCGCTGAAGGCGCCAGGCAGGACCTGCGCCGGGTCGGCGGTCTGGAATTCGTCCACCGGGTGCGCTTCAAGCAGCCAGCCGCCGCCTTCGTGGCCGCTCAACCAGCCATCGGCGAAGCGCGGGGCTTCGCCGGGCAAGGCCAGGGCCAGCCGTGGCAGGCGCAGGGTGTCGGTGGAAGGCGTGGCCAGTTGCCCGGCCAGCAGCTCGCCCTGCACTTCCAGCGAGGCCAGCGGCTGGCCCAGCAGGCGCCGCACGCTCACCCCCAGCCAGCGGCAGAACGCCGGGTTGGCACCGAGGATGCGGCCATCGGTGTCGCTCCAGACCAGCGGTGTGGCCAGCAGTTCCGGGGAGGGGCTGAAGTCGTTTCCGCTCATTGCACCAATATAGTGCAAAGACCCGGATTCACTGCTTCTGCAACAGCAGCGAATGCAGGATGCGGGCGTCCTCCGCGTCCAGCTCGGCGGGGAGCGTGTCGCTGCCACGGAAGCGGCGGTGGAAAGCACGCGCGGCGGCGGCGCGGTCATCCAGCGGGTAGCCCAGGGCCTGCAATGCCATCCAGCGGTCAAAGCCTTCCGGCGCCGGCCCATGCGCAGCATTCGGCCAGATGCCGAAACCGGCTTCGGCCAGTTGCTGCCAGGGGAAGAAGCGGCTGGGATCGGCCTTGCGCGTGGGTGCCAGGTCGGCGTGGCCGATGATCTGGTTGCGCGGGATGTTGTAGCGGGTGCACAGGTCGTCGAGCAGACGCAGCAGCGTGGCGATCTGCGGCTGGGTGAACGGGCTGTCACCGTTGTTGTCGATCTCGATGCCGATCGATGCCGAGTTGAGGTCGGTGATGCTGCCCCAACGGCCCCCACCGGCGTGCCAGGCGCGCTCGCTGTCGGCCACCAGCTGGTAGAGGTCACCATCGCGGCCCACCAGGTAGTGCGAGCTGACCTTGCCGCCGCTGTTGGCGCTGCGCAGCGTGTCCAAGCTTTCCTGCACCGAATCCTGTTCGGTGTGGTGCAGCACGATGATCACCGGGCTGCGGGCATTGTGGTTCGGCGACGGCACCCACTGCGCGAGCGGATTGCGCTGCGGCGTGGAAGTGCAGGCGGCAAGTGCGGCGACCAGCGCCAGCGGCAACAGGAGTTTGCAGTTCATGGGGGGCATTGCACGGTGCTGCGCGCCGCATGGCAAGTGACCAACGGCAGGGAACAGGACGTTCCGGCAAGGGAATGTGATTGTGGTCGTGGGTGCCGCGCGGTGGTTTCTGCATCTGTCGCGCTGGGGACTTGCTCATGTCGGTTGGTTCTCCGGTGTCGAGCTGCCCTCACCCCAACCCCTCTCCCGGCGGGACAAGGGCTTCTCGGCTCCCTCTCCCTTGCGCCGAAGGCAGAGGGACTCTTCAGCCCCCTCCCTTGCGCCGAAGGTGGAGGGGAGAGTTGGGGAGGGGTAGCGTTGCCGTTGCGGAATTCTCCCAGCGGCGCACCCTGCCCTCACCCCAACCCCTCTCCCGCAAGCGGGAGAGGGGCTCAAAGCAATCAGACCTCGTAGGCGGACTCACCATGCGTGGTGACGTCCAGGCCGGTGCGTTCGGCTTCCTCGCTCACCCGCAGGCCGACCAGCGCGCGCACCACCAGCAGGATCAGCGCGGTGACCACCGCGCTCCACACCACGGTGAAACCGACGCTGACCACCTGCACCCAAAGCTGGTGCGCGATATCCAGATCAACCTTGGTGCCGCCGAGCGATTGCGCGCTGAACACGCCGGTGAGGATCGCACCAACGATGCCGCCGACGCCGTGCACGCCGAACACGTCAGCGGTGTCGTCGGCCTTGAGCAGACGCTTCAGGCCGGTGACGCCCCACACGCAGACGATGCCGGTGACGAAACCAATCACGATCGCACCCAGCGGCCCGACCGTGCCGCAGGCCGGGGTCACGCCAACCAACCCCGCCACCGCGCCCGATGCCGCACCCAGCGCCGAGGGATGGCCCTTGGTCACCGCTTCGACCAGCGTCCAGCCCAGCACCGCCGCAGCGGTGGCCAGCACGGTGTTGATGAAGGCCAGCGAGGCAACGGTGTCGGCGGCGGCGGCCGAGCCGGCGTTGAAGCCGAACCAGCCCACCCACAGCAGCATCGCGCCGATCCAGGTCAGCGGCAGGTTGTGCGGCTTCAGTGCGGTCTGGCCGTAGCCCAGGCGCTTGCCGACGAACCACGCGGCCACCAGGCCGGCAACACCGGCATTGATGTGCACCACGGTACCACCGGCGAAATCGATCGCACCCAGCTTGCCCAGGTAGCCACCACCCCAGACGATGTGCGCCATCGGGATGTAGCTCAGGGTGAACCACAGCGCCGAGAACAACAGCACCGCGCGGAATTTGATGCGCTCGGCGAAGGCGCCGACGATCAGCGCGGTGGTGATGCCGGCGAAGGTGGACTGGAATGCCACGAACAGCAGGTCCGGCAGGCCGGCGATCGGCGTGTTGCCCACCGAGTCGGGCGTGAAGCCCTTGAGGAAGGCGAACTGGGTGAATGATCCGAAGAACTCGTTGCCCGCGCTGAACACCGCGCTGTAGCCGTAGGCCACCCACAGGATCAGCACCAGCGAGAACACCACCAGCACCTGGCTCAACACCGACAGCACGTTCTTGGTGCGCACCAGTCCGCCGTAGAACAGGCCCACGCCGGGCACCACCATCATCAGCACCAGCAGCGTGGCGGTGAGCATCCACGCCACGTCGCCGCGATCAAACGCAGGCGCTGCTTCGGCTTCCGCGGCGGCCGCAGGTGCGGCTTCCAGCGGTTGCACGGCGACGCTTTCCGTGGCCGCCGGCGGGGTCTGGGCCTCCTGGGCCATCGCAGCGGGAGAGAACATGCCCAGCGCCACGAGGGCGAGCATGAACGACAGGCACAGGCCACCGAACCGGGCCTTCAGCCCGGTGAAAATTTCCGTTCGCATTGTCGACTCCGACTGTGGGGGTTAGAGCGCGTCAGCGCCTGTTTCGCCGGTGCGGATGCGCACCACCTGCTCGAGCGGGGTAACGAAGATCTTGCCGTCGCCGATCTTGCCGGTGCCGGCCGAGGCTTGCAGGGTTTCGATCACCGCTTCCACGCGGTCGTCGGTGACGGCGGTTTCGATGCGGATCTTGGGAAGGAAATCGACCACGTATTCGGCACCGCGATACAGCTCGGTGTGCCCCTTCTGACGCCCGAAGCCCTTGACCTCGGTGACGGTGATGCCCGAAACGCCAACCGCGCCCAGTGCTTCACGTACTTCGTCCAGCTTGAATGGCCTGATGATGGCGGAGATCAATTTCATGCGCATGTCCCGATGTGGAGAAGGCCGGCCCAAGCCTGCGGGCCGGAGTCATGTCTTCCACCGGCCGCGTGGCGGCCGCTGGCTGTTGCGCCGAACGTGTCATGGGCCTCGCTGTTGCCAACACGCTTGCGCGCATTGGCAGCAGTGACGCGGGAGGGAGGAACGGCCCAATCGCGCGTTGCGGACTCTCTTGCCCCTGGTGTTGCGGTGTTGCGTGTTGCTTCAGACCGCCGGCGTGGCTCCCCAGCCGCGCAAGCGGCGGTGATGACGAAGGTGGGAGGGGAGCCCTTCGTCATCACCACCTGAAATCAGCTTGCGTAGTACAGCTGGTACTCAAGCGGGTGCGTCGCAGCGCGGAACGCGGTGACTTCCTTCATCTTCAGCGCGATGTAGGCATCGATGAAGTCGTCGCTCATCACGCCACCGGCCTTGAGGAACTCGCGGTCCTTGTCCAGTGCTTCCAGCGCCTGGTCCAGCGAGGAGCAGACCTGCGGGATCAGCTTCTCTTCTTCCGGCGGCAGGTCGTACAGATCCTTGTCGCTCGGTGCGCCCGGGTCGATCTGGTTCTTGATGCCGTCCAGGCCGGCCATCATCAGCGCGGTGAAGGTCAGGTAGCCGGACTGGATCGGGTCCGGGAAACGCATTTCGATGCGGCGCGCCTTCGGGTTGGACACCCACGGAATGCGGCATGAAGCCGAACGGTTGCGCGCCGAGTAGGCCAGCATCACCGGGGCTTCGAAGCCCGGCACCAGGCGCTTGTAGCTGTTGGTGCCGGAGTTGGCGAAAGCGTTGATCGCACGGGCGTGCTTGAAGATGCCGCCGATGTACCACAGCGCCATCTGGCTCAGGCCGCCGTAGCCGTCACCGGAGAACAGGTTGGCGCCGCCCTTGGCCAGCGACTGGTGCACGTGCATGCCGCTGCCGTTGTCGCCGACCAGCGGCTTGGGCATGAAGGTGACGGTCTTGCCATTGCGATGGGCCACGTTCTTGATGACGTGCTTCATGCGCTGCAGTTCGTCGGCCTTGGTCACCAGCGTGTTGAACTTGGCACCGATCTCGCACTGGCCGGCGTTGGCCACTTCGTGGTGGTGCACTTCGACTTCGATGCCGACCTTTTCCAGCACCTTGCACATTTCGGCGCGGATATCGTGCAGCGAGTCGGTCGGCGGCACCGGGAAGTAGCCGCCCTTCACGGTCGGACGGTAACCGCTGTTGGTGCCGTCGTAGCTCTTGCCGGTGTTCCAGGAGCCTTCCTCGGAGTTGATCTTGAAGAAGGTGTGGCCCATGTCATTGGCGAACTGGACCGAATCGAAGATGAAGAATTCCGGCTCCGGGCCGAAGAAGGCCAGGTCGGCGATGCCGGAGGACTTCAGGTAGGCCTCGGCGCGCTTGGCGATGCCGCGCGGGCAGCGGCCGTAGCCCTGCATGGTGGCCGGGTCGAGCACGTCGCAGGTCAGCACCAGGGTCGGATCGGCGTAGAACGGATCAAGGTAAGCGCTGTCAGCGTCGGGCAGCAGCACCATGTCCGATTCGGCAATGCCCTTCCAGCCGGCGATCGAGCTGCCGTCGAACATCTTGCCTTCCTCGAACAGCGACGGCTCGATGATCGAGACCGGGAAGGTCACGTGCTGTTCGATACCGCGCATGTCGACGAAACGCAGGTCGATGAACTCGATCTGGTTGTCCTTGATCAGCTTCTCAACGTTTTCCAGGGACATCGGGTGAAACCTCGGATGGGTGATGACGTGGGTGTGATGAAGCAACTAGCGTGCCAAGTCCGAAATCATCGCAAAGCATTGTTTTCATTGAGTGAAAGTTACAGTTGCACCGGTCGTGACGCACCATCAGGGTGCGATCCGCCCGTGCAGCACCATTAAGGTGCAACACGCACCATGGACTATGCTGTTGCGGCCTTTTTCTTCCTTCCTCTCCATGTCCGACCTGCTCTCCGCCCTGTTGCTGGGCATCCTCGAAGGCCTCACCGAGTTCCTCCCCATTTCCAGCACCGGCCACCTGCTGATCGCCCAGCACTGGCTCGGCACCCGCTCGGACTTCTTCAACATCGTGATCCAGGCCGGCGCCATCCTCGCCGTGACCCTGGCGCTGCGGCAGCGGCTGTGGTCGCTGGCCACCGGGCTGGGCGAGCGCGAGAACCGCGATTACGTGATGAAGCTGGGCGTGGCTTTCCTGATCACCGCGCTGGTCGGCCTGCCGGTACGCCTGGCCGGCTGGGAGCTGCCTGAAACCGTCACCCCGGTGGCCTGGGCGCTGGTGATCGGCGGCGTGTGGATGATGGTCGCCGAGCATTTCGCCTCGCGCCTGCCCGACCGCGACACGGTGACCTGGAACGTGGCCATCGCCGTGGGCCTGGCCCAGGTGATCGCCGGCGTGTTCCCCGGCACCTCGCGCTCGGCGGCGGCGATTTTCCTGGCCATGCTGCTGGGCCTGACGCGTCGCGCGGCGGCGGCCGAGTTCGTGTTTCTGGTCGGCATTCCCACCATGTTCGCCGCCAGTGGCTACGCGTTCCTGGAACTTGCCAAGGACGGAAAGCTCGCCAGCGAGAACTGGACCGACGTCGGCGTGGCCTTTGCCGCGGCCGTGGTCACCGGCTTCATCGTGGTGAAGTGGCTGCTGGGCTATATCAAGCGCCGGCCCTTCACGGGCTTTGCGCTATACCGCATCGCACTGGGGATCGGGCTGCTGCTGTTCTTGCCTGCTGGAAACTGAATGCGTCCGCGCGATGGCAACCCCGGCCCCCTGCTTCGCCCGTTTGTCGTCTTGAACCTACCCATGCTCCAAAGGAGTTGAACATGAAGCGCATCCTGCTTTTGTCCCTGCCCGTCGCCATGATGGTCGCCTGCAGCAACCCGTCCAACGGCACCAAGACCGAGACCACGCCGCCGGCCAGCACCGCCACTGCGTCGGCCCCGGCCGCGGCCAACATCGACGGCAACCTGCTGGGCACCAATCACTGGCTGCTGGACAACGCGGTGGACGCCTCGGGCAAGCGCATCGATGCGCTGTTCGTGCGTGCCGACAAGCCGGTAACGCTGGACTTCAAGGATGGCCGCCTGTCGGTCAGCAACACCTGCAACCACCTTGGCGGCAGCTACACGCTGGAAGGCAATGCACTGACCGTGGGCCCGATGATGTCCACCCAGCGCGCCTGCGGCGAGCCGGGCGTGATGGAACTGGACCGCCTGGCCGGTGACCGCCTGCAGGGCAAGCTGACCGTGCGTTCCCTGGACGCGGCCGGGCTGAGCGTGGCCACCGCCAGCGGCGACGTGCTGACCTTCCGTGGCGAGCCCACTCCGGAAACCCGCTACGGCGGCACCGGCGAGCGCGTTTTCATGGAAGTGGACGCCCAGACCAAGCCCTGTTCGCACCCGCTGATCAAGGACTACCAGTGCCTGCAGGTGCGTGAAGTGAAGTACGACGACAAGGGCCTGGAACAGGGCAAGCGCGGCGCGTACGAGAACTTCTACGGCAACATCGAGGGCTACAACCACGAGCCGGGCGTGCGCAACGTGCTGCGCCTGAACCGCTTCCAGATCAAGAACCCGCCGGCCGACGCTCCCTCCGTCGCCTACGTGCTGGACATGGTGGTCAGCTCGGAACTGGTGAAGAAGTAAGCCGACAGCACTGCTGCGGATGGGAAGAAAGGCGCCGCGAGGCGCCTTTCTTTTTTTCGATGCCGGCTTTGCTGCCCCCTCTCCCCAACCCCTCTCCCGCACGGGGAGAGGGGCTCGGTGCGCTTGAGCCTGAAGCATTGCCTGCAACCTCGGCTTTCAAAGTCCCTCTCCCCTTGCGGGGTGAAGCCGGCTGCTTGCGAACCATTGGTTCGCAGCCCGTTGAGCGCCCTTGCACCAGCGCAAGGGCTGGGGCGCGGAACGGGGGTTGGGGAGAGGGGAAAGCCCCCCACCGAGCATGGCTCGGCACTACCGTTACAGCTTGGGGTTGAGCGTGTAGGTGCCGTGGATGGCGGCCTCGGCCAACACATGGCCCTGGATGGCACGGTAGACATCGGCGGCGGTGAAGACCCCTTCCACCGGCAACGTTTCCACGTCCAGCGCGAACACGCGGAAGAAGTAACGATGCAGTCGTTCGTCGTTGAACGGCGGGTACGGGCCGTCATAGCCGAAGTAATTGCCGGCCATGTCGGCATTGCCGGCAAACCAGCCGGTGTAGTCGTTCAAGCCCTGGCGTGCACCGGCCGGACCGGCAGGCTGCTGCTTGCCCTTCACGGTGAAGCCATCGCTGCAGCTGCCGGCCGCGATCTCACGCGCGTCTGCCGGAATGTCCACCATCACCCAGTGCACGAAATCACCGCGCACCTGGTCCAGCGGAATGCTGACATCGTCACGGCCAACCAGCTCGGGCACGGTCGGCACGTCCGGGTCCACGCACAGCAGCGCGAACGAACGGGTACCTTCCGGCACCTCGCTCCAGGCCAGCTGCGGGTTACGGTTGCCGGCAAAGCCGTTGGCATCGCCGGCGGCAAATTCCGCCGGGATCGGCTGGGCGTTGGAAAAACTCTGGCTATGCAGTTTCATGCGCGCTCCTGGGATCAGACTTCGGGGTAGCCCAACCGCGCCACCACCGGCGCCAGCTGTGCAAACTCGGCCGACAGGGCCTGCGTGTAACGGCGCCAGTGACCGGGTTCAATCGTGCCCGGGCCGAGGCTGCGCACCGTCGGGAAGCGCATGCCGAACGCCCGCTCAAGCAGGGCAGCCATCGCCGCCGGGTCGTTCACCGCATCGTCGGTGCGCATGATCATGTGCGTGTACAGATCCTGCTCGTGCAGGTCGGCCACCTGCTCCAGCGCGCGCACCAGCCACTGTGCGGCCTCCATGCTGGAGGTCAGGGCCAGCGGTGCCGGTGCGCCCAGCGCCAGCCATTCGATCAGCATGTCGCGCGGGTCGCGCACGGCGATGACCAGGCGACCCTCGGGCAGCTGCGGGCGCAGTGCCCACAACAGGGCGTTGTCCCACCACAGCAGCCAGTCGATGACGTTGCCGTCGGCGATGCCACGGGCCGGCAGGTGCTCGCGCCACTGCTGCACCATCTGCTCCGGGCTCAGCGCGTCGGTGGCCAGGCGCTGCAGGGTCAGGAAGTTCTGGAAGCCGTCGTTGGGCGGGGTCGGCCCGAAGCGGTCGGCACGCAGCACCGCGCTACCGGCGGCCATCACCGTTGCCACGCGCTCCACGCCCGAACCGGGTGCGCCCCACAGGAACATCGGCCGCATCAGGTTGTCTTCGGACACCTGGCCCATCTCCGGCCACTGGCTCGGTGCCTTGGCCTGCGGCGGCAACGGCAGCCGCGTCGGCACCAGATGCTGGTGCAGGCGTACCCAGGTGGCCACCGCACCGGCCGGATCACCGGCCCGGTCCTGCACGGTGCCCAGCCAGCTCTGCAGCGGGGCGTGCGCCGCTTCCGGTGCGTTGTCGGCCAGCGTCCGCACATGATCGACCGCGGCTGCCGGATCGCGCAGCAGCAGGGCCTCGACAATGCGCTGCTCGGCGCTGGAACGGCCCGGTTCCACACTGACGATGTGGCGGGCGACCGCTTCGGCCTGCTCCGGCTGCTGGTTCATGTCATGCAGGCGCATGCGGGTTTCCAGCGCGGGAATGTGATCGGGCATGGCCACCAGCCAGCGCTCGGTCACTTCCACCGCTTCATCGCTGCCCACCTGCGCCACGGCCAGTCGTGCCAGCCACAGATCGTGCTGCTGCGGGTGCTCCTGCACGGCCGCTTCCAGCTCGGTGCGGGCTTCTTCCTCGCGGCCCAGGCGTTGCCAGGCCATCAGCAGCAGCTGCAGGGTGTCGCGGTCGCCGGGCAGTTGCTGCAGCAGCGGGCGCAGGTGTTCCAGCGCCTGCAACGGCTGGCCGGAAGCCAGTTCCAGCTCGCCGGCCATGCGCCGCATGCCGGGCGTGTCGCCGCCGGCAGTGGCCAGCACCTCGCGCATCACCTCGGCGGCGCGATCGGTGTGGCCCTGACGCAACGCCAGCTGCACCAGCAGCCCGCGCAATGCCTGATTGGCCGGGTTGAGCTCGACCACGCGGCGGAACGACTGTTCGGCGAAGGCCAGCATGTCCTTGCCCAGGTAGGCAAAGCCCAGCGCGTACAGCACGCGCGGGTCGTTGGGCAGCTGCTGGCTGGCCGCCGACAACACCGACAGGGCGCGGTCCACGTCACCGCGACGCAGCGCGATCATGCCCTGCACCGCCGCCAGCTCCGGGCTGTCCGGCTCCACGCGTGCGGCCATGCGCGCCAGTCGATCGGCTTCGTCGGTGTCTTCGCGGGCCAGCGCCAGGTGCGCCTGCATCAGGTAGGCGGAGAATTCATTGGGGTTGAGCGCGGTGCTGCGGTCCAGCGCCTGCCCGGCCGCCTCGATCTGACGCAGTGCCAGCAACAGCCCGGCCTGCTGCAGATGCAGGGCGGCATCATCAGGCGCCAGCGCCAGCGCCTGATCCATGCTGGCCTGCGCCTGGGCCAGCTCGCCTTGCTGCTGCAAGGCCAGCGCCAACCAGCGGTGGGCCTGCGCCTGCTGCGGTTCGGTGGCGGCCCATTCCTGGGCCAGGGCCACGCCCTCGTCGGTGGCGTTGCGGCGCAGGGCTTCAATGATCTTGTCTTGCATGGCGGTCCAGCGTGAGCGCAAAAAACGCATTGTAGCGGGCCTGCCCACGCACCACGGTTCAGCCGGCCAGCGCCTCGCGCAGCTGCTGCGCCACCCAGCGCTCGGAGAAGCCATCGCCGCGCAGGCTTTCGATGAAGCCGCAGTGCCCGCCCCAACGCGCAATCTGCAGGCGTGCGTGTTCGGGCAGCTGCCAGTCGCCGAACGTGGAGAACGGAATCACCGGATCGTCGGCAGCCATCAGGATGTCGGCCGGCACCTGCAGGCCGGCCAGCTTTCCGCCGGCAATGGAATAGCCGTCGAAGTAGTCCTGCAACGAGGCAAATTCGGTATGGCGGTCCACCAGCCAACCGGTCAGCGCGCGGATGTCCAGCTTGAGCACGGTGTCATCGCAGTCGGCCAGTTCCGGGAACAACGCGCGCTTGCGGCGCAGCGAGCCGGTCCACTTGCGGCGGAAATACCAGTCGTACATCGCCGGGCCACGCTCGATGCTGTCCATCGTCACCGCCGGATCCAGCACCGGGCATACCGAGGCCACGTGCCGCAGTGGCACGCCAGCCTTCGGCGCATGCAGGGCAAGGCGCAGCACGAAGTTGCCGCCCAGCGAGTAGCCGGCGGCGACCATCGGCAGATCCGGAAAGCGGCTTGCCACGTCACCAGCGGCGTGCACCACTTCCTCGATGCGGCAGGAATGGAAGATGCCCGGATTCAGGTGGTGGGTGTTGCCGTGGTCGCGGAAGTTCAGCCGCACCACGTCCAGGCCCTGCTCGAGCAGGCGCGCGGCGGTCATGCGCATGTAGCTGGATTCGGCGCTGCCTTCCCAGCCATGCAGCAGCAGCGCCAGGCCGGCCGGGGCGATGCCCGGCACGCGGCTGTGCCAGGCCTGCAGGCGCACGCCGGCGCCGCCGTCCAGGATCAGTTCGTGGGTCAAGGCGCCGGTGGCACCGAGCAGCTGCTCGCCACGGCGCAGCCGCACCCGGCTGGATGCCAGCATCGACTGCAGGTGCGGATTACGCAGCCAGCGCGGCGGTTGGTAGTGGTCGGCGTTCAACATGGTCGGCATGTTGCACCGGCGTGGCTGGATATCCGATGAGCCACCGCGATCACCTTAGGGCCCTTCCATCACCGCCACGATGCGCGCACGCGAGGTTTCAGCGATGCGGCGGCGGCCTTCCAGATCCTGGCTGCCGATCGGCGCCAGGAAGTGCACCTCGGCGCGGCGCACCGGTTCGCCCAGCAGCCGCAGGAAATTGCCGAAGAAACTTTCGCCCGGCGCGAACGCCACCATGGTCTGCGCGTCGCCGCGCACGCCATAGCGCAGCGCCACCGGCTGCACCGGCACATTGGCTTCGACCGCGGCCTGGAAGATACGTGCGTGGAACGGCCCCACTTCGCCACCACCGCGCGTACGCCCTTCCGGGAACACGGCCACCGGCCGCTGCTCCTGCAGGCGCTTGACCATCTCCTCCATCACCCCGCCCAGCGACTCGGTGTTGCCGCGCTGGTGATAGATGGTGTGGCCCCGACTGGCCAGCCAGCCGACCAGCGGCCACCCGGCGATCTCACGCTTGGCCACGAAACCGACCATCTTCTGACTGTGGATCATGCTGATGTCCACCCAGCCCACATGGTTGGCCACGAACAGTACCGGCCCGGGCATCGGCTGCCCGTAACGGTGCAGACGAAAACCGAATATCCACATCAGCCCGCCCGACCACCAGCGCACCACCCGGTGTTCCAGGGGATCGACAGGGCCGCCGATGCGCCCGAACGGCGGCATCATCAGCAGCAGGATCAGGGGCAGGAACACTACGATGTGGACCAGCAGCAGCGGGACGCGGTACAGGTAGCGGAATACGCGAACCCCACCGTCCTGGCGGGTATGGCGACGAGGGGATGTCATCCGCGCACGATACCGGATGCGGTCCGGCTTCCGCCAGCGCGCTTGCAGCCGCAAACCCCGTCCCGCCTGCGGCTCACGGCTGAAAAGCGTTTACCCCTCCCCAACCCTCCCCTGCTGCGCAAGGGAGGGGGTGACAGCAACAGCGGTTACGTTGACCGTTGCGGTTGCACGAGATTCTTCAGCACACCTGATCCGCTCCCTCCCTTGCGCAGCAGGGGAGGGTTGGGCAGGGGTCCGTCTGCTTCCACAGCGCACTCAACCCGCGACAACTCACCCCACCGGCACCACCGCCAGCGTCAACCGCGACACGCACACCAGCTTGCCGCCTTCGTTCTCGATGCGGATCTCCCACACCTGGGTGGTACGGCCCACGTGCAGCGCGCGGGCGGTGCCGGTGACCACGCCTTCGCGGGCGGCACGCAGATGATTGGCGTTGATTTCCAAGCCGACGCAGACCTGGTTGGCCGGGTCCACGCACAGGTTGCCGGCACTGCTGCCCAGGGTCTCGGCCAGCACCACCGAAGCACCACCATGCAGCAGGCCGTACGGCTGGCGGGTGCGCGCATCCACCGGCATCGTTGCCTGCAACCAGTCATCACCGGCGGCGGTGAACACGATGCCCAGGTGCTCGATCAGCGTGTTGCGGCTCAGTTCGTTGGCCTGCTGGAGGTCGACCGGCTCACGGAATACTCGGGACATGGCAAAACCCTGCTGTTGAAAGAGTGGCTACAGAATCGGCACCAGGCCGGCACCAAAAGCGGTGAGCATGCGCACCAGCAACCACTTGGGGCCGACATCCACCTCCGGGAAATCACCCACCGCGGTGTAGCACGCGTGGAAACCGGGGTCCTGCCGGCGCAGCGGCTGCGGGCAATCCGGGCCGGGCTTGAACTCGTAATCGGTGGCGTAACGCCACGGCCAGAAATCCAGGATGGGCAACGCCTCGGACGCCTTGCCCAGGCTGTAGTTCAGGCCGGAGAACACCGGCGCCTTCTGCCGTGGCGCCACCACCCAGGAGTTGTCCGGGTGGATGTCGCGCAGGATGCTCTGCGCAAGTTGCTCGGCAAACACCGGGTCCTTGATGATCACCGCGCCTTCGGTGTTGTAGTTCTCGCTGCGCGGGTCGAAGTTGTGGGTGCCGATCACGCCGATCCGGCGGTCCACCACCAGCGACTTGGCATGCAGGCCCATGCGGGCGCCGCGCCGGGTCACCGGCAACGGTCGGTTGGCCGCGCGCGTGCTCAGGAACGACGGCCGGGTTTCGGTACGCAGCACTTCGCGTTCCACTTCGCTGCCGTTGGCGCTGGAGCGCCGTCCGGACCCACTGCCACGCACATTGCTGCCGGCCGCGCTGCCGCCAATAAGCCGGTTGCGCGAGGCGCCGCTGCCGGGTTCGGCGTCCAGCGGCGCCGGCACCAGCTGCGGGTAATTCACCGGCGCATCCAGCGGGAACGGCTTGTATTCGTAGATGTTGAAACCCAGCTCGCGCAGGTTGCGGCGTTTGTACTTGTACGACAGCGCATAGACGATCGGGTTGTCGGTGGCGGCCAGGCTGTTGGTGGACACCACCACGCGCGGCGGTTCCTGTCGTTGGCGCAGGTCCTTGAACAGCTTCTGCGCCGGTTTGGACAGCACCAGGTACGGCGTCTGCAACAGCACCTCGCTCTGCGCCGAGGCAATCAACGCATCAAGCGTCGGCTCGGTCAGGTGCTGGCCGTTGAGCGGCTCGTCCTCGCGTTCGTTGCGGTGCTTGCGCGGCAGGTCGGCCACGTAGCTCACCGAACGCACCGGCAACGCCGTATCGACGAAGGCGCGGCTGATGAAGTCGCTGTCGGAAGCCTCCTCACCCACCCGTTCGATCCGCTCCGGGCGACGGAAATCAGCCGGTGGCAGGGTCGGCACGCCGTGCTTGAGCAGGGTGCGACCGACATCGTTCAGACGCTCGGCCGGCACGCTGAGGCGCGCATCCCAGAACGCCTGGAAATTGGCCGCCATCTCCCGCACTTCCGGCCCGGCCAGCAGCACATCGCGGTCGCGGAAGTTGTACTCGCTGTCCCAGTCGTAATAGTCGTCCTGGTAATTGCGTCCGCCGACCACGCCGATCACGTCATCGATCACCAGCAGCTTGTTGTGCATGCGCTGGTTGAAGCGACGGAAGCAGCACAGCACGCTGCCGGCGTAGTCGAAGTAATTCAGCCGCGCCTTGCCGAACGCCGGGTTGTACACACGCAGCTGGAAGTTGACGTGCGCGCCGGACAACGCACCCAGCACCTGCAGGTCGGAGATGGCCGAGAGCTGGTCGATCAGCACCCGCACCTTGACCCCGCGCCGGGCCGCGGCCAGCAGCTCGTCGATCACCAGCCGCGCACTGTCGTCGGTATCGAAGATGTAGGTCTGCAGGTCGATGCTGCGGGTGGCGCTGCGCAGCAGGTTCAAGCGTGCGACCAGCGACAGCTCGCCTTCGTCGAGGATGGTGGCGTAGTGCTGCGGCTCGGTGCCGGTGGACTCGGCCATGGCCCGTCCGCCCAGCGCACGCAACGGTGAATCCTGCGCGCAGCGATCGGCGCGCGTGCACTCCACGACGCTGGAACGCGCGGACACGGCAATGCCCTGCGCACGCTCGCGCTGCTGCGGCGACAGTGAGGCACAACCGCCGGCCAGCAGGACCACCAGCACAAGGAAAAGACGTACTACAGGATTCACGGATTCACGGTTGGGGTGCGCCGACGAGGCGCGTTCTCAATATGAAGGTCACTCGGTCGCTCAACGCCATCTGCCAATTGTCCATGCCGTAGCGGCCGCGCAGGATGGTACCTCGGCTCACCAGGTCGCAATCATAGCCGGGACGGGCGCATTCAGGCTTTGCCAGGCGCAGCGTCTCCTGGCGGCTGATGCCGCGGATGGTCAGCTGCCCCTTGACGTCGCCGCCGTGCTGGATCAGCTGCGGCCAGTACGGTTCGGACTCGAACTCGACCAGCGGATAACGCGCCACGTCGAAGAAATCCTCGCCGCGCATCCACCCCGTGTAACGCGGCTTGTCCGGGATTTCCACGTACTGGGCAAACATGCGCAACCGCACCTGATGGCGGCCGTCGGGTAGTTGTATGGTCCAGGCCTCGAAGCGCGGGAACAGCCCCTCCACCTTCTGCCCGAAGCGGGTACGTATCTCAAAACCGAACTGCGAACGCGCCGTGTCGATCTGCGGCACGGCCGGCACCGGCGGTGCCGCAATGGCCGCGCCTGCCGGCACCAACAAACTCAGCAACAACCCCCATCGCACAACCGGCATTGCTTATGGCCACCAGAAGGCTGCCAGGCGGGCGATGCCCGGTTCGATCGCGGCTTCCATCGGCAGCGTCAGCACCGCCACTGCTGCCGGCGGCATGCCACGGTAGTCACCGGACTGGCCACTGTTCATCAACGCCACCAGCTGCTCCAGGCCCGGGTTGTGGCCAACCACCAGCAACCGCTCCACCTCGCGGTGTTCGTCCAGCAACGCGGCCAGCGTGCCGGGCACGGCGTCATAGATACGATCTTCCAGGCGCTGCTCGACATAGCCGGTCAGCCCCAGCACCGCTTCGAGTGTCTCGCGGGTGCGTCGCGCCGGCGAGCACAGCACCCGGTCGGGCACCAGCCGTTGTTCTTGCAGCCAGCGGCCTGCGGCCTCGGCCTCGGCCAGGCCGTGCGGGGAAAGCGGCCGGTCGATATCGGCCTGGCCATTGCTGGCCGGTTCGGCATGGGCATGCCGCAGCAGGATCAGTTCACGCATGGTCGGGGAATACTCCTGTCAGACCTTGTTCAACCATTTGAGTAGCGGCTCCCAGTCCTGCTGGTGCTCGCGTACCTGGGCGGAGTGATAGTCGAACAGGCTGCGTCCCAGCCCGACCATCACCACGTAACTCTGGCTGTCGCGCAGTTGTGCGACAACCTCATACGGCCATTCGGCCAGCATCTGGCGGGCCTGTTGCGAGGTCTGTGTCCACGGTTTGGTGCGGTTGAGCACCAGGCCCACCGGCAAGGCCCGGCTGTGCACGCGCTTGACCTTGGAAAGACTGTTCAGAAAGCCGACGATGGCCTCGATGTCCAGCGCCGACGGCAGCACCGGCACCACGACCGCATCGGCGGCAGCCAGGTAGGGCTCCAGGTCGTCGGCGTAGGCGCCGGCCGGGGCGTCGATGATCAGCTGGTCAACGCCATCGGGAATGAGTTTTTCCCAGTTCTTCTTTCTGTGCACGTCCACCGGCAGCACGGCGCTTTCCAGCATTGAACGGCGTTGCGCCCAGCGGGTGCTGGAGCCTTGCGGATCGGCATCGGCGATCACCGTCGCCTTGCCGGCAAGGGCCGACTGCGCGGCCAGATGGGTGGCGATGGTGGTCTTGCCGACACCGCCCTTGGAGCCGGCTACCAGGATCGTCTTCATGCACGCCTCGTTTCCGCGGAACCTGGCCGCAGCGTACACCGCGACGCTGCGGCAAAGGTAGTCATCGGGTGAGGAAAGCCATCGGTCCTGCGTTATCGTGTCCACCCCCGGATGGAACCGCCATGAGCGAACTGCAGGACCTTACCGCGCTGATCCGCGCCAACACGCCGTTGATCGTCATCCAGACCCAGGACGAGTCGCGGATCGTCGAGCTGTTCCGCCAGGCGTTGATGCACGTGTGGCGCGCCCTGCACCGCTGGTCGATCACCGAAGGCCTGCGCCGCATCGACATCGACCGCGAAGACGAGGCCGTCGGCCCGCCCGACGCCAGCTCGGTACTGCGGATGATCCAGGAGGCCGACCAGCGCGGCATCTACCTGCTGCTCGATTTCCACCCTTACCTGGGCTACGCCAGCCACCAGCGGTTGCTGCGCGACATCATCCAGCGCCGCCACAGCCAGCCGCACGTGCTGGTGCTGGTTGGCGCCAACGTCGAGCTGCCACCGGAACTGGAAGCCCTCGCCACCCGCTTCAACCCACGGCTTCCCGATGCCAACGCGCTGCTGAAGATGCTGCGCGAGGAAGCGGCCAGCTACGCCGCCGACCACGGTGGGCGCCGCGTGGAAGCCGACCAGGATGCGGTGCAGCAGATCCTGCGCAACCTCAGCGGGTTGAGCCTGACCGATGCCCGGCGCATTGCCCGCCAGCTCATCTACGAAGACGGCGCATTGCAGGCTGACGACCTGCCGCAGCTGGCCAAGCTGAAGTTCGAGCTGCTCAACCGCAGCGGCCACCTGCACTACGAATACGATTCGGCGCGTTTTGCCGAGGTGGCCGGTGCGCGCCGGCTCAAGCGCTGGATCGAGCAGCGCCGGGCGGTATTCGTCAGTGGCAAGGCGCCACCGGGGCTGGACCCGCCCAAGGGCATGTTGCTGCTGGGTGTGCAGGGTTGCGGAAAATCGATGCTGGCCAAGGCCACCGCCGCCGGCTTCGGCGTGCCGCTGCTGCGGCTGGACTTCGGCACGCTGTACAACAAGTACCACGGTGAAACCGAAAAGAACCTGCGCGACGCCCTGGCCTCGGCCGAGCAACTGGCACCGTGCGTGCTGTGGATAGACGAGATCGAGAAAGGCCTGGCCAGCAATGGCGAGGACGGCGGGGTGTCGCGGCGCGTGCTTGGTTATCTGCTGACCTGGATGGCCGAGCGCAAGGGCGCGGTGTTCATCGTCGCCACCGCCAACCAGGTGCAGGAACTGCCGGCCGAACTACTGCGCAAAGGGCGCTTTGACGAGATCTTCTTCGTCGACCTGCCTGCGCCGGACGTCCGTGTGCAACTGCTGCAGCTGCATCTTCAGCGCCGCCAGCTGGCCCCGGAGAGTTTCGCACTGCCGGCGCTTGCAGCAGCAAGTGATGGCTTCTCCGGCGCGGAAATCGAGCAGGCCGTGGTCGCCGGGCTGTACGCCGCACACGCCGAGCAGAAGCCGATGGACACCGAGCTGCTGATGACCGAGATCCGCAACACGCGGCCGCTGTCGGTGTTGATGGCCGAACAGGTGCAGGGTCTGCGCGACTGGGCGCGGGAGCGCACGGTACCAGCGGACTGAGCGGGCGCCACATCGCGCGGCATCCCCGCCCCTGCCGCAATCATCGCCGCGGCCTGAAATTCATCGTACTCAACGCGGCGCGGACCACGGCACCTTTTCGCTCTGGTCCAGGTACCTGATCCGCGTGGCGCGGCCGTTCTGCAGCACCAGGCCTTCGCGGGTCTGGGGCAACAGCACGGCGGTGGCATGCGTGGTATTGGCCTTGTAGAGCCAGGACACGCCACTGCGCAGGTCCACCAGCTCCACCTTGCCTTCCACCTTTGCCGTGCCGCCGGCCACACCTGCCAGGACCAGCCAATCCTCGCCACGGGTAAACGTGGCCTGATGCACGCCGATCAACTGCGTGGAGTACACGTGCTCGCGCTGCCAATTGGCAAGATTCCAGCGGACGGTTTCGTGTTGCTGGCTGCGATACAGCGCCGGAACCTCCTGCTCCATTGCCTGCGCCTTCTCCGGCGAATATTGCACGGTGACCAGCCGGGTGCCGTTGTCGAGCAACATCACCGACAGGATGTCGTTGCGGGGGCCGACCCCATGCGGGGTGTGACGCTGCACCACTTCCAGCCGTGCGCCGGCTTCATCGCGCAGCAGTTTCAGCAGGACAATCATGCCCTTGTCGGTACCGGCGACGATCGTCCCGGACGCGGCATCCCAATCGATGGCGCGGATGCCGCCATCGCCCTGCAACCGCAACGGATCACCGACCAGCGCACGTTTGGCGTGATCGTAGATATGCAACTCATCGCCACTGGCAAACAGATACAGGCCGGGCAGTGGCGTTGCAGACATGGCACCGGGCACCCAGTGCGCCTGGCGGAATGCGACCAGCAACTCGCCACTGCGGGCGTCCCATACCTTAGGGCCGTTCTCCAACTGCACGATCTCGTCGAAAGCAACGTTGCCGCTGGCCGAACGGGAGATCACGATGCCGTCATCCACGCCGAAGGTGATGTCCTGGACGCGCAGCTCATGCGCGGGCAGCGCGATGCGCGCGTCCTTCTCGCGTGCGTCCCACAACTCCAGTCGGCCGGATTCACGGCCAACGGCGAGCAGCTTCATCTCAGGTGAGTAGGCCGCCGTCCAGGCATCGTCATCCAACCCCCGGTTGGCATCGACGAATGCCTGGGTGAAGTCCTCGTCAATTCCTTTCGCGCATGCTGTCAGCGCGACCAACAACAGCAGCATCCCCAGACAACGCACCATCCGTACTCTCCCCTGAGTCAGTTCTGATCTGGAAACAGATGCAGGCATGTTCCTCAACCCGTGCTGCCCGATTCTCTACAGCAGAAGATGCTCCCGCCCACCAGCGCACCGAGGTTCCAGCCGGACTCAGTTGTCGGACCAGGTGGGTTTCCAGCCGGCCGGTGGTTGCGCCGCAATTCCATTGTCGGCGAGCAGTCGGCGCATGGCCGGCAACTCGCCCATTTCGCCTACCCATTGCAGATAGCCGCTCCTGCTCACCGTCCGTGCGACATTGGATTCAGCCTCCAATAACCCCGCCGAACGTGCGGACAGCCATAACAGCTCGTGGCTGCGCGCGTCCCAGCCCCGCCGCTCCGCCGCATCATCACTGAGGTCCCGCATCCTGCTGCTACCCAGTCGGGCAGCAAACATCGAACCGCTGTCCGCCATCACCGTAAGCAGATGGCGACACTGCTGGCGACGCTCGGCCACCGCGTCTGCCGGGCATTCCCGATAGGCGTCAGCAAGTCCAGGCATCCCGAACGCAGCCGTCAATGCGAACACGCTGGCAACACGCTTTGCCTCGCCGTCGACCTCCATGGTCTGATTGCCATTGCTCGCCGATGTCGGCCATTGCCCACCACGGGTGGCACGGTCCAGCAGCGCGATGCCCTCTGACACGTCGTCCGCATAACGCGTCGCCTGCGTTGCGCGTGTCCAGGCATGTGCTGCCGCATCGGCATCGCCTTTGCCCGTATGCAACCGCCACAACAGCAACTGCGCGACGACTTCATCCGATTCATCGGTTTGCAGGGTCTGAACCGCAGCAGGAATATCGCAACTGCCGCCGCCCAGGCAGCGCGCCACGGCAGCACGCGCGATCAATGGTTGATCGCTGCCAAGGCGTATCGCTTCGTCCAGCCACGCATCACTCTGCGATGGCAGGGCCGACGGGCTTGGCACTGCGGACAACTCCAGCGGAAGCGCCAACCGCGCCGCCACCCACAAATCCAGTGGCTGGCCAGTGGCGGCCGCCTTCTGTGCCCGTTCCAGCAACACAGCGTGGAAGTCCGGCCGGGCGGCGCCTGCTGATTGCCCGGCTGAGACCGGGGCGCCAGCGGCCATCACGCCGGTACAGCTCAGAACCGCCATCGCGGCCAACCACCCTGTAGCCCACTGCCTGCGTCCCATCCCCGTCTCCTCCCTGGATCCGGCGCTGAGCCTGCCACGGTCAGGCGGCGGCTTCCATCAGGAGAGCTTTCCCAGCACCCAGACCCAGGCGGGCAGCGTGACCAGCGACAACACGATGCCGTAGCCCACCATCGCGGCGGCCAGGCGCGGCGCCAACCGGTGCGAGATGGCCAGCGCGGCGGCGGTGATCATGGTCGGCATGGCGGTTTCCAGCACGTTGACGCGCAGCATCTCGCCCTGCAGGCCGAACGCCAGCGACAGCGGAATGGCCGCCGCCGGCAGCACCACCAGTTTGAGCAGCAGGCCAACCGACAGCGGCGCCAGTTCGGCGCGGGTCAGGCGCAGCTGGATGGTCAGGCCCACCGCCAGCATCACCAGCGGCAGCATCGCGTCGGCCAGGTTCTTCAGCGCCGATGCGATCCACGTCGGCGGCGTTGCCGGCATCAGCGTCAATGCGAACAGCAGCGCCCACAACGGTGGAAACTTGAGGATGCGCAGCAGGATCTGGCCGGTGGTCGGCGGCGTGTCGCCGCTGTAGCGCGCCAGGACGTACAAGCCGAATGTGGACAGCAGCACGAACGTACCGAACTGGTCATAGACCACCGCATACGGCAGGGCGTGGTCGCCCAGCAGCGCGCGCACCATCGGATAACCGATGAAGCTGGAATTGGTCAGTGCCACGCACATCAGCAGCACCGCATGCACCTGCCGCTCGAAACCGAACAGCCGCGTTGCCGCGCTGACCAGGCCGAGCGTCAGCACCATCAGCAGCCACGGCGTGGCGATGATGCCAATCAGCGAAACATCAAGTTGCAGGCGTGGCACGTAGGTGAGCACCGCCGCAGGCAGGCACACGTACAGCACCACCTTGTTGAGAGTGTCTGCGGCGTTGTCGGGAAAGGTGCGCAACCTTGCGAAGACCATGCCCAACGCGAGCATGGTCAGGATCAGCGCGAAAGCATCGAAGGCCATGGCCCAAGCATGCACTGCCGCTGCAGGCGATGGAATCGGCATCAGACCTAAGTCTGATACGCGCCGTATGGCCTGCGAATGGGTTCGAAACGTCCGGCGGCTTCGTCGTGGATGTCTTTGCGGATGTCTTTACTCGCACGCCGTCATTCCCGCCTGGGCGGGAATGACGAGCGAAGAAGCTAAAGAGCGAAAAGCCATGAACTCAGAACCAAACCGCCCAAGCGTCGGGACCAACCGTCAGCCCGCCCGACCACCCACTCACGGCCAGCTTGGCGGATTGGCTGCCCAGGCCTGCTGCACTTCGGCAAGCTGCGCCCGTTCGTTGTCCTGCCACAGCGGCAGCAGCTCGGCAAACCTGGCCGGGTCGTTCCACTGCTGCGGCTCGGTGCGTACGGCGGCGGCATACCAGGCCAGCGCTTCGTCCTTGCGGCCCAGCTTCCACAGCACCAGCGCCATGGTCTGCGGCATCCAGGACGGGTTGCCACGCACGTTCTCGGCCGCCGTGGTCCACAGTTGAAGGGCGCCATCGGAGTCGCCGTGGCGGTACAGGTCCCACGCCTGGTTCCAGCGCAAGCCTCGCGCCTGTACCGATGCGTCGGAAACCGTAGCCAGCGCTTCCGAGTACAGCTTGGCGCCCAGCTCGGTACGGCCTTCGGCGTAGGCCACCCCGGCCAACTGCACGGTGGCCTCAAGACCCTTGCGACCACGCTCGCGCAGCTTCATGAGCTGGTCCACCAGATCGGCCTGGCCCGGCGGTACCGCCTGGATCGGCTTGGCCGCCACGTCGTCGTCGAAATAGAACTCGGCGATTTTCGGCAGGTTTTGCGCCTGCACCGTCGAAAACACCAGGCCCGCCAGCAGCACTGCGCCGGCTGCCACGCGCTTTGTAACCCCCATAACTGCAATCCCCATTGAATCAGTTATCAAGCCAAGGCACCGATCCTAACCGCTCGCGGGCCATGACGCGACTGCGTTACAGGGTGATGAAACCCGCGCTGCTACAATCGCCGGCTGCCAACTGCCGCATAAGGTTGGCGCCTGCCGCCAGCCGTTTCTGCATTGGGCCAGCCATGACCAGCACCGCCGAACTTACCTCCCCCGCTTCCGCGAACGATCCGTTGATCGGAGTGCGTGACCACGATTACACGCTGGAGCACAAATACACCCGCAGCGACGGCCGCATCTACCTGAGCGGCGTCCAGGCACTGGTGCGTTTGCCGTTGATGCAACAGGCGCGCGACCTGGCCGCCGGCCTGAACACCGGCGGCTTCGTCAGCGGCTATCGCGGTTCGCCGCTGGGTGGCTTCGACCTGGAGCTGTGGCGGGCACGCAAGCACCTGGAGGCCGCCAAGGTGAAGTTCGTGCCCGGTCTCAACGAGGACCTGGGCGCGACCATGGTCTGGGGCACGCAGCAGACCAACCTGTTCCCCGGCGCCAACGTCGATGGCGTGTTCGGCATGTGGTACGGCAAGGGCCCGGGCGTGGACCGCTGCGGTGACGTGTTCAAGCACGCCAATGCCGCCGGCACCTCGAAGCACGGTGGCGTACTGGCGCTGGCCGCCGACGACCATGCCTGCCGCAGTTCGACCCTGCCGCATGGCAGCGAAGAGGAATTCGTCAGCGCGATGATGCCGGTGCTGAACCCGGCCGGCGTGCAGGACATCCTCGACATGGGCCTGGTCGGCTGGGCGATGAGCCGTTACACCGGCCGCTGGATCGGCTTCAAGACCATTGCCGAGACCGTGGAATCCTCGGCCTCGGTGGACGTGAACCCGTTCGCCCGGCAGATCATCCTGCCGGAAGATTTCGAGATGCCGGCCGCCGGCCTCAACATCCGCTGGCCCGACCCGCCGATGGATCAGGAGATGCGCCTGCACCGTTACGCGGTGAAGGCCGCGCAGGCCTTTGCCCGCGCCAACGGCATCGACAAGGTGGTGATGGATTCGCCGCAGGCGCGGCTGGGTATCGTCACCACCGGCAAGAGCTACCTGGACGTGCTGCAGGCGCTGGAATACCTGGGCCTGGACGAAAAGGCCTGCGCGCAGATCGGCATCCGCGTGTACAAGGTCGGCATGACCTGGCCGCTGGAACCGCAGGGCATCGGCGCGTTCGCACGCGGCCTGGAAGACATCGTCGTGGTGGAGGAGAAGAAGGCCTTCATCGAGCGACAGATGAAGGAATATTTCTACAACTGGCCGGCCAACTGGGGCGCGCGCCCGTCCATCGTCGGCAAGTACGACGAACAGGGCGAGTGGATCCTGCCGTCCACCGGTGAGCTGACCCCGGCCACGATTGCCGGTGTCATTGGTCGTCGCATTCAACGCTTCTTCAACACCGAGTCCATCGAGCAGCGCCTGCGCTGGATGGACGAGAAGGAAGCGGAGATGGCGCTGCCGCGCGCGCAGTTCCCGCGCGTTCCGCATTACTGCTCCGGCTGCCCGCACAACACCTCCACGACCGTGCCGGAAGGCTCGCGTGCGCTGGCCGGCATCGGTTGTCATTACATGGTGACGTGGATGGACCGCGACACCGACACCTTCACCCACATGGGTGGCGAAGGCGTCACCTGGGCCGGGCAAGCCACGTTCACCGACACCGAGCACGTGTTCCAGAACCTCGGTGACGGCACCTATTTCCACAGCGGCTCGTTGGCGATCCGCCAGGCCATCGCGGCCGGCGTCAACATCACCTACAAGATCCTCTACAACGATGCGGTGGCGATGACCGGCGGCCAGCCGGTGGACGGCACCTTGACCGTGCCGCAGATCGCGCACCAGATGCGTGCCGAAGGCGTGTACACCATCGTGCTGCTGTCCGACGACATCCAGAAGTGGAAGTCGCGTCGCCACGAGTTCCCGTCCGATGTCGAGTTCCACGACCGCGCCGAGCTCGACGCGGTGCAGAAGCAGCTGCGCACGGTGAAGGGCACCAGCATCCTGATCTACGAGCAGACCTGCGCCACCGAGAAGCGCCGCCGCCGCAAGCGCGGCAAGCTGGTCGACCCGCCCAAGCGCACGATGATCAACTCGCTGGTCTGTGAAGGCTGTGGCGATTGCGGCGAAAAGAGTTTCTGCGTGTCGGTGCTGCCGAAGGAAACCGAGTTCGGGCGCAAGCGCGACATCGACCAGTCCAACTGCAACAAGGATTTCTCCTGCACCACCGGCTTCTGCCCCAGCTTCGTCACCGTCCACGGCGGCCAGCTACGCAAGGGCAAGAAGAGCGACGCGTCCAGCCTGCTCGACAACCTGCCGGCACCGTTGTTCCGCACCGATTTCTCGCAGCCCTGGAACATCCTGATCACCGGCGTCGGTGGTACCGGCGTGGTCACCATCGGCGCGCTGCTGGGCATGGCCGGCCACCTGGAGGGCAAGGGCGCCAGCGTGCTCGACCAGACCGGCCTGGCACAGAAGGGCGGCGCGGTCACCACGCATATCCGCATCGCCAACACGCCGGCCGACATCCACGCCGTGCGCATCGCCGCCGGCGAAGCAGACCTGGTGCTGGGCTGCGACATGGTGGTGGTCAACGACTACTGGGCGCTGTCCAAGGTGCGTGCCGAGCGTTCGCAGGTGGTGCTCAACACCTACGAAGCGATGCCCGGCACCTTCACCACCCATCCGGACATGCAGTTCCCGGCCGCCGACATCATTGCCGGCGTCAAGGTGGCGCTGGGCGGGCGTGACCCGATCCTGCTCGATGCCACCCAGCTGGCCACCGCGCTGCTGGGCGATGCCATCGCCTCCAACCTGTTCATCCTCGGCTTTGCCTGGCAGCAGGGCCTGGTGCCGCTGTCGCTGGAATCGCTGATGCGCGCGGTGGAGCTCAACGGCGCTGCGGTGGCGATGAACCAGAACGCGTTTGCCTGGGGCCGCCTGGCCGCGATTGATCCGCAAGCCGTACAGCAGGCCGCCGGGCTGGTGCGCAACACGCCGACCCATGCCGAACGCACGCCGGGCGCGCTGCACGAGCTGCCGCCGGGCGACTGGGAAGGCAGCGAGGCCGGCGCGCCGTCGGCACCGCGCAACCCGGGCAACGAACCGGAAGTGCGTGGCCTGCCGTCGGCCAGCCAGAACAGCGGCGAAGCCAACTTCGCCACGCTCGACGACGTGCGCCTGTCGCGCTCGCTGGATGAGCTGATCGCACGTCGCAGTGCCTTCCTCACCGACTATCAGGACGCGGCCTACGCCAACCGTTACCGCGCCCTGGTCGATACGGTGCGCACCGCCGAGCAGCACACCCTGCCGGGCAGCACCGCGCTGACCGAGGCGGTGGCGCGTTACTTCTTCAAGCTGATGGCCTACAAGGACGAGTACGAAGTGGCACGCCTGTACACCAGTGGCGACTTCCACAAGCGCGTGGCGCAGCAGTTCGAAGGCGATTACCAGGTGCGTTTCCACCTGGCGCCGCCGCTGTTCGCCAAGCGCGACGAGCAGGGCCAGCTGCAGAAGAAGGAGTACGGCCCGTGGATGTTCAAGGCCTTCGGCCTGCTGGCCAAACTCAAGGGCCTGCGCGGCGGGCGTTTCGACATCTTCGGCTACACCGAGGAGCGCCGTGGCGAGCGGCAGCTGATCGCCGACTACGAGAAGATCCTGCAGGAGCTATTGGGCGGCCTGGATGCACGCCGGCTGGCGCTGGCAGTGGACATCGCCAGCATCCCCGAGCACATCCGCGGCTACGGCCACGTCAAGGAAGCGCACCTGCACGAAGCCAAGGCCCGCGAAGCGGCACTGCTGGCGACGTGGCGCAACCCGAAGGCGCTGCATATCGTGCAGATGGCGTAAGCCGATAAGGCAACGCATGCATTGCATCTGAAAAAGACAGTGCATGCGTTGCATGCTTCACCGAGGCGGGCGAACTGGTTCCCGCCACGATTCGTTTCCCGCACAGGTTGCACGCGACACGCGCAGCCTATGCGCGTGCTGTTTCTCCGGATCGGTCAGGGCGAACTGGGAAGGGTAGGATCCTTAAGACCACTTACGGCCAGAAGCGGATATTGGAGTTGCCAGCTTTTAGTGGACACCTGACTGAGAGGGGCGATGCGTTGCTTCGAACTCGTCAGGGCGGACAACGCAGAGATGGCTGTGGCGGCGTGCCGGATAGTAGAGCCCGTCGATGTAACCGGATATGTCCGAGGTCGCCACTTCCCGATTGGCGTAGATGCGCTTTTTTATCTACTCCTTCTTCATACTGCTGAAGAAAGACTCAGCGACCGCGTTGTCCCAGCAGTTGGCACGCCTACTCATCCTTGGATCAAGATGGCTGTCTTTGCAGAAGCGCCGCCATGCGTCGCTTCCATATTTCAAGCCTTGATCGGATTGCATCAAAGTTTTGCGTGGATGACGACTGTATACGGCTTTCATTACAGCATCCAAAACAAGTTCCCAATGTTAGTAGGCCTGACAGTCCAGCCAACAAATCTGCGCGAGAGAATATCCAAGACTACAGCCAGATACAGCCAGCCCTCCAAGGTGCGGACGTAAGTGATATCTGTCACCCATGCCTCGTTCGGTTGCGATACGGTGAACTGAATTTGCAGCAGATTGGGAATCAAGACGTGAGGCTTTGACGTCGGCATGTGTGGCACACGATAGCCGCGCAACGTGTAGTCCATTCTCCTGCATCAAGAGAGCAACCCGGTGCATGCTGCACGTCTCTCCACGCTCGCGAAGATCAACAAACACCCTGGGGGCTCCATAGATTCCGTGGCTGGCCGTAAACGATGCACGTACTACCCGAAGCAGCCGCGCGTCTTCCTGAGCTCGATCAGAAACCGGATGTTCATGCCATGCGTAGTAGCCGGCTCGTGCAACCCTGAGCAGACAACGCATCATCTGAATGCTGAAATCGCCCCGATGCATATCGATGATACTTGTACACCCGCCGGGTCTTGCTGGTGATCTTGCCTGCAGACATGGTCGTCTCCCAACTCCCGGGGTTACCCCAACAAAGGCTAGTTCTGTCCAGGAAATCCTGGGAACTCCAGGCTGACTACTTCTCGGCTTTGGCCGATTTGCATATACTCGAGAATCAGATTTATGCCCCAGAGAGCTTTACGGTCTGGGCGTGCCATAGAACAAGGAGAGCTATGTCACCACCTGCAGCGGCCGTTATTAGTGTCCGTTCAACGCTAGCGTTGCTTGACAGCCAATTCACGACCTTCGCCGAGGGCGTGTCTGACGGCAAGTATGCTTTCTGGCTCGGCTCAGGAATTTCTCTAGGCCGCGTACCTGGTCTTCGGGGCGTTGTCGAGAAGGTCATCGAGTTCGTCCGAGCTCGAATCAATTTGATCGATGCGAACTGCAAGTTCCGAAAAGCAATGCAGGAGATCCTTGATCTTGCGATAGCTTCTCCATCGGAACGCGCGGAGATTGACTTTAGCCAGCATGCTGCGACCTGGCCTCCGCTAAGCGCCATTGTGGAGCGACTTGTCGCGAACTACGCGAAACTACTCGGCATTCCTGTTGACGACGAGGAATTTGACTACCTTGTTTGGGAAGCCGTAGACGTGCGAGGGACATACGGCTCGCCACAGCTTGAGCCAGATGTTGAGCATATCTGCATAGCAGCCCTATCTCTTGAGGGTGTGGTATCTGAGATCGCTTCGGCGAACTGGGACGTACTGATTGAAAAAGCGGTTAATCAACTAACAGACGGAAACCCCGCACTAAGCATGTCGGTTGTAGTTCGCCCCCCTGACCTGCAACAGGGTCGAAACGTCACGCGGCTGATCAAGTTTCATGGTTGTGCTGAAAAGGCGGCTGCGGACCCGGGAACCTACCGTCCGTGGCTGGTCGCGAGTACTGATCAAGTTACCGGCTGGTGCGGAAATCCGCGAAACTCCGCACTTATGACCGCATTGATTGGGATACTGAATTCCAAGCCAACGCTTATGCTAGGTCTGTCAGCACAAGACGCCAATATTCAGCATATTTTCAACTCTGCGGCAGCAGGTTTATCGTGGCAGCTGGACAACCCGCCTCCTAGTTATGTTTTCTCCGAAGACGCACTCGGGATTGATCAGAAGGCTCTACTTCGCAATGTCTACAGAGAACAGATCTCGCCGGCCAATATTGCTGATGTCCTTGATGGGTCGCGGGTGCAGGCGTACGCGAAGCCGCTATTGACTGCCCTCTACATTGATGTGCTCTGCCGCAAGCTCCAAGCTCTTATTTCCTTGGCTCCCAGCTCACTGAGTCAAGCAGAGCGTCAGCCCCTCAAGGATGGAATTCGCGAACTAAGAGACAACTTGGCCGGGTCAGCGACTCCTGATCTTGGCTTCGTAGATTCCCTCCTGGTCAGGGTCGGCCGCGCACGTAAGCTTCTTCGCACTGGTCATATCGAGAACCCTAGACTCAAGTATCAGGCTGTTTCTATGCAATCTGTTCCAGCGCTTCAAGCCAATCCAGACTTGCAGGCTTCTGGCCTTGAAGAAGCTGCAGTTGCACTTGGCCTTCTGGGATACGGGGTGCATCGGGGGGACTGGACTATCTCTGGAGAAGGCATGGATGTCGACTCTGGCGTTCTCTCCGTCACTGGAGTAGCACCGGGCGCGACGAAAACGAAGCTGTTCTTTGCGGGAAATTCTGAGAGCGCAACCAGGCTTCGCATCAACTCTCATGTGGTGGAAGAGCAGGCTCCAGTCGTGGCCCAGTCTAAATCGCTCGCTCCCGCTATGCAGCGATCGCCTCGTGGACCTACCGGGCGAACCTTGACGCCTGGGGTAACAGAGATATGCGTATCCGATTTGCTTACTGAAGCCACTACGTTTACCACCCTATACAACCGCTTTCGATCAGAGATAGGCATATGAGCGATTCGACGCCAGTGGGACTTATTTCGACGAAACTTATGGGTGCCGGCTATCGCCGAATGACTGACGGCCTAAAGATTGGTTCGCTTAGTTTCGAGTTTGATGCCGCTTTCGTTCCGGAGGAGACATCTGCAGAGCTGGTCGTGGTAGCAGATAGTGCCCACGATCCCGAGCAATCCATTCTGCGCAAGATTGAGGGCGTAGCACGGGCCTTGGACATCAACAGATCCACGCGCTCGCTCACGCTAGTTGTTACGGGACCGAGACCCTCAGATAGCTCCTTAGTTTCTATGAGCCGTGTGTGCCGTGTTTTACCAACGGGCAACATCGCAGGAGTGGATGGAGAGCAGGTCCTCGAGAACTGGATCGCCGTCCTGCTGCCTCTGCGGCTTTCTTTCGACTCTCCAGCTGCCCCAATTGCCTCGGCCGACGGCTTGTTCGGCACAGCGCACCACCTCGGAGAAGGCGTGCAGAAGATTGTCAGAGCCGCCCACAATGGTCAAAGCTCCGTCGCGGAGGCCATGTTCGAATACATCGATTCTGAATCAAGCGCGTCCATGGAGGGGAAGCCATGAGCAGGCGAATTACATCGCTTAGCGTCCGCGACTTTCGAAGCATTCGAGGTAGTATCACGATTCCTCTCGATAGTCCTGTGGTTCTAGTGCACGGGAGGAACGGTGCCGGCAAGACCAGCCTTCTCTCGGCTCTTGAGCTTGGACTGACAGGTAGTGCATCTTCCCTCGACCTAGTCGATGCAACCTCAAGCGAGCACTTGATTCATAAAGAGGCAGACAATGCGTCTGTTTCGCTTTGCGTCAGTGGATTCGATAATTTGCAGAACTCGACAGAGATTCGAATCGATAGCGGAGTTCATGGCAACCCGCTACTCGGCAAAGAGTTGCGGAATCACTATGTCGAACGCTGTTACCTCGGTCAGTCCAGCCTTAGTCGCCTGTTTGATATCTATCAACAGAAGGGAAAGTCCGCTTCTTCCCCCCTTACCTCTTTCATCAAAGAGCTTCTGGGTCTCGATGCGCTTGAGGCACTGATTGACGGCCTGCATGATGCCGGCGATGTACGAAGGCTGCGAGGACGCGCAGTCCGTTACTGGGAAGTAAGGGACGTGCTTCCATCTCTTCAGGCGGAAGCCATAAGACTTGAGAATGACCTTGCGGCTGCAAAGTCGAATGCAAAGGAGCTGTCAGATGAGATTCAGCTCCTCGTTGCACTGCATTGGCCTGAGATGGACTTCCAGGACGCGGAGGCAACTCTTGTTCACATTCGTAGCCAGTCCCGAGAAGAGGAGCTTCAAGCCATAGCTTCGCGGCGCCGTGAAGTTTCGAGTCTCGCAATTCAAATTGGCTCGGCTGAGTCAACTTCAGATGCCTCGACAATCGACGACGCCGCTGCTGCGGCCGCATTATCAGAGAAAGCGCTAGATCAGTGGCGCGCGACAACTGGGCAGCAACTCGATGACGTATTTGTGCGCCTGGACTCACTCTTCAAAGATCTTCCGTCACCAACCTCTAGTAGACCCGACTACGCCCTGACAGTCGCGCTAAAACTAGCAAATTCTGAGCTAGAGAGGTGTCGCTCTGTGCTCCAGAATCACAATGTTGCAATTGAGCGCACGTCATCAATTGCAGATGATATGCAGGGCTTGAGTGCTCGACTGGCGTCAATTGACGAGAAAATCGCTCTTCACTCCAATGATGCCAGTCAGTTGGCGCAGGCTCTATCCGCGCTTGTTCCCCACGTTCATGGCGATGGCTGTCCTGTGTGCGACAGGAACTTTTCCGAGGTTTCCAGCACTCCCCTGCTCGGCCATCTAACTGCAAAGGTTTCCTCCCTCACTCACTCCGCGGGACAGTTGTCAGCCCTGTCGGGAGAGCGTGCCGGAACCATTCGGCAGCTCGATGCCAAATCTCGCGAAATAGAAATTTTGAAGGGGTCAACCCTCGATGTCGCGTCTCAGAGCGATGTTTCGCTTCGGATGACCATAGTAATAGATGCCGTTTCTGCCCTTGATTCACTTGGGGAGTCGGCGAAGCATGGTGAGCATCTCTTTGCCTTGGCTGCCGAGTCTTCCCAAGCTCTAGAAGCATTGAGGCTTCGTGATGATCGAGGGGCTCTTCTGCGCAATGCTGCGACAAAAGTGTTGTCAGAGCTGGGCGTGACCGGGAACGATCCAGCGAGGTCTCTAAAGGAGATGCTCGATGAGAGCGTGAACATACTCCAAGCCCGTGAGAACGCCATACAGGCTGCGGAGAGCGCGCGACAGAGGACAGAGTCTGCACTGAACGATTTGGTACTTAGAGAACGATCGATACGAGATATCGAGGATAGACAAGCTGTGCTGAGAAAGAAGCAGGCAGGGCTCACGTCAGATTTGGAACGCGGGAACAAGGCAATCGATAGCGTCAAGTCACTATTGAAGCTTGCTCAGGATGAACGTGTTGAAATCGTTCGCCGAGTCTTTAACGATTCATTGAATGCTGCATGGAAGGACCTTTTTGTGCGCCTCGCGCCGGAGGAGCCTTTTGTTCCTGCATTCTCGGTTCCAAAGCAGTCACGCTCAGATTTCCAGGCCACCTTGGAGACGCTTTACCGCGATGGAAGAAGGGGTGGGAACCCCCGCGCCATGTTGAGTGCGGGCAATCTAAATACTGCGGCGCTGACTTTGTTCTTGGCCCTACATCTGTCTGTCAGACCACAGCTTCCTTGGCTTGTCATTGATGATCCCGTTCAAAGCATGGATGAAGTGCATATTTCTCAGTTCGCAGCACTCCTTCGCACTCTCTCAAAACAGCAGAACCGACAGATCATCGTTGCAGTGCATGAGAAACCACTGTTTGACTACCTGTGCCTTGAATTGAGCCCGGCATTCGAGGGCGATCGACTCATTTCTGTTGAACTAGGCCGCGCGGCAGACGGAAACACTGTGGCAGACTGCATTGTCCGCGAGTGGGCTAGGGATCATGCTATCGCGGCGTGAGTGTTCTGAATTCCAATGAAGGGGGTGTGCAGAATTATGTGTAAGTGAATCGCTCAGTTATCTCCAGGCAGCGTATGTCTGCTTTAGGTCGAAAGCTGCCGCCCATTCGTTCAAGGCACCAATCAATATTCTCTTGGTCTACGAATCTTTTTCCGCAAGCAATTCAATGTAAGCGCGAACTGCATTACCCGAGCAGGTGACGCAGATTCTCCTTGAACGATCATCAGCAACCGGAATGTCTTCGCGGCTGAAGCCGCTCCTACCGGGATTGTTTCCTGCCGGGTTACTTCAACTGCGATGGTGATACGCCGAACTGGCGCTTGAACGCGGCGCTGAAACTGCTGGTGTGCGCGTAGCCGGCGATGGTGGCGGCGACATCCACCGGTACGCGCTGGCGAAGCAGTGCTTGGCGGGCGCGTTCCAGCCGCAGCGTGCGCATGTAGGCAACGATGCTGCTGCCGTGCAGTTGCTGGAAACCGCGTTGCAGATCCACCGCGTTGGTGCCGAGCTGGCGCGCCATCTGCGCGATGCTCAGTGCGTCGGCCTCACCACTTTCCAGCCACTGATGCAGACGGGCCACGCAGCGCTGCAGGTGTGCTCCGAGCGGCCTTTCGTCGGCGTCGCTGGCCAACGTCTGCAGTACATCCGCAGCCAGCTCCAGCGCGAAGCTTTCCTGTTGCAGGCGTCGCACCAATGGCAAGGAATCCGGCATGTTCTCCATCAGGTGCAACGCCCGCTGCAACAGCGGTGCACCGGGCCGCCACGACTGGTTGTCGGCATGGCTGCGGCATACCCGCGCCAACCGCGCGCTACCGGTGGCATCGCCATCCAGCTGTCGGCGCAGCCAGTCATCGCTCAGGTGCAGGCTGACCTTGCCTTCCTGCCGCCCCGCCTGCCAATGACGCTGGAAGCTCTCTTCCTCGCGCAGGTGCACCAGCATCGTCGGCATGCGCCGGTGCGCTCCTTCCAGCCGTAGCCGATGCCGGCCGATGGCCACGTCCGCCTCGCCATCCACCAGGAAGCCGGCGGTGATGCCCGGTGCCAGGCGGTTGTGGCTGCAGCCACCAACCATGTCGCGGCTGCGGCTCAGGTACAACACCACTCCGTCGTCCAGCGCATGCACCTGCTGCCAGCCGGCCAGCACCGGCGTGGCGTCGGCCATGCCGGCGTCGAAATCGACCTGGCCGCCCAGTGCATGGGCCGCGGTCATCAGTTCGGCGCAGGTGAAAACCTGCATGCAGGGCATCCCAGGAATGTGGTCGTGCCTAAATTTTCCGTCGCTCCGCCTAAACTTGCAATGGAATTGGTAACTATTCTCATTTGAGACCGTGGTGTCCGCCACGGCCCTTTCTTTTCTGAACAGGCGGCGGCAATGGGTTTGACGATCGACGAGACGGCGGTGATCCGCGCTGTCTTCCATGGGCAGGTAAGCGCGGAGGAAATCCGTCATTGGCTGGCCGACGTGGAACGCCTGATCGTTGCTGGAACACCGTTCTACTTCATCGCCACCACCCTGCCCGGCGCCAGCTTCTGCGACGACTACCGGGCGATCCAGGCGGTCTGGTACAAGCAGCACAAAGCAGCCTTCCGCAGCTTCTGCAGGGGGCTGGTGCGCATCGCCACCTCGGCCGAGGAACAGCAGCGGCTGGACACCCCGGCGCTGCATGCGGCCTGGGGCGTGCCCTACTTCGTCACCACCGATGCCGCCGCCGGCACCCGGTGGATCGCGCGTCACATGGAGGCAGCCGATGCGCGCTGAGCGCAACGCCGTCTCCGGCCTCGGTTTGAGCGTGATCGTGGTGCTGTACATGGCGCACGCGCTGCCGCTGTACTTCTACAACGTGGCGGTGCCGGCCATCCTGCGCAGCCAGGGCGTGGACCTGCGCTGGATCGGCATGCTCTCGCTGCTGTACCTGCCGTGGGCGTTCAAGTTCCTGTGGGCACCGCTGGTCGACCGCTGGCACCTGCCACGGCTGGGCCGCCGCCGCACCTGGTTGTGGCTGACCCAGTTATTGCTGCTGGCCGGCATCCTGGCCCTGGCGGTGACCGGGCTGGATCACGGTCTCACCGTGTTTGTCGCGGTGGGCCTGTGGATCTCCACCGTCGCCGCCACCCAGGACATCGCCATCGACGGCTACACCGTCGAAGCACTGGCACCAGCCGAGCACCGGTTGGGCAGCATGGCGCAGAGCGTGGGCGTGGCGCTGGGCAGCATGGTCGGCGGTGCCGGCGTGCTGTGGCTGTATGAAACGCGCGGCTGGAACGTGGCCCTGCTGACATTGGCGGCGATGAGCGCGCTGACCCTGCTCGCGGTGCAGGCGGTGGACGAACGTCCGCGCCCGGCCAACGCCGCCCGCCCCGGTGTGCTGCATGCACTGCGTCGCCCGCAGATCCGCTGGGCGCTGTTGCTGGTGCTGCTGTACCGGCTGGTCGAGGCCCCGGCGATGGCGATGATCAACCCGCTGCTGGTCGACCAGCAGTGGAGCCTGACCGACATCGGCCTGCTGATCTCGGTGACCGGTGCCGGCATCGGCATGCTTGCCGCCGTCGCCGCGGCCTGGCTGCTCAAGCAACGCAGCGCCGAACAACTGCTGATGCATGCCGGCTGGTGGCGCAGCGCGCTGTACATGCTGCTGGCGCTGCTGCTGTACAGCGGCGTGCTGGCCAGCTCGCGGTTGGGTCTCGGCGCGCTGGTGATCGCGATGCTGGCCCTGCGCTATGTGGCGATGACCAGCCTGTATGCACTCTTCATGCGGGTGAGTTCGCGCGAACAGGCCGGCACCGACTTCACCCTGCTGGTCTGCTTCGAACTGCTGGTGTTCTTCTTCGGCGGTGCCGCCTCCGGCTTCCTCGCCAAGGCACTGGGCTACCCCGGCTACTACCTGTTGTTGGCCGCTGCGTCGGTCGTCGGCCTGCTGCTGTGCAGGCCGGTGATGGCGCGCCTGGCCGCTCCCTCCCCTTCTCTCTGACGACTTCCCCGAGGACACCATGCGGCATCACGCGGCAACCCTTCCGCTCGCCTTGTTGAGCCTGGCCATCAGCGGCCAGCTGCACGCGCAGGGCAACACCAACGTCCAACAACTGGACACAGTCAGCGTCAACGCCACCCGCGCCGCGCGCAGCGTGGCCGAGATCGCCGGCACCGTGTATCGCATCGACCATGAGCAGGTTGCGCAGCAGATCGCCGCCGGTCGCAGTACCGCCGACATCCTCGGCCAGCTGGTGCCGTCGCTGGCACCGGCATCGGGCACCACCAGCAACTACGGCATGACCATGCGCGGCCGCAGCGTGCAGGTGATGATCGACGGTGTGCCGCTGACCGGCGCACGCGACGGTTCGCGCCAGCTCAACAGCATCTCGCCGACGATGATCGAACGCATCGAGGTGATCTCCGGTGCCACCGCGCTGTACGGCGCCGGTGCCAGCGGCGGCATCATCAACATCATCACCCTGCAGCCGGGCGAGCAGCCGCTGGCGCTGGCCACGCAAGCCACCCTGCGCAGCCCCTCGGACGTCTCCGGCGACAACCTTGCCTGGAACCTGGCGCAGACCGTGACCTTCCGCAGGAACACGCTCAGCGGCGCGGCCGGCATCAATTACGCGCGCCAGGGCGCCTCACTGGATGCCGATGGCCGTCGCATCGGCCCGGAAATCGCGCAGACCGACCGCCAGGACACCGAGACCAAGGAGTTCAACGGCCGCCTCGACTGGAACCCGGACGAAAAGCAGCAGCTGAGCGTGGGCCTGCGCTGGTACGACGACCAGCAGGACAGCGACTACGGCCCGGATTACGGCCCGCGCCTGGCGGTGCTGTTCAACCCGGCCTATGCGCCCAGCCACCTCGCAGTGAAGGGCCTGCAGCTGGATGACCAGCCGCGTACCAGGCACCAGGGCATCAACACCCAGTACCGCAACCGCGACATCCTCGGCGGGCATGAGCTGAGCGTGGAAGCGTATTACCGCAACGAGAAGGGTCGTTGGTTCCCGTCGGTGTCGGCCGCGGTGCACCCGGCGCTGCCGGGCGGCTTTGCCTACGTGGCGATGCAGTCCAACACCGACATCGACGTGTGGGGCGTGCGCAGCGCGCTGCACAAGGCTTTCGACGTGGATGGGCGTGCATTGCAGCTTTCCTACGGTGTGGATCATGAGCGCGAGAAGGACAGCCAGCTCGGCCAGACCTATGACATCAATGCCTTCATCGCCAGCAACGGCCTGAACTACGTGCCGACGCAGCGTTACGCGATGGGCCCGGACGTGCGCGTGGATACCACCGGCCTGTTCCTGCAGGGCGACTACCCGCTGACGGAACGCGTGACCGTGCAGGCTGGCGTGCGTCACCAGATCCTGCGCAACCGTGTCGAAGATTCGGTGCCCTATACCGAGGCCATCGCCGCCACCGCCAACCCGGCCTATGTGCCCAAGCTGCTGGAAGGCGGCAACGTCCGCCATTCGCAGACGCTGTTCAATGCCGGCGTGGTCTACAAGGTGGCCGACGGCCAGCAGCTGTTCGCCAACTTCTCGCAGGGCTTCAGCCTGCCGGACACGCAGCGCATGCTGCGCGACGTGCCAGCCAGCTTCGTGATCGACAGCCGCAACATCGGCCCGATCAAGGTCGACAGTTTCGAACTGGGCTGGCGCCGCAGCGACGACGCCGCACTCCAGGGTGGCGTGACCGCGTTCTACAACCAGTCGGACAAGACCGTGCAGTTCAACCGCGACTACAGCGTGTCGGTGGCCGACACCGACGAGCGCGTGTGGGGCGTGGAAGCCAACCTGCGTTACCTGCCCAGCGAGCAATGGGAGTTCGGCGCCAGCGTGGCCAGCACGCGCGGCCAGTACAAGGATGCCAAGGGCCAGTGGCGTGAGCTCAACGCGTTCCGCGTATCGCCGCTGAAGGCCGGCCTGTACGGCCAGTGGCGCTTTGCTACTGACAGCCTGCTGCGCTTGCAGGGCCAGGTCGTCGGCGGCACCGACCATGCCTGGCGTGATGCGCAGGTGGCGGCGGTCAGCCCGACCATTCGTGCAACGCCGTCGGCGAAGATCAGCGGCTATGCGGTGTTCGACCTGCTGGCCGAGATTCCGCTGGGTGCGGGCCGCTTCAGTGTCGGCATCTACAACCTGGCCGACCGCGACTACAAGACCGTGTACGGGCAGCAGGCGGCGGCGACGTACGGCCAGATTTCCAGTGTGCCGGCGCAGGGGCGGACGTTCGGGATCGGGTATCGCTGGGAGTATTGAGGACTGTGCTTGAAGCCCCTCTCCCTACGGGAGAGGGGTTGGGGTGAGGGTACGGGCGAAGCCTGGTGATACCGATTGGCACGAGGCTTCGCCCGGACCCTCATCCGCCCCTTTCGGGGCACCTTCTCCCAACGGGAGAAGGGTGCACGGGTTTCGTTCAACGCTGTTGCCGCCGCGGCGCCAGAATCTTCGTCAGCAGGTCCGCATTGCCCTCGATGCGACGCAGGTGCGGATAACGCAGGCCGTCGCGGTAATCGATGCGCACGGTACGGAAGCTGTCGGCCTGGCGCACGATCAATTCAATCGGTGTGCCGGCTTTTGCATCGATCACCGCCTGCTTCAAACGGCCGCCGTTGTAGGCCAGGCCATTGACCGCCAGCAGCGTCACGTCCTTGGCCAGGCCCGCTTTGAAGGCCGGGCTTTCCCAACCCACCGCCTGCAGCACACCGTCGTCACCGACCTTGATGCCCAGCGAGTACTGCAGGTCGGTCACGCCGTCGGCTTCGCCGTCTGCAACCACGAGATTGGGTTTGTCGTCGTAGTACAACTCCCAGCCGGCCGCCTTCAGGCCATCCGGTGCGCTGCCATCGCGTGCATCAAGGCGCTTGCCGATGAAGGCCTCCCAATCGCCTGGCTGCACCGCCTCCAGCGCCTGCATCACGTCGGCACGGTCATACAGACGGATCTCGCCCTGCGCGCCACCTTGATGGAAGCGCCGAGCAAAATCGTCCAGCGTTACCCTGCCCTTGGACAACGCACGCAGGCGCGCATCCACGCCCAGCCAAAGCAGGGTGCTCTCGTTGTAGAACTCGAAGGCGCGCTGCCAATCGGCCCAGGCCTGCGGCCTGGAATTGAAATCGAGGATGCCCTGGTGGACGGTGTCGTGCAGGTCACGCCATTGCCGTCCCGGTTGGCTGGCGTAGTTGGCCTGCAGCTGCGCCAGCATCGCCATCGCGTAGTCCGGTTTCCACAGGCCCGAGCGTGCAGCCAGCACCACCGCCCAATACTGGGTCTGGCCTTCGTACATCCACAGCTCATCGTTGTGCATCGGCGCGTTGTAATGCGGCACCCAGGTCGGGCGCGGGCGCCAGGCCTTGCCTACCCACGCATGCGCGTACTCGTGCGGCAGCAGGTCGTTGTCCAGGAACGGCCGCTCACCACGCAGGTAACCGTCGTGCATGCCGTTCTCGCTGGACTGCGCGTGTTCCAGGCCGATGCCACTGAATACGTCCGACACCGCCAGCAGGAAGTTGTAACGCGTGTACGGGCGCGTGCCGAACACCGTGTCGGCTTCGCGCACCAGTGCGCGGTGTGCGTCCAGCACCTTTGCATCGGCCTGCAAGGCCTGCGGGTTCTCGGCGACCACATCCAGCCACACCGGCTGCTTCGCGGCTTCGTCCAGTGCGAAGCGCTTGAAATGGCGACCCGCGAACACCGGCGAATCAATCAACGTCATCAACGATACCGGCGCGTAATGCTCGGTACCGCCATCTAGACGTGCTACATCCAGTGCACTGCCACTCTGCCAGCCCTCGGGCAAACGCAGTGATGCGTTGACCTGGATGCCGCGCGCATCGACACCGGCCGGATACAGCACCACGCGATGCCATTGCAGGTCGAGCATGTTCGGCGTCATCGCCACACGGCCCTGGTCCGATGCAGTGGGCGACAGATACTGGAATTCGATATCCAGCACGCTCACGCCTTCGGGCACCTGCAGCTTGAACGCGTACATGTCGCCGGAATCGCGCGTCCATTGCAGCGGTTGCCCGTTGCCTCGGATCAACAACCCGGCGATCTGGTTGATCGGGCCGGTCGGCGCGTGGTTGCCGGGAATCCACTGCGGATACCACAGCGTCAGCGGCCCGGGTGCTACCGGAATGCGCTCGCGAACGCGCTGGATGCGGCGGGTGATGTCGCTGGCATCCACCTCCAGTTCGATCACCCCGGGATAGCTGGCCTGCACCTGCATCGCGGCCTGTCGTGCATCGCTTTGCTGCGCCTGCACCGGCAGCCACGGCGACATGCCCAGCGCCATCGCCAACAACCAGTTACGTCCGTGCTTCACCACGCCCCACCCTCCCCGGAAGATTCTGCATCCTAGCCCGCATTCACCCGGGCATGCGTTGCCAGATCAGCAGGCGGTTGTTGGCCGGCATGGTGAGGTCCTCGCGCAACATCAGCCCTTGCGCATGAGCCAGCGCATCCACCGCTTCGAAATCGCGGATACCCGAACGTGGGTCACGTGCCTTCAGCCAGCCATCGAAATTCCGGTTGCTGTCGCTGGTAAACGCACCACCGTAATTGAACGGGCCGTAGGCGATGAACAGGGCCTGCGGTGCCATCAGCGCAGGCAGCCCGGCGAACAGGGCCTGCACGTTGTCCCAGCCCATGATGTGCAGCGTGTTGGCGGTGAACACCGCATCGAAACCGCTTGCATCACCGGCCTGCGGCAACAGTGGCAGCGGCTGAAGCCCCGGCGTTTCACCAGCAACCGCCTGCAAGGCGATGGCCGGCGGTGTGTTCGGCAGGGCCGCGTCCTGCAACCACAATCCGATGCCCGGCAGGTAATCGGGGTGATCGCTGGCCTGCCAGCGCAGCCACGGCATGGCCGCGGCGAAATGCACCGCGTGCTGGCCGGTGCCGCTGCCGATCTCCAGTAAATGCCGGGCATCACCCAGATGGCGTTGCAGCTCGGCGAGGATCGGCTCGCGGTTGCGATCACAGGATTCTGAGTAGGGTTTGGCGGTCATCGGGCTGGGGCAATGGAATGCATTGCCTGATTGTGCCGCAGCGGCGTTTTCGCACCACGCATGACCATGGTCACTTGTGCCGATGGTGCACCGCGTCCGAGATTCGGGGGTCTTGTGCGATGTCCTGCATCGCCCGCCCTGGAGTCCCGCTCACCATGCAACGCCGTCAGTTCCTCACCCTTTCCGGTCTCGGCCTTGCCGGGATGATGCTGCCCAACGCCCGTCTGATTGCTGCCGAGGAACTGCTGGCGCCGGTGGACGTGGCCAGGAAGAAGGCACTGGCCGACACCGTGCTGGCACTGGCCAGGCGCGGCGGCGCCAGCTATTGCGACGTGCGCATCGGCCGCTACCTCAACCAGGCCATCGTCACCCGCGAGGACAAGGTGCAGAACGTCACCAACAGCGAATCGGCCGGCATGGGCATCCGCGTGATCGTCGATGGCGCCTGGGGCTTTGCCGCCAGCAACCAGACCAACCCGCAGGGCATTGCCGCCGCCGTGGCCCAGGCCGTGGCGATTGCCAAGGCCAACGCGAAGATCCAGACCAAGCCGGTGCAGCTGGCGCCGACGCCCGGCGTCGGCGAGGTGCAATGGAAGACGCCGATCCGGCACAACGCGATGGCGGTGCCGGTCAAGGACAAGGTGGACCTGCTGCTGTCGATCAACGCCGCCGCGATCAATGCCGGCGCCAACTTCATCAACTCGCAGTTGTTCCTGGTCAACGAGCAAAAGTACTTCGCCTCCAGCGACGGCTCGTGGATCGACCAGGACGTGCACCGCATCTGGTTGCCGTTCACCGCCACCGCCATCGACAAGGCCAGCGGCAAGTTCCGCACCCGCGCCGGGCTGTCCGCGCCGGCCGGCATGGGCTGGGAGTTCCTCGACGGCAATGCCGCCGACAAGCACCAGCTGCCCGGCGGGGTGGTCGCCTACGGGCGCTCCTATGATCCGGTGGAGGACGCCATTGCCGCCGCCAGGCAGGCGCGCGAGAAGCTCACCGCTCCGTCGGTGAAACCGGGCAAGTACGACCTGGTGCTGGACCCGTCCAACCTATTCCTGACCATCCACGAGAACGTCGGCCACCCGCTGGAGCTGGACCGCGTGCTCGGCTACGAAGCCAACTACGCCGGCACCAGCTTCGCCACGCTGGACAAGCGCGACGCCGGTTATCGCTGGGGCAGCGACATCGTCAACTTCACCGCCGACAAGACCGAGCCGTACAGCCTGGGCGCGGTGGGCTACGACGATGAAGGCGTGAAGTGCCGGCGCTGGGATCTGGTCAAGGACGGCATCCTGGTCAACTTCCAGGCCACCCGCGACGAGGTGCATATCCTCGGCGAGAACGCGTCGCACGGTTGCAGCTACGCTGATTCGTGGAAGAGCGTGCAGTTCCAGCGCATGGCCAATGTGTCGCTGGCGCCTGGCAAGACGCCGCTGACGCCGGCGCAGATGGTCAAGAACGTGGAGAACGGCATCTACATCCACGGCCGCGGCTCGTATTCGATCGACCAGCAGCGCTACAACGCGCAGTTTGGTGGACAGCTCTGCTACCAGATCAAGAACGGTGAGATCACCGGCATGGTCGAGGACGCCGCCTACCAGATCCGCACGCCTGAGTTCTGGAATGCGTGCAGTGCGATCTGCGATGAACGCGATTTCCGCCTGGGCGGTTCGTTCTTCGACGGCAAGGGCCAGCCCGGCCAGGTGTCGGCGGTGTCGCACGGCTCGGCAACGACGCGCTTTGACGGGGTGAACATCATCAATACGGCGCGGTCGTTGGGCTGAGATCACAGAGCGGCCC
Source organism: Stenotrophomonas sp. SY1 (assembly GCF_021202945.1). Taxonomy (GTDB): domain Bacteria; phylum Pseudomonadota; class Gammaproteobacteria; order Xanthomonadales; family Xanthomonadaceae; genus Stenotrophomonas. The sequence continues at coordinate 69,204 of NZ_JAJOYR010000003.1, read as the reverse complement.
TCATCCGCCCTCCGGGCACCTTCTCCCGTGAACGGGAGGAGGGATGGAAGAGCAACAGCCCGCTGCGGACCGCTTCAACGCCAGCAGCAGCGCCCAACGACGCGCTTTGATGGGGTGAGCATCATCAGTACGGCGTGCTCTCGTTGGGCTGAGATCGAGGAGCGGCCCTCATCCGTCCCTTCGGGGCACCTTCTTTCGCATGCGGGAGAAGGGAGCGACGCTGCAATCTGTACGTGCGCGCGGCGCTACATTCCCTTCTCCCGTTCACGGGAGAAGGTGCCCCGAAGGGGCGGATGAGGGGAAGCTTCTACCGCGTCGTATATCCCCCATTGACCAGGATCGTCTGCCCGGTCATCCACCAGCCTTCGGACACCAGGAAGCGCACCCACGGCACGATGTCGTGGATGTCGGTCAGGCCGGTGCGCGAGAACGGCGACAATGCCGCGGCGGTCTTGTGGTATGCCACCGCTTCGGCACCTTCGGCTGGATAGAAGAACGGCGTGTCCATCGGCCCTGGCCCTATCGCCGTCACCGAGATGCCGCGCGCGCCGAACTCCTTGGCCGCCGCGCGCGTGTAATGCTCCACCGGCGCCTTGGTGCCGGCATAGCTGGAGTAGAACGGGGTGAATGCGCCCAGCAGCGAGGTCACCAGCGTGCACACCCTGCCGTTGTCGGCCAGGTTGCGGCCGGCTTCCTTCAGGAAGAAGAACGCGGCCTTGTTGTTCACCGCGTCCATCTCGTCGAACTCGGCTTCACTGATCTGCGTCATCGGCTTCTTCAACACCTTGCCGACGGTGTTGACCGCGATGTCGATATGGCCCAGCGCCTGCCTCGCATCGGCAAACAGCTGTTCAACCGCTGCGGCATGGGTCAGGTCGGCCTGGAACAGATGCGCGCTGGCACCGGCGGCGCGTACCGCCTGGGCGGTGGCCTCGGCTTCGGCGCGCGCGGCGTCGCTGTTGTAGTGGATGGCGATGCCGCTGGCGCCGTGCATGGCCAGGTCACGGGCGAGCAGGCCGCCCAGGTTCTTGGCACCGCCGGTGATGAGGGCGGTCTTGCCGTGGATGCGGTGGTCGGTCATGGACAACTCCTGTGGCGGGAATGCCCACTGAGGCTATCGGCTTGGATTTCCGGATAAAGCCAGCCATCCTGACTTCACTTGTCGGCCTTTCCGGACAATCGCCATGGACCGTATCGAACTGTGCCGCGTCTTCGTCCGCGTGGTGGATTGTGCCGGCTTCACCCGCGCCGCCGACCAGCTGAACCTGCCGCGCTCCACCGTCTCCGAGGCGGTGCGCACGCTGGAGCAACGCCTGGGCACGCGCCTGCTCCACCGCACCACGCGCCAGGTCACGCCGACCCAGGACGGCTTGCTGTTCCATGCCCGCTGCCAGCAGCTGATCGCCGACATGGACGAGGCCGAGCAGTTGTTCCGGCAATCACCACAGGCGTTGAGCGGTCGGTTGAAGATCGATGTACCCGGCCGCATCGGACGGCTGATCCTTGCGCCGGCACTGCCCGCGTTCCTGCAGGCCCATCCGCAGATCGACGTCGAGCTGGGCATGACCGACCGCAGCATCGACCTGGTCGAAGATGGCGTGGACTGCGCGCTGCGGGTGGGGCCGCTGCAGGATTCGCGGCTGGTGGCGCGCGGCATGGGGCAACTGCCGCTGATCAACGTGGCCAGCGCCGGGTATCTCGCCGCCCACGGCGTGCCCGTTCATCCGCACGACCTGGATGCGCATTGGAGCGTGCTCTACGCCTCGCCGGGCAATGGGCGGGTGGAACCGTGGGAGTGGCGCGAGAACGGCACGTTGCATACCCGGCAGTTGCACGGGCGGGTGACGGTCAACAGTGCCGAGGCCTACATCGCCTGCTGCATCGCCGGGATGGGGCTCATCCAGATCCCCGCCTATGACGTGCAGCGCGAGCTGGCCGACGGCACGCTGGTGGAGGTGATGCCCAACCATCGTGCCGACCCGATGCCGATGCATCTGCTGTTCCCGCATCGGCGCCACCCCTCGCAGCGCCTGCGCGTGTTTGTGGAATGGTTGCAGGGGGTGCTGCCCGGCGTGGTGGCCGACAGGGGCTAGGCGCGGGCGCGACCTGGCTTCTTCCGTTCGCGCAATAAAGCGAAGCCGGGAAGCGCATGGCTTTCCGCGAAAAACCCAGCAGCAACCGCGCTTTCTATGCCTAAAGTCACTACCGCTGCAATCGCGTGCCCGCAAGAATCGAGCGGTTCGCAGAACACCGCGAAGCCATCGTCGTTCGTTGCCGTAACGCCCGCCATGCGGGCCGTGCCATTGGAGAGCAGCCTTGCAAAGACGTGACTTCCTCGCCCTTACCGGGCTCACTGCCGGTGGCCTGATGGTGCCCGGCTTCTTCGGCAAGGCCATTGCCGCCGAGCAGCTGCTCACCGTGCTCGACCCGGCACTGAAGAAGCGCCTGGCCGATGACGCGCTGAACGCAGCCCGCGCCGCCGGCGCCAGCTATTGCGACGTGCGCATTGGCCGCTACCTGCGCCAGTTCGTCATCACCCGCGAGGACAAGGTCCAGAACGTGGTGAACACCGAATCCACCGGCACCGGCATCCGCGTGATCGTCAACGGCGCCTGGGGCTTTGCCGCCACCAACGACCTGAGCCCGGCCGGCGTGGTCAAGGCCGCGCAGCAGGCCGCCGCCATCGCCAAGGCCAACGCCAAGGTGCAGACCGCACCGGTGCAGTTCGCCAAGGCGCCGGGCTACGGCGAGGTGAGCTGGCGCACGCCGATCAGGAAGAACGCGATGGAAGTGCCGATCAAGGACAAGGCCGACCTGCTGCTGGGCGTCAACGCCGCGGCCATGGGCGCCGGTGCCAGCTTCGTCAATTCGATGCTGTTCCTGGTCAACGAACAGAAGTACTTCGCCTCCACCGATGGCTCCTACATCGACCAGGACGTGCACCGCATCTGGGCACCGATGACGGTCACCGCCATCGACAAGGCCAGCGGCAAGTTCCGCACCCGTGGCGGGCTGTCCTCGCCGATGGGCCTGGGCTTCGAGTACCTGGACGGCGATGCCTCCGGCAAGACCGTGCTGCCCAACGGTGTGACCGTGTACGGCCAGTCCTACGACATGCGCGAGGACGCCATCGCCGCGGCCAAGCACGCGCAGGAAAAGTTGAAGGCACCGTCGGTCAAGCCGGGCAAGTACGACCTGGTGCTCGACCCGTCGCACACCTGGCTGACCATCCACGAAGCCGTCGGCCACCCGCTGGAACTGGACCGCGTGCTCGGCTACGAAGCCAACTACGCCGGTACCAGCTTCGCCACGCTGGACAAGCGCGAGCAGCGTTTCCAGTACGGCAGTGACAAGGTCACCATGTTCGCCGACAAGACCCAGCCCGGCTCGCTCGGCGCGGTCGCCTATGACGATGAAGGCGTCAAGACCAAGCGCTGGAACCTGATCACCGACGGCAAACTGGTCGATTACCAGACCATCCGCGACCAGGCGCACATCCTCGGCAAGACCGAGTCCGACGGCTGCTGCTACGCCGACTCGTGGTCCAGCGTGCAGTTCCAGCGCATGGCCAACGTGTCGATGGCACCGGGCAAGACGCCGCTGTCGGTGGCCGACCTGGTCAAGGACGTGGAGAACGGCATCTACATCATCGGCGACGGTTCCTTCTCCATCGACCAGCAGCGTTACAACGCGCAGTTCGGTGGGCAGCTGTTCTACGAGATCAAGAACGGCCAGATCACCCGCATGCTCGAGGACGTGGCCTACCAGATCCGCACGCCGGAGTTCTGGAACGCCTGCAGCGCCGTGGCCGACGAACGCGATTACCGCCTGGGCGGTTCGTTCTTCGACGGCAAGGGCCAGCCGGGCCAGGTCTCGGCCGTGTCGCACGGCTCGTCCACCGCCCGTTTCGACGGCATCAACGTCATCAATACCGCGCGCAGCCTCGGCTGATCGTCAAGGAGCTTTGAGAACCATGAGCATTTTCACCGAACAGGAAGCCAAGGCCATCCTGGACAAGGTCATCAAGCTGTCCAAGGCTGATGAGTGCACCGCCACGCTGGCCGGCTCGGTCGACGGCAACATCCGTTTCGCACTGAACAACGTGTCCACCAGCGGCATCGTCAGCAATGCCGAACTGGCCGTGCAGGTGGCCTTTGGCAAGCGCGTGGGCACCGCCTCGATCAACGAGTTCGACGACGCTTCGCTGGAGCGCGTTGTGCGCCGTGCCGAAGACCTGGCCAAGCTGGCGCCGGAGAACCCGGAGTTCGTGCCGGCCATCGGCAAACAGACCTACCGCTCCACGCCGACCTTCAGCGCCTCCACCGCTGCGATCGACCCGGATTTCCGCGCCAAGGTCGCGGCTGATTCGATCGCACCGTGCCGCGGCCACGGCCTGATCGCCGCCGGCTTCCTGGAGGATGGCAACGGCTTTGTCGCCATGGCCAACAGCAACGGCAACTTCGCCTACCAGACCACCACCAACTTCAACTACACCTGCACGGTGCGCACCGAAGACGGCCGTGGCTCGGGTTGGGTGGGCCGCAACCTGAAGGACGCATCGGACTTCAAGGCCGACCAAGACATCGAGATCGCCAAGCGCAAGGCCACCGAATCGGCTGATGCCAAGGCGCTTGAGCCGGGCAAGTACACGGTGATCCTGGAGCCGGCGGCCGCTGCCGGCCTGATCAGCTTCATGATGAATTTCTTCAGTGCGCGCACCGCCGATGAAGGCCGCAGCTTCCTGTCCAAGAAGGGCGGTGGCAACAAGCTCGGTGAGCAGGTCTACGACCCGCAGGTGAATCTGTTCGCAGACCCGTGGCACCCGGACGCAGCGGTGCTGCCGTGGGACAGCGAAGGCATGCCGCGCGAGCGCATGGCCATCATCGAGAACGGCAAGATCGCCAACCTCAGCTACTCGCGTTACTGGGCGCAGAAGCAGGGCAAGACCGCCAACGCACAGCCGGGCAACCTGCTGATGAGCGGCGGCACCAAGTCCATCGCCGAGCTGGTGCGCGGCACCGAGAAGGGCATCCTGGTCACCCGCACCTGGTACATCCGCATGGTCGACCCGCAGACCGTGCTGCTGACCGGCCTGACCCGCGACGGCACGTTCTACATCGAGAACGGCCAGATCAAGCACCCGGTGAAGAACTTCCGCTTCAACGAATCGCCGGTGATCATGCTCAACAACATCGACGAACTGGGCAAGCCGGTGCGCGTGGCCGGTGACGAGTCCAGCTTCGTGATGATGATCCCGCCGATGAAACTGCGTGACTTCACGTTCACTTCGTTGTCGGATGCGGTGTGATTGATACTCCTTCTCCCACCGGGAGAAGGTGCCCGAAGGGCGGATGAGGGTACGGCGCGAAGCACTGTGGCATTCAGCACCATCAGGCTCCGCCCTGCCCTCTCCCCAACCCCTCTCCCACAGGGAGAGGGGCTTCAGCGCCCCAGAGATTTTCTACTTTGCTCCAGTCCCGTCTAACGCGAGCGCAATTCCTGCAGCTGCTGCTTGGCGGCGCAGTGGCGGCCGCATTGCCCGAACGGGCCAACGCGCAGGCCAGCCGCTACGACTTCTGGTTCACGCGCCTGAAGTACGATTCCGGCGACTGGGACGTGGACGCGCGCATGCCGTCCAACCTGATCACCTCGCTGGTGGACTACACGACGCTGCGCGTGGACCCCACCGAACACGTCATCGCGCTGTCCGACCCGAAGATGCTGCGCGCACCGTTCTGCTACCTGGCCGGGCACAAGCTGGTCGAGTTCAATCCCGACGAGCGCCGCAACTTCGAGCGCTACGTGCGCAACGGCGGCTTCGTCTTCGTCGATGACTGCAACCACGACATCGACGGCCTGTTCGCCACCTCGTTCGAAGCGCAGATGCGCAGCATCTTTGGTGCCAACGGCCTGAAGAAACTGCCCAACAACCACGCGCTCTACAACAGCTTCTTCAAGTTCCCCGAAGGCCCGCCTGCCACCGGCTTCGAGCTCAACGGCTGGGGCGATGACCTGATCCACGACTACCTCAAGGGCATCGAGATCGATGGCCGCCTGGGCGTGCTCTACAGCAACAAGGACTACGGTTGCGAATGGGACTACGACTGGCGCAACAAGCGCTTCCTGGCCGAAGACAACACCAAGTTCGGCGTGAACATCGTGATGTACGCACTGACGCACTGACCCCACTGGTGACCGCATGACCGCTCCTTCCCACGATCTCGATTCCCTGCTGCCCCGCCTGGGCGAACTGCGCGGTGCGCTGGCGCAGGCGGTGGTTGGACAACACGCCGTGGTAGAGCAGCTGCTGATCGGTCTGCTGGCCGGCGGCCATTGCCTGCTGGAAGGCGCGCCCGGCCTGGGCAAGACGCTGCTGGTGCGCTCATTGGGGCAGGCGCTTGAGCTGCAGTTCCGGCGTGTGCAGTTCACGCCCGACCTGATGCCCAGCGACATCCTCGGCACCGAGCTGCTGGAGGAGGACCACGGCACCGGCAAGCGCGCATTCCGCTTCCAGAAAGGCCCGATCTTCACCAACCTGCTGCTGGCCGACGAACTCAATCGCACCCCGCCGAAGACACAGGCCGCGTTGCTGGAAGCGATGCAGGAACACACCGTCAGCTACGCCGGAACGACTTACACACTGCCCTCGCCGTTCTTCGTGCTGGCCACGCAGAACCCGATCGAGCAGGCCGGCACCTACCCGTTGCCGGAAGCGCAGCTGGACCGCTTCCTGCTGCACGTGCGCGTGGATTACCCGGACGAAGCCGAAGAACGCGACATCCTCGCCCAGACCACCGGCAGCAACAGCGGCGTGGTACCGAAGGTGATGGACGCCGAGGCGGTCAAGGCCTTGCAGGCAGCGGTGCGCGACGTACACGTCAGCCCCGACCTGTTGACCTGGATCACCCGCCTGGTCCGCGCCAGCCGCCCCGGCGACGCTGCGCCGGCCGAGGTCAACAACTGGATCAAATGGGGCGCCGGCCCGCGCGCCGGCCAATCGCTGGTACTGGCATCCAAGGCGCGTGCGTTGCTGCACGGCCGCTTCGCTGCCACCCGCGAGGACGTGCTGGCACTGGCCGCACCGGTGATGCGCCATCGCCTGTTGCTGTCCTTCGCTGCCGAAGCCGAGCAGAAGAGTGCCGATGACGTGATCGCCGCGCTGCTGCGCGCCGTCCCGTTCCCGGCCTGATCGACCACACGCAGTGATGGCGCCCGCTCCACCGCTGATTCCCGCCGACGTACGCAGCCGCCTGCGTGCGCTGCGGCTGACCCCGCAGCGGGCCAGCGGCAGCCGTGGCATCGGCATGCACGCCAGCCGCAGCCGCGGCGCCGGGCTGGAATTTGCGCAGTACCGGGCCTACGAACCGGGCGATGAGCTGCGTCAGATCGACTGGAAGCTGTACGGCCGCTCGGACCGCTTCTTCGTGCGTGAATCAGAACGCGAAAGCCCGCTCACGGTGTGGCTGATCCTCGATGCCACGGCATCGATGCAGCAGGCCGACCAGGCACGCCGCGAGTGGAACCGTCTGCACGCGGCCAAGGCACTGGCCGGTTGCGTGGTCGAACTGGCGCTGCAGCAGGGCGATGCGTTCGGGTTGATCGCCATCAACGGCGACGGCCTGCAACTGCTGCCGGCCGGCAATGGCCTGCGTCAGCGCGACCGGATGCACCTGCAACTGCATGGGCTGCACGCACGCGGGCAATGGCCCGTCGGGGAGCAGCTGAAGCCGATCTGGGAACGTATCGCCGCGCATGATCTGGTGGTGATGATCGGCGACGGCTTTGACGAGGCGGCGATTGAACTGGCCGAACGCCTGGCCAAGGCCGGCCGCGACGTGGTGCATCTGCAGCTGCTCACCGTCGAGGAGCGCGACTTCCCGTTCCGCGATGGTCACCGCTTCCGTGATCCGGAAACCGGGCAGGAACTGCTCAGTGATGGCGCCAGCGTCCGCGCCGACTATCTCGCACGCTTTGCCGAGGCACGCCGCACCCTGGATGCGCGTTTGCAATCGGCCGGCATCCGCCACGACACCGCCTATCTCGATGAACCGCTCGATGCGCCGCTGCAACGGCTGTTTGCGCGGCGCGGAGGCGGTGCATGAGCCTGTTGTGGCTGTTCCCGGCAGGCCTGCTCGCGCTGGCCGCGTTGCTGTTGCCGCTGCTGATTCATCTGGCCCGGCGCGACCAGCAACAGCTGATCGATTTTGCCGCGCTGCGCTGGTTGTCGGCCAAGCCGCGCCCGCGCCGCCGCATCCGTTTCGACGAATGGCCGCTGCTGCTGGTGCGCTTGCTGCTGCTTGCGCTGTTGGCGGTGCTGCTGGCTCGGCCTGCACTGGAAGGCCTGCGCGATACCACGCCCCGCGTCGCGGTACTGCCCGGCGTGGCCTTGGACAAGGCGCATGCCGTTGTCGCTGAGCCGGAAGCGCGTTGGTTGTGGCTGGCGCCGGCATTCCCGCGCATCGAGCCGGACACGACGCCACCGCACACGCAGCAGCCAATCGCCAGCCTGCTGCGCGAACTGGATGCGACGCTGCCAGCGGAAGCACCGCTGACGGTGATCGTTCCTTCGCTGGTCGATGGCTGGGATGCACAACGCCCGCAGTTGTCGCGCGCGGTGCGCTGGCAGGTGATCGAAACACCCGGCACACAGGCGGCGCCGGCAACACGCACTGCACCGCAGTTGCAGGTGCGCCACGACGCCGAAGGCAAGGCCGCGTTGCGCTATCTGCGTGCGCTCAACCACGCGTGGCAGCCCGATACCGAACTCAACGTGGCCGATGATGGCCAGGCCTTCACCGACAACCCCGCTGTGCGGGTGTGGCTGTCGAGCAAGCCGCTGCCTGCCGACCTGCTGGCCTGGGCCGACCGTGGCGGCACGTTGCTGGTTGATGCGCGGCTGCCGGTTCCGCAGGGCGCGCAACGGACGCCGTTGTGGCATGACGACGCCGGCAACCTGTTGCTGGAGCAGATCACCCACAACAACCAGCGCTGGTGGCGCTGGACCGGCACGCTGGAGGCGGCAACGATGCCCGCGCTGCTGGACGCACGTTTCCCGCAGCAGCTGCGGTCGTTGCTGCAGCCGCTGCCCGCACCCGTCCGCGCCGCCGCCGAATCGATGACGCCGGACACCGGTGCAGCCAGCTACCCGCAGCCGGCACGCGAACTGGCGCCGTGGCTGATCGCAACCATCGCGCTGCTGTTCCTGCTGGAACGCTGGATGGCCAGTGTGCGTCGTCGCCGGGGGCTGGCATGAGCCGGCACCCGCTGCTGCAACGCGCACGCCGCCGGGTGCTGGCGATCAGCGTGCTCGGCGGCCTGCCCATCGCGCTTGCACTTGCACTGCTGACATGGCGCATCGCCGATACGGACGTGGCGACAGTGGTACTCACCGTTGCCCTGCTCGCCGTCGCCGGGCTGGCGATGTGGCGTGCGCGTCGGCTGGATGGCGCGTGGCTGGTCACACGGCTCAACGAGCATCCACGCTTCGAGGACAGCGCCGACCTGCTGTTCGCCGCGCCGGCTGCATTGAACCCGCTGCAGCAGCGTCAGCAACGGCATGTGCAACAACGCCTGCGCGAGAGCGCGCCGGATCTTCGCCAGGCATGGCCGGTGAAACACCTGCTGTTGTGCGCCGGCACCGCGCTGTTGATCGCGGCGGGCGCAGTGGCGTGGCCGTCTGCCACGGCCGGGCGTACAGGCGCCGATGTCGCGGCGACCGGGGCGGCATCCAGCAATCCGCAGGCACCGGCGCTGCGCGCCACGCGCCTGCGGGTCACACCGCCGGCTTACACCGGCCAGGCCGCCACGGCGGGCGAGAAGCTCGACGTGCGCGCGGTGCAGGGCAGCCGCCTGCACTGGCAATTGCAGTTCGCACCGCAGCCACAACAGGCTTGGTTGCAGTTCCATGATGGACGGCGCCTGCCGCTGCAACGCGATGGTGAGCACTGGCAAGCCGGTGAAGCGCTGCAACGCCCGGGGCTTTACCGCATCGTCACCGAGCCGGCGCTGGCCACACCGGGCCGCGCTTACCGGCTCGACGTGGTGCCCGATCGGCCACCGCAGGTGAAGGTGCTGGAGCCGACGCAGACGCTCAACCAGGCCACGCCCAACCAGCGCCAATGGCAGCTGCGTTTCGAGGCCACCGATGATTTCGGCATCAACCCCGGCGCCACGCTCGACATCACCACCGCCAAGGGCAGCGGCGAGAACATCGAATTCCAGCAGCGCAGCGTGCCGCTGTCCGGCAGCGGGGCGGCCACCGCGCGCCGCTTCGGCTACAACGCTGACCTGGCCGCATTGGGCGTGGGCCCCGGTGATGAAGTGGTCGCACGCCTGACCGTGCGCGACAACCGCAACCCACAGCCGCAGGAAGCACGCAGTGCCAGCCTGATCCTGCGCCTGCCCAGCGAACAGGAAGTCCAGACCAGCGAACTGGAAGGCGCGATCAAGAAGGTGATGCCGGCCTACTTCCGCAGCCAGCGGCAGATCATCATCGATGCCGAAGCGTTGCAGAAACAGCGCGGCACGCTGGATGCGGAAACCTTCATCAAGCGCTCGGACGCCATCGGCGTGGATCAACGCATCCTGCGCCTGCGCTATGGCCAGTTCCTCGGCGAGGAAGCCGAAGGCGGCGCCAAGGCGCCACCGACCGGCGACATGCCCACCAGCGACGCACCGGCTGCCGATGCAGACAACGACCACGCCGATGAGCACGCGCACGGCGACGGCCACGATCACGGCAACAGCACCGCCAGCGAGGGAGCGCCGGTGTTCGGCAGCGCCACCGACGTGCTGTCCGAGTACGGCCATACCCACGACCACGCCGAAGCGGCCACCCTGCTCGATCCGCAGACCCGCGCCATCCTCAAGGCCGCGCTCGATCAGATGTGGCAATCCGAAGGCCATCTGCGCCAGGGCCATCCCGACAAGGCGCTGCCGTTCGCATACAAGGCGCTGGGCTTCATCAAGCAGGTGCAGCAGGCCGAGCGCATCTACCTGGCACGCGTTGGCAGCGCGTTGCCACCAATCGACATGGCCCGGCGCATGACCGGCAAACGCGATGGCCTGGGCAATCGCAACGTGGCAATCCCTGCGCGGCCGGACGGCGACCGCACCGTCAGCGATGCCTGGCAGGCGCTGGCGCATGGCGACGGCAAGGTGGATCTGGATGCGCTGTCGCGTTGGCTGGACTCCCACCCGAACGCCTGGCCCGACCCGCTCGACGTGATCGCCGCCATTGATGAAGTGCGCCAGCAACCTGATTGCCAGGCGTGCCGGCAGCGTCTGCGTGACCAGCTGTGGCCAGCGCTGCAACGGCCGCACGGACCACCGGCACGACGCAACGCCGGCGATGCCGCTGGACGGCGCTATCTGGATGCCCTGACCGCACCGCAGGAGCACGCACGATGATGTCGTGGTTGCCCATCGTCGTGATCGTGCTGGCCGTGGCGGTTGCCAGCGTGCGTCTGTGCATGCCGCCACGCCCGCCGCGCGTGCGGCTGATCGCATTGCTGGTACTGCAGGCCGCTGCGGCGGCGCTGCTGTACTTCACCTTGCATCCACCGCCGCGTGCGCTGCAGGCCGACACGCTGGTGATTGCCACCGGCGGCGCGAGCGCCAACGCTGTCGCTGCCATTCCGGCCGCCACGCACCTGCGCCTGCCCGAAGCTGCGGTGATGCGCGAGGTGCCGGCCGTGCCGGATCTGGCCACCGCACTGCGTCAGCATCCCGGTACGCGCGAACTGGTGATCGTCGGCGATGGCCTGCCCGCGCGTGATCGCGGCACCGCGATGCCCGCCGCGCTGCGTTTCATCGCCAGCCCGCCACCACGCGGCCTGGTGGAACTGCATGCACCGCCGCTGCTGGTCCCGGGCGCACGCTTTGTTGTGGGCAGCCGTGTGCAGGGCATGAGCAACGTGCGGGTCGAACTACTGGACCCTGCCGGCCACCGCGTCGACATCACCACGCCTGACGCGGCGGGGCGCGTGCATCTGGCGGCCAGCACGCGCGATGCCGGTGATACGCAGTTCACCCTGCGCGTGCTCGATGCGACCGGCAAGGTGCTCGACCAGCTGCCGGTGCCGGTACGCGTACAGGCGATCGTTGCGCCGACGCTGCGCCTGCTGGCCGCTGCGCCGGGGCCGGAATTGAAATACCTGCAACGCTGGGCCAGCGACACGGGCGCATCGCTGCAGACCGGCATCCAGGTCGGCGGCGGCGTGCAGCTGGGTGATGCTCCGGCGGCACTGGACGCTGCAAGCCTGGCCAAGCTCGATCTGCTGCTGCTCGATGAGCGGCGTCTGGCAGCATTGTCGTCGGCGCAGCGCGGCAGTATTGCCGGCGCCATGCGCGGCGGGCTCGGTGTACTGGTGCGGATGAGCGGGCCGCTGGATGCCAATGCGCGCCGCGCATTGCGCGAATGGGGACTCAACGCCGGCGGTGGTGAGCGCACCACCATGGTGAAGCTGCCCAACGTGGACAGCGGCGATGGCAACACCAGCAATGAAAGCGCCGCGCTCACCATCGAACGCTTCAACCTCAGCACCGCCGGCAACGACACGGTGCCGCTGCTGCATGCAGCCGATGGCAGCAGCATCGGCGGATGGCGCGCAGTCGGCCAGGGCCGTCTCGGCGTGTTGCCGGTGAGCGACAGCTACACGCTGGTGCTGGCCGGCCATGCGCAGCGTCACGCCGAACTGTGGAACGACGTGCTGGCAACACTGGCCCGGCCACTGCCCACGGCGCCACTGGCGGCATTGCCGGCTTGGGGCTGGGCCAACGAACGCAACGTGCTGTGCGGCCTGCCTGTACGCAGCCAGGCCATCGGCGCCGACGGTAAGCGCAGCGAACTGCTGGCCGATCCGATGGCCGGCAACTGCAGCGGCTGGTGGCCCACGCAGCCGGGTTGGCACACGCTGGTGGCGGGTCAGGCGCAGGCAACGATGATGCTGCTGGACCCCGCACAGGCACGTGCCCTGCACACGCAACAGATGCGTGACGCGACCTTCGCGATACGTGGCAGCGATGGTCCGGGTAACGTCATCCGCGTTGACGCACCCGGCACGCGTTGGCCGTGGTTGCTCGCCTTCATCCTGGTCAGCGGATTGCTGTGGTGGCTGGAGCGACGCAAGCCGCACAGTCCCGCTCCTGCAGGAGCGGCATAAGCCGCGATGCCGGTGGAGCGGAGCCACGCTCCGCTGAAACGCTCCCGGCGAAACCCCTGCCGAGCATGGCTCGGCGCTACCGATGGCGGATGCGCGGCCTCGTTCTCCGGGCCGTTGGCGATTGGATCCCCCAGGTTGTGACCGGCATCACCCTGACAATGCACACCGCTCAGCACTGCGCGCATCGCAGGTTGAAACCTTCACTTCCGCTGCCGGGCACTCCAGTAGAACGGCAGCCACGGGGGGAATCACAACCAAGGGGTTCACACGATGATGCATCGCCACGCCGCAGTGCTGCTGTCTGCCGTCATCACCAGTCTCGTGACCGCACCAGCACTCGCACAGTCCAGCTTCAACCAGGCTTCGGCCCTGGATGCGCAGTTGAATGCCGAGGAAGCCCGCCTCGCACCACAACGGGCCATGTACCTGCGTTACTTCCAACAGGCGTACCGCCGTTATCCATCCATCCCGGCAGGCACGCTGGAAGCGATGGCCTACGTGCAGAGTCGCTGGTCGAACCTGCAGCCGGCCGCGACGCAGGACAGCGAGCACCTGCGCATGCCACCGTCATGGGGCGTGATGGGCCTGTACGCCGGAGGTGGCTTCGCCAACCAGGTCGAGGAAGGCGCACGCCTGCTCGGCGTAAACGCCGAAGCCGTGCGCAGGCAGCCGGCCACCAACATCCTCGCCGCCGCTGCATTGCTGGATGCACAGATCCGCCAGGACATCCCTGCGGCCGCCAGCACCGCACCATCCGCCGAAGCCATCCGCCCTGCATTGATGCGCTATGCCGGCTTCGCACCTGCTGCCACAGTGGCCACGTTGAAGGCCGGCAGCATCGAGGACTATGCGCGCACCAGTTTTGCCTACGACGTGCTGCTGGCGCAGGACCGCGGCATCAACGACCGCGGCATCGTGGTGCCCGAGCGCGCCATCGCTTGGGAAGAAGCATTCGATGCGCCACGACTGGTGATGCTGCGCGCACCAATGGTGCGGTTGGATGTGGCCCGCGATCGCGTCGAAACGGAAGCCTTCCGCATCGACCCGGTCAGCGAAACCCTGCAGACACGCAGCGCCACGCCGGTCGGTCCATTGACCGATGCCACCATCCAGAGCACCGACTATGGCCCGGCGATCTGGAGTGCGGCGTCCACGTCCAACTACTCCGCCTCCCGCTCGGCCGCGATCAGCGCGGTGACCGTGCACACCACGCAGGGCAGTTACGCCGGCACCATCTCCTGGTTCAAGAACGCCAGCGCGCAGGTCAGCGCGCACTATGTGATCCGCTCCTCCGACGGCCAGGTCACGCAGATGGTGCGTGACGCGCACACGGCCTGGCACGTGGGCAGCCAGAACAGCTACACGCTGGGCATCGAGCACGAGGGCTTTGTCGACAACAGCTCGTGGTACACCAATGCGATGTACGAGGCGTCGGCCGCGCTGGTGCGCAACTTCTGCGCCAAGTACAGCGCGATCAGCTGTACCAGCGCCTACAGCGGCGCGGCCAGCAGCGGTATCAACGTGCTGCCCACCAGCGTCAAGATCAAGGGCCACCAGCACTACAGCGGGCAGACGCATACGGACCCGGGCATCAACTGGAACTGGTCCAAGTACTACTCGCTGATCAACCCCGGCAGCGGAGGCGGCACCACCACCTTCCTCGACCGCTTCGAGAGCAGCGTCGGCCACTTCGACACCAGCCCTAGCTATTCCGGCAGTACCACCGGCATCAGCACCGCCTCCACCACCACGCGTGACTGCACAACGCAGAAGAACGGCAGCTGCTCGCTGCGCGTGCTGCTGAAGGACGACACCGCAAACAGCGCAGCGTGGGAGGTCCGCCTGCTCTCCAGCAGCGGCACGCCGGCCAGCAACACCGCGTTGAACCGCAACAATGGCGTGCTGGGCTTCTGGGTGTGGAGTGGTGGCAGCGGCACCAGCGTGGGTGTCGGTATTGATGACAGCGACGGCACCGAACGTTCGACCAGCAGATCCATCGCGGCCAATGTATGGACGTACGTTTCCTGGCCGCTGAGTGACACTGCGCAATGGAATGCCTGGGTCGGCGGCAATGGCAGCATCACCGCGTCGAGTGTCAAGCTCGATGCGATCTGGATCTATCACGCCAACACCGCGTATGACCTCAACGTCTACATCGATGACGTGCAGATCGGAAACTGACACGCGGTAGAGCGAAACCTGTAGGAGCGGCGTAAGCCGCTCCTACAAGAACGTCCGCAGCTCCGTAGGAGCGGCCTCGGCCGCGAAGCTGGTGGAGCAACAGCTGCCAGACCTTCATGCAGTTGCACAATGCACGCGCGCTTCAAACACGGGCAGCTTCGCGGCTTACGCCGCGCCTACATTGCGCATTTCGTATATCGGGATGCATCCCGGCCAGGGAAACGAAAGCCCCTCACGGTAGAGCGGAGCCACACTCCGCCGGGGCCGTATCGGGAAAGCCCATTGCCGAGCATGGCTCGGCACTACCGTGGCTTCAGCGCGTGCGGTTACTTCTTCGCGCTGAGGATCGGCGTCAGGTAGTCGGTGCTTCCCTGGATGCGCTCCAGCACCGGGTAACGCAGGCCGCCGTGGTAGTTGATGCTCAGCGTGCGATACACGTCCATCTGCTTCACCAGCAGGCGGATCGGCTGCTTCCCCTCCTTCGCCGCACGCACCGCTTCTTCCAGTTCTTCGGCGCTGTACTGCAGGTCGTTGACCGCCAGTACCTGCATGCCGCTGCCGATACCGGCGTTGAACGCGGCACTGTCCCAACGCACTTCGCCGACCTTGCCGCTGCTGTCCAGCGACATGCCCAGCGAATAGATGAAGCTGGCGCCACGGCCCTTCATCATCGCCTTGTAGTAGGCGCTGGGCTTGTCGTTGTAGACCAGCTTCCAGCCGGCCGCTTCAATGCCACCGGTCAAGCCGGCCTGACGGTCCAGCCGCTCACGAAGGAACTGCGACCAGTCAGCGCCGGGCTGCACCTGTTCCAGCGTCGCCACCACGTCTTCGAACGTGTAGGTGTCCGGGCGTTCCCATTGGCCATCGTTGTTGCCGAAGAAGGCCTTGGCGAAATCATCCAGGCTGCGCCTGCCGCCGCTGAGTTTGCGGATGCGCACATCCGCTTCCAGCCACAGCATCTGCCCGCCCTGGTAGTAGTCCTCGCTCATCTGGTAGCCGCGGTACGGCTTGGGTTTGCGGCGGGCGATCACCGGATCGTTGGTGGTGTCGCCGAGCGAACGCCATTCCAGCCCCGGACGGTTGTCGGCATAGGTCGCTGCCACCAGCGCCAAGGCATCGCGCGAGGCATCCAGCGGACGGATGCCCGATCGCGCGGTCAGTACGTTGCCCCAGTACTGCGTCTGGCCTTCGTACACCCACAACAGGCTGCCCTGCATCGGCACGTTGTAGTTGAGCGTGGCCAGGTCGGCCGGGCGCCGGTACTTGCCATCCCACGAATGCGTGTACTCGTGGCCAAGCAGATCGCTGCTGCCGACCTTCGCATCCCAGCCGCTGAAGTAATCGCGGTCTTCGCTGTTCTCGCTGGAACGCTGGTGCTCCAGGCCGATGCCGCCAAGCTGGTTGGTCACCGCGAACAGGAAGTCGTAATGGTCGTAGTGCTCGGCGCCGAACAGTTTGCGTGCCTGCGTCACCAGCGCGCGATGCTGCTGGACATGCTCGGGCTTGGCTTCCAGGTCCTTGGCGCGGTCGGCAAACACGTTCAGCCGCACCGGGCGCGTGCCCGAGGGAGCGAGATCGAACATGCGGTGGTAGCGACCGGCGAACACCGGCGAATCGACCAGGATTTCAAGGTTGGTGGGTGCGTAATGCACGGTGTCGCCGTCACGGCGCGCCACCGTCAACGCACTGGCCGCTTCCCATCCCTGCGGGTAGCGCGCACTGGCCTGGTAGGTAATGGCGTGCGCGGCGTGTCCGGCCGGATACAACACCATCGCGTTCCATTGCAGGTTGAGCATGTTCGGCGTCATCACCGTGCGGCCCTGCGCCGAATCGGTGGGGCTGAGGAACTGGTACTCCATGCGCAGCTCGGTGGCGCCTTCAGGCACCTGCACGTTGAAGGTGTAGACATCGAGCGGATCGCGCATCCATTCCAGGCGCTGGCCATTGGCGGTGATGACCAGGCCGGCGAGTTTCTCGATCTGTCCGGTCGGCGAATGGCTGCCCGGCAGCCAGGCCGGGTAATGGAAGCGCTGCAGTCCGCCGCGCACCGGCACCGTCTGCCGCACCTTGAACACGCGCTGGCCCAAGTCGGTGGCATCCACGTCCAGCAGGATCGTGCCCGGATAGGCGGCCTCGCTGATGGCGACGCCGCGTGCGTCGCTGTTCGGCACGTCCGGTGCCGCGTTCGCCATACCCATGACGGTCATCAGTGCCAGACCCAGCACCGCAGGACGGAGTACACGCATCAACAGGATCTCTCTTTGTGGAAGAGGACCATGATGCGTCGGCATCGCCACGAGGACACGGGCCGTTAGGCATGGGCGTGCTGGTGTCCTCGCACGTTGTCCTGATCAGGCGGTTCCGGCCGCGGCCCGATCCTCGCCATCTCCGGCAGTGCCCGCACACGCCGCCTGCGGCAGCACCTCGTCCTGCTGGGTCCGGGCATAGTCCAGCCCCCACGCGCGCATCGCCAGCAGCACCGGCTTGAGCGTCTGCCCCAGCTCGGTCAGCGCATAGTCCACCCGCGGCGGGACTTCGGCATGGACGGTACGGTGGACGATGCCGGCCTGCTCCAGCTCGCGCAGCTGCAGCGTCAGCATGCGCTGGGTGGCCGATGGAATGGCCCGGCTCAGTTCCATGAAGCGCTTCTTTCCGCCGAGCAGGTTGAACAGCACGATTGGTTTCCAGGTGCCGCCCATGACCGACAGCGTGGTCTCCACGGCGCACCCGCTTTTGTTGTCCAGTCGTCGCATGGTTCCTGTCCGGAGTGAGTGGATGAGGTGTCCGCAGAAGATCGCGGACCCCGGCTGCGTCCATTACTTACATTTTTGATACTACAGTTCAAAAATGTGCGTTATCGCCATCGGGATACTTTACATGCAGGATGCTCGCAGCGGTCTGCGGCAACATGCACCACCGGCTGCCCCTCCCCTCGTCTGAAGGATCCACATGCAAGCCATTCAACTCCAGCAACCCGGCGGACTGGACCACCTGCAACTGGTCGAGCTGCCTGCCCCCGGCGCTCCGGCAGCCGGCGAAATCCAGGTGCGCATCCATGCCAGCTCGCTCAACTACCACGACCTGATGGTGGTGTCCGGCGCCTCGCCCACGGCCGACAAGCGCATCCCGATGGCCGACGGTGCAGGCACTGTCACCGCGGTGGGCGAGGCGGTGACCGAGTTCGCCGTGGGCGATGCCGTGGTGTCGTGCTTCTTCCCCGGCTGGCAGGCCGGGCGCACGCTGCCCGCCGGTTTTGCCAGCGTGCCCGGCGACGGTGTGGATGGCTTTGCCCGCGAGCATGTCACCCTGCCGGCCAGCGCCTTCACCCACGCACCCAAGGGCTACAGCCATGAAGAGGCCGCCACGCTGACCACCGCGGGCCTCACCGCCTGGCGTGCGCTGGTGGTGGATGCCGGCATCCGTGCCGGCGACACCGTGCTGGTGCTCGGCACCGGCGGGGTGTCCATCTTCGCCCTGCAACTGGCCAAGTCGATGGGCGCGCGGGTGATCGCCACCACCTCCAGCGACGCGAAGAAGCAGCGGCTGCTGGCGCTGGGCGCCGATGTCGTCATCAATTACCGGGAGCAGCCGCAGTGGGGTGATGCGGTGCTGGCTGCCACCGGTGGACGCGGTGCCGACATCGTGGTCGAAGTGGGCGGCGCCGGTACCTTGCCGCAGTCCATCCGCGCCTGCGCCGTCGGCGGCCATATCGCGCTGATCGGCGTGCTCACCGGTTTTTCCGGTGATGTGCCCACCACCGAGATGATGATGAAGCAGCAGACCCTCAAGGGCCTGGTCGTGGGCAGCCGCGAGCACCAGCAGGACATGGTGCGGGCGCTGGATACCTTCAGCTGGCGCCCGGTGATCGACAGCCGCTACCCGCTGGCACAGATCGCCGAAGCGTTTTCCCACCAGCAGTCGGGCCAGCACTTCGGCAAGATCTGCCTGTCCTTCTGAGCGCAGCGCCGGCCCTCCCCGCGGCCGGCCGGCGTCAGTCATGGCGCGAGGCCAGGCACTGCCCCGCGCTGCTGGACATCAGCTCTCGTCCAGCGCGGCAAAGCTGTCGGCAAGGTGATCGATGAACAACCGCACCGAGGGCAGCAGGCCGCGCCGCGACGGGAACACCGCATGGATGATCTCCTTCGGTGGCGCCCACTCCGGCGCCACATGCTTGAGCCGGCCATCGTCCAGGGCATCGCGCACGATCATCGTCGGCAACTGCGCCACGCCGACGCCGGCAATGGCCGCTTCGCGCAATACGCTCATGCCGCGGGTGATCAGACGCGGGTGATGCGGCACCTCTGCCGTCGCGCCGTCCGGGCCGATCAACCGCCACAACTGCTCACCCTGCGGTACGCCCAGCGCCAGGCTCGGCAACAGGTGCAGGTCGGCCGGGCCATGCGCCATGCCGCAGCGTTCCAGCAGCGTGGGTGAGGCCACCAGGCACTGCGTGCGTTCGGCCAATACCTTCAGCACCAGTTCGCTGTCTTCCAGCGGCGGCGGGCGCACGCGGATGGCCAGGTCGAAGCCTTCGGCGATCACATCGACGCGGCGATTCGTGGCTTCCAGATGCACCTGTACTTCGGGGCAGCGCGCCATGAAGTCGGCCACCATCGCCGCCACGCGGAAATCCAGCAGCATCGTCGGGCAACTCAGGCGCACCACGCCGCGTGGCTCGGAGCGGGTCATCTCGATGGACTCGGCGGCCGCTTCGGCTTCCACCAGCATCGCGCGGCAATGCGCGTAGAAGGTCTGGCCCACCTCGGTCACCGAAAAATGCCGGGTGGAACGCTGGATCAGGCGCACCCCCAGCCGCTCTTCCAGCAGCGCGATACGCCGGCTCAGCTTGGATTTCGGCTCGCCCAGCGCGCGCCCGGCCGGGGCGAATCCGCCGTGCTCGACCACTTTGGCGAAGTAGTACAGGTCGTTCAGGTCCTGCATCGGGCCACTCCATCGTTCACCAGATAGGACTATGAGACCACTTTTTGCCGTCTACCGGGGGCAGCGTTCCAAACCTATCTTTGCTCCAACGAAAGGCGCAGCCGCGCCGCCAACGGAGCAGAAACATGAAGAAGATCAGTGGCCTCTACAGCGCCCCCCGCCCGCACTGGGTCGGTGACGGCTTCCCGGTCCGTTCGCTGTTCTCCTACAACACGCACGGCCGTCAGCTGAGCCCGTTCCTGCTGCTGGACCATGCCGGCCCGGCCGAGTTCAGCCCCACCGACACCCCGCGCGGGGTCGGCCAGCACCCGCACCGCGGTTTCGAGACGGTCACCATCGTCTATGACGGCGAAGTGGCCCATCGCGATTCCACCGGTGCCGGCGGCGAGATCGGCCCGGGTGACGTGCAGTGGATGACCGCCGCCTCCGGCATCCTCCACGAGGAGTTCCACTCCGAAGCCTTCACCCGTCGCGGCGGCAAGCTGGAGATGGTGCAGCTGTGGGTGAACCTGCCGGCCAAGGACAAGATGTCCACGCCGGGCTACCAGAACATCAGCAATGCCGACATCCCGGTCGTGCCCCTGGCTGATGGCGCCGGCACGGTCCGCGTGATTGCCGGTGCCTTCGGCGGTCAGCACGGCCCGGCCCGCACGCACACACCGATGGATGTGTGGGACCTGCGCCTGCAGCGCGATCACCACACCACGCTGGACTTCGCCGAAGGCCACACCGTGGCGATGGTGGTGCTGCATGGCACCGTGCTGTTCAACGGCAACCAGGTGGCACGCGAAGGCCAGATGGTGTTGTTCGACCGCGCTGTCGGGCAGGTGGAGCTGGAAGCCAATACCGATGCCACCGTGCTGGTGTTGGCCGGTGAGCCCATCGACGAGCCCATCGCCGGCTACGGCCCGTTCGTGATGAACACGCAGGACGAAATCCGTCAGGCGATGGATGACTTCAACTCCGGCCGCTTCGGCCAGATCGCCGCTTGAACCCATGACCGGGCGTAACCGCCCGGTCACTTCCCCGTCGCGCCTGCATTACCGATGCAGCGCGATCGTCCTATCGCTACTCAATGAGAGCCCCGCCATGAATGCCTTCCCGTACGCCGCCAACTTCAATGGTGCCAAGCCGGTAATCGACCCGGACAACGTCGCCATGCTGCTGATCGACCACCAGAGCGGCCTGTTCCAGACCGTGCACGACATGCCGTTCACCACGCTGCGCCGCCTGGCCTCGACCCTGGCCAAGCTGGCATCGCTGGCCAAGATCCCGGTCATCACCACCGCCTCGGTGCCGCAGGGCCCGAACGGCCCGCTGATTCCGGAAATCCACCAGAACGCACCGCACGCCAAGTACGTGGCGCGCAAGGGTGAGATCAATGCCTGGGACAACCCCGACTTCGTGCAGGCAGTGAAGGACACCGGCAAGAAGCAGCTCATCATCGCCGGCACCATCACCAGCGTGTGCATGGCGTTCCCGTCGATCGCGGCGGTGGCCGACGGCTACCAGGTGTTCGCGGTGATCGACGCCTCCGGCACCTATTCCAAGCAGGCGCAGGAAATCACCCTGGCGCGGATGATGCAGGCCGGCGTGGTGGTGATCGACGTGGCAGCGGTGGCCTCGGAGCTGCAGAAGACCTGGAACCGCGCCGATGCCGCCGAATGGGCGCAGGCCTACACGCAGATCTTCCCGAACTACCAGTTGCTGATCGAGAGCTACAGCAAGGCGCAGGAAGTGGTGACCAACCACGAGCAGCTGGATTCGCAGCGCAGCTGATCCGTTCCCCGCACTGCGCGCCGGGTGCGTGCAGTGCTCATCCCAAGAAGGTGCTCTGTCATGACCAGTGAAACCAAGCGTGACCCGAAAGCCGGTGATCTGCTGACCCCGGAAAACTCAGCCCTGATCGTCATCGATTACCAGCCCGTGCAGGTGAACTCCATCGCTTCGATGGACCGCCAACTGCTGGTCAACCACATCGTCGGCGTTGCCAAGGCCGCAAAGGTCTATGGACTGCCGATCGTGCACTCCACGGTCAACGTCAAGACCGGCTTGAACAAGCCGCCGATCCCGCAGCTGCGCAAGGTGTTGAAGGACGAGCCCACCTACGACCGCACCACCATCAACTCGTGGG
The DNA here is from genome assembly GCF_021202945.1 of Stenotrophomonas sp. SY1. Classification (GTDB taxonomy): domain Bacteria; phylum Pseudomonadota; class Gammaproteobacteria; order Xanthomonadales; family Xanthomonadaceae; genus Stenotrophomonas. Next base: position 46,785 of record NZ_JAJOYR010000003.1, on the reverse strand, counting down.
AAGACGTGGAGTTCCGCAAGGCCGTGGAGGCCACCGGTCGCAAGAAGCTGATCATGACCGCACTGTGGACCGAAGCCTGCCTGACTTTCCCGGCGCTGGATGCACTGCGCGAAGGGTATGAAGTGTACGTGCCGGTCGATGCGGTCGGTGGCACGTCATTGGCCGCCCACGATGCCGCACTGCGCCGCATCGAGCAGGCCGGTGCCAAGCTGATCAGCGTCGCCCAGCTGTTCTGCGAACTGCAGCGCGACTGGAACCGTGCCGACACCGCCAAGCAGTTCATGGAACTGTTCATCAGCACCGGTGGCACGGCCGGCATCCAGTTCGGTTACGACGCGGCAGAGTGATGCAGGAGTGGATGGGGAGCTCAACCGCTACCCCACCCCAGCCCTCCCCTAGGCTTACGCCAAAGGGAGGGAGCTAAAAGCACCACTCTGCGGGCTGATCGAACGGCACGAATCGCCCCCTCCCTTTGGCGTAAGCCTAGGGGAGGGCTGGGGAGGGGTGCTATTGCTGTTGCCATCCCTACTATCCGAAGGTCCAGTTCCAGCGACCACGTCACCGCGCTACCGTCGAGCGGTTGTTCCTCACGGTAGCTCCCCATGCACACCACCCAAGACACCGCCTCGGCGCGTTTCGCCATCCGCTGCGCGCAGTTCGCCGAACGCTGGTTCCCCGATTCGTGGGTATTCGCCGCTCTCGCCCTGGCCGCCGTGACACTGGCCGCGTTGTCGATCGGCGCGCCCGCCACTGACACCGCCAAGGCCTTCGGCGACGGCTTCTGGAGCCTGATTCCCTTCACCATGCAGATGGCCTTCGTGGTCATCGGTGGCTATGTCGTGGCCTCCTCCGGCCCTGCTTCGCGGCTGATCGACCGCCTCGCACGCGTACCGCGCAACGGCCGCACGGCGGTGGCATTGGTGGCCATCGTGTCGATGCTTGCCTCGCTGCTGAACTGGGGCCTGAGCCTGGTGTTCGCGGGCCTGCTGGTACGTGCGCTGGCCCGCCGCACCGAACTGAAGATGGATTACCGCGCCGCGGGTGCGGCCGGCTACCTCGGCCTGGGTGCGGTTTGGGCATTGGGCCTCTCCTCCTCGGCCGCGCAGCTGCAGGCCAACCCGGCCAGCCTGCCACCGTCGATTCTCGCCATCACCGGCGTCATCCCGTTCACCGAGACCATCTTCCTGTGGCAGTCCGGCGTGCTGCTGGCAGCGCTGGTGGTGGTGTCGCTGGTGATCTCCTACGTTACCGCGCCCAACGCCAACTCCGCGCGCGATGCCGCCGACTGTGGCGTGGACGTACACAACGACGTCGCACCGCCCAAGGCCAAGCCCACCCGCCCCGGCGAATGGCTGGAACACAGCCCGCTGCTGATCCTGCTGCTGGTGTTGCTGGCCGCCGGCTGGCTGCTGCATGAGTTCTCGACCAAACCCGCCATCCAGGCGATTTCCGGCCTGAACACCTACAACCTGCTGTTCCTGATGCTGGGCGCGCTGCTGCACTGGCGTCCGCGCAACTTCCTGGATGCGGTGACGCGTGCGGTACCGTCCACCACCGGCGTGCTGATCCAGTTCCCGCTGTATGGCTCGATCGCCGCGATCATGACCACCGTCAACGGCAGCGAAGGCCACAGCGTGGCCCACATCATCTCCACCTTCTTCACCCAGATCGCCAGCCACGACACCTACGCATTGCTGATGGGCAGTTATTCGGCGGTGTTGGGTTTCTTCATTCCGTCCGGTGGCGGCAAGTGGATCATCGAGGCGCCCTACGTGATGCAGGTGGCCAACGACCTGCAATACCACCTGGGCTGGTCGGTGCAGATCTACAACGCCGCCGAGGCACTGCCCAACCTGATTAACCCGTTTTACATGCTGCCACTGCTTGGCGTACTCGGCCTGAAGGCACGCGACCTGATCGGCTTCACCTTCGTGCAGCTGCTGGTGCACATTCCGCTGGTGCTGATCCTGCTGTGGGCACTGGGTGCAACGCTGGCTTATGTGCCGCCAGTGATGCCCTGAAGGCTGCTCCGCTATCCACTATCCCCTCTCCCTCTCCCGCAAGGGCAGAGGGGCTCGGATTCCTGCAAGTTGAAGCATTGCCCGCAATTGCGGCTCTGAAGCCCCTCTCCCCTTGCGGGAGAGGGGTTGGGGAGAGGGCACGAAGCGAAGCCCTCCTGAAATCAGCGACACGAAGCCTTGCCCGAACCCTCATCCGCCCTTCGGGCCCCTTCTCCCGCAGGGAGAAGGGGGTTACATCGATGCCTGAAAGTTCAGTCCGTCCCATCCGCCAACAAAAACAGGAACAATTCCTCATCCTTGCCCGGCAGCGTCACCACACCATCGGTGACGAACCCCAGCTTCTCCAGCAATGCCACCGAACGCGCATTGCCCTTTGAGACAATCGCGCACAGCGTCCTGATCCGCAGCTTGTCGTGCGCATAGGCCACGACGGCACGCGCGGCTTCCAGTGCATACCCCTGGCCGCTGAACTCCCCAAGCAGTGCGTAGCCCACATCCACATGGATCAGGCCATCTCGACGCACCAGTCCGGCGTTTCCCATCCACGCGCCATCGCTGCGGCGTTCGATCACATACATGCCAAAGCCGTGGTTGACGTAGCTGGCGAACGGCCCGTTGCGGATGTAGTCGCGCGCCTGTTCCTGCGTGCGCACACCGCGGTCGCCGATGTACTGGTGGAAGCCCGGCTCGTTGAGCAGCGCCAGCATGCCGGCTGCGTCGGTGTCGTCGTCGCGCAGCAGGCGCAGGTTGAGGCGTTCGGTCTGGATCAAGGGTTGGGGCATTGCCGGGTTCCATGCGGGATGTGCAGGCCGAGCTTACCCCTCCCCGGCCCTCCCCTCCGCCTGCGGCGCAAGGGAGGGAGCAACGCGGCACACGTTGACCTGTCCGACCGTCATGATCCGCCCCCTCCCTTGCGCCGCAGGCGGAGGGGAGGGTTGGGGAGGGGTCAGTCAAACAGCGCCTGGATCGCCGCCAACCCCGCCTTCGCGCGCTCCTGCTTGTGCGCGGCATCGGCCACCGGGTCGGCGCCGTCGCGCTGGATCTCGCTGGCCGGCAACTCGTCGAAGAAACGACTCGGCTTGAGCCGGATATGCTCGCCGAACTTGCGGGTGAGCCGGCTGAAACTCATCCACAGCTGGATCTTGGCGCGGGTGATGCCCACGTACAGCAGCCGTCGTTCTTCCTGCAACGTGCCCTCGTCCAGGCTGACCTGGTGCGGCAGCACGCCGTCCTCGCAGCCGACGATGAACACATAGGGAAACTCCAGGCCCTTGGACGCGTGCAGCGTCATCATCCGCACCTGGTTGCCGCCGTCGTCCTTGTCGTTGCGCGATATCAGCGCCAGCTGCGCGGCCATGTCGGCGGCGCTGGCACCACGCGGACCGCTCTCGAACCACGACGCCAGCTCCTCGATGTTGTTGGCGCGGCGCTCGTAGCTGGTGGTGTCCTTGGCCTGGTTGCGCATCTCGGCCAGCAGGCCCGAATCCTTGGCGACACGGCGCACCAGATCACCGGAGGTCATGTCGCGCATGTCCATGCGCAGCGCGCGCAGGATGTCGGTGAACTTGCTCAGGCTGTTGGCCGCACGCGGTGACAGCTGCGCCAGTGCGCCCATCACCTCGGCGGCCTGCGCCATCGGCATGTCCTTCTCCGATGCCAGCTCGGCCAGTTTGGCCAGCGTGCTGGCACCGACATCACGCTTGGGCGACTGCACCGCACGCATGAACGCGGTGTCATCGTCCGGATTCACCAGCAGCCGCAGCCACGACAGCGTGTCCTTCACTTCCTGCCGTTCCAGGAACACCGTGCCACCGTTGAGGTGATACGGCACGCCTACCAGTTGCATCGCCTTTTCCAGCGGACGCGACTGGAAATTGCCGCGGAACAGGATGCAGAAATCACTCCACGGAATCTTCCTGTTGGTCGCCAGGAAATGGATTTCCGATGCGACCTTCTCCGCTTCGTGCTCGCTGTTGCGGCACTCCCACACGCGGATGCGCTCGCCATCGGCCTGGTCGGACCACAGCGTCTTCAGATGCTCGTGCGGGTTGTGTGCGATCAGCGCGTTGGCCGCGCGCAGCACGCGGTTGGAACAGCGGTAGTTCTGCTCCAGCTTGATGATCTTCAGTTCCGGGTAGTCCTGCGCCATCTGCTGCAGGTTTTCCGGATTGGCACCACGCCAGGCGTAGATGGACTGATCGTCATCACCCACGCAGGTGAAGTTGCCGCGCGGCCCGGCCAGCTGCTTGAGCAGCCGGTACTGGGCGTCGTTGGTGTCCTGGCATTCGTCCACCAGCAGGTAGCCGATGCGCTCGCGCCAGGCCAGGGCGATGTCCGGGTTCTCTTCCAGCACCTGTACCGGCAGCCGGATCAGGTCATCGAAGTCGACCGCGTTGAACGCGGTCAGGCGCGCCTGGTACAGCTCGTAGACCATCGCCGCGTTCTTCTCGCGGCTGCTGCGCGCCGCCGCCATCGCCTGCTCGGGCGAGAGGCCGGCGTTCTTGGCGCGCGAGATCAGGTTTTTCATGTCCTCGATGTCGTCGGGCTTGGCCTGGCTGCCGCCCAGCAGGTCCTTGATCTGCCCGGTGGCGTCGTCGGCATCGAAGATCGAGAAGCTGCGCTTCAGCCCCACCTGTTCATGTTCGATCTGCAGGAATTTCAGCCCCAGCGCATGGAACGTGCAGATGGTGACCTCGGCCGCATCCTCGGCGCGCAGGCGCTTGGCCACGCGCTCGCGCATTTCCTTGGCGGACTTGTTGGTGAAGGTGATCGCCGCGATGCGCCGGGCGGGGTAGCGGTTGCTGCCGATCAGGTGGGCGATCTTCTCCACGATCACGCGCGTCTTGCCACTGCCTGCACCGGCCAGCACCAGCAGGGGACCTTCGGCGTGTACCGCCGCAGCGCGTTGGGGGGGATTGAGGGAGTCCAGCATGAGGTGGTTTCAGTCGCAGGCAGGCAGTGTAAGCCATCGCCGCCGAGCCCCCCACCATCGTTGCGGGAGGGCTGCTGTGTACGCATTGAGCTTGGTGAACGGTTGTAAAAGCCATATTCAGGTGCTGGAATGCGCCACACAGTCATAAGGATCGATGACATGCGTAACTCATGGGTCGCCGTATTTCTCACGGGGCTTGTCGCGCTACCCGCGCTGGCTGCGGCGTCGACGGAAGATGCCTGTCGCAATTTGTCGTCAAAGCCCATTCCGGCCGAAATAATGACCGCTGGTTTCTATGACGCCCACCCGGACATGCGTTGGCGGAATGCTGCGCTGGAAGCCTACAAAAAACGCAATTACTCCAAGGCGCTTCGGGACTTCAAGCGCGCCGCGAACTATGCGGACAAATTCTCCCAGCTCATGGTCGCCCACATGTACTGGGAGGGCCTTGGAATCGCTGCCGATCAACCACTTGCCTATGCTTGGGTGGACCTGGCAGCCGAGCGCAACTACCGCAATTTTGTTGCTCAGCGCGAAGCCTACTGGGCACAACTCGATGAACAGCAACGTGCAGAAGCTGTGCATCGTGGGCAAGCGGTTTACGCCCGATATAGCGACAGCGTTACCAAACCAAACCTGGAGAGGGAGCTGCGCCTGGCAACCCGGAGCATGACGGGAGGCCGTACAGGCCTGGTAACCGGAGCCCTGTATGTCACAGATGTAAATGGCAATGACATCTCCGGATCGGTGTACTACGACCCGACCTATTACCGACCCGAAATGTATTGGTGCGACCAGGACGCTTATTGGTCCCGGCCGATGCGTTCCAATGTGGAGGTTGGCCCACCACAAACTGCCTCGCCGGACGTCGACACGCCCTGAACGATCGACACAACAACAGTACTGCCCCTTGCACCCGCATTACCGGTCGGCACCCGCTTGCGTTGCCGCGTTAAAATGCGGCATGGCAAAGCTCTATTTCTATTATTCGGCGATGAACGCCGGCAAGACCACCACCCTGCTCCAGTCCGCGCACAACTACCGTGAGCGCGGCATGCGGGTGGCCCTGCTGACCCCGCGCCTGGACCACCGTGCCGGCACCGGCGTGGTCGCCTCGCGGATCGGCCTGCAGGCCGAAGCCACCGCGTTCGAGCGCGATACCGACCTGCAGAAGCTGATCGAACGTGACATCGCCCAGCACGGCAAGCTCGGCTGCGTGCTGGTGGACGAGGCACAGTTCCTGAGCAAGGCACAGGTGTGGCAATTGTCCGAAGTGGTCGACGAACTGCGCATCCCGGTGCTGTGCTACGGCCTGCGCACCGATTTCCGTGGCGAATTGTTCGAAGGCAGCCAGTACCTGCTGGCCTGGGCCGACGAGATGCAGGAGATCAAGACCATCTGCCACAGCGGCAAGAAGGCCACGATGACCGTGCGCGTGGACGAGAACGGCTTTGCCGTGCAGGACGGCCCGCAGGTGGAGATCGGCGGCAACGAGCGTTATGTGTCGGTCAGCCGCGCCGAGTTCAAGAAGATCACCCGTGGCGAAGGCCGGATCGACCCGATGCAGGCGCCGCTGCCGTTGTGAGGTGATGTGCGGAGGGCAGAAGCGTTAGCCCTCCCCAACCCTCCCCTTGGCGATGCCAAAGGGAGGGGGTGGTTTCTGCAGGTCGGTCGAATCACAGTGAAGCCCCGCTTCTGCTCCCTCCCTTTGGCGCAGCCAAGGGGAAGGTTGGGGAGGGGTGCTTCAAGCAGAGACTCAAGCCAATCAATACAGCGTCCGCTCCGGCGCGCCCGCTGCCGGCGGGGTGTACTGATACAACCACGTCTCGGTCAGGGTCTTGCCGCCGCTGCGCAGGTACAGGCGGATGTCGATCTGGTCGTAGCTGCCTTCCGGCGGCACCAGGTCGAACATCGCGCGGTAGCCCTTGATCTCGCGCAACGGCCGCGCCGAGACGATCTCGACCTTGCCGCGGCTGGTCTCCACCACTGCTTCCACTTCGCCCTTGTCGATCAGGCTGGCCAGCTCGCCGCCTTCGAAATCCACCGCGAAGCGCCATGAGAAATACTCACGCTTCTTGCCGATGATCCCGCCCAGGCCGGTGCGGCTGGCCACGCAATGCGCCAGCGGCGGCCGTGCCGGCGGTTCGGCGCCCCAGTACAGGCGATAGCCGACCAGCAGCTCCTGGCCCGGCTGCGGCTTGGCCTTGGGGTTCCAGAACGCGACGATGTTGTCGAAGGTTTCATCAACCGTGGGAATCTCCACCAGTTGCACCGAACCCTCGCCCCACTGCCCCTTCGGCTCCACCCACAGGCACGGGCGCTTCTCGTAGAACACGCCGTCGTCCTGGTAATGGTCGAAGTTGCGGTCACGCTGCAGCAGGCCGAAACCACGCGGGTTGTTGTCCACGAACATGTTGAAGCGCAGGTGCGCCGGGTTGCACAGCGGCCGCCAGATCCACTCGCCGGCACCGGTCCACATCGACAGGCCGTCGGTGTCATGGATTTCCGGGCGCCAGTCCCAATCCATGCGGCGGTCGTTCTCACCGACCTGGTACATGCTGGTGCACGGTGCGATGCCCAGGCGCTCGATTTCCTTGCGCGGGTACAGGGCGCTGTCGATGTCCATCAACAGCACGTCGCCGTTGGTGATCGCAAAGCGATACGCGCCGGCCACGCTGGGCGAATCAAGCAGGCCGTAGACGATGATCGTGTTCGAATCACCGCTGGGCTGTTCCAGGTAATAGGCGATGAAATCCGGAAACTCTTCCGGCTTGCCCATGCCGGTGTCGATCGCCAGGCCGCGCGCGGATTGGCCGTACTGGCCTTCCTTGCCGACCGCGCGGAAGTAGCTCGCGCCAAGGAAGGCGGCGAAGTCGCGGTCGGTATCGGCACGGGTGTTCAACCGGAAGCCGGCAAAGCCGAGGTCGGCCGGCAGGCGCTTGCCGTGGATGCCGCTCTTGCCGTAATCGAAGGCTTCACCGTCGTAGGCCAGTTCCTGTGCCTTGCCGTCGGCCACGTCGAACATCCGCACCGGCGAATGGAAGTACAGCCCGAGGTGGAAGAACTTGGCCTGGAACTTGCCCGGCTGGTTGGCCCACAGCGCGTGGTCCTGGCGGTAGCGGATGGACTGGTACTGGTCCCAGTCCAGCGCTTCCAGCTCGGCCGGAAGCACGCGCTTGTGGCTCTGGTACGGCGCGGCGGCCAGCGCGCGGGCCTGGCCCTTCAGCGCGGCGAAATCGAAAGGCTGCGGTTGGCCGATACGGCGCAGGCCCAGCTGTTTGTCGGCGGCGGCACAGGCCGGCAGCGCCGGAATGCCGAAAGCGGCCAAGGCCAGCGAGGCGCGGCGGAGGAAATCGCGGCGTTGCATGCAGTCATCCGAAGCGGGAGGTTGCGCATGATAGGCATACCGTCACTAACTCGGGAGTGAGTGGCTGGGGGATTCAAAGCAGAGCAACGGCACCCCTCCCCAGCCCTCCCCTGCTGCGCAAGGGAGGGATGGTTCCTGCGGGTCAAGCGGATCGCAGCGCAGCCATGCTTTTGCCCCCTCCCTTTGGCGAAGCCAAGGGGAGGGCTGGGGAGGGGTGCCGTTGCCCTGCTTCTGCTTCTGCTACCGCCACCACTGTCAGCGCTGGCAGTACCCGCACCACACCGTCGCCCGCTGGCCGATGCTGGCGTAACGCAGCAGCCGGCCACACTGCTTGCAGTTCTCGCCTTCGCGGCCGTACACCAGCAGCTCCTGCTCGAAGTAGCCCGGCGCACCGTCCGGGCTGATGAAATCGCGCAGCGTGGTGCCACCACGGGTGATGGCGTGGCCGAGGATTTCCTTCACTGCGTCGCCCAGGCGTTGATAGCGCGCCCGCGACACCTTGCCCGCCTCGCGCAACGGATTGATGCCGGCCATGAACAGGCTTTCGGCCGCATAGATGTTGCCCACGCCGACGACGATGCGCTGGTCCATCAGGAAGGTCTTCACCGATGCGCTGCGGCCACGGCTGCGATGGAACAGGTAGTCGCCGTCGAACACGTCGTCCAGTGGCTCCGGACCAGGATCGCGCAGCAGCTCGTGCGTCTCACCGGCGGGCTGCCACAACAGGCAGCCAAACCGGCGCGGGTCGTTGAACCGCAGCAGGCGGCCATCCTCCAGGCTGATGTCGACATGGTCATGCGCGCGCACCGGCGTGTCGCCGGGTAGCACCCGCAAGCTGCCGGACATGCCCAGATGCAGCAATGCGCTGCCGGCATCGGTATCCAGCAGCAGGTACTTGGCACGACGGCGGATCGCTTCGATGCGCTGGCCCGGCAGCTGCTGTTCGATCTCCGCCGGGATCGGCCAGCGCAGGTCCGGGCGGCGCAGGATCACGCCGTGGATGCGCCGCCCTTGCAGGTGTGGCTCCAGGCCTCGGCGGGTGGTTTCTACTTCGGGGAGTTCTGGCATCGCTCAATCCTGATGATTACGCCCCCGTAAAACCGGGCGGGCTTACTCGCTGGCGCGCAGGCAACCAAAGCCACGCACGCGCATTTCGAAAGGCTGCACATCCACCGTCGCGTCGGCGCCATCGGCAGCCTTGCCCATCACCATCACCGAGCATTGCCCGCCACGCGATGGCTCCAGGCCCTGCAACACCCGGTACTGATGGCCTTCCTGCGGGGTGAAAGCGAAGGTGACCGTACACGTCTTGCGGCCATCCCGGATCTGCACATCCATATGCGCCTTGCGCTGTGCATGCACGCGCAACGTTTCGGCGCCGGTACGGCCGATATAACAACCGTCCTCGTTGAAGTTCAGCGCGCCCACGATGCCAAGTCCGGGATCGATGCTCACCTCGGCCGCCGGCTCGCCTTCCACCGGTTGCACATAGGGCTTGTTGCCCAGTGAAAACGCCAGCGCCATGACCGGCGTGGCGAACAACGTGGCGGCCACAAGCGGCGCGAAAAACGGCTTCATCCTTGATCCCCTGCATGCATGACGGGCGCCATTCTGATCGCAGGCTGCCGTTGCATCAACGCGGTGGTGCCATCAACTCGCGGGCACTCAGGTAACCATCGCTGTCGGCATCCTGCCGGGCAAAACGCGCCAGGATCACCTGCCGCTGCTCCTCGCGGGTGATCGGCTTGCCACGTCCGCCTGGCTGTTCCGCTGCCTCAAGCACGCCGTTGCCATTGCGATCCATGCGGTCGAATGCATAGAACATCCACTGCAGGTATTCGTCCGGGCTTACCCGGCCATCGGCATCGGCATCCATCCGCTGCAGGTACGCAGTGGTGTCCTGTACCTGCGCGGCTACTGGCAGCGCCACCAGCAGCAGGCCAGCGGCGATCAAGCGGCCGATCATGCGCCGCTGAGCGAGTAGCCCTTCAGGCGCGCCGCATAGGCCTGCAGCGCGGCACTGCCGCTGGCCTCTGCTTCCTGGCACCACTGTTGCAGCTGGCGCAGGCGCTCGGCCGCGTCGTGGCTGCGGGCTTCCAGCAACGCCGACAGCCGCGCGCGGTGTTCGACCAGCTGCTGGATGCGCGGGCGCTGCTGCACCCATTGGTTCAACTGTTCGCGGCAGGCCGGCTTGAGCCAGCGACCGTCATTGACCAGGCCCTTGCGCATGCGCCTTGGCAACAGCTTGCGCAGCTTGGCGCCGGCAGCGGCGGCTTCTTCCTTCAGGGCCGGTGCGAACACGTTGCGCTGGTAATCGGTCATGGCCTGGAAGCGGTGCGACAGCAACGCCTTGAGCGTGTCGGCATCGGGCACGGCGATGTTGGGGCGGATGTCCATGGTCGGCGCCACGCGCAGCACCTTGGCCAGACGCAGCATCTGCAGCAGGCGGATGGCCTGCCAGCCGATATCGAACTCCCAGCGCCGCATCGAGAACCGTGCCGAACTCGGGAAGGCATGGTGGTTGTTGTGCAGCTCTTCGCCGCCGATCCACAACGCCCAGGGCGTCAGGTTGGTCGAGGTGTCGGCCGATTCGAAATTGCGGTAACCCCACCAATGGCCCAGGCCGTTGACCACGCCCGCCGCCCAGAACGGAATCCACGCCATCTGGATCGCCCACAAGGCGATGCCCGGCAGGCCGAACAGCACCGTGTTGACCGCGAACAGCAGCACCGGGCCAAGGTTGGCATGCGGGGTGTACACGTGGCGCTCGACCCAGTCCTCCGGCGCACCGCGCCCGTACTGTTCGATATCGGCACGCTGCGCGCGCGCTTCGCGGTACAGCTCCACGCCGCGCCAGAACACCTGGCCGATGCCCTTGGTGACCGGGCTGTGCGGATCGTCCTCGGTTTCCACCTTGGCGTGGTGCTTGCGGTGGATGGCCACCCACTCGCGGGTGATCATCGAGGTGGTCAGCCACACCCAGAAACGGAAGAAGTGGGAGATGACCGGATGGAAATCCACGCCGCGATGGGCCTGGCTGCGGTGCAGGTACAAGGTCACCGCGAAGATGGTGAGCTGGGTGAACACCAGCAGCACCGCCAGCATGCCCCACCAGCCCAGGCCGGCAATGCCACCGGTGAGAAACGTGAGCAGCGCTTCGGACATTGCAGAACTCCAGGCAGGTCGGTGCCAGATGAAACCAGTGCTACACATGATGGGGCCTGCCGCTGCAAACTTCATCCGCCCGCGGCTCATCCGTTGGTCGAATCCTCAGCTGCCTTTCACATCTGAATGTCCATTGCCCCGGCCGCCATCGCGGCACCCTTGATCGAGCTGAACCATGCCTGCGTCGTGCGCGGCCAGGTGCGCGTCCTGCATGAACTGAACCTGCGCATCGAGCAGGGCCAGCACACCGCCATCCTCGGCCCGAACGGCTGCGGAAAGTCCTCATTCATCAAGCTGATCACGCGCGAGTTGTATCCGCTGGCACGCGCCGATGGCCCCGTGCCGGTGCAGGTGCTGGGGCAGACCCGCTGGCAGGTGGACCGGCTGCGCTCGCAGCTGGGCATCGTCACCGGCGACCTGTCCAGCAACCTGGCCGACATGCCGGGGCTGAGCGTGGAGGAGGCGGTGATTTCCGGCTTCTTCGCCAGCTACGTGGTGCCGGCGCACCGTGACGTCACCGAGGCCATGCGTCAGCGTGCCCGCGAGGCGCTGGGGCTGGCCCGTGCCCTGCCGCTGCTGGGCCGCAGCTACGCCGAACTGTCGGCCGGCGAGACCCGCCGCGTGCTGATCGCCCGCGCCCTGGTCAACCAGCCCAAGGCGCTGCTGCTGGACGAGCCCTCCACCGGGCTGGACCTGATCTCGCGCCAGCACCTGATCGACACCATGCGCCACCTGGCCCAGCAGGGCATCACCCTGGTGCTGGTCACCCACCACATCGAGGAGGTGATTCCGGAAATCGCCCGCGTGGTGCTGATGAAGGGCGGGCGCATCTTCGCTGATGGCCCGCGTGAGGAGCTGTTGCGCTCGGCGCCGCTGTCGGAGGTGTTTGGTGGCCCGATCGAAGTGCGCGAGGAAGCCGGCCGGCTGACGGCCTGGGTGGAATGAGGGAACCGCACCCCTCCCCAACCCTCCCCTGCGCCCTCGGCGCAAGGGAGGGGGCAAACAGCCGCAGCCTGATGCTTCCGCCGATCACGCGATCTTCCCCCTCCCTTGCGCCGAAGGCACAGGGGAGGGTTGGGGAGGGGTGCATTGGCTGACTAATCCCCACACACAGTCCCTAGTCCATGATGCGATGATGCCGGCCCGTTCCGCCGTCCCTGTCGTCCCTGCAATGTCACGTATCCGATTCCCGCTGCGCCTGACCGCAGCCCTGGCGCTGGCCGCCGCGCTCGCCGCCTGCTCCAGCACTCCTTCCTCCTCCCCTGCCCCCACCGCCGACGCCAAGCACGGCGTGAGCGGCTACCTGCATGGCGATGCCATTCCCGACAGCCTGGCACTGAGCCCGGCCCCGCCGGCCGCAGGCTCGGCCTGGGCACAGCTGGACGAAGCCGTCGCCCGTGAAGCCATCAGCATGCGCGGCAGTGCGCGCTTCCAGCAGGCACATACCGATGCCGACCTGAAGTTCCCGGCCGGGGCCGACCAGTTCAGCTGCGCGCTGGGCGTCCCGGTCACCGCCAAACACGCGCCCACGCTGTATCGCCTGCTCGAACGCAGCCGCATCGATGCGAGCGCGGCCACCAAGGCGGCAAAGACCCATTACCAGCGCCCGCGTCCGTTCATGGTCAACAACGCGCCGACCTGCACCCCGGAAGACGAGGAAGGCCTGCGCAAGAGCGGCTCGTATCCGTCCGGGCACACCGCCATCGGCTGGGCCTGGGCGTTGATCCTGGCCGAAATCGCACCGGACCACGCCACCGCGCTGCTGGAGCGTGGCCGCAACTACGGCCACAGCCGTCTGGTCTGCAACGTGCATTGGTACAGCGATGTGCAGCAGGGCCGTTTCATGGGCGCGGCCACGGTGGCGCGCCTGCATGACAACCCGGAGTTCGTCGCCGACCTGGCCAAGGCACGCCGCGAGCTGGAGCAATCGCGCACGCTGGATCTGCCAATGCCGCGTGACTGCGCTGCGGAAACCGCGGCACTGACTTCCAACATCTCCGAAGCGCGCTGATACCGCGCGGCCCTCGCGTTGTTGCCGGATGCTGTTCCCGCAACAACGCGGCAGGGCCTTGCGCAACCCGATGCCGCGCATGGCAGTGCAGCGCGCGCACCCGCCGCAATTGGTTTCCAACGTCACCGCACGCGCGGCCAGCATGGCCCTGCCGCTACAGTCCGGGATTCCACATGCACAAGGGAATCCCATGCCTGCACTTCTTCGACGCCCTCGCCTGCGGGCACTGCTGGCAATCACGCTGCTCGGCCTGGCCACCCTCGCCCACGCGCGCACGCCACGCGTGATCGGCTACGTGATGGACGGCCCCGCACCGTTGCAGCTCACCGCCGAAAAATTGGATGTGGTGAACTTCGCCTTCGCCGTGGTGCGTCCGGATGGCAGCGTGTACCTGCCCGACAACGTCGACCCGGCACGCCTGCATGCACTTGTCGGCAAGCGCGCGGACAACCCGTCGCTGCAGATCGTGCTATCGATAGGCGGCTGGGGCGCCGGCAACTTCTCCGAAGCGGCCGCCAGCGATGCCGCACGCACCCGCTTCATCGACAGCAGCGTTGCGCTGATGCACCAGTTCAAACTGGATGGGCTGGATATCGATTGGGAATACCCCACGCTCGGTGACGCCGACATCAGCCACAGCCCGGATGACCGCCAGAATTTCACCGTGCTGCTGGAACAGCTGCGCGCGCGTCTGGATGCCGAGGGCCAGGGCAAGCGCCACTACCTGCTGACCATCGCCGCCGCCGAAGGCCGTGCCGCCGCCGGCCTGGAACTGCCGCGCATCGCCAAGTCGCTGGACTGGATCAACCTGATGACCTACGACTTCTACGGCAGCCTGACCAAGACCACCGGCCACCATGCCGGCCTGTCGGCCTCGCCGTTGGCCACGGTCGAAGGCCGTACCACCGAAGGCGCAGTGAAGTACTTCCTCGATGCCGGCGTGCCGGCCGAAAAGATCAATGTCGGCGTACCGTTCTACGGCCGCACCTTCGGTGACGTCGGCAGCGCCAACCAAGGACGCTTCCAGAAATTCAGCAGCGAAGGTGGCTTCATCTCCTGGCGCGACATCGTCCATACCCGCCTGAACAATCCGGACTGGGAACAGCATTGGGACGAGCAGGCGCAGGTGCCGTGGTTGTGGAACCCGAAGGAGCGCCGCATGGTCAGCTACGAGGACCCGCGCTCGCTGGCCCTCAAGGCCGAGTACGTGAAGCGCAATGGGCTGGGCGGCATCATGTACTGGGAACAGCGCCAGGACGACAACGAGCAGCTGCTCGACGTACTGCACAAGGCGCTGCACGACGCACAACGGTAGTGCCGAGCGATGCTCGGCAAGCGGCTGCCTCGGCAGGACATCGCACCCTCACCCCAACCCCGCTTCCGGCGGGAGAGGGGCTACAAAAGCGCAGCACGGCTGCGCTCTACCGGAAAACAGAAAGGGCGCGGAGTTCCGCGCCCTTCCTGTTTCATCCATCACGCTGCAACGGCGATCAGAACTTCGCGGTGAACTCCAGGCCATACGTGCGCGGCTCGTTGAGGAAGCCGGTCAGGTTGTTGAAGTCGATCGCGCCGACCACGCGGGTCTGGTTGGTCAGGTTGCGACCGAATGCCGCCACGTCGTACTGGCCGTAGGCCCAGTTGTAGCCCAGGCGCAGGCCGCCTTCCAGCGACGAACGGCCACGGAATTCCGGCGACTCGTACAGGAAGAAGTTGACCTCGCTGCGGTAGGCCCAATCGGTGTACGCATAAAGCTCGCTGGAATCGCTCAGCGGGAAACCGGCACGCAGGGTCACGTTGTGGATCCACTTCGGCGCCTGCGGCAGTGCGTTGCCGTTGACCAGCGCGTAGGTGGTGCCGCCGATGACGGTGGTCGGGTCGGTGATGGTGCAGCCGCCGCCGCAGATCGCCACCGCCAGATCCTTGTCCTTGATCTCGGTGTCGTTGTAGCTGCTGCCCAGGGTGAGCAGCACGTTGTCGGTCAGGTAGGCCTCGAAATCGAGCTCGGCGCCCTGGCCGATGGTCTTGTCGGCGTTGAGCAGCGTGGCGGTATTGTTGCTGCCGCCCACCGCGATCAGCTGCTGGCCGTCAACGTTGTAACGGAACACGTTGAAGCCCAGGCGCGCGCGACGCTCGAACAGGTCGGCCTTGATGCCGGCCTCGTACGAAATCACCTTCTCCGAATCGGCCTGCGACACGCCGCCGAAGGCCAGGCGGCCCTGGATCGACGGTGCGCGGAAGCCCTTGGCTACGCGCGCATAGACGTTGAGGTTGTCGGTGATCTGGTAGACGCCGCTCAGATCCCAGCTGACATCGTCAACGTCGGTGTTGGCGATGTACGGGCCGCTGACCGGCGTACCAAACGGCACGGCCTGCAACACGCTGGCGGTGAAGTCCTTCTTGTCCTGCGTGTAGCGCACGCCACCACGCAGCTTGAACTTGTCGGTCACATCGAAATCGCCCGAGGCGAACACCGCCCAGGCCTTGTTGCGCTGGCTCTGCACGGCGTGGCCGGTCTGCGGATTGCCCGGGGTCAGCGAGTCGTAGTTGAAGCTGTCGATGGTGACGTCTTCATCGAAATAGAACACGCCGGCCTGCCAGTCGAAGCGGCCCCATTCGTTGGACTCCACACGGAATTCCTGGGTGATCTGGCGATGATCCGGCAGGCCATCCATCGACTCGGAAGCAAACGGGATGAAGCCCGGCCCGGACTCCGGCAGGAACGCCGCGCCATAACCGCCATCGATGTCACCACGATTCTGCGACTTGGCGGTTTCGTAACCGGAGATGGAGTACAGCGACACCTTGCCCAGGTCCCACTTCAGGCGGGCGCTGCCGCCCCAGGTTTCCAGCTCGGAATAGTTGACGCCGTCCACCGAGACCTTGTCGCGGTCGAAGCCGGGCACCAGCGCGTTGCTGCCCTTCTCGATGATGTTGGCGCGGAACAGGCGTGCGGTGCCGTTGAGCTTGCGCTTGTGCAGGTTGAACAGGCCTTCGAACTGGTCGCCTTCGTACAGGAACTGCACGCGGGCGGCGGCTTCGTCATAGCCTTCGAAGCCATCGTTGGGCGCATTGGCCACGGTGTTGTCGACGTAATCGTCGCGGCGCTGGTACAGCGCCGACACGCGTGCCGACCAGCGATCGGTCAGCGGGCCGCCGTAGGCGCCCTGGGTGTTCCAGGTGTTGTAGCTGCCGTAGCCGACCTTGAGGTAGCCATCGGCGTCCTGCGAGGGACGGGCCGAATCGAACTTGACCACACCGGCCGGGGTGTTGCGGCCGAACAGCGTGCCCTGCGGGCCGCGCAGCACTTCCACGCCGGCCAGGTCGAACAGCGGGAAGCCCTTCAGCAGCGGGCTTTCCTGCACCACGTCGTCATACACCAGCGATACCGGCTGCGAGGCGTTGAGGTCGAAGTCGGTGTTGCCCAGGCCACGAATATAGAAGCGCGGAAACGCACGGCCGTAGGACGACTCGATGTTGAGGCTGGGCACGCGCGCGGACAGGAAGCGGATGTCGTCACCGGCCGAACCGATCACATCCAGCTTCTCGCCCTGGATGGCGGTGATCGAAACCGGCACGTCCTTGGCATTTTCCACACGACGCTGCGCGGTGACCTGCAACGTGTCCAGAGCGACGGCATCCTTGGCCGGGGCGGCGTCCTGCGCGGCGGCGGTAAACGGGAGGACGGCAAGAACAGCGACAAACAGCGGATGCGCAGCCGGAAAACGGCCGCGGACGATTCGAGTCGGGGACATGGCGGAGAGGGACCTGGTGTGGGTGATGGGGAACTGCGCCTAGCACACGATTGTTGCAGTACAACATTCACATCGCAAACACGGGCACGTTAAGCCACATGACGCCTGTCAGGGGTGAAAGCGGCCCCGGCCCGCATAGACTTGGAGCCCTTTCCCAATCCCAGGCGATCTGTCATGACCCAGTGGTATTTCCATGTCCCCGGCCAGGCCGACCGCGTCGGCCCACTGGATGAGGCTGCCGCCCGCCAGTACGCCCAGGCCAATCGCCAGGCGCTGGCCTGGCGCGAGGGCATGCAGGGCTGGCAGGCCGTGGGCCAGGTGCCGGAACTCGGTGGCCAGGCCGCACCGCCGCCGGTGCCACCGCCGGTCGGTGGCAACCGCAACCGCGCAGACGACATCGACTTCCGCATCGTCGGCCATGAAATGCAGTTCGTCGAAATCGAACTGGACCCGGGCGAGAGTGCCATCGCCGAGGCCGGCGCGCTGATGTTCAAGGACTCCACCGTGCAGATGGACACCGTGTTCGGCGACGGCCGCCACGAAGGCCAGGGCGGCGGTTTCATGGACAAGCTGATGTCCGCCGGCAAGCGCGTGATCACCGGCGAGAGCCTGTTTGCCACGGTCTTCACCCACACCGGCCAGGGCAAGGCCAAGGTCGCTTTCGCCGCGCCCTACCCCGGCACGGTGCTGGCGATGAAGCTGGACCAGCATGGCGGCAAGTTGATCTGCCAGAAGGACAGCTTCCTGGCCGGCGCGCGTGGCGTGCAGGTCGGGGTGCACCTGCAGCGCAAGGTGATGACCGGCCTGTTCGGTGGCGAAGGTTTCATCATGCAGAAGCTCGAAGGTGACGGCTGGGTGTTCGTGCACGCCGGTGGTTGCGTGGTCGAGCGCGAACTGGCCGCTGGCGAACGCATCGACGTGGACACCGGCTGCGTGGTGGCCTACCACGCCGGCGTGGACATGGAAGTGCGTCGCGTGGCCGGCCTGAAGAGCATGTTCTTCGGCGGCGAAGGCGTGTTCCTGGCCACCCTCACCGGCCCGGGCAAGGTGTGGCTGCAGTCGCTGCCGTTCTCGCGCCTGGCCGGGCGCATGTTCGCCGCCGCCCCGCAGGGCGGTGGCCAGAGCCGCGGCGAAGGTTCGGTACTGGGCGGCCTGGGCCGACTGCTCGATGGCGACAACAAGTTCTGAGCGCGCTGTAGTGCGATGAGTACACGACGGCAGGCGCGAAGCGCCTGCCGTTCTCTTTTGCGTTCCTGTCTTCATCCCCGCGCCGATGCAGGACACCGCTTGCGCATGGAACCTCGACGGCACCGTAGGATCGGCGCAAGCCGCGATGCTGGTCGAGGTTGAGGCCGCTGGGCCATCCGCAACTGCAAGGTTGTTCGGCAGCGGCATGGGTGGTTTCGCGGCTTACGCCGCCCCTGCATGCCTGCGGTGCGCAGCTTCAGGCGGCCGTGCACCGGGGCCGGCACGACACGCCGCGATGGCTGTTGCAGCCGCGCCTAAACGGCAACCACGCCGCGACGCTGCCGCCGGCCCGCAAAGCGCTATGCTGGCGCCCTTTCCAAGCCCCCCTATTCATCATGAAGCCGCGCAACGCTCGCCTGTTGTTGTCCCTTTCGCTGTTTGGCCTGCTGGCGGCCTGTGGTGGCGAGAACACCAAGCCCACCCCGCCGCAGGCGGTGCGACCGGCCACACCGGTCAAGCCGGTGAAGATCGGCGTGGCGCTGGGCGGCGGCGCGGCCAAGGGCTTTGCCCATATCGGCGTGATCAAGATGCTTGAAGCCAACGGCTTCGAGCCAGTGGTGGTGTCCGGCACCAGCGCCGGCAGCGTGGTCGGCGCGCTCTATGCCAGCGGCATGAACGCCTTCCAGATGCAGCAGAAGGCCGTGGCCCTGGACGAAGCCAGCATCCGCGACCTGCGCCTGTTTTCCGGTGGCCTGGTCCAGGGCCAGAAGCTGCAGGACTACGTCAACGCACAGGTCGGCAACAAGCCTGCCGAGCAGCTGCGCAAGCCGTTTGCAGCGGTGGCCACGCAACTGGAAACCGGTGACCGCGCGGTGTTCGTGCGCGGCAACGTCGGCCAGGCGGTGCGTGCTTCCAGTTCCATCCCCGGCGTGTTCGAACCGGTGAGCATCGGCGGCAAAACCTATGTGGACGGTGGTGTGGTCAGCCCGGTGCCGGTGGATGCGGCGCGCCAGCTGGGCGCCGAGTTCGTCATCGCGGTGGATATCTCCAGCCGTGCCAGCGGCCAGCGCCCGAGCGGTCTGCTGGGTGCGGTGAACCAGTCCATCACCATCATGGGCCAGCGCCTGGGCGAGCAGGAGCTGGGCCGCGCCGACGTGGTGATCCGCCCGGCGGTGCTGGACATCGGCGCAGCCGATTTCGAACAGCGTGGCCGCGCGATTCTGGAAGGCGAGAAGGCCGCGATGGCGGCAATGCCGCAGATCCGCGCTGGCGTCGCCCGCTTGCAGCAGGCACAGACCGCAGCGGTCCGCACCGCTGAAGCGCGCAACGCCGCTGCACAGGCTGAAGCGCATCAGCGCTGCCAGGACAGCCGCAGCCGCCTGGAGAAGCTGCGTGGCGTCGAGAAGAATTGCAGCGCGCAGGCGCGTTGATGCTTCACGCTCCTCCCCTTGGCCCTTGGCCCTTGGCCAAAGGGAGGGGGCCGTAGCGCCTTCTCTCGTCAGGAGGTTGCCGGGACAGCCGCAGCCGCCTGGATAAAGCTGCGTGGCGTCAAAAAGAATTGCAGTGCGCAGGCGCGTTGATGCTTCACGCTCCTCCCCTTTGGCGTAGCCAAGGGGGAGGTTGGGAGGGGGTCAACCTGGGTTCCGCGCAGTGGATGAAATCACCGCGAAAAGCACCCCTCCCCAGCCCTCCCCTTGGCCCATGGCCAAAGGGAGGGGGCCGTAGCGCCTTCTCTCGCCAGGAGCTTGCCGGGACCGTCGCAGCCGCTTGGAGAAGCTGCGTGGCGTCGAGAAGAACTGCAGCGCGCAGGCGCTTTGATGCTTCACGCTCCTCCCCTTTGGCGTAGCCAAGGGGGAGGTTGGGAGGGGGTCGCCCTGGGTTCCGCGCAGTGGATGAAATCACCGCGAAAAGCCCCCTCCCCAACCCTCCCCTTGGCCCATGGCCAAAGGGAGGGAGCCGTAGCACCTTCTCCCATCGGGAGAAGGGCGGAGCCGGGGCACTTTCTTCCGTCAGGAAAGGGGCAAGCTCAAACCCGCCCCAACTGCGACAACGGCAGCGCGCGGAACTCCTTGACCGTGCGCAACACGAAGCTGGAATTGACGTCGGCCACGCCGGCCGCATCGAGCAGCTTGTCGAGCAGGAATGCCGAGAAGTGGTCCAGGTCGCGCACGTAGACGTGCAGCAGGTAATCCATGTCGCCGGTGAGCGCGTGGCAGGCCACCACTTCATCCCACAACTGCACGGCCTCGACGAAATGGTTGATGGCCGCCTGCCCGTGCTTGGACAACTGCACCCGCACGAATGCCTGCAGGCCAAGACCAATCGCCCTTGGCTCCAGCCGCGCACCGTAGCCGGCGATGACACCCTCCGCTTCCAGCCGCTGCACCCGGCGCAGGCACGCCGATGGCGAAAGGTTCACCCGCGCTGCCAGCTCGGCATTGGTGGCGCGCCCATGCTGCTGTATCTCGGCCAGAAGCCGCAGATCCGTGCGATCAAGCGTGACTGAAGCCATCTTTGTTGCTCCGCAACATTGAATTGACGCAACAATATTGCGCCAAGAACCGCTGGCGGCGCAATTTCGCAAACCTCTTGCGCGGCAGGCTTCCTACCATGCGGTTATCTATTCCCTTCAGGAGCTGCCGCCATGGAAGCCAACCCGCGCCGCGTCGAACATCAACAGACCGACAAGGGTTACGTGCCGGTCTATACCACGGCCGTGGTGGAGCAGCCGTGGGACAGCTACAGCGCCGATGACCATGCCACCTGGAGCACGCTGTACCAGCGCCAGCGCGAGCTGCTGGTCGGCCGTGCCTGCCAGGAGTTCCTGGACGCCCAGGACGAGATGGGTATGAGCGAGCACATGATTCCGCGCTTCGACCAGCTCAACGAAGTGCTGGGCGCCGCCACCGGCTGGACCCTGGTCGGCGTGGAAGGCCTGTTGCCGGAACTGGATTTCTTCGATCACCTGGCCAACCGCCGTTTCCCGGTGACGTGGTGGATCCGCCGCCCGGACCAGATTGATTACATCGCCGAACCGGACCTGTTCCATGATCTGTTCGGCCACGTGCCGCTGCTGATGAACCCGGTGTTCGCCGACTACATGGCCGCCTACGGCCGTGGCGGGGTCAAGGCGCATGCGATCGGCCCGGAGGCGTTGCAGAACCTGACCCGTCTGTACTGGTACACGGTGGAGTTCGGCCTGATCAACACCGCCGACGGGCTGCGCATCTATGGCGCCGGCATCGTCTCGTCCAAGGGCGAATCGCTGTACTCGCTGGAATCAGCCGCGCCCAATCGGATCGGCTTTGACCTTGAGCGGATCATGCGCACCCGCTACCGCATCGACACGTTCCAGAAGAGCTACTTCGTCATCGAAGGTTTCGACCAGTTGATGGCAGCCACCGAGCCGGACTTCACCCCGATCTACGAACGGCTGGCCTCGCAGGCGCATTTTCCGGCCGGTGAGGTGCAGGACGATGACCGCGTGTTCCAGCGCGGCAGCGGCGAAGGCTGGGCCAGCGACGGCGACGTCTGAGCCGCTGCCCACGAAGGCCACAGCACACCGGGTCCTGCTCCCTCCCTTTCGCGTAGCGAAGGGGAGGGTTGGGGAGGGGTGCTTTCAGTGGCAACCCCACCTCACCGCAAGAAGCACAAGCTATACCCCTCACCCTCCCCTTGGCCCTCTGCCAAAAGGAGGGAGCGGAGCAAAGGGCAAGAGCTACCCCCTCCCAACCTCCCCCTTGGCTACGCCAAAGGGGAGGAGCAAAGCGGGGCTGCGCTCTACAGGGGGTTGGGGCTGGTCTGCGCCCAGACGCTGTCGGTATGGCCCTGCTGCAAGCGCAGGCGCGTGCGCTGGGCGATGTACAACATCACCGGCACCGACAACAGCGCGGTCACATCCACCGGCCAGCTGCCGGCATGGCTCCATGCACCGCCGATGCCCCACACGCCGGCCAGGCTCGACAACGGAATCGCCAGGGTGAACACCGCACTGGCCCACAGCAGCTCCACCGCACCGCGTGATGCGCCGCGCAGGAACGCCCAAGCGATCGCGGCCACGAACACCGCGTAGTAGATGCCGGTGTGCCACGCCTTCAGATCCGCCACCAACGCAGGCAACCATTTGGTTGCGGCGAGGCTGGCGGAAATGCCGGCCACGCACCCCAATGACACGCCCACCGTCAGGCAGCCCAGCACCCAGCCCGAGCGTTTCTGCGCGGGCGTCTCCGGCCCCTTGCGCTTGCGCCGCCGCGATTCCACCCACAGCAGGTTGCCGGTGTAGAACAGCGCCGCGCCGGCCAGGCCCATCAGCACGTACAACCAGCGCACCGGGTTACCACCGAAGCTGCCGAAATGCAGCATGAAGAACGCATTGACCGATTCATCCCAGGCGGACATGTGGCCGGGCAGATCATGCGGGTCCACCTGCCCGCTGTACGGGTCCAGATGCGTGCTGGCGTACAGCCGCGCGCGCGTGCCGTGGCGCACGTCCAGCCCGGTTACCGTCGCCTCGACATGCCCGTCCTTGCGCTGGAAACCAAAGCCCTGCACGTCGAAACCGGGCAACTGCACTTCCACCCGGCGCAGCAGTTCGGCCGCCGGCAACACGCGTGCACCGGTGGGCGCGTCATCGTGTTCTTCACTCCATTCGATGCCCTCCGGGTACACCACCGCGCCCTGCGCGTCGTAGAACTGGTCATGGAAGGCGAACACCACGCTGGTCAGCGCGATCACCAGGTGGAACGGCAGGCTGAACAAGCCCAGCGCGTTGTGCGCGTCCAGCCACATGCGCTTGATGTTCTTGCCGATGCGCAGCGCGAACACGTCCTTGGTCAGCGTCGGCAGCAGCACGATCAGGCCCGAGATCAATGCCACTGCATAGGCCAATGCCACCGCGCCCATGATCGGCCGCGCCACCGCATCCGGGAACGGCAGCCCGACCAGCTGGTGCAGCGTGTCCACCAGCTGCGCCACCGGCGCCTTGCGCGTCTGCTCCACCTGCAGGCTGCCATCGGCGGCAAAACTGGCGGCGTATTCCTTGAACTGACGACGGCCGCCAGTGCGTTCCTGCCAGTACACGCGCGCCGGCTGGTCGGCACCGGGTTTGACCGAAATGAAGTAACGCGCAGCAGCCTTGGGATGCTCGGCCAGCACCGCTTCGACCAGCGCATCGGCGCGCTCCAGCGACGGTGCGGCGGCCAATGTCGATGGCGGCGTTGCCCAGCGCTCCAGCGGCTTCTCGAACATGGTGACCGAGCCGGCATAGAAGGCGATGAACAACATCAGCCCGCAGACGATGCCGATCCAGATATGGACGTCCTTGTAGACCTTGATGATGTCGCTGCGAATCTTCATGCCTGCGTCCTCACGCCATCACCCAACGCGTCAACCACAACAATCCGAATGCGACCACATTGGCCGCGCCCAGCCACAACCATGCGCGCAGGCTGTCGCGGAACAGATAGACGAAGGACAGCACCGCCGCCCAGATCGGTGCCATCAGCCACATGTTGAACTGGTTCTTGCCGCCACCGGCGCCGATGCCGTCCGGCCCCAGCCAGGCGAACAGGCCGGACAACGCCAGCGCCAGGCCGAAGCCCAGCACCACGCCGGCACAGGTCTTGCCGAACCAATGGCGGCTTTCCAGCCGCACGCGCGCCTGGCTCATGCTGCCCTCCGCGCGCGTACGCGGGCTCGCCACGCGCCCAGGAATGGTGCGATCGACCACACCAGCGTCAGCAGCACCAACCACGCCGCTATCGCTTCAAGCGGTGCCATCAACTGCCACATCGCCAGCAACGAGACGAGCGCAAGCACGCTGCCCGGCCACCACGCATGGCGCGTCGGCCACGGGCCTGCGCCCCGCAGCTGTTGTTGCGGCGAGGCAACGTACAGCAGCAGTGCCGCAAGGCAGCCTGTGACGGCGGAGGTGATGGCCAGCAACTGCGTCATGGCGCGGCGCCTTGGTCGGGATGAAATGCATTCATTCGCTCTGGTCCGGAGGTTGGCACTGGGAAGCGCCGGCAAGGTTGGGAGTGGAGCTGCTGGGTGGATTTGTTCCCCCGTCCTTTGCCCCTCTCCCCAACCCCTCTCCCGCAAGGGGAAAGGGGCTTTGAAAACTGTAATTACCGGCAACGCCTCAGTTCGCGCTGAATTGAGCTCCCCTCCCCTTGCGGGAGAGGGGTTGGGGAGAGGGGAAAGAGGAAAAGGAAAGCGGCCAGCAACCCGCTCAACCCAACATCACCAACTGAACCGCGCGGTGGCAGTAACCGTTCGACCCGTGCCGTAGTAGCAGGAAGACACGCCACCGCAGGTCGAGACAAAACGCTTGTCGGCCAGGTTGCTGACGTTGAGTGCGAACTGGGTTCCCACCCGGCCGTGATGGCCGACGTCGTAACGGATGGCCGCATCCCACAGCGTGTAGCCCGGAATCAGGTACAGGTTGGCGCTGTCGCCATAGCTTTCGCCGTTGTAACGCACACCTGCGGCCAGGCTCAGCCCTTCCAGGCCACCGGCCTGGAACGTGTAGTCCGCCCACAACGCGGCGGTCCAGTCCGGCACCATCGCCAGCTGCTTGCCGATGTAGCCGTTGTTGCTCTTGGTGACTTCCGAATCCATCCAGCTGGCAGCACCGATCACGCTGAAGCCTTCCAGCGGGGTGATGCGGCCTTCCAGTTCGACGCCGCGCACGCGGCCTTCGCCATCCTGCAC
Organism: Stenotrophomonas sp. SY1; assembly: GCF_021202945.1. GTDB lineage: Bacteria > Pseudomonadota > Gammaproteobacteria > Xanthomonadales > Xanthomonadaceae > Stenotrophomonas. Next base: position 21,638 of record NZ_JAJOYR010000003.1, on the reverse strand, counting down.
CTGGCACTGGCTGTTGCCGGCGGTGCCGCAGGTGTTGTGCGTGAGGTCCGGATCATTGGTGAGGATGTTCTGCTGGCGCAGGTCGTAGGCCGAAAGCGTCAACAGGCCATCGAAGGACGCCGGCTGGTACTTGATGCCTGCTTCCCACTGCTTGCCGGTCACCGGGTCGAACGCCGACAGCGTGTAGCTCATGTTGGTGTTGCTGCCCGACGGCTGGAACGACTCGGCGTAGCTGAGGTACGGGGTCAGCCCGTTGTCGGCCACGTACAGCACGCCCAGGTTGCCGCTGAAGGCTTCTTCCTCGCCACGGGTCGGAATACGGGCGCCATAACGGTTGGTGGCCACGGTGTAGCTGCGGGTCCAGGTGTCGTCGCGGGTCCAGTCATAACGGCCACCAAAGGTCAGCCGCCACTTGTCCAATGCAACCTGGTCCTGCAGGTACACACCGGTCTGGCGGTTGATGCCACCGGAGTAGCTGATGCTGGTGGTGACCGGCACGTAGTTGGTATAGACCGGGTTGAAGATGTCGATGTCGCGCGGGTTGAGCATCGCCCCGCGCGCGCCGGTCCAGTCGGCCTTCTGCCAGTCCACGCCGATCAGCAGCGTGTGCTCGGCCGCGCCGGTGCTGAACTTGCCGGTGATGCGCGTATCCACCGTATCGCCCTTGGAGTCACCTTCGCCCCAGGTGGCACGCCGCTTCTGGGTGCGGCCATCGGCGTTGAGGCCGCCATTGGTCACCACGGTGCGGAACAGGGATTGGACATCGGTATGGCGCGCACTCTGGCTCAGCGTCCAGTTGCCGTTGAAGCTGTGCTCGAACAGGTAACCGGCGGTCCAGATGGTGCGGTCATAGGTGTTCCAGCCGGGCTCGCCGATGAAGGTGGTGTTCTTCATGTGGCCGTAGGGCGTGGCCACCAGCGTGCCGTCCATCGGCAAGAACTGGTAGGTCGAACCGCCGTCGTCCTTCTGGTAGAGGCCGAGCAGGGTCAGGCGCGTGCGTTCGGCGATCTGGAAGGTGTAGCTCGGGGTCAGGAACCAGTGCTTCTGTTCGGTGTGGTCGATCTGGGTCTGGCCATCGCGGTACAGGCCCACCAGACGCAGCAGGTGGCGGTTGTCGTCGCTGCCGGCGCCCACGTCGAAGGCGGTGTTGTACTGGCCGTTGCCGTCGATGCCCAGGCGCAGTACCTGCTGCTGGTCCGGCGTCGGCGTCTTGCTGACCTGGTTGACCATGCCACCCGGAGCCACCTGCCCGTACATCACCGCCGACGGGCCCTTGAGCACTTCCACCCGCTCCAGGTTCCAGCTGTCGACCATGGTGCGGTTCCACTGGCTGCCCTGCGGCGCGCGCATGCCGTCAACGGTGACGTTGTTGGACCAGCTGCCGGCATCGAAGCCACGGATGCGGAAGTCATCGACGCGGTTGTCGATGCCGCTGCTTTCCAGGGTCACGCCAGCCACGTAGCGCATGGCCTCGTTGAGGTTCTGCACGCCACGGGCGTCCAGCTCCTCACGGGCGATCACCGACACCGACTGCGCGGTCTCGGCGATGGCGGTATCGGTCTTGGTCGCGCTGGAGGCGTGCGAAGTGGTGCGGTAAGCGTTGACGTGCACCGCATCGAGCGTGCGCGCCGAATCGGCGGACGCTTCGCCAGCCTCGGGTTCGGCGGCGAATACGGTGGCGGGGAACAGGGCCACGGCAACGGCCATGGACAGCAGCGCCGGCCGAGCGGCGACAGAGCAACGGGGGAAGGACACGGGGTCAACCTACGGTGATGGCAAGCGTTGGCTGACTGCGCTCGGCAGCGGCTGATGGCGGCCATTGTACGAACAATAATCATTCTCAACAACGACATTTATCAAGCAACGCCTTGCCTGACGGCCTTTCCCGGCTGAATGCCGGCGCCCGGGCGGAGATTCCGCCGCCATGTAAAATGCTGATTTTTTAGTCAGAACCCATGGCGAAAGCTTCCCAACGGGCGCCCGTCCTGGGCCCGGCGTTCATTCGCCTGCTGGCCCGCCTCAAGGACGATGCAGCCTCGCACACGGCCCCGGACGTGTCCGAGCGGCTTGCCCAATGGTTTGACTGGAACCGCGCCATCACTCTGTCCCGCGCCCTGGACAATCCCCCGCCTGAGGCCCCGCAAGGTGCTGCCTTCAGCCCAGCGCAGGACGCCGAGTGCGCCCGCACCCGCAGCGCGTTGAGCGACGCCATCCACGCCGACATCGACCTCAGCCCGCCGCGCAACGCGCCCCCGGTTGAAACCCTCGCCCAGGCCGAATTCGCCCCGTACCGCCAGCACTACCTCAAGCGCCAGCGCGCGATGCAGACCAGCACCGGCAACCTGCGCGGCCGCCTGCGCGACATGCTGGCGCGGCAATCAGCCGCCAAGGCGCGGCTGGCCGAAGTGGATGCGGTGATGGAAGCCACCCTCAGCCCGCGCGAACACGCCCTGCTTTCCAACGTACCGGCCCTGCTCGGCCTGCACTTCGAACGCCTGTACAACAGCAACACCATTCCTGCTCCCGATGCCGACCCATCGGAAACCCCCACGGCAGCCACCGGCCCCTGGCTGGCCACGTTCCGCCAGGACCTGCGCATTGCGCTGCTGGCCGAACTGGATGTCCGTTTCCACCCCATTGAAGGGCTGCTTGCAGCCCTGCGCACCCGGTAACCAACGCTCATGCTCAAGAACCTTGTCGCCGTTGTCGTGTTCCTCGTGGGCCTGTTGGCCGTGTGCTGGATCGGCGTGGGTTACGCCGGCACGCACCCGCTGGCGGCCGTGGTCGCGGCGGTGATCGCCGCCTGTTATCTGGTCGGCGCGCTGGAGTTGTTCCGCTACCGCCAGGCCACCGCGACCTTGGCCCAGGCGCTGCCGGCCATCGGCGAAGCCGGTGACAACCTCGACGGCTGGCTGTCGCGCCTGAGCACCAGCCTGCGCAACCCGGTGCGACTGCGCGTGCAGGGCGAGCGCGTCGGCCTTCCTGCGCCTGCCTTGACCCCGTATCTGGTCGGCTTGCTGGTGCTGCTGGGCATGCTCGGCACGCTGCTGGGCATGATGGCCACGCTGCGCGGCACCGGCCTGGCGCTGGAAAGCGCCACCGACCTGGATGCCATCCGCAGTTCGCTGGCCGCGCCGGTCAAGGGCCTGGGCTTTGCCTTCGGCACCTCGATTGCCGGCGTCGCCAGCTCGGCCGCGCTGGGCCTGTTGTCGGCCCTGTTCCGCCGCGAGCGGGCGCAGGCCGTGCAGGAACTGGATGCCGGCATCGCCGCGCATCTGCGTGCGCACTCGCCCGCGTTCCAGCGCAATGAAACCTTCCGCCTGCTGCAGGAGCAGAACGCGCTGATGCCGACCCTGGTCGATCGCCTGCAGGCGATGATGGCCAGCCTCGAACAGCAGCAGCAGGGCAACAACGAACGCCTGCAGGCCGGCCAGCAGGAATTCCACCAGCGTACCGAAGCGGCCTATACGCAGTTGGCCTCGTCGTTGCAGCAGTCGATGCAGGCAGGCATTACCCAGCAGGCCAACGCCGTGGGTGCCGCGCTGCAACCGGTGGTGGATGCCACCATGAGCGGGCTGGCCGAGACGTCCAACGCACTGCATGCGGCCATCGACAACGCAGTGCAGAAGCAGCTCGACGGCCTCAACGCATCGGTGCGTGGCGCCGCCTCCGCCGCCAGTGACAGCTGGAGCGCGGCATTGGCCGAACAACAGCGCGGCAACCACGCACTGACCACGGACCTGCAACAGGCGCTGCAGCAGTTCACCGCCACCTTCGAACAACGTTCGTCCAGCCTGCTCGATGGCGTGGCGATCCGTTTGCAGGAAAGCGCGGACCACACCGCTGAAACCTGGAACAGCGCGCTGACGCAGCAGCACGGCGCACACGATGCGCTGGCGCAACGCAACGAGCAGGCGCTGCTTGCCGCATCCAGCAGTTTCGATGCGCACTCGCGTGCATTGATCGAAGCGTTGCAGCATTCGCACAGCGAGCTGCAGGCGTCCTTCGCCGCGCGTGATGAACAGCGCCTGGGCAACTGGTCGCAGACCCTGTCGACGATGGTGGCCACGCTCAACGACAGCTGGACGCACAACGGCGAGCAGGTCGCCCTGCGTCAGCAGCAGATCTGCGACACGCTGGCGCGGACCGCGCAGGCGATGAGCGAGCAGTCGCAGGCGCAGGCCCGTGACACCATCACCGAGATTTCGCGTCTGGTGGAAAGCGCCGCCGAAGCCCCGCGCGCCGCGGCCGAAGTGGTGGCCGAGCTGCGCCAGAAGCTGTCCGACAGCATGGTCCGCGATACCGCCATGCTCGACGAACGCAGCCGCCTGCTGTCCACGCTGGAAACGCTGCTCAACGCGGTCAACCACGCCTCGACCGAGCAACGCACCGCCGTCGATGCACTGGTCAGCACCTCGGCCGATCTGCTCGAGCGCGTCGGCAGCCGCTTCACCGCACAGATCGAAACCGAAACCGGCAAGCTCGACAGCGCCGCCGCACATGTCACCAGCAGCGCGGTGGAAGTGGCCAGCCTGGGCGAAGCCTTTGGCACTGCGGTGCAGCTGTTCGGCCAGTCCAGCAGCGCCTTGAACGAACGCCTGCAGCTGATCGAAACCGCGCTGGACAAGTCGCTGACCCGCAGCGACGAACAGCTGGCTTACTACGTCGCACAGGCACGCGAAGTGATCGACCTGAGCATGCTCTCGCAGAAGCAGATCATCGGTGAGATGCAGCAGCTGGCCGTGGCCCGTGACGGCAACGGGGCCGGCCACGCATGAGCGACGAGATCGAATTCGACGCCGAATCCACCGCCACCACCTGGGCGGCGTTCGGCGATCTGATGTCGGTGTTGCTGGGCGCGTTCGTGCTGATCCTGGCCAGCGTCATCGGCATCCAGTTGCTGCTGCACAACCGCCTCGACGAGGAAGTGAAGCAGCGCCAGGAACAGACCGCCAAGCTCAAGACGCTGGAACAGGCGCTGGCTGCACCGCTGGCGGCAGGCCGCGTCACTGTCATCAACGGCCGCATCGGCATCAGCGGCAGCGTGCTGTTCGCGCTCAACTCCGACCAGCTGCAACCGGAAGGCCGCGAGCTGCTGCAGAGCATCGCCGGTCCGCTGCGCGAATATCTGCATGCGCGCGAGGAGATCCTGATGGTCAGCGGCTTCACCGACAACCAGCCGGTGCGCGTGGCCAATGCGCGCTTCGCCGACAACCTGGAACTGTCAGCCGCGCGTGCGCTCACCGTCACCCGCACCTTGATCGCCGATGGCGTGCCGGCCGCGTCGGTATTCGCCGCCGCGTTCGGTGCCGAGCAGCCGGTCAGTTCCAACGACGATGAAGCCGGCCGCGCGAAGAACCGTCGCGTCGAAATCGCGCCCATCCCGCGCCCGAAACAGGACGGCATGGCGGATGCGAAGTAATTCCGCCACAGCACAATCGCGATTGGATGCATGGCGCGCACAGGGCGCAGACCGCATTGATCCGGTGCGCTTCAGCCTGATCAGCGCCCTCGCCCGCCGCGCCGAGCAGCACGATGGTCTGGTGCGGCAGCAGTTGGATGCGCGCCTGTCGCAGCTGGTTGCAGCGTATGCCGAGGCCGTGGACCAGCCGTCATCGCTGTCAGTGCCATGCGAGCCGACCCCAAGCCCGCTCAAACTCGTGCTCGATAAGCTCAACGCCGTCCCGCTTCAGTATCCGTTGCCGTTGTCCGCATCCGGCAGCGCCGCTGCGGAAAGCAGCGAAGGCGACGACGTGGTCGATCCGGCACCGATGCCGGTGCTCGATGAGTTCCAGCAGCTGTGGAGCCGCATCCGCATCGAGAGCCTGCTGCGGCAATGCCTGGATTCCCTGCCCGAAGACGCTGGCCCGCTGCATTCCAGCGTGCTCACCTACCGGGCGATGGCACTGATGCAGGACATCTCGCCGGACTATCTCCAGCACTTCATCGCCTACGTCGATGTACTGACGTGGATGGAGCAGCTGGGTGGCGGTGAAGGTGGCAATACTGCCACGGGCCGCGCACCCGCAAAGCGCAAGAGCGCGCCGCGGAAGAAGAAGTAATGGCAAAGCACGGCAGCCCTTGGCGGCTTCCGTGCAGACGAGCCATCCCTGCAGGGATCAATGCGTCCTTGTCCATGACCTCCCGGTGCGCTTCACTTACCCGAACAACGCCTCGACACGCATCGCAGTGAATCATTCGCCAGCGTTACGCAGTGGCATGAACAGGAAGGGCGCAGTCACCTGCGCCCTTGCCCAACCAAATTCCGCCTGCCGTCGGCGGCTCAGGCCGCCGTATCCACCAACACCAGCTCGGTGTCTTCCAGCGCGCGGATGTGGATGCTCTCCACACCGGTGATGGCCGCGCCATCGCGGGCTTCCAGGGTCACGCCGTCCACTTCCACCTTGCCGGTGTTGGGCACCAGGTAGCCGTGGCGGGTGGCATCGGTGAAGCGGTACTCGGTGGTTTCACCGGCCTTGAGCGTGGCACCCAGGACGCGGGCATTGGCGCGGATCGGCAGTGCCTCGTCATCGCCCTGCATGCCGCTGGCCAGGGTGATGAAGCGGCCCGAGCGCTCGCCCTTGGGGAACGGCTTGGTGCCCCACGACGGCTTGCCACCGCGCTCATCCGGGAAGATCCAGATCTGGAAGATGCGGGTGATGCCCGGCTCCATGTTGTACTCGGCATGGCGGACGCCGCTGCCGGCACTCATCACCTGCACATCGCCCGCTTCGGTACGGCCCTTGTTGCCCTGGTCGTCCTGGTGGCTGATGGCGCCTTCACGCACGTAGGTGATGATCTCCATCTCCGCATGCGGGTGCGGCGGGAAGCCGGTGCCGGGCTGGATGGTGTCGTCGTTCCAGACCCGCATCGCGCCCCAGTTCATGCGCTTGGGGTCGTGGTACTCGGCGAAGGAAAAGTGGTGCTTGGCATCAAGCCAACCATGATTGGCTCCACCAAGGCTGGCAAACGGGCGACGTTCAATCATGGCGTTCTCCTGCGGGTAAGTGGTTTCGATGGGCGCAGTCTAGGCCTCCCCCTACCCGCCGAGAATAGAACCAATGGAAATTCATTCTTTCCATTTATGACATGATCGTGAGAACGCCACTTGCCCGCCCGCTGCCATGAACCGACTCCCCGACCTGGAAGGCTGGGCCATCTTCGCCAAGGTGGCTGAAGCCGGCTCCTTCGCCCGCGCCGCCGAGGAACTGGAGCTGTCGCAGGCCACCGTTTCCAAGGCCATCACCCGGCTGGAAACCCGCATCGGCACCACGCTGTTCCACCGCACCTCGCGGCGCATGTCGCTGACCGCCGCCGGCGAGGCTGCGCTGGAACGGGCCGCGCGCATCCTCGGTGAAGGTGAAGCGGTGGAAGCCGAGGTGGCCGACCGCTCGGCCGCCCTGCGCGGGCTGATCCGCATCGCCGCGCCGATGTCCTTCGGCGTGTCGCGGCTGGCACCGTTGCTGCCGGAATTCATGCAAGCGCATGCGGATGTGGAGCTGGACATCCAGCTCAGCGACGAAATGGTGGACCTGGTCGCCGAGCGCTTCGACATGGCGCTGCGCATCTCCACACTGGCCGACTCCAGCCTGCGCGCGCGCCCGCTCTGCCAGATGCGCATCCTGCTGGTCGGCGCGCCGGAGTACTTCGCACAGCATGGGCGACCCAAGCATCCGCGTGATCTCGCCGGCCATCGCGGCTTTCAGTACAGCTACACGCGCAGCGGCAACACCTGGCGTTTCCGCCACCCACGCCACGGTGAGTTCGCACAGACCGTGCCGCGGCAACTGCAGGCCAACAACGCCGAAGTATTCGACGCCGCACTACACGCCGGATTGGGCCTGGCGCTGCAACCGGAGTTCCTGGTCTGGGAGGCGCTGCGCGAGGGCCGGCTGGAAACCGCAATGGACGACTGGCAGGTCGAACCGCTGTCCCTGAGCATCGTCACCCCACCCGGCCTGCACCGGCCAGCACGCGTGCAGGCGTTGATCGACTACCTGGCGCAGCGCCTGCAGAAGGAACCATGGGCGACAACCGCGGCCGCGCTGTAGTGCCGAGCCGTGCTCGGCATGAGCCTTCACCGGCGAAGCCCCAGCGCAGCATGGCTGCGCTCCACGGATGATTCAGAAGCGGACTTCGCCGCCCAGCGTCAGCACGTCGGCGCGGTTCACTTCGAACTCGTTGTCGTCGTAGTAGTACCGGTAGGAATACAGGTAGGCGGTGTACATCAACTGCAGGTTGAAGTTGCGATTGATGTCCACGCCGATGCCCAGGCCGGCGTACGCGCCATCGATATCGACGCTTTCACCAAACCAGTCATCGGACTCGGCATACCAGTAGCCGCCGCGGGCGATGCCAAACCACGGGCTGTTACGACCAAAATTGAAACGGGCATTGCCGCCGATGCTGACGAAATCGAAGCTCGGAACTTCCTCACCCCGCCACGTCGTGTCTTCCAGCCGGCTGGCGGCCACCTCGACACCCACCTGTACGTCCGGGCCCGCCTGCCAGCGGTAACCCGCGTTGACGCCAAGTACGCGCTGATCGATATCCTCGAACACCCAACCCGCACCGGCCTGGGCGCCAACGAAGAAGCCACCACGCGGCTGTTCGGGTGCAGCGGGATACCACTGCGACGCTGCGGCCTGGGCCGGAGCGCCGGATTGGGGCTGAGCCGGTGTCTGCGCCGGGTAAGCGCTTGCTGCCGGAGCCTGTTCGGCCTGAGCCGTCGGTGCGGTCGCGGCCTTCTGCTGCGCGCGATAGGAAGTCCAGCCCGAGGACAGCGACTGGGCGCCGGCAGTCGATGCGACGGTGAGCAACAACAGCGGAACGGTTACGGCCGCGAACTTCTTCATCTGTCCTTTCCTTCTGGATATACCGACAAATCCCTGACTGCTCACCCAGGCGGCGCAACCGGTTCGGTGTCATATCCGCGCGACCATCCCCAGCCAAAGCGGCCGCACCCGGGCATTGCACGTGCAACACCGGCGTGACGGTACTTCGGCAGCCCCCATTGCGCGGCACATTGAAGGCAGCCATGCGCGCTGTCAACTGAGCTGGCGCAAGGCCTGGGCCACTAGCGGGCCGGGACCGGACTTGCCGGATACGCCAGCATCACCACCAGGTCCTCATCGCCGGTCTGCTGCAACGCATGCGTGCTGCCACTGCGGGTCAGCAACGCATGCCCAGGACCAACTTCGTACTGCTGGCCATCGAGCACGTACAGGCCGTTGCCGCTGACGATGTAGTAGATCTCGTCCTTGTGCTGCGGATGCAGGCCGATGCCCGCGCCCTTGTGCAGCACGCGCTTGCGCATCACGAACGGCAGGTCACCGATGTCGGCAAAGAACGAATAAGCCGTGGTCGGACCGGCACCACCATGTGGACCCGGTTGCTCGCGGCCGATGTCCTGCTCGCGGATCACCTGTGAGCCGTGCGGGTTGGCCGTTGCCGGCTTGTTTGCAGGTGTGAGCGGTGCAGTCGCCGGGGCACGCGTACTCGCGTTCGCGGTCGTCGCTGCGCTGATCGCACCGCAATCGATGTCGCGTTTCAGTAGGCACTTCATCTGCGGCTGAAGCTCTACCCAGCCACGCATCACCATACAGGCGACGGCATTGGCGCCGGCAACACTGAAATGAGTGCCGTCAGCTTTGTTCTGTTCCGGAACGAACATGAAGTAAGGCTTTGCACCCTGCTCGCCCAGCGCACGTACCCATGCCATCGAACTGGCATTGAGGTCGATCAGCTGCACGTGCTGCTCACTGGCCACGCGTTTCATCGCCTGCGTGTAGCGGCCGTGCGTATCCAGCAGCGCACCGAAGTCGTACAGCAGCCGTGCAACCGGCGTGACCAGGATCGGCGTTGCGCCCTTGTCACGTGCCAACGTGATGTAGCGGCCGAGGAACATCGCGTAGTCGCCGTCCGGATCGGTGTAGCGGCTGGCGTCCTCAAGCTTGGCATCGTTGTGGCCGAACTGGATCAACAACACATCACCGGCCTGCAATTCCTTGCCGATGACATCCAACCTGCCTTCGTTGATGAAACTGCGCGTACTACGCCCACCAACGGCGTGGTTGCGCACCTGCCACTGCGCCGGGTCCAGCCAGCTCTGCAACGCCTGCCCCCAACCGGCCTGCGGCGCACGTTCCGGGCCGTAGCTGGCGGCCGTGGAGTCGGCAGCGATGAAGACACGCTGGGAGGCGCCTTGTGCGTAGGCGAAATTTGTCATGCAGCAGATGGCGATCAAACACAGCGCGGGCAGTTTCATGTTTTTTCTTCTGCGTTAGGCCGCACGGCCCTTGCCGGGCAATGCGGGCGGGCTTGCGAAGCCCGTTGAGCGCCTCTGCGCTGGCGCAAAGGCCGGGACGCGAAGCGATGGGGTGTGGAGGGAATGCTTCTGCCTCAGTCAAAGACCACTTCGGCAATGCAATGCCGTTGTCGGCGGTGGATGTGCCTGCGGCTTGGCGACCAAGGCCGCCCCTGCCGCAGCGCCATGCAGCCACCACAAACAACAAGGGCGCCATCAGGCGCCCTTGTCCGCCCGCAAGGGCACTACCGCGATGCCGGGCGGCTTACTTGCCCAGCACGCCCTTCACGTAGGCCACGATGTCCGCGTCCTGGGCGTTGTCGAAGAACGCCTTCTGGAAACGCTCGCCACCGACTGCCTGCTTCACCAGTTCCGGGTCGATCGACTTCAGGCCTTCGACGAAATCCTTCGAAGCGCCCTGCTTCACCTGCGCCAGGATGCCGGCATTGGCCATCTGCGATTCCTTGCGCTCGGCCGGGTAACCCTGGCCACGCTCGCCAGCGAATGCCTTCTCGAAGATGTAGCGGATGTTGATCTCCGCACCCCAGCCGAAGCCCTTGGCAAACGGCAGTGCCAGCGCATTGCCGCTGTTGACCTGGGCGAAAAGGAAGGCATCGGTCGGCTCGATGCAGTAGCCGCAATACACGCCCGGCCATGCATTGAGCGACATCATCGCGCCCTGGCCGGTGCCGCAACCGGCAACGACGAAATCCACTGCCTTCGAGTTGAGCAGCAGCGCGGCGCAGATGCCCAGGTGGATGTAGGTCAGGCGGTGGTCGTTGTCACCGTCCATGCCCACGTTGAACACGTCATGGCCCTGAGCGGCGGCCACGGTGTTGAGCTGTTCCAGCACCACCGGGTTCTTGGCGGCCTGGCTGAATTCCTGCATCAACGCGATCTTCATTGCATGACTCTCTTGTATGGGGAAACGTTGTTGTTGATGAGTTGAAAGCCAAAGCAGCGGCTTCCCTCATCCGCCCCTTCGGGGCACCTTCTCCCGCACGCGGGAGAAGGGAAATCAGTGCAGCTCGCCATTGCTGCCAAGGCTGTTGCTTTGGCTGTTGCTTTGGCTGTTGCTTTGGCTGTTGCTTTGGCTGTTGCTTCGGCTGTTGCTCCAGCTGCTGCTCCGGCCGTTGCTTTGGCAGTTGCTTCAGCTGTTGCCTTAGCCGTTGCCTTGGCTAATGCTTTCCCCTCTCCCGCATGCGGGAGAGGGGTAGGGGTGAGGGCGCCTTTCAGCTTCTGATCCCACTCCCACGCACACCTGAAAACTCAGCGCGCCAACCAACCACCATCCACCGGGATGATCGCGCCGTTGACGTAGTCCGAAGCGCTCGACGCCAGGAACACGGCAGTACCACCCAGGTCTTCCGGCTTGCCCCAACGGCCGGCCGGGATGCGATCCAGGATGGCCTTGTTGCGGTCTTCATCGGCACGCAGCTGCGCGGTGTTGTCAGTGGCCATGTAGCCCGGCGCGATCGCATTGATGGTCACGCCCTTGCCTGCCCACTCATTGGCCAGCAAACGGGTGATGCCGGCGATGCCGCTCTTGGACGCGGTGTACGACGGCACCCGCACGCCGCCCTGGAAGGACAGCATCGAGGCGATGTTGATGATCTTGCCGCTGCCCTGGGCGATGAAGTGCCTGCCCGCTGCCTGGCTCATGAAGAACGCCGACTTGATGTTCACGTTCATCACGTCGTCCCAGTCCTTCTCGCTGAAGTCCACCGCGTCGGCGCGACGGATCAGCCCGGCGTTGTTGACCAGGATGTCCAGACGGCCGAGCCCGGCGATGGTCTCGGCGACCACGCGCTCAACCGGCTCGATGCTGATTAGGTTGGCTTCGATGTTGAGGAAGCGGCGGCCCAGCGCGCGCACCTTCTCGGCGGTCTCGTCGGCAGGGACGATGCCGGCACCGGCAATGTCGGCACCGGCGGCGGCAAGCGCCAGCGCGATGCCCTGGCCCAGGCCCGTATTGGCACCGGTTACCAGTGCGACCTTGCCTTCGAGACTGAATGGATTCGTCATGGTGTTCCTCTCCCTGAGCGGTGGTTCGTGGGTTGCAGCCGGCAGCGTGGCCGGAAGGGTTGCGACAGCTGCGTTTCAGCCGCAGCCGCGGACTTGTCCGGCCGGCCCCGGAGTGCGGCTCCAGGGCGGGTTCGGAGTGATTCTAGCGGTTATGGAAACCGGTGTCATTTTGCGCCGCAAGAAGATGTATTTCCTTTATGGAACAAAAGCTTGGGTGTGTCAGTCCTGCGGCGGCTGGCAGGAGTCGCGGACAATCAGGTGCGGGCGCACGCTGGCCAGCGGCAGAGCATTCTTGCCCTCGGGCTGGATCAACATCGCAGCGGCGGTACGCCCGGTGTCGCGGGTATTGCGCCGCACCGAGGTCAGCGACGGCCACAGGCGCGAGGCCAGCGGACTGTCGTCGTAGCCCACGATCGACAGCTCGCGCGGAATGCTGATGCCCGCACGCATGGCCACCTTGTAGACGCCGGCAGCCATTTCATCGTTACCGGTGAAGATGGCGGTCGGGCGTTGCTTGCCCAGCAGCAGCTTCTCGGCCGCGGCCACACCCGATTCGAAGGTGTAACCGGCTTCGATGATGCGTGCCGGCGGCAGTTCGATGCCGCGGTTGTGCAGCGCCTCGATGAAACCGGCGGTGCGCTCGTGCGCCGAACGGTACGCCGACGGACCAGTGATCAACGCGATGTCACGATGACCCAGCGACAGCAGGTAATCGGCCGCCTCGGCCGCGCCATCACGGTCGTGGGTGATCACCATCTGCGAGGTTTCATCCAGCGGCAGCGCGGCGATGCGGGTGAAGCGGCAGCCGATCTCTTCCAGCATGTCGGCCAGCGCCTGGTCTTCGGAGGCACGCGGAACCAGGATCACGCCGTGCAGCTTCTGCTGCTGCACGAACCGCTTCACGCCCTCGATGTAACCGGGGCTGCGGGTGTCACACGGGTGCACCACCAGCTCGAAGCTGGAACCACGCAGTGCATCCAGCGCGCCGTTCTGCATGTCCACCACGTACTGCGCGGTGGGGTTGTCGTACACCATGCCGATCAGGAATGAGCGCCGGAATGCCAGGCCACGGGCAAGCGGGTCGGGGGCGTAGCCCACTTCGCGCATCAACGTCTCGACCTTGTCGCGGGTGTCTTTGCGCACCAGCGGCGAGTTGTTGATGATCCGCGACACCGTCTTCTTGGAGACACCCGACAACCGCGCGATGTCGTTGATCGTGGCGGGCCGCCCCAGGTTGTGGGGCGAGCTATCGGCGTCGGTCTTCTTGCGCAATGGCATTTCCTTGAAACCGTTCAATGCGTGCATTCTATCGGGACGCGCTCAGTCCGGTGCGCGATAACGGACGGGTTCGATGGCGACGACCGGAATTGGCTGAACCCGGACGGGCTGACCCCCGCCCCATTGTGATGGCGAACGGGAGTTGGCATCTGAACGGGGTACAGCCCGGTGAACGCGGTGCGCCTTGCCATCAGCTGCGCAGCAACGCCGGCAGCCACAGCGACATCCCCGGCAGGAACGTAACCGCCAGCAGCACGCCCAGGCCAGCCAGCCAGAATGGCCAGATGGTCTTCATGCTTTCGCCCACGGTGATCTTGCCGATCGAGGTACCGATGAACAGCACCGAGCCCACCGGCGGCGTCACCAGGCCCAGGCCACCGGTCAGCACCAGCACCAGGCCGAAGTGGATCGGGTCGATGCCGTAGGCCTTGGCCACCGGCAGGAAGATCGGCGTACAGATCAGGATCATCGGTGCCAGGTCCATGAAGGTGCCCAGCAACAGCAGCATCACCACGATCATCAGCAGCACCATGTACTTGCTGTGCGCGAAGGACTGCAGGAGCTCCACCGCCGCTGCCGGCACTTCCAGGTAGGCCAGCAGCCAGCCGAACACCGCAGCGGTGGCGATCACGAACAGGATCACGCCGGTGCTGCGCGCGGCATGCACCACCGTGGCCATGAACTCCTTCCAGTGCAGCTGGCGGTACAACACCGTGGTCACCAGCAATGCGTAGACCACCGCGATCGCCGCCGACTCCACCGCAGTGAAGATGCCGGCGCGGATGCCGAAGAAGATCAGCCCGACCAGGCCCAGGCCCGGTAACGCCGCCACCAGTCGCAGCAACACCGCACGCATGCCCGGGAAGGCTTCCACGCCGTAACCGCGACGACGCGCGACCACGTAGCCGGTGATCATCAGCACCACCGTCATCAGCAGCGCCGGCACGATGCCTGCGGCGAACAGATCAGCGATGGACAGCCCACCACCGGCCGCCGCCGAAAACAGGATCAGGTTGTGCGACGGCGGCACCAGCAGCGCCACCAATGCGGCGGTGATGCTGACGTTGACCGCGAAATCGCGGTCGTAACCGCGCTTGACCATCTGCGGGATCATCGTGCCGCCCACCGCAGAGACATCGGCAATCGCCGAACCGGACACGCCACCGAAGAACAGCGAGGACAGGATCGACACCTGGCCCAGGCCACCACGCATGCGCCCGACCAGCGAGGAGGCCAGCGAGATCAGGCGCTCGGAGATGCCACCGCGCATCATGATTTCACCGGCAAAGATGAAAAGTGGAATGGCGATCAGCGATGCCGAACCGGTGCCGGCGGAAATCTGCTGCACCAGCACGATGCTGGGCAGATCCAGGTACAGCAGCGTGGCCAGCGAGGCAGCGGCCAATGCGTAGGCCACCGGCACGCCGATCATCAACAACACGCCAAACACGACAAATAGAATTGCGATATCCATGACTCAGCGGTCCCCTTCAGCGTCGTGGTTGGCGCCGCTGGTAGCGGCCAGCATTGCCTGCACCATCCGGTTCAACGCAAACACCGTCATCAGCGCACCGCCGATGCTCAAGGGCAGGTAGTTCACGCTCTGCGGCAGGTCGGCGCCGGCAGTCTTGATGTGCAGGCCGTCCATCCACAGCACCCAGCCCCACCAGGCGATGAAGGCGCCGATGGTGGCGACGATCAGCGGTACCAGCACGTCGATCACGCGCCGTATCACCGGGCTGATGTGTTCGGCCAGCAGGAAGAAACCAAAATGGCGGTTGGTGTACACGCCGGCCGCCGCACCCAGGCTCATCGCCGTACTCAGCAGCAGCAGCGTCACCGGCTCGGTCCAACTCGGCGAATCATTGATCACGTAGCGGGCGAACACCTGCCAGCCCTGCACCACCACCAACCCCAGCAGGGCGACAACGGCGATATGGATGGCGATATCGGCCAGTTTCTCCAGCACGCGCTGGAAGCCCGTCGTCGCCGCGATTGCATTCGTATCAGACATCGGTGCGTGGTCCTCAGGCGAAGTCGCGGATGCGACGGTGCAGCGCAGCGATATCCGCCTGCTTCAGGTAGTCCTGCAGCAGCGGTGCTGAGGCCTGGCGGAATGCGTCGATATCCACCGCATTGGCCTTGACGCCGTATGCCAGCACCGCTTCACGTGCCTTGTTTTCCGAGGCATCCCATTCGGTGCGCATCACCTGCACCGACTTGCGTGCCAACTCCAGCACCAGCTGCCGATCAGCCGGGCTCAATGCATCCAGGCTGCGGCGTGACATCAGCAGGATGTCCGGCGCGTACGAATGCTGGCTTTCGGACCAGTAATGCGCGGCCTCGAAATGACGGCTGGAATGGAAGCTGCGCATGTTGTTCTCGGCGCCGTCGATCATGTGCGTCTCCATGCCCGAGAACGTGTCGCCCAGCGACATCGGCGTCGGGTTGGCACCGAACATGTGCATCAGCTGCAGGAAGATGTCCGAGCTGGCCACGCGCAGTTTCAGCCCGTGCAGGTCCTTCGGTTCCACGATCGGATGCTTGGTGTTGTAGAAGCTGCGCGCACCGGAGTCATACACCGCTAGGCCGACCAGTTCGCGGCTCTCGAAGCCACGCAGCACCGCATCGGCGATGCCGCCGTCCAGCGCACGGCGCATGTGCTGCACCGAGTCGAACACGTACGGCAGGCACAGGGCGCGGGTCAGCGGGAAAGCGTTGTTCAACGCACCGGAATAGACGCGGGTGATGTCGATGGCACCGAAGCGCGCCATGTCGATCGCCTCGGACTCGCGGCCCAGCTGGCCGGAGTGGTACTGGTTCAGGCGCAGGCGGCCGCCGGTCTGCTCCTGCAACTGCTGGCCAATCCACTTCACCGCGGTGACCGTCGGGTAGTCGGCCACATGCACGTCACTGGCGGTCAGCAGCTGACTGTCAGCCGCCACGCCCTTCCCGCCTGCCGAACAAGCGGCCAACATCGGAGCGGCCATCGCCCCCAGGCTGGTGGTAAGAAAACCTCGTCGAGTAACCATTGCGCCCTCCCGCGCGTGATTGTGGTGCCGCGGTGTTACCCGGCGGGCACGGCCCTGCACGAAATCTCGCCGCAACCGGCGAAGCGGATCAATGCCTGCTGGCCCACGCCGATGTCATGGATGCCGGTGGCATTGCCGGTGGCGATCAGTTCGCCCTTCTTCAACGGCCGGCCACGCTTGGCAGAACGCGACAGCGCGAATGCATAGGCCGCGCGCAGGCCGCCAGGCAGATGGGTGGCACCACCGGTGCCGACGACCACACCGTCGATGGCGGTTTCGGCGCGCAGGTCCGGTTCGTCGCGCTGGGTCCAGTCGGGAATTTCCGCGCCCAGCACCAGGCCGTTGTTGTTGCCGAAGTCGGACACCACCACACGCGGGCCCAGGACATTGATCGTCGCCAGCGGGCTGCTGGCTACTTCGACGCCAATGAACAGGCGCGCCGCCAGGGCCTCGGCTTCTTCCGGGGTCCAGTCCAGCTTGTCGGTCGGAGCGTCGGCTTCGAGTTGCAGCACGTATTCCGCCTCCACCGCAGCGAAACCACCGGCAGCCGAAAACACCGGGATATCCACGATGGCACCGGTAGCATTCCAGAGATTGCGCTTGAAGATCGGGCCCAGCAGGCGCTCGTCGCCAGACACATCACGGCGCTCGGCGGCGATGTAACCAACCTTCCAGCCCACCACCTGGTCGTCCCAGCGGCCGATGGCCAGATCCTGCACCTGATAGGCAGTCACCAGATCGTCCGGGATCGTGCCGGGAAAATCCGGAAGCGAACGTCCCTGGCGGCGTGCTTCCACAAAACTGCGGGCAATATCGTCCAGCCCTGCATCCGACGGGTGCTGACTGCCTGGGTCGTTGCTCAAGTGACTCTCCTGATGTCTTTGTTGCACTGCCAATCGACAGTGCCGTTGTTGGCTGTATAAGGTAAACCGGTGTCATCTGACAATGTGCAGTGCACCAGAACCTCGAGCACCCTTCACCGAGCAATGTCCGCCATGCGTCCGCATCTTTCCGGAAAAGCCTTGTACTACCTGCTCTTAGCGCTTCTTTCGATGGCTCTTCCGGCAACTGCTGCCAATCTGCCTGACGGCGAGCCGGCCCTCGATTCACGTGACCACATCTCGCTGTGGCCGCAAGGATTGGCACCGGGGGACAAAGCACTTCCATCGCCGCAGCGGATCGTCGAACGCAGCACGGCCCCGGCCCTCCCGGACCGCTACATCGACCACGTCAGCCAACCCTATCTGATGGTCTACCGGCCGGCCCGGCCCAATGGCAATGCGCTACTGGTGATCCCCGGCGGCGGCTACCAGCGCGTCGTGCTCGACAAGGAAGGCACGGACCTGGTGCCGGCCTTTGTCGAACACGGCGGCATCACCTTGTTCGTACTGCGCTATCGCCTGCCGGGCGAAGGCCGTGCCGATCGCGAGGCCGCCCTGGCCGATGCCCAGCGCGCCCTGCGCCTGATCCGCCACCGCGCAGCCGAATGGGGCATTGATCCATATCGCATTGGCACGATGGGCTTCTCGGCCGGTGGCCACCTCGCTGCCCGCTTGGGGACCGGTTTCAATCACAGCGTTTACCCCGCCACCGACGCCATCGACACGGAAAGCGCCCGGCCTGACTTTCAACTGCTGGTTTACCCGGTCATCGACATGCGTGGCGCCGACACCCATGCGGGTTCGCGCGATCGTCTGCTCGGCATCGCGCCCGGTCCCGACCTACTGCAGCGCTACTCGATGCAGACCCAGGTCAATGCAGATACCCCGCCAACCTTCCTGCTGCACGCCGGCGACGACGAGGTGGTTCCGGTCAGCAACAGCCTGCTGTTCTACCAGGCCCTGCGTGCGGCCGGGGTTCCCAGCGAAATGCACCTGTTCCCCCACGGCGGCCACGGCTTTGGCACCCGCGCCACCAACGGCCTGACCACCGCCGCCTGGCCACAACTGGCGCTGGACTGGATTGCCTCCCAGAAAGCCCCGATGCCCTGAGCCCCTCTGCCCTGCCGGAAACGTTTGGGTGAGGGCAAACCCTCCCCGTCGACTCGCCCCCCGACCACCACCATGACCCAGCCCCCCTTCAACCCAGACCGCCGCCACTTCCTTCACCAGGCCAGCCTGCTTTCTGCCGGCATCGCGCTGGCCAGCGGCCCGGCCTGGGCGATCACCCGTAGCGCACCCATCGCCCGTACCCGCAGCGGTCGCATTGCCGGACAGACCGAAAACGACATCCACGTCTTCCGCGGCATCCCCTATGGCGCCGACACCACCCCGCGCCGCTTCCAATCGGCGCTGCAGGAATTGCCCTGGCGCGGTATCCGCGACGCGCTGGAGTACGGCACTGCCGCTCCACAAACCGGCAACGAAGGCCCAGGCAGCGAGGACTGCCTGCGCCTCAACGTGTGGACACCGGCCCTGGGCGACGGCCGCAAACGGCCGATCCTGTTCTACATCCATGGCGGCGCCTACAACAACGGTTCCGGCAGCGATCCGCTGTACGACGGCGGCAACCTGTGCCGGCGCGGCGACGTGGTGGTCATCACCGTCAACCATCGGCTCAACCTGTTCGGCTATCTCTACCTGGCCCAACTCGGCAGCGAGGTGCTGGCCGATTCCGGCAACGTCGGCCAACTCGACCTGATCCAGGCGCTGCAATGGGTGCAGCAGCACGCCGCCGAGTTCGGCGGCGACGCCAACAACATCACCGTGTTTGGCCAGTCCGGTGGCGGCGCCAAGATCGCCACACTGATGGCGATGCCGGCGGCAAAGGGCCTGTTCCATCGGGCCTGGACCATGAGCGGTCAACAGGTCACCGCCGCCGGACCACGTGCCGCCAGCCAGCGCGCCCAACGGGTGCTCGATCATCTCAAGCTCGGCAGCGCCGATGCCCTACGCCACCTGCCGATGGAAAAACTGCTGGACGCGATGAAGCTCCGCGATCCATCCCGCGTGGAGAACAGCAGCCTGTACGTCGGTCCAGTCCTCGACGCACGCAACCTGCCGGTCCACCCGTTCTGGCCGCAGGCTCCATTGCAATCGGCCCATATCCCGATGGTCATCGGCAACACCCACGACGAAACCCGCGCCTTCCTCGGCAACGACCCGGGCAACCATGCGCTCAGCTGGGACGAACTACCGGCGAAGCTTGAGGCCCAACAGTACGTTGACCTGCTGCCCTCGGTAGTCATCGCCGGGTACCGGCGCCTGTACCCGCACTACACGCCCTCGGAAGTTTTCTTCGCCGCCACCACCGCAGGCCGCTCCTGGCGAGGCGCCGTCGAAGAACTCGAAGCCCGCGCCCGTCAGGCCGCGCCCACCTGGGCCTATCAACTCGATTGGTACGACCGCGGTGGTGAGGCGGCCCACCTGCGCGCTTTCCACACACTCGATATCCCGTTGGTGTTCCACAACCTGCAGCAAGCCGGCTCGCGCACCGGCAATGGCGTCGAAGCGCAGCGTGTAGCCGACACAATGAGCGACGCCCTGCTCGCCTTCGCCCGCCACGGCGACCCCAACCACGCCAACCTTCCAGATTGGGCGAAATACGCGCTTGATCGCCGCCAGACCCTGCAATTCGACGCCCAAAGCCATGCCAGCGACGACCCACGCGGCGGCGAACGCCAGCTCTACCAGCAAGCTCCCTTCATCCAGCGCGGCACGTTCTGACCCGGTATCCCCAGGTCCAGGCCCTGAAACAGCCTCGCTTCCCCCAAAAAACCGAAGAGGCTGCCCAAAGAGCGGATGAGTGCTTCCCACTGTCGCCCAATCGCCTGCCAGAGCGGCCTCACCACCAACACCCACCGACCCGGTGCGCAAGTTTTCGAAGCAGCGCACCGACAGATCCAGCAAGGCACCGAAATCCCCTCTCCCGCAAGCGGGAGAAAGGCCACGCAGGACGGATGAGGGTTTCTTGCTGGTGCCCCATCACCTGCCAGAGGGGCCTTACCACCAACAACCACCGACCCGGTGCGTAAGTTTCCGATGCAGCGCATCGAAAGATCCAGCAAAGCACCGCAATCCCCTCTCCCGCAAGCGGGAGAGGGTGCCCGGAGGGCGGGTGAGGGCGCCGTTGCTGTTCGCCTTTACCCTCGCGTCTCCACAACCACTCACACCACAATCAACAGCCGATCCACGTGGCCTGGATCTCCCCATTCATCCTCATCCCAGCAAGCCTGCGGCGATCCACCCGGCGTCCACTGACAACAGAATCTTTACCGCGCTCCCCTAGACTGCGGTCATGAGGTTGGACATCAGCCAATACCCGGACTTCCCCGGCCGTCAGCATCTGCTCGATGGCATTGACCACGCCGTGTGCGCCACCGACGCAGCGACAACCGTTTCGCGGGTCCAGCAAGTGCTCGAACGTGCGATCAACGATCCACGCATCAGTCTGCCAGCGAGCGTGCATGCGCCCGTGAGCGAGCACTATGCCCGCCGCGAGCTCTATCGCAGCCCGACCCACGGCTACAGCATCATCGCCATGACCTGGGGCCCCGCGCAGGGAACACCGCTGCACGATCACGATGGGCTGTGGTGTGTCGAAGGTGTCTGGCGAGGTGCTCTGGACATCACCCCTTACCAACTGGTCGAGCGCGAAGGCGAGCAGTTCCGTTTCGCCGCTCGACAATGCCTGCACGGTTGTCGCGGCAGCGCTGGCAACCTGATCCCACCAGACGAATTCCACACCTTGCACAACGCCCGCAGCGACGACATCGCCGTCTCGGTTCATGTCTACCAGCGCCTGATGCAACGCAGTCACATCTTCGAACCACTCCCGGAAAAGCCGCAGTGGTACCAGCGCCAGACCCGCTGCCTGGCCCTGGATGCCTGACAACAACTCAGCGCACCCGGACTCGGACTCGGACCCGCAAGAGCATCCGGCACAGCCGGCATCCCAATGGCGTCTGGGTCTGCGCCCCCGATCGAGCGCGCATGCACCGATCGGCGATCACCACGCCCGCCGCGAGCTCTATCGCAGTCCTGCGCCTGGCTACAACA
>NZ_JAJOYR010000023.1 GCF_021202945.1 Stenotrophomonas sp. SY1 | reverse complement strand
CAATGCCAGGCGGGTTTTGAGGTTGTTGGCATCATCTTCTTTGGCAAAGGCGCCGACTTGCACAAAATAGCTTTCTTGCTTGATGGTCGGGTTCTTTTTCACTTGCTGTTCGCTGATTTTGCTTTCGGTATCAGGCAAAATCGTATAAAAATCAAACTTGTTCGGGTCCTCAATTGAGGTCGAGCCCGGTTTGATTTCTTCCTCGGTCACCGTGCTTTTAATCGGAATTTCTTGCTGGCCATCGTCTTTTTTAAACGCGCTGGAGAATGGGCTGTGGTCGCCTTTGATATAAATAATCAATGCGACCGTGAGCGCGACCCCCAAAAACAGGCCGACCAGCAGGCCGTTAAAAAAAGTGCTGCCGCTGCTTTTGCTTTTTGCTTTGGCTT
>NZ_JAJOYR010000022.1 GCF_021202945.1 Stenotrophomonas sp. SY1 | reverse complement strand
TTTTTCTTCATTAAGTTCCAGTTCAATCAATATGTGGTCACTTTTACCTATTGGTGTTTTATATTCAATCTTGTCCACTATTCTAGGTTCAGATGTAATTATTAAGTCTAGCCTCGATGGTTCTTCTTCATTTCTATACCTAGTGTTCTCTTGGATCCATTGTGTCATTGTGTGGTCAATAATCATCTCAAGTAGTACATTTCCCCATAGGTCGTCTCCACCCTTCACTGTCATCTCTTTCCAGCAGATTTCTTTACAATTAAAGTCACCCATTATAACTATTCTTCCATTATCTTATTTAGTGTTATCCTTGTGTCTTCTAACATATTCTTGTGTTCCCTCTCTTCCCACGAAGCCGTTTTAGGGGGCACATTATCTACCACAAACTTCC
>NZ_JAJOYR010000021.1 GCF_021202945.1 Stenotrophomonas sp. SY1 | reverse complement strand
TATAGCAACAGACAAGTAGACCAATGGAATAGAATTGAAGACTCAGAAATGAACCTACACACCTGTGGTCACTTGATCTTTGACAAGTGAGCTAAAACCATCCAGTGGAAAAAAGACAGCATTTTCAACAAATGGTGTTGGCTCAACTGATGGTTAGCAGGAAGAAGAATGCAAATCAATCCATTCTTATCTCCTTGTACAAAGCTCAAGTCCAAGTGGATCAAGGACCTCCACATAAGACCATATACACGGAATCTAATAGAAGAGAAAGTGGGAAAGAGCCTTGAACTCATTGGCACAGGGGGAAATTTCCTAAACAGAACTCCAATGGTTCATGCTCTAAGATTGATAATTGATAAATGGGACTCCTGAAACTGGAAAGCTTCTGTAAG
>NZ_JAJOYR010000020.1 GCF_021202945.1 Stenotrophomonas sp. SY1 | reverse complement strand
CAATACGAAATGAATGTCGCTGATAAATCCAAAGAGAATCCCAAAGAATTCTTTAGTTACATTAGAGATAAAAAGGTTATTAGGAATCACATTGGTTCACTATTATCTACTGAGGGTCAACTTGAATATTCAAATGAAGAAATGTGCAATATCTTAAACAATTATTTTAGCTCGGTATTCGTAAACGAAACACCTCAAAGTGAATTCCAAACTGAAACCTGTGAAAAGTCTAGGGTAAACTTACTACAGTAAATATAACAAAAGAAAAAATTAAAAGGTGTATAGACGAACTCAAAGTTAATAAAACACCAGGGGCTGACATTTGCCATCCAAATGAGATTGTTGTTCCATTAGAATATATTTTCAAGAAATCCATCATATCCGGAGATGTCCCAAGGGAATGGAAGCTAGCTAA
>NZ_JAJOYR010000019.1 GCF_021202945.1 Stenotrophomonas sp. SY1 | reverse complement strand
CCACCCTCTACTTGTGGCGCAAGTTTGGAGCAAATCGCCCACCTTCGGATTTCCCTCCAAATTCCATGGCCCCCCCCCCCTTTGAGTTTTTTTTGGGTTTTTGGTCTTTTTTGTCACCTGCACCGATTTACCCGCTATGTCACCCACAGGTCCGGCAAGGCCCGGGATGCCCTCCACTGCAATCCCACACCAGTCGGGCACACGGGATCCCGGGCGCGGGCATAAACGTCAAAGGGCTTACCTTTGGAGGGCTCTGAGCGCCCCGCCCTTGGTCCCACGATTCTCCTGCCTACGCTGCCCTGCACCCTATCCCACCCTCTACTTGTGGCGCAAGTTTGGAGCAAATCGCCCACCTTCGGATTTCCCCCCAAAGTCCATGGGCCCCCCCCCCCTGGATACATTATGGGGTCTAGGCGAAGTTGGTGGAACTGC
>NZ_JAJOYR010000018.1 GCF_021202945.1 Stenotrophomonas sp. SY1 | reverse complement strand
ATCAATAAGTCCTGGTTGCAGAAACTAGACATTTCTTGAAACAACAGTTTGTCGTCTGCTAATGATAATGTTTTTGGCCTATATATCACACCTACATTCATTTTTTGTCCATTTGTTTGGGTTAATTCTACCCACAAACTATCATATGCATCCTGTTTCACTTTCTCTAAAACACAAACATGAACATTGTTTTTAACGTACAACAACACACCCCCACCTTTCCTTTGGTTTCTATACTGTATTAAATTCAGCTTCGAACTCTGTACCACTTAACCATGTCTCGATTATTCCTATTATATCGAGATTTTCGCTTTTGACATACGCCTGTATTTCTTGAAATTTGTTCCTAATACTACGAGCATTAAAGTACATAGTTTTAAGAAACTCCTGATTATTTCTTTTTGACACATTTTGAGTTTCAATATCGTGTCTTATATTATAATTTTGTTTTTTA
>NZ_JAJOYR010000017.1 GCF_021202945.1 Stenotrophomonas sp. SY1 | reverse complement strand
ATACCCACTATAATAGTTAATACATCTCATTTTAGAGCGCGTATAGCCTTATCTTACATTCAAAATTTAAATACATTTGTGTAGTTAAGGCCTTTCTCTGCACTGTAAAAAGTAGTGCTTCTAACTAGATTTGCGGATTAAACATCAAAGAAAATTATCTCCCTTCTTTAAGTCATAGATTAATATAGGTTTAACGCTTTTTTATGCCTAAAAGAATCTAGAAAAATGAAAATATGGATTGCAGTGCTTTTTATTCTGATTTCAAATACAGCCTTTGCAAATGTAATTAAATGGAACGAAAATAATATTAATTGGCTGTCTTATGAAAAAGGCTTACAGATTGCTGAACAAGAGAAGAAACCCATTTTATTGGTGTTTTATGCTAACTGGTGTGGCGCTTCTAAGCGATATGGAAAAGTATTTTATGATGATGAGGTTGTAAATCTTTCGAAAAAATTCATCATGATTAAGGTCGATGTGAA
>NZ_JAJOYR010000016.1 GCF_021202945.1 Stenotrophomonas sp. SY1 | reverse complement strand
TACAGGGTTTCGCTTTCACGACGGGTGAGGACGAGCATGTGGATCTCCTGTTTCCTTGGAGCCCGGCCGCACGCTGCAGCCGGGACGGGGTGGATCAGTTCTTGCTGAATCGCAGCAAGCCGTTCGAGGCGTTGAGCGTTCCCGCCGCGATCTGGCGCTGACGGCGCAGGCGCTCGCGCAGGCCGCCGCCATTCGGGGCCCAGCGGATCAACCAGCGACGTCGTTCGGTGAGGAAGCCGCCCCAGCGCTGCTGGCGGCTGGGCTTGTGCGCCTTCTGGGTTTCAGGTTTCGGTTGGGGTTGTGGTTCACGCTTGACCTGGCTGCCGGCGAGTCGGGAGCCGAGAGCCAGAGCAACACCGAGCAGCAGGCGGGGACGACGGTTGAACACAGGCAGGCGCTCCTACGGAAGAAGGGATGACGTGGTGGGTAGCGGGGTGAAGTCGAACGGGCGGTGCTTCGAGTACGCGGGGCCCTCGACGATCGGGATGCCG
>NZ_JAJOYR010000015.1 GCF_021202945.1 Stenotrophomonas sp. SY1 | reverse complement strand
GCAGCGTGCGGCCGGGCTCCAAGGAAACAGGAGATCCACATGCTCGTCCTCACCCGTCGTGAAAGCGAAACCCTGTACATCGGCGACAACGTCGTCGTCACCGTCCTGGGCATCAAAGGCAACCAGGTCCGCATTGGCATCACGGCACCGCGTGAAGTGAACGTCGCCCGCCAGGAGCTGCTCGAACCGGTCGAGCTGGCCAAACGTCAGGAGGCTGCGAACGATCGGGAGGTGACCCGTGGCTGATCGTCGCCTCAATAGGACGGAGCGGCGAGCCCTGACGGCGCAACATCGTGCCCTGCCGGAGCAGCTCGTCGAGATCCCCACGCATCTGTGGCCACCAAGCGCGATCGCGCTCAAGGCCCCGCCCGAGCGTGTCTGGCGTAGCCGCAGCTTTCTGGTGCAGCAGTACGTGACGGACAACGCACCGACGCGCCTGTCGATCAATCGCCTGCGCATGCTGGGCAACGGCCGCTGGGCCGACGGCATCACGTGGGACG
>NZ_JAJOYR010000002.1:1062452-1239743 GCF_021202945.1 Stenotrophomonas sp. SY1 | reverse complement strand
TGTTGTAGCCAGGCGCAGGACTGCGATAGAGCTCGCGGCGGGCGTGGTGATCGCCGATCGGTGCATGCGCGCTCGATAGCAGGCTCTGCGAGGGGAGCGTTGATGGCGCGTTCGAGTACGCGTTGTACTTACGCAAAAGCGGCTTCGATGGGGGCAACCTGGAGTGTTGCGTCTTTATTAGCGTGTGCCTGTTGGCAAAGACCATATTGATCGAGGCGGGACCTACGCATGGAACGCGTTCTACGAATCACATCCTGCAACTCCGGGCATCAACAAATTGGACGGATCATTGCGCCGAAACGCGGGCAAAAAAACGGCGCCCGCAGGCGCCGTTTCTCAAACATTGAAGCGGCTTACTTCGCCGGAGCGTTGTTGGCCTTGTTCTTCATCATTGCGTCGCGGTTGGCCTTGAAGGGGTTGCCCTCATACCAGTTCGGCCAGGCATCGCCGCCGGCCAGTTGCTTGCCGACGCCGTAAAGCAGTTCGAGATCCTCGACGGTGCCGTCCAGCTTCCAGGTGGCCGCGTCGTACTCGTCCTTCGGGCCGTGGTAACGATCCTTGCCGTAGGCTTCGGCGGCGCGCTTGCCGGCCTCTTTGCCGCCTTCGATCAGGTCTTCGCCGCCATCGGCATACAGCGCCGGAACACCTGCCTTGGCGAAGTTGAAATGATCGGAGCGGAAGTAGAAGCCGCTCTGCACCGAGGTCTCAGCGTGCAGGGTGCGGTTCTGCTTGGCGGCCAGCGGCTTGAGGATGTCCTCCAGCTCGGAGCTGCCAAAACCGGTGACCGTCATGTCGCGGGCGCGGCCATTGACCGACATCGCATCGATGTTGATGACGCCGGCAATCTTGTCCAGCGGGAAGCTGGGATGGTTCACGTAGTACTGCGAACCGAGCAGGCCGGACTCTTCCAGCGTGACAGCAAGGAACACCACCGAACGTTCAACCGGCTGTTCCTGATGCGCCAGCGCGTCGGCCACTTCGAGGATGCCGGCCACGCCGGTGGCGTTGTCGACGGCGCCGTTGTAGATGTTGTCGCCTTCCTCGCCCTCGTGCTTGCCCAGGTGGTCCCAATGAGCCATGTACAGCACGGCCTCATCGGCGCGGGTGCTGCCCGGCAATACGCCGACCACGTTGCGCGACTTCTTCTCGGCGATGGTGCTCTTCAGGTCGAGTGAAAGGCTGGCCTGCAGCGGCACCGGCTTGAAACCAGGCTTGTTGGCATCACGGTAAGCCTTGTCCAGGTCCAGCCCGGCATCGGCGAACAACTTGCGTGCGGCTTCGGCATTGAGCCAGCCCTGGGCCTGCAGACGCGGTTCCTTGTCTTCTGAAGCTGGCAAGTCGTACTGTGCGCCGCCCCAAGAATTCTTCACCACGTCCCAACCGTAGGAGGCGCCTGCGGTGTCGTGGACGATCAGGGCGGCGGCGGCGCCCTTGCGTGCGGCTTCCTCGAACTTGTAGGTCCAGCGCCCGTAGTAGGTCATGCGCTTGCCATCGAACAACTTGGCGTCCTCGACGTGGAAGCCCGGGTCGTTGACGAACATGACGACCGTCTTGCCCTTCCAGTCCTGGCCAGCGTAGTCGTTCCAGTTCTGTTCGGGCGCGTCGACACCGTAACCGACGAACACCAGTTCGCTGGCGTCGATCTTGATCTCCGGCTGACCGCTGCGGGTGCCGATGACCATGTCGGTGCCGAACTTCAGTTCCTGGCTCGCCTGGCCGCGCTGGATTTTCAGCACGGTGTTCGGGTCGGCCGTGGTTTCGGTCATCGGCACTTCCTGGAACCAGCTGTCGCCGTTGCCTGGCTGCAGGCCGATGCGCTGCATCTGGTCGCGGATGTAGTTGACGGTGAGCTCTTCACCCTTGCTGCCCGGTGCGCGGCCTTCGAACTCATCGGAGGCCAGGTTCTTCACCAGTTCGCCGAAATCGGCGGCGTTGATCGCGCTGGCGAACGCATGGGCCGGTGCGGGGGCAGGTGCCGTCGCGGGAGCGCCGGTTGCGGGCTCCTCGCCCTTGCAGGCGACCAGCGCCGCACTCGCGGCAAGACACAACAACAGTTTGCGAGGCATGGAAACTCCGGTTTGCAATCGAACCCCGATTCTAGGCGGGAAGCGCGCTGGATGCTCAGTTCGTCGGCGCAGTTTCAGAGCTGAACCGCTGGATGGTGGCGCCACTGACCGGGCCGATGCGGGCGCTGTCGTGGACGTGCAGGCTGACTTCGCGCTCGAACACCAACGCACCTTCCACCACGGCGTTGGGGCCGATGATGATGCGCGGTTTGCGTGGTGCCTTGAACGAGATGCTGAACGATGGGCGATTGACCTTGATGCCGCCCTTGACCACCGAATCGACGCCAACGGTGATGTCACCGTTCACGGTTTCGATGCCGCCATCGAGCTGCGTGGCGACCAGGCCGATGCCGCCGTTGACGGTTTCCACGTCACCACTGATATGGCTGCCACGGTCGACAAAAATGCTGCCATTGACCGTTTCCAAACCGCCGGAGAGCTCCAGGTTGCGGCCGGCGCGGATCGCGCCATTGACGGTCTCGATGCTGCGCGCGGAAACATTGTCTTCGGCGTGCACCCCGCCGTTGACGGTTTCCACATTGCGGGCCTGAACCCCGTTGGAGAGGTGAACGCTGCCGTTCACGGTGTCCAGATCACGGTAGGAGGTGCCGGCATTGGTATGAATGCTGCCGTTGACCTTGCTGATGTCGTCGCTGGCCATGGCGTACGGGGTGGCGGCAGCCATTACCAGCAGCAGGAGAATACGTTTCATGATGGTCTCCGTGATGGGCATCGGGTGGACAAGGCCTGATGGCATCATGCTTGGTTACAATCCGCACCTGCCTTAAGTCACTGGAACGCCATTGCGCCAGACCCCGCACCGCGCCTGTTTCGACCGGCCCCCGGCCTTGCCGAGGTGGTGCGTTGCCGGCTTGCTGGCATTGGCCTTGCTGGCCGGGCCGGCGCTGGCCCAGAACAATTCCCGGGAAGCCGAAAAGAAGCTGCAGCAGCTGCGTGGTGAGCTGAAGGCGGTCAACCAGGAACGGCGCCAGTTGGAAGGCCAGCGTGGAGAGGCCACCCAGCGTCTGCGCGAGGCTGACCAGCAGGTCGCCCGCAGCGGACGTGCGGTAGCCGAGACCGAAGCGGCGGTGCGCCGCGAACAGCAGGCACTGCTCGAACTGCAGCAGCGCAAGGCTGCGCTGGAAAGTGGCTTGGCCCAGCAGCGTCGGCAACTGGCCGGGCTGCTGCGGGGGGCGTATCAATTGGGCAACAGCGCCCCGTTGAAACTGCTGCTGTCGCAGGACCGGGTGGCCGATGCCAACCGGCAACTGGCCTACCACCGCTATCTGCAACGTGAACGCGCCAGTGCCATCACCGCACTGACCACCGACCTGCAGTCACTCTCCAGCACCGAGCAGCAGATCGTGGCCCGCAGCAAGGAGCTGGAACTGGCGCGTGAACAGCAGCGGCAGCAGGCGGCCACGCTGGCGCAGGACCGCCGCCAGCGGGCGACGGTGTTGTCTGATCTGGAGCAGCGTTACCAGGACCGCAGCGAGAGGGAGAAGGCCTTGGGCCAGGACACCCGCTCGCTGGAACGGTTGTTGGCCAATCTGCGTGCGGCGGCAGCCAGGGCCGAGGCCGAACGCCGCGCCGCAGCGCGTCGTGCCGCAGCCGCCCAGAGCCGGCCGCCCGCCAGTACCGGAAGCGCCGGTCGCAGCAGCGGTTCGGCCGGAAAGACGCCGCCGAGGGTGGTTGCCAATGCCCCGGCACCGCGAGTCGGCGGTTTGAGCTGGCCGTTGTCGGGCAACCTGCTGGCCCGCTACGGCGGCCGCCTGCCGGATGGGCGCAGCAGCAGTGGCGTGCTGATCGGTGCGGCCGCTGGCAGCACCGTGACCGCCGTGGCTGACGGCACGGTGGTGTTTTCCGATTGGATGACCGGTTACGGGATGATCCTGATCGTTGATCACGGCAATGGCTACATGAGCCTGTATGCCCACAACGACACCTTGCTGCGTGATGCCGGTGCGCGTGTACGTCGCGGCGATGCCGTGGCCAAGGTCGGCAATTCGGGAGGGCAGGGCGTGAGCGCGCTGTACTTTGAACTGCGTCGTAACGGCCAGCCGGTGGACCCTTCATCCTGGTTGCAGCGACAGTGAGCGCGCACTGACCACGGCCCCGCTGTGACGGCGGCTTCAACGCGAATTTAGCCAGGCTTGACGCATAATCGAAACGAGCGCGCTTCCGGCGCAACCGTTTCCCCATGGAGTGATTCATGCGTGTAGCCCGTCTTGCTGCTGCCCTGCTGTTGGCCCTGTCACCTGTGGTGACGCTGGCGCAGAGCGCCCCGGACAAGGTGTCCCGGGCAGACGACCCTGATGCCAAGGAATCGGTGACCTCACGCGTCCCGCTGGATGAAATCCGTCGTTTTGTCGCGGTCTACAATGCGGTCCGCGCGGCCTATGTCGAGCCGGTGGACGACAAGAAGCTGATGCAGTCTGCGGTGCGCGGCTTGCTGCTGGAACTGGATCCGCACAGCACCTATTTCGACAAGGAAGACGCGCAGGCCTTTGATGAGCAGGCCACCGGTGCCTACGAAGGCATTGGCGTGGAACTGCTGCAGCAGCAGGACAACACGCTCAAGGTGGTATCCCCGATCGACGACACACCGGCAGCCCGTGCGGGCCTGCGCGCCGGTGACCTGATCGTGGCCATCGACGGCAAGCCGATCAGCGCCATCGAAGCCATGGAACCGCTGCGTGGCCCGGCCGGCAGCACCGTGGTGCTGACCATCGAGCGCGGTGATGCAAAACCGTTCGACGTGAGTGTCACCCGCGAAACCATCCGCGTCACCAGTGTGCGCAGCAGAATGCTCGAGCCCGGCTATGGCTACGTGCGCATCAGCACCTTCCAGGCTGATACCGGCGCCGATTTCCAGAAGAACATCGCCCAGTTGCAGGCCCAGTCCGGTGGCAAGCTCAAGGGCCTGGTGCTAGACCTGCGCAGCAATCCGGGCGGCCTGCTCACCGCTGCGGTGCAGGTTGCCGATGACCTGCTGGAGAAGGGGGGCATCGTCAGCACGCGTGGGCGGATTTCCATCAGTGATGCCAAGTTCGATGCCACCCCGGGCGATCTGCTCAAAGGTACGCCGGTCGTGGTGCTGGTGGATGCCGGTTCGGCCAGTGCATCGGAAGTCCTGGCCGGCGCGCTGCGTGACAACCAGCGTGCGCGCGTGATCGGCAGCCGCACCTTCGGCAAAGGCTCGGTGCAGACCGTGCTGCCGCTGGACAACGGTGATTCGGTCAAGCTCACTACCGCGCGTTATTACACGCCCAGTGGTCGTTCGATCCAGGCCACCGGCATCGTGCCC
This sequence comes from Stenotrophomonas sp. SY1, assembly GCF_021202945.1. Lineage (GTDB taxonomy): Bacteria > Pseudomonadota > Gammaproteobacteria > Xanthomonadales > Xanthomonadaceae > Stenotrophomonas. The sequence continues at coordinate 1,234,370 of NZ_JAJOYR010000002.1, read as the reverse complement.
GATGTCGAACTGACCGCAGAACCGGATGCAGCGTTGAAGGATCTGCCGCCCAGCCTGGCCGATTACAGCGAAGCCAGCCTGCCGGGCCACCTGCGCGGGGATGATGAAACCACCGGGAGCAAGGCAGGCGTCGTGTTGACCGGCGATGCGCCGATCCAGTCAGCGTTGCGCGAACTCAAGCACCCTGGTTCGCTCGCCGCCGCCAAGCCCGCGCCGGTTGCTGCTGCCAAGCCGGCATCGGCAACGGCTGCCGCAGTGAAGCCAGCAACGCCGACGCCGGCTTCCGCAGCGGAAATCAAACCGGCGCCGACAGACAAGGATGCGGTGGAAGCGCCAGTCAAGGCGGAAGACAAAAAGCCGGTCAGCGAAAGCGACGGCAAATGATGTGAAAACGGCCCCGCAAGAGCGGGGCCGTTGCATTGCAGCTCAGCGCGGCTTGCCGGGCAACGGAAACGGCGTGATTACCTTTTCGCCGGTCCCGGCATCGCGGATGGCCGACTGGCCCTTCTTTTCCACTTCCTCGATGCGCACGACACTCTGCATCGGCAGGTGCAACACCTTGGTGTTGCCGAACTCCTCGCGCAGGCGTTCTTCGGTGGGGTCCACCACCAGCCCGTCGTGGACATCGAACACCAGCTCGGCCACTTCGTTGAAGCCCCACAGATGGCTGCTGCCAACATGGCGCGCATACAGCTCGTAAACCTTGCCGTGATTGAGGAACGTGACTTTGTATAGCGGCTTGCTGCTCATCGCCGGATTATAGGAGCTGGCGCTCAAGCCGGCTCGAAACCACCTGTCAGAAGCCGTGGCGCTTGCGTAGCCGCCGTGCGATGGCGGCACGCACATACAGGCCGTAGACGATGCCGAATGCGAAACCGGCCACATGCGCCGACCACGCCACCATGCCGAAGCTGGGGCCGATGTAGGCGAACACCACCTGCAAGGCCGCCCAGACACCGATCAGCAGGAATGCTGGCGCCCGTACGAACTCCAGAAACAGACCCAACGGCAGCACCACGCCCAGACGCGCGCCGGGAAACAGTGCCAGGTACGCGCCCATCAGCGCCGACACCGCGCCGCTGGCGCCGATGATGATGCGGTCGGGCGAGCCCATCACATACAACGCCGCCAGATTGGCAGTGGCACCGCCTAGCAGGAACAACAACAGCAGCCGCCACGGCCCGAGCTGGCGTTCGGCCGGCAAGCCGAAGATCAGCAGGAACACCAGGTTGCCAAGCAGATGCAGCCAGTCGGCATGCAGGAACAGCGCGGTGAACAGGCGCAGCGCGCTGCCGTCGCGCAGCGCCGCCCACCAGTCTTCATGGTTGCCCAGGCCGGTGGCCAGCGCGCCCCAGTCCATCCATAGCGATCGACGCGCCTCATCGGGGCGTGAGATTGACCACAGGAAGGCCAGCCAGATGGCCGTGAACAGCAGCGGCACGGCCCAGCGCAGGCCCGGCTTCTTGCGTGAGGGGATGGAAACGAACATTGCCCGGAAGCCTAACCCGGCGCCGGCCGGGCAGGGGCGCGAAATTTACGGGCACCGTTATTGTTTAGTTAAGCCTGCTGGGTAATACTGCATACGGCGTCGTATGTCGGGAGGGGACTCCGGCGCACCAACGGACAGGATTTCTTGTCTGGCGGTGCAGGCGCAAAAACGATTGTTTACCGTCTTACGGAGAGAGTTTCGACAATGACCGCTTCCAACATCGCACGCCTCACCGCTCTTACGGTCGGCATCGCCGGCGCCCTGGCTTTCGGCCAGGCACACGGTGCCGCATTCCAGCTGAAAGAAAACAGTGCCAAGGGCCTGGGCCGCGCGTTCGCCGGTTCGACCAGTGCCTGGGGCGACGCCTCGGTGGTCGCCACCAACCCTGCTTCGATGCGTCTGCTTGATGGTCGTCAGTTCCAGGCCGACCTGAGCGCCATCAGCTTCTCGGCAGATTTCAAGAGTGACGGTGGCCGTTACGTTGGCCCGACCGGCGCAGGTACCGGCATGCCGATCAGCGGCGGCAACGGCGGTGACGCCGGCATGATCGCCCCGGTTCCGGCCGCTTACTTCCACGTGCCGTTCGGTGAAAACGACAACATGCATTTCGGCATGTCGCTGAGCGTGCCGTTCGGCTTCACCACCGAATACGACCGCAACTGGGTGGGCCGCTACCACGGCGTGAAGACCGACCTGAAGGCGATCGACCTGGGCGCTGCGTTCTCTTACGACGTCAACCCGTACGTGTCCTTCGGCGCCAGCGTGTTCGTCGAGCACCTGACCATCGAGCTGACCAACGCCGTTGACTTCGGCACGATTGCCTATGCCGGCAGCAATGGCGCCAGCGCCGCCGTGGGCCTGACCCCGGGCAGCGCCGACGGCTTTGCCTCGATGGAAGGCGACAACAACGCCGTGGGTTACGTGATCGGCGGTACCTTCAGCCCGAGCGAAGACACCAACATCGCGCTGAGCTACCGCTCCAAGGTCGAGCACAAGATCACCGGCGGCGACGCCAAGTTCGACGTGCCGGCGCTGGCTGCAGCTGCGCTGCGGACCGATGCCCGTGGCATCTTCGTCAACACCAGCGGCAAGGCCACCGTGACCCTGCCGGCTTCGGCCACCCTGAGCGTGACCCACCGCATCAATGATCGTTGGACCGTGATGGGCGATGTGTCGCGCACGGCGTGGGCACCTGCCTTCAACGAAGTGACCGTGGACTTCGCTTCGAACCAGCCGAACAACGTGCTGGAGTTCGGTTACAAGGACACCACGTTTGCTTCGCTGGGTGCCGACTACAAGCTGTCGGACACCATCACCCTGCGCGGCGGTGTGGCTTACGACCAGAGCCCGACCACCAACGAGCACCGTGACGTGCGCGTGCCGGACGTGACCCGCAAGTGGGTTTCGCTGGGCCTGGGCTGGACCCCGTCGGAGAAGACCGAGTTCAACTTCGGTTACACGCACCTGTTCACCAACGAGCCGTCGATCAACATCACCTCGGCCACCAGCAGCACGCTGAAGGGTTCGTACGATGTGGGCGGCGACATCCTCGCTGCTTCGATCAACTACAAGTTCTGATCTGACTTGTAGAAGCTTCAAGCAAAAAGCCCCGCGAAAGCGGGGCTTTTTGTTTGGTCTCGTGCAAAGCAACGCGGCTGCTGCAGGGCGCAGCCGGGCTGTGCTGGGGTGTTGCCGGGCAGGTTCGTGCCGTCGTGCCGAGCGTGGTTCGGTATCACTGACATTTGGCTTTGTTTGGTTTGAGTGTGGGAGCAGAAGCGCGACTTCGTCGCTACCCCTCTCCTGCCTTCGGCATCCTATCCCGCAAGGGGAGAGGAGGAGGGCCAAAGCCAAAGCCACAGCTAAAGCCAAAGCCAAAGCTACAGCCCAACCACAGCCGATGCGTAATTGCCTTGTGGTCATTGCTGCCACGCATCACGCACCCAGCACCCAGCACCCGCCAACAAAAAGCCCCGCGAAAGCGGGGCTTTTTGTTGCTGCATCAATACCGCCGGATCAGTCGCCCAGGGTCAGCAGCGAGGCGTTGCCGCCGGCGGCGGTGGTGTTCACCGTCACCGTCTTCTCGGTGGCGAAGCGCAGCAGGTAGTGCGGGCCGCCGGCTTTGGGGCCGGTGCCGGACAGGCCCTGGCCACCGAACGGCTGCACGCCGACCACCGCACCGATCTGGTTGCGGTTGACGTACACGTTGCCGACGTTGACGCGCGAGGAGATGCGGTCAACCGTCTCGTCGATACGCGAATGCACGCCCAGGGTCAGGCCGTAGCCGGTGGCGTTGATCTGGTCGATCACCGCATCGAGCTGATCGGCCTTCCAGCGGATCACGTGCAGCACCGGCCCGAAGATCTCCTTGTGCAGCTGGCCCAGGTCCTTCAGCTCATACGCGCGCGGGGCGAAGAAGGTGCCGTGCGCGGCTTCGTCGGACAGTGCCGCAGCGGCGATCAGGCGGGCCTCGCTGTCCATGCGTGCGGCGTGGTCGGTGAGGATCTGCAACGCATCGGCGTCGATCACCGGGCCGACGTCGGTGGACAGCTCGCCCGGGTTGCCGATCTTCAGTTCGGCCATCGCGCCGGACAGCATGCTCATTACCTTGTCGGCGATGTCGTCCTGCACGAACAGCACGCGTGCGGCCGAGCAACGCTGGCCGGCCGAGGTGAAGGCCGAGCCGATCGCGTCCTTGACCAGCTGCTCCGGCAGCGCCGAGGAGTCGGCGATGAAGGCGTTCTGGCCGCCGGTCTCGGCGATCAGCACGCCGATGGCGGCATCACGCGCGGCCATGGTGCGGTTGATGGTGCGGGCGGTCTCGGTGGAGCCGGTGAAGGCCACGCCGGCTACGCGCGGGTCGGCGGTGAGGGCGGCGCCAACCACCGAGCCGGAACCCGGCAGGAACTGCAGCACGCCTTCCGGCACGCCGGCGTCGAGCAGCAGCTGTACGGCGTAGTAGCCGATCAGGTTGGTCTGCTCGGCCGGCTTGGCGATGACGCTGTTGCCGGCGGCCAGCGCGGCGCTGACCTGGCCCAGGAAGATCGCCAGCGGGAAGTTCCACGGGCTGATGCAGACGAACACGCCGCGGCCATGCAGCTGCAGTTCGTTGGATTCACCGGTCGGGCTCGGCAGCTTCTCGGCATGGCCGAACTGCTCGCGTGCCTGTTTGGCGTAGTAACGCAGGAAGTCCACCGCTTCGCGCACTTCGGCGACGCTGTCGGGCAGGCTCTTGCCAGCTTCCTTCACGCACAGCGCCATGAATTCGGCGATACGCGCTTCCAGCTGGTCGGCAGCGTGTTCGAGGATGCTGGCGCGGCTGGCGGCCGGGGTGCGGTTCCAGGCCGGCTGTGCGGCCGCTGCGTTGGCCAGGGCCAGCTGCACGGTGGCGGCGTCGGCGGCCTGCCAGTGGCCGACCACTTCGCGCGTGTCGGCCGGGTTGGTGACCGGCTTGGCGGCGCCGCTGGTGTTGGCGCCCGGTACCAGCGGGGTGGCCTGCCAGGGCTTGATGGCGGCGTTGAGCTGCTCGGCGAGGGCACGCAGGTCGTTGTCGTTGGCGAGGTTGATGCCCATGGAGTTGTTCCTGTCGTGGTTCTGGCTGCGCAGCAGGTCAACCGGCAGCGGGATCTTGGGATGCGGGATGGAGGCGAACGAGGACACCGCTTCGACCGGATCGCGGATCAGGTCGTCGATGGACACGTCCTCGTCGGTGATGCGGTTGACGAAGCTGGAGTTGGCGCCGTTCTCGAGCAGGCGACGCACCAGGTACGGCAGCAGGTCTTCGTGCGAGCCGACCGGCGCGTAGACGCGGCAGGGCACGTTGAGGCGGTCGGCCGGGATCACCTCGGCGTACAGGTCATCGCCCATGCCGTGCAGCTTCTGGTGCTCGTAGGTGCGGCCCTGCGCGATCTGCTTGATCGCGGCGATGGTGGCCGCGTTGTGGGTGGCGAACATCGGGTACAGCGTGTCGCTGTGGCCGAACAGACGCTTGGCGCAGGCGATGTAGGACACGTCGGTGTTCTGCTTGCGGGTGAACACCGGGTAGCCGGCCAGGCCTTCGATCTGGGCGCGCTTGATCTCCGCGTCCCAGTAGGCGCCCTTGACCAGACGTACCTGCAGCTTGTGGCCGATGCGACGGGCCAGGTCGGCCAGATAGTCGATCGTGTACGGGGTGCGCTTCTGGTACGCCTGCACGACGATGCCGAAGCCTTCCCAGCCCTTGAGCGAGGGATCGCTGACCACGCGCTCGATGATGTCCAGCGACAGTTCCAGGCGGTCGGTTTCCTCGGCGTCGACGGTGCAGCCGATGCCGTAGGACTTGGCCAGCTGGGCCAGTTCCAGCACGCCGGGGACCAGGTCCTTGAGCACGCGCTCGCGCTTGGCGTGCTCATAGCGCGGGTACAGCGCCGAGAGCTTGATCGAGATGCCGTGCGAAGCGGTCACATCGCCGTCGGCCTTGCCGCCACGGGCGATGTTGTCGCCGCCGATGGCGCGGATGGCGCGGCGGTAGTCTTCCAGATAGCGCAGCGCATCTTTCATGGTCAGCGCGCCTTCGCCGAGCATGTCGAAGGAATAGCGGTAGTTGCTGTTGTCGCCCTTGTGCGAACGCGCCAGCGCTTCGTCGATGGTGCGGCCCATGACGAACTGGTGGCCCATGATCTTCATGGCCTGGCGCACGGCCAGGCGGATCACCGGCTCGCCGACGCGACCGATCAGACGCTTGAACGCGCCATGCACGTCACGCTTGGTAGCGTCGGCCAGATCGACCAGGTGGCCGGTCAGCATCAGGCCCCAGGTGGAGGCGTTGACCAGCACCGAGTCGGACTGGCCCATGTGACGCTTCCAGTCCGCTTCGCCGAGCTTGTCGCGGATCAGCTTGTCGGCCGTCTCCTGGTCCGGAATGCGCAGCAGCGCTTCGGCCACGCACATCAGCAGCACACCTTCCTCGCTGCCCAGGTCGTACTGGCGCATGAAGGCTTCGATCGCACCCTGGTTCTTGGCGCGTGCACGCACGCGGCGCACCAGGTCGGCGGCGGTGGCCTGTACCTGCGCCTGCTCGGCGGCGGGCAGGCGGGCCTGCTCCAGCAGTTCACGGACGTGGGTGGTTTCGTCCTTCAGCCAGCCATCGGTGATGGCCTGGCGCAGCGCGGGCGGAGCCGGCGGCAGTTCGGGCGAAAGCAGGGCTTCCGGTGGTGATGCGACAGCGTTGGATGATGATGCGTTCATGCCTGGGGCCACGGTTGCGGATTCGGCCATTTTAATCCTCGGCGACATTTTTCCCAGTCCCCCGGAGACACCTTTTTTCAGTCTGAAAGCCTGCGATACGAGGCGATTTTTAAAAAAAAACGGTTGTCGATAGAAGTGTGCCGATTTCGGCAATTAATCTGCCGATGTTGTGTGGGAACGGAGCGATTCTTGTGTGCGCCGCAACATCTTGCACATCGATGAATGGAAGCTTGCCGGTGTGGTTGGGCACGGATACCATCGAGTCGTTTTCCGCGGTACGGACGCGGTTGCGACATGATCCAGATGCTTCGGTCAGTTCCCGATGGCTCACATGCGCAGCTGATGCTGCATCCCCCACGGGCGCTTACGGCCCGGCAGTTCGTCCTGTTGTTCGCCGCGTTGGCAGGATTGATGGCGTTCACGGCCGGCCTGGGTTGGTTGTCCGGAAACGTCTTTGCTCCGGTCTTCGCGTTCTTGCATTGCTTTCTGGTGGGCGTGGCGTTGCGTGCGGTCTGGCGCAGCGGCGAGCGCCGGGAAGAGATCCGGGTAGGACCGGACTGCGTGGAAGTGATTCCCGCAGCCGGGAGTTCACCGGTGTTCCGGGCACATCCCTACTGGGTGCGCCTGGTGACCGTGGAGGAACGGGTCCTGCTGGTTTCCAGCGGCAAGCAGGTGGAAGTGGGGAGTTTCCTCGCACCTGCCGAACGTCGGGAACTTGCGGCGGCACTTGAAGGCTTGCTCGCAGCCAGCAATGGCTGCAACCGACGACGGTAAGGGTCTAGGCAATGAAGCAAAGCAGCGGGTGGGGCGGGAAGTTGCAATACGGTTTCATGCTGGCAGCCATGGCGCTGTCGGCGCCAATGGCATGGGCGCAGTCAGCCGATCCAGCGCCGTGGCAGCTCAACATGGGCAAGGGCGTCACCCATACCGCGCGCATGGCGTGGGAAGCGCACATGGTGGCGCTGTGGGTCTGCGTGGTGATCGGCGTGCTGGTGTTTGGCGCGATGTTCTACGCGATGTTCAAGTTCCGCAGGTCCAAGGGCGCGGTGGCCAAGCAGTTCAGCCACAACACCAAGGCGGAAATCGTCTGGACCGTGATTCCGATCATCATCCTGGTGGTGATGGCCTGGCCGGCCACGGCCAAGCTGATCGCCATGTACGACACGCGCGAGTCGGAAATGACCGTGAAGGTCACCGGCTACCAGTGGATGTGGAAGTACGAGTACCTGGGCGAGAACGTCGCTTTCACCAGCCGCCTGGACCGCAAGTCCGACGAGGTCCGCCAGAGCGGCGCGGTGCCGACCATGGCCACCGATCCGAACTACCTGCTGGATGTGGACAACCCGCTGGTGCTGCCGGTCGATACCAAGGTGCGTTTCGTCATCACCTCCGATGACGTGATCCACGCATGGTGGGTGCCGGCGCTGGGCTGGAAGCAGGACGCGGTACCGGGCTTCATCAACGAGCGCTGGACCAATATCGAGGAAGTCGGTGTCTACCGCGGCCAGTGCGCCGAGCTGTGCGGCAAGGACCATGGCTTCATGCCGATCGTGGTCAAGGCCGTGTCCAAGGAAGACTTCAAGACCTGGCTGGCCTCGCGCAAACCCGCGCCGGCCGCTGCACCCGAGGCGGTTGCCGAACCGGCTCCGGCTGCTGAACAAGCCCCGCAACCGGAAGCCGTGCCTGCCGCGCAGGCCAGCACCGGCGCCTGATCCCACTGCGTGCCGGCGCAGGCCGGCGCGATGCCTGGAAACTGGATAACGAGGTGTAGTTGCAATGGCGAATTCCGCAGTGGATCACTCCGAGCACCACGGTCACCATCAAAGCTTCTTCGAGCGCTGGTTCTTCTCCACGAACCACAAGGACATCGGCACGCTGTACCTGCTTTTCAGCTTCGTGATGTTCATCATCGGCGCGTTCATGTCGGTGCTGATCCGCTGGGAGCTGATGGAGCCCGGCCTGCAACACATGAAGCCGGAATTCTTCAACCAGATGACCACCGTGCACGCACTGGTGATGATCTTCGGTGGCGTGATGCCGGCCTTTGTCGGCCTGGCCAACTGGATGATCCCGTTGCAGGTGGGCGCGCCGGACATGGCGCTGCCGCGCATGAACAACTGGTCGTTCTGGTTGCTGCCGGTGGCCTTCAGCCTGCTGCTGGTGACGCTGTTCCTGCCCGGCGGTGCGCCGGCCGGCGGCTGGACGCTGTACCCGCCGCTGTCGTTGCAGGGTGGCTACAACGTCGCCTTCAGCGTGTTCGCCATCCACGTGGCCGGCATCAGTTCGATCATGGGTGCGATCAACATCATCGCCACCGTGCTCAACATGCGCGCGCCGGGCATTGACCTGCTGAAGATGCCGATCTTCTGCTGGACCTGGCTGATCACCGCGTTCCTGCTGATCGCGGTGATGCCGGTGCTGGCCGGTGCGGTGACCATGCTGCTGACCGACAAGTTCTTCGGCACCAGCTTCTTCAACGCCGCCGGCGGCGGTGACCCGGTGATGTACCAGCACATCTTCTGGTTCTTCGGTCACCCGGAGGTCTACATCATGATCCTGCCGGCGTTCGGCGTGGTCAGCGAGATCCTTCCCACCTTCAGCCGCAAGCCGCTGTTCGGTTACCAGGCGATGGTGTACGCCACCGCGGCGATCGCGTTCCTGTCGTTCATCGTGTGGGCGCACCACATGTTCACGGTGGGCATGCCGCTGGGCGGCGAGATCTACTTCATGTTCGCCACGATGCTGATCTCGATCCCGACCGGCGTGAAGGTGTTCAACTGGGTCAGCACGATGTGGGAAGGCTCGCTGACATTCGAAACGCCGATGCTGTTCTCGATCGCCTTCGTGATCCTGTTCACCATCGGTGGTTTCTCCGGCCTGATGCTGGCCATCGTGCCGGCCGACTTCCAGTACCACGACACCTACTTCGTGGTGGCGCACTTCCATTACGTGCTGGTCACCGGTGCGGTGCTGGCGCTGATCGCGGCGGTGTACTACTGGTGGCCGAAGTGGACTGGCCGCATGTACAACGAGTTCTGGGGCAAGGTGCATTTCTGGTGGACGATGGTGTTCGTCAACCTGCTGTTCTTCCCGCAGCACTTCCTTGGCCTGGCCGGCATGCCGCGCCGCATTCCCGATTACAACCCGGTGTTCGCCGACTGGAACCTGATCAGCTCGATCGGCGCGTTCGGCATGTTCGTCACCCCGTTCATGATGGCGGCGATCCTGTTGTCCTCGCTGCGCAACGGCAAGCGTGCCGAAGCACGCGCCTGGGAGAACGCCAGGGGCCTGGAGTGGACGGTACCGTCACCGGCACCGGCACATACCTTCACGGTGCCGCCGGTGATCAAGCCGGGTGATCTGGCCCATGACGACGTCACACACTGAGGAGTCGAAACAGATGAGTGACAGCCAATGGCAAGCTGAGGAACTGGCACTGCGCCGCCGTCGCTCGCGGCGCACCGCGCTGGTCGTGGGGTTGATCGCGGTGGCGGTGTACGTGGGCTTCATCCTCTCCGGAGTGCTGGCGCATTGACCACGCCAGCGCCCAAGCCTGCGCGCAATGCCGGTATGGTCCGGCTGATCGGCGTGGCGCTGGGGGTGTTCGTGCTGACCTTCTCGCTGGTGCCGCTGTACCGCATCGCCTGCGAGAAAGTGTTTGGCGTGCGGCTTGAGCGCGGCGCCAGTCAATCTACCGCAGCGCAGGTGGGGCCGGCCACGGTCAAGCGAACGGTGCGCGTCGAGTTCGACGGCGGCGTCAATTCCAAGTTGCCGTGGGCGTTCCATCCGGAACAGCTGACGATGGACGTGGTGCCGGGCGAGTTGAACGAAGCGATGTACTTTGCGCGCAACCAGAGCGAGCGGGCGATGGTGGGAAGCGCGGTGCCGTCGGTGGCGCCGGCGCGTGCTTCGGGCTTCTTCAACAAGACCGAATGCTTCTGCTTCACCGCCCAGACGCTGCAGGCCGGTGAGCAGCGTGAGATGCCGGTGCGCTTCATCGTCGATCCGGATCTGCCGGCCGACGTGAAGACCATCACCTTGTCCTACACGTTCTACAAGAATGATGCGCTGACTGAGCAGCTGGCCCCGGCTTCGGCCGAGGGCGCAGCGCATGCAGCTCCCTGATCACGGACCTGGAAGCAAACGACATGGCCCACAACACACCTGATGCCAACGTCTATTTCGTGCCGAGCCACAGCAAGTGGCCTTTCGTCGGCTCGATCGCCATGCTGGTGCTGATGGTGGGAGTGGCCAGTTGGCTCAACGATGCCAGCTGGGGGCGGTGGACCTTCTTCGCCGGGCTGGCGATGCTGGTATTCACCCTGTTTCTCTGGTTCGGCGATGTCATCCGCGAATCGGAGGCCGGCAGCTACAACCGCCAGGTGGACGGCTCGTTCCGGATGGGGATGGTGTGGTTCATCTTCTCCGAGGTGATGTTCTTCGGCGCGTTCTTCGGTGCGCTGTTCTACACCCGCAACCTGGGCCTGCCGTGGCTGGGCGGTGAAGGCCACGGCGTGCTGACCAATGAGCATCTGTGGGATGGCTTTTCAGCTGCGTGGCCGACCAACGGCCCGGCCGACATCGGTGGTGCGTTCCAGACCATTCCGGCGTGGGGCCTGCCGCTGATCAATACGTTGATCCTGCTGAGTTCCGGCGTGACCCTGACCATCGCCCACCACGCGCTCAAGGCCGGCAACCGCAAGCAGCTGCTGATCTGGCTGGGAGCGACGGTGGTGCTGGGCTGCGTGTTTCTTGCATTCCAGGCCGAGGAGTACATCCACGCCTACAAGGAGTTGAACCTGACCCTGGGCTCGGGCATCTATGGCTCGACCTTCTTCATGCTCACCGGCTTCCACGGTGCCCATGTGGCGCTGGGCACCATCATGTTGATCGTGATGTGGCTGCGTTCGGCCAAGGGCCATTTCACCCGCGACAACCACTTCGGCTTTGAAGCGGCTGCGTGGTACTGGCACTTTGTCGACGTGGTGTGGCTGATGCTGTTCCTGTTCGTTTACGTGCTTTGAGGGCAGGGATTGGGTGTCCGGGATGGGGGATTGGTTGGCGCTGATGTCATGCGGCCTGCGCTCCAGCTATTCCCCATCACGTCGTTGCCAACCCCACCTTCAACTCACACCCCATGCGGCCTGATCCAGCCGCTGTAGATGCCGAAGATCACCAGCAGGATCAGCACCACTGAAAGCACGATGCGCCGAGTCAGCGCGTTGACCGTGCGTTTGGTCTGGCCACGATCGATCATCAGGTAATAAAGGCCGGCCCCCAGATTCCAGATGATGACGATCAGAAACGCGACTACCAGCAGGGTCTTCAACGAATCGTTCATTCAGGGCTCGATGGGTGATTGGGCAACGCTATATCACCTTGCCCGGGCCGGCTTGTCATGACGCGACAGCACACGACGCGGTGGGGTTGGTGGGTGCTGGCGCTGGCGGTGGCGGCCTTGTTCTGCGGCTTCGGTTTCTGGCAGCTGCAACGCATGCACGACAAGCAGGCGTTGCTGGCGCAATTGCCCCCTGGCCGTGATGCCGCAGTGACCCTGGCCGAAGCCGGGCGCCTGCCGCAGACCCTGCATTGGGTGAAGGATCGTCTGCAATTTCTGCCGGGCACGGTGCTGCTCGATAACCAGCTGCGTGATGGCCGCGCCGGGGTGAAGGTGTACCAGCCCGCACGTGCGCAGGCAGGGCCGGTGGTGCTGGTCGATCTGGGCTGGTTGCCGCTGCCGGGCGACCGGCGCATGCCGGCGCTGGTGCCGCAGCAGGGGCAACATGATCTGGAAGGGCTATGGGCACCTGCGCCTTCCACCGGATTGGCACTGGGGCCGGCTATGGCCGCTACCGCGCAGCCTGATGTCTGGCTGGCCACGCGGATCGATCTGCCGGCCATCGGCGCGCAACTGGGTCTGGGGCTGGACGAGCCCGCGTCGCGTGTGTTGCGGCTGGATCCGGCGTTGTCGCTGGGTTACACGCGCGACCTTGAGTTGCTGCCCAATACCTTGCCGCCTTCGCGCCATCTCGGTTATGCGGTGCAATGGTTCGGCCTGGCGCTGGCGGTGCTGGTCATTGCCGGGTTGCTGCAGTGGCGTCGTCGGCGGCGGGAGGCGCGGCGGTGATGCTGTGCTCGGCAATACTTCAGAGCACCCCTCCCCAGCCCTCCCTTTGGCGCAGCCAAGGGGAGGGCTGGGGAGGGGGGCCTTTGCTGGTGCTTCCGCTTTCGTCCACATCCACACAGCCACACGGGAAATGCCACGCATGAATGCCCTTACGCCCGAGCAGCTCGCCGTACGCAACCGCGGGCGCAGGGTGCTGATCCTGATCTTCGTGATGTTCTTCGGGTCGATGGCCCTGGCCGGCATCCTGCGCTTCTCCGGCTGGACGCCGCAGATCAACCGCAACCACGGGCCGCTGTACGAGCCTGCGCTGGACCTGCGCGAGCAACGCCTGCTGCTGGCCGACGGTCAGCCCTACGAATGGAATCCGCCTGCACGTCACTGGCGCATCCTGGTGGCGCCGGCAGCCGATTGCGCCCCGGCCTGCGTCACTTTGTCGCAGCAGTTGGACAAGGTGTGGCAGCTGTTCGGCCATAACGCCGATAATGTCGAGATATTGTGGCTGGGTACGCCCCCTGCACAGGTGGCGGCACTGCCGGCACTGAAGGTGCTACAGGCCCAGCCCGCGTTCCGGGCACAACTGCCGGGGGTTGATGACCCGGCCGGCACCCCGGTGTATGTGATTGATCCCAATGGCTTTGTGGTGTTGCGCTATGCGCCGGGTTTTGAACCGGGCGGGTTGCGGGCCGACCTTTCCAGGCTGTTGAAACTGAAGTGAGTCCCGTTCGATGAATGCCACCGCGCGTCCGGCGCTGTATCGCAATTTCCACCGCCTGGCGTGGTTCGCACTGATCATGACCGCCAGCACGATCATGTTCGGCTCGTTCGTGCGGCTGTCCGATGCCGGATTGAGCTGCCCGGACTGGCCGACCTGCTACGGCCGGGTGACCTGGCCGCAGACGCAGATGGAAGCGGCCCAGCACGTGGCCAGCGAGATCCGTCCGCTGGAAAGCCACAAGGCCTGGCGGGAGCAGGTGCACCGTTTCCTGGCTGGCCTGTTGGGCGTTGAAGTACTGATTCTGGCGCTGCTGGCCGCGCGCCGGCGCAAGCGTGGCGTGTCGCAGATCGTCACCGCCTCGGTGCTGGTGGCGCTGGCGATACCGCTGTACATGATGGGCAGCCATGTTGCCCACAACGTTTTCGGTGCCGGTGCGCTCGACAGCCTGCCGGTGCAGGCAATGTACTGGTACGGCGCCTCGGCGGTGGTCGCGCTTGGCGGTGTGTTCGTGTTGCTGCTGGCTGCATTGCGCTGGTCCAACGTCGACCTGGCACGGGTGGCGACGCTCACCTTGGTGGTGGTGATCTTCCAGGCGCTGCTGGGCATGTGGACGGTGACCCTGCTGCTCAAGCCCATCGTGGTGATGGGCCATCTGCTCGGCGGCATGTTGATGTTCGGCTTGCTGGTATGGATGGCATGGAAGGCCACGCACCTGCCGATCACCTTGGCCGAGGCGCCGCGCCTGCGCTGGTGGCTGCGTGCCGGCGTTGCCTTGGTGGTGCTGCAGATCGCCCTTGGCGGCTGGGTCAGCGCGAACTATGCGGCGTTGGCCTGCGGCGGTGGCAGCGTTTCGCTGGACAATTTCCCGCGTTGCGTGAGCCAGTGGTGGCCGCAACAGAACTACGTCGAAGGCTTCACCCTGTGGCGGGGCATCGGTGTGGACTATGAAGGTGGCGTGCTCGATGGCGCATCGCGCATCGCCATCCAGATGGCGCACCGGATGATGGCCGTGCTGGTCGCGCTGTATCTGCTGGTGCTGTCGGTGCGGATGCTCCGCCTGCCGGGCATGCGCGGCTGGGCGACGACGCTGGGCGTGTTGATCGTGCTGCAGATCACCCTGGGCATCCTCAACGTCAAGCTGGCACTGCCGCTGGTCGTGGCGGTGATGCACAGCGGTGGTGCGGTGGCCTTGTTGTTCGTGCTGATCACGCTGCTGGCGCGACTGCGCGCACCGGAGTGATGGCATGAAGACGACGTGGCGTGATTATTGGGATCTGACCAAGCCCAAGGTGGTGGCCTTGATCGTGTTCACCGCATTGGTGGGCATGTGCCTGGCCATTCCTGCGTTGCCGACCACCGCGCAGGTGGTTTCCGGTGCGTTGGGCTTTCTGGGCATCTGGCTGGCCGCGGCTGCAGCTGCGGCCATCAACCAGCTGCTGGATGCGCGCATCGATGCGCAGATGGCGCGTACCTCGTGGCGGCCGCTGGTGGTGGGCAAGGTGTCACCGCGGCAGGTGCTGGTGTTTGCCGGTGCGTTGACCGCGTTGTCGATGACCATCCTGGTGCTGTGGGTGAACGTCATCACCGCGGTGCTGACCTTCGCCTCGCTGATCGGCTACGCGGTGATCTACACCGTGTATCTGAAGCGTGCGACCTCGCAGAACATCGTCATCGGTGGTCTTGCCGGTGCCACGCCGCCGCTGCTGGGCTGGGCGGCGATCACCGGCATGCAGGGCAGTTCCGACTGGGCCTATGCCTCGCTGCTGGTGCTGATCATCTTCATCTGGACGCCGCCGCACTTCTGGGCGCTGGCGATCTTCCGCCGCGCCGACTACGCCAAGGCCGACGTGCCGATGCTGCCGGTGACCCACGGCGTGCCGCACACGCGCAAGCAGATCCTGGCCTACTCGGTGGTGCTGGCGGTGGTGACGATGCTGCCGGTGGTCATCGGCATGAGCGGCATGTTCTATCTGGGTGGCGCCACCGTGCTGAACATCGTGTTCCTCTGGTACGCGTGGAAGATGCAGAACCCGCCGGACGAGATGTTCAACATGAAGATGTTCGGCTATTCCATCGTCTACCTGATGGCGCTGTTCGCCTTCCTGCTGGTGGACCATTGGTTGATGCCCTGGCTGTGACGCAGGCACCGGTAAGCGCAGGACCGCAGTAACCGGAACGGCAGAAGCAGGAAAGTGCTTCTGCCGTTTGTGGTTGCAGGGCGCTGTGACGAAAGGCGTAGCCCGCGCACTGTCGTAGGAGCGGCCTTGGCCGCGAAGCCAAGAGTCCTTCCTCCACGAATGGAATCCGCAATCCAGCGATCTGTGGGCGAGCTTCGCCTTGACCGGATGGAATGTCGGCTTCGCGGCCGAGGCCGCTCCTACGGCAGCGCGGCTTAGACCTTTTCCGCGTTGGCTGCCTGCCGCGCATAACGTTGTGCAACCACCGAACACACGATCAGCTGGATCTGGTGGTAGATCATGATCGGCAGCACGATCGCGCCGAGGCTGCCGCCGGCGAACAGCACCTTGGCGATCGGCACGCCGGTGGCCAGGCTCTTCTTGGAGCCGCAGAAGACGATGGGAATCTCGTCGTAACGGCTGAAGCCCAGGCGCCGCGCCAGCCAGGTGATGCCGGGCATGGCGATGGCCAGCAGCACCACTGCAACCAGCGCAGCGGTCAGCAGCGAAACGACCGGCGTCTTGCTCCACAGCCCTTCGTTGACCGACTCACCGAACGCGGCATACACCACCAGCAGCACCGTGCCCTGGTCGGTGAAGCGCAGCAAGGCGCGTCGCTTCTCCACCCAGTGGGCGATCCACGGCCGCAGCAGATGACCGGCGACGAACGGCACCAGCAGCTGCAGCATGATCGCGCCGACCGCGTGCAGCGGGTTGGCCATGCCGCCCTGCGAGCCGGCCAGCACGGTCATCAGCAGCGGGGTCAGGAACACACCGAGGATGCTCGACAGCGAAGCAGCGCACACTGCTGCCGGTACGTTGCCACCGGCCATCGAGGTGAAGGCGATCGAGGACTGCACGGTGGAGGGCAGGGCGCACAGGAACAACACGCCGATGTAGAGGTCCGGTGTCAGCGCCCAGCCGGACAGTGGCTTGAACGCCAACCCCAGCAGCGGAAACAACACGAACGTGCAGGCCAGGATTACCACATGCAGGCGCCAGTGCAGCATGCCGGCGATGATCGATTCGCGCGGCAGGCGTGCGCCGTGCAGGAAGAACAGCGCGGCAATGGCAAAGTCGGTGAAGTGGTCGAAGCCGCGTGCCGCCGCGCCGGTCATCGGCAAGACGGTGGCGAGCACGATGGTGCCGAGCAGGGCGAGGGTGAAGTTGTCCGGTCGCAGTCGCGACCACCAGCGGGTCATTGGCATGGGCCTCCTGGGTGGCGGATGTCGGCGTTAACGGATCAGGGCGTGGGCGGCTTCTTGCTGGCCGGGAGCGATGCGGGATTTTCCAGCGCGTCGCGCGCGGCTGCCTCCAGCGAGGTCATGCCGGCATCACGGCCCAGTTGCAATGCCGCTTCCACCGGTGCGCCTTCGATGCCGGCGTTGATCAACGACAACAGCGCGCCAGCGCGATTGCTAGAGGCGCAGTGCAGCAGGGTGGTGCCTTTGTCCTGCTTGAGCAGGCGTTGCAGTGTGCGCGCGTTGTCGGCAGTGATGCCGCTGGCGCCGGCAATGGGCAGGCGCACGTAGCGCAGCCCCAGTTGCTCGGCCAGTGCGGCTTCATCAAAGCCACGGTCTTCGTCGGGCTGGCGCAGGTCGATGACGGTGGTGACGCCGGAGGCGGCGGCATCGCGCAGTTGCTGGGCGCTGGGCTGGCCGGCGGTGATCAGGTTCGGGCGCGGCTGGCGCAAAGTGGCCTCGGCCGCCGATGCAACCATAGGCGAGGCCAGAAGGATCGACAGCAGCAAGCGGCAGGCAAACATCACGGTGCTCCGTTACGGGATGAAACCATCGTGGCCCGGAGCGCCTTGAACAGCTCCTGCAACTCGTACTTGTCAGCAGGGTCCAGTCCCTGCTGTCGCTGCTTGGCCTGCAGCTCCTCGAACCGTTGTTGCAGCAGCTGTTTCTCCAGCTGATGGATGGCGTCCTGCAGTTCCTGCGCCCAGCTGGCGTCATCACCGGGCATGGCCATGGCGGCGAGCTTGTGCAGTGCGCCCTGTTCTTCGCGTTCGTTGAAATGTTCAAGCAACGCGCCGGTGCTGATGTCAGGGCGCTGCTCCACCAGTTGCAGCAGTTCGACCAGCAGTTCGATGCCGGGCAGGCGCAGGCCACCGATGGCGTGGTGGCCTTCCAGGTTCATTGCCAGCGAAGGTTGCTGCAACAGGATGGCGATGGCCGCACGCACCAGGCTGCGTTTCTGCGCCGGCATCGCATTGCCGCGCATCGGCGGGCGTGCTGCGGCAGGGGCCGGGTTGGACGTGTTGGCGCCGATGCCGGTCAGGCGTGCCAGCTCCTGCTTCATCAGGTCGCCGAACGCACCATCGGGAATCTGCGCCAGCATTGGTTTTGCGCGTTCGGCCAGGCGTGCCTTGCCGTCGAGCGTGCCGAGGTTGATCTCGCGGCTGAGTTCGTCGAAGAAGAACTGCGACAGCGGCGTGCCCTGCTTCAGGCGTGCATCGAACGCGTCGGCACCTTCCTTGCGCACAATGGTGTCCGGGTCTTCGCCATCGGGCAGGAACAGGAAGAACGCCTGGCGGCCGTCCTTCATGCGCGGCAGCGCCGATTCCAGCGCCTTCCAGCCAGCCTTGCGACCGGCGTTGTCGCCATCGAAGCAGAAATAGACGTCCGGTGCGTTGCGGAACAGCAGCTCGGCATGGTCCGGCGTGGTCGCCGTGCCCAGCGTCGCCACCGCCTGGGTGACGCCGAACTGGAACAGGCTGACCACGTCCATGTAGCCCTCGACCACGATCAGCCGTTCGATCTTCTGGTTGGCCTGGCGCACCTGCCACAGGCCGTACAGTTCGCGGCCCTTGTGGAACAGCGCGGTTTCCGGCGAGTTGAGGTACTTGGGGCCGTCGTCCTTTTCCATGACCCGGCCGCCGAAGGCGATGACGCGGCCACGGCGGTCGAAGATCGGGAACATCACCCGGTCGCGGAACTTGTCGTAGACATGGCCGCGATCATTTTTGGAGAACAGGCCGACGCGGTCCAGCAGCTTCATGCGCCGCTCGTCCTTGCCCAGCGCGTCCTTCAACGCGCTGTAGCCGTCCGGTGCGTAGCCGATGGAGAAGCGCGCGCGGGTGTCGGCATCGACGCCACGGCTGTCCAGGTAGGCACGGGCCTTGTCGCTGCCTTCCAGTTGTTTCTGGAAGAAACGGCTGGCGGCATCCAGCGCGGAGTACTGGTCGCGGCTGTCGTCCTGCTGCTGTTGGCTGCGCGGGTTGCTCTCACGTGGCACTTCCATGCCCACGCGCTTGGCCAGTTCGTCCACCGCATCGAGGAATTCGAGGCGGTCGTAGTTCATCAGGAAGCTGATTGCCGTGCCGTGCGCGCCGCAGCCGAAGCAGTGGTAGAACTGCTTGGTCGGCGAGACGTAGAAGCTGGGCGAGCGTTCGTCATGGAACGGACAGCGCGCTTCGTATTCCTTGCCCTTGCGTTTGAGCGGCACGCGCGAGTTGACCACCTCGACAATGTCGGTGCGGGCAAGCAGGTCGTCGATGAACGCGTCGGGGAGTCGGGCCATGCGGCAATGAACAGCGCCGCCGGAGGGCGGGGCACACAACAGGGATGGGGGAGAAGTGTACTCGCCTGCGTCGGGCTTGGTCGCCGAAGCACCCCTCCCCAGCCAGCCCTCCCCTTGGCTACGCCAAAGGGAGGGAGCCATACGTGGCGCACCTGCAGATCACTGCGAACCGCCCCCTCCCCTTGGTTGTGCCAAAGGGAGGAAGCCATGCGTGACGGACTTGCAGATCACCGCGAACCGCTCCCTCCCTTTGGCGCAGCCAAGGGGAGGGTTGGGGAGGGGTGCGCCCTTAGCCGTTGATGTCCACGTTGGTAGCGGCAGCGGTTTCGTGCCGGGCCCGCGCCCGCTCGTCAATCACTGCGGTGATCAGCGCGCCGCCGAAGAACACCACGCTGGCGTAGTAGATCCACACCAGCATGATCACCAGCGTGCCCATTGAGCCGTAGGCGCTGCCCGGCGCCGCATTGGCGATGTACAGGCCGATCGCATAGCGCCCCAGCACGAACAGCACCGCGGTGATGGCGCCGCCGAGGAACGCCTGGCGCCAGCTGACCGGGCGGTCGGGCAGGTAGTGGTAAAGGAAGGCAAAGCCCAGCGCGTACAGCAGCACGGTGCTGAGGTAGGCCACTGCCGGCAGCACCGAGGGCAGGTGCGCGAATACCACCTGCAACGCGGTGGTGGCCACCATCGAGACGATCAGCAGGAAACCCAGTGCCAGCACCACGCCGGCCGAGAACACGCGCTTCTTCAGCCAGCCAAGGATGCCCTCGAAGCGCCGCGAGTCGGAGTGGAAGATCAGGTTCAACGCGCTCTGCAGCTGGGCGAACACCACCGTGGCGCCGACGAACAGCAGAATCAGGCTCCACACACCGGCCAGTGAGCCCAGGTCCGGTTGCGCGCTGGCATTGGCGATGACCGTGCGCGCGACCTCGGCCACGCTGGGGCCGGCCAGCGAGCCGATCTGTTCGATCAGCGCCTGTTGCGCTGGCGGATACAGCGAGGCGGTCAGCCACAGCAGCAGCACCAGCAAGGGTGCCAGCGAAAGCAGGGTGTAGAAGGCCAGCGATGCGGCCTGGGTCATCACGTTGGTTTCGACGAAGCGGCGGGCCAGCGCGGCGGGAAGGCTTTGCTGCAGCTGTTCCAGGTGTCGCTTGAGCGTGTCGGAATCCGGAAAGGGCATTGCGGTCGCAGGGCACGGCAGGCGCACCACGTTAAGCGATGTGATGGAAAAAGCAGGGTGAAGCCGGCCTTGTCTGCCCGTAGGAGCGGCTCGGCCGCGAAGCCGAAAACCCATCCGGGCACGGGAGTTGTCCGCAAACGGGCAGGGCGTGTGCTTCGCATCTGAAGGCGCTCCTGTGGTGGCGCAATGGCCTGAATGGCTGAAACGCAAGAGGCCCGCTTCGCAGCGGGCCTCCGGCATGCATCCTGACGGGCCGGATCAGCCGGCCAGTGCCTGCTTGACCAGCTTGGACACCAGGCCCATGTCGGCCTGGCCGGCCAGCTTGGGCTTGAGCACACCCATCAGCTTGCCGATGTCGGCGGCCGAGGCGGCGCCGGTTTCGGCCACAGCGGCAGCAATGGCGGCCTGGATCTCGGCTTCGCCCATCTTGGCCGGCACATAGCGTTCGATGACCACGATCTCCTCGCGCTCAATCGCCGCCAGGTCTTCACGGCTGGCTGCTTCGAACTGGGTGACCGAGTCCTTGCGCTGCTTGACCATCTTGTCCAGCACGGCGATCACCGCCGCGTCGTCCAGCTCGATGCGCTCGTCCACTTCACGCTGCTTGATGGCAGCGTTGATCAGGCGGATCACGCCCAGGGAGTGCTTGTCGCCGGCCTTCATGGCGGCCTTCATGTCATCGGTCAGCTGTTGTTTCAGGCTCATGGATCACCTCGTTGCGGGATCGTGGGAACAATAGGGAGCGGGAACGCAAAAAGCCGGCTACGCTTGCGCGTGCCGGCTTTCACTCCAGAATGGGAAACCGAGGTTCCCCGTTCAGGAATCGCGTCCGATCAGTACAGGCGCTGACGCTTGGTGACGTCGCGCGAGGAACGACGCAGCTGGCGCTTCACGGCAGCAGCGGCCTTGCGCTTGCGTTCCTGGGTCGGCTTTTCGTAGAACTCGCGCTTGCGGGTTTCGGCCAGCACGCCGGCCTTTTCGCAAGTGCGCTTGAAGCGGCGAAGAGCAAACTCGAAGGGCTCGTTCTCGCGGACTTTAACGCTGGGCATGGAATCTCCGGGACACAATGAAACCGGGTCACGCCCGGCGAGCCGCGCATTATAGTCCCTTTGAAAATGGGTGCAAGTCCCTCGGGGTTTGCCGGGAGGCTGGAGAGGTTCACAATGGCCTCCATGAAAGTTCTTGGCATTGAATCATCCTGCGATGAGACCGGCGTAGCCGTCTACGACACGGCGCTGTCCGGCGCTGCGGCGCTGCGCGCGCACGCCGTGTACAGCCAGATAGCGCTGCACGCCGAATACGGTGGCGTGGTGCCCGAGCTGGCCAGCCGCGACCATGTCCGCAAGACCTTGCCGCTGATCCGGCAGACGCTGGACGAAGCCGGCATCGCCATTTCCGACATTGACGGGGTGGCCTACACGGCCGGTCCCGGCCTGGTTGGTGCCTTGCTGGTAGGGGCCGGGGTGGCGCGCGCGCTGGCCTGGGGCCTGGATGTGCCGGCCATCGGCGTACACCACATGGAAGGCCACCTGCTGGCGCCGCTGATGGAAGATGACCCGCCGGAGCCGCCGTTCGTGGCCTTGCTGGTGTCCGGTGGCCATACCCAGCTGATCGCGGTCGACGCCATCGGCAAGTACCGGCTGCTGGGCGAAACCCTGGACGATGCCGCCGGCGAAGCCTTCGACAAGACCGCCAAGCTGATGGGCCTGCCGTATCCCGGTGGCCCGCAGCTGGCCAAGCTGGCCGAGATCGGTACGCCGGGCCGCTACAAGTTTGCCCGGCCGATGACCGACCGGCCCGGCCTGGATTTCAGCTTCTCCGGCTTGAAGACCCAGGTGCTGCTGGCCTGGCGCGACAGCGACCAGAGCGAGCAGACCCGCGCCGATATCGCCCGTGGTTTCGAGGATGCGGTGGTCGATACGCTGGCCATCAAGTGCCAACGCGCGCTGGATGCGGCTGGTTGCGACGTGCTGGTGGTGGCCGGTGGCGTCGGCGCCAACAAGCGCCTGCGCGCCAAGTTGCAGGACGCCGCGCAACGCCGTGGCGGCCGCGTGTGCTTCCCGCGCCCGGCGTTGTGCACCGACAACGGCGCGATGATCGCCTTCGCCGGCGCACTGCGCCTGCAGGCCGGCCAGCACAGCCCGCCGGAAGTGAAGGTCACGCCGCGCTGGGACATGGCTTCGTTGCCGCCTTTGGTTGCAGACAACGCGGAATAGGGCGTCATGAAAGGCGCCGGTGGCCAGTGGATGGAAATCCCGTCCGCTGCCTCTGCGCCGCATTGAGCAACGCGTCCGTGCGTTGACGCTGCATGCGGAGTTGCCGGTTGCCCCATCCGAATCTCCGCTCGCTTTAACGCCCCTGCACGTAACATTGCCCGTTCCCCTATCCGGTTACCCGCTTCAACTATGGACAAGGTTTTCATCGAAGGGCTCGAGATCGACGCCCTGATCGGCATCTACGACTGGGAGCGACGCATCCGCCAGACGCTGGTGTTCGACCTGGAAATGGGCTTCGACAACCGCAAGCCCGCTGCCACCGACGACATTGCCCACACGCTCAACTACAAGGCGGTCAGCAAGCGCCTGATGGAGTTCGTGCGTGCATCGGATTTCGGCCTGGTGGAGACGCTGGCCGAGCGTTGCGCGCAGATCGTGCTGGACGAATTCAACGTGCAGTGGCTGCGCCTGAAGTTGAGCAAGCCCGGTGCGGTGCGCGGCGCGCGCGCGGTGGGCGTGATCATCGAGCGTTCGCGAAACGACGGTTAACCTTCTGCGCCAATTCCGTGCCAGTGTGCGCCGGAGTGCAGGTTTTTCAGACAGAAGGAAAAGAAACAGATGGCGGTAACGGGAATCCAGTGGCTGGGCCAGTTGGAAAATGCGCTGGCGCCGTATCCAATGGCGTATCCGGCGCTGGTGCTGGCGGCACTGGTGCTGGTGGCATGGCTGGCCAACTTCATCACCAAGCGCATTCTGCTGCGTGGCCTGCACCGCGCGATCGAACGTTTTTCCGGCCCTGACCACAATGCCAAGCAACCGCTGCGGGTGATCGCACGGTTGTCCAACATCGTGCCGTCGGTGGTGCTGGCCACCGGTCTGAGCATCGTGCCGGAACTGCCGCCGAAACTGGTCGGGGTGCTCCAGGCGCTGTGCCACGCGTGGACGGTGCTGACCATTGCCCTGGCGGTGTCACACGCGCTGGACGTGTTCAACGATTTCTACGAGCGCCGTGCCGACGCCCGCAACAAGCCGATCAAGGGCTACCTGCAGGTGGTCAAGATCGTAGTGTTCGTGCTTGCCGGTTTGACCATCGTGGCAACGCTGGTCGGGGTGAAACCGTTGCACATGATCACCGGGCTGGGCGCGGCCACGGCGGTGTTCATGCTGATTTTCCAGGACACCATCCTGTCGCTGGTGGCCAGCGTGCAGATCAGCGGCGATGGCCGCGTGCGCATCGGCGACTGGATCGAAATGCCCAGCCAGAACGCCGATGGTGATGTGATCGACATCGCCCTGCATACGGTCACGGTGCAGAACTGGGACAAGACGGTCACCACCATCCCGACCAAGAAGCTGGTCACCGAGTCGTTCAAGAACTGGCGTGGCATGCAGGAGTCGGGCGGGCGCCGGATCAAGCGTTCGATCTACCTGGACCAGCACAGCGTGCGCTTTCTTGAGGCGCCGGGGCTGGAGCGGCTGGGCCAGTTCGCGCTGCTGGACGACTACCTTGCCGGCAAGCAGCAGGAGCTGCAGCAGTGGAATGCCAAGGTGGCGCAGGCACATCCGGAGCCGGTCAACGCCCGCCGTCTGACCAACCTGGGCACCTTCCGTGCCTACGTGGAGCGTTACCTGCGCAGCCATGCCGGCATCCACCAGGGCATGACCCTGCTGGTGCGGCAGATGGCACCCACCCCGCAGGGGCTGCCGCTGGAAATCTACTGTTTCACCGCCTCCACCGCGTGGGCGCAGTACGAAGCCACCCAGTCGGACGTGTTCGACCACCTGCTGGCGATCCTGCCGGAGTTCGGCCTGCGCGTGTTCCAGGAATCCAGTGACGCCATGTTGATGGCTGCGCGCGAGCAGGCCGGGTAGGGCACAGCCATGCTGCGCGGGGGGGGCTGCCGGTGACGCATGCCGGGCATGGCTCGGCACGACCGGCCGGCGGTCAGTTAACGGCGCTGGCGCTAGAATCCGCGCTTTGTACGCGTTTGTCTGAAGGACTGCTGGTGGCCCCCGACCGCATTGAATCCCTGATCGCCCGCATGACCCTCGAAGAGAAGGTCGGCCAGCTGGGCGTGTTTGCCGACATGGTCCGGCCGTTCGCGCCGGACGTGAACCCCGAAGCCAATGTGCGCAACGCCGAGCAGGTGCTGGAGCAGGTGCGCGCCGGCCGCGTCGGTTCGCTGTTCAACGGGGTCGGTGCCGAGGCCGGGCGACGCATCCAGCAGGTGGCGGTGGAACAGAGCCGGCTGGGAATCCCGGTGGCGCTGGCCGCCGATGTGATCCATGGCATGCGCACGGTGTTCCCGATTCCGCTGGGCGAAGCGGCCAGCTTCGAACCGGACCTGGCCCGCCGTACCGCGCGTGCCACCGCCATCGAAGCCACTGCCGCCGGCATCCACTGGACCTACGCACCGGCCGTGGACATTGCCCGCGACCAGCGCTGGGGCCGGGGCGCTGAAGGTGCAGGCGAGGATGTGGTGCTGGGTTGTGCCTTCGCCGCTGCGCGGGTGCGCGGCTTCCAGGGCGATGACCTGAAGGCTGCCGATTCGTTGTTGGCCACGCCCAAGCATTTTGCCGCCTATGGCGCGGTGGCCGGTGGCATGGAGTACGCGCAGGTGGATATCTCGCCGCAGAGTCTGCGCGACATCCATCTGCCGCCGTTCAAGGCTGCGTTGGAGGCCGGCGCGTTGTCGCTGATGAGTGCCTTCAATGACATCAACGGGGTGCCGGCCAGTGCCAATCGCGCGCTGCTGACCGAACTGCTGCGGTATGAGTGGGGCTTCGACGGCGTGGTGGTGTCCGATTACACCGCCGACATGGAGCTGGTCGCGCACGGCTACGCCGCTGATGAAGTGGATGCGACCTGCAAGGCCTTCCTTGCCGGGCTGGACCTGAGCATGCAGAGCGGCTTCTACGACCGCCACCTGGCCGGACTGGTGGAGGCCGGTGAAGTGCCGATGTCGGTGCTGGACGAATCGGTGCGGCGCATCCTGCGGCTGAAGGAAGCGATGGGCCTGTTCGAGGACCCGTACCGCTCGCTGGACCCGGCCCGTGAAGCGGACCAGGCGCATATCGCCGCGCATGATGCGTTGTCGCGCGATGCGGCACGGCGTTCGATCGTGCTGCTCAAGAACGAAACCTCGCTGCTTCCATTGCGCAAGCGCGGGCAGAAGATCGCATTGATCGGCCCCTTCGTGCAGGACCGCGACAACATCGAAGGCTGCTGGACGCTGTTCGGCGACAAGTCGCGTTACGTCACCCTGGAAGCCGGCGTACGCGCGGCGCTGGACGACGACGCGATGCTGGAGATCGTCCCGGGCTGTGACCTGGAGGCACCGCTGGATGGCGGTATCGATGCCGCCGTGGCTGCCGCGCGCCGCGCCGATGTGGTGGTGCTGGCGCTGGGCGAGCCGCAGCGTTACAGCGGCGAAGCGCAATCGCGTATCGAAATCACCTTGCCGCCAGTGCAGCAGGCATTGGCCGAGGCCATTGCCGCGACCGGCACGCCGCTGGTGGTGCTGCTGCGCAATGGGCGGGCATTGGCGCTGCACGGTGCCGTGCGTGATGCGCAGGCGATCGCGGTGACGTGGTACCTGGGCACGCAGACCGGCCATGCGGTGGCCGATGTGTTGTTCGGTGACTACAGCCCGTCGGCGCGGTTGCCGGTGAGTTTCCCGTTGGCCTCGGGGCAGCAGCCGTACTTCTACAACCATCCGCGTACCGGCCGCCCGGAGCTGCCGGCCATGTCGGAGTTCAAGGCACGCTGGCGGGAGATTCCGAATGCGCCGTTGTATGCGTTCGGCCATGGCCTGGCTTACACGACATTTGCCTATGGCGCGCCGCAGCTGAGTGCAGCGCAGCTGGATTGGGACGGTGAACTGCTCATCACCACCACCGTGACCAACACCGGTGCGGTGGCCGGTGAGGAAGTGGTGCAGCTGTACGTGCATGACCGCGTTGCCAGCCGCGTGCGCCCGGTGCGCGAGTTGAAGGACTTCCGCAAGATCGCATTGGCGCCGGGTGAATCGACGCAGGTGCAGTTCCGTCTGGTGCGCGAACAGTTGGCGTTCACCGGCGTGTATGAAGCGTTCGAGGCCGAGCCGGGCCTGTTCGATGTCTGGGTATGCGCCTCGTCGGCCAGTGGTGAGGCGGTGACGTTCGAGCTGCTGGGCGAATGAGGTGATGCGGCAGGAGCGGCTTCAGCCACGAAGCCGGAGATGGGCAACCATCATCCGCTGGTGATTGCACCATCGAAAGCGTGCTGTGCAATTGCTGTTGTGGCGTCGAGCTGAAGCACCTTCAGCTTCGCGGTTCACGCCGCTCCTACAACAGCCTTGCCCGGCAGGAGCGGCGTGAGCCGCGAAGTCGGTGGCGGGAAACGCTCAGGACGCTTGCGACTGCACCACCGACAACGCGTGATGCAATCGCTGAGATCGTGCAGGCCTGGAGCGGCGTCAGCTTCGCGGCTGAAGCCGCTCCTACAGATAACGGCGGCGTGTGGCTCAACCGGCTTTGGGCGTGAGCTTCAGCAGGCGGCCTTCCGATCCGTCCTTGCCGTCTTCCAGCAGCCACAGTGCGCCGTCCGGGCCTTGTTCCACTTCGCGGATGCGGTTGCCCATGTCGAAGCGTTCGGCTTCGCGCGCCTTGTCGCCGTCGAAGGCCACGCGCACCAGCGACATGGACGACAGGCCACCGATGAAGCCGCTGCCCTGCCATTGCGGGAACTGCGTGCCGTTGTAGATGACGAAGCCGGCCGGGGAGATCACCTGGCGCCAGGTCACCACCGGCGCGATGAATTCCGGGCGGGTGTCATGGTCGGGAATCGGGCGGCCGTCGTAATGGTCGCCGTTGGAGACGATGGGATAGCCGTAGTTGCCACCGCGCTGGATCAGGTTCAGCTCATCGCCGCCCTTCGGGCCCATTTCGTGTTCCCACAACTTGCCGTTGGCATCGAAGGCGATGCCCAGCACGCTGCGATGGCCCAGCGACCAGACCTGGTCAGCCGGCGAGCCTTGGGCAACGAACGGGTTGTCGGCCGGAATGCTGCCGTCTTCGTTGAGGCGGATGATCTTGCCCAGGTTGCTCTTCATGTCCTGGGCCGGGTCGAACTTCTGCCGCTCGCTGGAGCTGATCCACAGCTTGCCGTCCGGGCCGAAGGTCATGCGGTGGCCGTAATGGCCACGGCCGGTGACCTTGGGCGTCTGCCGCCAGATCACCTGCGCGTCGGTCAGCTGACCACCACCGTTGGCATCGAGCACCAGTTTGGCGCGCGCCACGGCGGCGCCACGGGTGTCGTCCGGGCCTTCCTCGGCGTAGCTGTAATAGACCAGCCCATTGCTGGCGAACTGCGGGTGGGCGATCACATCGCCAAAACCACCCTGGCCACCGTAGGCCACCGCCGGCACGCCGCTGATCTCGCCACGCTTGCCGGTTGCCGGGTTGAAGTGAATCAGCTTGCCGGCCTTCTCGGTGATGAGCGCGCTGCCATCGGGCAGGAACGTCATCGCCCAGGGCTCCTTGAAGCTGCCGTTCTCGGTAACGGTGAACGGCCACTGCGCCTGTTTGACCGCCGCTTCGGCGGCCGGGTCGGCGGGGGCCTTGGCGCAGGCCGCAGTTATCAGCGCGGGGGCAAGTGCCAGGGTCATGGAAAGCAGCAACGGACGGCGCATGGTGATCTCCGGTAGCGGAAACGGGTATCCGATGCGTGTTTTACAGCATGTCTGTCAAATGTGCTGGCGTTTTGAGTGGGAGTGCCGAGCGCAATCACCTAAGGTGGCGCAAGCGCGCTCATGGGTGATGCGCGGTATGTAAATAAAAAAGGAGATTTTGATGGGTCATCAAGTACATCGGCCTTCGGTCGCGTTCATCGCCGCATCGTGGACAGCGTTGCTGCTGGGTGCTGCGGCCTACCTGGTAGGCCTGTTCAATGCGCAGATGCAGCTCAATGAGAAGGGCTATTACCTGACATTGCTGCTGTTTGGCCTGTTCGCAGCCGTATCGCTGCAGAAGAGTTTGCGTGATCGGCTGGAAGGCATCCGGGTCAGTGGGCTTTACTACAGCCTGGCTTGGTTCGCGCTGATGGCTGCATTGTTTTTGTTGGTGATTGGTTTGTGGAATGCCGGCATGACGCTTAGTGAGAAGGGCTTCTACGGCATGGCGTTCACATTGGCTTTGTTCAGTGCTGTGGCGGTACAGAAGAACACGCGTGACGTGATGTCGGCCGATGCCGAGCAGGGCACACCATCGTCGCCACCTTATCTGGGGTAGAACACACACCGGGATGAGGCAGGGCGTCATCCCGGTGCTGGGGTGCCTGTAGGTGCGGCGCAAGCCGCGAAGCTGATCATGCGAAATGCCCGCAGACTCTATGCAATCGCATATTGATTCGGCTGCGGTTGCTTGATCAGCCTCGCGGCTTACGCCGCTCCTACAGGGGCCGGGATTTCATCCCTGCCTACGCATTGCTGTCCGGTTCGGTTGCGGTGGGCGTATGCCTGGCGACGATGCCGGTGGCGGTGACGCCGCCGGTGGCGTTGCCGATGGTGCAGAACACGTCCGGAATGGTGTCCACCGCCAACAGCACGCCCAGCGGTTCCACCGGCAGGCCCAGGCTCTGCGTGATCGGCAGGTTGTTGGTCATGAAGTTGGCCTGGCCCGGCAGACCGGTGGAGCCCATGCTGATCACCGCGGCCAGCAGCACCGCCACCGCGTACTGCGAGACGGAAATGTCGATGCCGTACAGCCAGGCGATGAAGGTCGCCACGGCGATGTACTGCGCCGGGCTGGTGATGCGGAACAGCGATACCGCCATCGGCAGCACCAGCGCGGTCAATGCGGCCGGATAGCCCAGGCGGTTGCGCGCGCTGTCGATCATCGCCGGCAACGAAGCCAATGACGACTGCGTGCTGCCGGCGATCACCTGTACCGGCACCAGTGCGCTGGCGAAGCGGCGCAGCGGCTCGCCGGCGGCGAAGCGGGCCACCACGTACAGCAGCAGGGTGATCAGGATGTAGATCACGCACATCAGCACGATGTAGTAGCCCAGCACGCCCAGCACGCTCATGCCGACCTCGGCGCAGACCACCAGCACCAGCGCGAACACGCCGACCGGCGCGGCCCACAACACCCAGCGCACGATGGTGATCATGGTGTCGGCGACGATGCGGATGATGTCCAGGATGCGGTCGCGGCGCTCGGCTTCCTGGCGGCTCAGGGCAAAGCCGAAGAACATGGCGAACACCACCAGCGGCAACATCGATGCCGATGCGGCGGCGGCCAAGGCGTTGCTGGGAATCAGCGAGCTGATCCACTGCGCGGCACTGGGCGGCGTGCCCTTGGTCACTGAGGAATGCAGGGCATCGCGGAAGGTCTGGATGGTGCCGGCATCACGCGGCACCAGGTCGAGCAAGGCCGGTGTGATCAGCGCCGAAAACGCGGCCGAGCCGACCAGCAGCACCAGGAACACGATGATCGCGTTGCGCGCCGTGCGCCCGGAGGCGGCGGCATTGCTGGCGGTGTTGACGCCAACGATGACCAGCGCGGTGACCAGCGGCACCACCGTCATCTGCAGGGCATTGAGCCAGAGCCGGCCAATGGGCCGAACCACATCGGCAACCTGCAGCGCCAATACGGGATCGTGGGCGGTCAGCGACAGGCCGACGATGGCGGCCAGCACCAGTGCGATCAGCACCTTGACCGGCGCGGAGAGTGTGAAGCGGCGTGCGGACGTGCTCAACGTGCGACCTCCGTCAGTACCGGCAGGCCCCAGCTGCGCCGCAGGCGTTCGTAATCATCTTCGGGCAGCAGCACGAACAGCGGCTTGGCCGCCGGTGAGAGCCAGGCGAGCAGGTCGCTCATCTGCCGGGGTTCCATTGCGGTGCAGCCGGCGGTGGCCTCGCCGGCCGCACGGCGCAGGTGGGCGAAGATGCAGCTGCCCTGGCCGGGTACGTTGGCCGGGTTGTGTTCGATGACGAAGCCTTCGCGGTAACGGATGTCGCCCTTGTTGTGCAGGTCCAGGCGCATGGCCTCGGTCGACCCCTTCACCGCGTCTTGGCCAACCTTTGCGGCGTCGACGATGCGGTTGTACAGCGGCGAGGCAGGCACGTCCATGCAGTAGCTGGTGGCCAGCATCGGCTGGTACGGCAGTGCGGTGCCGGCATGATCGGCATAGCCGAACGCGGGCCCGATGTTGAAGATGCCGGCTGGGCTGCGGCCGTCGCCTTCGCGCTTCTGCGGGCCATTGTCCTGTTGCGGATGCAGGCCGATGCCCCACGCGATGCCGGTGCGGCCCAGCGATACGTCGAAGCTGGCGGCGTGCGGTTTCCAGCCACCGTCGCCACGCTCGAAAGCCTGCAATCGGCCGGAGGGCGCATCCCATGAGGGCGCGGTAACGACAACCAGCTGCCGCGCATCGTGCACGGGTGTGGCCAGCGGCGAGGCGGAAGCGAACGGCGCGGTGAAGGCGAGCAGGCACACCAGCGGTGACAGCAGCTGCCGGGCAGTGGCATGGAACAGGGATGGCATGGCGGCGGCTCCGGCTATCAGTTGTCCATCAGGTGCTGGATGCGTTCCTGGTTCACTGCCAGTTGCCGCTGCCGATCGGGATTGGATTGACACAACAGCACGAACACGAAATCCAGCAGGTATTGCAGCGAGCAACGGTACAGCAGTTGCGCGATCTGCGGCTGCGGGTCGTGCGCGCATAGGACCAGCGAAGCATCGGCATGTGCGCGCAGCGGATTGGCGGTGTGGCGGGTGATCGAAACCACCTTGCCGCCCACTTCCTGGAACTGCCGTGACAGCTGCCACAGCTGCGGCAGCTTGCCGAACTCGGAGAACACCAGCAGCACATCGCCGGGGCGCGCGGCCGACAGGTTGGCGGTCATCAGGATGGGATCGGCATGCTGCACGGTGAGGATGCCCAGCAACGACAGACGCATGGCGAACTCGCGCGCATACAGGCCATCGTCGCCGAGGCCGTAGATGAAGACCTTGGGCGCGGTGTCGATCAATGCGATCACTGCTTCCACATCGGCCTGCGGGTTTGCGGCCATGGTTTCTTCTTCGGCGGCGACCTTGGCACGGCGCAGGGTTTCGGCGGCCAGCAGGTAGCCACCGGGTTGGTCCTCGGGCGGCCAGTCGGCGGTTTCACCGTTGCCGGCAAGGGCGACGGCGGCGCCGACGGAGTACTTCAGATCCGGGTAGCCCTTGAAGCCGAGTTTCTGGCTGAACTTCACGACGCTGGACTGGCTGATGCCCAGGGCATTGGCCAACTGCTGCGAGGAGTAGTCGCGCAGCAGGTGGGCGTTGTCGAGGATGAAGTCGGCGATGCGACGTTCGATGGCCGACATCTGTTCGCGTTCTGAGCGGAGTTTTACCAGGGGTGGCATGGGTGGGATGTCGGTTGGTCGTTGGCGACTCTAAGGGATTGGCGACGACGTGTGGCAGGTGCTGCGTGGGTTTTTGCGTTGTGGGCAGCGGGTGCGAGGTGTGCTGCGCTTGTTCGGGTTACGTATGGCAGGCCTGCTGCAAACGGATCGTCAGTCGGGTGAAGGCAGGTGTTGCTTCGGCTTTGGCTTCGGCTGCTGTTGCCGTTGTTGTTGCAGTTGTTTGTGCTGTTGTTTATGTCTTTGACTGGCCGGGTCCCCTTCCGTAGCGACGGAGCTGGCAGATAAGACCCCGAATGGGGCGACGCACAGGGATGTGCGTCGTTTTTCGACGAGACAGGGATGTCTCGTCGAAAAATCCTGCCGGCGGAGTGAATCTGTAGCGCGAAGCGCGGAAGGCGCGGAGGCAGGGTGTGCTTTCTTTTGGTTAGCTTTTCTTTGCACAAGCAAAGAAAAGTAACTCGCTCCCCGACGGGGAGTGAAAGCCTTTGATTTTGATGTTGTTTCAAGTGTCAAGTGTGAGAGCAAGAGCTTTCGCCCCCTGAAAGGGGGCGAGCGCACCTTTCTTTGCTTGTGCAAAGAAACGTGGCCCAAAGAAAGCACACCCTGCCTTCGCGCCCACGATGCTGCGCATCGCGGGTCCACTCCGCTGGCAGGATTTTTCGACGAGACATCCCTGTCTCGTCGAAAAACGACGCACATCCCTGTGCGTCGCCCCATTCGGGGTCTTATCTGCCAGCTCCGTCGCTGCGGAAGGGGACTCGGTAGAGCGGAGCCAGAGCCAGAGCCAGAGCCAAAGCCAAAGCCGAATCCAGGCAACTGCACCCCTCCCCAACCCTCCCCTTGGCTTTGCCAAAGGGAGGGGGCTGAAGCGGTGGCTTGGCGATGGTTGGCTGTGGCTGGGCCACAAAACAGAACAGCACCTGCGTTGGCAGGTGCTGCGTGTGAATCACTCTCGCGCGCTCGGGCAGCAACAGCAGCTGCTTCTGCGCAGCCTGCTGTCGCCGTGGCCATCACGGCTTGATCATCTCCAGGCCGCGTACCTCGATGATGCCCAGGCCCGGCGCGTCGGTGATGGTGATCTCCGACTCGTTGAAGATCACGCCGCCTTCCACCGGGTTGAACTGGCTCAACGAAGGCCCGTCCAGATCCACCTTGGTGATGGCACCGGACTTGGCCACCGCCAGGTGCACCGCCGCCGCCACGCTGATGCTCGACTCGAGCATGCAGCCGATCATGCACGGCACGCCGTACAACGAGGCGATGTCGGCGATCTTGATCGCATTGGAAATGCCGCCGGTCTTCATCAGCTTGATGTTGATGATGTCCGCCGCGCCCTGTTGGATCAGGTCAAACACCTGGTTCGGGTTGAACACGCTCTCGTCGGCCATCACCGGGGTGTTGACGCGTTCGGTCACGTACTTCATGCCGGCGATGTCGGCGGCCTTCACCGGTTGCTCCAGCAGCTCCAGGATCACGCCGGCATTTTCCAGCTCGCGCATCGCATACACCGCCTGCTTGGCGGTCCAGCCCTGGTTGGCGTCCAGGCGCAGCAGCGCACGGCCTTCGACGGCGGCATGGATCGCCTTTACCCGCTCGATGTCCAGGCCGATGTCCTTGCCCACCTTGATCTTCAACGACTCAAAACCGCGATCCAGCGCCGACAACGAGTCGGCCACCATCTTGTCGATGTAATCCACGCTGATGGTGATGTCGGTGGTGATCACCGGGTCGCCGCCGCCAAGCATCTGGTACAGCGGCGCGCCGTGCAGCTGCGCCCACAGGTCGTAGACCGCGATCTCCACCGCCGCCTTGGCGCTGGTGTTGCGCTCCAGCGAGGACTGGATGAGCCCGCAGATGCGGTTGAGGTTGGCGATGTCCTCGCCGATCAAGCGCGGTTTGATGAAGGTGTTGATGGCTTCGATGATCGAGCCATGGGTGTCACCGGTGATCACCGCGGTCGGCGGTGCTTCGCCATAGCCGGTGTGGCCGGTGTCGGTGCGGATCAGCACCACCACGTCCTCCATCGTTTCGACGGTGCGCAGTGCGGTTTTGAACGGGGTTTTCAGGGGCACGCGCAGCATGCCCAGTTCGATGTCGGTGATCTTCATTTGGTCGCTTGTGGGCGGATGCGCTGGATGTTGGTCATGCGGTCGATGTAGCTGGCGGTGTCGCTGGCCATCATCGGTTGCAACGGGGTTACCGAGACGCCATTGAGGCTGGCGTGGACGCGCTTGCCGCCGGCGTCAAACCAGCTGCCACCGGAGGTGTCATGGATCACCCAGGTCATGCCGTTGGACTGGCCGATGGCCATCATCACGTGGCCCGGGATGTAGATCAGGTCACCCACGTTCAGGCCGGCGATGGCGGCGTCACGCTTGCTCTTGCCGTCCTTGTCGTTGAAGGCGATGCGGTCCAGCGCCGGGCTTATCGCCTGCGCACTGGTATTGCGCGGCAGCAGCACGCCGAAGCTGCGGTAGATCTCCGAGACGAAGCCACTGCAATCGCGGGTGTCGTAGGAGTGGCCCCAACCGTAGCGCTCACCGAGGAACTTGAAGGCCTGGCTGATGAGGTTGCGCTGGGTCAGCGGCAGGTAGTCGGAGGCGGTGTCCTGCGAACGCGGCAGCAATGCCGGCACCAGCGCCAGGCTGCCATCGTCATTGCGCACCGGCAGCTGGATCACGTGGCTGGCATGGGCCTGCTGGCCGTTGACCGGCGTCATCGCCGGCCAGTCGACGAGTACCGGTACGCGCACGCCCATCTCCAGTTGAAGGTCGGACACGCGCGGTTCTTCGGGTGTGTGCACGGTGTGTGCAGTGGCGCCGGTGATGACCCGGTATGGGCCACTCTGGCCGTAGCCGAGCACCTGCTCGCTGCTGCCAACGCCGACGAAACGCTTTTCCATCCACGCCGCGTAGCGCTCGCTGCTGACGAACACCCACTTGCCGTCGGCGCTCTCATGCAGCACAGCCACCGCGTCACCCGGGAACAGGGCTGATTCCTGGAAGCGGTCGATGTCGGTGTCGCCCTTGCTGCTGAACACACGCAGCTCGGTCGGGAACGCCCGCAGCGCAGCGCGGTGCACCACCAGCCCGTACTGGATCGGGCGGTTGTCGGCGATGCGGTCCAGCGCCAGGTTGTCGGTGACGGCCTTCAGCTGCGCGCTGCCCACTTCCTTGCCCTGCACGTCGTACAGGGTCCGGCTGGGGGCGCGGGAAATGCCGTTGATCTGTTCGGCCACGAATGCGCGCGGCAGGTTGGCGGGCAGGGCGCGCAGGTCGTGAATGGAGCCGTCGAGCTGGCGCATGCGCGCGTTCTGCGCGGCAATGCCGGCGCGGTCCAGGATCACCGCATCGGGGTTGGGCAGCTGCGCGATCCAGTGCTGCGGCGCGAGGAAACTCTCTTCCAGCCCGATGATGCCGGCATGGGACGGCGCGCTGGCAGGCGGGGGCGGCGACAGCGCGAACGCCGGGCCGGCGCATAGCGCCGTTGCGAGGATCAAGGCCCGGGAAAGCGGGGCGAGGCGTCGGCGCTGAAGCAGCGACGGGATGGCGTTCATTGGAGCTCCCCTCTGAGATGCTTCAGGAATATTTATTCCTTTCATCGGTGAAAGCAAGAATAAATTATTGACCGACTACTGGGTGCGTGTTACACAACCGTTACCCACCCTGCACCTCTGGATGTGTTGCCGTGGCTTCACCTGTCGATTCTGCCCGCTTTGTCCGTGCCCCGTTCGCCCGCAAGGCGGCGGCTTCAATTCTGGGCTTGGCCATTGCCTGTTCCCTGCAAGCCGGGGAGGCGCCTGCGGTGCAGCTTCCGGCGTTGGCAGCACAGGTGGATCGCGGCGATTTCGCCGGTGCGCAGGCGCAGATCGACAAGGCCCTGGCCGCGCCGGGCACCGACGCCGCCACGCGCGCTGCCTATGCTTTTCAGCAGGAGCGCATGCGCCGCATCCGCCTGGATTTCACCCTGGACGAAGCACAGGCCAAGGCGGCCGTGCGCCGGTCGGTTCCAGACCTGCGCGATGAAGAATTCAAGAGGTGGGATGACGCCGGGCTGCTCGAGCACCTGGACATCGACGGGCAGCGGCGCTGGTTCAAGCGCGCACCGGGCAATCTGTTCCTGTTGAGCGCCGAAGCATCCCAGCGCCGCCCGGCCGACAAGCGCATCTCCAGGCCGGGGCCATACGAACGGCTGGGCCCGCATCATGGCGAAGTCATCATCGCCGCCGAGCAGAGCGGGCTCACCAGCCTGGCGCCGCGTCGGGTTCGCATCACCCAGTCGATCAAGGTCGATGCAGATGCGGTGCCGGCCGGCGAGACGGTGCGTGCGTGGATTCCGTACCCGCGTTCGATTGCCGGTCAGCAGGAGAACATCCAGTGGCTGGGCAGCGTGCCGACCGGTGCGCAGATCGCTCCCGAAGACACCCTGCAGCGCACCGCCTACCTGGAGCGCAAGGCCGTGGCCGGTACGCCGACGGAGTTTTCGGTGAGCTATGAGCTGACCATCTCCGCGCGTCGTTTCGTGATCGACCCGGACAAGGTGCAGCCGACGCCATCCGATCCGGCGCTGGCGCCCTACCTGGTCGAGCGTGCCCCGCATGTGGTGTTCACCCCGGCCATGCGTGAGTTCTCGCGCAAGGCGGTGGGCAATGAAACCAATCCATACCGCGTAGCCAAGAAGCTGTTCGATGCGGTGGACCAGATTCCGTGGGGCGGCGCTCGCGAGTATTCGACCATCAGCAACATCTCCGATTACGCGCTGCACGCCGGCCATGCCGACTGCGGTCAGCAGACGCTGCTGCTGATTTCGCTGCTGCGCATGAACGGCATTCCGGCGCGCTGGCAGTCGGGCATGGTCTATTCGGACAACGAGGTCGGCTACAACAACCTGCACGACTGGGGCGCGGTGTATCTGGCGCCCTATGGCTGGGTGCCGGTTGACGTGAGCACCGGTGCCTTGAACAGCGACAAGCCGGCCGAGCGCGATTTCTATTTCGGTGGGCTGGATGCGTATCGCATCGCCTTCAACGATGACTATTCACGGCCGTTGGTCCCGGCCAAGCAACATTTCCGTTCCGAGACGGTGGACCTGCAACGCGGTGAAGTGGAGTGGCAAGGGGGGAACCTCTACTTCAACCAGTGGCAGTACGACTTCCAGTCGCAGGTGCTGCCACTGGCGGGGAAATAAACAGCTGTTCCAGGGTGCAATTCCATTATCTGCAGGAGAGAGCAGGGGATGAATACGAAACTGTTGAAGAAGGCGGCCTTGTCCGTCGCATTGGGTGTCTGTCTGGGTGCACTCGCGCCCAGCGTGATGGCGCAGAGTGCCACCGGCGCAATCGCCGGCCGTGCAAGCAGTGGTGATCAGATCACCATCGTCAACAAGGCCACTGGCCTGACCCGCAGCGTGACGGCCGGTGGCGATGGTGCCTATCGACTGAGCCAGCTGCCGGTGGGCGATTACAGCTTGCAGGTCAAGCGTGGTGGGCAGACCGACGTTGAGCCGGTGGCGGTCAGCGTGTCGCTGGGCGGTACCACCACGGTCAATCTGGGCGGCGGTGGTGACGGCGGCGCGGTGACGCTGGATTCGGTGCAGGTCACCGGTTCGAAGATCGTCAACCGCGTGGACGTGTACTCCACCGAGTCCTCGTTCAACATCAAGCGCGAAGAGCTTTCGCGCATGCCGGTGGACCAGAGCGTGGAGGCCGTCGCGCTGCTGGCGCCGGGCGTGGTGGCCTCCGGTGCCACCTTCGGCGGCCTGACCTTCGGTGGTTCGTCGGTGGCCGAGAACGTGGCCTACATCAACGGCCTGAACGTGACCGACCCCTATCTCCGCCAGGGGTTCTCGACCGTTCCGTTCAACTTCTACGAAGAATTCCAGGTCAAGACCGGTGGCTACTCGGCCGAGTTCGGTCGCAGCACCGGTGGCGTCATCAACGCCATCACCCGCTCCGGCGGCAATGAGTTCAAGGGCGGCGTGGAGGTCACGATGGAGCCCTCGGCCTGGGCGGCGTCGAAGAGGGACCACTTCCACCACGACGGCACCATGGATGAGCGTGATCGCACCAGCCGTGATACCAGCCCGCTGCTCAAGACCAATGCGTGGGGGTCCGGCCCACTGGTGAAGGACAAGCTGTTCTTCTTCGCCATGTATGAGAACCGCGACAGCAAGGCCACGGACGTTGATTACGACCAGGCCTGGAAGACCAAGGGCAACAACGATTTCTGGGGCGGGAAGCTCGACTGGCGCATCACCGACAACCACCTGCTGGAGTTGTTGGCGTTCTCGGACAAGGCGGACTATCTGACCACCGCCTATGACGACTATTCCTGGGACACCGACCGGTACGGTGCCGCTAGCGGTGTAAGCAGCAACTCGTCCGGTGGCGACAACTGGTCGCTCACCTATACCGGCCACCTGACCGACAACTTCGTCGCCAAGGCGATGTATGGCGTGAACAAGCGTAGTTCGGTGGCGGACAGCCCGCTGGACGGCGACTGCAGCATCATCACGTTGGGCTCAAGCTACACCGATCAGTACGGGGAAATGGACAGTTTGGGTTGTCATCCGACCAACGATGCCATCAGCAGCCGTGAGGACAAGCGCGAAGCTGCGCGCCTGGATTTCGAATGGAGCCTGGGCAACCACCTGCTCCGTTTTGGTGTCGACCAGGAAGACATGGATTCGGACAGCTCGACGGTGTACCCCGGCGATGGCGTCAGCTACCAGGCCTTGTGGGTCAAGCCGGGTTCGTCGGTCAATGACGTCCCACTGCCCGCCGGCGTCACCGACTTCATCGATGCACGCCGCAAGATCACCGGCTCGCCGGTGACCACCAAGGCGCAGGCGTTCTATGTGGAAGACAACTGGAACGTCACCCCGAATCTGTTGTTGAACCTCGGCGTGCGCTTCGACCAGTTCCACAACAAGCTGGCCTCCGGCGCGACCTTCGCCAAGACCAAGTTCAACGACATGATCTCGCCGCGCCTGGGCTTCAGCTGGGACGTGAAGGGTGATGGCACCACCAAGGTGTTCGCAAACGCCGGTCGCTACTACACGCCGCTGACCAACAAGCTGACCGACTACTTTGGTGGCGGCACCACCGATGAGCACACCTATTACGTGCTCAACGGCTGGACCGAGAAGTCGCACCCGCTGACCGGCAATCCGTACTTTGTGCCGAATCTCGGCGCCCAGATCGGCCCGGTCAATACCGACAACAACGCCCCGGCACCGACCGACGTGCGTACCGCTGTGGCGAAGGACCTGAAGCAGGTCTACCAGGATGAGTTCATCGTCGGCTTCCAGCAGGCGATCAACCAGGAATGGTCGTACGGCGTGAATGCCACCTACCGCAAGATGACCCGCGCCGTGGAAGATGCCCGCATCAACCACGTAGAAGGTTGTGACTGGTACTCGGGCGACTGGCCGATCATCAATCCGGGTGAGACCAACAAGCTGTGGTGCCCGGATACCAACAGCTGGGTCAGCTTCGATTCGTCCAAGGACGGTTACAAGGCCGGCGGCAGCGGCAACATCATGGGCTACAAGAAGCCCCGCCGTACCTACAAGGCCGTCGAGCTGCAGCTGGATCGCTCCTGGGACGACAAGTGGGCATTCAATGCCAGCTACATCTGGTCCAAGAGCGAGGGCAACATCGAAGGTCCGGTGAACTCGGATACCGGCTACGGCGATACCAACCTGGTGCAGTACTACGATCACCCGGCGGTGAACGAGCGCCACGGGGTGCTGTTCAACGACTTCCGCCATCAGTTCAAGCTGCGCGGTTCGTTCAAGTTGAACGAACAGTGGTCCTTCGGCAGCACGTTGTCGGCCCGCTCCGGTGGTCCGATCACCGCATTCGGCGTGGTCTGGCCGGATGACAGCCGCAACGCCGGTGGTCCGGGTGAGTTCAGTGGTGGTGGTTCGGGTTGGCTGTGCGAGTCTTCGGCCACCAACAACTGCAGCGATTGGAAGACCCGTCAGCTGGTGTATTCCGAGCGTGGTGCGTTCGGCCGGATGCCTTGGGTCATCGACCTGGGCGCCAGCGTGATGTGGACGCTGCCGGTGGAAGGCATCGACCTGAAGGCGCGTCTGTCGGTGTACAACCTGCTCAACCGGCAGGCCACCGTCAACGTTCACTCCCGCTACGAAAGTGCACCGGGTTCGAAGATGCCTTACTTCGGTGAAGGCACGGTCTGGCAGGCACCGCGTTACACCAACCTGGTCGTGACCTGGAACTTCTGATCGTGTGTTGAACGAACGGCCCGCTTCGGCGGGCCGTTCGCTTTTGCAGGAGCGCAACGATGATGCGATTGAAACTGCTGCTGGCGATGGTCCCGGCGTTGCTGGCGGCGCCGGCAATGGCGTCCACGCAGGTGGACCCTGCGCGCATGTCGCCGCTGGTCGATCAGGCCGTGCAGCACTACCGGCTGCCGGGCATCGCGGTGGGGGTGATCGAGGACGGCAGGATCGTCCAGCGCATCACCCGTGGCGAGTTGGCGGTGGGCGAAGGTGCCGCCGTCGATTCCGATTCACTGTTCATGATTGCTTCCAACAGCAAGGCCATGACCGCCGCGGTGATCGCGCGCCTGGTGCAGGCCGGCAAGCTGCGTTGGGACGATCCGGTAACCAAGTACCTGCCGCAGTTCCGCATGCACGATGCGTGGGTGACGCGCAACATGCAGGTGCGTGACCTGCTGATCCACAACAGCGGGCTTGGCCTGGGGGCAGGCGACCTGATGCTGTGGCCCGAGCCCAATCACTTCGATCGCGACGACATCATT
Source organism: Stenotrophomonas sp. SY1 (assembly GCF_021202945.1). Lineage (GTDB taxonomy): Bacteria > Pseudomonadota > Gammaproteobacteria > Xanthomonadales > Xanthomonadaceae > Stenotrophomonas. The sequence goes on along the minus strand of NZ_JAJOYR010000002.1, from coordinate 1,193,540 downwards.
GCCGGGCTGGCGCACCTCAAGCCGGCTGGCAGCTTCCGTTCCGATTACGCCTACGACAACCTGCTGTACGTGGTGGCTGGCGAAGTGGCTGCCGCCGCCGCAGGCAAGCCCTACGCACAACTGGTGCGCGAGGAGATCTTCCAGCCGCTGGGCATGCAGCGTTGCCAGGTCGGCCAATGGTCGCCGACGACGGTCGGCAACATCGCGCGCCCGCATCACCGTGAGCAGGGTAGGAACGTCGCCTCGGCCGCCGATCCGGCCCGCGTGGATGATTTCCCTTCCATGGCCGCCGGCGGTATCCGCTGCAGCCTGGATGACATGCTGCGCTGGATGCAGGTGCTGCTTGACCCTGCCCAGGCGCCGGGTTGGCTGGACGACATCCAGCGCCGTGCGCTGTGGACGGCGCACATGCCGATGCCGATCAGCCAGCGCCAGCGCGAGTGGGACAACACCCACTTCTCCGCCTATGGCTATGGCTGGCGCCTGTCGGACATGGACGGGCAATGGAGAGTGGCGCACACCGGTACGTTGTCGGGTATGTACTCCTCGTTGGCCTTGTTGCCCGACCGCAAGACGGGCGTGGTGATGCTGATCAATGGCGAGGCCGAGGATGCACGTACCGCCTTGATGCAGGCCATGCTCAAACACTACACCGCGCCGCAGGCCGGCCATGACGTGCTGCATTACGCGCGGCTGATGGAGCAGGCGCAGGCACAGCGACGTGCCCAGGGCCATGTGCGCCCGCTGCTGAGCGATCAGCAACCCGCGCGTGCCGGCGAACTGATGGCGCAGCTGGGCACCTGGCGCGATCCCTGGTTCGGCGAGGTGACGCTGTGTGCACACGAAGGAAAGGTGTTGTTCGCATCGGCCAAGTCGCCGCGCATGCGCGGCCAGGTGATGCGCAGCGGCCAGCAATGGTTCGTGCAGTGGCAGGAACTGGGTGAGGATGCCGAGGCATGGCTGGAGTTTTCCAGCGCGGGCAAGCACCCTGTGATGCACCTGCGCGCCATCGACCCGGATATCGACTTCAGCTATGACTACCAGGACCTGGAATTCCAACGTGTCGGCGACTGTGGCTAAACGCGGACTGTCGTTGTTGATGTTGCTGGCCGTTACCGGCAGCGCCTTGGCCGTGGACATCTCTGCGGCGAAGACGCCGACGCAGGCCGGCATCGTCGATGTCAGCACGCTGGTGCCGGGCATCGTGCTGGACATGCGCTATGCCGGCACGGACAACTTCACCGGTCGCGTCGTTCCCGGCTATGAAGCACCGCGTTGCTATCTGCTGCAGCCGGTGGCCGAGGCGCTGGCGCGGGTGCAGCAGCGCCTGCACGCGCAGGGCTATGCGTTGCAGCTGTTCGACTGCTACCGCCCGGCGCACTCGGTGAAGTCATTCGTGGCCTGGGCGCATGACCTGTCCGACCAGCAGGCCAAGGCCCGCTATTACCCCAATGTCGACAAAGGCCGGCTGCTGGACGGCTACATCGCCGAAACCTCCGGCCACAGCCGCGCGGCGACGGTCGATCTGGGCCTGCTGGATTGCCGTGAAGGCGCCTGCGTCACCGTGGACATGGGCACCGGCTTTGACTACTTCGATCCATTGGCGCACACCGCCAGCGCGGACATCACCCCGGCCCAGCGGCGCAACCGCCAGCAGCTGCTGGAGGCGATGCAGGCCGAGGGGTTTGCCAACTACGCGATGGAGTGGTGGCACTTCACCTTCAAGCCGGAGCCGACGCCGGACACCGCCTACGACTTCCCGGTGCGTTGAGTGCGGCCCGTGGCAGGTAGACTGCGGCCAGTCCTGATTACCCGCACATACGCATGAACCTGGTTTTGCATTACGGCCTGCTGGGCTCGCTGGAAGCGGCGCTTATCGCCTTGGCGATCGGTTTCGTGGTGTTCGCGCTGTGGTGGCAGGTGTGCCGGCGGGTGGGGCTGTCGCACGGCCACGCCATCGCCTGGGCGTGCCTGGTGGCGGTGATCATCGGCGCCGGCGTCGATGCCTGGAACATGTTCTACCTGGGCATGATGGGCCTGGAGTCGCCGTTGTACGTACGGCTGGCGCTGGCCCGCATCCATGATCCCGACCAGTTGGGCACGCGCGTCGTGCTGGAAGTGGCTGGCGCGATGATCGGCGTTGGCCTGGGATGGTGGATGTTCAGTTCGCGGCCATCTTCCCCGGACACCACCGATGCGTCGTAACCGGCATTGCACGGTGGGATAAACGCGATGTGTGGAACGCCCGAATGCCGGGCTTACCTGTGCTTCACGATGCACTAACCACTGCACTACCGGCAGTTGTCGATGCAGTGGTTAACACGCCGTTGCGCGTGAATCTGGGGGGGCAGGGCGATTCAGCATGGGCTTGTCAGGGTGGAGTCGTGCGGAGTTTCCGCGCAATCCACACAAGACGAGGAACACCTGATGACCCTTCGCAACCGCACCCCGCTGTTCGCCCTGATGGCTGTCGTAGGTTCCGTGCTGGCATTGCCGGCCATGGCCCAGGAGGCACAGCAGGAGCAGGCCGCCACCCGCGCCCAGCAGGCGCAGGACGCAGCAACCGAAGCATCCAGTGGCGATGGCCAGAGCTGGGCCAGTGTCGACGCCGATGGTGATGGCAGCATCAGCAAGGCCGAGTCGCAGGCCAATGCCGGCCTGGCGCAGGTATTCGATGATGCCGACGCCGACAAGGACGGCAAGCTGACTCCGGATGAGTACCGCACCTACGCGGCCAAACAGCAGAAGTAACAGGCAGCAGCCCCACAGGCGTAGCTGTCTGCTGCTGCAAGCCCCCGTCCCGCGTTGTGGGGCGGGGGCATGAGCGGAGGCAGTCCCCATCCTCCCTGCGCGCCACGCCGGACCGGGAACGGGTGCCGGGCTGCTGACTCCAGCGGCAAACCATCCGCCAGCGGCCAGGCGTTATCCTGTGCGGCATGAACCAGAACACATCCCCTTCCGCCATCGGCCTGGTCGGCTTTGACGGCGATGACACGCTCTGGAAGAGCGAAGACTATTACCGCCAGGCCGAGCAGGATTTCGAGGCCATTCTTGGTCACTACATCGACCTGCACGATGCCGGCACCGCTCAGCACCTGCTCAAGGTCGAGCGCCGCAACCTGGAGATCTTCGGCTACGGCGCCAAGGGCATGACCCTGTCGATGCTGGAAGCAGCCATCGAGCTGACCGACGAGAACATCTCCGCCCAGCACCTGCGCCAGATCATCGAGATCGGCCGCCGTACCCTGCAACATCCGGTGGAGGTGATCGACGGCGTGCGCGAGGCGGTGGCCGCCATCGCCGCCGAGTACCCGGTGGTGCTGATCACCAAGGGCGACCTGTTCCATCAGGAGCAGAAGATCGAGCGCTCCGGCCTGCGCGATCTGTTCCCGCGCATCGAGATCGTCTCGGAGAAGGATCAGTCCACCTACGCCCGCGTGCTGGCCGAGTTCGACCTGCCGGCCGAGCAGTTCGTGATGGTGGGCAATTCGCTGCGTTCGGACATCGAGCCGGTGCTGGGCCTGGGCGGCTGGGGCGTGTACACGCCGTATGCGGTTACCTGGGCGCATGAGGCCGAGCACGGCGTGTCCGACGACGCACCGCGCCTGCACCACGCCGACACCGCCCACCAGTGGCCCGAAGCGGTGCGTGCCATCGCCGCCCAGGCTCACGGCGCTTGAACATGCGCGCCGCCACGCACCGTTGCCGCAGGCCTGGCCGGTCCTGGCTGCTGCTGGGTGTGCTGGCGGTGCTGCCGATCGGCTTGCAGGCGCAGCAGGCGCCGTCACCGGCCAGCACTGCGGCAGCCTATGCGCCGGGCACCGGTGATGCCTGGGTGGATCGCCAGCTGGCCGATATCAACGCCTACGCCGCGCGTTACCCGGACGCCTTCATCGATGAGCTGTCGCGCTATGCCGGTGCTCGTCCGGCCTACGTGGAGGCGCTGCTGCGCGAGCACGGCTGGAAGCCGGGTGACGTGTACTTCGCCTGCATGTGGGGCCATGTGACCGGCAACAGTTGCCGCGAACCGGTGCGGGCGCACACGGCGCTGCCGGATGCCGGCTGGAAGGCGGTGGTGGAAACACTGGAGCCGGCACCGGACAACCTGCATTGGCGGGCACTGCGCCATGCCATCGTCGCCAGTTACGACCATTGGGACCGGCCGATCACGCTCGATGCCCTGCTGCAACGTCAGTTGGGTGACCGCGCCAAGCGGGATGCGGCTGCGCGCAAGGCCGATTGAGGAAGGGCCGGGCAGTGCTGGCCGAGCCCGGCTTGCGCTTTTATGCCTTCATTCCCGCGCAGGCGGGAATCGCTCCCGCCCCTGCCTTTGCTGTTCGGGCCTTCGTGGCAGGCAACAAGTCAACGCGAAAGCCAGAGCCGAAGCCAGAGCGGTTCCCGCCTGCGCGGAAATGACTACCTGAAGATTGCGCTGTGAAAGCCTCGCCTTCGCGGGAATGACGGTCTGGTGGAGGTGTTGTAGACCGCTCCACGCAACGGACCCAAGCACCGCCCCGGCCTTTGCTGCCCCGCAAATAGCCGCCGCACCGCATTCCGGGCGAAAATGTCGCTTCTCTCGATTCCGCGCCAGCGCACTTCGTCATGACCGCCGACCGTTTCGTTTCCCCCGACCACATCCGCAGCCTGTTCTCGCAATCCATGTCGCACATGTACCGCACCGAAGTGCCGCTGTACGGCACGCTGGTGGAGCTGGTCGGGGAGGTGAATGCCGATGTGCTGGCTGCGCAGCCGGCATTGGCCGAACAGATGCGGCGCAGCGGCGAGCGCGAACGACTGGATGTGGAGCGCCACGGCGCCATCCGCGTCGGCACCGCGCAGGAACTGGCCACGCTGGGCCGCCTGTTCGCGGTGATGGGCATGCAGCCGGTGGGGTACTACGACCTGTCGGTGGCCGGCGTGCCGGTGCACTCCACCGCCTTCCGTCCGGTGGACAACGAAGCGCTCAAGCGCAATCCGTTCCGCGTGTTCACCTCGCTGCTGCGGCTGGAACTGATCGAAGACGAAGCGCTGCGCATGCAGGCTGCGGAGATCCTGGCACGACGCAACATCTTCACCGCCGGCGTGTTGCAGCTGATCGAGCAGTGCGAGCGCGAAGGGGGCTTGAGCGAAGACGATGCCTGGCGTTTCGTGGTGGAGGCGCTGGAAACCTTCCGCTGGCACAACCAGGCCACGGTTTCGCTGGAGACGTATCAGGCTCTGCAGGGCGCGCATCGTCTGGTGGCTGACGTGGTGAGCTTCCGTGGCCCGCACATCAACCACCTCACTCCGCGCACGCTGGATATCGACGCCGCGCAGGCTGCCATGCATGCGCGCGGCCTGGCCGCCAAGGCGGTGATCGAAGGTCCGCCGCGTCGTGCCTGCCCGATCCTGCTGCGCCAGACCAGCTTCAAGGCATTGGAGGAAATGGTGCATTTCCCGTCCGGCAGCGGCGAGGAGGCTGGCACCCACACCGCCCGTTTCGGTGAGATCGAACAGCGCGGCCTGGCACTGACGCCGAAGGGCCGCGCGCTGTACGACACGCTGCTGGCGCAGGCCCGCGAGAGCGGCGGTGCCGGCAGCACCGGCGGGGATTACACGCAGCGCCTGCAGACGGCATTTGCCGGCTTCCCGGATCAGGATGAGGTGCTGCGCCGCGAAGGGTTGGGTTATTACCGCTATGCGTTGACCGATGCCGGTCGCGCGACGCCTGCAAGCGAACGCGCCGTGCCGGCCGAAGTACTGATCGCGAACGGGCTGGCCAGCGCCGATCCGATCATCTACGAGGATTTCCTGCCGGTCAGTGCTGCAGGCATCTTCCAGTCCAACCTCGGCGGTGACGAGCAACGTGCGTACGCCGCACGCGCCAATCGCGATGCGTTCGAGCAGGCGTTGGGTGCCAAGGTCAACGACGAGTTCGCCATCTACGAACGTCTGCAGGCCGAATCGCTGGCCAGCCTTTCGGCGGTTTGACGGCAACAGACGGCAGCCCAGGCTGGGATGAAATCCCAGCCGAACCTCCCGGCCAGCTCATCGGCAAGCACCGGGATTCCGTTGCGCTGAATCCCCGCTTGCGCGGCGCATCGTTGGCTCCTTCTCCCCTTGCGGGATGGGCGCATGTTGCTGATGAGCCGCAGGCTCGTACAGGTGTGAACGCTTCGCGCAGTGCGCGAAGCCGGGGCGAGGAGCGGGGTTGGGGGGAGGCGGCCAAGCGTGAAGTCCTCCTTGGCCGATGCTCGGTTACGATCGCCCGCAGCCTGCGGACACGCAGGCCAGAGGGGAGGAGATGACCAGGACGCTCGCCATCTTGTGGGTAGCAATGTTGCTGGCCGCCGCGCTGCCCGCCTGGGCCGCGCCCGGGCGGATGATCAGCGCCAGGGCCATGGACGATGCGCCCGCCGGTGCCAGCGCCTGGCGTATCCGTTACGAAACCACCGACCTTGACGGTGACCGCACCGAATCCAGCGGCGTGCTGCTGGTGCCTGATGGTGCGCCGCCGGTTGCTGGTCGCGATGTGGTGGCCTGGGCACATGGCACCGTCGGCATCGACTCGGCCTGCACCCCGATCCGCTCGCTGGAACAGATCCCCGCCCTGACCGACATGCTCGCGCGCGGCTGGACGGTGGTGGCTACCGACTATCCGGGGCTGGGCACGCGTGGGCCGCATGCCTACCTGGTCGGCGATGCGGCCGCAGCGGCGGTACTGGACTCGGTACGCGCGGCACGCAATTTCGGCCGCGCCCAGGCAGGCCGCCGCTTCGTGGCCTGGGGCCATTCTCAGGGCGGGCATGCGGCATTGTTCAGCGCGCAGCGGCTGCAGTCCTACGCACCGGAACTGGAACTGCTGGGCGTGGCTGCGATATCACCGCCCACCGACCTGGGCCAGAACATGCAGCAGGCAGATGCCACCGTGCGTGCGGTGCTGACCGCGTTCACCGCGCAGAGCTGGTCCAAGGTCTACGGCGCTGATCTTTCCGGCATCGCCGACGCCACCACGCGTGGCGTGATCACGCGTGCCACCGCTGGCTGCGAAGGTGACCCGTTCTCGGCAGCCGCGCTGCTGCGTGCATTGCGCCTGCGGATACGCCTGGGCGGGCTGGACCTGACCGGGCGCGCACCGTGGGATGGGCTGATCGCGCGCAACTCGCTTGCCGCGCTGGAGAACGCTGCCGTGCCGTTGCTGCTGGTTCAATCCAATGGCGACAAGCTGGTGACCACCGCAGTGACCGAGGCATTCTTCCAGCGCAGCTGCCAGCGTGGTGTTGCCGCACGCTATCTGCTGCTGCCCGATACCGGTCATGCCACCACCGCCATCGCATCGGCGAACACGGCCATCGCCTGGATGACCGAACGTTTCGCCGGGCGTCCGGCGGACAGTGATTGCCCGCCGTCGTCCGATCCACTGATGTAACAACCGGAGCAACCGCAATGTCATTGGCGCTGTATGGACATCCGTTTTCTTCGTACACGCAGAAGGTGCTGATTGCGCTGTACGAAAACGACACGCCGTTCCAGTTCCGCAACCTCGGGCCGGATACGCCTGAGCATGCGGCGGAGTGGTTGCGGCACTGGCCGCTGGGCAAGTTTCCGTTGCTGCTGGATGGCGAGCGCGCGGTGGTGGAGACCAGCATCATCATCGAGTACCTGCAATTGCAGCATGCCGGGCCGGTGTCGTTGTTGCCGGCCGATGCGATGCAGGCGCTGGACGTGCGCTTCATGGACCGCTTCTTCGACCTGCATGTGATGAGCCCGGTGCAGCATGCCGTGGCGATGGCACTGACCGGTGATCCGGGCAAGGCCGAGGACGGTCGCGCGCAGGCGCGACAGAAACTGGAGCTGGCCTACGCATGGCTGGAGACGCAGTTGCCGGATCGCTATTGGGCCTGCGGCGCGCAGTTCAGCCTGGCCGACTGTGCCGCCGCCCCATCACTGTTCTACGCCGACTGGACACACCCGATCAGCGATGCCCATCCGCTGTTGCGCGGATACCGTGCGCGATTGCTGGCGCGGCCTTCGTTCGCCCGTGCGGTGGACGAGGCACGCCCTTACCGGGTGCTGTTTCCGCTGGGGGCGCCGGACCGCGACTGAATCGTGCCTGCGTCTACTTCAGCAGTTCGACCAGCGGTGTGAAGCCGCCGTAGATCAGGCGCTTGCCATCGAAGGGCATCGGGTTGTTGGCCGGGTCCATGCGCGGGTCGTCCATCATCTTCTGCATGCCGACATCGCGGGTGGCCTTGTCGGGCCATTCGATCCACGAGAACACCACCGTTTCTTCAGCCGTGGCCTGCACCGAGCGGAAGAAATCCGTCTGCTTGCCATGCGGCACATCGTCGCCCCAGCACTCGACCACGCGCAGCGCGCCGAATTCGATGAACAACGCATCGCCCTGGCGCGAGTGGGCGATGAACTTCTCTTTGTTGGCGGTGGGAACGGCGGCGATGAATCCATCGACATACGACATGGGCGACCTCGGCGATGTGCATGGCAGCCACGATGGCTGCCTTCATGCGACGCGCGATGCGCCGCGTGCACACGTTCGGCCTTTAGCCGTTGTCTGCATGTGGAGAAAACGCAAAGCCGCCAATTCATGTTTCTGGTGGGCCTATCATCGGCAGCACTTCAATCGCGCAGGGAGCGACAACACGATGTTGAAGACGTACCGGAACGCCTGTTTGATCCTCTGTGTGCTCGGCCTGGCCGCATGTACGGGTCCAGCACAACCGCCGGCGGCGGAAGCACCGGGCGCCAAGCCCGTGGAACCGACCGCAACGCAAGCGCCGGCAGCGCCGGCACCGGACTCAACGGTGGTGCACACCCCGCCGGGTGCGGCCAAGGCAAGCCAGGCCTGCATGATCGCCGGCGAGTTCAAGCTCATGGGCCAGACCATCCGTTCGCGCGACTGCGTGCAGGCGGATGCGGCATCCAGCAAGGCGGAGCTTGAAAGCATCTGCAACGGGCTGGCCCAGACCTCGGCGCAGATGGGCGGCAAGGCGGGCGAAGTCACCTACATGGACGCCTGTCCGTCACCGTCGCAGGGGCGTTGCAGCGGCCTGTTCGGCAGGAAGTACGACGGTTTCTACTACGAGCGCTCGGCCGAGGACCTGGCGGGGCTGCCTGCCAGCTGTGCGCTGGGCGGCGGAACCTGGTCGGCCGGCTGACGTCTGCGCGGCAACGGTTGGCTGCGTTCAGTCGTTGCCGAGTTTGATCCAGCGGCCACCTTCGCGCGGTTCCACCTCGAACCGCGCCCACTGCCGCAGCTCGTCGGCGGTGGCATGGCCGATGCGGCCGATGCCGTCACCAGCGACGACGGCGTAGACCAGGCGCTCCGGCAGGGGGCCGTCCAGCGCCGGTGTCACCGAGACGCGACGCACGCTCCACGCCCGGCCCAGGCGGCCGTTGCTGTAATAGTGGCCGGGTTCGATCAATGCCGGGTGCAGTGCATCGCGTTCTGCGTGCTGCTTGGCCAGTTCGAGCAACTCGGTGAGGTTGTCTTCGGTGATGTCGACGAAGGAGTTGAGCTGGCCGATGGCCGCGTGGAAATCTTCCTGGGTGAGGTCGATGCGGCGCTGCGCCGGGGCAACACTCACCGCGCGCTGGCGCCGCCGATGCAGGTGCACCGGATAACGTCGCCACGCAAAGCAGGCGTTGAATGCCACGCCCGCAAGCAGGATGGCCGCAACGTTGATCGCCACCGGAGTGAGCAGGTACTGGTAGCCCAGCGCATGCACCTCCGCGCCGCCAATCACCGCCGCCAGCGCGGTCGCACCGCCGGGTGGATGGATGCAACGCAGGTAATGCATCGCGCCCACGGCCAGGCCCACGGCCAGGGCGCCGGTCCAGGCCTGGTCGGGCGCCAGCATCTGGCAGCTGACGCCGATGAAGGCGGAAACCCCGTGCCCGGCCAGTACCGGCCACGGTTGCGACAGCGCACCATGCGGCACCGCGAACACCAGCACCGCCGAGGCGCCCATCGAAGCGAGCAGGATGGCGCCACCGGCATTGCCGAGGAAGCCATGCGGGAAGACCCAGTGGGTCAGCTGGTACACCACCGTGATGCCGATCAGCGCGCCGAGCGCGGAGATCCACTTTTCGCCGTGGCTGGTCTGGTTGCGTTCGATGCTCAACCAGTTGCGCAGCGGTTCGAGGCGTAGAAGCGAAGGCATGGGCAAAAGGGCGGGTGCGGGGGGCGCCATTCTGCATGCAATGGTGGCGGCAGTAACGTACTTTTCCGGGCCACAGGCCTTGCCGCTGATGCGCATTGGTTGGGTTGACATGCCGTTGGCGCAGGCGTTGCCGGCCTGGGATTCAGGATTCGAGGCTCGGGATTCGGGATTTGTGAGCGCGACTTCAGGGCCCAGCGTGTTGTGGTTGAGGAGAGCGTCGCTTTCCCTGCTGATCGCCAATCCCCTGCTTTTACGAACATTTGACGCCACCACGCAGCCCTCACCATCGCTGGTTTATGGGCCTGAGCGAAACAATTTCCGTCTCGCCACGCAGCCTGCGTGGCTGCTACGGAAAACCCGATGAAATTCACGATCAATAACCGGCGCGCCCTGCGCCATGTTCCCGTGTTGTGTGTGGTCATGGCCTGCGCCGGCATGACCGGCACTGCCGCCGCCTACCAGGTTGGCGGCAGTGCCACTCTTACCAGCGACTACGTCTGGCGCGGCTCCACCCAGACCCAGGGCGATGCCGCCGTGCAGGCTGGCTTCAAGGCCGCTACCGACAATGGCTTCTATGCATCGGCATGGGGCTCCAACGTCGAGTTCGCGCCGGAAACCCACGCCAGCAGCGAGCTGGATTTCACCGTGGGCTGGAGCGGCAAACTGGCCGACGACTGGGCGCTGGATGCCAACGTGCTGCATTACCACTATCCGTCCACCACGGTGGATCTGAACTGGACCGAGCTCAACAGCACCGTGACCTGGAAGGACAACTACTGGTTGTCGCTGGGCTGGTCGTCCGAAGCCCTGGGCACCACCCAAGATGGTCTTTACAGCCTGATCGGCGCGCGCCTGCCGGTGAACGAGAAGCTGCGCCTGGAAGCGATGGCCGGCTACTACAGCTTGCAGGACGTGCGTGGCGGCGGTTACGCCCACGGCCAGGTCAATGCCATCTGGGCCTTCGCCGCACCGCTGGAACTGCGTGTGAGCGCGCATGCCACCGACAGCAAGGCCAAGGCGCTGTTTGGCGAGGACTACGCCGGCTCGCGCTGGGAAGTGGCCTTGCAGGGCTCGTTCTGAACCCACGGGCCGGTTCAAGAACCGGCCCGTTACGCCCGGCCGCTGGAGAAGGCCGCTGCCGGGCGGTGCTGGACGGGTTGCCAGAGGGCGACGGGCTTGGAAGTCCGTCCTCCTGGTGCTGCGTGGGGGCCGGGAAAGCCCGGCCTTTCGGGGATGCGCAGCGCCATGCCAAGCGCGGGGCTGGCGATGGCAACCCGTCGGTGCGTCGGCGCGCATGCGCCGGCGCGGCGGAGGGGGTAAGGTACGCCCCCTGCAAGCCGCCCCCCGCGTGCTGTGACCGACAACGATGTTGATTGACCCGTTCGACCATGAACATCTATGGCACCCGTACAGCGCGCTGCGCGGCCCGGTGCCGGTGTTGAAGGTGGCGCGCGCCGATGGCGTGCTGTTGCAGCTGGAGGACGGCACGCAGCTGATCGACGGCATGGCCTCATGGTGGTGCGCCATCCACGGCTACAACCATCCGCAACTCAACCAGGCCGCGATCGACCAGCTTGGGCGGATGTCGCATGTGATGTTCGGTGGGCTCACCCACGAGCCGGCCATCGCCCTGGGCAAGCTGCTGCTGCAGATCGTGCCGCAGGGGCTGGATACGATCTTCTACGCCGACTCCGGTTCGGTGTCGGTGGAAGTGGCGCTGAAGATGGCCATCCAGTACCAGGCCGCGCGCGGCATGCCGCAGCGTTCCAACATCGCCACCACCCGGTCGGGTTACCACGGCGACACCTGGAACGCGATGTCGGTATGCGACCCGGTCAATGGCATGCATGGCCTGTTCGGCGCGTCATTGCCGGCGCGCGTGTTCGTACCGGCACCGCAGACGGCGTTCGATGCGCCCTGGGACCCTGCCGATATCGCGCCGCTTGAACAACTGTTTGCCGAGCGCGGCGATGAACTGGCTGCCTTCATCATCGAACCGGTGGTGCAGGGCGCAGGTGGCATGCGTTTCTATCACCCGCAGTACCTGCGCGAGCTGGCACGGCTGTGCCGCGCACACGATGTGCTGCTGATCTGCGACGAGATCGCCACCGGCTTCGGCCGTAGCGGCCGGTTGTTTGCCTGCGAGCATGCCGGCATCAGCCCGGACATCCTGTGTATCGGCAAGGCGCTGACCGGCGGCTACATGACGATGGCGGCAACGCTGACGCGTCGCGACATCGCCGATGTGATCGCCGGCGGCGAGCCGGGTGTGTTCATGCATGGGCCGACCTTCATGGCCAATCCGCTGGCCTGCGCGGTTGCGTTGGCGTCCACCCAGCTGTTGCTGTCGCAGGATTGGCAGGGCCGGGTTGCCGCCATCGAGAACGCGCTGCGGGAACGTCTGGCACCGGCCCGTGCGCTGGCGCAGGTGGCGGACGTGCGCGTACTGGGCGCCATCGGCGTGATCGAACTCAAGGCATCGCTGCGGCTGGAACGCATCCAGCAGCGCATGCTGGAACAGGGCATCTGGATCCGTCCGTTCGGGCGACTGGTGTACGTGATGCCGCCATATGTGATCAGCGATGCGCAGCTGCAACAGCTGTGCGATGGCATGGTTGCGCTGGTGGCCGGACTGGAAGCGGAGGACATGCGCGCATGAGCGGCCAGGTGATATTCGTCAGCGGCATCGATACCGAGATCGGCAAGACCGTGGTGACCGGCTGGCTGGCCCGGCAATGGGCAGAGCAGGGTGTCGATGTCATTACCCAGAAGCTGGTGCAGACCGGTTGCGTGGGCGCATCGGACGACATCCTGTTGCACCGGCGCATCATGGGCTGCGGCCTGTTCGAAGAAGACCGCGACGGCACCACGATGCCGGCGTTGTTCGCCTACCCGGCATCGCCGCATCTGTCGGCACGCCTGGAGCAACGCACGCTGGATCTGGATGTCATCGCGCAGGCCACCGCGCGTCTGTGCGAACGTTTCGGCAGCGTGCTGGTGGAAGGTGCCGGTGGCCTGATGGTGCCGCTGACCGAGCAGCTGCTGACCATTGATTACGTGGCCGAACGTGGCTGGCCGGTGCTGCTGGTGACCTCCGGCAGGTTGGGCAGCATCAACCACACGCTGTTGTCATTGGAGGCACTGGCCGCGCGCGGCATCGCACTGCATGGCGTGGCCTGGAACAGCCGTGATGACAGCAACGACGACGTGATCGCAACCGACAGCCGTGATTTCATCCGCACGCATGTGCGCCGCCATTACCCCGATGCGCAGTGGTACGACGTGCCGCGTCTGGATCTGGCCTGACTGAGGACATCGCTGCTGACCAAACATGTCGACAGCGATGACTTTCCTCTCGCATGTATCGTCGGCAAGGAGCGGGTGTGGTACTACTCGACGACAATCAAGGAAGGAACCTAACGATGACATTTGCGTTTCCCGCTTTCCACGAAACGATTGTTTCCGGTGTGCATACACCTGCATCCGTAGCGGCCGCGATGCGGCGTTCGGGTTGGGCGCGGGTGCAGGAACAGAAAGAGAGCGTCACGTGCAGGGTGGGTTTCAGCGCCTGGTCTTTTGGGGAAACCATCACTGCTTCCTTTGCATCAGGTCGACTGGCATTGCGTAGCAGCTGCATCCTGCCAACCCAGTGCATCGACTGGGGGAAGAACCGGCGCAACATCCTCCATTTGCTGGATGTGTTGGGTACCTGAACCGGTGCCGCCGTGTCCGCATCGCGATGCACTGGCTTGATTTTCTTCTTGAGGGACCTCATATCTGCCCCTTGGATGAAACAAAAGGGGAGGCTTATGGAAGCCGACACGACTGGAAGGGTCCAGTGCATGAAGTGCAACGCGGTCTACGAACCGGCAATCAAGGTGCTTGAGCGGGTGTGCCCGCAGTGCCTGTCGATCAAGACCGTCGCGCTGGATGCCGGCGAACTGCCTCGCGGCAGCAACGCTGGTTGAAGCATCTGCAATGCCCAACGTACAAGGCCAGGCCCATGCCTGGCCTTTTTGTTTGCCTGTGGACCGTGAATGCGGCTCCGATTGACCCACGTCAGGGAAGTGCCGTCAGTGCCTGCCGACAATTGACCGCAATCCGGCGAGCAGGCAGCCGGTGGCAAGTCCCACTGGACGCTGAAGGCTGCCCGTAGCCGGTTGAACCACTGGCCCAAGGAGAGCAGTCATGCAGTTTGTAAGCCGCAGCGCGTTGGGCGCTGCGTTGGCGACGCTGTGCATGCCGATGATGGCAATCGCACAGGACGAACCGGCCACACGGATATCCACGCAGATTTTCATCAACGCAAGCCAGCTTGATCGCGACGGTGTAGTCACCGACGACGAGGGTTTGGCGATGGACCTCAAGCGCACCTTCATCAACGTGGACCATCGCTTCAACGAGCGTTGGTCTGCGCAGGTCACCACCGACGTGCAATGGCTGCGCAACAGCGATCCCACCGACGTGTGGCTGCGCCATGCCTATCTGCAACGCAGCTTCGGCAAGGGCAGCTGGCTGCGCATCGGCAATGCGCCGACCCCATGGATCGCGATGGAATCGCAGCGCGAAGGCTTCCGCTACGTGGACGCGGGGCTGATCGCACGCACCAAGATGGGTACGCCCGCTGATTACGGTCTGCATGGTCAGTACAGCCATGGTGATCTGGTCTACACCGCTTCGGTGGTCACCGGTGGTGGTTTCCAGAAGCCGCGTCTGGGCAACCGTGCCGACCTGGAAGCGCGGGTGGGTTGGACGCCGTTGAAGGGCGTGGAACTGGCTGCCGGCGGCTATCGTGGTACCCGCGCGCAGGACTCCGGCGATCTTCCGCACGAACACACCGCGCAGCGCTGGAATGCGATGGCCAGCTGGGTGGGGGCGAAGACGCGCGTGGGCGCGCAGTACTTCCGCGCGCAGGACTGGACCCGCATCACCAAGCCGGGCAGTGACGACCAGCGCGGCTGGTCAGCGTGGAGCAGCTACCAGTTCAACCCGCAGTACGCGGTGTTCGCGCGTTACGACGATACCCGCATGAGCCTGGACATCGATCCGCGCACCCGCGAGCGCTATCAGCAGGCGGGCGTGGAGTGGAAGCCGAACAAGCATCTGCGCCTGGCGATGGTCGGCAAGCGCGTGGAGCAGGAATCGGCGAAGAAGAAGCTGGAAAGCCACGAAGCGGGGCTGTGGGCGCAGCTGGCGTTCTGAGGGAAATGCCGGCTCGAAGCCCGCGCCCTTTGGGGGCCCGAAGAGTTTGAAGTCCTTCACCGGCAGGCGGATGAGGGGTTGGGGTGAGGGCAGCTTGAACACGCCCAAGCCCACAAGCAAAGGCTGCCCTCATCCGGTGCTTCGCACCACCTTCTCCCGCCAGAGGGAGAAGGGAAAAGGCACAAGCTTCAAGAACTCAAAAGCCCAAAGCCCAGCCTCACTCGCCCTGGTACTGCTTCTCTTCCACCAGCGCCGAGCCGGCCACGCGGTTGATCTCGTTCTTCACCGCCACGCGCTCGCCGTTGGTGCCGTATACGCCACGGGCCAGGGTGATGAACTCAGCACCGAAATCCTGCGCCGCCTCCTTGTCGCGCAGCTGGTCCTGGATGTCCCACATGCGTTCATTGATTGCCTTGAGCTGATCCATCAGTGCCGTCAGCGTCGGGCGCGTGGCCTGTTGTTCCAGCCACAGCGGCCACAGGCCATCCAGTTCGGTGCGCACGTTGGCCAACTTGGTCCCGTCGGTGATGCGCTCTGCCTTGATCTGGAGAATGGTGATCTTGTCGATCAGCTCGCCGATCGATACCGGAGTGAGGATGGTCTGCACGTTGCTGCTGCCGCTTCAAAGGTGGCGCCAATGATAGCGTCCCGCCACCACCGGTATGGTCACAACGGTTGCCGATGCATCTGCATTGGCGCCCGTGCCGGTGCAGTGCGCACAATGCGGCCCGGTTCATCCATTGGGAGCAAGTGATGTCGCTGATTTCACGCCTGGCCGCCGTGTTGCTGCTGCTGGCCGTATTTGTAGTCCCGGCCCGGGCCGATGACGGGGCGGCGTTGCAGGGCGCCTGGCAGCTGCAATCGGGCGAATTCATCAATGCCGAAGGCGCGCTGGTGGATTACGCAAGCCAGAAACTGGCCGGCACCAAGCTGCTGGCCGATGGCCGTTTCGCCTTTACCACCACCAGCGACGGCAAATTCTGGGCGGGTGGCTCGGGCACCTACCGTGCCGAGGGCAACCGGTATGTGGAAAGCCCGTTGATGGCGTCCTACCCACTGGAGAACGGCGGCAGCTACGAGTTCCGCTACACGCTGGAAGGCGACGTATGGACGCTGGAGCGCTGGCACGGCGAGCGCCGTGTCGAGCGTGAGGTGTGGAAGCGGGCGCCGGCATCGCGTTGATCACCCCCGGATAAGCGGCGCTTATCCTGGCGGCGCAATGCAGCAGCAGATGCCTCGCAGAAGCGGCTTCAGCCGCGAAGCTGTAGTGCCATCCGTCGCTGCGGACAACAGCAACGGCAGGCACGAAGATTGTTCCATCAATCCCAGCTTCGCGGCTGAAGCCGCTCCTGCGCGGTGGGTCAGGCCACTGCCTTCGGCGGGAAGCCGGCGCTATCGAGCGCCTGGGTGAAGCGCTCCAGCGGTTGGCTGGATTGGATCGTCACGGTCCTGGCCGGCACGTCGATCTCAACGACCGCCACCGGGTCGATTTCCTTCACAGCGGCCGTCACGCTGCGTGCGCAGCCACCGCAGGTCATGCTCTGGATATGCAGTTTCATCGGTTTTCTCCATTGAGGGTGGAGAAAGGCTGCGGCTTGCCACGGTGGCAAGGTCAACAGGCCGTGAGTGAATGAAGGCACACGCTCGGCGCGCCTTGTGCTCTCGTTCATTTCGCCCGCTTCTTCACCCATTCCTGCCCCTTGACCCTGCCATCGTGGGAACCTTTAAGGTGCCCGGCAACGACAGGAAGATGGAGAAAGCCGATGGCGAGCACGGCAGCCCCGGGCAAGATAGGGCCGGGTGAGAGCACCGAAGAACTGATGATCGAGGGCATGACCTGCGCCTCGTGCGTGGGTCGTGTGGAACGCGCGCTGGCGGCGGTGCCGGGTGTGCGCCAGGCCAGCGTCAATCTGGCCACCGAGCGCGCCAGCG
Organism: Stenotrophomonas sp. SY1; assembly: GCF_021202945.1. Taxonomy (GTDB): domain Bacteria; phylum Pseudomonadota; class Gammaproteobacteria; order Xanthomonadales; family Xanthomonadaceae; genus Stenotrophomonas. The sequence goes on along the minus strand of NZ_JAJOYR010000002.1, from coordinate 1,176,246 downwards.
TGCGTACCGATGGCCCGGTGGCGCGTCAGGCCTTGATCGATGCGGTGAACAAAGCCGGCTATGAGGTCACCGCGCAGGCGCCGCTGGAACTGGAGATCGAAGGCATGACATGCGCGTCCTGCGTGGGCCGTGTGGAGCGTGCGCTCAAGGACGTGCCCGGCGTGCGCTCGGCCAGCGTCAATCTGGCCACGGAACGCGCCAGCGTGCAGGGCGATACCGGGCTTGACCCGGCAGCACTGGTCGCGGCCATCGCCAAGGCCGGCTATGTCGCCAGGCCGCTCGACGGTGCGATCAGCAACGAGGACACGCAGGCCAAGCGTCATGCCGACGAACTGCGTGTGCTCAAGCGCGATTTTCTGCTGGCAACCGTACTGACCCTGCCGGTGTTCGCGCTGGAGATGGGCGGCCATCTGGTGCCGGCCTTCCACCACTTCATCGCTGCCAACATCGGCATGCAGAACAGCTGGCTGCTGCAGTTCGTGCTGACCACGCTGGTACTGGTGTTCCCGGGCCGCCGCTTCTACGAGAAGGGCATCCCGGCACTGCTGCGCGCCGCGCCGGACATGAACTCGCTGGTGGCGGTCGGCACGCTGGCCGCTTATGGCTTCTCGCTGGTGGCCACCTTCGCACCGCGGCTGCTGCCGGCCGGCACGGTCAACGTGTATTACGAAGCCGCGGCGGTGATCGTCACCTTGATCCTGCTCGGCCGCATGCTTGAGGCCAAGGCCAAGGGCCGTACTTCCGAAGCGATCAAGCGCCTGCTCAAGCTGCAGGCCAAGACCGCGCGCGTGCGCCGTGATGGCAGCGTGGTGGAGCTGCCGCTGGCACAGATCGTCAGCGGCGACGTGATCGATGTACGTCCCGGCGAGCGCATCGCGGTGGATGGCGAGGTGATCGACGGCGACAGTTATGTCGATGAGTCGATGATCACCGGTGAGCCGGTGCCGGTGCAGAAGACCGCCGGCAGCGGTGTCGTCGGCGGCACCGTCAACCAGACCGGCACGCTGGGCGTGCGCGCCACCGCCGTGGGCGGAGCCACCGTGCTGGCGCAGATCATCCGCCTGGTCGAACAGGCGCAGAGCGCCAAGCTTCCGATCCAGATGCTGGTGGACCGCATCACCCTGTGGTTCGTGCCGGCGGTGATGGGCCTGGCGCTGCTTACCTTCGTGGTGTGGTTTGCATTCGGCCCGGAGCCGGCGCTTACCTTCGGCCTGGTCAACGCGGTGGCGGTGCTGATCATTGCCTGCCCGTGTGCGATGGGCCTGGCCACGCCGACCTCGATCATGGTCGGCACCGGTCGTGGCGCCGAACTGGGCGTGCTGTTCCGCAAGGGCGAGGCGTTGCAGCTGTTGAAGCAGGCGCAGGTGGTGGCGGTGGACAAGACCGGCACCCTGACCGAGGGCCGTCCGGTGCTCACCGATCTGCAACTGGCCGAAGGCTTTGAACGTGCCCGCGTGCTGGCCCAGGTGGCGGCGGTGGAAGACCGCTCCGAGCATCCCATCGCCCGTGCCATCGTCAATGCCGCACAGCAGGAACAGTTGCAGCTGCCGGCGGTGGAAGCGTTCGAATCGGTGACCGGTTACGGCGTGCGTGCCCAGGTGGGCGGCGCGCGCGTTGAAGTGGGCGCGGACCGCTTCATGCAGACCCTGGGCCTGGATGTTGCCGTGTTCGCGAACGCTGCACAGGCACTTGGCGAGGAAGGCAAGACGCCGTTGTACGCGGCCATTGATGGACGGCTGGCTGCGATCATCGCGGTCTCCGACCCGATCAAGCACGACACGCGCGCTGCCATTGCCAGCCTGCACGCGCTGGGCCTGAAGGTGGCGATGATCACCGGCGACAACCGCCGCACAGCAGAAGCCATCGCGCGCCAGCTGGGCATCGACGAAGTGGTGGCCGAAGTGCTGCCCGAAGGCAAGGTCGAAGCCGTGCAGCGGCTCAAGGCCGAGCACGGTCATCTGGCTTACGTGGGTGATGGCATCAACGATGCCCCGGCGCTGGCCGCAGCCGACGTGGGCCTGGCCATCGGCACCGGCACCGACGTGGCCATCGAGGCTGCCGACGTGGTGCTGATGTCCGGCAGCCTGCAGGGCGTGCCTAATGCGATTGCACTGAGCAAGGCAACGATGGGCAACATCAGCCAGAACCTGTTCTGGGCGTTCGCCTACAACACCGCATTGATTCCGGTGGCCGCAGGCGTGTTGTATCCGCTGTGGGGCGTACTGTTGTCACCGGTGTTCGCGGCCGGCGCGATGGCGCTGTCCTCGGTGTTCGTGCTGGGCAACGCATTGCGCCTGAAGCGCTTTGTCGCACCGCAGATGCAGGCATGAGGAGTACAGGCAATGCATGAGGGTATGAACATCGGCCAGGCCGCCAAGGCCACCGGCCTGTCGGCCAAGATGATCCGCTACTACGAGGACACCGGCCTGTTCGGGCCGGTGGCGCGCACCGAGGCCGGATATCGCCTCTACAGCCCGCGCGACATCCATACGCTGGGTTTCATCAAGCGCTCGCGCGACATGGGCTTCAGCGTCGAACGCATCGCCGAACTGCTGCAGCTGTGGCAGGACCGTTCCCGCCACAGCGCCGACGTCAAGCGCATGGCGATGGAGCACGTGCAGGTGCTGCAACAGCGCATCGCCGAGCTGCAGGACATGGTGCGCACGGTGCAATCACTGGCCGAGTGCTGCGCGGGTGATGATCGTCCTGACTGCCCGATCCTGCGCGATATCGAGACCGGTGTACCGCTGCATGACACGCCGCTGCCCACCCAGTTCGGCAGCGGCATGGGCAGCAAGGCACCACGTTGATATGGCGTGGTGGATGAATGAAGTTGGGACGACGCGATGCTCGCGTGCATCGCGCGTGCCAGAAATGACCTGAATACAAGCCAAAAAACGCTGTATTCGAGGAGGTGCGGTTTCAGGAAGGGTTGTGGCGCATAACGGAAAAATTACATCCGGACGCAAAGCAGGCTTCCCTGCAATGCACGCCATAAAGTCTTTATCCAGAAGGTGTACCCCCATGAAGAATTCGTTGATTGCCCTGGCGCTGGTTGCCGCCCTCCCGTTCACCGCTTCGGCAGCTGAAGGCCTGTCCTACAACTATGTTGAAGGCAACTACGCCAAGACCGATGTCGGCGTTGATTCCGAAGCTGATGGTTGGGGCGTGAAGGGTTCCTACAGCGTGCTGCCGAAGATGCACGTGTTCGGCGAATACACCCGTCAGGAAACCGACTTGGGCAAGATTGACGTTGACCAGTGGCGCGTTGGCGTTGGCTACAACCAGGAAATCGCACCGAGCACCGATTTCATCGCACGTGCGGCTTACGAGAAGTTCGACCCGAAGGTGCGTGACGGCCTGGACTTCAACGGCTACAGCGTTGAGACCGGCCTGCGTACCGCTTTCGGCAAGCATGCCGAGGTGTACGTGATGGCAGGTTACGAAGACTTCCAGAAGAAGCACGGCATCAACCCGGAAGGTGACTTCTACGGCCGCCTGGGTGGCCAGGTGAAGTTGAACCAGAACTGGGGCATCAATGGCGACATCAAGATGACCGGCAACGGCGACAAGCAGTGGACCGTCGGTCCGCGCTTCAGCTGGTAAGAAGCAGCGTCATCGCGAGATGGAAAGGCCCGGCATTGCCGGGCCTTTTTGCGTTTGGGCGTTTGTGGCAATCGCTGTCTCAGCGCTGGAACCAGCAGCGTCCTCACCCCAACCTCGCTCCGCGCCCCGGCCCTTGCGCTGACGCAAGGGCGTTCAAGAAGACGCGAACCGGTGGTTTGCAAGCGCCCTCTCACCCCGCAGGCAGAAGTGTGGCCATTGCATTGCGAGCCGCTGCATTTCTGGCCTCTTCGGTAATCGGAAAAGGGCTGCTGCGCCGTGAGTCGTCGCATTCCGGGCCATTCTCCTGTGAACGGGAGAGGTCCACTGCACTATGCGCTGCTGCGTTCCGAGTCCCTCTCCCGCAAGCGGGAGAGGGGTTGGGGTGAGGGCCGCTGCCGCTTCTGTCATTCAGTAGTAACAAAATTGCAGCATCGTGCGCATCGACCGGCATTGGCCGGAAGGAATTGCCGCCATGAAGATCCGCCTGCTGCTCACCGCTTCGCTGATGCTGGCCACACCGCTGGCCTGGGCGCAACGCGATTACCTGCCCATCGAACAGCGCCTGAGTGCCGAGCAGCTTCAACAGGTTGGTCTCAGCCCGCAGCAATTGCAGTTGCTCAACCGTATGCTCAGTGACGCCCAGGCGGCTGCGCCCGCAGCGGATGCCGTACCGCCAGCCGCGCCGGCGATGCATATCGGTCTTGAGGAAGGGCCCGTGCACAGCCAGGTGCAGGGCACGGTGGATGGCTGGGAGCCGGGCACCGTGTTCGTATTGGCCAACGGCCAGCAGTGGAAGGTGCTGAAGGGGCAGATGCGCCTGCGTCAGAGCCTGCAATCGCCGCAGATCGAGGTGGTGCCGGGTATCGCCGGGCGCTGGTTCCTGCAGGTTGACGAGGACCTGCCCAAGGCGCGCGTCTACCGCGTGCTTTGAAACTTCCTTCGCCCGTTGGGAGAAGGTGCCCGGAAGGGGGGACGAGGGTAGGGCGCGTTGCTCCTTCCGTACCCTCTCCCCAACCCCTCTCCCGGAGGGAGAGGGGATAGTGGCTTGCGGGGCAATCAGCCCGCCGGGCGTACCCGCTGGGTCAGGCCCTTGAGGAAGTTGCGCAGTGCCTGGTCGCCGCATTCGCGGTAATTCTTGTGGTCCGGCTGGCGGAACAGCGCCGACAGCTCCGGCTTGGACATCGGGAAGCCGGCCGCTTCGAAGATGGCGTGCATGTCCACGTCCTTCAGTTCGAAGGCCACGCGCAGCTTCTTCAGCACCAGGTTGTTGGTGACGCGCTTTTCCGGCGGGCGCTGCGGCTGCGATTCGTCGCGGCCACGGTAGTGATAGATCAAGCCATCCAGGAAACGCGACAGCACCGCGTCCGGGCAGGACTCGAACAGCGGCTCGTCGTCCTTGCGCAGGAAGTCGTGTACCTGGGCCGCGTCCACGGCGAAACCGGGATCGGCCAGATGAATGGTGTCCACCACCATGCCGTCGCTGAGATCGAGCATGTAGCGGATGCTGCGCAGTACGTCGTTGTTGATCATTGCCACTCCAGAACGGCCGCGCGGAACCCTCCGGCGGCCGCGTAGTGTAACGCCGCGCCTTGCCGGGGCCGTCTACAATCGGCCGATTCAGCGGAAAACAGCCCCCATGCATACCTTTGCCCCCTGCACACGCCGGGCCGTCAGCCTGGCCGCGGTGACCGGTCAATGAGCCTGCGCGCGATCTTTCACCTGTGCCTGCACGCGGCGATACCGGCGCTGCTGGCATGGCTGTTCTGGCGCCCGCAGTTCGCCAGGGCGTGGATGCTGCTGTTGTTGGGCTGGGTGATCGACCTGGACCATCTGCTGGCCGATCCGATCTATGCACCGAACCGCTGCAGCATCGGTTTCCATCCGCTGCACACCGCGCCGGCCATCCTGGTCTATGCCGGCCTGACGGTGCCCAAGCGCACGCGCCTGTTCGGCATCGGCCTGCTGCTGCACATCACGCTGGACGCCATTGACTGCGTGTGGATGCGCTGAGGCCGGGATTGGTGGCTCGGGATTGATGGAGCACAGCCGTGCGCGGCTGAGGCACTGCCGGGAAGGCCCATGCCCAGCATGGCCCGGCACTACCGGGTGCATCTGCCGGGATGACGCAGCGTCCGGATCCCAGCCTTACCAGCCGTACCAGGGGCCGGGCCCATAGCCCCGGCCGTAGCCATAACCGGGGCCGACGCCTTCACCCTCGCTGAGATGGATGTTCAGGTCGAAACGGCGGGTCTTGCCTTCGTCATTGGTGTAGTTCTTGCCCAGATTCAGGTCCACCGCACTCCAGTGGCTGTTGCCGAACGCCTTGGAGTAGCCGATGCCGGTGCTGAGTGCGCCGTGCACCTGGAGCTTGTCGTCCACCACCACGTCGGTGCCGGCCGCATCCTTTTTGGGCAGGCCACGGCCGCTGTGGTCGCCGTAGTAGGTACCCGGAGCGTCGGACTGGTAGGACGGGTCGCCCAGGTAACGCAGTGGCTCCTGCGGCACGCTCAGATCCAGAGCGCCGGGGGACGGGCTCTGTGCCAGGGCCATGGCCGGAGCCAGCAGCAGGGCGGGGATGAGGGACGTTCGGATCATGACGGAACCACTCCGGGGCGCTTGCCGCGCCGTGGATGGCGAGGTTTCCTGAACGCTAGCAGAAAAGGTTTGAACGATGGCTGTCGTCGCCGGACCGCTCAACCAAGCCGCTGGAACGAGAACAGCCGCGCCAGCGGATGCGGGCGACGTTCGATGGCAGCACGCACCAGACCGGCGCCGAGCATCGAGTAGGTGATGCCATTGCCGCCATAGGCCATCGCGAACTGGACCCGCGGCCCCCACTGCGGGTGCGCACCGAAAAACGGCAGGCCGTCGTCGGTTTCGGCGAAGGTGCCGGCCCACGCGAACGCGGGCTGCAACGGCAGCCAGGGAAACAGGTGACTGGTCTTGGTCACCAGTTTGTGTGCCTTGTGCTGTACCCGCCGGTCGCGCCGTGCCGGCACGTCGATGGCATCGTCCTCGCCGCCGATGAGCAGGCGTTGGTCGTCGGTGGCACGCAGGTACAGATAGGGGCGGGCGGTTTCCCACAGCAGCGTCCGCTGCAGCGGGCCCAGCAGTTCATCCGGCAATGGGTCGGTCACCAGTGCGTAACTGCTGCGGTTGCGGGCCACGTTCTGCCTGATCCAATGCTGGCTGGCGTAGCCGGCGGCCACCACCAGCTGCTTGCAGCGGATGACGGCGCCGGCATCGGTGCGCGCACGTACCTGGCGGCTGCCCACCTCCAGCCCGGTCACGCAGGTGCGGTCGTACACCTGGCCACCGCGCCGGCACAGGCGCATCAGCAGACGGTAGGTCATGCGGTAAGGGTCCACGCGCGCGGCCAGGCTGCTGACGATGGCACCGGGCGCGGTGAAACCGTATTCGGCGTGCACGCCTGCGGCGTCAAGCCAGCGCACGGGCAGACCATGCTGGTGGCGCAGTTCGTATTCTGCGATCAGTTGCTTGAGATCACGCCGCCTGCTGGCGAAGTACAGGCTGTCGTTGCGTTGGAAGCCGATGTCGCGCAGGCGCGTGGCCAGATGCTGCAAGGCCACGACGGCCTCGGCACAACTGCGGTACGCCAGCAATGCCTGCTCCAGGCCATGGCGGCGTGTCAGTTCCAGCAGCGGCGTGTCGATTTCGTACTGCAGCAACGCGGTGCTGGCAGCGGTGGAGCCCCAGCCGATGTCGCGCTGTTCAACCACCGCCACGTCGTGGCCGTGGTGGTGGAGGTGGTCGGCGATCAGTGCGCCGGTGATGCCGCCACCGATCACCAGCACATCGCATTGCAGGTCGCGCTGCAATGGCGGGAAGGCATGCATCAGTCCGTTGCTGATCGCCCAGTACGGGTAGCCGCTTTTCAGATCCATGGGGATGCCTGCGCGTTGTACATGACGAGCTATAGGCCGTGTCGGGTGAACGTGGTGTTGCGGTGAGGCTTTGGGCAGCGCGGATTCAAGGGCTGGGGGCGGCGTAGGAGCAGAGGCTTCCCCCATCCGCCCTTCGGGCACCTTCCCCGCAAGCAGGGGAAGAGAAGGTGTTGGCTCCGGCTTCGATGCGGACGCCTGCGGTTGCCTGTTTCCAGCTTTCCTGGTGCTCACTCCGCTACAACGCTCACTCCTGCTTCTGCCGGGCTGATTTATAGTCCGCAGCAGGCGCGGTGGTCCGCGCGGTCCGGTGCACCGTCTTGTTCAAACAACGCTTCTTCCTGCCGCTGCGTGCGGGGCTGTTCGTCTTCTTCATGTTGGCCGTGGGTGCAGCGTGGGCGGCACCGGAGACGAGTGGCAACGCCGGTACGCCGCAGGCGCGCATCGAGCAGGCGTCCAGCGCGCTTGATGCGGTACAGCGCGCATTGAACGACGCTGATTCGGCCGAGACGCTCAAGACGCTGTCCGAACGTGCCCTGCAGGCCCAGCGTGATGCGGAGGCCAGCGTGCAGGCGCTGCAGCCGGATCTGGCGCAGATGGATGCGCGCATCGAGCAGTTGGGGCCGGCGCCGGAATCCGGCGAGGAAGCCGACATCGCCCGCCAGCGCAAGGCGCTGGAACAGCAGCGCAGTGAGCTGGATGCGGGCGTCAAGCGCGGCAAGCTGCTGGCCGAAGACGCGCGGCAGCTGAGCGAATCCATCGAGAAAATGCGCGCCCAGCAGTTCAGCGAACAACTGGGGCGCAAGCTCGGTTCCCCGTTGTCACCGGCGTTGTGGCGCAACTTCGCCGAGCATCTGCCCGATGATCTGGACCGCGTACACGGCCTTTACCGCCAGGCGATCAGCGGGCTGACCCAGGCCACCGCCAAGCACGGTTGGGTGGCCCCCTTGACCGGGTTGGGACTGGCACTGCTGGTCGCATTTCCGTTGCGGCTGTGGCTACGTCATCTGGGACGTCGTTACGCCGCTTCCGGGCGGGCGCCCGATGGGCGCCTGCGCCGCACCGGCCTGGCAACCTGGTTGCTGCTGGTCGGCACACTCCTGCCAGGTATGGCCAGTCTGTTGCTGGTGAACAGCCTGCGCTCCATCTCCGCGATCGCGCCGCGTCTGGAATCGGTGGCCGATGCCTTTGTCGGCGCAACCTTCTTTGCTGCCTTCATTGTTTCGCTGGCATCCTGCCTGCTGGTGCCTTCACGGCCTTCGTGGCGGCTGTTCGATATCGAAGATGTCGGTGCGCGGCATCTGCTCCGCTTTGCCTGGGCGGCGGCGGGCGTGACCTGGGTGACGTTGCTGCTGCGTGCGGTCAACAATGCAGCACGCACCTCCCAGATCAGCACGGTGGCGTTCTATGGACTGATCGCGCTGATCTACGTGGCACTGATCATGGGCATGCTGGTGACGCTGGCGGCCCTGCATCGGCGCCGCGCGGCCGAGGCGGCCAAGGTCGAACAGGAAGAGAGCGCCGCAGCACATGCGCGCGCTGCCAAGCCGCCGCGCAGTGGCTGGCTGGTGCTGGTGCGGCTGGGTGGGCACGTGGCGGTTTTTGCCGCGTTGATCGCAACCCTGCTGGGTTATATCAACTTCGCCATGTTTGCCGCCCAGCAGATGGTGTGGATGACGGTGGTGGTGCTGGCGATATCGCTGCTGATGAAGTTCGCCGATGACTTCGCAACCTGGCTGCTGGCGCCGGAGAGCACCATCGGCCGCACGCTGCGCCTGTCCACCGGCCTGGCACCGTCACGCCTGGAGCAGGCCGGGGTGTTGCTGTCGGCGATGGTGCGGGTGCTGCTGGTGCTGGTGGGCATCACGGCGGTGATCGCGCCCTACGGCAATGTCAGCATGCTCTACAGCGGCCTGGAAACGATGGCCGGTGGTGGGCTGAAGATCGGCGACAGCGTGCTCAAGCCTTCGGCGGTGGTGTGGGCCTTGGTGGTGCTGGCCGGCGGCCTGGCGCTGATGGGCGTGGTGCAGCGCTGGTTGGTGGAAACCTATCTGCCCAAGACCCAGCTGGATATCGGTGCCCGCAATTCGATCAGCACCGTGGCGCATTACGCAGGCATCGTGCTGGCGGCCTTGTGGGCATTGGCGACATTGGGCATTGGCTTTGAAAAGGTGGCGCTGCTGGCCAGCGCGTTGTCGGTGGGTATCGGTTTCGGCCTGCAGGCGATCACCCAGAACTTCGTATCCGGTCTGATCCTGTTGGCCGAGCGCCCGGTGAAGATTGGTGACTGGGTGAAGATCGGCGACCAGGAAGGCGATATCCGCCGCATCTCGGTGCGTTCAACCGAAATCCAGGTGGGCGACCGTTCCACGCTGATCGTGCCCAACTCCGAGTTGATCACCAAGACCATCCGCAACATGACGATGGACAACGCGCTGGGCCGCATCCAGATCCAGTTCTCGGTGCCGTTGAGTACCGACGTGGGCAAGCTGCGCACGCTGATGCTGGATATCTACGCCGCCAACCCGGCGGTGCTGGAAACGCCGGCGCCATCGGTGCAGATCGATTCGATCAACGGCGGCATGATCGCGATCAACAGCTTCGCCTACGTCAACTCGGCGCGTGCGGTATACGGCACCCGCAGCGAGCTGCTGTTCGAACTGCTGCAGCAGACGATGGCCAACAACATCCCGTTGGTCACGCCCACCGATATTCATCTAGTGCGGGATTCCTGAAGCAGTGATGCGTGATTGGTGATTGGTAGAGCGGAGCCATGCTCCGCTGTGGCATTACCGGTATGGCGGTTGCCGAGCGTGGCTCGGCACTACCGGATCTGAAATGTCTGCTTCAAGACCGTGGATACACCGTTTCGGCCGGCAGCAACGCGTAGTCATCCACTGCCAGCTGCTCGGCGTGGTTGAGCCATGCGCGGATTTCCAGGTCATCAATCGCGTGGTCCAGCCCCAGCGGCATGCGGATGCGGCCTTCGCTGTCCGGCTGCACCCACTGCTGGGCGATCACCACTTTGCCGCTGGAAGACACCGCTTCCACCCAGAACGGCCGCGTCGGGCGCTGCGCCGCGTACAACTCCAGCACGTACTGGCCGGGGCCAGTGTGGCGCGGCTGGCGGCTGATCATGCGCGACTGGCGCACGCTCGGGCGTGGGCCGGTGAACGGCTGCAAGGGTGAGTCGATGGCGATGCCACGGCGCAGCTGTGCATCACGGAACAGGCGCATGCCCTGGTCGCTGTCCACCAGCAGTGCGCACCACTGGCCATCGGCCGAACCATCCTCGAACGCCGTGCAGCGGTCCACGTAGGCCAGGCGATGCTCCGGATCGGCTTCCTCGAACTTGCGCGAGGTGTTCTCCAGGTACATCGACTTGAGCTGCCATTGCTTGTCGTACTCCAGCAGCACCGGTGGCTGCACCTTCTGCACACCGACCAGTACCTGTTCCTGCTCCAACCGCAGCATGCGGGTCTGTTCACCGAGCCACAGCGAGCGCGCGAACGCGCGGTAACGTGCGTAGTCGCTGCCATCGCCCTGCATCGCGGCGACGCTGGCACTGGCCGGGCGTGGCGTGGCCAGCAGCGAGCGGCCGAAGCCGATCGCATCGATGGACGGATCCAGCAACTGCAACGCGGTGGCGCCCGAGTCCAGCGTGGTGCCGGCCTCGGCCTGGATCTGGCGCGGTGCGATGTCCTTGCCCAGGAACAGCAGCAGGTTCTCGCGTTGCTGCCTGGCCAGCACGTGACTCAGGTCGTTGGGCATGGCCAGATGGTCGGAGGCCAGCACGACCAGCGTGTTGTCGCCGAACTCGCTGCTGCGGATGCGGTCGACCAGCCGGGAGATCAACCGGTCAGTGCACTTGAGTGCATTGAGCAGGCCGATGTTGCCGTGCGTGCTGCGGTAGCGCGTGCCCTTGCAGGCCACCGGCAGGTGCCCGGCCGGATGATGCGTGTCCATGGTCAGCGCGGTGAGCATGAATGGCTGGCCGGCGCGCGACAGCTCCATGAATTGCTCGAATACGCTTTCCAGCAGCACATCATCGTGCACGCCCCAGTTGGAGAAGTGCTTGCGGGCGATGCCCTGCTGCTGGAACCAGGCCAGGTCGCGCACGTCATCGAAGCCGTGCGAGGAGAGGAAATCCGCCTTCGCCGCGAACTGGCCGTTGGCGCCGCCCATGTAGTGATTGCGGTAGCCCTGCTGCTTGAGGTAATCGCCCAGGCAGAACGCCTCGGGCAGGAAGCTGCCCATGCGCCCCATGCTGTTCTCATCGCCCTGCGCGGTGGTCAACGGCACGCCGCACATGGACGACACCAGCCCGGCGATGGTCCAGCCGCTGCCGTCGGCGGAGTCGATGTTGCGGAAATCCAATGCCTGCGCGGCGAGACGGTGCAGGTTGGGCATCAGCCCCGGAAACACTGCTTCGTCCAGATAGGTGCGCTCCAGGCTTTCGCCGTAGATCCAGACGATGTTCGGCTGCCGTGCAAGCGGCTTGGAGGGGACGATGTACTGCGGCGCCACCGCGCTGTAATCCACCGGCTGCATCTGCTGGTAGATGCGCTTGGCATCGGCGTAGAGCGGACTGCTGAACATTGCCGCCAGCAGCAGTGCGGCAAACCCGGCAAATACCGGTGCACCGCGTCGCGCAAGGTGCAGGCGGCGTACACGCAGCAGCAGCATTGGCGTGAGCGAGATCAGCACCAGCACCAGGAAGCTGGCGATGTAGGTGCCGAAATCACCGACGCCGGCGCCTTCCATGTCGCTGCGCAGGTGATAGAGCGTGGCCGAGTTGATGCCGTCGCCGCTGAGACGATCAATCAGCCACCAGCTGCTCAATGCCAGCAGCAGCAGCGATAACAGTCCGGCCTTGAGTCGGGCCAGGGTGGGGGACAGCAACAGCAGGACGACCAGTGCAGCCAGCGAGGGCCAGAAGATCCAATGCATGCAGTCATTCGGGTAGCGGAGACGATGATCAGCGACCGCAGCCGCCGCTCTGTTTCACGTACGCATTGCATGCGTGTGACGAAGAGGTGCCCGATGGTGCATGCACGAACCTGACTGAAATGTTCTGGATGAATTGCGATGTAGTGAGATGTGCGGAGAGGGAGTGGCGGGTGGCAGGACGGAGCCAAGCTTCGTTTCAGCGTTGCCGGAGGGTCGGTGCCGGGCATGGCTCGGCACTACCGGATAAGTGGGTTGAATGGCCGGTTTGCTGATCGTGCGCTGCGCTTCATCCCAGCCTGGCAATCCCCAATTCCCGCATCACCGATGCCCGCGCTCTTCGCGTTCGCGCGAACGTGTGCGTCGATCAAACAACAGCGAACTGAAGATCAAGCCCACGCCAACCACCACGCCCAGCAGGAACAGCACGATCGCAAAGGCGGGATAGCCGAACAACGTGTAACGGGTGGGTACCTGCATCAGCAGCACCGAGGACAGCAGCAACGCGGCGGTGATCAGCCCGGCGGCGATGCGGTTGGCGACTTTCTGGATGTTCTCCATCAGCCGCGATTCCTCCAGCCCGGTGACCTTCATCTGCAGGCGGTTTTCGGCCAGCAGACTGAGGATGTCGAACATGCGCCGGGGGCCATCACGCAGCAGTTGCTGCAGTTCCATCGCCTCGCTGGCCAGGTTGGCGCGCGACAGCGATTTGCGCAGGCGCGCACGCACCACGTGCTGCAGCTGCTGCTCAACCACGTTGCGCGTGTTCAATTCTGGCGCCAGCAGCCGGCACACGCCTTCCAGGTTCAACAACGCCTTGCCCAGCAGGCTCAACTCCGGCGGTGTGCGCAGATTGCTGGCGGTGGCGATGCGGACGATCTCCAGCACCACATGGCCTTCGGACACGGTGCCGCTGGCGGCATAGCGGGCGATCATCTGCCCGGTTTCACGCAGGTGGCGTTCCTCGTCGTAGTCCTCCAGCCGTGTGCTGATGGCGATGATTTCATCGGCCACTTCTTCACCACGTCCATCGACAGCGGCAAACAGCAGCTTGAGCAGGTGTTCGCGCAGGCGTGGTGGCACGTGCGCGACCATGCCCAGGTCGAAGATCGCCAGGCGTCCGTCGGGGGTTACCCGCAGGTTGCCCGGATGCGGGTCGGCGTGGATCTCGCCGTGCACGAAGATCTGGTCCAGGTAGCCACGCACCAGTGCGGCGGCCAGCGGCAGCATCGGTTGTTCGGTGCGACGCACGTCGGCGATCGCATCCACGCGCACGCCGGGCACCAGATCCATCGTCAATACGCGACGGCTGCACAGGCTGCCAACCGGCTGCGGCACCCACAATTCCGGGTATGGCGCCAGGTGCCGGCCAAAGCGCTCCAGGCTGGCGGCCTCGGCTTCGTAATCCAGCTCCATGCGCAGGGTCTTGGCGAACTCATCCAGCCAGTCGGAGAACCGCACCTTGCGGCCGACCCGGGTGAGGTGGTCGGCGGCACTGGCAAAACTGCGCAGCACACCGATATCCGAGCGCAGCTGCGCGGCGATATCCGGCTTCTGCACCTTGATGGCCACCTGCCGGCCATCGTGCAGTTCGGCGCGATGGACCTGGGCAATGGATGCACAGCCCAGCGGTTCAGGGTCGAACCACAGGAACAGCTTGCTGACCGGCGCGCCGAGGTCTTCTTCGATGACGGTGCGGATGTGTTCCACCGGAACCGGCGCAACCTGCTCCTGCATGCGCTCCAGCGCGGTCACGTATTCCTGCGGGATCATGTCCGGCCGCGTGGACAGCAACTGGCCGAGTTTGACGAAGGTGGTGCCCAGCGCTTCCAGGTCGGTGACGAACTGGGTGGGATCACCGGTGCCGGGCTGCTTGCCCAGCCGCGGCAATTCGCCGTCGAGCACGATGCCGGAGAACACGCCCGAGTTCCGGTAACGCAGCAGCAGCCGCACGATCTGCTGGCGCCGGTTCATGCCGCCCACGGGCGTGGGGCTGTCGTTGGCGTCGGGGGTACTCAAACGGGGTGCCTGCCACTGCCAGAGCGGCCAGTGTGGCGCCAGGAGGGTTGGCTCTGGGTGAATGGAGCACCGCAAGCCTGCGCAGCAGGGCGTGAATGGGCGAGAATCCCCCCATCCACCCAACCTTTGGTGCCCCATGGCTGGAGCCAGCCTGTTTGCCCTGCTCGACGATATCGCCTCACTGCTTGATGACGTGTCCATCCTCACCAAGGTCGCGGCCAAGAAGACCGCCGGCGTACTGGGCGACGACCTGGCGCTCAACGCGCAGCAGGTCACCGGCGTCAATGCCAACCGCGAGCTGCCGGTGGTGTGGGCGGTGGCCAAGGGGTCACTGGTCAACAAAGCCATCCTGGTGCCGGCGGCGCTGGCCATCAGCGCGTGGCTGCCATGGGCGGTGACGCCGTTGATGATGATCGGCGGCGCCTTCCTGTGCTACGAGGGCGTGGAGAACCTGGCGCACAAGTTCCTGCATTCCAGGGAAGAGGACGCCGCGCGCAAGGCCGAGCGGCGCGAGGCGCTGGCCGACGAGAACATCGACGTGGTGGCGTGGGAGCGCGGCAAGATCAAGGGTGCCATCCGCACCGACTTCATCCTGTCGGCGGAGATCATCGTGCTGTCACTGGGCGTCGTCTCCAGTGCCCCGTTCGGCCAGCAGGTCGCCACGCTGATCGCCATTGCGCTGGGCATGACCGTGTTCGTCTACGGACTGGTGGCCGGTATCGTCAAGCTGGACGACGTCGGTGCCTGGTTGCTGGACAAGGGCCGCGCGCTGGCCTTGCTGGGTCGCGGCATCCTGCATGCCACGCCGTGGTTGATGCGTGGCTTGTCCATCGCCGGTACCGCAGCGATGTTCCTGGTCGGCGGTGGCATCCTGGTTCACGCGATTCCAGCGTTGCACCACTTCGTCGTGGGCCTGGCCCCTGCGAATCTGGAATGGCTGGCCAACGCACTGGGCAGCGTGGTGGTGGGCATCATCATCGGCGCTGTGGTGCTGGCGGTGGTGACGCTGTTCCAGAAGCTGCGCGGTGGCGCCAAGGCGGCGCATTGAGCGGCCAAGCCTGAGGTCATGGTTGTGCTGTAGGCGCGGCGTCAGCCGCGAAACGGGTGGCACAACCGCAACTGGTTTCCCGTGCGACGGCACGTACCCCCGTTGCCGGAATCACCCCCGGCTTCGCCGCTGAAGTCGCTCCTGCAACGGCGGGCAGGCAGCGGCGCGGTGCAGGAGCGACCTTGGTGGCGAAGCCGATGTGGTTTCCCTCGGTGGTGCGTCTGCAATTGCAGTTATCCGGTTGCCGCATGCATTGCCAGCTTCGCGGCTGACGCCGCTCCTACAACTGAGGATGCTGCAAAGGCAGGACGTTGTTCGCAGCGCACGGCTACATCGTGATCCTCGGCGCACCCTCACCGTGCATCCTCCTGCAACTCACGTAGCTGCCGTTGCGCATGCACCAACGATTGGCCGGACAAGCCCTCCAGCCAGCGTCGCAACCCGTGCGTAACCGGCAGGCGTCGCAATGCCCAGCGCGCCAGCACGCCGCTGCCGAGCATCGCGACCACGCCGAAACCCAGTGTCGCCACGAACCAGGCCGGTGCCGCCGCGTACAGGTCCAGCCCCAGCCAGCGCACACACAGCCACTGCGTGGCCAGCAACCACAGGCAGAACCACGGCAGGCCCAGCGCGAGTTCGCCAAGTGCGGTGAAGCGGCGCAACTGCGCGATCCGCTGCAACTGCAGCAGCACCGGCGCGTCGCTGCGCTCGATCCGCATCGCCAGCAACGCGCGGGTGATCGATACCCAGATCGCGGCGATGCCGTAGATGTGGAAGGCCAGGCCGGTCAACAGAAGTTGCGGCACCTGCCGGTACTCGATCCAGAAGCTGGCCGCCATCGCGGTGACCGCAATCCAAACCAGCAACCACGCCAGCTGCATGCCGCTGAACCAGCGCAGCCGCCGTCGGATATCGCGCAGGCGGGGTTCGCGCCAGGCCTGCAGCGCGGAGGCTTCCAGCTGATCGATGCGTTGGGCCTGGCTGGCCCAGGCAGCCTTGAGTTGTTCAAGTTCCATGGTTTGAGCCCCTTCAATCCTGAGCGGGAGACAGGCGTTGCCGCAGCTGCTGGCGCAGCCGGTGCAGGCGGGTGGCTGCGTTGCCGGCGCTGATGCCGAGCACTTCGCCGATCTGTTGGTGGCTGTAGTCGTCCAGGTGCAACAGCAACAGGGCGCGGTCCAGCGGCGGCAGGGCGTGGATCACCGAATACAACTGCGACAGCTGCGCGGCTTCCTCGGGGGTGTCGGCAACCATCGCCGCGGATTCCAGTTGGTCGATAGCCACATCGGCGTGGTGGTCCTGGCGCAGCCGCCGGCCACGCTGTTGGGAGATGGCCACATTCAGCGCGACGCGATACAGCCAGGTGCTGAACCGGGCCTTCTCCGGCGCGAAGGCGGGGAAGCCACGCCATGCCTGGATGCTGATCTCCTGCACCAGGTCGCTCCGGTCCTCCGGTTCATGGCTCCAGGCACGCGCCACCTTGAGCACGATGCCCTGGTGCTGCGCCAGCAGGTGGGCGAAGCGCTGCTGCAGATCGGCGTCGGCGGTCACGGGGATGTCCATGCAAGGGTGATTCGCACCAGCGCAGGAAATATCACAGCCGTGGGCGCCGGAGCGTCAGTCGGCCGGCAACACCCGGTTGCGGCCGATGCGCTTGGCCGCGTACAGGGCCTGGTCGGCGCGGTGCAGCAGCGCGTCGGCCGGTTCTCCATCGCGGGCCTGGGCCACGCCAGCACTGAAACGTACCTGCACGCGCTGCGTGTCGAGAAGGAACGGGCGCTGTGCCAATGCAACCTGCAGCTGCTGCACCGCTTCCAGCGCGGCGTTGCCGGTCAGGCCCGGCAGCACCAGCACGAACTCATCGCCACCCAGGCGGGCAAGGCGGTCGTGCGTGCGCAGCCGTTGCTGCAGCACCGCCGTCATGTGCCGCAGTGCCTGGTCACCGCCGGCGTGACCGTGGCTGGCGTTGGTCTGGGCGAAGTGATCCAGATCCAGCATCGCCACGCTCACCAGCGCTCCGCTGCCGCTGAGTTCTGCAGCCAACAGTTCTTCCAGCCCACGCCGGTTCAGGACGCCGGTGAGCGGGTCGGTGCGCAGCTGGTTGTCGGCCTGTTCCAACTCGCGTTCCAGCTGCTGCACACGCAGCTCGGCAGCCTTGGCTTCGGCGCGGGCATTGGCCAGGTGGTCGCGCGCGCGCGCGGCCTGGGCCTGTACCCGCGCGGTGTCCTGCAGCACGTCCTGAAGCAACTGGTTGAGGTCGGCGATGCTGCGCGCCTGGCGCACCGCGATGGCGTAGCTGGCGATGCGGTCGTGGTACTCGCCGGTCTCGGTGGCCATGCCGTCGACCTGGTCGAGGAAGCTGACCATCAGTTCCTTCATGGCCTGCTTGGATTCATCGATGCCCTGGCGCAGCAGGCCTTGCCGGTAGATCACGTCCCGCAGGTCGTTGCGGGTCTGCTCCAGCGAGCCGGTATCCAGCGGCCCGGACAGCAACTGGCGCACGTTGCGGATCTGGCTGTGCAGCCAACTACTGCCATCGAGCAGTTCGGTGATGTTTTCCAGCAGCATGTCGAACAGGCTCAGCAGCAGATCGCGCTGCTCCTGCATGCCATCACTGCGCACGCCCACCTGGTGGCACAACTCGCGCAGGTGTTGCGCCACCGGCTCCAGCGCTTGTCCGGCGCGCCAGCCACGCAGTTCCTCGCCCATCCGCCGGGCCTGTTGTTCCAGCTCAGGCGAGTGCTGCATCAGGCTGGCCAGCACCGCATCAAGGGTGCTGGCGAGCATGTCGCGCAGGCGTTCGGCCTCGACGCTGCCGGTGCCTGGCTGGGCCAGTTCGATGGTGCGGATGTACTTGTCGATCAGTTGCCGCAGCAGGCGTCCATAGCGTTCCCAGTCCCGGTCGATGTGGGCGCTGTGCAGGCGCTGGCCCATGTCGCCCAGTTCGCCGGGCAGCGAGCACATGCCTTGGGCGAACGCGCCCAGCAGCGGTTCCGGCGCATCGGCGCCGACGAACAACCGCTGCAGCAACGCCATGCCGTTACTGCTTGCTGCGACCGGTTCAACCGTCACCTGTGGCGCTGCCCGCCGCGACAGGATGCGTCCCAGCCCGGTGCCACGGGGGAGGGGGGAGTCGGTGTGATCGGCCATTGCAAGAGGGTCCGGGCGTGGAAACGCATGCGCCTGCGCGCGTAAGGAGGGTGGTGTTGAAGCCCCATTATCGGCAAGGTAGCAGACGGCTTGAACGGCAGCCGATCACAGGAGCGGAGCATGCGGGTACTGATTGCAGGGGCCACCGGCCTGGTCGGGGCGCAGGTGCTGCGGCGGTTGCTGGCAGACCCGCGCTGCAGCGGCGTGGTCGCCCCGACCCGGCGGCCGTTGGCACCGACTGATGCAAAGCTGCTCAATCCGGTGCTGGATTTCGCCACGCTGCCGGCCGATGCGCCGTGGTACCAGGTCGATGCGGCGGTCTGCGCCCTGGGTTCGACGATGAAACAGGCCGGCTCACGCGAGGCGTTCCAGCAGATCGATCACGGCTACCCGCTGCAGATCGCGCAGGCCGTGCGCCGGCAGGGCTGCGAGGTGTTCGCGTTGAACTCGGCGATGGGCGCCAAAGCGCGTTCGCCGTTCTTCTACAACCGGGTGAAAGGGCAACTGGAGGAGGATCTGCGCGCGCTGGGTTTCTCTTCGCTGGCGTTGGTCCGGCCGGGGTTGATCGGTGGCGAACGTGCCGAGTCGCGTGCGGGAGAGCATGCCGCAGCGGTGGTGCTGGGGGCTTTGGCGCCGATGCTGCCCAAGGCATGGCGGATCAACCCGGCCGAGCGCATTGCCGATGCATTGGTGGAAGCGGCATTGAACACGCAGCCCGGCGTGCGGGTGATCGGTTCGGCGCAGTTGGTGTAGGCGATAGCCCCGCGTAGGAGCAGCCTTGGCCGCGAAGCCACCGCTGCTGCAGTCTGCAGGGAACAGCGCAACCGTACGATGCGTGATCGCGTTTATGTGGATGCCGGCTGCACGGTCGGGTTCGCGGCCAAGACCGCTCCTGCAATGCGGATATGGGGGCCGCGCGGCCCGATCAGGCCGGCAGCGATTGCCCACCATCCACCGCCAACACCTGCCCGGTGATCCAGCGCGCCGCCGGTGAACACAGGAACACCGCGGCGCTGGCCACATCGGCGGCATCGCCGAAACCGCCGAACGGAATCTTCGCGCGGATCTGCTCGTACAGCGCCGGCTCCTCGCTGCGACGGCGGTCCCACAGGCCGCCGGGGAACTCGATCGAGCCCGGTGCGATGGCGTTGACGCGGATGCGCTCACGCGCCAGTTCAGCAGCCAATGACACGGTGTAGTAATTCAACGCGGCCTTCGCGCTGGAATAGGCTGCTGCACGCGGCGTGGGCACCAGTGCATTGATCGAACTGATGTTGAGGATGGCCGGCATCGCGCTGTTGCGCAGGTACGGGACGGCGAGACGATTGGTGCGCACCGCCGCCATCAGGTCGATGTCGAAGCCGGCCTGCCAGCTGGCGTCATCGGTGCCATTGCCGTAGCCGGAGGCATTGTTGACGACGATGTCGATGCCGCCCAGCGCATCGGCTGCGGCACCTACCCAATGTTCGATCTGCACCGGCTCGGCGAGGTCGCAGCCCTGCACGTGCACGGTGCGGGCGCCGGCTTCACGCAAGCTTGTCGCGGCCTGCTGCAGCACCGCCTCATTGCGCGCGCAGATGCTTACCTGGGCACCTTCCTTTGCGAAGGCGACCGCCATGGTCAAGCCAATACCACGACTGCCACCGGCAATCAGTACGCGTGCATTGTTGAGTGAAGGGGCAGGCATCGACATATCTCCAGCATCTGGAACGAAGCGGCCATTATCGGCGGCCTTCGCCGTTTACTCCCAGCGTGTGGGTGCCGGTCCGCGCTCGGGATGTTTCATCTGCACCACGCAGAAGCGGTGGCCGGTTGGCGCTTCCATCACCCACCAGCGTTTGACCCGGCCGATGCGTTTGGCGCCGAGTGCTTCCAAGCGGTCGGCCTCGGCATCGATGTCGTCGGACTCGATATCCAGATGCACGCGCGAAGGATGGCTGACGCGTTGCACCTCCACGTGCAGTCCGGCCGGTGCGCCGTGCAGTTCGCTGTACTGGGCGCCGTCTTCCTCGGTATAGGCGGGTTCGGCATCCAGCCCCAGTGCCGCGCTCCAGAACGCTGCGGCCTTGTCACTGTCGATGTCCTGGCAGTCGATGATGAAACCGGCCAGACGGCTGCGGTGGCTCATGGCGTTGCTCCGGGCGATGGAAGCCGCAGCTTAATCCCTGCCCGGTGACGGGGCAGGCTGGGCCAGTCGCCAAGCCGTGATGCACAGCGATCCATAGACGAGCCACTCGGCCAGGCGCTGCAGCAACCCACGCCATTCATGCAGTGGCGGTGCGCCCATCAGCACGAACAGCAGCAGCCAGGTTGCGGCGAGCGCCACCCACGCCATGCGCATGCTGGCACGCAGCCCGGGAGTGGTCGCCAGCAGCACCAGGCCGAGGGTGGTACCCAGATACGTGAATACGCCAAGCAGGTTGTGCAGTGCCTGCGACAGGCTGCCTTCCATCGGGCAGCCAAGGTCGCAGGGCGCCAGTGCCGAGCCGATCCAGGCCAGCGGCTCGCACAGCAGCAGCCAGTAGCCGACGCGGCTGGCACCGGAGACCGGCACGCGCGGAGCCATCACCACCAGCAATGCTGCGGCCAGCACGCCAACGGGAATGAATCCGGCGACGCTGATCACAATGGCGTGGGCGCTGCCGCTTGCGCCCAGTTCGCTGATGTACTGCGCCTGCGCCGAGTAGCCCGGCTTCAGTGCGGCACCACCGACCAGCATGCCCACGTATACAAGGACGAACAGAACGATGAGCCAGCGCGGCTTACGCATCGCTGGTCAGTAAGGTGTGCTGGAAAGGAAGAGCTCGACCTTGCCGCATGAAACGCAGGCATAAAGGTCGAACTCTTCGCGGTCGAGGAACAGGCTGCCCAGGTCGCCGAGCAGGAATGGCATCGCCTGGGTGCTTTCCTGGAAGCGGCGGCGGCCGATGAACTCCATCGTGGCGCCAGCGCATCGCAGGCATTGCATCCGCCGTGGGGCCGGGCCGCCATGCGGCGGCTGGTCGGCATCCGCTGGTGGCGGGGAACCATCGGCGTAGGTACTGCAGCGCCAGCACTGCCGTGCGTCGGCGCCATTGCGTTCACCACATCGGGTACAGATCCAAGCGTCCATGGGATTACCGAATCGGGTTTGTGGCCGGCTCGGGCATGGTAGCCCTGCATTGGGTGAATGCCGTGACAGCGGATGCATCGGAACCGCAACCCGCTCCGAAGGCGGGTCACGGTTCCGGCAGGGCACAGGTTCAGCCGATCGGCGGGGCGTGCAGTTCAGCGAACAGCTGGTTCTGCGCCTTGCGTGCCATCGAACGCGGCAGGCTGGCTACGAAGCTGCTGCCGCTCAGTGCCATGTCGCCCTTGATGATCAGGCCGTTGATGCGGGTGTAGCTGCGGAACGTATGGCGGCTGCCGTCGCGGATGACCTCCAGGAACATCGGAGCGGTCAAAAAGCCTTTGCCCTTGCGGTAGACCTGCGTCTGCCCGGTTTCGCGCTCCAGGAAGTAACCGTTGGCCTGTGCCCAGCTGGCGACCTTGCCAAGCACGTCCTCATCGGTGGTCAATGTGGTCTGGTCGTACGGACGTCCACTGTTCCTGGCCATCAGCGCCATCACGTTCAGTGCGCCAAAGCCAATGACGGCGCCGACGATCATCCCTGTTGCGATTCCCATGTACTGCTTCCTGTTTCGGTGTTGAAGAGCCCGCTCGATGGCGGGTGCCGGCAGCGATGGTAGCGCGGTCGCGCAGACATAAAAAAAGCCCGCATTGCTGCGGGCTCAAATGCTGCAGTAACAATGGGATCAGTGGGTCAGCGCCAGGTCGTCGATCAGCGCGCGCAGGAAGCGGGCAGCTTCGCCGCCGGTGCAGGCGCGGTGGTCGAAGGTGACCGACAGCGGGATGACCTTGTGCGTTTCCACGCCGCCCATCACCGGGGTGAGCTGGAAGCGGGCGCGGCCGGCGGCAACGATGGCCACGCACGGCGGCACGACGACCGGCGTTGCGTAGCGACCGGCGAACATGCCGAAGTTGGACAGCGAGATGGTGTAACCGCTCAGTTCCGAAGCGGCGATCGAGCGGTCTTCCACCTGCTGGCGCAGACGGTTGATGCCTTCGCGCACGCCACGTGCATCGAGCATGTCGGCATTGCGTAGGGCCGGGACGAACAGGCCGTCGTCGGTGTCCACGGCGATGCCGATGTCCACCTGCGCGTGCAGGGTGCGGGTGAGGTTGTCACCGTCGAACCAGGCATTCATCGCCGGCACGGCCTGGCAGGCCTTGACGATGGCGCGGACCAGGCGCGAGGTCATGTCGTTGCCCGGTGCCCAGGCGTGGATGTCGGCGTCGTCGCTCAGCGTGGTCGGCACGACCTTGCTGTGCGCATCGGCCATCACCCGCGCCATGTTGCGGCGCACGCCCTTCAGCGGCTCCGGCTGGCCCTTGGCAACCACGCCCGGAGGCGCGGTGCGCATCGGCTTGCCGGCGGCGGAAAGCGGGGTGCGGGTGGCTTCGACGCGTGCGGCGGGTGCCGCAGCGACAGCAGCCTGCGGTACCGCTGCCGGCGCTGCGCCGATCTTTGCGGTACCTGCTTCGGCAGCCTGCTTCACGTCGTTCATTGTCACCGCGCCATCGGCGCCGGTGGCACGCACGCGGGCCAGGTCCACGCCCAGCTTGCGGGCCATTGCACGCACTGCCGGCATCGCTTTGACGCCACCGACGGCTACGGCCTGTTCGGTGTGCACGGCGTTGGAGCTGACCATCGCGCCGACCACGGTGCCTTCGTCGGCACGTTCGGCGGCGGCAGCAGCCGCTGGTGCCGGTGCTGCGGCAGGTGCAGGCGCCGGTGCGGCCGGTGCCGGGGCGCCGTGGTGATGGCCGGTGTCCTGGCCTTCGGCACGCTGCGGCAGGTTCGGGTCGATCTCGAAGTGCGCCAGCATGTGGCCGGTCACCACGATGTCACCCGGTGCGCCGGCCAGTTTCAGGATCTTGCCGGAGACCGGCGAGGGCACTTCCACCACGGCCTTGGCGGTCTCCATCGAGACCAGCGGCTCGTCCAGCTTGATCACATCGCCTTCCTTGACGAACCACTCAACGATGGTCGCGTCCGGCAGGCCTTCGCCCAGGTCGGGCAGGTTGAAGCTCTTGGTCTGGCTCATGTGCAGTTCTCTTCCAGCAATTCAAGTTCGCGCGCCGGCAACCAGCCCTGCGTGCCGTCGGCACGCTCGGACCACCACCAGCCGCCATGTTCGTAATGAAGCCTTACCCGCTCGCCGCTGTCGGCATCCAGTTCGCGCGCGCTGTAATCGCGCAGCACTTCGGCGCGTCCATCGCCGAGCATCCCCAGCCATGCAACCGGTGTCCAGCCGGCATCGCCGGCGTCGGTGGTTACCCACGCGAACGCCGGCCATTCCTCGTCACGTACGCCGAGCGCGACAATCTGCCCGGCGTGGACCTGCAAAGGATTGCGATATTGACTGCGGTAGCTGCCAGTCAGGCGTGCCTGCATGTCAGCCTGCCGTCACCGCACGCTTGGCCGCAGCCACGATCCGCTCGACGCTCGGCAGGTACTTCATTTCCAAACGGAACAGCGGGATGTGGGTGTCGTAGCCGGTGACGCGCTCGACCGGTGCCAGCAGGTCGTACATGGACTCTTCGGCCAGGCGGGCGGCGATTTCAGCGCCGAAACCGGCCGTCTTCGGCGCTTCCTGCACGATCACGCAGCGGCCGGTCTTGGCCACCGATTCGGCGATGGTGGCGAAATCGAGCGGACGCAGCGTGGCCACGTCGATGACTTCGGCACTGATGCCTTCGCCGGCCAGCTTGTCGGCTGCTTCCAGGGCTTCCTTCACCTGCGCGCCCCAGGTCACCAGGGTCACGTCGGTGCCGTCACGCAGCACGAAGCACACGTCCAGCGGCAGTGCCTCGCCATCGTTGGCGACCACTTCCTTGTACTGGCGGTAGATGCGCTTGGGCTCCATGTAGATCACCGGATCCGGCTCGCGGATCGCGGCCAGCAACAGGCCGTAGGCACGCTGCGGGCTGGACGGCAGCACCACGCGCAGGCCCGGCACGTTGGTGAAGATGGCCTCGTTGGCTTCGCTGTGGTGCTCCGGCGCACGGATGCCACCACCCCACGGCACGCGCAGCACCATCGGGCAATGCAGGCGGCCACGGGTGCGGTTACGCAGGCGTGCGGCGTGGCAGATGATGTGGTCCACCATCGGATAGACGAAGCCGTCGAACTGGGCTTCGGCAATCGGCTTCATGCCCTGCGCGGCCAGGCCGACGGTGAGGCCGGCGATGGTGGTTTCATCCAGCGGGGTGTCCAGCACGCGCTGCGAACCGAACTGCTGCTGCAGGCCGGCGGTGGCGCGGAACACGCCGCCGTTGACGCCCACGTCCTCGCCCAGCACCAGCACCGAGGGGTCGTGTTCCATTTCCCATGCAAGGGCCTGGGTGACGGCTTCGATGAGGGTGATCGGGGTGGCGGTCATGGTGGCTTCTCCGCTGTGGCTTGCCGCGCTGTGGGCCGGGCCGGGGTCGTGGCTGGCCGGGGTTCCGGAAACGACGCGCTTGATGTCATCCATGGCGCTGCTCCAGGGCGATGGCGGCGGCGCGCTGGGCCAGCAGATCCGGCGGCGGGTCGGCGTACAGGAAATCGAACATGGCTTCGACCGGCTGCACCGGGCAGTTGAGGTAGGCGTTGACCTCCTCGTCCACGCGGGTGCCGCATTCGGCGATCCAGTTCTTTTCTTCTTCCTCGCTCCACACGCCCTGCGCGGTGAGGTACTTGCGCAGGCGGAGCAGCGGTTCCTTCAACCAGGCCGACTTCACTTCGGCGTCGTCGCGGTAGCGGCGCGCATCGTCGGCGGTGGTGTGGTCGGACAGGCGGTAGGTGAGCAGCTCCAGCACCGTGCCGCCCTTGCCGGACAGGGCACGTTCGCGCGCCTGTTCCATGGCTGCCAGCACCGCGATCAGGTCGTTGCCGTCCACCTGCAGGCAGAACAGGCCGCCGGCCAGGCCCTTCTGGGCCAGGGTTTCAGCGCCGGTCTGGGCCGAACGCGGCACCGAGATGGCCCAGCCGTTGTTGACCACGCACAGGATCAGCGGCAGCTGGTAGGCGCCAGCGGAGTTCACTGCGGCGTAGAAGTCGGTCTTGGAGCTGCCGCCGTCACCGCAGACGGTCACGGCCACCTGGTTCAGGCCACGCAGCTTGAACGACAGTGCCGAACCGGCTGCGTGCAGGCACTGGGTCGAGATCGGCACGCAGATCGGGAAATCGCGCACGGCGTCGCTGGAGCGGTCGTAATCGCTGCCACGTTCGTCGCCGCCCCAGTACATCAGGACGTCGCGTGGGCGTACGCCGCGCATGAACATCGCGCCGTACTCGCGGTAGCTGGGGGCGAACACGTCACCGGGCTTCATTGCCGCACCAATGCCGACGTGGGCCGCTTCATGGCCCAGGCAGGAGGCAAAGGTGCCGAGCTTGCCGGTGCGCTGCAGCGCCACGGCCTTGGTGTCGAACACCCGGGTGGCCAGCATCTGCCGGAACATCGGCAGCAGGGCGCGGGGGTCGCGCAGCGACTCGGGGAGATCGTTGCGTACCAGGTTGCCGTCGGCATCCAGGTACTGCAGGTATTCAATTTGGAACTGGGCGGAAACCGTCATTGCAGCAACACCTTGAACAGATGGTTTCAAATGATAGGAATTGCCCATGGTAAGGAATCCGTCCGAAAAAGCCGTCCTGCGCCGCAGCACAACTGATCGTACAAACCCTTGGTTACAGCCAGGGCAACCACCGACGGCGAGCAAACTCAACGTATTCAGTCTGGTTTGCCGCAGACCACGCATTGTCGCGCCGGTTGCGCCGGCAGGTGTTCGGATTCCGTTTGCGCGGCCAGCAACGGAGTTCCGTCCCGGGTACCGGGCTTCCAGAAGGTCGGGAAGGGGGCCTTGTTGCCCCTGCTCCTGCGCGTTGGTGGCGGGGCTGGAGACAAGCGCTGAAGGCGCCCCTCCCCAACCCTCCCCTTTGCCTGCGGCAGAAGGGAGGGGGCAACGCCCCCGCAGTGGTGGCGGCCTGCGTTACGCTTTGCGCCCCCGCGCAGATGGCAAGGCCGATGACCGTAGAAAAGAACCAGCGTGAGCTCGAAGCAGGTATCCACACCGACCTGCAGGGCCGGCTCACCTACGGCGGCTACCTGCGCCTGGACCAGCTGCTGTCGGCCCAGCAGCCGCTGTCCAACCCACCGCACCACGACGAGATGCTGTTCATCATCCAGCACCAGACCTCGGAGCTGTGGCTGAAGCTGCTGGCCCATGAGCTGCGTGCCGCGCGTGCCCACCTGCAACGCGACGAGGTCTGGCAATGCCGCAAGGTGCTGGCCCGCGGCAAGCAGGTGCTGCGCCTGCTGACCGAACAATGGGCGGTGCTGGAAACCCTGACCCCGTCCGAATACATGGGCTTCCGTGACGTGCTGGGGCCGTCTTCCGGCTTCCAGTCGCTGCAGTACCGCTATATCGAATTCCTGCTGGGCAACAAGAACGCCGACATGCTCGGCGTGTTCGCCCATGACCCGGCCGGGCAGGCGCAGCTGCGCGAGGTGCTGGAAGCGCCGAGCCTGTACGAGGAGTTCCTGGCCTACCTGTCGCGCTTCGGCCATGCCATCCCGGCTACCTACGAGGACCACGACTGGACCCAGCCGCATGTCAGCGACCCGGCCCTGCGCACGGTGTTCGAGACCATCTACCAGGACACCGACCGCTACTGGCGCGAGTACTCGCTGTGCGAGGACATGGTGGACCTGGAAACCCAGTTCCAGCTGTGGCGCTTCCGCCATATGCGCACGGTGATGCGGGTGATCGGCTTCAAGCGCGGCACCGGTGGCTCCAGCGGCGTGGGCTTCCTCAAGCAGGCGCTGGAGCTGACCTTCTTCCCGGAGCTGTTCGAAGTCCGTACCAGCATCCGCGCCGACGGCTGAGGCCGGCCAGCGCCGGATGCAGCCTGGGGCGTTGCAGGAGCGGCTTCAGCCGCGAAGCCACGGCTGCATCCCGTCGCATGGGGCTCGTCACGGCTGTTCTGTGGTTGCGGTCTGGCCGTTGGCGGGTGGTTTGCCAGCGTAGCGATGGGCGTCGCGCCTGCGCTGAGGACGGCATGGTGCGTCCGTCAAAACCCAACCCATTCAGCATGTTGCGACCGCAGCATGACTCGCTTTGACCGGCCATGGCCGCGGCGTGGCCGGTGCGGGCAAGATGCAATGTGGATTTGACGTGAAGCCGACGCTTCTGTGATCCTCGCCCGTCGCGCCGGTTCCGGCCGATTTCTTTCGCATCAAAATTATCAGGGGACACCCGCATGAGCGCTGCCGCGCCGAATTCCGCAACAAACCCGGCGCCCGTGCCGGAGTTCAAGGACCTCCTCGGTCACCCGCGTCCGCTGTGGATGCTGTTCATGACCGAGTTCTGGGAACGCTTCGCCTTCTACGGCATCCGCTGGGCGCTGGTGCTGTACATCGTGGCGCAGTTCCACGGCGGCAATGCGGTTGGCGAGGAACCGGCCAGCCATACCTACGGCGCCTACCTGGCGCTGGTGTATGCGGCAGCGATCTTCGGCGGTTTCGCGGCCGACCGGATCATCGGCTACCAGCGTTCGATCCTGATGGGTGCGGTGATCATGGCCGCTGGCCTGTTCATGATCGCCATTCCCAACCAGCAGGTGTTCAACCTGGGCCTGGCCACGATCATCGTCGGCAACGGCCTGTTCAAGCCGAACATCTCCACGATGGTGGGCAAGCTGTACAAGCTGGATGATGGCCGTCGCGATTCGGGCTTCACCATCTTCTACATGGGCATCAACATGGGTGCGATGATCTCGCCGATCCTCACCCAGATCCTGGCGCAGAAGGTGTTCGGCACCGACGCGATGCCGGCCTACAAGATGGTGTTCATCGCCTCGGGCATCGGCATGCTGATCAGCCTGGTGTGGTTCCTGATCGAGCGCCGCCACCTCAAGGGCATCGGCGCACCGCTGGCTGAAAAGCCCGGCAGCGGCCCGGTGATCAAGACCGCGCTGGCCTGCTTGGTCGCCATCCCGGTGATGTACGGCCTGCTCAATGCCGGCGCCAACGTGCTGCAGGTCATCCTGACCATCATGTTCATCGGCCTGGGCGTCATCCTGCTGATCGAGGGTATCCGCGAAGGCAAGGTCGCGCGCAACCGCGTGATCGCCATGCTGATCATCTTCACCTTCAACGTGCTGTTCTGGATGTTCTTCGAACAGGCCGGCAGCTCCTTCACCTTCCTGGCCGACCGCATCGTCGACCGCCAGTTCGGTGACTGGACCTTCCCGACCGCCTGGTTCCAGTCGGTGAACTCGGTGGCCATCATCACCCTGGCGCCGGTCCTGGCCTGGTTGTGGGTGCGCCTGGGCAAGGCCAATCCGTCGATCCCGCGCAAGTTCGGCCTGGGCCTGATCTTCAACGGCCTGGCGTTCCTGCTGCTGATGTTCGCCCTGTCCAGCCTGCTGGACCCGGGCAGCAACAAGATCCCGTTCTGGACCCTGTTCGCGGTGTACTGGATCCAGTCCATTGGTGAGCTGTGCCTGTCGCCGATCGGTCTGTCGATGGTGACCAAGCTGGCGCCGGTGCGTCTGGTCGGTTTCGCCATGGGCGGCTGGTTCCTGTCCACCGGCATCGGCAACAACCTGGCGGGCCTGTTCGCCGGCCACGTCAGTGGCGCCGGTGGCATGACCGTGCAGTCGGCCCATTCCGGTTACACGATGGGCTTCTGGATCCTGATCGGCGGCGGCGTGCTGCTGTTCCTGATCGCCCCGCTGGTGCAGAAGCTGATGCACGGCGTGAAGTGAGGAAGCAACGATGAAACTGATGTTCGGAATGATTCCCCTGCTGCTCACCGTCGCACTTGCCGGTTGCAATCAACCGCCGGCCCAGGCTCCGGAAAAAGTGCAGCCGCTGGATACCTCCGAACAGAAGACGCCGGTGGCTGACACCAGCCAGCCGGTGGCATCGGGCAATACCCCCACCGCAGCGGACATCGCCGCGGTGGCCGGGCTCAACGCGCAGTTCGACCCGGCCCGCGACCCGGTCGCCGACCTGGAAACGGCCAAGGTCGAGGCCCAGCGTGGCGGCAAGCGGATCATCCTGGATGTGGGCGGCGAGTGGTGCTCGTGGTGCCACCTGCTGGACGCTTTCATGGAAGGTGATTCGGAAATCCGCCGCTTCCGCGATGCCAACTACGTGTGGATGAAGGTCAACTACAGCGAGGACAACGAGAACGTGGCGTTCCTGTCCCGCTTCCCCGCGATCACCGGTTACCCGCACCTGTTCGTGCTGGATGGCGAAGGCAAGTTGCTGCATTCGCAATTCACCGGCGAGCTGGAAAAGGGCAAGGGTTACGACCGCGGCAAGTTCTTCGCCTTCCTCAAACAGTGGGCACCGCCGGCGAAATAGTTCGAGAGCGATGCAGCAAGCAACGGCGCCTGAGGGCGCCGTTGTTGTTTCCAGCACCGCGCTTTTCGTAGGAGCGGCTTCAGCCGCGATGCCACGAATGCATGCGCCGACAGTAAACACACCGGCCGACATTGTTGGGTGGCGAGCTCTGCGACGTCGGGCACATTGGTGGCTTCACGGCTTCACGGCTTCAGCCGCTCCTGCCGAGGCTACATTTGGCGGGATTGCGGCCGCTAACGAATCAATCCCGTCTGCTTCCGGCACCTCGCCGCTTCCCGCCATGCAGCCTGTTGCGAGCATCCCACCGCAAACCAATGAAGCCCCTGCACCGGATCCGGCCACCGCCACCTTGCCTACGGTGGAGGAACTGCTGGATGACAGTCCGACCACCGACGAGGTGATCGCGCCGCCGTCGCGCCTGCCATTGGCGGCTGCGCCGCCCAACATCATGTTGCAGGCGGCGGTGACGCGGCTGGTGGAGCAGAAGGAACAGATCGACCAACTCGCCCGCAATGGCCTGCTCGCCGGCTTGTTGCCATCGGAATGGAGTGCCTCGCCGGGCAATGAGCTGCGGGCATTCGTGGCCACAGTGGTGCCGTTCGCTTCCGATGCCGTGCGTGGGGACACCGTGGCGGCGCGTGTGCCGTTGAAATTCCTGCTGGGCCATTCGCAGCGCTGGGGCCGGCAGGATGTGGCCGAGCCGAAATCGCTGGCGACCTTTCTTGGCAGCGACGAGCGCGCAGCTCCTGGCGGTACCGATCTGGCCGAGGTGATGCTGCTGTCTTCCCTGGGCCTGGGCTGGGCGCAGGTAGGTCGCGGCCGGGTGGGTTTCCTGCGTGCGATGGGCGCTGAATCGCTGGCCGCGCGGGTTACCGCACTGCCGTATCCGGCAGCAGAGCAATTGGGTTTGTATCAGGTCAACTGCGATGGCATTCCGCAAGTCTGGTGCGTACTGGACAAGCGCAAGTTGCGCCCGCTGTTGGTGCCGTCACTGACAGTCCCATTGCTGACGGCTTATGGCGTGGATGCGCCTCAAGCCTGGCCGTCAAACTGGCCTGACCCGGCAGAAGTTGGCGTTGAATTGGCGCTGGCGCGTTCCGGCAAGTCCGTGGTCGAGGTCGATCTCGTCAAGCTTGTGGACAAAATCGGACGCAGCAGGGCGGGCGAGGCGTGGACGCGCGCAAGCCTGATGCAGCTGCACACCTGGGTGCCGCGCTGGCGTTTCTTCCTGACCTCGTTCATCGGTCTGCCGGCTGCACTGCTGCTGATCGCGGCATTGGCCTTGCCCGGTCAGATCGAAGCCGCTGCCGTGGCCGCAGCACTGGGCTTTGCCGGTGGCGCGATCGCTGCGCTGGCCGCGCCGTGGATCTATGCGCGGCGCAAGCACCTGAGCTGACCACGGCCGGTAATGCCGAGCCACGCTCGGCAGGCGCGTCGCCAGGAAGACCCCCGCGCAGCATGGCTGCGCGCTACACGGTCCGGTATCAGCCTTCGCTCATGCGCGGCAGGCCGGCTTCGGCAAGGCGCGTGATCAGCCGTTCCAGCACCTGCTCTTCTTCCTCGGTGAGCACCGACATCAGCCGGCGATCCATTTCGATCACCATAGGCGCGATGGTCTCGTAGACCTCGAAGCCAGCCGCCGACAACGCCAGCACCGAGCGGCGGCGGTCGTCACCGTGCGTCTCGCGTTTGATGAAGCCGCGTTCGAGCAGGCGCGCCACGGCGCGGCTGACGGCCACCTTGTCCATCGCGGTGCGTTCGGACACCTCGCTGGCCGAGGAGCCCGGGTACAGCGCCAGGATGGTGATTACCCGCCATTCGGGAATGGCCAGGCCATAGCGCTCACCATAGAGCCGGGCGATGTTGCCGCTGACCCGGTTGGACAGGACGCTGATGCGGTAGGGCAGGAATTGCTCCAGATCCAACAGGACATTTGAGGCCCGGATGCTGGTGGACTTGCTGTAGTCGGAAGAACTCATGCTGCAGTGCACCTTGATGGTGGTTTCATGTGAAACTATAACCTTCGACTCTGACGCGCGATATTCGCGAGTCTCCCTGTTTTCCCGCCGCCGACATCTGGCGACGGTCACGCTCCCGGAGGCAACCCATGAACACCCAAGCCCAACCTGCATCCAACGCACCCAACCTGGGCATGCAGGTCACCACCTTTGAAAACCCGATGGGCATCGATGGTTTTGAGTTCGTCGAGTTCGCTGCGCCGGCCGGGCAGGGCGCCCAGCTGCACGCGTACTTTCGGAACATGGGATTCACTGCCGTGCTCCGCCATCGGCAGCGTGCTATTACCGTCTACCGTCAAGGCGGCGTCAACTTCCTCGTGAACGAGGAGCCGGACTCCTTTGCCGCCGACTTCGCCGCCAAGCATGGCCCGTCCGCCTGCGGCTTCGCCATCCGCTTCCAGAAGCCGGCCGCCGACGTACTGGCCACCGCGCTGGGCAACGGCGCCGAGGAAGTGACCCTGCTGGCCGACACCCGCGCCGTGCCGGCGCCGGTGATCAAGGGCATCGGCGACTGCATGCTGTACCTGGTGGACCGCTACGGCGACAAGGGCAGCATCTACGACGCCGACTACGTGCCGGTGGAAGGCGCCGAGCAGGACCCGAAGGGTTTTGGCCTGACCTTCATCGATCACCTGACCCACAATCTGTACCTGGGCAACATGCAGAAGTGGTCGGATTACTACGAGCGCCTGTTCAACTTCCGCGAGATCCGCTACTTCGACATCAAGGGCGCAAAGACCGGCCTGGTGTCCAAGGCGATGACCGCTCCGGATGGCATCGTGCGCATCCCGCTCAACGAGTCGTCCGACCCCAAGAGCCAGATCAACGAGTATCTGGACGCCTACAAGGGCGAGGGCATCCAGCACATCGCCTGCTTCACCGACAACATCTACGACACCGTCGAAGCCATGCGTGAGCGCGGCATCGAGTTCCTGGATACGCCGGACAGCTACTTTGACGTGGTCGACCTGCGCATCCCGGACAATGGCGAAGACGTGCCGCGCCTGCGCAGGAACAAGATCCTGATCGACGCCGACCCGGAGACCAAGCAGCGCAAGCTGCTGCAGATCTTCACCCAGAACTGCATCGGCCCGATCTTCTTCGAGATCATCCAGCGCAAGGGCAATGAAGGTTTCGGCGAAGGCAACTTCCAGGCGCTGTTCGAGAGCATCGAGCGCGACCAGATGAAGCGTGGCGTGCTGTAAAGCATGTGCTCCAAAGCCCCTCTCCCACCGGGAGAGGGGTTGGGGAGAGGGTAGGCTCCTGCGGGTGTAATGCCCAACGGATGCCAGATGGTCAGGACGATCAAACCCCCACTCCCCAGCACCACACTTGAAGTCGCCAGATCCCTGCGCAAGACGATGACAGATGCCGAGCGGCGCCTATGGAAACACCTGCGTGCAGGACGCTTGTGCGGTTTGAAGTTCAGGCGCCAGCATCCCGTACCGCCGTATGTCGTGGATTTCTGCTGCATTGAGGCGGCATTGGCAGTCGAGCTGGACGGTTCGCAACACAATGCGCTGGTAGACGCCGAGCGCACCCGATATCTGCAGGCGCAGGGATGGCGGGTAGTGCGTTACTGGAACAACGAGGTGTTGTTGCAGATAGATGCAGTACTGGAAGAGATTGAGCGCATTGCGCGTAGTCGTACCCTCTCCCCAACCCCTCTCCCGGAGGGAGAGGGGCTTTGAAAACAGCTAACAGGCAGGCAGCCATCATGGTCAGCAACGGTTATCAATCCGGCTTTGGCAACGAGTTCGCCACCGAGGCCGTGCCCGGCACCTTGCCGGTGGGGCGCAACTCGCCGCAGCGCGTTGCGCATGGTCTTTACGCCGAGCAGTTGACCGGCACCGCATTCACCGCGCCGCGCGGCAGCAACCGCCGCAGCTGGCTGTACCGCATCCGCCCGGCGGTGATGCACGGTGAATTCACCCCGTTCAATCAACCGAACCTGCATGGCGATTTCAGCCATGCCGCCGTGTCGCCCAACCAGCTGCGCTGGGACCCGCTGCCGCTGCCGGCCACGCCCACCGATTTCATCGAAGGGCTGTACACGATGGGCGGCAACGGCTCGCCTGATGCCCATGCCGGTGCCGGCATCCACATGTATGCAGCCAATGCCGACATGCGTGGCCGCTATTTCTACAACGCCGATGGCGAACTGCTGATCGTGCCGCAGCTGGGCCGGTTGCGCCTGCGCACCGAGATGGGCGTGATCGACGTCGAGCCGCAGCAGATCGCAGTGATTCCGCGTGGCGTGCGCTTCGCCGTCGAGCTGCCCGATGGTCAGGCGCGCGGTTACGTCTGCGAGAATTTCGGCGCGCTGCTCAAATTGCCCGACCTTGGCCCGATCGGCAGCAACGGCCTGGCCAATCCGCGTGACTTTGAAACGCCGGTGGCCGCGTATGAAGAACTGGAAGGCCAGTTCGAACTGGTCGCCAAATTCCATGGACGCCTGTGGCGCGCGGATATCAGCCACTCCCCGCTGGACGTGGTCGGCTGGCACGGCAACTACGCGCCGTACCGCTATGACCTGCGCCGCTTCAACACCATCGGTTCGATCAGCTACGACCACCCGGACCCGTCTATCTTCCTGGTGCTGCACTCGGCCAGCGATACGCCGGGGACCAGCAACCTGGACTTCGTGATCTTCCCGCCGCGTTGGCTGGTGGCGCAGAACACCTTCCGTCCGCCCTGGTTCCACCGCAACATCGCCAGCGAATTCATGGGCCTGATCCACGGCGCCTACGACGCGAAGGCCGAAGGCTTCGTGCCCGGTGGCGCGTCGATGCACAACTGCATGAGTGGCCATGGCCCGGATGCGGCGACTTTCGACAAGGCGTCCAATGCCGACTTGTCCAAGCCGGACGTGGTCACCGAAACGATGGCCTTCATGTTCGAGACGCGCGGGGTCATCTGCCCGACCGAGCAGGCCATCGCTGCCGGCCACCGCCAGCGCGAGTATCAGGCCTGCTGGACTGGGCTGCAGAACAACTTCACGCCGCCCAAGGCGTGAAGCAGGCCAGTGGCTCCATGTAGGAGCGGCCTCGGCCGCGAAGCTGGTGATGTTTCCGCCCAAATGAAAACCCGTCATCCCGCAACGCGAGATGGCGGGTTTTTTGTTGAAGAGAAGCGGCACCGGTTTCGCGGTTGAGGCCGCGCCTGCGGAAGCAGAGCGGGCTTACGCCGGCAACGCGACATCCCCGCGCAGTGCTGGCAGATGCACTTCTGGCACCACTTCCAGCAGGCGGGCATGCACGCGCTGCGCATAGCCTTCGGAGGTCAGTGCCGGGAGCTGGGCCAGGGCCAGGCCGATGACGTTGAGGGTATCGGCTTCCTCGCGGGTGGCCTGCAGCTGCCGATGCAAGTGGGCGGCGACCGGGTTGCGCTGCAGCGCCAGGATGTCCAGCACGTAGATGCGCGCGGCGACCATCGAGCGGCGCCGTTCGACGGCGGGCTTGGATTCCGTTGCCGGCGTTGGCGTAGCCGGTGGGGCGGACGATTCCTGGTCGATATGCAGATAGCCGTTGTGCTGCAGTTGCGCGATCAACCCCGGCGCATCGATTCCCAGCAGCATGGTCAGTTCGGCCAGGCTGCGCTTGCCATCGCACAGGATCAGGGCGCGGCGCTGGCGCAGGTCCAGCGGTGCGCGGTGTGCCTGCAACACGTTGTGGGCGAGTTCGGTCTTGCGCGGATGCATGGTCGGCTGACGGGGCGGCGCGAAGGCCCCAGCCTGCCGTGCGCAGGTGAAAGCATGATGACAACATGCACGCCGATGACGGGGTTGTGGTTAGACTCGGCCCCGGTTTCCGCCTGGAGTCGCCGCATGATCCGCATCGCATTGTCCTCGGCTG
This sequence comes from Stenotrophomonas sp. SY1, assembly GCF_021202945.1. Classification (GTDB taxonomy): domain Bacteria; phylum Pseudomonadota; class Gammaproteobacteria; order Xanthomonadales; family Xanthomonadaceae; genus Stenotrophomonas. The sequence continues at coordinate 1,140,249 of NZ_JAJOYR010000002.1, read as the reverse complement.
TCCTGGTCGTCCTGCTGGCGGCCTGCAATCGCACGCCGGAGCCGGCGGCCGCGCCGCAGACACCCGCCGCCACCCCGGAAGCCAGTCCGGCGCCCGCACCGGCCCCGGTTGCCGCCAGCGATGCGGACTGGCAAGGCTATGGCCCGGTGCAGTTGGGCATCGACGCCGAGCAGTTCAATACCGCCTGGGGCAGTGAGCTGCAGGGGGACGTGGTCGCCGATGGTGGCTGTTACTACCTGCAGCCGGCGGGTCAGCGCGAAGGCGGTGTGGCTTTCATGATCGAATCCGGGCGCTTCGTCCGCTATGACCTGCGCACGGCCGATATCGCAGCGCCGGGCGGCGGCAAGGTGGGGCTGGATCTGGCCCGGTTGCAGGCACTGTATCCGCAGGCCGAAGCGCCGCAGCCGCACAAGTACGAAGAAGGCGGCAAGACGCTGCGCGTGCCGGCGGCCGACGGCAGCCAGGGCGTGCTGGTGTTCGAGCTGGGCGCCGATGGCAAGGCCCGCGCCTGGCGGGTTGGGTTGCCGCCGCAGGTGGACTACGTCGAGGGCTGCGGCTGATACGCTGCGCACCATTCACTCAAGGGTGCGTGGCGGTCCTGGCCGCCGCGCCATCGTCGCCGGGAGAGACGCCAGATGTTTGAAGCATTCGCATGGTTCATCGGGGGATTGGTGCTGCTGGCACTGGGCGGCGATTCCATCGTCAAGGCTGCTTCGGGCCTGGCCCAGCGGTTTGGCGCTTCGCCTTTCGTCGCCGGCCTGCTGCTGGTGGCCTTCGGCACTTCATTGCCGGAACTGGCGGTCAATGCGCGCGCGTTCGCGGTGGGAGCGCAGGATCTGGCGCTGGGCAACGCGGTCGGCAGCAACATCGTCAACGTCGGCCTGACCCTGGCGCTGGCCGCGCTGGCTTACCCGCTGGTGGTGCGCACGCGCCTGTTGTCGCCGTTGCTGGTGCTGCTGGCGGTGGCATCGCTGGCGTTGATCGTGTTCGGCCTGGACGGTGCCATCAGCCGCATCGAAGGCATCGTGCTGCTGCTGGGTTTTGTCGCGGTGTTGGCGTTCCTGCTGTCGCGCGCGCGTCGTGAACCGCCCGAACTGCAGGAGAGCATCGCCAACTACGCGACCACCCGCACCGTGCTCGGTCTGAACATCATCCGTTTGGTCATTGCCGTCGTGGTGCTGTACTACGGCGCGCGCTGGGTGGTGCAGGCGGCACCGGTGATCGGCGCCGGCTGGGGCATGTCGCCGCTGCTGGCCGGCCTGTTGCCGGTGGCCATCGGCACCGCGCTGCCGGAGGTGGCTGCGGCCATCGCGGCTGCACGTCGCGGCCAGGGTGACATGGTGGTGGGCCACGTCATCGGTTCCAGCCTGTTCAATATCCTGGTCGTGATCGGTGGCATGGCAGCACTGCGGCCGATGCCGTTGCCGGCTTCGTTCGTGCGGCTGGAACTGCCGGCAGCCATCGTGTTCGTGCTGATGCTGTACCCGATGCTGCGCGGTGACCTGAAGATCACCCGAGGCGAGGGCGCGGTGTTGTTCGTCGCGTTCCTGGCCTGGGTCGGTTTGGAGCTGGCGCTGCTGCACTAAACGAACGATTGGCCGTAGGAGCGGCTTCGGACGAATGCATTGCAGTATCGGGTCATCCGGAACAATGCCATGCGAGCGCAATCCTTCACTGCCTTTTTCTTGTCGCTGCTGTGCTTTCCTGCCGTCTGCGTTGCGCAGGCCACCAAGGAAATCGAAGCCTGGGACCAGACGGGGCGTAGCGAGCTTGCCACTTTGCCAACGGTAGTACGTGCCTATGCCAACTCGATTGGCTGCAATGTCTGGTTCGATCCAAAGAATGTGGTGCGGTGGCAGGGCGAGCCAGGAGGTATTCGCTATCTCGCACTCATCTCAATGGATGTCGGCTGTGCCGGTGGCAGTAGATCCTGGCGCTCGGCATTCATTGCCTTGAGGGAGGGTGCTTCCCGAAAGCTGTATGTCGATCCGGAATTTTCCGGGGAGACTCCCGCTGAGTTCCCCCAGACCATGGATTCACTGGTGAACACGAACGAGGGCGTGCGCTTCATCGGAAGGGTTTGGCGCCCCGGCGATACGGACAACCGGGCTTCGCTAGTTGTCAGAGGAAAGGTGGCCTGGTCGGGAAGTGATTGGACATCCCGATAGCCTGCAAGCAGGCGGGCAGGTCAATGCCGCTTTGCGGCCCAGGGCACGGCTCATCACGATTGCGGTGCGTCGGTCTCGTTCGACTTGCTTTCAGGTGCTTTCGGCCGGCTTTCCATCATCAGCGACAACGCGGCCTTGGCCATCAGGTGCGCGCTGATCGGTGCGGTGATGAACAGGAACACGGTGATCAGCAGCTCGCGTGGCTGCGGGTCCACGCCGAGGAAGATGTGGTACGCCACCGAGCACACCAGCACGCAGCCCACGCCCAGCGTGCTGGCCTTGGTCGGTGCATGCAGGCGCTTGAAGAAATCGGAAAAGCGCACCAGTCCCAGTGCGCCCACCAGGATGAAGAAGCAGCCGAACACCAGCAGTGCCGACAGTGCGATCTGCAGGAAAGTGATCATTCGACGATATCCCGGCGCAGCACGTACTTGCTCAGCACCACGGTGCTGCCGAAACCGAGCATGGCGATCACCAGCGCTGCTTCAAAGTAGATGGCCGAGTCCAGATACAGGCCAAACAACATCAGCTCGGCAATGGCGGTGATGGACAGCGTGTCCAGCGCAAGGATGCGGTCGGGGACGGTCGGGCCGCGTAGCAGGCGCCACAGCGACAGCAGCATCGCCACGCCCACCACATGCATGCACACCACCACGGTGGTCTCAAAAATCTCGTATCCGTTCACGGGAAGATCTCCATCAGCGGCGCTTCGTAGCGCGACTTGATCTCGGCAATCAGGCTGTCGGCATCCTCAAGGTGCAGCACGTGCACCAGCAGATGGCGGCGGTCTTCGGACAGGGCCGCCGAGACCGTGCCCGGGGTCAGGGTGATGAAGCTGGTCAGCGCGGCAATGCCGTGGATGTTGTCGATGTCCAGTGGCACCCAGATGAAGCCGGGCTTGAGCCGGCGCTCCGGGCCGAGCACCTGGATGGCGACGCGGATGTTGGAGAGCAGGATGTCCCACAACACCACGAACAACAGTTTCGGCACTGGCCGCAAGCTGCCGAGGCGGGCGAACTCGCGGTCCAGCCGCGTTGCGAACAAGGGGATTACCAGGCCCAGCAGCAAGCCCAGCACCAACTGCCCCAGGTCGAAGCTGGAGGACATCACCATCCAGAACGCGACGACGGTGATCGACAGGGCCGGCGACGGGAACAACCGGCGCAGCAGTGGACGGCGCGTGCTCATGGCTGCCTCAGCTGCGGCGTGGTGCCGCGAATGTCATTGACGTACTGCTCCGGCGCCAGCAACTGCGCGGCGATGGCATCGGTCTGGCGCATCAGCGGTGCGACAAACACGGTCATTGCCACCACATAGGCCAGCAGCAGGCTGGCAGCCGCGGTTTCAAATGGGCGTGCCGGGGCATCGACGGACGGTTCGGGCACGGCGTCCTCGTCTCCGGGCACATGCCAGAACAGGCGGATGCCGGTGCGTGCCAGGCCCATGATCACCAGCAGGCTGCTGCCCAGCACCGCTGCCCAGACCACGCCGGTATGCGCGTCCGGCACGGCCGAGAGCAGCGCCACCTTGGCCAGGAAACCGGCCAGCGGCGGCAGGCCCGCCACGGCCACCGCGGACACCAGGAACAACAGGCCGGGCACGGTCTTGCCCGGCAGCACCGTGAGTTCACCCTCGCGACGCTCGCCCGCACGAATGCGGCGGCGGCGGATCAGGTCGGCGACCAGGAACATCGCCGCGGCGGTGAAGGTGCTGTGCGGCAGGTAGAACAGGCCCGCCGAAATCGTGCCGGCGTTGCCCAGCGCAAAGGCGATGAACAACGTCGCCGCCGAGACCACCACCAGATACGCCACCAGCACGCTCATGCGGGTTGCCGCCAGGGCACCCAGCGCAGCGACGACCAGCGTGGCAATGCCGGCCCACAGCAACCAGTCGGCACCGTAGCCGCTCATCGCGCCGGCTGCCGCACCGAACCACAGCGTGCTCACCCGCAGCACCGCGTACAGGCCGACCTTGGTCATGATCACGAACAGCGCAGCCACCGCCGCCGGCGCACGTGCATAGGACTCGGGCAGCCACAGGTACAGCGGCAGCAACGCGGCCTTGGAGCAGAACACCAGCAACAACAGCCCCAGCGCCGCCTTGGCGAGCTTCAGGTGTGACGGTGGCAGCTCGGCGATGCGCTGGCTGATCTCGGCCATGTTCAACGAGCCCAGCGTGGCGTACAGCATGCCCAGCGCGATCAGGAACATCGTCGAGGCGGCGATGTTGAACACCACGTAGTGCAGGCCGATACGCATGCGCAGGCCACGGCCGCCGGACAGCAGCAGACCATAGGAGGCGATCAGCAGCACCTCGAAGAACACGAACAGGTTGAAGATATCGCCGGTCAGGAATGCACCGTTGAGCCCGACCAGCTGGAACTGGAACAGCGCGTGGAAGTGCGGTGCACGCCGGTCCCAACCGGTGCAGGCGTACAGCAGGCAGGCGATGGCCAGCAGCGTCGTGGTGCCCAGCATCCAGCCGGCCAGCCGGTCGGCGACAAGGGCAATGCCCAATCGTGCCGGCCAGTCACCGAGCAGGTAGGCCGAAATCTGGCCTTCGCTGGTCTGCGCGAACAACAGCGCCACCACCACCGACAGCGCGGCCATGCTCAACCACGCCACGCTGCGCTGCACCTTGGGCCCGTAGCGGCGGTGCTCGATGAACAGTGACAGCGAGGCGCCGAGCAGCGGAATCAGGATCGGCAGGATCACCAGGTGATTCATGCGCCGGCTCCCGGCCGGGCATCGGCCGAAGCAACTGGTTCGGGCTCGTGCGCATCGACGTGGTCACTGTGGTTGTCGCTGCGGCTGCGCATGGCCAGCACGATGCTCACGGCGGTCATCGCGAAGGCGATGACGATGGCGGTCAGCACCAGCGCCTGCGGCAACGGGTCGGTGTAGTGCGCCAGGCTGGTCGCCACGCCGTCCTTGAGCACCGGTGCCTTGCCGATCACCGGCCGGCCTGCGCTGAAGATCAGCAGGTTGGTGGCGTAGGACAGGAAGGTCATGCCGAGGATCACATCGAAGCTGCGTGCCCGCAGCATCAGGTAGATGCCGATGCCAGCCAGTACGCCGATGGCGCTTGCCAGGGCCAGTTCCATCAGTGCATCTCCCCGGTACGTGCCGAACGGCGGTTGATATCGATTTCGCCGTGACGGGCGTTGCGGGTACGCGAGGGCTTGATCGTGCCCATCATCGACAGGATCAGCATCACCCCGCCAAACACCACCAGGTACACGCCGGTATCAAAACCAATCGCGCTGGCCAGCGGCACGGTGCCGATCAGCGGCAGTTCCAGGTCGAGGTGGCCGCTGGTCAGGAACGGCACGCCGAACAGCAGCGAGGCCGCGCCACTGAGCAGGGCGATCAACAGGCCCAGGCCGATGCAGCGGATGTAGTCGAAGCCGAACCGCGATTCGACCGAGGCCGTGCCCTGGATCACGTACTGGATCAGCAGCGGCACCGCCAGCACCAGGCCAGCGACAAAGCCGCCACCGGGCGCGTTGTGGCCGCGCAGGAACAGGAAGATGGAGACGGTCAGCGTCAGCGGGAACATGATCTGGGCCAGATCGGCCGGCACCGGCAGCTTGATCGGCGGGCCCGGCATGATCTGTTCCGGCGCCATCCGCGAGCGCCGCAGCAAGGCATGCACCACCAGCGCGGCGATGCCGAAAACGGTGATCTCGCCGAAGGTATCAAAGCCTCGGAAGTCGACCAGGATCACGTTCACCACGTTGTGGCCGTAAGCCTCCGGCAGCGAGCGCACCAGCAGCTCGCCGGCCATGGTGTTGGGCGGCAGGGTCATCAGCGAATAGGCCAGCGCCGCAAGACCACCGCCGGCAACGATGGCGATCAGCGCATCACGGCGCTTGCGCCAGCGCGAATGCTCGGGCGGTGACTGTGCTGGCAGGTAGTTCATGGCCAGCAGCATCAGCGCCAGTGTGACCATCTCCACCATCAGCTGGGTCAGGGCCAGATCCGGTGCGGACAGGAATACGAAGGTCAGCGCCACCATCAAGCCGGTGCCGCCCATCACGATCACCGCCAGCAGGCGCTGCTGGAACAGGAACAGGCCGGCGAACGCGCAGGCCAGCATCACCAGCCACAAAGTCCAGCCCAGCAGCGGAATCGGCTGCGGTGCCGGCCAGGTCGGCATCGCCGGATTGGCGATGAACGGGGCGGCGGCCACGATCACCGCCACCAGTACCAGCGCCATCAGCATGCGTTGCAGGCTGCCGTTGGCCAGTGCGGCGGTGAATCGATGAGCAAAGCCGAACAGCAGGTCCAGGCAGCGATGGAACAGGTGCTTGCCCAGCGGGCGGTTGTTCACCGCGTACAGATCGATGAAGCGGCGCAGGCCGAAGTACAGCGCGATACCACCGACCACGCCGATGGCGCTCATCGCCAACGGCAGATTGAAGCCGTGCCATACCGACAGGCTGTATTCGGGCATCGATGTACCGAGGATCGAGCCAGCCGCCGCGTGCAGCACCGGGGCCACGGTCAGCGCCGGCGCGATGCCCACGGCCAGGCAGATCACCACCAGCACTTCCACCGGCACCTTCATCCAGCGCGGCGGTTCGTGCGGCACCACATCGATGTCGATCGGGCCCTTGCCGAAGAACGTGTCATGGACGAAGCGCAGGCTGTAGGCCACGCCGAGGATGCCGGCCAGCAACGCAGCAACGCTCACCGCCGTACGCATCCAGTCCGGGCCGCCGGTGGCCAGCGCTTCGGCAAACAGCATCTCCTTGGACAGGAAGCCGTTGAGCAGCGGGATGCCGGCCATCGCCAGCGAGGCGACGATGGCCAGGGTGCTGGTGATCGGCATCAGGCGGCGCAGGCCGCCGAGCCGGCGCATGTCGCGGGTGCCGGTCTCATGGTCGATGATGCCGGCGGCCATGAACAACGAGGCCTTGAAGGTGGCGTGGTTGAGGATGTGGAACACGCCGGCGACCACCGCCATCGGCGTGGACAGGCCGAACAGCAGCGTGATCAGGCCAAGGTGGGAGATGGTGGAGTAGGCCAGCAGGCCCTTGAGGTCGTGCTGGAAGATCGCATTCCACGCACCCACCAGCAGCGTGATCGCGCCGATGCCGCTAACCACATAGAAGAACAGCTCGGTGCCGGCCAATGCCGGGTGCAGGCGTGCCAGCAGGAATACGCCGGCCTTCACCATCGTGGCCGAGTGCAGATAGGCCGATACCGGCGTCGGCGCGGCCATCGCATGCGGCAGCCAGAAGTGGAACGGGAACTGCGCGCTCTTGGTGAAGATGCCGGCCAGCACCAGCAGCAGCGCCCACGGATACAGCGCACTGGCGCGGATCAGGTCACCCGAAGCCAGCACCACGTCCAGGTCGAAACTGCCGACGATACGGCCGATCAGCAACACGCCGGCCAGCAAGGCCAGGCCGCCACCGCCGGTGACGATCAGCGCCATGCGTGCGCCTTCGCGTGCGTCCTTGCGGTGCGACCAGAAGCCGATCAGCAGGAACGAGCTGATGCTGGTCAGCTCCCAGAACACCATCAACAGCAGCAGGTTGCCGGACAGCACCATGCCCAGCATCGCGCCCATGAACAGCAGCAGATAGCTGTAGAAGCGCCGCGTGCTGTCTTTCGGCGACAGGTAGTAATGCGCGTACAGCACCACCAGTGCACCGATGCCCAGCACCAGCCCGGCGAACATCCAGGCCAGGCCATCCATGCGCAGGCTGAAGTCCAGGCCGATCTGCGGCAGCCACGGCCAACTGTTGCGGATCACCTCACCATCGAGCACCGCCGGGGTCAGGTAACCGAGCAGCGCAACCCCGAGTACGGGCGCGGCGCCGGCCAGGCACGCAGCAGCGGTCCGCGACAGGCGGCCATGCAGGGCGATGGCGGCCGCCAGCAGGAAAGGCAGGCAAAGGAGCAGCAGCAGGACTGGCGTCATGAAGGAACGTCAGGTCAGAAAAGCGGGTCTGCGAGTCTAACAGGCACTTTTTTGCCTCCGACACTTTTTCTGAACGGGTCGTTCGGGTTAAACCGATGCTGCCGCATCCGCATTGGCGGCTGCCAGCGAACGTGGATCACGCACCAGCAGCGTGTCCGTTTCCAGTGTTTCCACCAGCCGCCGGGCCACCGAGCCGATCAGCAGGTCGAACAGGGCGCTGCGCCCGTGGGTGGCGACGATCACCAGTTCCATGTCGGCGGCGCGGGCATGTTCGGTCAGCATCCGCGCCGGATCACCCGGCTCGATCAGCTTGGACACATGGGCCTGGCCCAGCAGCGGGCGCAGCCCTGCCAGCAGCGCCTGGGCCTGTTCGCGGGCACCGCTGCGCTCCTGTTCCTGCAGCGCCTCCCGGTCGCCGGTCAGCAGCACGCTGCCGGGCGATTCCAGTGCATGCACCAGCGACAGTTGCAGCGGTGGGCCGAACAGGTCCAATGCGCAACGGGCGGCCTGTTCGGCGCTGTCGGAGAAGTCGCTGGCCAGGGCCAGGTTGCGGTAAGGCCCACGCACGCGGTCATGGACGATCAGCACCGGCAGGGTCGAGTGCCGGGTCAGCCACAGCACGCTGGAGCCGACCATCGGCAGTTCAAACAGCGGGTCGCTGGCGATGCCGGTGATGATCAGGCCGCAGTCTTCCTCGGCTGCCAGCTGCAGTATGGCGCGGCCGACATGGCCCTGGCCCACGCGCACGTCCACGGCTACATCGGTGACCTCGCCTTCGAACAGGCGCCGCAGGCGTTGCTCGGCCACTGGTCGGGTCAGGTTTTCATCCAGTGGTGGCGCTGCGGGCAGCAACTGCGCGAGCAACTCGGTTGCGTTGTTGTCCGGCAGAACCGTCGCCACCACCAATCGCGCCTTCCATTGCCGCGCCAGTTGCAGCGCACGTGCCAGGGCGCGATCACCGCGTGCACTCAAGTCGGTAGCCAGCAGGATGCTGGTCGGCGGGGGGCTGGCAGAAGTGGTCATCGGCATCCTCACGGCAGTCGCTGCGAGTCTACCCACGGGCGAATCTGCTCCGTGTCGAGACATGGGGCGGTGCGCAACGCAGGGACGCGGCGGGAGTCCGGTGCATGATCGAAGCCATGATGGGAGTTGCTCTCCCGTTGGCCCGAGAGGGGGAGCCGCAATGGACAGCTCCCATCGTTCAATCCTCTCCTGCAGCAGGCGCAGGACAGGGGCCCGGGTGGCCAGTACCGTGCTGGCTTGCCTGTTCAGTACCGCCAGCCGAATTGCCGGAACAGCTTGGCCAGCACCCAGATGGGCCCGATCAGCAGGTAGGTCAGGTCGGTAAGGAAGCTGGGGCGGCGGCCTTCGATCTTGTGGCCGATGAACTGCGCGATCCATGCCAGCACGAACACACCGATGGCGATGCGCAGCAACATCGGGATGCCCAGCCGGTCTTCCAGCAACCGGCAGATGCAGCCGCTGACGAAGAACAGGATCAACATGCCGATGCCCAGCGGGCGTGACAGGCGGTTGTAGTAGGCCCAGGTGCCGAACATCGCCAGCGCGGCCCAGATGCCGTGCTGGAACCAGGGTAGCAGCGGCGGGATGCACCACAGCAGGGCAATCACCGACCACAGGATGGCCGGTACTGCCACCACATGGATGGCCTGGTTGGTGCTGTTGCGGTGGTCGCCGGAATAGCTGGCGAAGTAGCGGTCGACCGGACGTGCCGTGCTCATGTCGATGTTCCCTCCCAGGAATGACCGGCAGAGCATAGCGCGGCTTCCCTACGGGCGCGCACGGTAGTTCCGGCGCGCCCGTGTCGGGGTCAGTCGATATGAATTCCAGCCAGCTTCTCAAGCGCCTCGGCGTACTTGTCGCGGGTGCGCTCGATCACTTCGGCCGGCAGTTCCGGGCCCGGGGCGGTTTTGCCCCAGTCCAGCGTTTCCAGGTAATCGCGGACGAACTGCTTGTCGTAGCTCGGCGGGCTGATGCCTACCTGGTACTCGTCGGCCGGCCAGTAGCGCGAGGAATCCGGCGTCAGCATCTCGTCCATGATGTACAGGCGGCCGTCGGCATCGGTGCCGAACTCGAACTTGGTATCGGCCAGCAGGATGCCGCGCTCGGCCGCGTATTCGGCGGCGAACTTGTAGATGCGCAGGGTGGCGTCACGCACCTTCTCGGCCAGGTCCGCGCCGACCGATTTGACCATCGCATCGAAATCGATGTTCTCGTCGTGGTCGCCGACGGCAGCCTTGGTGGACGGGGTGAAGATCGGCTCGGGCAGCTTTTCGGCCTGCTGCAGCCCGTTGGGCAGCTGGATGCCGCTGATCTTGCCGGTGCGCTGGTAGTCCTTCCAGCCGCTGCCGATCAGGTAACCGCGGGCGATGGCTTCCACCGGGACCGGCTTGAGCTTCTTGGTCACCACCGCGCGCTTGGCGTACAGCGCCGGGTCCACGCCTTCGGGCAGCACGCTGGCCACGTCGATGCCGGTCAGGTGATTGGGCATCAGGTGCGCGGTCTTGGCGAACCAGAAGTTGGACACCTGGCACAGCATCTCGCCCTTGCCCGGGATCGGGTCGGGCAGCACCACGTCGAAGGCTGACAGGCGGTCGGTGGCCACGATCAGCAGGTACTCGCCAGGAGGAGTGCCGGCGGGCAGACGTTCGCGCGGGATATCGAACACATCACGCACCTTGCCGCGATGGCGCAAGGGCAGGCCGGGAAGATCGGATTGCAACAGCGTGGTTGGCACGGGCACTCCTGGGACTTGGCTGTGAAGCCGCCGGCGTGGAGGACCCGGGCTTGGAGGACCGTAGGGGCCCGCGGCTGGTCGGCGGGCGGCCTAGTGTAAAGCCGGATTGGGCCGCTGTGGCATAAAATGCAGGGCCCGCCCGTCCGGAATATTCCCCCCGCCCATGCGCTGGTACGGAAAATTGCTTGGTTTCATCGCTGGGGCCCTGCTTTTCAGGCCCAATCCGTTGTTTGGCGCGGTCATCGGGCTGCTGCTCGGGCACGCCTTTGACAGCGATTGGTTCCGCCTGGGCAAGGACCTTCCTTACCGTGAATTGGGTCTCACCCGGGACGCCACCGACGCCGAGATCGACTTGGCCTATCGCCGGCTGATGTCCCAGTACCACCCCGACAAAGTGGCCGGCGCCGCGCCCGAACTGCGCGCCCAGGCCGAGAAGAAGGCCCGGCAGGTCAACGCCGCCTACGACCGCATCAAAACCCTGCGCAAACGCTGAAAGGCCCACCTCATGTCCAACTGCATCATTGCCCCGTCCATCCTGTCGGCCAACTTCGCCAAGCTGGGCGAAGAGGTGGACAACGTTCTCGCCGCCGGTGCCGACTGGGTCCATTTCGACGTGATGGACAACCACTACGTGCCCAACCTGACCATCGGCCCGATGGTCTGCCAGGCGCTGCGCAAGCACGGCGTCACCGCGCCGATCGACGTGCACCTGATGGTCGAGCCGGTGGACCGCATCGTGCCGGACTTCGCCGAGGCCGGTGCCAGCATCATCAGCTTCCACCCCGAAGCCAGCCGCCACGTTCACCGCACCATCCAGCTGATCAAGTCGCACGGCTGCAAGGCCGGCCTGGTGCTGAACCCGGCCACCCCGGTGGAAGTGCTGGACTGGGTGCTGGAAGACCTGGACCTGGTGCTGCTGATGTCGGTCAACCCGGGCTTCGGTGGCCAGGCCTTCATCCCGTCCACGCTGGACAAGCTGCGTGCGGTGCGGGCGATGATCGACAAGCTCGGCAAGCCGATCACGCTGGAAGTGGACGGCGGCGTGAAGGCCGACAACATCGGCGCCATCGCCGCTGCCGGCGCCGATGCGTTCGTCGCCGGCTCGGCCATTTTCAACGTGCCGGACTACGCCGAAGTCATCGCCAAGATGCGCGGCAACGTCGCCGCCGCACGGGGCTGATCGATGACCGCGCCCGGCATGCGGATTCGTCCGGCTACCGCGGAGGATGCGGGCCTGATCCTGCACTTCATCCGCGAGCTGGCCATCTACGAAAAGGCCGAATCCTCGGTGCAGACCGACGAGGCTGGCATTCGTGCCAGCCTGTTCGGCGCGGATGCCAAAGCGCAGGCACTGGTGTGCGAGCGTGATGGGCAGGCCATCGGCTACGCGGTGTATTTCTACAACTATTCCACGTGGCTGGGCCGCAACGGCATCTATCTGGAAGACCTGTACGTGAGCCCGGAACATCGCGGCAGCGGAGCCGGCAAGGCGCTGCTGCAGCACATCGCCAGGCTCGCGGTGGAGCAGGGTTGTGGGCGTTTCGAGTGGTCGGTGCTGGACTGGAATACGCCTGCGATCGAGTTCTATCGCGCGGCTGGCGCATTGCCGCAGGACGAGTGGACCGTATATCGCCTGCAGGGCGACGCGCTGCGGAAGTTTGCGCAGGACGCATGACAGTAGTGCCGGGCCATGCTCGGCACGAACTTCTCCCGTACTGCTTGAGCGCAGCATGGCTGCGCTCTATATGGGAAAAAAAAGCCGCAGTGTCGCCACTGCGGCCGGGGAATTCGTCGGAGGCTGATCCTGCCTCCATCCATCGTCCCTGCTATGGCCTTTCATTCTCCGGACGCTTGATGACGGTGTCGTGACATTCATCAGGCCAGCAGCAAGAGCTTGCTAGGCTGCGCGTCCCCTAGGGAGAAATGTATGGTCAACGCGCACTGGTATCTGGTCCTCAACGGAAAATCCGCAGGCGATGACGCTGTGCGCGAGGCAGTAAGGGTCATGCGCGAACACGGTCAGGAGTTGTCGGTACGGGTGACGTGGGAAACCGGTGATGCGGAGCGTTACGTGCGCGAAGCGATTGCCGCGAACGCCGTGATGGTCGTTGCTGGCGGTGGTGATGGGACCTTGAGCGAGGTGGCCCAGGCGCTGGCCCACACCGGACATGACGCGCTCGCATTACCGGCGTTGGCACTGATGCCCTTGGGCACCGCCAATGATTTCGCCTCTGCAGCCGGTATCCCCTTCGAGCCGCTGCCGGCACTGCAGTTGGCCGCCCGCAGCCCGGCAGTGCCCATGGATCTGTTGCAGGTGGAAGGCGATGGCCAGGTGCACTGGTGCGCCAATCTTGCCAGTGGCGGCTTCGGTACCGATGTCACCGTGGAAACCCATGATGGCTTGAAGAAGGTGCTCGGCGGCCTGGCCTATGTCGTGACCGGCATTTCCAGGTTGGGGCGGATCGAGCCGGTGCATGCCCGTATCCATGGCGAGGGCTTCCACTGGGAAGGGGGCTTCATCGCCCTGGGCATCGGCAATGGTCGCCAGGCCGGTGGGGGGCAGGCGCTGTGTCCGGATGCCTTGGTGGACGATGGCCTGCTGGATCTGACCATCGTTCCAGAGCTGGCGGGGGAACTGATGCCCACGCTCAGCACCCTGTTCAGCGAGGGCAAGCATGCCGCGCTCGAACAGGTGGCCGAGCGTGCCCGGCTGCGCGAGCTTTGGATAGAAGCCGAGCAGCCGATGACCCTGAATCTGGACGGCGAACCCCTGCGGGCCCGCCGTTTCCATGTGCGTTGCGAGGCGGGACGGGTGCGGATGCATCTGCCAATGCGCACGGAGCTGCTGTCTGGTTGATGCGACGTCGGCATCTGCTGCAGTGCTGGCAACGATGTGAACGATGCATCCGGGAATGCATCTGTTGATGCCCCGGTCTGTTGAGGTGGACGAGGGTCCAGTCGCAACAGAGGGTGGCAGTGCAGCATCTGAAAACGCGGGCAGAACCAGGCGGCGAAAAGGAGTACGCACTGTCCTGAAAACGTGTGCGTCTGGCCATGCGTGCGTAAGCCCGCTGTCATTGCGCCTACCTAGGATCGCGCCCTGATTTCCTGTTCGGCTTGATCCGCTCATGTTCCTGCGCCTGTCTTTCCCTGTCTTTTCCATTCGCAGCGCCCCCGTGCTTCTGTACCTGCTGGCTATGGCGCTGGGCGTCTGCTCCGCGGGTGTGTCGGCGACGGAGCCGCGCCTGAACCAGATCCAGGTCATCGGTACCCACAACAGTTACCGCCTGGCCGCCGATGCACGGGTGTTTGGCGTGATGGACCCGTTGCTCAAGCCGCTCATCGAGGATTCGATCAGGCAGATGCCTGCGCAACGGCGGCGCGAGTATGTCGACGAGCATCCGCACGCGTTCACCGGTGGCCTTGCGCAGCCGCTGAAATACCGCTTCCCGTCGCTGGAGACGCAGTTGCGCGCGGGACTGCGCAGCATCGAACTCGACCTTCATGTGGATCATGAAGGCGGTCGGTTCAGTGACCCGTTGTCCTATCGCCTGCTGCGGGCGCAGGGCGAAAAGGAGCTCGAGCCGCTTTACGATGCGGCGTTGCAGGCACCGGGCTTGAAGGTCCTGCATATGGCGGATGTCGACTTCCGCAGCAGTTGCCCGTCCTTCCGGATCTGCCTGCGGCAGCTGCGCAGCTGGTCCGATGCCACGCCGGGGCATTCGCCCGTGTTCGTACTGTTGGAGCCCAAGTTCGGCGGCCATGCGAAAGCCCTCGCCGGGGCCACGCCGGTCGCACCATTCGACGCCCGCGCGTTCGCGGAATTGGATGCCTCCATCATCGAGGTGCTGGGGCGGGAGCGGGTGCTTGCACCGGATGACCTGCGCGGCAGGTCGGCCACGCTGGAGGCCGCCGCGCGTGCCGGCCGGTGGCCCACCCTGGAGCAGGCAAGTGGAAAGTTTGTTTTCCTGATGATCGTGCCCGGGATGAATCTGGGCACGTTCGCCCCGTATCTGCAGGGGCATCCCAATCTGGAAGGACGCATGGCATTCGTGCAGGGCCGGCCGGGCATGGACCACACGGCGTTCGTGATGATCGACAACGCACTTACGCGTGGCGATGAGATACGCCAACGGGTCAGTGAAGGCTATCTGGTCCGCAGTCGCGCCGATATCGATACCGGGGAGGCCCGCGCCAATGACAGCCGCCGGCGTGAGGCGGCGCTGGCAAGTGGCGCGCAGATCATCTCGACCGATTACCCGTTCGCACCGAACATCTTCGGCAACGACTATGTGGTCCAGCCGTTCGATAACGGCTGGCGCTTGAATCCGGTCACTGCGGACGAGAGCGGGCGGACACGGTAGACCGCTCTCGTCCGCTCCCCGGGACACGTTGGCTGGCCCCAGCGGCAAGGTGGTTTCCCGGCATCGGCAGCAGCTCCTGAATGGGGCGAAGATCCGGCCACGGCTAAGCCCCGGCGGTCCCTGACCGTTGCGATTGCAAGCAAGTTCCGCCGGCCGCGCTCCCACGCGCGGCCGCAGTTGCGGTAAAGTGCGCCGGTGCCCATTCTGACGACCAAGCGTTCCCTTTCTTCCGCTCGCCGCTGGTGGCGATGGTGGCCCGTTGCCGTCGTCCGTCCCGCCACCGTCGTTTCCCGGAAGGAAAGCCGTCTTGATCTCGCAAGAGCAGTTCCAGCAGCAGGCCGCTGAAGGCCACACCCGCATCCCCGTCGTCCGCGAAGTGCTGTCCGACCTGGACACGCCGCTTTCGGTCTATCTGAAGCTCGCCGACGGCCCATTCACTTATCTGTTCGAATCGGTCGAGGGCGGTGAGCGCTTCGGGCGCTATTCGATCATTGGCCTGCCGGCCCGCCGCATCTACAGCTTCCGTGGTCATACGCTGGAAGTGAGCGAGCTGGGCGAAGTGATCGAACGCCGTGAGGTCGCCGATCCGCTGGCCGAAGTGGAAGTGCTGCGTGCCGAGCATTCGGTGCCGCAGTTCGAAGATCTGCCCGGTTTCACCGGTGGCCTGGTCGGCTGGTTCGGCTTCGAGTGCATCCAGTACATCGAGCCGCATCTGGGGGCGGGCGACAAGCCCGATGAACTCGGCACGCCGGACATCCTGCTGATGCTCTCCGAAGAGCTGGCGGTATTCGACAACCTCAAGGGCCGCCTGTACCTGATCGTGCATGCCGACCCCGCGCAGCCGCAGGCCTGGGCGCGTGCCAACCGCCGCCTGGACGAACTGTCGCATCGCCTGCGCCAAGCGGGCGCCGGTTATCCGCAGGCGCAGGTGTCCGATGCGATTGATGAGCAGGACTTCAAATCGTCCTTCACCCGCGAGCAGTACCATGACGTGGTGCGCAAAGCGCAGGAATACGTGCGTGCCGGCGACATCTTCCAGGTGGTGCCGAGCCAGCGCCTGCGCGTGCCATTCCGTGCGCGGCCGATCGACGTTTATCGCGCGCTGCGTGCGTTGAATCCGTCGCCGTACATGTACTTCATCGATGTTGGCGACACACAGGTGGTGGGTTCCTCACCTGAGATCCTGGCGCGCCTGCGCGATGGCGTTGTCACCGTGCGCCCGATCGCCGGTACCCGCCCGCGTGGTGCCACGCCGGAGCTGGACCAGGCACTGGAAGCCGAGCTGCTGGCCGACCCGAAGGAACGCGCCGAGCACGTGATGCTGATCGACCTGGGCCGCAACGACGTCGGCCGCATCGCCGAGCCGGGTACGGTCAAGGTGGGCGAGCAGTTCGTGATCGAACGCTACAGCCATGTCATGCACATCGTCAGCGAGGTCACCGGCACGCTGAAGGCCGGCCTGAGCTACAGCGACGTGCTGCGCGCGACCTTCCCGGCCGGCACCGTCAGCGGCGCGCCGAAGATCCGCGCGCTGGAGATCATCCGCGAGCTGGAGCCGGTCAAGCGCAACGTCTATTCCGGCGCGGTCGGTTACATCGGCTGGCACGGTGATGCCGATACCGCCATCGCGATCCGCACTGCGGTGATTCAGGACGGCCATCTGTACGTGCAGGCCGGCGGCGGCGTGGTCTACGACTCCGACCCGGATGCCGAGTGGCACGAAACGATGAACAAGGGCCGCGCGTTGTTCCGCGCGGTGGCGCAGGCGGCGAAGGGGCTTTAAGCAGTTTCCGAATGACTTGGGCCGTCGTGCCAGGGTTGGTGGAAGTGGACGTGCCGTTCCGGCGAAAGAGCATTGCCTCATTCTGCGCCGGCCTGATGAATATGGATTGATCGTCAAGACCAATGAATAAAACCGATAACAAGTACATGCCGCACGTTGATGGACTCCGGTGCGTGGCAGTCATGGCTGTTCTGCTGTTCCATTTCGGGGTCCCGGGAATGGGCGGCGGATATGTCGGTGTGGACATATTCTTCGTCATCAGCGGTTACCTGATCACGTCGATCATAATCAACGAAGTACTGAGTACCGGAGGCTTCGATTTCAGAAGCTTCTATGTACGTCGCATTCGGCGAATCCTGCCTGCACTGATCGCAACTCTGATCGTGACGACAATCTTTGCCTTGATAAGTCTGACACCGACGGACCTGGTTGCTTATGGGAAGTCCTTGCTGGCGTCAGCGATATCCTTGTCCAATCTGCTGTTCTGGTCGGAGAGTGGATACTTCGATGCGGCAGCACAGACAAAGCCACTGCTGCACACCTGGTCACTTAGTGTTGAGGAGCAGTTCTATCTGATCTGGCCGGCATTCCTGTACTTCTGCTATCGCGGGTTCGGCAGGCGCGGGCTCTTGTGGGGGATCGTCGGCGCAGGCTTGGCCAGCTTTGCCGCCAACTACCTGGTGGTTGCTGCACGCGATGTCGATTTCAGGTCCGACCTGTTCTTTCTCCCGCATTTCCGGGTGTTTGAATTTGCCATTGGCGCGCTTGGCTATTTTCTGATCAAGCGGCTCCCATCTTCCCGGCCATTGCACGAAGCAATGATGGTGTTGGGAATGGGGTTGATGGTGTACTCGATCGTCGTGTTGGAAGAAGGGGATGTTTTTCCTTATGTGAATGCGATTGCTCCGTGCCTGGGCGCGTTGCTGGTGATCACAGCCAGGAACTCGACGGGAGCCCGGTTGTTGCTTGGGAATCGGGTTGCAGTGTGGTTCGGGAAAATCAGCTATTCGCTCTATTTGACGCATTGGCCCATCGTTGTGTTTGTGGGGCAGTACATGCTTGCGGCCTCTTGGGGCGTGCGATTTGCAGCCATGGCGTCGCTCTCGCTTGTCACGGCCCTGGTGCTCCACCACTTCATTGAAGTTCCGTTCCGGTACGCGAAGCCATCCGGCCCGATGCGTATCCCGGCGCGACGCATACTCGTCGCCTCGCTGCTCTGCAGCATCGTTGGCGCGAGCTTCTTCCTGTCTGACGGTATGACCTGGCGGTACAGGTACTTCATTCCAGGGGCGATGGCTCAGGAGCGAAGCGGAGAGATGGTCCCGATATCAACCGGGGAAGCTCCGAGCCACAAAGAGCCTGGACCGCACGATAGTGGTCCGTTCAAGCCCCTGGGGGCCGCCGAAATAGAAGCCGGGAAGGCAAGGAGATTCGAGGCGCTTGCCGGAGCATGCAACATCAGTTCGTTGGAAGATCCCTCGGCGTGTGGCATGGACAGGCCGAAGCAGGTTCTGATCTTCGGCAACTCGCATGAGCCGGATGCATTCAATGCATTTGATGAGATCTATGGGAAGGACCCGCGTGTAAACCTGATCAGCTTCGGGACCGTGAACGATTGTGAAGTCGTTCTGGGTGACGCCCTCTTTTCGTCTCCCACAACCCAGCTGGCTTGCGACAAGCGCTTCTCAGTGCTGAATAACGATCAATTCCTTCAGGCATTGGACGTCGTTGTGTACAACACGCACCAGGGCTTTGACCCGGTTGCTCGTGATCTCTGGCGCGTGCTTGAGATCATCAAGAAGAGAAATCCATCCATCAAGATCATGGCGATCGGATCCTATCTGCAGACGGCGATGGATTGTGCCTCGCTCTACAACAGATACGGGAGCTACGAGGCATGCCGGGCTCCGGAAGCTGTTAATTACTTCAATCCGGACGAAAGAGTGAATACGACCGTTCCCCAGGTGCAGACGCTCGGCTACGTGTACATCAGCAAGTATGCGTTGCTCTGCAAGGAGCAGAGGCTCCAGGGCTGTCTGGTTTATGCAAACGGTGAGCCGGCTTTCTATGATCAGCACCATCTGTCCAGAGGGTTCGCTCGTTATCTGGGGCAGAGGTTGGCAGAAGTGCACCGGTCGGAACTGGTTGAACTGGGACTTCCTGACCCGGTGAAGATGGATTGATACAGAGTTTTTGAATGTGTCCTCGCTCATGTCGCGGGGCGAGGACATGGCAGGTGGCGTAGCCAACCTGCATCCCGAACATGGATTGAATGAGTAAAGAGCATCCGCATGCTACTGATGATCGACAACTACGACAGCTTCACCTTCAACCTCGTGCAGTACCTGCAGATGCTGGGTGCCGAGGTGAAGGTGGTGCGCAATGACGCGATGAGCGTCGAACAGATCGCTGCGCTCAAGCCTTCGCACATCGTGGTTTCGCCGGGGCCGAAGACGCCCAACGAAGCCGGTGTGTCGCTGGAGGTGATCCGCCAGCTCGGCCCGACGATTCCGCTGTTCGGCGTGTGCCTGGGCCATCAGAGCATCGGTCAGGTGTACGGCGGTGACGTGATCCGTGCGAGCAACATCATGCACGGCAAGACCTCGCCGATCCGCCATGAAGGCAAGGGCGTGTTTGCCGGCCTGCCGGACCGCTATGAAGCCACCCGCTACCACTCGCTGGTAGTGGACAAGAACACGCTGCCAGCCGAACTGGAAGTCACCGCCTGGACGGAGAATCCGGACGGTTCGATGGAGGAGATCATGGGCCTGCGCCACCGCCAGTACCCGGTGGAGGGTGTGCAGTTCCATCCCGAGTCCATCCTCACCCAGCACGGCCACGCGCTGATGAAGAATTTCCTGGATCGCACCTCGTGATCGAGCCCTCGCAACTGCTGCTGTTCATGCTGGCCGGTTGGGTGCTGAACCTGACGCCCGGCCCGGACGTGCTGTACATCATCAGCCGTTCGCTGCGTGGTGGACGTCGTGCCGGTTTCGCCGCCATTGCCGGCATCAGTGCCGGCTGCCTGGTGCATGTGACGCTGGCGTCGCTGGGCTTGGGTGTACTGCTGACCACGTCGGCGACGCTGTTCACCGCGATCAAGTGGATCGGCGCGGCGTACCTGCTGTGGGTGGGCGTGCGCCTGCTGCGCAGCAAGGGCGGTCCGGACACCTTGCAGGAAAGCGTGGATGCGACCAGCGGCGGTGCGGGCTCGTGGTGGCAGGTGTTTGCCGGTGGCTTCCTCACCAACGTGCTCAACCCCAAGGTGGTGCTGTTCTTTCTGGCGTTCCTGCCGCAGTTCATCGCGCCTTCGGTGCAGAACAAGACGCTGGCCTTCGCGATGCTGGGTTTGATTTTCACCGTCAACGCGTTGCCGATCACCACGATGTACGTGTTGCTGGCTGATCGCATGCGCACCAGCCGTTGGGCGGCACGTGGCATGCAGTGGTTGGACAAGGTGGCCGGTGTGCTGTTCATCGGTTTCGGCGTGCGCCTGGCAATGAGCGCGAGGCCGATGCCGTGAGCAATGCCGATCTGCGCCTGTTCGTGGTGATGCTTGGTGGCCGCCATGCACGCGCCAATACCGAAGTGCATGACGTTGTTTTCGCCGTGGCATCCAGTATCGAGCAGAGCTACGAACAGCTGCGCCAGCAGTGGTTCGGCGAGCCGGCCGGGCTGCACCTGGATTCATGGATGACCGTGGACGGCGTCGAACAATGGCTGGTGCGCCTGTCCAGCGAAGCGCCGGCCGCTGATGTACCGAAGCTCTACTTCGTGAATCTTGGTGGTTATGTCGCAGGTGCGTTCGGCGAAGACCATCGCTATCTACTGGTGGTCGCAAACGACGCGGTGGAAGCCAAGCGCAAGGCCCTGCACCAGGCGCAGGCGGAGTGGATCAAACCGCACCGCGACGCGCTGCTGGAAGTGGACAGCTGCCTGCCGGTGGGTCCGATTGCTGGCCTGCACGTGCAGCTGGTTCCCGGCGCGCATACCGGCATCCAATGCCAGAGCGACTACATCGTTATTTCCTGAGTTACCGGAGTTGTCATGACCATCACCGCGCAGGAAGCCCTGCAACGCACCATCGAGCACCGCGAAATCTTCTTCGACGAGATGGTGGACCTGATGCGGCAGATCATGCGTGGCGAAGTCTCGCCGACCATGACCGCCGCCATCCTCACCGGCCTGCGGGTCAAGAAGGAAACCGTCGGCGAGATCGCCGGTGCGGCCACGGTGATGCGTGAGTTCGCCCTGCCGGTGGCGGTCGAAGACAAGAGGCACCTGGTCGACATCGTCGGCACCGGCGGCGACGGCTCGCACACCTTCAACATTTCCACCTGCTCGATGTTCGTGGTGGCTGCGGCCGGCGCCAAGGTGGCCAAGCACGGCAACCGCAGCGTGTCGTCCAAGTCCGGCAGCGCTGATGCGGTGGAAGCGCTGGGCGCGATCATCGAGCTCAACCCGAAGCAGGTGGCGCGCGCCATCGAACAGACCGGTATCGGCTTCATGTTCGCGCCGATGCACCACCCGGCGATGAAGGTGGTGGCACCGGTGCGCCGTGAGATGGGCGTGCGCACCATCTTCAACATCCTCGGCCCGCTGACCAATCCGGTCGGTGCCACCAACATCCTGATGGGCGTGTTCCATCCGGACCTGGTCGGCATCCAGGCGCGCGTGCTGCGCGAACTCGGTGCCGAACGTGCGCTGGTGGTGTGGGGGCGTGACAACATGGACGAGATTTCGCTCGGCGCCGGCACGCTGGTCGGCGAGCTGCGCGACGGCAAGGTACGCGAGTACGAAATCCATCCGGAGGATTTCGGTATCGCCATGTCGGCCAGCCGCAATCTGAAGGTCGCCAACCCGGAGGAATCCATCGCCATGCTGCGCGGTGTGCTCGACAACGAGCCCGGCCCGGCCAACGATATCGTCGCGCTCAATGCCGGCGCGGCGCTGTACGTGGCCGGCGTGGCCGACAACATCGCCGATGGTCTGGCGCGTGCCCGCGCGGCCATCGCCGACGGCAGTGCCCGTGCTCGCATGGAACAGTACGTCGCCACCAGCCGTACGCTGGCCGCAACCCTTTGATTTCTTGATTGTTCACGCCCTCCCGATCACCCGCGCAAGCAATGCCCGTCTTCCAGGAAGCAGAACCATGAGCGACATCCTCAACACCATCCTCGCCCGCAAGTCGCAGGAGGTGGCCGAGCGCAGCGCCCGCGTGCCGCTGGCCGAGCTGAAGGCGCGCGTGGCCGATGCTTCGCCGGTGCGCGGCTTTGCCAATGCGTTGCAGGCGGCCATCGCCAACGGTGACCCGGCGGTGATTGCCGAGGTCAAGAAGGCCAGCCCGTCCAAGGGTGTTATCCGCCCGGACTTCCGCCCGGCCGAGATCGCGGTGAGCTATGAGTTCGGCGGCGCCAGCTGCCTGTCGGTGCTCACCGACGTGGATTTCTTCCAGGGTGCCGACGCTTACCTGCAGGAAGCGCGCGAGGCCTGCACGCTGCCGGTGCTGCGCAAGGATTTCGTGATCGACCCCTACCAGGTGGTCGAGGCGCGCGTGCTGGGTGCCGACTGCATCCTGCTGATCGTCTCGGCGCTGGACGACCGCCAACTGGCCGAGTTGTCCGACCTTGCCATGCAGCTGGGCATGGACGTGCTGGTCGAAGTACACGATATCGACGAGCTGGAACGCGCCATCCAGGTGCCGGTGCCGCTGGTGGGCATCAACAACCGAAACCTGCGCACCTTTGAAGTGTCGCTGGAGACCACGTTGTCGATGAAGAACGCAGTGCCGCGCGACCGCCTGTTGGTCACCGAAAGCGGCATCCTCGGTCCGGCCGACGTGAGGCTCATGCGCGATGCCGGCGTCAATGCTTTCCTTGTCGGAGAAGCCTTCATGCGCGTGGAAGAACCGGGCGAGGGCCTGCGTCAGTTATTCTTCCCCGCATGACCGAGCCTTACCCCGTTCCCCGCGACGACGCGCAACTGGTCGTCTTCGACTTCGATCACACGTTGTACGACGGTGACTCCGGCAGCCACCTGTTCGCGTGGCTGATCAAGCGCAATCCGCTGCGGATGCTGGCGGCATTGCTGATCACGCCCATCGCCGGCCCGCTGGTGGCGATGCTGCCGACCCGTCGGGTCGGCATCTCCGCCTACGTGTGGGTGGCTACGTTTGGCTTGCACAAGGCGCGTGAGTTCAACTGCGTCATCGATCAGTACGTGCTCAAGCATGAGGCGGAGATCCGCAGCAAGCTGCTGCCGCATGCGTTGGAAGTGTTTGCAGCGCACCGCAAGGCTGGCGATCGTGTGGTGGTGGCCACCGGTGCGCCGCCGGAGCTGGCCCGCGCGATCCTGGCCTTCGTCGCCCAGCAGGGCGTGCCGGTGATCGGCAGCGAGGTCGGCCCGCGCCTGGGCGCGGTCGGCGCCACTCGCCACTGCCACAACGAAGAAAAAATGCGCATGCTGCGCGAGCGCGGTTATGGCGACATCGCCATCGCCTATTCGGACAGCACCGCCGACCTGCCGCTGCTGAAGGCCGCCAAGGCCCCGGTGGTGGTCAATCCCAAGCACTCGCGTGTGGCGTACTTCGGCAAGGTGCTGCCGGCCGGCACGCCAATCCTCAACTGGGGCTGTGTCTGCCGCGGCGGTGATCCGCTGCCGAAGTAAGGGTGAGCGCCGGAACTCCCTTCTCCCGCGCGGGGTGAAGGCATGCGGCATACGAGCCATTGGCTCGCGCATGGCTGAACGCCACGCACGCTGTGCGTGGCCGAGGTGCGCAGCTAGGTGCCCGAAGGGCGATGAAGACGGTTTGCCGTCAGCCAGCGCGTAGCTTCAGAAGCGCCGTGCCGATCTGGAACAGGCTGATCGACAGCACCAGCACGCCCACCGCGACCAGCACCCAGCGCTCCTTGACCCGCTTCACCAGCAACGCCGCTACCGGCGCGGCCATCATGCCACCGACCAGCAGGCCGGCAACGATGGACAGATGCTGCATGCCCATCGTCAGCAGGAAGGTGGCCGATATCGACAAGGTCACCACGAACTCGGCCGCGCTCACCGAACCGATCGTGGTGCGCGCGTGGCCGCCTCGCGCCAGCAGCGTGGACGTGGCCACCGAGCCCCAGCCGCCACCCCCACTGGCATCCAGCAGGCCGGCGACAAAGCCCAGTACCGGTACCCGCTTCACTTCCTTGCGCGAGGCGAACCTTCCTGCGGCGCGGGCCAGGATGAAGAGCGCCAGCACCAGCAGGTAAAGGTAGATGAAAGGTCGAATCACATCGCCCGGCAGCTGGGTCAGGACATAGGCACCGATGGCACCTCCCACCGCACCGGGCAGGGCCAGGCGCAGGAACAGGCGCTTGTCGACGTTGCCGGCAACCAGATGCGACACACCGGACGCGCCACTGGTGAAGACTTCGGCGGTATGCACGCTGGCACTCACCGCAGCCGGTGGCAGCCCCATGCTCAACAGCACCGAGGAGGAAATCAGTCCGAATGCCATCCCCAGGGCACCGTCCACCAGCTGTGCGCCGAGGCCGATCAGGATGAACCAGTAAAACTCGCTGCCAAATTCCATCGGGCCAGCCTGCGGGCTGGGGCAGGGCAGGTCAAGGCAGCGGCCCGATCAGGCCAGTCGCGATGGCCCGCAACTGCGTCTTAGGCCGGGGTAATCCCTGCCGACATGCAGGCAATTCGGAGATCAGAGAACGGGTAGACCTGCTCCGGCCAGCGGGAAGGTAGTCGCGCACCGCATCAGGTCTGAAGTCGTCTTTGCTGAATTGGACACGGGCTGCTGAGGGGGAACAGGAGAACAGCCGGCCAAGGCGCGGGGCATGCGTGTGCTCAAATCCGACCAGCGAAGGAGCTTTCGTGCGGTCTATCAGAGCAGGAGCCCCCTTTAGTAAAGGGGGCGCGCCGACAGGCGTGGGGAATTGGGAGCTGTTGAGCCGGGGCCGCGTCTCAGCTGCAACCGGGGCGCCATAGCGTTTGCCGCGTCGCCACGCGTCGCTTTGCCGCCGCAGGCCTCATGGCAGGCGGGGCTCGGCAAACATTGGTGACACCCGTGAATACGGGTGTCACCGCGTCCCGTACAGGACTACCGTCTTGCCGCGCGCATGCAGGATGCCGTCGGCCTGCAGCTTCTTGAGTACGCGCCCGGCCATTTCGCGCGAGCAGCCGACCAGACGGGCGATCTCCTGGCGGGAGACGCGCAGCTGGGTGCCCTGCGGGTGGCTCATCGACTCCGGCTCCTTGGCCAGGTCGTGCAGGGTACGGACGATGCGGTCGGTCACGTCCAGGAAGGCCAGACGGCTGGCTTTGCGGCTGGTGTGCAGCAGGCGGCGGGAGATCTGCGAGCCGATCGCGTACAGCAGCTTGGGCGCGTCGGTCGACAGCGGCCCGAGAAACAGCTGGTGCAGGCGCTCGTAGCTGATTTCGGCCAGCTCGCAGGGGGTTCGGGTGCGCAGGATGACTTCACGCTTGTCCGATTCGATGAACAGGCCCATCTCGCCAACAAACTCGCCGGCGCCGAAGTAGCCCAGCACCAGTTCGCGGTCGTCCTCTTCCTCGGCAATGATGCTGACTGAGCCGCTGATCACGTAATACATGGTCCCGGCCGGATCCCCGGGGCGGAACACATCGGTGCGGGCGGGGTAGCGACGGCGGTGGCTGTGAGCCAGGAAGCGGTCGATGGTGGCTATATCCAGAGCCAGTGGACTGGAGGCGAGGCGCACGTTTGACACGGAGTTGGCGTTCCCTGGGCTCATGGTTGGCGTTCACACAGAATGTTGAACTTGCTTAATGGCCAAGCTTAACGAGCCTAGCCAGTCGGGGCAAACCCTACTTGGTAGGGATCACATATCACAGGCGGGCTACTTTGCCCCATAATTGATCCTTTCCACCATCTACAGGATCGACCGCCGTGGTCAAGCCGCTGCCTCGCCTGAGGTTGCAAGGGTTCAACAACCTCACCAAGGCCCTGAGCTTCAACATCTATGACGTCTGCTATGCGCGTACCGAAGAGGAGCGCCAGCGTTACATCGAGTACATCGACGAGGAATACAACGCCGATCGTCTCACGCAGATTCTCACCGATGTGGCCGAGATCATCGGCGCAAACATCCTGAACATCGCGCGTCAGGACTACGATCCGCAGGGTGCATCGGTCACGATCCTCATTTCCGAGGAGCCGGTGATCGACAAGAAGGCGGCAGGCAAGGAGTTGATCTCCGATGCTGTTGTCGCGCACATGGACAAGTCGCACATCACGGTTCATACCTACCCGGAAACGCATCCGCAGGAAGGTATCGCCACGTTCCGCGCCGACATCGACGTGGCTACCTGCGGCGTGATCTCGCCGTTGAAGGCGTTGAACTACCTGATCGAAAGCCTGGAATCGGACATCGTGATCATGGATTACCGTGTTCGCGGTTTCACCCGTGACGTGAAGGGCAAAAAGCACTACATCGATCACAAGATCAATTCGATCCAGAACTTCCTGGCCAAGAACATCAAGTCGCGTTACGAGATGTTCGACGTCAACGTCTACCAGGAAAATATCTTCCACACGAAGATGCACCTGAAGGACTTCGACCTGGACCAGTACCTGTTTGAAGAGAAGGCCAAGAACCTTTCCTTCAAGGAGCGCATGAAGATCGAAGCGCTGCTGCGCCGTGAGATCGAAGAGCTGTTCCACGGCCGCAACCTGGCCGAGTAAGCAAGCCTCAAACGCGAAGGCGGCCTGGCCGCCTCCGTGACAACAGGCGGGACGGCCCGCCCTGCATGCAATGCAGACGTTTGCCGACGGCGGCCCGGTGCGTACATCGGGCCGCCGTCTTTTTTTGTTTTGTAAGGAAGTTTGGAAATGCCCTGGATTTATCTGCTGCTTGCCGGCGTGTTCGAGATCGGCTTCGCACTGGGCCTGAAGTACAGCGAAGGTTTCACCCGGCTGTGGCCCAGCGTGGCCACCGTGGTGATGGCGGGCATCAGCCTGTGGCTGCTGACCCAGGCGCTGCGCACCATCCCGGTGGGTACCGGCTATGCGATCTGGACCGGAATTGGCGCGCTTGGCGTGGCGATGGCCGGTATCGCGCTGTTCGGTGACAGCGCCTCGTGGCCGCGTTTGTTGTGCATCGGCCTGATCGTGTCCGGCGTGATCGGCCTGAAGCTGGTCAGCTGAGCCACCGCTTCGTAGAGCCGGGCCACGCTCGGCGGGAGCTTCATCAGTGATGCCCCAGCGGAGCACGGCTCCGCTCTACAGCCATGTCCCGGTAGTGCTGAGCCGCGCACGGCGGGCGGCTATCCAGCATTGCCCCGAAGGGGCGTGATGTCGCAGCATCCGGGAAGGGGCGTTCCTCAAATCCGGTAGGCCACCGTTTTCATCGCCTTGGACGCGAGCGCCATCACCGAGGGAATCGGGAACGGCAGTTTGCGTGCACCTGCGTGCTCGGCATGTTCAGCGTGGCGGGCCTCGTCGAGCTTCATCACCTTGAGGATTTCGCGGCTGCGCTGATCAGCGGCCGGCAGCGTCTCAAGGTGCTCGTCCAGATGGGCTTCCACCTGGCGCTCGGTTTCCACCACGAAGCCCAGGTTCCAGCCGTCGCCGCGCAGGCCGGCGAGGGTGCCGATGGTGTAGCTGCCGGCATACCAGAGCGGGTTGAACAGGCTGGGGCGACTGCCCAGTTCGCGCAGGCGGTCGGCGCACCAGCTCAGGTGGTCGGTTTCCTCCTGCGCGGCTGCCAGCAGGTGCTCGCGGGTGGCCGGGTCGCGGGCCACGGCTGCCTGGCCGAAGTACAGCCCCTGGGCGCAGACCTCACCGACGTGGTTGATCCGCATCAGGCCGGCCGCGTGCCGCGTTTCGGCGGGCTCCAGTGCCACTTCCGGGGTGTCGCCGGCCGGATTGGGGCGGGCTGCGGCTGGATTGCCGAACACCGTGTCCAGCGCGCGCTGGGCTTCGGTCAGCAGGTGGTCCAGGGGAGTCTGAACGCGGGCAGTGATCATGGTTGTCACGACGGTCGGGGGTGTCCGGATTCTCGCCTCTGGGTCCAGGCCTGCCAAGGGCGGGCTGAGCGGGAGCCGGGGGTCAAGTTGCGTCTGCGGCCCTGGGCCGGTACAATCCCGCGCTTCTGTTTCACCTTCACAACGCGTGGCAGAGTTCCGGCAGCCCACCGCCGCAATGAGCCCGACCTACTAGAGTTCTTTATGAGCACTTTCACTGCAAAGAACGAGACCGTCCAGCGCGACTGGTACCTCGTTGACGCCGCCGGCAAGACGCTGGGCCGTCTGTCCACCGAGCTGGCTCGCCGCCTGCGTGGCAAGCACAAGCCGGTCTACACCCCGCATGTTGACACCGGTGATTACCTGGTCGTCATCAATGCCGACAAGATCACTGTTACCGGCAAGAAGCTGAAGGACAAGAAGTACCATCGCTTCACCGGCTACATCGGTAACCTGAAGACTGAGTCTCTGGAGCAGGCGCTTGAGCGTCACCCGGAGCGCGTGATCGAGATCGCCGTCAAGGGCATGCTGCCGAAGGGCCCGCTGGGCCGTCAGATGTACCGCAAGCTCAAGGTCTACGCCGGCACTGAGCATCCGCACGCCGCACAGCAGCCGCAGGTTCTGGATATCTAATCATGGCTATCACTCAAAACTACGGCACTGGCCGCCGCAAGTCCTCCACCGCTCGCGTGTTCCTGCGCAAGGGCGCCGGCAACATCACCGTCAATGGCCGTCCGCTGGACGAGTTCTTTGGCCGTGAGACTGCGCGCATGATCGTGCGTCAGCCGCTGGAACTGACCAAGAACACCGAAACCTTCGACATCATGGTCACCGCTGCTGGCGGCGGCACCACCGGCCAGGCCGGTGCGATCCGTCTGGGCATCGCCCGTGCGCTGGTCGAATACGACGAAACCCTGAAGTCCGAGCTGCGCAAGGCTGGCTTCATGACCCGTGACGCCCGTGAAGTCGAGCGTAAGAAGGTCGGCCTGCACAAGGCACGTCGCGCCACCCAGTTCTCCAAGCGCTGATCCATCGCGCCTGGCGTGGGGTTCTTCGGAGCCCCGCTGGGAGGAAAGCAAAAGCCCGGCTTCGGCCGGGCTTTTGTCGTTTATGGGGTTCGGGATTGGGGCGGGGCTTGAGGCGAGGCCGGGTTCGGAGTCAAAGCCAAAAGCCAAAAGCCAAAAGCCAAAGCGCTCCTCTCCTGTTCTTCCCTTCATGTTTGGTCGGAAAGGGCGGGTGCTGCCGCGGTCGTCGCGTTGGGTGTGCTGGCCGGGTAATTCACTCCCTCCGTTGTGCGTAGCGCGGGAGCGGGGTGTTTTTGGCTTCTGGTCGTTGTTTGGGTTTCGGCCCATCCTGCATCCGGCTTTTGAATTCACGAATTCCAGGCAAAAGAAAAGGCCCGATCTTTCGATCGGGCCTTTCAGGTTTGGCTGCCCCGGATGGATTCGAACCACCGAATGCCTGAGTCAGAGTCAGGTGCCTTACCGCTTGGCGACGGGGCAAAAAACAGGCGACTATTGTCGCATTTCCCTGAGTGTTTGCCAATGTATGGCAAGCGTTGGTGGCTATGGGTGGACTCGAACCACCGACCCCAGCATTATGAGTGCTGTGCTCTAACCGGCTGAGCTACATAGCCTCAGGGAGCCGGCAATTCTGGAGATATGAAGAAGAACTGTCAATAGTTTTTTCTTCGCTTGTGGCCCGGGCAAGGCCATGGCAGAGTCCCCGGCAGTAGAAATTTTAGGAGTCCGCATCGTGATCGATCCGGACGGCTATCGACCGAACGTCGGCATTGTGCTGATGCGGGAAGACGGGCAGGTGTTCTGGGCACGACGTGTGCGCCGGGACGGCTGGCAGTTCCCGCAGGGTGGGATGAACACCGACGAGACGCCTGTCGAGGCCATGTACCGCGAGCTGCAGGAGGAAACCGGCCTGCTGCCCGAACACGTCGAAGTACTGGGGGCAACCCCCGGTTGGCTTCGCTATCGGCTGCCCAGCAGGGCGATCCGCCGCAATGAACGCCAGGTGTGCATCGGCCAGAAGCAGGTCTGGTTTCTGCTGCGACTGACCGGCGATGAGGCGCACGTGCGCCTGGATCAGACCGACACGCCTGAGTTCGACCATTGGCGCTGGGTGGATTTCTGGTACCCGGTGGAGCATGTGGTGATGTTCAAGCGCGGCGTTTACGCGCGCGCGCTGCGGCATTTGGCGCCGATGGCCCGTGGGGTTGCTGGTCCGGGAGTACAGGCGATGCCGGCCTCCGCGCTGGAGGCCTGGTTGCCGGGCAACACCGCTGGCCATGACCGGCCGCGCAAGCGCCAGCGCCGTCAGGGGCCGTGGCGCAAGAAGATTAATAATGATTAACAACGGAAATTGACAACCATTCTCGTTTGGGATTGAATGCCCTCCAGCCACTCAGGCTGCCTGAAGAGCATTGCACCGTGTACGTCTGCATCTGTAATGGGGTTACCGACAACCAGATCCGTGAAGCCGCCATTGCCGGCTGCGACAGCGTGGCCGAGCTGACCATGCGTACCGGTTGCGGCTCCAATTGCGGCTCCTGCCTGGACATGGCGGCCGGTCTTCTGGAGCAGGCGCGCGCCTTCCGCGACCTGCCTTTGCCGATGCTGCAGGCCGCCTGAGCCTGCCTGCCGTGGCGCCGGCTGGCGTGGCGGCTAATGATCACGATTCGCGTTCCTTCATCTTCCGCCTGCAAGCGGTAAAGTGCGCCCGTTCCAATTGCGGGAGTGCGCAAAATGAAAGGCGACGCCAAGATCATCGAATTCCTCAACAAGGTCCTCTACAACGAGCTGACCGCCATCAACCAGTACTTCCTGCACGCCAAGATGCTGAAGAACTGGGGACTGAAGGAACTGGCCGAACACGAATACAAGGAATCGATCGACGAGATGAAGCACGCTGACGTGCTTTCCGATCGCATTCTGTTCCTGGAAGGGCTGCCCAATTTCCAGGCGCTGGGCAAGCTGCGCATCGGTGAGAACCCGACTGAGATTCTCAAGTGCGACCTTGCGCTGGAAAGTGCCGGCGTGGTCGTGCTGCGCGAAGCCGTGGCCTATGCCGAATCCATTGGTGACTATGTCAGCCGCGAGCTGTTCGTGAAGATCCTCGATTCGGAGGAAGAGCACATCGACTGGTTGGAAACCCAGCTGGATCTGATCGAGCGCATCGGTGAGCCGAACTACCTGCTCACCAAGCTCGAGGACTGAGCCGGGTCTGACCCGGTGTTACTGCTGCGGGGCAACGCGGCCCCGCAGTCGCGCCTGGTAGTGCACCAGCGCCGCGCGCGCGCGCGTGGACTCGCTGATGACCAGGGCAACCCGTGCCGTCGGGTCGCCGAGCGTGCCGCTGCGGCTGGCGTGTTCCAGCCGTCGTGCGGCTTCGGACAGTGCCAGGGCACCGACATTGGCGCTGGATGACTTGAGGCTGTGAGCCAGCTCGCCCAGCCGTTGCGGATCCGGCACCACGGCCGCTTCCTGCAGTTGCCGCACCAGGTTCGGGGTTTCCCCGAGGAACATGTCGAGGATGGCGTGGGTTTCGTCGCCGGCGATGTCGAACAGTTCGTCCAGCACTGCGGTTTCCAGCGGTGGCGCCGTAATGCCTTCGATGGCGGATGAGGACTGCGGCGGGGTGGTGTTGGCAGGGGGCATGGCGGGTACTGTCTGGGGGACTTGGATGGTGCGTTTGAACGCTTGCAGGCAGGTTTGCAGCTGGGTGCGGGAGATCGGCTTGGGCAGGTACTCGTCCATGCCGCTGTCCAGGCAGCGCTGACGATCACCGGCCATGGCATTGGCGGTCATCGCGATGATGGGCAGGCGCGTGGTCGAGCCGCTGGCTGCCTCGTGGTCACGCCAGCGACCGGTGGCGGCATAACCATCAAGCACCGGCATCTGGCAGTCCATCAGCACCACATCGTAGGTCTGGCGATGCATCTTCTCCAGGGCGATGGCGCCGTTCTCGGCGGCTTCGGTCTGGCAGCCGATGACCTTGAGCAGCTTCTGCGCGACCAGCAGATTCACCGGGTTGTCTTCGACCAGCAACACCCGCATGCCAGTCAGATCGACGGCCGATGAGGTGTCCGGGGCCAGGATGATGACCGGCTCGGGTGGTTGCGCTGATGCGGCCGATGCGGTCAGTGCATCGCGCAATTGGCTGTCTGGAGCCTGGCGTGGCAGCACGCTGCTGTTGTGGCGCAGTTCTTCAGGCACCGGTGTGCTGCCGTACAACCACAACAGGCGTGGCGCGGCCGGCTTCATGCGGTGGAGAGCGCGCTGCAATGCGCTGGCGCTGTGCAGCAGGGATTCCAGGTCGCCAATGACTGCGTGCCAGTTGCCGGCGCTGGCAGGGTTGCGCAGGTGCGCCAGTGCTTCCTGCAGGTTGGCCACGGTCTGTGGCTGGAAGCCCCAGTTGGAAAGCAGCAGTTCCAGACGTTGACGCAGGCGCGGTTCGGGGCTGACCAGCAGCACCTTGCGGGCACTGCGCAGGTGTTCGGGCGGGTACAGGTCGCCGATTACCTTCAGTAGCGGGATCTCAAACCAGAACGTTGCGCCGCGCCCGCGTTGGGATTGCACGCCGACGCTGCCCTGCATCAGGTCGATGATGCGCTTGCAGATGGCCAGGCCCAGCCCGGTGCCGCCGTACAGGCGGGTGATGGAAGCATCAGCCTGGGTGAACGCCTTGAACAGCCGTTCCTGCTGGCTCTCGTCCAGACCGATGCCGGTGTCGCGTACCTCAAAGCGCAGCCGGTGCTGGGCCGGGGTCTCGCCCAGCCGCTTGACCCGCACCTGGATGCTGCCGCGCTCGGTGAACTTGATGGCGTTGACCAGCAGATTGCCCATCACCTGCCGCAGCCGCACCGGGTCGCCGCGCACGGACAGGCGCACGGCCGGGTCGATATGCAAAGACAGATGCAGCCCTTTGTGCTCGGCGATGCGCTGCATCAGTTGCAGCATGCCTTCCAGGGTCTCGCGCAGGTTGAAGGTGGTGACTTCCAGCTCCAGCCGGTTTGCCTCCAGCTTGGAGTAATCCAGGATGTCATCGACGATGCGGAACAGCTGCCGCGAGCTGTCCGTCGCGGTGGCCAGCATGTTGCGTTGTTCGAGGTCCAGCGGCCCCTGCGCAACCAACTCCAGCATCGGCAGGATGCCGTTGAGCGGAGTGCGGATCTCATGGCTCATGGTGGCCAGGAATTCGCCCTTGGCCAAGGTGGCGGCTTCGGCGGCCTGCTTGGCCTGCAGCAGTTCCTGTTCGAGCCTGCTGTGGCGCTGTTCGGACTGGCGCAGCTTGCTGCATTCCAGTGCCAGTTCTTCGCTGCGTGATTGCAGCACGCGGTTGGCGCGCATCTGCCCGCTGGCGCTGACCGCAGCCAGCAGTGCGGCGAGCACCGCGCTACCGCTGCCAGCGGTGATGAGTACAGGCGGCAGCTGAGGCACCAATGTCGCAGCGGCGGCGGTAGCGGCGCAGCCAGCAGCGAGCAGTGCCCAGCCACGTGTTCCCCCCGAAACGGCCATGGTTCAGAGCACCGCAGTCTGGAAATCGAAATTCAGCTCGGTGCCGACACGCTGCACGACGTTGCCCTGGATGAAATCCACCCCGCCCATCCACATCGCGGCAGCGGCCTGCGGGTCCTCGATCTGCTGCCCGATGATCTGCACGTTGGCGCGGTGTGCCAGGTCGATGCTGCCGCGCAGTTCGTCGCGCAACTGCTGGCTGGCGTGGCTGTCGGCGTAGCGCGAGGCCATGCGGATGAAGCCCAGCGGAAGCTGGGTCAGCAGCGCGTTGGCTTCGTGGCTGGGCTCGAACTGGCTCAGGCAGAACTGCACGCCTGCGGGCATCAGGCGCGCGCAGAACTGCTGCAGGCTCACGGCATGCACCAGCGCGTCGGTCAGGCGCAGGTCGATCACCAGGCCATTGCCGGCCACGCGGCGCTCGCCCAGTGCCTTGAGCAGCCAATCGGCATAGGCGCCACGGGAAAGCGTGCGCAGCGATTGGGAGACGAACAGGCGCATTGGGGGCTGTGCGTACTGGTGCAGGTGCAGCAGGCCGAGCGCATGTTCGACGACCTGCTGGTCAAGATCGGCAATGCGCCCGGCCGCTTCGGCGGCGGGAATCACCTGGCCGGCCGACAGCAGGCTGCCGTTGCTCTGGCGCAGCCGCAGCAGCACCTGGTACTGGGCGGTATCGCCACCGGCCACGGCGACGATCGGCTGGTAGGCGATTTCGAGCTGGCCTTCGAGCAGTGCCAGTTGTTCCTTGCCGAAGGTTTCATCCTCGGGCTTGTAGGCGGCGATGCCATCGCTGTTCAGGCGCGCACGCAGTGCGGTGCGCTCCATGGCTTCCAGTGCATGGTCGGAGTTGCTGAAACCCGAGGAAAGGCGGGCATGGCCGATGGCGCAGCGCAGGAACACCGACTCATCCTCACGCACCGAGAAGGGATGGGCTGACAAACCTTCGCGCACATGCTGCGCGAGCGGCGCCAGGGCGCCTTCATCGCTGCCACGGGCCAGCAGCAGGAAGCTGTTGTCGTTGAGACGGGCCAGCAGATGCGGTTGCAGGTTGTCGTACAGGCGACGCCCGGCCTGCACCATCAGCCGTTCGAAGCTGGCATAGCCGTAGCGTTCGCGCAGGCCCAGGGCGCTGGCGATTTCGATGAACATCAGCCCGCCCGGTTGGCCGGCCGCCAGTGCAGCCTGCAGCTGGTGCATCACGTTGTGGCGGGTGGGCAGGCCGGTTTCCGGGTTGTTCAACTGCGGGCCGGTTTCCACCTTGTTCTGCACCTGCAGGCGGCTGCGGCGGATGCGGTTGGCCACCGCGGCGACCAGGTGGCGTGGGCGGATCGGTTTGATCAGCACGTCGTCGGCGCCGCAGTCGAGCACTTCGAACTGGCGGTCCGGGTCGGCCTCGCCGGTGAGGAACACGATGGGCAGCAACTGCTGCTGCGGTTGCTGGCGGATCATCGCGGTCAGGCGCATGCCGTCCAGGCCGGGCATGTGCAGGTCCATCAGGATCAGGTCCGGCTGGTGTTCGGCAATGGCCTGCTGCACGCCTTCCACGTCCATCTGCACGAACGCCTGCATGCCGGCGCCATGCAGCACCGCCTGCGCGAACAACGCCTGCGAACGGTTGTCCTCCACGATCAGCACGCGGTACGGCGTGTCGTCAGCGATGGCCTCCGCGCTGCCCGGTGCGGACTGCGGGTCGTTGGCTGCGCTCTTGAGCTGGGCCTGCACCACCTCGGCCGGCGGCGCGTTGCGCACGCTCCAACGCTGCCAGTAGTCGGCTGGCGGGGTTTCCGCGCGAAGCGGACGCGAGGTTTGTACAGCCGTGTCGTTGCTTGCCATCGGTACTCCCGGTAGGCCGGGGATTATGCGTTCAAGGAGCCGGCGGGAGCGAGCGATCGCCGGAATTGTGCGTATTGGTCACCGCCGGTTCGGCGAACAGACGCTTGAGCCCTCGCCACAGCATGCGCCATACAAGCCAGACCACCAACGCGCCGACCAGGCTGGCACCCAGCACCACGATCAATGCCAGCCACGGATGGGCCACGGCCAGTGCCAGCCCGCCGATCACCAGTCCGTCTTCGGCCAATGACGCGAGCCAGTTGCTGGCCGGTTCCGGCGAGGTGTTCAGCAATGCGCGGGTGCCGGCCTTGAGGCCGTGGCTGGCCAGCGCCACGCCGGCGCCAGCTGCCAGTACCCCGGTACTCAGTTCGCCATTGGGCGAAAGTGTGGCGGCAGCGAGGAATGCGCCGGCCGGCACGCGGGTCAGGGTCTGCAGCAGATCCCAGATCGAATCCACGCCGGGAATCTTGTCGGCGAAGAATTCGGCGATGGCCAGTGCGCCGGAGGTGCCCAGGACCCACCACGATTCGGTTGCCTGCAGGGCCGGTGGAAGGTCGACCCAGCCCATCACTCCGGCCAAGCCTACGCCGAACACGGTGAGGTAGACGCGGATGCCAGCCAGCCAGGCCAGCAGGATGCCGATGACGAAAACATGGGCTTCAGTCATGGGAGGGCTCCGGCGAGGGACTGTGAGCAGAATCGCAACTATCGATGAAGGCTGCCGTGAATGCCAGTTGCCGCCTGGCAATGTGTCCGGTTGTACACTGCAACGTCGTTTCCTGACCGCGCACAGGCCTCGTCCATCGGCCGATTCCGGAGCCTGCCATGACCCAACGATCTCCTTCCCGTTTCCAGATCACTCCCCGCGGCAGCGGCAGCGCGCGCCCGGGCTGGGTGCCGATCGCCGTGCTCGCAGGCGCCTGGCTGCTGTCGCTGCTGCTGGTGGGCTGGCTGGCCGCGCGCTACGCCTCGCCTGATGCCGGTGGCCTGCGCAGCAAGCTGGACCAGAGCGAGCAGCAGGTCCAGCAACTGCGTACCCAGATCGAGGAGCTGCGGCAGCGGCAGGCCACGCTGGAGGCGTCGGACAGGATCAGCCGCGCGGCCAACAACGAAGTGCAGGTTTCGCTGGCCGAGCGCGATGAGGAGATCGCCGGCCTGCGTGCCGACGTGGCGTTCTACGAGCGGCTGGTGGGTTCCACCAGCCAGCGCAAGGGCTTGAACGCACACTCGGTGGAGTTCACGGCCGAGGCCGCCGGCACCTGGCATTACAGTGTGGTGCTGACCCAGAATCTCAACCGTGGCGCGATCAGCAAGGGCCAGATGCGCTTCTCGGTGGAAGGGGTGAAGGACGGCAAGCTGACCACGGTCAGCTGGGATGAGCTGCACCAGAACAAGGGCGTGCCGGGCCAGGAATATTCGTTCCGATATTTCCAGCAACTGGACGGGAGCGTGATGCTGCCCCGGGATTTCACACCGCAACGTGTGCGAGTCTCTCTGTCCGGGCCTGGGGGGGGCGCGACACAGACTTTTGATTGGAAACTCGCCGGCAGCGGCAGAGGGGAGTAGGCATGTTCGGTAACAAATCCAAGCGCGACGCTGAAGTGTCGGTGGATGCCCTGATCGGCTCGCAGGTCGAGATCCGTGGGGATGTGATTTTCAGCGGCGGTCTGTACGTGGACGGTCGCATCAGCGGCAAGGTGATGGCCGAGGAAGGCTCCAACGCGGTGCTGACCCTGGCTGAACACGGCTTCATCGAAGGTGAAGTGCGTGCCAGCGTGGTGGTGATCAGTGGCCGCCTGGAAGGCGACGTGCATGCCACCGAGCGGGTCGAACTGACCCCGTCGGCGCGTGTTACCGGCAATGTTCATTATCAGACGGTGGAGATGAGCGCTGGCGCGCAGCTCAACGGCCGCCTGGTGCATTCCGGTGCGATGGCTGCGCTTCCGGCGCCGGAACAGAAGCCGGCAAACCAGAAATCAAAGAAAGCTGAAGCCGCCGAAGCTTGAATCAGCCCCGGCCCGCCCCCATGCTGGGCCGTATGAGTACGCTAGTTTCCCTGCCCGGCGCGCAGCCGGCGCCTGATTACCAGTCCCTGGACCGCCCGCTGAATTTCACCGCAGCGGCGGCGGCCAAGGTGCGAGAGCTGATCCAGGACGAAGGCAACGATGCGCTGGCCCTGCGTGTGTACATACAGGGCGGCGGTTGTTCAGGCTTCCAGTACGGTTTTGAGTTTGACGAAAACCGTGCCGAGGATGACCTGGCGGTGGTCACCGAAGGCGTGACCCTGCTGGTGGACCCGTTGAGCCTGCAGTACCTGATGGGTGCGGAAGTGGATTACAGCGAAAGCCTGACCGGCGCGCAGTTCGTGATCCGCAACCCGAACGCCCGTACCACCTGCGGTTGCGGCAGCAGCTTCGCGGTCTGAAACAAGCGGTTGGCCGAAACAACAGATGTCGTTGAATCTCGAAGAACAGTTCCACGCGGCCATGCTGCATATCCATGAGCAGGCCGCTCGACTCAAGCCTCCCTACCGCGCGACCCGTTTCCGCCAGCTGGTGCTGAGCAGCGGCGGCAAGGCCGCTGCCGACCAGTTGTTGGCTTCGACCAGCGCCTCGGACGGCTTCACCGAGCTGTTCCTGCGCGGGCGTGAAAACCTCAAGCTCAGTGTCGAGTACCTGGTGCTGCAGGAACCCTGGAAGGCGCTGTTCTCCGAAGAGCAGCTTGCCGTCGCCCGGCGGCGTCTGCAGGACGTGGGCATCGCCTTGCCCGACGCCGTGACCTGAGCGCCGGTGCCGGCAGCGCACAACGCCCGGATTCGCCCGAACGAATGACTGGCCAGCAATAAAGCTGGCCGTTCGCGCTTGCGATGGACACGCTTTGGCGGCAGGCTCTGTTGGATGTCCAATCCTGATTCTTCTTTTTCCGGATATGCGTTTGCCGGTGCGCCGCTGGATCGTGGCGATACCCTGCGCGACGACCCCGACGCATTGAACCGGCTGTGGCCCGATGCACAGGTGCTGGTGCTCGACGCCGACGGCACGGCGTTCGCCAATGCCGATGGGCAACCTTTCCCCATTCTTGGCCGCGAGCTGGGCGGTGGCCCTGGTGCGGCGGTGTTCCTTGGCCTGACCGCTGATCGCCGCGCCTGGTTCGTGACCGAAGCGGGAACGATCACTTTGCGCGCGCCCAACAGGATGGACCTGCGCCAGGCCGCCGCGCAATGGCCGGCCGAGGTGGCCGACGTGTTCTGCTACGCGCGGGGCATGTCCTACTGGCATTCGCGCAACCGCTTCTGCGGCGTGTGTGGCGGCGCGGTGCGCTTCGGTCGCGCCGGCTTCATCGGTCATTGCGACCAGTGCCGCACCGAGCACTACCCGCGTGTGGACCCTGCGGTGATCGTCGCCGTGGAGAATGCTGGCCGCCTGCTGCTGGGCCGCCAGTCCAACTGGGCGCCGCGCCGTTATTCGGTACTGGCCGGGTTTGTGGAGCCGGGCGAAACCTTCGAGCAGACCGTTGCGCGCGAGGTGTTCGAGGAATCGAAGGTGCGGGTGATCCAATCGCGCTACATGGGCACCCAGCCGTGGCCCTTCCCGGGCGCGCTGATGGTGGGTTTCTTCGCCACCGCGCATGCCGATGTGCCTGCCGTCGACGGCGAGCTGGAGGATGCGCGCTGGTTCAGCGCCGAGGAAGTGGCGGCGGCGATGCGCCGCGAAAGTGTCGATGACGGGCAGGGCATCCTGCTGCCACCGCCGATCTCCATCGCCCGCACCCTGATCAACCACTGGCATCGCCAGCAGCTGGCCTGAGGGCGGGATGGCCTTGATTACGCGCCGTTGGCGCAGGCAGGGCCTACAATCCCGGATCGGAGGAAATCCATGTTCACGACCCTGGTAGCGGTGATCGCAGCATTGGTGCTGGGCCATCTGGCCCCGTCATTGATGACCGCGCTGCGCGATTGGCGCTGGTACGAGCGCTGGTTGGCCTGGTTGCAGGCGCATGCCGGGCAATCGGCCAGCAGCCGTTATGGCCTGGCGTTGGCCATCGCTCCCTGTGTGCTGCTGGTGGCGTCACTGCAATGGCTGCTGGATGAGCGCCTGTACGGCCTGCCGTCGCTGTTGTTCGGCGTTGCGGTGCTGGCGCTGTGCTGGGGCCCGCGTGACCTGGACCGTGATGTCGAGGCGGTGATCGATGCCGATGATGCCGGCAGCCGCGATGTGGCCATCGCCAACATGCAATCGGCGGGCGGCAGCATGCGCCAGGACGCGCCGTCGCTGGTCGAGGCCACGGTGGTCGATGCGCTGCGGCGCTGGTTCGCACCATTGTTCTGGTTCCTGCTGCTGGGGCCGCTGGGCGCAGTGCTGTATCGCCTGCTGGCGCTGGCCGTTCAGGGGCCGGCAGCGACGCAGGTGGCTGCTGCCAGTCGCGAAGGTGGCAGCCAGGTATTGGCGCTGCTGGAATGGCCGGTGGCGCAGCTGATGACCTTGACGATGGCGCTGGTGGGCAACTTCGACACGGTGTTCACCACCTGGCGACAGAGCGGTGGAAACCGTTGGGCGCTGGAGCTGGGCTTCCTGGGCCGCGCGGCGCGGGCGAGCGTGGGCGTGGATCTGGTGGAAGAGGCCGATGAGGCGCGTCTGGAAGGGCTTGAGCCAGTGGACGAACGGTATCCCGAGCTGCGCGATGCGATGAGCCTGGTATGGCGCATGCTGCTGCTGTGGATGGCGCTGCTGGCGTTGTTGGTGATCGCCGGTTGGGTCGGCTGATCCACGGCCCGAAGCGTGGCCACCAGGGAAGGCCGGTGCTGGGCGTGTGTCCGGCTTCCGAAGGTACGAGCCCTTGGCGTTCGCCAGGGCTAAGCCGGCGAGTGGAGGCACCCAGGCCGGCTGCTGACAGCCGTGTTCCCCAGGATCGCGCGGGGCGCTGTCAGCCCGGCGCGAGCAGCGTGAAGGGAAACCACGGCAGGTTGCGGGCGATCCAGTAGCTGGGTAGCAGCACAAGCCAGAGTTTGGGTTCCATGACCCAGCGCATCAGCGGTTGCAGCCAACGTGGTTGCCATCCTGCCGACCACAGCGTCATTACCGGGATCAGGCCCAGCACGATCAAGCCCAGTGGATTCATCGACAGCGCGCCCAGCACGTCGCCGTGGACAAGCGCATGCAGTGCGCGGGTAAGCCCGCAGCCAATGCAGTAGTGGCCGGTGATGGCGTAGAACATGCACGGTGGGAACGGATTGCCGGCGACGTTGGGATCAAATGTCCACAGCAACGCCACGCCGGCCGGGACGGCGACTGCCATCCCGGCCATTGCAAGCTTGTGGTTCGTTTTGAGTTCGAGCGCCAAGGCTTACTGGTACTGCTGCAGCATTTCCATGTAGCCGGCGCTGCCGACCATGGAGAAGTAGACGATGTTGATGATCAGGCCAAGGATGGCCAGAGCGGTTGCGACCCAGCACCAGGTCTTGGCGTTGTTGGATGCACGGCGAGCACCATCGATGTCGCCCTGGGCCAGCAGTGAATTGACCTTGCTGGAGAACACGATGGCGACGATGCCGACCAGGCCCAGCGGACAGCACAGGCAGGTAGCCAGGACGGTGGCGATGATCGACCACGCCAGGTGGTTGGGAATGCTGCTGGTGGGGTTGAGGGTGTTCATAGATTTCTCCGGTTTGATGGGTAAAGCGATCAGCGCGACTTACACGAATTTGCAGCGGTCAGTGGCGAGATGATCATCATGGCCACCCAGCACAACGGCCATGTGAAAAAGCCGATGATGATGAAGCACAGCAGGAAGTTGACGAAGGCCACCATCCAGTAGCCGAACATGAAGAGCAGGCCGGTGCCGACATTGCCGGCGTACATGTGGCCGATGCCGAACACCTGGAACAGCCCGGGGATGGCTTCCAGCAAGGCGGCCGTACCGCCGGATTTCTCCGGATGGTGGTAGTGATGCACCACCTGCGGTGCGGGCGGGGCGGCGTATGCAGCCGTTGCGGGCGGCGGTGGTGGTGCTGCCGGTGGTGCCGGTGATGCGGAACTGTCCATGTATTCCCCTGGGTCTGGTGGCGCGCCGCGCATTCCCCTGGCCGCACGCAATGGGACGTAGCCTAGCCAGTTGTCCTACATCTGAAAAGCTTGAGTTCCTAGGCCTGGTCACCACGCAGCGCACGTACCAGCGTTTCCAGCTGTGCGGCATCGGTGTTGGCACCATCCACCGGGGGAGCGGCAACCACTTCGACATGCGCACGGAAGCGGCGCGGTACGCGCATGCGGCCCAGTCGCGTATCGCGACGGCTCCACATGCTGGCCCACATGCCCTTGAGCGCCATCGGCACCACCGGTACCGGGCGCCGTTGCAGGATCTTCTCGACGCCGGACTTGAAGGCGGCGATCTCGCCATCCTTGCTCAGCGCGCCCTCGGGGAAGATGCAGACCAGCTCGCCGTCGGCCAATGCCGCGTCCACCTCATCGAAAGCGCGTTGCATCAATGCCGCGTCCTCCTTCGGGCTGGCGATGGGAATGGCCTTGGCGGTGGTGAAGATCCAGCGCATCACCGGGATGTTGAAGATCTTGTAGTACATGACGAAGCGCACCGGGCGCGGGATCGTCGCCGACAGGATCAACGCATCCATGTAGCTGACGTGGTTGCAGACGATCAGCGCAGCGCCTTCGTCGGGCACGTTGTCTTCCACGCCCTTGACCCGCAGCCGGTACAGCGTGCGCACCATCACCCAGCTGAGGAAGCGCATCAGGAATTCGGGGACGATGCTGAAGATGTAGACCGCCACCAGCACGTTGGCGATGGCCAGTGCCAGGAACAGCTGCGGGATGGTCAGGCCGAGCAGGCGCTGTGCCAACAGACCCAGTACCGCCGCGGCGACGATGAAGCCGGAGTTCTGGATGTTGAGCGCGGCAAACACGCGCGACATCTCGGACTTCGGTGTGCGGCTCTGGATCAGCGCGAACAACGGCACCACGAAGAAGCCGGTGAACAGGCCGATACCGAGCAGGTCGATGACGATGCGCACTGCGCCGGCTTGTTGCAGGAAGCCGCTCACATCCAGCCCGCTGACGCTGACGACACCGCTGCGGGCGAAATACAGATCGAGCAGGAACGCGCTCATGCCGAACGCGCCCAGCGGCACCAGACCGATTTCAACGATGCGCCCGGACAGTTTTTCGCACAGCAGCGAACCGACGCCGGTGCCCAGTGAAAACAGCGCCAGCGCAAAGATGTACAGGGTGTCGCCACCGCCGAGGTTGACCACCGCGTAGGTCGGCAGTTGCGAGGTGAGCACGGTGCCGAAGAACCAGAACCAGGACACGCCGAGGATCGCGTTGCGCACCGCTTTCTGCTTCTTGGCCAGACGCAGTACCGCCAGCGATTCGCTCAGCGGGTTCCAGTTGACCTTCAGTTCCGGTGCGCCGGCATCCACGCGCGGGATCATCCGCGACACCACGTTGCCGACCACTGCCAGGCCGATGATGGCCACCGCCGCGACGACCGGGCCCTGGCTGCCGGCCAGGGCGAAGATCATGCCACCGGCGATCATGCCGGTGAGGATGGAAATGGACGTGCCCATCTCGACCAGGCCGTTGCCGCCGGTCAGTTCTTCAGGCTTGAGGATCGACGGCAGCACCGAGTACTTCACCGGGCCGAACAAGGTGGATTGCAGGCCGGTGCAGAACAGCGCGATCAGCAGCACCGGCATGTTCTGGGTGAGGAAACCGATCGCGGCCAGCGACATGATCACGATTTCCATCGTGGTGGTGATCACGATCAGCCGTTGTTTCTCCAGCTTCTCGGCGATCTGCCCAGCCAGGGCGGAGAACAGGAAGTACGGCAGGATGAACAGCGCCGGCGCCAGGTTGGTGTAGAGCGTGCGTTCCTCGGTACTGACGCCCAGGTAGAACAGCAGGCCGATGATCGCCTGCCGATAGACGTTGTCGTTGAACGCGCCCAGCGCCTGGACGATGAAGAACGGGAGGAAGCGGCGCTGCCTGAGCAGGGCGAACTGATTGTGGCCGGACATCGTGTCTCCTCGATTCTGCGCGGCACCTTAGCAGACCAACATCACCGTGCCAGTGGTTGCAGCAGCTCCAACAACGCACGCGCTGCCGGCGTCGGGTCGGCCCGCCACACCGCGCAGGTCCGGAACTGAAAGGGTTCGGCCAGCGGGCGCACGCTGACGCCGGCCATGTGATCGGCCATGCTGGCTGGCACTACCGCCACTGCCAACCCGGCCGCCACCAGTTGCCGCTGGATCTCGCTGTGGGTGACTTCGTACTGAAGCTGTGGGCGGATGCCCCGGCCGAGCAGGGCGTCGTCGACCATGCGGCGCACGCCGGCACCGGGGATCAGCGCAGCCAGCGGTATGCCATCCAGCGCGGCCAGTGGAATGGCCGGCAGTGCGGCCA
This sequence comes from Stenotrophomonas sp. SY1, assembly GCF_021202945.1. Taxonomy (GTDB): domain Bacteria; phylum Pseudomonadota; class Gammaproteobacteria; order Xanthomonadales; family Xanthomonadaceae; genus Stenotrophomonas. The sequence continues at coordinate 1,096,478 of NZ_JAJOYR010000002.1, read as the reverse complement.
GCGAATGATCCGGCGGCATCACCAATGACAGGCCTTCCTCGTGCAGCAGCCGGTGTTGGGGCGGCAGTGTCACTTGCGGGCCGACGCCGACCAGGGCCACGTCGAGCCGGCCTTCGTCCAGATCGGCCAGCAGGGCGTCACTCATGCCCACGCGCAGGTGCACGTCCACCGCGGGGTGAGCGGCGCGGAACACGGCAAGCAGGGCCGGCACGTCGACGATGTTGAGCGAGGTGATCTGGCCGATGTTGATGCGACCACGCACCGTGCCCAGCGCCAGCGCCATTTCTTCCTGCAGCCGTGCCGCAGCCTGGAGCGTGAGCCGGGCGTTGCGCAGGAACACCTCGCCCGCGGCGGTGGGCCGTGCGCGCCGGTGGCCACGTTCGAACAGGCGGGCGCCGAAGGCTTCTTCCAGCCGTGCGATCTGGTGGCTGAGCGCGGACTGCACCGTGTGGCAACGGAGTGCGGCAGCGGTGAAGCTGCCTTCCTCGGCCACGGCAATGACGAACTCGAGCTGGCGCAGGGTGAACATGCCATCACTGAAACAGATGGCATGGATGAAAACAATGCATTTGTGTCATTGATGGCCCAAGAACAGACTGGCGCCCGGTTTCCCCCTGTGCCAGCTGCCATGTCCCTCGAGTCGCCCCGTTCAAACGTACTCCCCCAGTCACGGGTACTGCTGCTGGCCACCGCCACCGGCCTGATCGTGGCCAGCAACTACTACGCGCAGCCGTTGCTGCAGATGCTGGCCGGGGTGTTCAACGTCAGTGCGGGCCAGGCCGGCTGGGTGGTGACGGTGGCACAGCTGGCCTACGCCACCGGCCTGCTGCTGATCGTGCCGCTGGGCGACCGGCTGGAGCGTCGCGGCTTGATCGTCGGCCTGTTCGTGCTGGCGGCGGTGGGCCTGGCGATCAGCGCCACCGCCACCGGCCTGCCGCAGCTGTTGATCGGCACCGCATTGAGCGGGCTGAGTGCCGTGGCCGCGCAGGTGATCATTCCGCATGCGGCCACGCTGGCCGCGCCTGAGCAGCGCGGGCGCGTGGTCGGTACGATCATGGCCGGCCTGTTGCTGGGCATCCTGCTGGCGCGCACCGCATCGGGCGTGCTGGCCGGGATAGGTTCCTGGCACACGATCTACTCGGTGGCCTGCGTTGCCTTGCTGCTGCTGGCGCTGGCCTTGTACAAGCTGCTGCCGGCACATCAACCGACCGCCACCTTGTCGTATCCGCGCCTGATCGGCTCGGTGCTGGCGCTGTTGCGCGATGAACCGGTGCTGCGCCGGCGCTCGCTGCTGGGCGCGCTGCTGTTTGCCGGCTTCAGCGTGTTCTGGACGCCGCTGGCGTTTCTGCTGTCCGGGCCGGCCTATGGCTATTCCATCGCCACCATCGGTCTGTTCGGACTGGTGGGTGCGGCCGGTGCATTGGCCGCCAGCCGCGCCGGCCGGCTCAGCGACCACGGCCATGGCCGCTGGGTGGCCGGCGGCGGTCTGGCGATGTTGCTGTTGTCGTGGCTGCTGCTGGCATTCGCACCGATGTCACTGACCGCGCTGGTGCTCGGCGTGCTGCTGCTGGATGTGGCGGTGCAGGCGGTGCACATCAACAACCAGAGCGTGATCTACCAGCTGGATGAAGGCGCACGTAGCCGCATCACGTCGGCCTACATGACCTGCTATTTCGTCGGCGGCGCCAGCGGTTCGGCGCTGGGCACCGCGGCGTGGACGCATTACGGCTGGAATGGCGTGTGCGTGCTGGGCGCAGTGCTGGCGCTGGTCGGGTTGGTGATGTTCTTCGTGCCGGAACAGAAGCCGCGCGCGTGATCGTGGGCGGGAGTTCGATGCAGGAGCTGCGTCAGCCGCGAAGCCGATGTGGTGCCCGACATGGGGGAGCCTGCAAGCGCGGGAATTCCCGTTGTGGCTTGCTTCATCCGTTTCGCGGCTGAAGCCGCTCCTGCGAAAAGGAAACGTTCCGCTTACCTGGCTGCTGCCATCGCCGTTGGATTCTGCAACTGGATCGCCTCGGCGGCGGTGTTGCGCAGCTTCGGCAGCAGACGCAGCATCAGCGCCAGTTGGGTGCGCACCAGACGTGCCTTTTCGTCGATGTCATCGGGCACCTGTTCCAGCGCATCGGCCAGCGCGATTTCCTCTTCCTGCGGCATTGCGGCGTCGCGTCGGGACAAGGCATCGGCCAGGTCCGTCAGCGAACGTTGCAGTTGCTGGTGGCCGGCCGTGATCAGCGGGTCCTGCTCAACCAGGGGTGATTGCGCGCGGTGTGCTCCCAGTGCGGACAAGTAGCCGAGCAGCGTGTTGGACAGCGCCAGGAAGCGGAAGCCACCGTCGAGATTGCCGCGTGCATAGACGGGCTCGCGCAGCATGTTGGCCAATGCCGCCGACAACGCGACATCGGCGTTGTGCATGTCGCGACGCGCGATGCGGTACGGCAGGTCGTCGCGCATGCCGCTGCGGTACTGGCCCAGCACTTCGTCCAGATACGCGGTGCTGGTGGCGACAACCTGCGCCATCACCCGGTGCAGGCGCCGGCCCTGCCAGTCGGGCAGGATCAGCAGCGAGGCGATCGCGGCGATGGCGCAGCCGATCAGCGTGTCGAGCAGACGCGGCCAGATCAGCACGAAGCCGTCGCCGAGCAGGTTGAAGCAGACCAGCGCCATCACCGTGATCGCGGCGGTGGCCAGCAGGTAGCGGTCGGTGCGGGTGAAGAAGAACACCAACGCGGCCAGCAGCGCCACCAGCAGCTGCAGCTCGGTACCGGGGAACAACTGCATCAGCGCCCAGGTGGCGCCCAGGCCGACCAGCGTGCCGGCGATACGTTCGACCAGCCGGCGCCGGGTGGCGCCAAAGTGCGGGCGGCAGACGAACAGGATGGTCAGCAGGATCCAGTAGCCATTCTCCGGATGCACCAGTTTGAGCACCACGTAACCGGCAATCAGCGCCAGCGCGATGCGCACGCCGTGACGGAACAGCAGCGAGCCGGTGGTCAAGGCCTGGCGCAGGCGCGTGGCCATCTCGCGCAGTGTGTGCGGCGAGGAATCGCGCAGGCGGGTGTCGATGCCTTCCAGTGGCGTGTCGGCCAGCGAGGCTTCGGCCAACTGCCGCTCGATGCTGGTCAGGTTGTGGGCCAGCAGGTTGAGCGAGCCGAGCAGGCGCGTCCATTGCGGGCGCTGCTGGTCGCGCAGGTAGCGTAGTGATTCGTGCAGATCGCGCCCGGCCTGCAGCGCCCGCTCACCGTAATCGAACGGCTGGCGCAGGCGGATGGCCTGGCCCAGTGCCTGGCAGGCCTTGCCCTGCAGTGAGAGCAGGCGCCGGCAGCGGTACAGCACGTCGCTGTGGAAGAAGGTGTCGGCCAGCGCTTCGTACGGGTAGTGCGAGGAACTGGCGCGTTCGTGGAAATCCTGCGCCATGTAGTACAGCCGGAAGTACAGGCCGGACTGCACGCCAGGCCGGCCGGAGCGGCCGAAGCGACTGAGGATGGCGGTCTTGGCGGTGTTGAGCGCTTCGACCACGCGCACGTTCTGCTCGGCCAGCGCCAGCCGCCGCGCTTCCAGGTCGCCGTGCCGCACCGGCTCGAACAGGTCGGCCTTGAGCTGCAGGTACTGGCCCAGCTCGAAGAACAGGCGCGCCAGCCGTTCGCGCACCGGGCGGTTGGCGAACATGGCCGTCCACAGGATCGACAGCGCGCCGTACCACGCCGCGCCAACCAGCAGGTTGGTCACCTCGTGCCAGGCCATGTCCGGAGACTTGAGCTGGTCCATCGCGATCATCGTGTAGATGGCCAGCGTCACCGTGGCCTGGCCGATGGACGCGTAACGCTCGCCCAATGCACCGAGCAGGGTCAGGCCGAAGGCGGTCAGCGCCAGCGCGGTGATGAACTGCAGCGGATGCGGGAACAGCCACACCACCGAGGCGGCGGCCAGTGCGAAACACAGCAGCGACAGCGCGACCGATTTGCTGCGGCCCCACCAGTTGTCATCGGTCTCGGCGATGGCGCTGGCGATGATGCCCAGGAACAGTCCGGGGATCGCGCCGATGCGGTCGTAGTACCAGCCATAGGCCAGCACGGCGGTGAGCGCGATGAACACGCGCAATCCGTAGCTGGCTTTTTCGTGGGCCCAGAGTTGGCCCAACTGACGTTCGAGACGGGGCATATCGACAGAAGGCAACGCCATTGCGGGAAAGGGGGCACGCGACTCTGACACGATTACCATCACGGCCTTGGCAATGAAAGGATCGGGCAATGAAATATCGGAGCATGGGCGCGCTGGCCTGTCTGTTGCTGGCGGTACCCGCAGTGGCGCAGGCACAGCCTGCCGGCGAGGTGCGCGCGGCGGTGCAGGCGGCCACGCCACAGTTGCAGGCCTGGCGGCGTGACCTGCACCAGCATCCGGAACTGGGCGGCGAGGAGCGGCGTACCGCCGACATCGTGGCCCGCCAACTGCGCGCGCTGGGCCTGCAACCGCGTACCGGTATTGCCGGCACCGGTGTGGCCGCCGTGCTCAAGGGCGGCCGGCCCGGCCCGAAGATCCTGATCCGCGCCGACATGGACGCGCTGCCGGTACGCGAGGAAACCGGGCTGCCGTATGCCTCGCAGGTGACGGCCAGCTATCGCGGCCAGCAGGTCGGGGTGATGCACGCCTGCGGCCACGATGCGCACGTCGCCATCCTGCTGGGCGTGGCGCAGGCGCTGGCGGCGCGCCGGGACAGCCTGCCGGGCGGGGTGATGTTCGTGTTCCAGCCGGCCGAGGAAGGCCCGGCGGTGGCCGGTGCCGACTTCGGCGCCAAGCTGATGCTCGATGAAGGACTGCTGCGCGACTTCCAGCCCGACGCCGCGTTTGGCCTGCATGTGTGGGCGGGTTTGCAGGTCGGTCAGATCGGCTACAAGGCCGGCCCGCTGCTGGCGTCGGCCGATGAGTGGTCCTTGACCGTGACCGGCAAGCAGACCCACGGTTCGCGGCCATGGGATGGCGTGGACCCGATCACCGTCGGCGCGCAGGTGCTGCTGGGCACGCAGAGCATGATCGCGCGCCAGATCAACATCGCGCAGACGCCGGTGGTACTGACGGCAGGGCAGTTCAACAGCGGCGTGCGCTTCAACATCATTCCCGACCAGGCCACGCTGGTGGGTACGCTGCGCACGTTTGATCCGAAGGTGCGCGAGGACGTGATCGCGCGCTTTGACCGCATCGCAACCGATTACGCGCATGCGGCCGGTGCGAGCGCGGTGTTGAAGGTGATCAACAATGCGCCGGCGACGATCAATGATCCTGCGCTGTCGGCGAAGGTGCGGCCTTCGCTGGAAAAGGTGGCCGGCGCGGACAAGGTGGTGGAGATGCCATTGCAGACCATCGCCGAGGATTTCTCGCAGTTCGCCAACCGCGTGCCGGGGTTCTACTTCCTGGTGGGCTCGACCGGTGTGGGCATCGATCCTGCGCAGGCACCGGCCAACCATTCGCCACGTTTCCTTCTGGATGAGGCCGCCCTGGCCAATGGCATGGCGGCGATGTTGCAGGTGACCACCGATTACCTGGAAGCGGGTGCCGCGCGGTAGCGCGGAGCCATGCTCCGCTGCGCGCGGCGGCGGTAGTGTCCCGCCGAGCCTGGCTCGGCGCTAGCGGGCGTTGGCGGCGCGCATGAAGTCGATGAACACCCGCAGCTTCGGTGCGAGCTGGTCGCGCGACGGGTAGTAAAGATGGAAGCCGGCGAACGGCACCTGCCACGCTTCCAGCACCCGCACCAGCCGGCCGGCATCCAGGTCAGCGCGCACGTTGTGCTCGAACACCTGCTGCAGGCCCAGCCCGGCGCGGGTGGCCTGCAACGCGAGGTGGCTGTCATTGAGCAGCAGGGGGCCATCAACTTCGATGTAGAAGTCGTGGCCGTCGCGGCTGAATTCCCACGGCATGATCCGGCCGTCGCTGTTGCGATGGGGAATGCAGGCGTGATCGACCAACGCCTCGGGACGATCCGGCACGCCGTGCTGTTGCAGATAGTCCGGGCTGGCGACCACAGCCAACCGCAGTGACGGGCCCAGCGGCACCGCGATCATGCCGGCAGCCAGCGATTCACCCAGCCGGATGCCCGCGTCGAAACCTTCGGCGACCACATCGACCATGGCCGGCTGGATCGACAGTTCGACCCGCACCTGCGGATGGCGTGCATGGAACCCGGGCAGGAATGGCAGCAGCAGGTGCTCGGCCGCATAGCGCGGGGTGGTGATGCGCAGTTGGCCGGATGGAATGTCGCGGCTTTCCTCCATCGCCTGCAAGGCAGTGCCGATGCGCGCCAGCGCCGGTACGGTTTCCTGCAACAGGCGCTGGCCGGGTTCGGTCAGGCCCACCGTGCGGGTGGTTCGCTGCAACAGCCGGGTGCCCAGGCGGCGTTCGAGGTTGCGGATGGTCTGCGACAGCGCCGAAGGCGAAACCCCAAGTTCGAGCGCGGCCTGACGAAAGCTGGCATGCCGGGCAACGCAGGCGAAGGCGGCCAGCGCGGGCAGCAGGGCAGGGTCGATTGTGCGGTCTGGCTTCATGGTCAGTCCCGATTATGGGGGTTTATTCGACTGCCGACGGCGGCCTACAGTGGCTTCCCCTTCGTTGATGGATGCATGCCAATGCAGACCCGCCTGTTGGGCCGTGACGGCCCGGTTGTTTCCGCCCTTGGCCTTGGCTGCATGGGCATGAGCGCCTTCTACGGTGGCCGCGGCGATGACGCTGGCTCGATCGCGGTGATCCACCGCGCGCTGGAACGTGGGCTTACCCTGCTTGACACCGCCGACATGTACGGCCCGCACACCAACGAAGTGCTGGTCGGCCGCGCCATTGCCGATCGCCGCGAACAGGTGTTCCTGGCGACCAAGTTCGGTGTCCGTCTGGATGCGCACGACCCGCAGGCACGTGGCGTGGATGGTCGTCCGGAGTACGTGCAGTCGGCCTGCGAGGCTAGCCTGCAACGGCTGGGCGTGGATCACATCGATCTGTACTACCAGCACCGTGTCGATCCCAATGTGCCGATCGAGGAGACGGTGGGTGCGATGGCGCGCCTGGTCGAGCAGGGCAAGGTGCGTTTCCTCGGCCTGTCCGAAGCTGCGCCGGAGACCATCCGGCGCGCGCATGCGGTGCATCCGATCACCGCGCTGCAGACCGAGTATTCGTTGTGGTCGCGCGAGCCGGAGCAGAACGGCGTGTTGGCCACGGCACGCGAACTGGGCATCGGCTTCGTGCCGTACTCACCGTTGGGTCGCGGCTTCCTGACCGGTGCGATCCGCAGTCCGGCGGATTTTGAAGAAGGGGATTACCGCAGCAAGTCGCCGCGATTCCAGGGCGAGAATTTCGACCGCAACCTGGCGCTGGTGGAACAGGTCAACGCGATTGCCGCCGACAAGGGCGTGACGCCGGGGCAGTTGGCATTGGCGTGGGTGCTGGCACAGGGCGATGACCTGGTGCCGATTCCCGGGACCAAGCGTTTGCCGTACCTGGAAGAGAACCTGGCTGCGCTGGACGTGGTGCTGAGTGCCGAGGATCTTGCACGGATTGATGCGGTGTTCCCGGTCAATGTTGCGGCCGGTGCGCGTTATCCGGCGGCGAGCATTGGCAGTGTGCATCGCTGACGGGTTGGAGTGAGGGTTGAGGGGTAGGGGCAGCTCTGCGCTTGTGCTTCTCGCCCACGATGCTGTGTTGCATCGCCGCCGACAAACGGGCGCAACGAAAAAGGGCGGCCTTGCGGCCGCCCTTTTTCTTTCGTCACACGAATGGCTTACTGCTGCTCGCGCGCAATCGCACGCCAGCCAATGTCGTTGCGGTGGAACTCGTTGGCCCAGTGGATCTTCGCAACGCCGGCATAGGCATGCTGCTGCGCATCGGAAACGCTGTCGCCCAGTGCCGCCACGCACAGCACGCGGCCACCGGCGCTGACCACATTGCCCTCGGCATCCAAAGCGGTGCCGGCATGGAACACCTTGGCGCTGGCCGGCACTTCGGCCAGGCCGCTGATCACATCACCCACGATCGGCGTTTCCGGGTACGGCTTGGCGGCCAGCACCACGCCCAGCGACGGGCGCGGGTCCCACTGCGCATCAACGCCCGCCAGGACGCCGTCGATGGCCGCTTCGAGCAGGTCCACCAGATCCGACTGCAGGCGCAGCATCACCGGCTGGGTTTCCGGGTCGCCGAAGCGCACGTTGAATTCGATGACCTTCGGCGCACCGCTTTCATCGATCATCAGCCCGGCATACAGGAAGCCGGTGAACGGCACGCCATCGGCGATCATGCCGGCCACGGTCGGTTCGACCACTTCGCGCATCACCCGCGCATGCACGTCCGGCGTGACCACCGGGGCCGGCGAGTAGGCGCCCATGCCGCCGGTGTTCGGGCCGGTGTCGCCATCGCCCACGCGCTTGTGGTCCTGGCTGGTGGCCATCGGCAGTGCGACGCAGCCATCGACCATCGAGATGAAGCTGGCTTCCTCGCCTTCGAGGAACTCCTCGATCACCACGCGCGCGCCGGCATCACCAAACGCGTTGCCGCTGAGCATGTCACGCACGGCGGCTTCGGCTTCGTCCATGGTCATCGCCACGATCACGCCCTTGCCGGCGGCAAGGCCATCGGCCTTGATCACGATGGGCGCGCCCTTCTCATGCAGATAGGCCAGCGCCGCATCCACTTCCGTATGCACCGCATAGAACGCGGTCGGGATGCCGTGGCGGGCGAGGAAATCCTTGGCGAACGCCTTGCTGCCTTCCAGCTGCGCGGCGGCGGCGGTCGGCCCGAAGATGCGCAGGCCGGCTTCACGGAAGGTATCGACCACACCAGCCACCAGCGGTACTTCCGGGCCAACCACGGTCAGTCCAACGGCCTCGTCCTGGGCCAGCTTCAGCAGCCCGGCGATGTCGGTGACCTTGACCGCCACGTTGCGGCACTTGCCCTCGGTGGCGGTGCCGGCATTGCCCGGCGCGACGATCACTTCGCTCACGCGCGTGGACTGGGCCAGCTTCCAGGCCAGGGCGTGTTCACGGCCACCGGAGCCGATGACGAGGATTTTCATGGAGTCAGTTCCTGTGGGGCGATCAGTTGGAAACACAATGCGAGGCTTTCAGCGTGACCTCGAAGAACACCGCGCCATTGGCATCGATGAAGCGGCGGCGCACACCACCACCGGCGTTGTAGAGCGGCAGCAACGTCGCGTCGGCACACAGGTCGGTGATGGCATAGTCTTCGTCCAGGCGCAGGGCTTCGAATACCTCAGGCTTGGCCTTGGCCATGTCCACGGTGGCGTCCGGGGAGCGGATCACCTGGACCAGGTCATCACCGTGGCGATGCACCGATTCGATCATCAGGCCATCGCGGTAGGGAAGTGGCAGTTGTTTGCTCATCGTCGCCACGGCCTGGCGCTGGGCGTCGGCCAGCGTGCCGTTGCCACAGCTGGCCAGCATCACGGTGCCGATGGCGAGATAGAACATGCGGGGCAGCAGGTGCATCAGGCGCAGCCTTCAAGTTGCAGTTCGGTAGGAATCAGGTAGCGCGACTGCGCCGGGTCGTAGGTGATGACATGTGCCTTGTTGACCCGCCCCTTGCAGCCGTTGCCGGTCTCCTGCACGCGCAATGGCCAGTACCGCAGGCCGGGCTGGCTGTCGTCCGGCTGCACGTCGAGATTCAGGTCCAGCCTGCCGTGCGCACAGCGGCCGGCGCCGTTGCATTCGATGGCGTTGTGGTCATCCAGATGGACGCGCAGCCAGCCGGCATCGGCCACCTTGCCGCCGCCGTCGAACAGCAGCCAGGAACGGTTGCGCATCATCGAGCCGACCATCACCAACTCGTCGTCGATCTGGTAGGCCCATGCGCCGGCGCCCACCTGCAGCGTGTTGATGGCGCCAGGCTTCCCGCCAACCCCGCTGGCGCGGCCGGGCAGCTCGGCGGCAAGGCTCATCGTGCCGTCGACGGCTTCGCGTAGCACGATGAAATCGCTGGTGCCCAGTTCGATGGAGGTGGCGTTGTCGTAGCTGGTGCAGACGGCCAGCATGCGATAGCGGTCCTGGCCGATGGCAACACCGCGGTCGGCGCAGACTTCGCGGTGGACCGGGCGGGCGCTGCTCATGTTCGAATCATCCAGCTGCTGCGCCCATTGCCCCTTCAGCTGTGCGGGAGCGCCGTAGCGCTCCTGCAGCAGCGCCAGCACTGCTGCGTCGTGGCGCAGCGCCGGCTTTTGCGCCGTCGCCTCGGCCACAACGGGTGTGTCCTGCCGGCACGAGGCCAGCAGGACCACAGCGGCCAGGGAAATCAATCGCGGAAACATCCCCGTCGCCATCGTTGCGGTACTCAGTGACGGAAGTGGCGCACGCCGGTGAACACCATGGCGATGCCATGCTCGTCGGCGGCGGCGATCACTTCGGCATCGCGCATCGAACCGCCCGGCTGGATCACCGCGGTGATGCCGGCTTCGGCGGCCGCATCCAGGCCGTCGCGGAACGGGAAGAACGCATCGGAAGCCATCACCGAGCCGGGAACCACCAGGCCGGCATCGGCGGCCTTGATGCCGGCGATGCGTGCCGAGTACACGCGGCTCATCTGGCCGGCGCCGACACCGATGGTGCGTTCGTCCTTGGCGTAGACGATCGCGTTGGACTTGACGTACTTGGCCACGCGCCAGGCGAACAGCATGTCGCGCAGTTCGGCGGCGGTCGGTGCGCGCTGGGTCACCGTCTTCAGTTCGTCGATGGTCATGCCGCGGTTGTCGGCGCTCTGGATCAGCAGGCCCGAACCAATGCGCTTGGTGTCGTAGTTGTTGCGCGCGTCGCCGGCCGGGATGCGCAGCACGCGCACGTTGGCCTTCTTGGTGGCGTATTCCAGCGCGGCCGGCTCGTAGTCCGGGGCGATCAGCACTTCGACGAACTGGCGGTCCAGGATGGCCTTGGCGGTGGCCGCGTCCAGCGTGCGGTTGAAGGCCAGGATGCCGCCGAACGCGCTGGTCGGATCGGTGTTGTAGGCCATTTCGTAGGCAGCGCCGACATCGGCAGCCACAGCCACGCCGCACGGATTGGCGTGCTTGACGATGACGCAGGCCGGCACGTCGAACTGGCGCACGCATTCCCATGCGGCATCGGCGTCGGCCAGGTTGTTGTAGCTCAGTTCCTTGCCCTGCAACTGCACGAAGGTGGCCAGGGTGCCCGGCACCGGGTACAGGTCGCGGTAGAAAACGCCGCTCTGGTGCGGGTTCTCGCCGTAGCGCAGGTCCATCACCTTCACGAAGGTGGAGTTCATCTGCGCCGGGTATTCCTCGCGCACCGGCACGGCGGCGCTGGTGTCGCTGACTGCGGACAGGTAGTTGCTGATCGCTGCGTCGTACTGGGCAACGCGGTTGAACGCGGCCACCGACAGTTTAAAACGCTTGGTGGCCGACAGCTTGCCGTCGTTGGCATTCAATTCGGCCAGCAGCGTGTCGTACTGGTCCGGGCTGGTGGCCACGGCCACGCGGGCGAAATTCTTGGCCGCGCTGCGCAGCATTGCCGGACCACCGATGTCGATGTTCTCCACGGCGTCGGCCAGCGTGCAATCGGCCTTGGCGGTGACCGACTCGAACGGATACAGGTTCAGCACCAGCAGGTCGATCGGTGCGATGCCATGTTCGGCCATCACTGCGTCATCGGTGCCGGCGCGGCCGAGCAGGCCGCCATGGACCATCGGGTGCAGGGTCTTGACCCGGCCATCCATCATTTCCGGGAAGCCGGTGACGTCGGAGACGTCCTTTACCGGCAGGCCGGCATCGCGGATCGCCTTGGCGGTACCGCCGGTGGACAGCAGTTCGACGTTGCGGGCGGCCAGGGCACGGGCCATTTCGACCAGACCGGTCTTGTCGGAAACAGACAGCAGAGCCCGGCGGACGGGCAGCAGATCAGCAGACATGGGGGCAAGAGGGGAAGCGGAAGCGGGCCGGTATTGTAGCCGCGCGGTCATATCCCTGCCCGGTAGAACCGAGCCATGCTCGGTTGGAGGCATGGCCGGTAACGCTTCAGCGCAGCATGGCTGCGCTCTACCGCCGGTGGTATGCGCGTAGTACCGAACCCTGCCCGGCAGGGGCATTGCTGGTAACGCTTCGGCGCAGCATGACTACGCTCTACCGGAGCGGTTGCCGGGCGCCTTACGCCAGACCGTACTCTTTGAGCTTCTTGCGCAGGGTGGCGCGGTGGATGCCCAGCAGCGCGGCGGCGCGGCTCTGGTTGCCTTCGCAGTGGTTGAGTACTTCCACGAACAACGGGATTTCCATCTCGCGCAGCACGATCTCGTAGACATCGTCGGCGTCACAACCGTCCAGGTCACGCAGGTAGCGCCGCACGGACTGGGCGACGTGTTCGCGAAGCGGCGGCTTGGCAGCGCCACGACTGGTGTCAGGACGGGTGGGGGCAGCGTTCAAGGAGATTCCCGGATTCAGCAGGGTTGGGCACGGTTGGCCCGACGTGGGGGGAGGAGTCTAGCGCGTGGGCCGGCGCGCTGCCATGCCGGTTTCCATCGTTACTGGAATTCGAAGCTGAAGGCGACCGTGGCCGATGCGGGTTCGCGCAGCCGGAACGACACCTGCGCGCTTTGCCCCGGCTCCAGCCGTGCCTGCGGATCGGCGGCACTGCCAAGGTAGTCGGCCGGCTGCAGGGTGCGACGGCCGATCACCCGGCCATCGGCATCGGACAGTGACAGCCGCAACGCCGGCCAGGCTTGCGCCCAGCGCGCTTCGTTGCGGAAGCTGGCCTGCACCTGCAGGACGCCGGGTTGCCCCGGCACCGGGCGGATTTCGCGGCTGAGCATGGTGTAGGCGGCAGGCTCATGCCAGGCCGGCAGGCTGCAGCGCAGCACCGCGCACAACGCGCTGACCAGGGGCCGGGTGCCCGCATCGGCAGCCAGGCGCGCGCGGTCGGCAATGACGATCTGCACTGCCAGCAACAATGCCAATGCAGCCACCAGTGCCCATTGCCAACGCGGCGTTGGGCGTGCGGATGCCACGGCCTGGCCGCTGCTGCGGATGAACGTGGGCAGCGTGGTTGGCGGGCTGCCGGCGGCGGGGTCGGTACCCGTTTCGACCTCACTGTCGGCATCAACATCAACATCAACATCGATGTCGGTAGCGATGTCGGTAGCGATGGCGGTTTCGGTGCTGTCGTCAGTGGCCGGCGCTTCCGCTTGGTTGTCGGCGGGAGCGTTGAACAGATCCTGTGCCGTCGCTGCCGGCATTGTCGGCTGCGGGGTTTCAGCGGATTCTGCTTGCGGCGTTTCCGCTTCGGTCGCCGGCAGGTCCGTTGCGGTGTCTGCGGGCGCCGGCTTGGTCGCCGGCTTGCCGCGCAGGAAGGTGGCAAGCGAGGGGCGCGAGGCTGGGTTTTCTTCGCTCATGTCAGGCAGTGACGGGGCAATGGCCCCATTCAAGCACGGCGCACGCCGGTGATGCGCATCCAGTCGCCGTCCTGCACCGCTTCGAGCTGGTCGAACCAGGTTGCATAACGTTCCAGCAGTTCACCTTCCTGGCCATGCAGGATGCCGGACAGGGCAATCCTGCCGCCGGCCGCAACGCGCGCGGCCAGCAGTTCGGCCAGCGCATCCAGCGCCGAGGCCAGGATGTTGGCGACCACCACCGGATACGTGGCGACCGGCTCGTCCTCGGGCAGGTAGGCGGCGATATGCACGCCGTTGCGCTCGCCGTTGTCGTGGGTGGCGATCAGCGCCTGCGGGTCGTTGTCCACGCCCACCGCCGCGCCAGCGCCGAGCTTGAGCGCGGCCAGGGCCAGGATGCCGGAGCCGCAGCCGAAGTCGAGCACGGTGCGGCCTTCCAGTTCGCCGGCGGCCGACAAGCCGTCCAGCCAGCGCAGGCACAGGGCGGTGGTCGGGTGGGTGCCGGAGCCGAAGGCCAGGCCCGGGTCCAGACGGACGATGGCGGCATCGGCGCTCTGGGCCTCTTCAGGCAGTTCGTGGTTCCACGGCACGATCCAGGTGCGCTGGCCGAAGCGCATCGGCTGGAACTGGTCCAGCCAGGCGCGCTCCCAATCCTCATCCTCGACTGCGCGGAAGCTGGCGCTGCTCCAGTCCAGGCCGGCGTCGAAGGCTTCCAGTGCCGCCAGCAGCGCCAGGCCATTGGTATCGGCCGGGAACAGCGCGGTCAGCACCAGATCGTTCCACAGCGGGGTTTCGCCCACGCCCGGCTCCAGGATCGCGCGCTCGTTGCTGGTGTCGGCATCGGCGTCGAGCATGGTCACCGCCAGCGCGCCCACGTCATCGAGAGCGTTCTCGTAGCGGGGCTGGGTGGTTTCGGTGCAGCGCAGGGTCAATTCAAGGAAGGGCATGGCGGGGGACAGCAACAGCGGGACAGGGCACGCATCCTAGACGAGGCGGGCGCTGATTGCGCGGGCGCGCTGCCCGGTTCAGCGCCAGCCGCCGCTGCCTTGCTAGAATCGCGCCACCTTTGCCGCCGATATGCGCCGCACCCCCGATGTTCAGCCTGCTGGCCAGAAAACCCTGGTACCTGTTGCTGCTGCCTGCCGCGGTGCTGCTCGCCGTGCTGGGCTTTCGCGGCGGCAGTGGCATGCAGGGCGCCGATAGTCGCGAAATGGCTGCGGCCATGGTGACGCGCGCCCCGCTGTCGGAAGATGCGGGCCTGGCGCCGGCCAGTGGCGTGAGCGGCCGTGAGCGCGATACCGCGATCGGCCCGGGCCTGCCGTTGGACCTGCGCGCGGCCTTTGAAAGCGGGCGCGACCTGTTCAGCTATGCCCGCCAGCTGCGCGCCGCCGCTGCGGCCGGCGACGCCGAAGCGGCCTGGATTGTCAGCCGCATCTACGACTATTGCGGCGTGTACGCGATGGACCCGCAGGGCTATGCGCTGGACAGCGGCACGCTGGCGTCGATGGGGTTGAAAGACGTACCGGGCCTGGTCGCGGCGCGCGAGCGGGTGGGCAGCAGTTGCATCGGTTTCACCGCTGCCGATGGATTGGGCAGTGCGCTGATCCTGCAGCAGCGGCACGATGCCGCCGTTGCCGGCAACCTGGCGGCCGAGGCCGCATTGCTGGCGATGGGTGAGCCGCTGCGCAAGGATGCAGCGTATCGGCGTGACCTGGTAGAGCGGGTGCTGCATTCGCAGGATCCGGAGGCATTCCTGGCGATATCTGCGGCCATGGGCGTGGCTGCCGCCGGTGACGATGCCTATCGTGGGTTTGTGGCCGGCGATCAGTTCTCGCAGCTGGCCTGGCAGTTGGCGGCCTGCAAGCTGGGGCTGGCGTGTGGACCGGACAGCTCGCTGATGACCGGTTACTGCGCCAATGGTGGGATCTGCTCGCGTGATCCCGATCAGGATTTCGAGTCGTTCGTTTATGACGCCGCCGTATCGCGGCAGGGTATTGAAAGAATGAACCAACTGGTCGACAGCCTGCGCAAGTCGCAGGGAGGTGCATGATGAATTACCGACGTCTCCTGCATGGAGCCAAGTTCTGGATCTGGGTGGTGCTGTTCGTGGCCTATTCGGCCGGCGCCGTGGGCGTGGTGCTGATCGACACCTACGAGGATCGCTACCGGGCGTTGAGCAAGGTCAAGCTGACCAGCGTCAAATCCGATGCGGATCTGCGCCGCGCCGGTGCCAGCCAGGCGGCGGCCATTTACCGCGCCCAGAGCGGCATGCCGTTCTCCACGTTGCAACCGGGCAGCAGTTTCCAGATCGTCTGGCCGGATGGTTCGGTGGAAACGGTGACGGTGGTTGACCCGTCCTCGCCGCTGGGTATCGAGCCGGTCAAGGGCACGGCAATCCAGGCGGAGTGATCGCTACATCGCAATGCTGATGAGAGGGCGGGGAAACCCGCCTTTTCTGTGCCTGGCGATCCGTGCGCGGTATTGGCTGCTGCATGTTCTGCCGGAGGTTTTCAGCGGTCGGCTTTTGTAGGAGCGGCGTAAGCCGCGAAGCCGGTGCGGATGGAAGCAGCAGGATGTTGATGATCTTGGAATTGCGGTTCGCGTGATTGTTCAGACGTTGCCAGCATCGCGGCTTACGTCGCTCCGAGAAAAGCGGGCAAAGAAAAAGGCGGGTTTCCCCGCCTTTTTCCTGTTTGCCGAAACCGCGATCAGGTCAGCGCGATCGACTGGTTCTTGCGTTCGGCCAGGCGCTTTTCCAGGTAGTGGATGTTCTGTCCGCCGGCCTGGAAGCCCTTGTCGCGCATGATGCGCTGCTGCAGGGCGACGTTGGTCTTGATGCCGTCCACGACCATCTCGCTCAGCGCCACGCGCATGCGCGCGATGGCGGTGTCGCGGTCCGGGCCGTGCACGATCAGCTTGCCGATCATCGAGTCGTAGTTCGGCGGCACCTTGTAGCCGGCGTAGATGTGCGTATCCACGCGCACACCCGGGCCACCGGGCGGATAGAAGCCGGTGATCAGGCCGGGGCTGGGAATGAAGGTTTCCGCGTCCTCGGCGTTGATGCGGCATTCGATCGCGTGGCCGTGCAGCACCACGTCGCTCTGCTTGATGCTCAGCTTCTGGCCCGAAGCGATGCGCAGCTGCTCGGCGACCAGGTCGATGCCGGTCACCATCTCCGTCACCGGATGTTCCACCTGCACGCGGGTGTTCATTTCGATGAAGTAGAACTTGCCGTCCTCGAACAGGAACTCGAACGTGCCGGCGCCGCGGTAGCCGATGCGGATGCAGGCTTCCACGCAGACCTTGCCGATCTGCTCGCGCAGCTCGGCGGTGATGCCCGGTGCCGGTGCTTCTTCCACCACCTTCTGGTGACGGCGCTGCATCGAGCAGTCGCGCTCACCCAGGTGGATGGCGTTGCCCTGGCCATCGGCCAGCACCTGGATTTCCACGTGACGCGGATTTTCCAGGTACTTCTCCATGTAGACCTCGCCATTGCCGAATGCGGCCTTGGCTTCGGACTTGGTGGTTTCGATGGAGGCCTTCAACGAGGCTTCGACATGCACCACGCGCATGCCACGGCCGCCGCCGCCGCCCGATGCCTTGATGATGACCGGGTAGCCGATCTCACGGGCGATCTTGGTGTTGGCGACGATGTCCTCGCCCAGCGGGCCGCCCGAGCCGGGCACGCACGGCACGCCGGCAGCCTTCATCGCGCGGATCGCTTCGACCTTGTCGCCCATCAGGCGGATGGTTTCCGCACGCGGGCCGATGAAGATGAAACCGGACTGCTCCACGCGCTCGGCGAAGTCGGCGTTCTCGGAGAGGAAGCCGTAACCGGGGTGGATGGCCTGGGCGTCGGTGACCTCGGCTGCGGCGATCAGCGCCGGGATGTTGAGGTAGCTCTCCGACGACGGGGCCGGGCCGATGCAGACCGACTCGTCGGCCATGGCCACGTGCTTGAGATTGCGGTCAACGGTGGAATGCACCGCGACCGTGCGGATGCCAAGGGTGTGGCACGCGCGCAGAATGCGCAGCGCGATTTCACCCCGGTTGGCGATAACGACCTTGTCGAGCATGGCCGGCGCCTCAGGCGATCACGAACAGCGGCTGGTCGAACTCCACCGGGCTGCCATTCTCGCCGAGGATGGCGACCACGGTGCCGGATACTTCGGCTTCGATCGGATTGAACATCTTCATCGCCTCGATGATGGCCAGGGTTTCACCGGCCTTGACGGTCTGGCCGACGGTCACGAAGGCCGGCTTGTCCGGCGAGGAGGACGCATAGAAGGTGCCGACCATCGGCGCGCGCTGCACGTGGCCTTCCGGCAGGGCGTTGCCCGGCTTGGCAGTGCCGCCGGTGGAGGCTTCGGTCGGGCCGCTCATCGGCATGGCCGGTGCGGCAGCGACCGGAGCGGGGGCGTAGACCGGAGCCGGCGCGGCGACGAAGCCGCCGACCGGGTTGCGCGACAGGCGCACGGACTCTTCGCCTTCCTTGATCTCGATCTCGGCCAGGTTCGACTCTTCCAGCAGGTCGATGAGCTTCTTGATTTTGCGCAGATCCATTGAATGCCTCTTTGGTGGTGTCCGCAGGCACTGGCGCCGGGCGCCGTCCCTGCCGGGGAAGGTTTCAGAGCCGCTGGAGCGCGGCGTCCATGGCGTAGCGGTAGCTGTCCGCGCCGAAGCCGCAGATCACACCCAACGCCTTGTCACTGAGATAGCTGTGCTGGCGGAAAGGTTCGCGGCTGTGCGGGTTGGACAGGTGGATTTCGATGAACGGGATGGCCACGGCGGCCAGCGCATCGCGCAGTGCCACCGAGGTGTGGGTGAAGGCGGCCGGGTTGATCAGGATGAAAGCGGTTCCATCGGCGCGCGCTGCCTGCACCCGGTCCACCAGCACATGCTCGGCGTTGGATTGCAGGTGCTCGCTCTGGTGGCCGGCCTGTTCGGCCTGTGCCGCAAGAGCCGCATCTATCTGCGCCAGCGTGGTGTGGCCGTAAACCTCCGGCTCACGGGTACCCAGCAGGTTCAGATTGGGGCCATGGAGGACCAGCAGTTTTGCCATTGCCAGCGGTCAGCGTGAAAGGGCGGCAGTGTGAGGGAAGCTGGCAATGCTGTCCAGTTCGCCGAAATTAGCCGCGTTTTAATCGTTTGTTTGAAATTTGACGGGGTTCCGGGTTTGCATGTGCGGTGGTGCCTGGGAGCTGAGAGGGTATGGGGTTCGCCCGGTTCGTCGGCGGGGGTTGAGCGATGGGTGGGCAAAACCGGGCTGGCGCGATGCGCGGCTTTTGGCGGGAAATGGGCGAAGTTGGGGAAACGGCGGAGGTGACTGTTCGAACGCTTTTCTCCACTGGCGGGAGTACTGGTATTGAGCCCAGTAATTTTCCATTAATAGACGACCGGTCTATTTTAAGTAAGGTTCGCTCCATGAATCTCTCTCCCAAAGCCCAGGCTACCCGCCAGCACATCCTCGATACCGGCTACCGGCTGGTCCTGCAGAAGGGCTTTGCCGCGCTGGGTCTGCAGGAAATCCTCAAGGCCTGCGCCGTGCCCAAGGGCTCGTTCTATCACTACTTTTCGTCCAAGGAAGCGTTCGGCTGCGAGCTGCTGCAACAGTACGTAGACGACTACGGGCGCAAGCTCGACCTGCTGCTGGCCGACGGCGGCAACGGCCAGCAGCGGCTGATGCGCTACTGGGATGCCTGGGCACGTGATCCGGCCGATCCGGCGCAGGGCTGGGCCGAGGAATGCCTGGTGGTGAAGCTTGCCGCCGAGGTGGCGGACCTGTCCGAGGACATGCGGCGCGTGCTCGACGATGGCGTGCAGCGCCTGCTGCAGCGCATCGCCGCGCTGGTCGAGGAAGGCCGCGCCGATGGCTCGCTGCCCGCCGGCAAGCCCGCGCTCGATGTCGCCCGCGTGCTCTATCAGATGTGGCTGGGCGCGGCGCTGCTGTCCAAGCTCAGCCAGGACCGTCTGCCGCTGCGGCAGGCGCGTGAGGCCACCGAACACCTGCTGACGTGCGGCAACACCGCCGCGCGCCTTTCTCCCCCAAACGATTGAAGAAGGCACTGCCATGAAAGTCCTGTTCGTACTGACTTCGCACGACCAGCTCGGCGACACCGGACGCAAGACCGGTTTCTGGCTGGAGGAATTCGCCGCACCTTGTTACGTGTTCAAGGATGCCGGCGCCGATATCACCCTGGCATCGCCGGCGGGCGGCCAGCCGCCGCTGGACCCGCACAGCGACGCGCCCGACGCGCAGACACCGGCCACCGAGCGCTTCCGCAAGGACAGTGCCGCGCAGCAGCATCTGGCGACGACGCTGCCGCTGAAGCAGATCGACCCGGCGCAGTTCGACGCGGTGTTCTACCCGGGTGGTCACGGTCCACTGTGGGATCTGGCCCGTGATGCGGATTCCATTGCGTTGATCGAAACCTTCGACCGGGCCGGCAAGCCGCTCGGTCTGGTCTGCCACGCGCCCGGCGCGCTGATCGCCGCGCGCAGCGCCGACGGCAAACCGCTGGTCGCCGGCCGCAAGGTCACCGGCTTCTCCAATAGCGAAGAGGACGCGGTGGGCCTGAGTGCCGTGGTGCCGTTCCTGATCGAAGACGAGTTCGCTCGTCTGGGCGGCAATTACGCCAAGGGGCCGGATTGGCAGTCGTTCGTGCTGACTGACGGCCATCTGGTCACCGGTCAGAACCCGGCCAGCTCCGAAGCCGTCGCCAAGGCACTGCTCGCGCAACTGGCCTGAGCCACCACAGACAACCCACGACACAACCTGCCGCGCGCTGCTGATCAGAACCCCGCCGCGCCGGCCCACTCGAGACAGGAAATCCGCAATGAAGATCTTCTACAAAACCCGCGCCACCTCCACCGGCGGCCGTGCGGGTCGCACCGCACTGGATGACGGCAGCCTCGCACTCGACCTCGCCTTGCCGGGTTCCGGCAAGGCCGGCGCCAACCCCGAGCAGCTGTTCGCACTGGGCTATGCCGCCTGCTTCGACAACGCGTTGCCGGTGGCCGCCAAGAAGCTGCAGCTGCAGCCCAGCGGCACCGCAACGTCGGTGGAAGTGGGCATCGGCCAGACCGCCGAAGGCGGCTATGCGCTGGACATCGACCTGCACGTCGAAGTGAAAGGCCTGGACCAGGCCGACGCGCAGCGCCTGGTGGAGGCCGCGCACCACATCTGCCCGTACTCCAATGCCACGCGCGGCAACATCGGCGTGCGCCTGCACGTCACCGCCGTCTGAATCCCACCGGAGACCATCATGCGCAGTGCCATCCACACCACCTTTGGTGAACCGGCCGACGTGCTGGCATTGGGCGACAGCCCGGTGCCGCAGCCCGGCGCGGGCGAAGTGCGGATCAGGACGATCCTCGCGCCCATCCACAACCATGACCTGTGGACCATTCGCGGCAAGTACGGCTACAAGCCCACGTTGCCGGCCATCGGCGGCAGTGAAGCGGTGGGCACCGTCGATGCGGTGGGCGAGGGCGTTGAAGGCATCAACGTCGGTCAGCGTGTGATGTCTGCTTCGGTGCATGGCACCTGGGCGGAGTACTTCATCGCACCGGCGCGCATGGTCATCCCCGTGCCGGACGCCATCGCCGACGAAGCGGCGGCGCAGTTGATCGCCATGCCGCTCAGCGCGCTGATGCTGCTGGAATTCCTGCAGGCCGAACCCGGCCAATGGATTGTGCAGAACACCGCCAATGGCGCGGTCGGCAAGACCCTGGCCATGCTCGCCGCCGCGCGCGGCGTGCAGGTGCTCGGGCTGGTGCGTCGCGATGCCGGCGTCGATGAACTCAAGGCACTCGGCATCGGCAACGTGCTGTCCACCGAGCAGGCCGACTGGAAGCAGCGCGCCCATGCATTGCTTGGAGACACGCTGGCACACGCCGCCGTCGATTCCATCGGTGGCCAAGCCAGCGCGGACCTGCTGTCACTGCTCGGCGAAAACGGCACGCTGGTGTCATTCGGCAGCATGGCCGGCGAGCCGATGCAGATTCCGTCCGGCGACGTCATCTTCAAGCAGGCCACGGTCAAGGGCTTCTGGGGCAGCAAGGTCAGCCAGCAGATGTCGGTGGAGAACAAGCGCCGGCTCGTCGGCGAACTGATTACGCGCGTGATGAGCGGCGAACTGACATTGCCTGTGCAGGCGGTTTACGGCCTGGCCGATGCAGCCGAAGCGGCGAAGGCGAGTTTGCTGCCGGGCAGGAAAGGCAAGGTTCTGTTGAAGCCTTAAGTCCTGCGGGGCGGAATTGGATCAAAAGCCTGTCCAGCGACTGTGAAGTGTTCAAGCGAGGAGGCCGGCAGCAATGCCGGCCTTCTTCTTTCTGGCGACGGTGAGTGGCGCGGTTGGGATCGGACGCCGGGTGACGGTGTCGACTCTGCCAAACGTCCAGAAACCGCTGGGTCGCGGTTGCGTCAGGTATTCAACAACTCGACTCTGACCCCTGTTTTCGTCCACCTCCTGATGCAAGGCCTTGCCCATGGGCCGGGATAGGGGAAGTCGACCTGCAGGAGGAAGGGCATGAGGCTTCCTGGCATCGGGGGCGGCTGACGACCGTGCCCGGTCAAGCCAGCTGGAGTATCTGGCGGGCGCGGCTCACCAGCTCCTGTGCGCCGATGTGGCCAACGGCCAACGCACTGAGGCGGCCCTCCTTCTCGACGGCAAGGGTGGGGAAGGAGCTCACCCCCCACTTTCGGCATCGACCGAAATCCTCGGCAACCGCGAGGCGTGCCTGGATCGATTCCCACAGTTGCGAGAACTCCTGGAAATCCACCCCGGCTATGGCGCAGGGCTCCCGATAGAAGGCAACGGTGGCTGGATCGTCGCCCTCCACGTAGAAACGCTCCTGCACCGCAGCGAAGAAGGACAGCTGCAATGCAGGGTCACGCCCGGTCTGTTCCAGCATCACCCGGATGCTGGCCACGGCACGACAGGCAGGCTCGGTGTCGTAATTGAACGCGGTGCGTTGCAGGAGGCGGTAGCTGAACGGTTGTCCGGTAGCCTGGCTGATGTGCTCCCATTCCCGACGCAGGAAGGCCTTGAACGGTGCGTTCCAAGGGTCGCCCCCACCGGCACGCAGGCCGCCCATGGTCATGCGGAAGGCGATGCCCTCATCGTGGCAGAACCTGGCCAGCGCCGCGGTCGCCGGCGAGATGCCCCAGCACCACGAGCACATCGGGTCGCCGAAGTAATGGATCGCCAGACCGGTCTTCAACGCGGGAGACGGCAGGGTTTGCCTGTCGTCGGTTCCGGGCAGGGTGCAGGCGCCAAGGGTGGAGTCGCAGTGGATCAAGGCCAGGCTTCCGTGAGGGGGAAGGTGCGGAGTGATCAGCGTAGGCGCCGTTGATTGGTCGAAAAATGGGTGCAAACATGATTCTTTGTTCAATTTTGTTGAACCAGAACATGGACAAGCTCTCCGCAATGGCGACCTTTGTCGCGGTGGCCGATGCCGGCAGTTTCACCGCTGCGGCCGATGCTCTGGCCTTGCCGAAGGCGCGTGTCTCGCAACGAGTGGCGGCGCTGGAGGCGGAACTGGGCGTGCGCCTGATCCACCGGACCACCCGCTCGTTGAACCTGACAGCGGACGGCGCGGCCTACCTGGACCAGTGCCGGTCGGTGCTGCACCAGATCGAGGACATCGAAGGCGGGTTGCGCGAAGGCGCGGCCGAACCGCGCGGGAGGCTGCGGGTGGAAGCGCTGGTATCGGTGGCGCGCTGGATAGTGGCTCCACGCATCCATGAGTTCCATGCCCTGCATCCGCGGATCCAGCTGCGGCTGGGGGCCAGCGACCGGATCAGCCATCTGCTCGAAGATGGCATCGATTGCGCGATACGCGGCGGGCGTCTGCAGGACTCGTCCAACGTATCGCGCCAGCTGTGCGAGATCGAACTGGGGTTGTACGCGTCAGCGGAATACCTGGCGTTGCATCCGCGCGTGAGGTTGCCTGACGATCTGCACGGGCACACGCGGCTGTCCTGGTTCCCGGCGGAGAGCCATCCGTTCACCTGGAAGCTGCAATCCATTGACGCGCAAACGCATGTCTCCAGCAGCGATGGCATTGTCTTCGATGATCCGGACGTGGCGATGGCCGCCTGCATGGCCGGTGCCGGGATCTGTCCGGGTGCGCCGTTCGCGGTGGCACAGCACGTGCGCGCGGGCCGGTTGCTGCCGGTGTTGCCGCAATGGTCGTTCGCGCCGCGCCCGATCAGCCTGTTGTATCCGGGCAGCCGGCATCTGTCCGGGCGCGTGCGTTGCTTCGTGGATTGGTTTGTGGCGCTGATGGAACAGACCTCGGATATCCGGTTGACGCCATGGGCCTTGGCGCAGGCGCTGGCTGGCGAAGAGGGTGCGTCACCGCAGGGCAGGCGGAAGCGGGTTCCACCCCGCTTTCACGGAGGATTGGGTAAGAGTTCAAGCGCCTGAGTTCGGGCGTCCAGCCGGTACTGCCTGCGTGGATTGAGTAGTGTGCAAGGCAGCGGGCCGTGCATCGGCCCGGGTTGGATTTCCCGAGTGATAAGGAGCATCACGATGTCGGCTGATACGAGCAACAGATCGCTGAAACGGGCGGAGATGCTGGCCCAGCGGGCGATCGAGTCCGGCGTGGCGGGGCACCGCCAGAAGGCGCTGGATGAGTGGTCGCTCGCCGAGGCGTTGGTGGCTCGGCATCAGGCTGATTCGGATTTCCACCAGTGGTTGCGCACTGGCCTGGCCGACGCGCTGTGTGAGGTGGGCCAATACGCGCGCTGCCTGCAGGTGGTGGCGCCGGCACGTGCCTGGTGCGTATCGATTGGCCAGCCGCTGGCCAGCATCTGCGTGGCCAGGGCGCTATGGGGTTTGGGCAGGCTGGATCAGGTGAGCGAGCCCTTGAACGAGGCGGTGCGTCTGGGGGGCATGGCCGTCCTGGAGCATTTCGAGCCGCAGCATCGCCCGGCGTTGGAAGCATTGCTGGCGCGGGCGTGAGGGTGGAGCGGCGCGTTTCGCAGTGAAGAGGGCGCGCCTTCTTCCTTTCATGCCTGTCATGCCTGCAACGGCAGGGCTGAGAGTGACCGGACCGGGCGCCTTAGTCGGGCTCGCGTAGCCGATGCCGCTGTGTCGATCCTCGTGGTTGTACCAGTGCATGAAACGATGCGCCCATTCGCCAGCTTCCCGCATGCCGCCAAGCCCATCGGTCGGATATCCGGCGCGGTACTTGGCAGTGCGGAACAGGCTCTCCACGAAAGCGTTGTCATCGCTCACGCGAGTACGTGGGTGCGACGGCTTCAAGCCCGGCCAATGCAGCATCGCCAGCACGGTCGTGGCCTTGAGCGTGGCGCCTTGGCGCGGCCACGATGGCGCGTCTGTGCTGGGGCACGCAACACGGATGAACTCTTTCGGATACGCGACGAGATCCACGATCTCGGTGATTGGGACTGGTCGGATATCGGGCCTGAAAGCAATGCATTCGCGGGCGCGCGTCTCTCTTGCGAGATGTTCACGGAACGCCACTGTGAGTAGTGCTTCATCGAAGTGGTCGATGGCGAGTTCGAGGGGATTGACGGTGTTTGTGCAGGTCTCGGCGATCACACCGAGCACCCCAATCGCGTCGCCGCTGGAAAGCCCGTTCCTGAAGCAGGCCGGTGGTACTCACAGGCACAGGGATCGTGCCGTTACTTCAAATAGGGCGATGTGTTCCCGTTATCGACAACAGCGAATGGGGCGCCGCGTTCTGGTTGTGGGTGTTGGATCAGTCGGCACCGCGCCTCGGGAGATGGTTGCAGCGAGCATCCCGTGCGTAATCCGGCTGCGCTCCGGTGCGGGTGCAGGTCCGCAGTGGCTCCGCTTCACACCGGTGGTTGGCAGGGCAGTCACTGCCCTGGACCGTGGGGCGATCAGGGCTGTTTGAACAGCTTGCGCTTGCCCGTCAGTACGGTTTCCTTCGGGGTGAGCTTTGCCACGCCGGGAATCAGGAAGTCGGCCACGGTGTGGCCAAAACGGATCTTGTTGGCGAGCCAGAGCGGTGTTTTACCGCGGCCAGTCCAGGTGTTGTAACGATTTTCCGGGTCGCGGTACTTGGGCTTCACCTTCGGACCCTTGCGACGACGCGCGGCTTTGGCTGCCGGTTGTGACGGAGCGATGGCTGGCCCGAACAACTCCTCGATCGTATAACCGGTGTTGCGGGCGAGGGTGATCAGCTTGCGCCGCACTTTGTCGGGGGACTCGCGTCGACTGAGTGCCTGGTGTTGCTGCTGCGCGGCGCGGATGAGCGCGTTCAGCTCTCGGAGATTCAGGGGGGTGAGGTCAATACTCATTGCACTAGCCTCCGGTCCGGACATGCAAGGTGTCAAGGAGCAGTAATCGGGCGCACTTGTGGACAGCGTCCGACCCGCTCCAGCACCTCCAGCGTCGCTGCTTGCGTGGCTGCTACGGCGTCGCTGCCCAGCTCTCGATCTCGCCGGCCTTGAACGGCCCAAGCTTCTGCTTGAGGATGCGCCCCTGCGCATCCACCAGCACGCTGTAAGGCAGCAGCCCCTGCGTGTTGCCGAGCTTGACGCTGGCATCGTCCGGGCCGGGCGTTTCGATCACGATCGGGTAATACACCGGCACGTTGCCAAGAAAATCCTGCACCGCCTCGGGCGTATCCAACGCGACTCCGACCACCTGCGGGCCGTTGTCGGCATGCCTGGCGGCAAAGCGCGCCAGTTCCGGCATCTCCTCGATGCACGGTGCGCACCAGCTGGCCCACACGTTGATCAACAGCGGCTTGCCCTTGAAGCGATCCGGGAACGCCACCGGCATGCCGTCCAGGTCTGGCAGGCTGAAGGCCGGCAGCATGTCGCCCGGCTTTGCGGCCTGCACCGCCGTTCTCGGCGGCGGTGTCGATGGATCTTCCATGCGCGCCGGCAGGTCGACGTTGGTGGGCATGTAATGCACGCCGACGACCACCCCGGCCACGGCGGCAATTGCGGCTACCCACCACGTCGCAGCCCGCATGTCAGCGCGCCGCGCGCAGCAGCGCGTCCTCGACGATGGGCTGGGTCAGCACGGTCGGCAGCACGCGCGGCGGCGCGCCGGGGCCGTACACCACGTACAGCGGCACGCCTACGGCCTTGTGCTGTTCCAGGAAGGCGCTGATCTGCGGGTCGACATTGGTCCAGTCGCCGCGCATGTACACCGCGTCCACGCGCTTGAGCGTGTCGCGGAACGCATCCCGGTTCAGCACGCCGCGCTCGTTGGCCTTGCAGGTCACGCACCAGTCGGCGGTCATGTTGACGAACACCACGCGGTTGTCGGCACGCAGGCGGTCGAGCATTTCCGGCGAATAGGCCACCGTGCCCGCGGTGACGGCCTGCGCAGCGGCCGGCGGCATGCGGTTCACCGCCAACACCGGCACCAGCAGCGCCAGCACGGCGATGAGCGCGCCCAGCACCATGCCGAACCTGCGGCTGTGCCAGCGGCTGCGTTCGAACCACCACAGGCCCAATGTCAGTACCGCAGCACCGGTCAGCAACAGGGCCATCGAGCTGACGCCGCGCTGCTTGCCCAGTACCCACAGCAGCCAGATCGCGGTGAGGTACATCGGGAAGGCCAACAGTTTCTTCAGCGTTTCCATCCACGCGCCCGGCTTGGGCAGGCGCCGCGCCAGCGCCGGCACGAAGCCGATCAGCAGGAACGGCAAGGCCAGGCCCAGGCCGAGAGCCAGGAACACCAACATCGCAAGCAGCGGCGGTGCGGTGAACGCATAGGCCAGTGCCGGGCCCATGAACGGTGCGATGCACGGGCTGGCTACCACGCAGGCCAGCACGCCGGTGAAGAAGTCACCGACAGCGCCGTTGCGGTTGGCCAGCGACTGCACGCGTCCGCCCACGCTGCCGCCCAGAGTGAACACACCACTCAGGCTCAGGCCCACGGCCACCATCAGGTAGAACAAGGTGGCGATGAACCAGGGATGCTGCAGCTGGAAGCCCCAGCCGGCCGCTTGTCCGGCCGCACGCAACGACAGCACCAGGCCGCCGATCGCACTGAAGGCCACCAGCACGCCCAGCGTGTACCAAAGCGCATGGTTGCGGGCGTGCTGGCGGCTCTCACCGCTCTGCGCCACACCCAGCACCTTCAATGACAACACCGGCAACACGCACGGCATCAGGTTCAGGATCAGGCCGCCGGCCAGCGCCAGCAGCAGGATCCACGCCAGCGAATGGCCATCGTCCTGTTCGGCCGGCGGTTGGCTGCGCTGGCTGTTTTCGGCCGATGCATCCGGTGCCGGCTGGGTCAGGTCCGGCGCGCCCGGGTCCGGGCGCACCACCAGCGGCTGCGGGCCAAACGCGCTGGACGGATCAACCGCCGGCAGCACCGGTGCGGCGTCCTTCTTGCCGCTGGGCAGCGGCGGAATCACCAGCGGCGCGACGATGGCCTCCTCGCGCGCGGAGACCTTGCCGGCCGGTAGCGCCAGCTTCACCCGCCGGGTCATCGGCGGATAGCAGATGCCATCGGTCTGGCAGCCCTGGAAGGTGACCACCAGCGTTGCGTCGGTGGCATCAGGCTTGTCGCGGCGCAACGGCACCGGCACGTCCACCTGGTCGAAATAGACCACCACGTTGCCGAAATGCTCATCGCGGTACGGTTGGCCGGCCGGCCACTGCGGGCGTCCGGTGCGGATGCCGGCCGCGCCTTCCAGCGTCATCGAAGTGCGGTCGCGGTACAGGTAGTAACCCTGGGCCGGGGTAAAGCGCAGCAGCAGACGGTTGCCGTCATCGACAATGGCTTCAAAACCGAATGCCTGCTCCGAAGGCAGCGGCAGGCCCTGTACCGCGGTGCTGCCGGGGAGCTTCAGGCCGCTGCCATTGGCCGCCAGCGGGTTGAACATCGGTGCGGCGGCGCCATTGCTGGCCGGTGCGGCGGCTGGAGCGCCAGCGGCACCGGGCAAGGTCACTTCGATGTTGCGTTTCTGCGGCGGGTAGCACACGCCTGCATCGGCGCAGCCCTGGTAGCGCACTTCCAGCGTGACGGTCTGGGCGCCTGCCTGGGCGCTGCCGGGCAGGGTGGCGCGCAGCTGGCGATGGTAGGTTTCCACGTCGCCGAAGAACTGGTCGTGCTTCTGTTCGCCCCTGGGGAACTGCAGCGTGCCGGCGGTGAACTCCGGCCCGGCCTTGACGCTGGTGCGGTGGCGATAGAGGTAATAGCCCGGCGCGATGTCCCAACGCAGCTCGATGCGGTCACGGCTGGGCGCGGTGGCCTGCAGCGCGAAGGCCTGGTCGACCGGCAGCAGGTCTTTCTCGTTGACGGCCAGCGCCGGAAGCGCGCATAGGGACAGCAGGCAAAGGGCGGTAAAACGTCGCAACAGCATCATCGATTCAGTGTTCCTCCCGGGTCTGCGCCCGGATCCAGTCCATGTACGCCGGCAGGCCGGCGCTGGGGGAGATCGCCACGATCTCCGGCAATTCATACGGGTGTTGCTGGGTGATGGCCAACATCAATGCGTCCAGGCGGTCGGCGCAGGTCTTGATCAGCAGCTGGACCTCTTCGGCCTGCTCGATCTGTCCCTGCCAGCGGTACACAGACTGCATTGGGGGCAACAAGTTCACACAGGCCGCCAACCGGCGCTCCACCAGGTGGTGGGCCAGGGTTTGGGCACTACCGCTGTCAGGGCAGGTGCAGAAGACCAGTCTTACGTCCATCGCGGGATTGTCGCAGATGCGCATACGGCACTTCCTTACTCCAGTATTGACATCGTTGTCATTAAATGTAAATTGCGGTCCGTCACAACTTTCGGGCCGCCTTCACGCTGAGGGCATGCCCGGGACTACCGGACCACCGCACCGCAGGACGACGGATGCACAAGGGCTGCAAGGCCCTACAGGGGGAAAAATGGAACGGCACAACACCCGGGGCTTCACGCTCATCGAACTGATGGTCGTGGTGGCCATCATCGCCATCCTGGCGGCCATCGCCTTGCCGCTTTATGCCGATTACGCACTGCGCAGCAAGATCCGCGTGGCGCAGAGCGACCTGATGGCGCTGTCCAGCAACGTGGAGAACTTCCGCCAGCGCACGCTGGGTTATCCGGCCAGCGAAACCGTGGCCAAGAAGGGCTGGCAACCGTCCAGCAAGGGCGCCAATTTCAGCTACAGCTACGCCACCAGCAGCGCCGGCTACCAGCTCAAGGCGGTGGCTGGCAGTGCGATGGGCAAGGCCAGCGGCTGCACCCTGACCCTGGATGCGGACAACACACGCGGCGTGTCCGGTAACTGCGCCGGCGTGAGTGACTGGCCATGAGCCGGCGCGTCGCCGGGTTCTCGCTGGTCGAGTTGATGGTGACGTTGGCGGTGATTGCGGTGTTGGCAGCTGCGGGCACGCCCTTCGCCCGCAGCTGGATCGACAGCAACCGCCAGATGCAGGCGCGCAACGTGATGTGGGAAGCGGTGTCGCAGACGCGGGCGATCGCGCTGCGCAATCCGGGGCAGGTCGCGGGCGATGACGCCTCGGCCCGGCTCCAGCGCGATGGCCGCACGCTGCAGGTGCTCAATACCGACGATGCGGTGCTGTGGACCGGGCAACTGCCCGCCAATGCAGCCATCAAGCACATTGACGCCACCGATTTCAGTGATGCCGCCGCCCTGCAGGCTTCGGCTGACGAACTGTCCTGTGTGGCTTTCGGCAATCGTGGCCAGCGCCTGCCAGCGGCAGCCGGCTGCAGCAGCGCCGCTGGCAGTTACCGCCTTGCCATTGGCTTGAACGACCAGGAGCCGCTGTATGTCGACCTGCTCTGATCAACGCCGCCAGCGTGGCGACGTGATGCTCGAAGCCCTGGTGGGGGTGCTGATCACCAGCCTGATCGGCGCCGGCCTGGCGCATGTGGCCGCCAACGTGATGAACAGCCAGCGCGATGCGAAGGTCGAGAACCTGGTGGTGGAACACCTGCGTGACCAGTTGCAGAGTCGAGGTCTGGGGCTCTGCGCGGTAAGTGATGTGGACATCGTCTTGCCCGATGCAACGCGCAAGGCCAGCGTGGCGTGCCAGGCGGCCACGGCCAATGTGTCGATGGCCGGTGTCACCCGTGCCATCGATGCGCCGCAGCGGGTCGAGTTGAAAGTATCGGCCAGCGCGCTGGGCAGCCGTGGCGCCAGCGAGGGCGACCCGGATCTGCTGATGGCGTCGGGGCAATGAGCATGGCGGCCCGTCGCTTTCCCTGCGCCCGGCGCGGCACGCAGATCGGCCAGAGCCTGATCAGCATGATGATCGGCCTAGTGATCTCGCTGGTGACCATCTCGGCGATGCTGGTGCTGTACAAGACCATGGTCGAGGTGTCCGCCAACGCCTCACGCTCGGCCTTGCGCGATGGGCAGGTATCTGCCGCATTGCTGGCTGCGCAGATGGAACTGCAGTCGGCCGGGTTCGGTGTCCCGCAGGCCGACGCGCTCGCCAGCAAGTTGGCCCTGCGCGAATCCGGCAAGCAGCTGGTGTGGCGTTACAAGACCGATCTGGCCACCGCCGGCTTTGTCTGCACCGGCCTGCATCTGGTGGATGGCCAAGGCTTGTATCGACTAACTCCGAAAGCCTGCGGTGATGTTGCCGGCGCTGCGTGGGCCAGCAACGAACGCGAACTGATGGCCGGCAGCGTCGCTTTCTTTACTCCTGCACAGAAGAACGGCAACAGCTATGCCAGCGCCGAACGGGAAGTCGGCGCGATGAGCCTGGCACCGGGCTATGTGTTCTCGCTCAAGGCCGAGCGTCAATGCCTGCCGTACATGCAGCAGGATTTCGCCGTCTCGCCGATGGCCACGGTCGGCCAGCAGGTGGCACTGGAACGCGATGACGGCAGTGCGGGCCTGTTCCAGCTGTGCCTGCCCAATCTTGCCGTCACCACCATCTGATGACCCGGGAGCGCATGCGCATGGACAAGAACCGGTTTTTCCCTTCGACGTTTTCACCGCCGCGTCGGCAGCGCGGCATCGCCACTGTGCTGATCGTGTTGCTGGTCGGGCTTGCGGTGTCGGTGACGGTGGCGGCCACCATCTACGCGTTGCGCGGCACCCAGTCGCAGCAGCTGACCACGCACTCGGCCACCGCCGCGCAGGCAGCGGCCTGGCGGGGAGTGGAAGCGCTGCGTCTGTATCTGCTGCAGGTGGAAAAAACGGTCTGGCCGGGCTGGGTGGGCACCGACGCCAAGCCGGTATCCGGGATGGGTGCGTTGGGTGTCAAGCAGGCGGTGGTAACCACAGTGGAATCGGCCGGCAGCGAGCACTACCGGGTGACCGCACGCGTCACCGGCGAAGCCGGCGTGGGTTCGGCGTTGACCACCGCCACGGTCGAAGTGATCTATGACGTCGCACCCGGCAGCGGCAGTCCGGCGACACCGGAAATCTGTCACTCGCTGCCCAATGCGCCGATGGTGTTCAACGGCAACCTCAATTACAGCGGCGGCTCGCTGGAAGTGGTCAACCCGGTGGATTACGAGAACATCGTGGTGGCCGGCGACCTGACCATCGGCGGCGGTTCCAGCGCACGCATCTCCGGCTGCATGAAGGGCAATGTCTCGATCAGCGGCGGCGGCATCACCAACAACGGCCATATCCATTCCGAAGGCGACATCCGCATCAACCACATGGGCAACCCCAGTGGCACCACCTTGTGGGGGCGCAACGTCGATATCGGCAATGGCGTGAGCGGCGGCAACTATGCCGCGATCAAGGCCGGCGCCTACAGCGCGGTGGTGTACAGCGGGGGCAAGGCCATCGGTACCGCACAGGTGGGTGGCAGATTGATCGACGCCACCGTCAGCGGCGGCATTCCGTGGACGCGTGGCACGGTGGTGCCGTTCAACAGCGGGCGGGTGGTGGTCAGCCTCGATGACGGCAGCCGCTTCGTGCTGGACCTGGGCAAGCTGGTCATCGACCCGGCCACCGGCAATGTTTCCGGTGCGGCTGGCGCCGAGCGGCTCGGCGATGAGCGCGATACCGGCCCGGAAGGCGCCGCGTTGCCGGATGTGCTGGCGTTCGAATCGACGTCGGTGACGGGCGGCGTGGTCAGCCTGCATACGCTCTGGGCGCGTCAGCTGTGGGGACAGAGCGTTTCGATCCTGGGGTGGAGTGGCAGTTACGACACATTGTGGGCCGGCGGCCATGTGGACGCGGTGTCCGGCACCGTCGGCGAACTGCGCGTCGGCGGCAACATGAGCGCGCGCGAGGTGCGGGTAACCGGTTCGGGGCGGGTGGCTGGCACGCTCAATTCGCCGATTGCCAACGTGCTGGCGGGGCAGGCAGGGGCCAATCCCGGCCTGCCGGGGCTGCCGTGGTGCGATGCGCGGGTCAAGCCGGTGGATGCCAACAACTACAAGGGCATGGCCAACTACCTTTTTGAATCGGTCAACGGCTTGCCGCAGTTGACGGTGCAGCATGTCAAGCGCGCCGATGGCAGTTCCATCGATGGCGTGTACCCGCTGCGCAATCCATCGCCCGCGCAACTGGCGTTGCTGCAGGAACTGATGACCTGCATCAACGGCAACGACCGGGGCTGCCTGACCACCCGCAAGGCCGATGGCAGCTGGTACCTGGAAGGCGTGCGGAAGATGCCAGCGGGCGTGCTGTGGTTCGACTCCAAACTGACCATCAGTGGTACCACCGTCGATCTGCTCAACACTCTGGTCAACAAGGGCGGCGACGTGGTGCTGAGCAGCTCCGGCCACCTGGACCTGATAGCGCCCAACTTCGCCGGCGCAAGCCGCGTCTGCGGTGGGGACTTCTACCCGACCAACCTGTGCGCCAGCCGGTCCGCGTTCGTGACCTGGGAAGGCACCGACGCACAGGGCAAGACCACCACCTACACCGGGTTGCCCATTGCCAATGCCGCGGTCATCGCCGAGGAGGGCGCCACCATGGCGGGCTGGACTTTGCGTGGCAGCGTGCTGTTGGGCAAACAGCTGTCCACTACCGGTGCGGTGGTCACCATCCACGGCAGCCTTACCGTGGGCAGCAACCAGCGTGCCGATACCACCATTTCCGCCGGTGGCATCTCGCTGGAGGTGCCTCATGGCAATGGCCTGAACCTGCTGCCGGTCTGTGGCGGCGGCAGCCCCGGTTTGCCTGCGGCGCCGGCCAGTGCCGGGGTGCTTTGGTCGCGTTATCTGTGAGGACCCGGGGAATTGGAGATTGGTAACGGCCGGGTTGCGGCATGCGGGTTGAATGGCCGGTTGGCTGGGATTGCGCTGCGCTCGATCCCGGCCCTCGGCGCTGTGACTAACTAGAAAAACAGCATTTCAGCCCGTGGTCCGGGCGGCTCTCTCTGCATGGCGCGTCCTGGTGGTCCCGGGCCGCGCCTTTTTTTTTTCGGGCGGGGGCAAAGCGCCGGAGGGGGGCTGCTTTTGCACCTTCGTGCTTTCGCTCCTTGTGATTCTTTGACTGCCAAAGCCAAAGCCCCCCATCCGCCCTTCGGGCACCTTCCCCCGCGAGCGGGAGAAGGGAGGGGATAGCGGGCCTCATGTGACAGTCCCGATCCCGATCCCGAGATCGGGATCGGGATCGAGATCGAGATCGAGATCGAAACCGGGACCGGGACCGGGACCGGATCCGGATCCGGATCCGGATCCGGATCCGAATCCAAGCCCAAGCCCAAGCCCAAGCCCAAGCCCAAGCCCAAGCCCAAGCCCAAGCCCAAGCCCAAGCCCAAGCCCAAG
>NZ_JAJOYR010000002.1:795824-1062352 GCF_021202945.1 Stenotrophomonas sp. SY1 | reverse complement strand
CCAAGCCCAAGCCCAAGCCCAAGCCCAAGCCCAAGCCCAAGCCCAAGCCCAAGCCCAAGCCCAAGCCCAAGCCCAAGTCCAAGTCCAAGTCCAAGTCCAAGTCCAAGTCCAAGCCCGAATCAGGCATCAATCCGAGCCCGAGCCGGAACCTGCGAGTGCCGAAGGCTTATTTCCGCTCTGGCCCTTGAAAGGCCCGGCGCCAGCCCCATCTCCGAACCAAGCCCGTTCAACGGGCGTTTTTACGCGCGGTGCCGACATCCTCTGGTCGGGATGCTGGTAACTGCCGAAACTTCAGGCCAATCAAACACTTAAGAGGTCTTTCATGAGCATCAAGCCGCTTCACGACCGCGTTGTGGTCAAGCCGATCGAAGCCGACGAAATTTCCGCCGGCGGCATCCTGATTCCGGATTCGGCCAAGGAAA
Source organism: Stenotrophomonas sp. SY1 (assembly GCF_021202945.1). GTDB lineage: Bacteria > Pseudomonadota > Gammaproteobacteria > Xanthomonadales > Xanthomonadaceae > Stenotrophomonas. Next base: position 1,061,930 of record NZ_JAJOYR010000002.1, on the reverse strand, counting down.
AGTCCACCAAGGGTGAAGTTGTGGCCGTCGGCCCGGGCAAGCCGCTGGACAACGGTTCGGTGCGCGCGCCGTCGCTGAAGGTGGGTGACAAGGTCATCTACGGCCAGTACGCCGGTTCGTCCTACAAGGCCGAAGGCGTCGAGTACAAGGTGCTGCGCGAAGACGACGTGCTCGCCGTCATCGGCTGAGTACCGCTGAGGCGGTGATCCGGAAGGGGGATTGGCGAAGGCGCGTGGCGCCGACCATCCCCGCGTTGCCCGGTCCCGCCGTTGTTGATTTACCAACCCTATTCCCCAATCCCCTTTCCCGAGGTTTCAAGCAATGGCTGCCAAGGATATTCGTTTCGGTGAAGACGCCCGTTCGCGCATGGTGCGCGGCGTCAATGTTCTCGCCAATGCCGTCAAGGCCACCCTGGGCCCGAAGGGCCGCAACGTCGTGCTCGAGAAGAGCTTCGGCGCTCCGACCATCACCAAGGACGGCGTGTCCGTTGCCAAGGAAATCGAACTGGCTGACAAGTTCGAGAACATGGGCGCGCAGATGGTGAAGGAAGTCGCTTCGCGTACCAACGACGACGCCGGTGACGGCACCACCACCGCTACCGTGCTGGCCCAGGCCCTGATCCGCGAAGGCGCCAAGGCCGTTGCCGCCGGCATGAACCCGATGGACCTCAAGCGCGGTATCGACAAGGCCGTGATTGCCGCCGTCGCCGAGCTGAAGAACATCTCCAAGCCCACCGCTGACGACAAGGCCATTGCCCAGGTCGGCACCATCTCGGCCAACTCGGACGAGTCGATCGGCAACATCATTGCCGAAGCGATGAAGAAGGTCGGCAAGGAAGGCGTGATCACCGTTGAAGAAGGCTCGGGCCTGGAAAACGAGCTGGATGTCGTCGAAGGCATGCAGTTCGACCGCGGCTACCTGTCGCCGTACTTCATCAACAACCAGCAGGCGCAGACCGCCGACCTGGACGACCCGTTCATCCTGCTGCACGACAAGAAGATCTCCAACGTGCGTGATCTGCTGCCGGTGCTGGAAGGCGTCGCCAAGGCAGGCAAGCCGCTGCTGATCATCGCTGAAGACATCGAAGGCGAGGCGCTGGCTACCCTGGTGGTCAACACCATCCGTGGCATCGTCAAGGTCGTGGCCGTCAAGGCACCGGGCTTCGGCGACCGTCGCAAGGCGATGCTGGAAGACATGGCCGTGCTGACCGGCGGCACCGTGATCTCCGAAGAAGTTGGCCTGTCGCTGGAAAAGGCCACCATCAAGGACCTGGGCCGCGCCAAGAAGGTGCAGGTCTCCAAGGAGAACACCACCATCATCGACGGCGCCGGCGATACCGCTGCCATCGAGTCGCGCGTCAAGCAGATCAAGACCCAGATCGAGGACACCTCGTCTGACTACGACCGCGAGAAGCTGCAGGAGCGCGTGGCCAAGCTGGCCGGCGGCGTTGCAGTGATCAAGGTCGGCGCTTCGACCGAAATCGAAATGAAGGAAAAGAAGGACCGCGTCGATGACGCCCTGCACGCTACCCGCGCCGCAGTGGAAGAAGGCGTTGTCCCGGGCGGCGGCGTTGCCCTGGTGCGCGCTGTCACCGCTCTGGCTGGCCTGAAGGGCAACAACGAAGACCAGAACCACGGCATCCAGATCGCCCTGCGCGCGATGGAAGCCCCGCTGCGCGAAATCGTTGCCAACGCCGGTGAAGAGCCGTCGGTCATCGTCAACAAGGTCAAGGAAGGCACCGGCAGCTTCGGCTACAACGCCGCTACCGGCGAGTTCGGCGACATGCTGCAGTTCGGCATCCTGGACCCGACCAAGGTGACCCGTTCGGCGCTGCAGAACGCTGCCTCGATCGCTGGCCTGATGATCACCACCGAAGCAATGGTGGCCGAGGCTCCGAAGAAGGACGAGCCGGCCATGGGCGGCGGCGGTATGGGCGGCATGGGTGGCATGGGCGGTATGGACTTCTAAGTCCGCCGCAGCCTCACCGCTGCTTTGTCGTAGACAAAACCCCGCCGAAAGGCGGGGTTTTGTTGTTTGGTGTTGGGGGGAAGTTTGCCGCTGCGGATGCTGTCCTGGATTTCAGTTGCTGCGTGCAATCCCGTGCCGGCTCACGGCCGATGCGCGCAAACGTGTAGGAGCGGCGTGAGCCGCGAAGCTGATGACGGCACAGTCCCCAGGCACATCCGCAATTGCAGCTGTTCTGGCGGCTGCAACGGCAGTGGCTTCGCGGCTCACGCGGCTCCTACATGACTGCGAAGCCGGGCTACCCGGCGTGCTGCATCAGCTGCGCTTCCAGCCACGCCAGGAACAGCGGAACGCCGGGATGCAGGCTTTCTTCGGCGGGCAGGCTCAACGCGTAATACGCGAATGCCTGCGGCCAGGGTTGATCGAGCACTACCCTCAGGCGCCCGGCGGCGATCTCGGCGGCTGCGTGGATGTCGCGAACCAGGGCGATGCCGTGGCCGGCTTCGGCAGCGCGGATCAACAGCAGGTCGTCATCGAATGCCGGGCCGCGTTCCATCCGTGGGTCGGCGTCCACGCCCATCGCATCGAACCACAAGCGCCAGTCGCGACGGTCACTGTCCTGCAGCAGCGGGAAGCGCAGGCAATCAGCCGCGTCGTTGGGGACTGCGGCGCCGTCGAGCAGCGCGGGGCTGGCGACCGGCAGCAATACCGGTGCGAACAAATGCCGCGCCTCCAAGCCGGGATAACGACCGAGCCCGTGGCGAATGGCGATGTCCACGCCATCACGATGCAGGTCCATCAGCTGGGTACTGGCATCCAGCTGCACGTCGATGTGCGGATGCTGTGCGCTGAACTGCGCCAAGCGCGGCGCAAGCCAGCTGGCGGCAAAGGTGGGCGCGGCACTGATGCGCAACGTCTGCCGGCCCTTGAGCCGCTCAAGCGTGTGCAGGCTGGCTTCGATCTGGTCGAAGGCACGTTTCAGCTCGGGGTAGACGCGCGTTCCGGCCGCGCTGAGTGCAACGCCTTGGCGCGTGCGTTCGAACAGGCTGACGCCGGTGCGCTCCTGCAGCAGCTTCAGCTGCTGACTGATTGCGCCGGAAGTGACGCCCATCGCTTCGGCGGCAGCCTTGAGGCTGCCATGACGTGCGGTCTCGACGAATGCGCGCAGCGCCAGCAGGGGAAGAACCGCGCCCATGTTTAGATTTCCTGCACTGTTCGGTTAGAAGAAATGGATCGCCTTGCCGCAACGGATATCTATCCTCCGTTGTCATGCAAACACGTTCGAGAGTCTATACGGCGCATCCCCAACCCAGGCCGCCATGCGATGAATCCACCGCGTGCGGCACGATGCCGGATGGCTGGCGACAAGGTCGGATCAGCACGCCGCTGGGCGTGATGATCGCAGTGGTCAACGCGCACGATGCGTTGCTTCGGCTCGATTTCGAGGATGACGGGAATCGCTGCCGGCTGGTGCATGCACTGGACGCATTGCCGCACGACGACGGCGCGATCGCTCACGTTGACGAACAACTGACGCAGTACTTCGCCGGTTCCCGGCAACGTTTCGAACTGGCGCTGGCGCCGCAGGGCAGCGCGTTCCTGCAACGCGCATGGCGACAGCTGAGGCGGGTGCCGTTCGCCAGCACCGCGGGTTACGGCGAGATCGCTCGACTCTTGCAGCCGGTTTCTTCCGCACGGGCGGTGGGGCGGGCCAATGCCATGAATCCGATCTCCATCATCATTCCGTGCCATCGCGTGCTGGCCGCCGGTGGCCGGCTTGTCGGTTACAGCGCCGGGTTGCAGCGCAAGGCTGCGTTGTTGGCGTTCGAGGCGGATGTGCGGAAGCAAGCGCGCGCCATCCATGAATCGGAAGGTTAGCGGCGCTGCACGGCAGCGACAGAAAACATCGTTTCCCGCCTTCGGTGCTCTTGCCTAGACTGGCTCAACGTCATCGCTGGCGCATTGCCGCCTTGCTCCCTCAATCCCGATATTCCCCTGCCAGCGTCATGGCGGGCAGGGCGATGTCATCCTCACGAACGGAGTTGCACATGTCATCCCCCGCATTGCAGTTGTATACGGACAGCTCGCCCAATGGCTTCAAGGCCAGCATCGCGCTGGAGGAGTTGGGCGTTGCGTATCAACTGCATCATGTCCGCATCGATCAGGGTGAGCACCGCAGCCCCGCGTTCCTGCAACTCAATCCGCACGGACGCATCCCGGCGCTGGTGGATACGGCGCGTGATGTCACGCTGTTCGAATCGGCGGCGATCCTGTTGTACCTGGGCGAAACCGACGAGCGCCTGTTGCCGCGTTCGCATCATGGACGCTGGGAAACCATCACCTGGCTGATCTTCCATGCCGCCAGCGTCGGGCCGGTGCTGGGCCAGCGTGTGCACTTCGAGCACTTCAGCAAGGAACGCTACCTGCCTGCGATCGAACGCTACCGCGAACTTGGCGATGCAGCACTGGCGACGCTGGATCAACGCTTGAATGGCCGCGATTGGCTGGCCGGCGGGCAGTACAGCATTGCCGACATCGCCAACTTCGCCTGGCTGCATGTGGCCGAAGTGATCGACATGGACTTCAGCCATCACCGTCATCTCCATGCGTGGTACCAGCGCGTGGCGCAACGGCCGGCAGTGCAGCGCGGCATCCGCATTCCCGAACCGGCCACCGGCCCGTGAGTGGCGCGATGAGCACTTCTTCCGTAATGGACATCGGCGCATCAGCGGATGCCTTCATCGACCATGCCGGCTACCAGCGCATGTTCCGTGCTGACCATCTCACCCTGGGCATCTTCCTGCCGCTGCGCTTCTATGAAGGCGACATGGCCGTGCTCGAAGGCCAGGGCGCGCTGGTTGAATACATCGATCAGCAAGGCTTTGCTGCGGTGTGGGTGCGCGATGTGCCGTTGTTCGATCCGATGTTCGGCGATGCCGGCCAGCTGTTCGATCCTTTCACGTACCTTGCCTATCTGGCCGCGCGCACGCGCAACGTCGCACTGGCCACAGGCAGTGTGGTGATGCCGCTGCGCCATCCCATCGATCTGGCCAAAGCCGCCGCGTCGATCGACCAGTTGTCCGGCGGGCGCCTGGTGATGGGCATCGCCTCGGGCGATCGTCCGGTCGAGTTTCCGGCCTATGGGCTGGACCACGCCGCGCGCGGTGAACGCTTCGCCGAATCGGTCAGCGCTTTCCGACGCTGGCTGCAACCGGCGCACGGTACAGCCTTGCATCCCTGGGCAGCGCAGGGTCTGCAACTGCTGCCGTCACCGGCAAGTGCACGCATTCCGCTGGTGGTGACGGGCGGCGCGCGGCAGAGCCTGGATTGGGTCGGGCAGCATGCCGATGGCTGGTTGACCTATCCGGACGCCACACACGACCGTGCCGGGCCGCTGCGGCTTGCCGAGAAAATCCGCGCATGGCGCAGGTTGGTTCCCGATGGCGGCTTCCGTCCGCACATGACCAATGAGTGGCTGGATCTGGTGGACGATCCCGATCATCCGCGTGTGCCGCTGCAAGGAGGCTATCAGCTGCGTACCGGCCGCAAGGGGCTGATCGAACTGCTCGAAGCCTGGCAACGCGCCGGGGTGAACCACGCCGCGTTGGGTATCCAGTTTTCGCAGCGGCCGGCCGCTGAAGTGCTGCAGGAACTGGCCGAGGATGTACTGCCGTTGTTCCCTTCGCATGACGGGCCGAGGCCGCCACACCGCCGCTGGTAGCGTGGCCAGCGAAACCGGTTCGGCGCAGCGCACCCGGAAGCGCCGCTTCTTGTCGTTGGGCTGCCCGGCAGGGGGGGAGTTCATGCCGTGCTGACCACAACGGTTGGAAAAGGACGCCCCGGATGCGCTGCGCCGAACCGGCCGGTTGCCGCTAGCTGCCGGACCAGTGCGGCGGGCGCTTTTCGAGGAAGGCGCGGGGGCCTTCCTTGAAATCGTTGCTGGCGCGCAGGCGTTTCATTGCCTGCTCGCCCATCTGTTGCAGCGCCTGCTCATCGTGATCGAAGGCCGCGCGGGCGATGGTCAGGCTCTCCCGCACCGCGAGCGGGGCATTGCCGCTGATATGCGTGGCCAGTTCGCGTGCGCACTGTTGGAGCTCGGTGGCGACAACCGTCCGGTTGACCAGGCCGATCTGCTGCGCGCGCGCTGCCGACAGGCGTTGCCCGGTGAGGATCAGTTCGATGGCCAGCACGCGGGGAATGGCGCGGGTCAGTCGATACAGCCCACCGGCGGCGGCGATCAAACCACGCTGCACTTCCGGCAGACCGAAGCTGGCGTGTTCGGCTGCGACGATCAGGTCGCAGGCCAAAGCGATTTCGGTGCCGCCGGCCAGCGCCACGCCATTGACCGCCGCGATCCACGGCTTGCGCCGTGGCTGCTGCACGAAGCCGGCAAAGCCGCCGCGCGCGGTCAGTAGCGTGGCGGCCTGGCCGTCGGCAAGTGCATTGAGATCGGCACCGGCACAGAACGCCAGTTGGCCGGCACCGGTGAGAATGATGCAGCGGATGTGCGGATCGTCTTCGGTCAGCTGCACGGCCAGTTCCAGGCCGTTGGCCAGCGCCGCGTTGACCGCGTTGTGGACCTGTGGCCGGTTCAGCGTCACCCGCGCGACGTGCGCGCCGAGCAGCTGAAGTGTCACTGCGTCATTGAGGTGGACGATGCATTCGCCGTTCATATGACCAGGCTCCATTCCGAATGGCCCAGCCCGGTGGGGCGCAACTGGCCGGTGCGGCCGACCGGGGAGATGTCCGGATCGGTGAGCGCGGCCACGGTCCACGCATCATCAGGCGCGACCCGCGCCAGGGTGCGGGTACCGGGGCGGATGCGGACCATGGCTACGCCGTGCGACAGCGTGCCGTCGCGCTGGTAGAGCAGGGTGAAGGCTTCCAGTTGCCCGGTACCGTCGGGTTCGATCTCGATCTGCGGCACCAATCCGCGATGACTGTCGGCCAGATGCTGCACGCTGCTGTGGGCCAGCGCCGGGTGTCCCGGATACGGACGCCGCGCCAGCACCAGGCCGTGGTGCTTGGTGACGAATTCGCCCTGTCCGTAGAGCAGGCCGCGTGCATGGGGGGGCGACCCGCGCAGGTGTCGCACCATCGCGCAGGTGGCGTGCGTCATGTAGTTGTTCAACGGCGCGCCGAAGAAGGTGAGGCCGCCGGTGACGGTGGGTTCGTAGACTTCGCCCAAGTGCAGGGCGCGCCGGGCCATCTTCGGCACGCAGGGAAAGCAGCTGTACAGCTCCATCGCCTCGAAACCACCACCGGCCAGCTCGCTGCAGGCCTTGAGCACGGCGTTCTGTGCGTGGCTTTCCCAGTAGTGGTCGCGGGCCAGGAAATCACGCGGTTCACGCGCGTAGGCGCTACCCCAGGGATAGACCAGGTTGCGTTCGGGCACGCCGGCATTGCGGGCGATTTCCAGGCTGGTCAACAACAGCGCGGCGCCCTGGTTGACCTGCGGGTTGGCGACCATCAGCTTGGTGTACGGCCAGGCGACCATCCGGTTGAACGGCGCGACGGTGACGATGTCCTCGGCACTGTGCGGTTCGCGCAGCCAGGCGTTGGGATTGTTTGCCGCCTGCAGCGAGTAGCGGCTCCACAACTGGCCCGATTCGCGTTGCGCGGTTCGTGGGGGCAGCTGCCAGTGCGCGGTGCTGGCGGTTTCGTAGAACGGGTAGATGCTGAGCGGTTGCGCGCACCCCAGACGTGCGGCCAACGGATGCACCAGGTCCCGGCCGTGCACGGCGAGCGCGCGGTCATCGGCCGGCGCTGTCCATGGCAGTTCGATGCCGAGCTGCAATGCGCGGTTGACCGTGTGCTGCGCCTCGCCGCCGCAGATCAGCGCTACCCGGCCTTGCCCACTGCCGATGCGCTGCGCGGCCTGCTGCACGAAGCGCAGCGGGCTCTCGCCGCCGATCGCGCCGTAGACGGTACGGCGTGGACGGATGCCCAGGCATTCAGCCAACAGGCCGGGCGCATCGCGGTACGGCCAGCTGACCAGATTGACTACATCCAGCGAGTCCACCTGCGCCAGAAGGGCAGCGCCGGCATCGTCTTCGGCCGCGCGCGCGGCACGCAGCATCAGGTCCATCGGCTCCAGTCCATCACGTGGATGCTGGGGCCGGTCCAGGCATTCGCCGACGCCGACGATCACCGGAATGCTGGCCGCTCCGTTCATGGCCGTGCTCCCTCGTTCCACAGCACCAGTCCGTCCAGGGCTTCGATGTGCGTGGCGGTGGCCAGCAGCGGGTTGATCTCCAGCGACGCGAGTTCCGGGCCAAGCGCGAGTGCGGCGTCGCCGATCCGGACGATGACCTGCGCCAGTTGCTGGCGATCAATCCGTGGGCCGCCGCGATAGCCATCCAGCAGCCGTGTCGCGCGTAGTTCGTCGAGCATCGTCAGCACCTGGTCCGGCGTTACCGGCAACAGGCGCAGGCTGATGTCCTTGAGCAGTTCCCCCCAGATACCGCCCAGCCCGATCGCGAGCACCAGGCCCCATTGCGGGTCACGGACGATACCGACCAGCAGCTCGACGCCGTGTTCGCGCATCGGCGAGACGATCACGCCGTCGATGCGGGCATCCGGACAATGGCTTGCGACGTCTGTACGTATCTGGCGATAGACGCGGCCGGCATCGTTCGCGCTGACCTGCAGGCGTACGCCGCCGACGTCACTCTTGTGGGTGATGTCGGGCGAGGCGATCTTCATCGCGAGCGGGCCATTGAATTGATGCGCGAAGGATTCGGCCTGGGCGGCATCGGTGGCGATGTGCGCGGGCACCACCGGCACGCCCCGGCTGGCGAGGAAATCCAGCACCTGCCGTTCCGATTGCAGGAGCAGCGGCAATGGTGGCGATGATGCGACCGGCTGCGGCTGCGGCTGCGGCTGCTGCGGCGAGCGCCCGTTGGTTGCAGCGAGGTCGCGTTGCACTGCCCACCATTGCGAGCGTGCCACTGCGGCCAAGCCACGATCCAGGCCGGCGGGCAGGTAGTTCAGCTTGTGCGTACCAATAAGGTGCCGGGTGTGCTCGGTCATCTGCTGCGGTGTCACGCTCAACAACACGGCGGGCGTGTCGATGCTGGAAAAGGCGAGGCCAATCTGGGCGACGACCTGTTCGCCGAATGCGTGGTGGGCGGTTGTCGGCACGTCGTACAGGCAGGTGAGCAGGCCGATCCCTGGATCGGCGCCCAGCGCACGGATGCTATGTGCGAACAGCGCCGGCTCCAGGATGGCTGCGCCGGTGATGTCCAACGGATTGTGTGGCGTGCCAAAGCTGGGCATCACCTGACGCAGCGCCGCCTGTGTGGCCGGTGCGAGCTCGGCCAGTTCCAACCCCAGCGCATCGGCGCGATCGGCGGTCACTTCGCAGATGCCGCCGGAAATGGCCAACGCACCGAGCCGGCCGCCGGCGCGCGGGCGCAGCCGCGCCAGCAGGCCGGCCGTGGCAACCATGTCGTCCACCGACGCCACGCGGATGATGCCCAGTTGCCGGCAAGCGCCATCGAACACGCGGTCGTCGCCGACCAATGAGCCGGTATGCGCCTGCGCGACTTTGGCGGTGACCGCGCTGCTGCCGATCTTCAACGCGATGATCGGCTTGCCCACAGCCAGTGCCCGCTGCGCGGCCAGGGCCAACGTGGCGGTGTCGCGGGTGGTTTCCAGGAACAGACAGATCACCTGCGTGGCCGGATCATCGACCAGGTAATCGAGCACGCGGGCGACATTCAGATCGGCTTCGTTGCCGGTGGAAACCAGGTAGCTCAGGCCCATGCCCTGGCGGCCGGCGAGCCCGGCGATGTAGCTGGCGGTGGCGCCACTTTGCGAGACCAGCGCGACGTTGCCGGCCAGCCGCGTCGGCAGGTTGATCGTCCACAGCGGCACGCGCTCGACGTAGTTGATGAAGCCCAGGCAGTTCGGGCCGAGCAGGTTGATGTGGTGCCGGCGTGCCTGCGCTGCCAGTTCGGCCTGGTGCTGCTTGCCGTCGGTGCCCATCTCTGCAAAGCCGGAGGTCAGGATCACCGCATTGCAGACACCAGCTGCGCGCATGTCATCGAACGCTTCGGCGATGGCGTGTGTCGGCACCATCAGCAGGGCGGCATCGACCTGCTGGCCGATCGCGCGGCACGATTTCGCCGCACTCAAGCCATGGATGCGCCCACCCTTGGGATTGACCACATGGAGGCGTCCGTCGAAACCGAGCTGGCCGAAGTTGGCGAACGCGCCGCTGGACCATGCCGAGCGTTCGCTGGCACCAACCAGCGCGATGGAGCGCGCGCGCAGCAACCCGTCCAGGCCGGCACCGGAGCCGGCCTGTTCCTTCAATCGTGCATTCATTGCGGACCTGCTTGTGCTGTCGGTCAGGGGATGTGATTGGCGTGACGGGCGCGGTCAGCAGTGATTGCTGACGGCCACCTGCGCAGTGATGCCGGGCAGGGAGATGGATGTGGGTTGGGCACTGCGACCTTCCTTCGACGAGTGGGCTACCGCATCGGAGGCCTGTGTATGTCAGCCCCGCGCGACTATCTGCCGATGGCACATGCACAGTGCGTTGAAGCGATGTGGCCTGTGGCGTCCACTATCGGAACCGCGCGCACGTGCGTCCAATACCAAAGCCGCGTGCATCCAGAGCAAATACGTCTGGATCGCGAAAGCAGGATGCCGCGTCACACGCAGGCGCGCGTTGGCCCTGTCGCGGATGTGCGCCTACGAACCCACAGCGAAAGCGGTGGCCGTGTCCCAGTAAGCCTGGCTGACGCCACCGGAGGAACCGTGGCGGCGGATCAGGTACAGGCCGACATCGGCGGCGTCCTCGTAACGACGAACGCACAGCTGTGCAAGCAGATGCGCCGGTGGCGTGCGGACGAAATTCAGCCCTACCGCGTGGCCACCGAGCAGTTGCTCGAGCCAGCGTTCGCCCATCATTTCGTGATCGCTCTGCAACACCGCACCGGCATGCAGTGCCGCAGCAAACAGCTGATCGAACAGAGCCGGGTTCAAGGCACGTTCGAACGCCAGCACCTGGCGGCCAGACAGCTGCGCTGCCTGCACGCGTGGAAGCTTGGCCAGCGGATCGTCGTGGCGGCAATAGATGCGGCAGGCGCCAGTGCTGATGGCCAGGCGTTGCAACGCGGCATCGTTGAGCTCGCCGACCACGAAGGCAAGGTCGAGACTGCCCGCCAGTACTTTTTCCAGCAGCTCCGGGCTCCAGCTGACCACGGTCTCGATGCGCACGTTCGCATCGACCTGGGCGAACTGTTCCAGCAGCGTCACCCGCGCCGGGAACAGATGCGAATACGGCGGCAGGCCGATGCGCAGTACCGCTTGCTGCTGCTCGCCCTGCAACCGCCGCACATGCGCAAGGAACTGTTCAAGCGACAGGGTGACATCGCGAGCCGGTTGCAACAGGCGCCGGCCCTTGTCGCTCAGCTGCACGCGGCGGCTGTCGCGTATGAACAGGTCAAAGCCGAGCTGCTGCTCCAGCTTGCGGATCTGCGCCGACAACCAGGGCTGGGCGACGTGCAGTGTCTCGGCGGCGCGGGTGAAGGACAGCGCATCGGCCACCGCGACGAACATCTGGATCAGACGGGAATCGGCACGCATGACGTACCTCGTCCTGAAGGGGGGAGCAGGAGCGGAAAGCTTACCCCTGTCCAAGTCACCCGGACGTCAGGTACAGCGTTCGGAAATCATTGGAGCGCACGCGAGGGGCATGTGCGCACGGTGGCATTCCTCCTTCGCTACGCGCTAGCAAGGGTCACCGGAGCAACCCAACGCTTTGGCCACCTCCGCAACCGCACGAACCGCCCCCTCCCTTTCGCGCAGCGAAGGGGAGGGTTGGGGAGGGGCAAGCCGTTGCGGCCAAGCTCTGTGCAGCTACGGACAAACCCCCAGCGCCGCAAGCTCGGTGCGCTGCTCTTCGCTGAGCGAGGCCACCATGCTGCTGTCGGCGCAGGCCGCACGCACCGCGGCGTGATCGTCGTCGGCGAACTGTACCCCTGATGTTTCATTTCCCTGTACCTGCCGCGAGGCAGGTAGCGCCTGCGCCGTCAGTGGCCGGGCCACGGCTGACGTGCGGGGTGCGCGCGGGTGGCCCAGCAGTGGCAAGGCATACCGTTGCGTGCCTTGTGCAGGCAGAGGCAATGGACATGCCCATCATCGAGAATGAAGCCATCTACAAAGGCCCGTTCCCGCAGGAGCAACGCATCGTCAACCGCAAGGCGCAGTTCGATCAGCACCTACGCCAGAGCACGTCCGCCGCAGCACGTCCGCCGCGCAGCTGGGCCAGCTGCAGGGCCAACTTGCGGTTGCACTTCCAGCGGAAACATCGATTCAGGTGCAGCAACTGGATTTCAGTGCAGCCACTTCGCAGCTGGTGGTGCGCCTGCTTGGCAGTGATGCATCGGCCTGGGAAGCCACGCAGGCGCAGCTGCGCAAGCAAGGCCTGCAAACCAACCTGAAAGTAGACGACGCAGGCGCGCAACTGACGCTGGAACAGATGCAATGAACAGCACGAATGAACAGACGGCTTCGGCCTTTGCCACAACGCTGCGCGCCGGGTGGGGGCGATGCCGGGCCGTGATCGTTTGGCGTTGCAGTGCCTGGCGGTGTTTTTTGGGGTGCTGGCGCTGTGGTTCGGCGCGTGGCAGCCGGTACAACGGCAGCTGCATGCCGCGCGTGCGCAGGTCGCGGCCGGGCAGCAGTTGCAGGCCTATCTGCGCGCACATGCCTCGCAGCTGACGCTGTATGCACAGGCCGGTACGCAACGGGCCGGTTACCGACCTGAAGGCTTTGCTGGCCAGCAAAGCGGCCAGGTACAGGCTGGTCATCGGCCAGGTGCAGCAGCAACCAGAGCAGCGTCTGATGGTGGGAGTGGAGGGCGCGCCGCAGGATGTGATCGCGTGGCTGGAGCAGGTCCCGGATGCCGGTGTGGTGGGGCCGAGGTGTCCCTTTCCCAGGCTGCGGCGGGCTGGACCGGCCGCATCGTGCTGGCTGTAACGGCGGGCTGAACGCCAGGTCTGTTGCCCCTGAAACTGTCGCACTGCACAAAAAACCGTGTTATCAATGCTCCCCATGAACGCAGCCCGCGCCAGCTTTTACTTTTGGTATTACTTTCCGAAGCCGCTGGCGGAGGAAGGACTGCGCTCACCCTGAAGAAACTTTCAGACGCATTCCCGAAAAGCCGCCAGCGAACCTGGCGGCTTTTTTTTATGCCGCCACTGCTGGGGCAGACCCTTCACGTTTCGAACTGGAGTCCCTGCAATGCCCCCCCACACCGATGATCTTCGTATCCGCAAACTTGAACCGTTGACCCCGCCGGCGCAGCTGCTGGCGCTGTTGCCCTGTGACGAACAGACCTCGCAGACCGTTGCCGACGCCCGCGCCTCGCTGCACCGCATCCTTCACGGCCGGGACGACCGCCTCGCTGTGGTGGTCGGCCCATGCTCGATCCACGATCCGGTCGCCGCGATGGAATACGCCCAGCGCCTGCGCCCGTTGCGCGACGCACTTGGCGGCGAGCTGGAAATCGTCATGCGCGTGTACTTCGAGAAGCCGCGCACCACGGTGGGCTGGAAAGGCCTGATCAACGACCCGGATCTGGACGGCAGCTTCAACATCAACAAGGGCCTGCGCGTGGCGCGCGGCCTGTTGCGTGACATCAACCGCCTGGGCCTGCCGGCCGGCGTGGAATTCCTGGACGTGATCTCGCCGCAGTACATCGCCGACCTGGTCGCTTGGGGCGCGATTGGCGCACGTACCACCGAGAGCCAGGTGCACCGCGAACTCGCTTCCGGGCTGTCGTGCCCGGTGGGCTTCAAGAACGGCACCACCGGTGACGTGAAGATCGCCGCCGACGCCGTGGGTGCGGCCTCGCACCCGCACCATTTCCTGTCGGTGACCAAGGAAGGCGGCACCGCCATCGTGGCGACCCAGGGCAACCCGGATTGCCACGTGATCCTGCGCGGCGGCAAGGTGCCGAACTACGACGCCGCCAGCGTGCAGGCCGCCAGCGACGTGCTCGGCAAGTCGCAGCTGTCGGCGCGGTTGATGATCGACGCCAGCCACGCCAACAGCAGCAAGAAGCCGGAAAACCAGCCCAAGGTGATCGAAGACATCGCCGCCCAGCTGCGTGCCGGTGAGCAGCGCGTGGTCGGGGTGATGATCGAGAGCCACCTGGTGGCCGGTCGCCAGGAACTGGTCGAAGGCCAGCCGCTGGTCTACGGCAAGAGCATCACCGACGGCTGCATCGATTGGGACAGCACCGTGCAGGTGCTCGAGCAGCTGGCAGCGGCGGTGCGTGAACGGCGCAAGGTGCAGCTGGAGGCTGCTGCCTGAGTCAGGCTGTGACAGTTTCACTGGCGCGATGCCGCGTGTGCCAGTAGTTTACGCGGCGGGGGCGAGCGCCCCCGCCTGCTGTGGGAACAGGGGAAGACGCCTCACGCGGCAGGAAGCCAATCAAGACAGCTCCAGGGAGAAGGAAGTGATGCGTATCCGTGTATGTACCGCCGTGTCTGCAATGCTGCTGGCACCGTCAATGGCGTTTGCGTTCGGCAAGCCTGTGCAGGATTCGGGCAGCGGTTGCCTGCAGAATCTGTCCGTGGCCGGGGGGTTCACCTCGGGCAAGCAGTTCCTGGCATCCACCGACCATGAAGGCATCAGCTACGAGCAGGCGTTTGCCAAGACCCTGGCCGCCATCGAGGCCGAGGGCATGGTGCAGGTGCTGCCGAACCAGGCCACCGGCTATATCGCCGCGGAAAACCCGGTTCGCGGTGGCGGCGGTTCGACCGTGCCGTTGCGGACCACCGTGCGTCGCCAGGGCGATGGCAGCGTCCGCGTGGAAGTGCGCTTCAGCATCAAGGGCGGGCAGATGACCTCCAACAAGGCCGTCGGTGAAGGCCTGTGCAAGATCGCAGACGCCGCCAGCCTCTGAGGCCGGTCGCGATTTTCACATGAGCAAGGGCGGCTGGTTCCTGTATCTGCTTCAGTGCCAGGACGGCAGTTACTACGCCGGGATCAGTACCGATGTGGAAGCCCGCTTCCGTGCTCACCTGGCCGGCAAGGGCGCGCGTTACACGCGCGCCCACCCGCCGCTGCGGATCCTGGCCAGCCGCGCCTATGCCGACCGCTCCGCCGCCTCGCGGGCGGAATACCAGCTCAAGCAGCAGCCGCGCGAACGCAAGCTGGCTTGGCTGGAGCATCACGGCGATTGAGGTAGAGTCCGACTCAAGGTCGCGGCGGGATGCGGCCTGGACCGTCCGGGTTTCCGGGCTCACAGCCAAGCATGTGGTTGCGATAGAAGTGCGGCCCCATGCCGGCATCATCCTCGTGGAGAATGCGTGATGGCGGGTTGGTACGAGTTGGACAAGAGCAGTGACGGGCAGTTTTATTTCGTGCTCAAGGCGGGCAACGCCGAGGTCATCCTCACCAGTGAGCGCTACACCACCCGCCCGGCGGCGGAAAGCGGCATCGCATCGGTGCAGAAAAACAGCCCCGACGAAGCGCGCTACGAGCGCAAGACCGCCAGTGACGGCCGCGAACATTTCAATCTGAAGGCGGCCAATCACCAGGTGATCGGCACCAGCCAGCTGTATTCCTCGCAGGCCGCACGCGAGGCAGGCATCACCAGCGTCAAGGCCAATGGGCCGAGCACCACGATCAAGGACAAGACCGGCGATTGAAGCGCCCTCAGTCCATCCCCTTTCCCGGCTACGGGAAGGGGGCTTGGTTCAGCACGGCTTGAAGCAAGCCGCGCGATTGCAGCGTTGAAACTCTGTCCCGCAGCCGGGTTGCAGTGAGGGCAGCAGGCTCAAGCTCAATGCAGCTCATCGTGGTAGACGAACTTGGGCATCTCCCAGCGGTAGCGGATGGCCAGCAGGCGCAGCGCAAAGCCGCCGAGCAGGCAGCAGACAATCGCGGTGTCATCGGCTACCTGCCAATGCAGCAACAGCAGGTAGGCCGCGCCGGTGAGCAGCGAGATGATCGCGTACAGCTCCTTCTGGAAGATCAGCGGCACCTCGTTGCAGAGGATGTCGCGCAGCACGCCGCCGAACGCACCGGTGAGCATGCCGGCGATCAGTACGATCTGCGGCGCATGCCCCGCTTCGCGCGCGATGGCGCAGCCGATCAGGGTGAAGGCGATCAGGCCCAGCCCGTCCAGGACCAGGAAGGTGCGGCGGAAATGATGCATCCAGCGCGCCAGCCAGGTGGCGATCAAGGCCGCGCAGACGGTAAAGCCCAGGTACTCGGGGTGCTTCACCCAGCCCAGCGGGTAGTGGCCAAGCAGGATGTCGCGCAGTGAGCCGCCGCCCAGGGCGGTGACGCAGGCGATCATGACCACGCCGAACAGGTCCATGCGGCGACGGCCGGCGGCCAGCGCTCCGGTCATGGCTTCAGCGGAAATGGCGATCAGATAGATGATGGACAGCAGCATGCAGCGGGTTCCAGGCAGAGCGGTGGGGCCGGCCACGCGCGTGCCGCCGCCCTTGCCTGCGCAAGCACGGAACTGCGTTGACCGGTGCCGCTCCCGCTGTCCCTTGTGCCTGAGAGTTCAGCGGCGTTGGCCGCGTGCCCCTTCGGCGGATTGCACGGACGGTGTCCGGCAACCTCTCTCCAGCTCGGCGTATCGGATGCATGGTTGGTGGGATTCCAGCCCACCGGCCTGAGCGATCATGGGAGCCTGCGCCTTCGGCGGGCGCCAGCGTGGCGCCTCTCTCCTGCATCCGGGTGCCAGTGTAACTGCTGCATTGCAGCATCGGTTGGCAGGATGTGGCGGCCATGCCTGCCATCAGCGCCGCACGCATGGAAAAACAGCCGGCGGCGGGGCCGTCGGCTGTTTCCTGGTTGCTGCTGGCCGGCCCGCTGGCGCGGGCGCTGCTCAGGGCTTCATGCTGCCCGTATCGATGTAGCGCTGGTGCCAGGACAATGCTTCCGGCAACAGGTGCGGCGTGTGCTTGCCGTAGCTTTCGCGGCAGGCGCGGTCGAAGTAATCGTTGAGCTGGTCGCGGAAATCCGGATGCGCGCAGTTGTCGATCAGCACGCGTGCACGCGCACGCGGCGGCAGGCCGCGCAGATCGGCCAGGCCCTGCTCGGTGACGATGATCGCCACGTCGTGCTCGGTGTGATCCACATGGCTGACCATCGGCACGATCGAGGAGATGGCGCCGTTCTTGGCGGTCGACGGGCTCAGGAACGTGGACAGGAAACCGTTGCGGGTGAAGTCCCCCGAACCGCCGATGCCGTTCATGATGCGGCTGCCCATCACGTGCGTGGAATTGACGTTGCCGTAGATGTCCACTTCGAGCATGCCGTTCATGCCGATGCAGCCCAGACGACGCACCAGCTCCGGATGGTTGGAGATTTCCTGGGTGCGCATGATGATGCGCTCGCGATAGAACGCGATGTCGCGCTTGAACGTCTCGTTGGCCTCCGGGCTCAGTGCGAAGCCGGTGCACGATGCGTACTCCAGCACGCCGGACTTGAGCAGATCCAGCATGCCGTCCTGGATCACTTCGGTGAAGGCGGTCAGCCCACGCAGGCCGCTTTCGGCCAGGCCGGCAAGCACCGCATTGGGAATGTTGCCCACGCCCGACTGCAACGGCAGCAGGTTCTTCGGCAGGCGGCCCTTGCCGATTTCATGCTTGAGGAAATCGATCAGGTGGTCGGCGATGAGCTTGCTTTCATCATCGATCGGCTTGAACGGACTGTTGCGGTCCGGGCCGTTGGTGCGCACCACCGCCACGATTTTTTCCGGATCGATGTTGAGCGTGGTCTGGCCGATGCGGTCGTTGGCATGGATCAGCGGGATCGGCTTGCGGTGCGGCGGCAGCGCCGTGCCGTAATAGATGTCGTGCATGCCCTCGATGCCTTCGGGCTGCCACTCGTTGACCTCGATGATCACCTTCTTGGCAAGGTCCAGCCAGGTCTTGTTGTTGCCCACGGACGTGGACGGCACCAGCGCGCCATCTTCGCGGATCGCCGAAACCTCGATCACCGCGGTGTCGATGTCGCCGTAGAAACCAAACCAGACGTGCTGGGCGACGTGGGAAAGGTGGATGTCGATGTAATCCAGCTTGCCTTCGTTGATGCGCTTGCGTGCATCCGGGTCGCTCTGGAACGGCATGCGCATCGCGATGCCGTCGGCCTTGGCCAACGCGCCATCGAGCTCCGGTGCGGTGGACGCGCCGGTCAGCAACTTGATCTGGAACGGTTGGCCCTGCTCGTGCGCCTGTTCGATGCGCTGCGCCAGCGCCATTGGCACTGCCTTGGGATAGCCTGAGCCGGTGAAGCCGCTCATGGCCACGGTCTCGCCGGGTTGGATGAACGCCGCGGCTTGTTCGGCGGTGACGATGCGGTCGCGCAGGCGCGCGTCCAGGATGCGTTCGACAGACATGACGACAACGATTTGCAGTGGGGACCGTTGATTATCGCGGATTGGCGTGAAGGGATGCGTTGGACCTTGGTGGGATGGTCTTTGTCGTTCGGGTGCTTTTGTACTGCCGGGTACTGTTTTGCACTGCAGCGTGCAAGTTGTTCGCCCAGCCCGCACGATCGCCCTGCATCCCGACGTGGGGGAGGGAGCAAAGCCCGCTGACAGTTCGCTGTCAGCGGGCTTTTTTATTGCCCGGAGTCTGTCCCCGGGGGCGACCGCAAGCCGCGTCAGATGCCAGAATCGGCACATGAATTCTGCTGCCCCCGCACTGCCTGAATACGTCGCTCCGGTCGTCGACCGCGCCTTGGCCCGCCTGAAGCTCGCATTTCCCGATCCCACCCGCTGGCCACAGGCCGCCGGCCTGGAGTCCAAGCTGCGGCAACTGGCGGTGGCCAGCGATTTCGCCATCGATACGCTGTGCCGTCAGCCCGATCTGCTGGCGCTGCTGGCCCAGCCAGACCCGGCACCGCTGCCGCTGCCAGTGCTGGACCCGCTGCAACCCAGCGATTGGCCCACCCAGTTGCGCCGTTACCGTGCCGCAGCGTCCACCCGCTTGATCTGGCGCGACCTGTTCGAACTGGATGACGTGGACGCCACCCTGGCCGGCGCCACCGTGCTGGCCGAGCAATGTCTGGAGCTGGCGTTGGTCGCGCTGGAGCAGGAGTTCGCCACCCGCCACGGGGTGGTGCGTGCAACCGATGGCAGCGCGCAGCGGCTGGTGGTGTTCGGGCTGGGCAAGCTGGGCGGTGGCGAGCTGAACTTCTCCTCGGACATCGATCTGGTCTACGCCTACCCGGAAGCCGGCGAATCCGATGGCCCACGCCCGCTGGCCGCCGAGGAGTATTTCGCGCGGCTGGGCCAGCGCCTGGCGCGGCTGCTGGACGAAACCACCGCCGAAGGCTTCTGCCATCGCGTCGATCTGCGTCTGCGCCCGTTCGGCAGCGCCGGCCGGGTGGCGCTGTCGTTCGCCGGCATGGACCAGTACTTCCAGCGCGAAGGCCGCGACTGGGAGCGCTATGCCTGGATCAAGGCGCGCGCGGTGGCTGGTGACATCGACGCTGGCGAGGCGTGGCTGGAAACGCTGCGCCCATTCGTCTACCGGCGCTACCTGGACTTCACCGCGCTGGATGGGCTGCGCGAAATGAAGGCGGCGATCACCGCCGAGGTGGCGCGCAAGGACCGCCTGGACGACATCAAGCGCGGTCCCGGCGGCATCCGTGAGATCGAATTCCTGGCCCAGGCGTTGCAGCTGATCCGCGGTGGGCGCGAGCCGGCCCTGCGCGAACGGCGGCTGCTGCCGGCGCTGCGAGCGCTGGTCGACTCCGGGCAGATGGCCGAAACCGACGGCGCCGACCTGATCACCGCCTATCGCTTCCTGCGCCGGGTGGAAAACCGCCTGCAGATGCTGCGCGACGCACAGACACATTGCCTGCCCAACGACCCGCTGGACCGCGAGCGCATCGCGCTGGGCCTGGGTTATGCGGACTGGGAAGCGCTGCTGCAGGCACTCAATGAGCAACGCCAGCGGGTGAGCACCGAATTCGGCGCGCTGCTGGCACCGCGTCAGGGCCAGGCCGCGCCGGACGTGCTGGCCAGTTACTGGCGCGTGCTGCCCGGCGGCGGCAATGCCGAAGTGCTGGCCGAAGCCGGCTTTGCCGATGCCAGCAGCGCCGACCAGTCGCTGCGTGAGTTCGCCCAGTCGTTGGGCGTGCGGTCGCTCTCGGACAACGCCCGTGCACGGTTGGACCGGGTATTGCCGGCGTTGCTGCATGCCGCCACCCGCTCGCCGCAGCCCGATGCCGCGTTGAGGCGCGTGCTGGGCCTGTTGCAGGCCATCCTGCGCCGCACCAGCTACCTGGCCCTGCTCGACGAACAACCCAGCGCGCTGACCCGGCTGGTCAACGTACTGGCGCGCAGCGCGCTGCTGTCCGAGCGGCTGGTGGCGTTCCCGTTGCTGCTGGACGAACTGCTGGACACGCGCGTAGCCGGGCCGATGCCCGAGGCGCAGGAAATGCACGACGCCTGCGCTGCATCGCTGAGCATCGACGACCCCGAGGCTGCGTTGCGCGCCCTCAATGAAGTGCGGCTGGCGCTGAGCTTCCGCATGGCCCTGGCATTCCACGACGGGCGCCAGCGGGCGGTGGACTGCACCCACCAACTTGCGCAGCTGGCCGATGCGGTGGTGGTGACGGCTTTGGCGATGGCACGCGCGGATCTGGCCCACGCCCACGGTGAAGTCCCCGGCGGGCGCTTTGCCATCATCGGTTACGGCAGCCTGGGCGGCCTGGAGCTGGGCTTCGGTTCGGACCTGGACCTGGTGTTCCTGTACGACCATCCGCCCGGCGTGGAAGCCAGCGACGGCGCCCGCCCGCTGGAAAGCAGCCGCTGGTTCGCGCGGTTGGCGCAGAAGGTGATGGCGCTGCTGTCGGCGGTGACCGCTGCCGGCCGTCTGTACGACATCGATGTGCGTCTGCGTCCGGATGGCGGCAAGGGCGCGTTGGTGTCGTCGTTGGCCAGCTACACCGAGTACCAGCGCGAGCGTGCCTGGACCTGGGAACACCAGGCGCTGGTGCGCGCGCGCGGCGTGGCCGGCGATGCGCTGCTGCTGGCCGATTTCGAGCAGGTACGCGCGGCTACCTTGGGGCATGCGCGCGATTCCGAGACCTTGTTCGGCGACGTGCTGAAGATGCGTGGGCGCATGCGCAGCGAGCTGGACCGCAGCGATGCCGGGCGCATGGACCTCAAGCAGGGCGCCGGTGGCCTGGTCGACCTGGAGTTCGTGTTGCAGACCGGCGTGCTGGCACAGGCAGCCACGCATCCGGCCCTGTGCGAACCGCGCGAAACCCCGCGTTTGATCGACGCCCTGGCGGCGATTGACTGGCTGCCGGGCGATACCGCCGTGGCCTTGCACGAGGCGCATGCAACGCTGCTGGATGTGGGCCTGTCCTGCACCCTGGACCGGCGTCCGCGTCTGGCCGCACCCACGCCGGAAATCGAAGCGGCATGCGCGGCGATCACCGCAGCGGCGATCGCCAAGGGGCTGCCATTCGAGGCGGGAAGCAGAAGCTAGCAGCGGAAAGTCGCGAGCCTGTTGTGGAGCGCGTGTCGTTCCACGCGCGGCGGATTACTGCCGCGCCGGAGCCATCTTCCACAGCAACGCACGGAACGGTGCCAGCAGGCACACGCCAATGGCCAGCTTCACTGCCAGGTCGCCCAGCGCCCAGCTGATCCACGGCAGGTTGGCGCCGGCAAAGGCGATGCTCCAGAAGATGGCCGTATCCACGGTGGCGCTGCAGGTGGTGGCCACCATCGGCGCGCGCCACCAGTTGCCGGCGCGCAGCCGGTCGAAGACGGTGATGTCCAGCAGCTGCGCCACGATGAACGCCGAGCACGAGGCCACCGCGATGCGCGGGGTGGCAATCCAGATCGACAGCACCACCGCCAGCGCGAAGCCGGCCCATGCCACGCGCCGCGCGGCCTGCGGGCCGAAGCGGCGGTTGATCAGATTGCTGACCAGGAACGCGACCGGGTAGCTGAAGGCACCCCAGGTCAGCCAATCGTTGATCGGGTACTGGACCAGCACATTGGAGGCCAGTACCACGGCGCCCATCGCCAGCACGGCCAGCAGCATCGAGGTAGGGGTCAGTGGAGCGAAGCGGATGGACGGATGCGAGGACATGGACGACGGGCAGCACCGCGAGGTGCCGCATCAATAAAGGGAGGAAGGCCGCTGCGCCCGAACGGGCAGCAGGGCAGAGCGGCAATTGTACCTGCCGGCAGCTGGCCGCCATGTAAAGGCGGGCGGGGCATCTCTGGAATTCCCCGAGGATTACCCGATTTGCTCAGAAGCAACCCCTCCCCAACCCTCCCCTTGGCTCCGCCAAAGGGAGGGAGCGGAGTCCGTAGGGGGGGGCGGATCCTTGGGCTCCGCCAGATCGCGACATGGCCGCTTCTGCTCCCTCCCTTGCGCCGCAGGCGGAGGGGAGGGTTGGGGAGGGGTGATCTTCGCGATGAAACGAAGGACCCAGCATTTTCAACATCATTACGCCGGGCTACATCCAAACCCACGCAGCCCCCATCAAAGCGTCTGCGTACGGCTCTCGTCGGCTGCTTCAATCGTCGGCACGAAGGTCAGCACCGCACCGTCCTCGGCGCGCAACATCCAGCCGGCGCCCTTGGGGCTGGCGGTGAACGCAACCGTCTGGCCCACCACGAAATTCGCCGCCGGATTGTCTTCGCGCTGCGGCCAGTGCAGCTGCGCGGTGTTCTCGGCATTGGCCGGATCTTCCAGCGCCACGCTGCGGCCACCATCGGCGGTCTGGTCGATCGCCTTCACCTTCATGTCCGGCAGCGGCCCGGCGCTGATGCGGCGCTTGTCCTGACGCTTTTCCTGCGACTCCCTGGACATGTCCGTCACCTTGCCCACGCCGGCTGCCGACAGGAACACCGGGCCGGACACCACCATCACCGCGCTGAAACCGGTAATCAGCACCGACGCCTCGGACGCATTGAGATCCATCCCATCTCCGGCATGCGCCGGAGCGATGGCGGTGCCCAGGCCCGCAACCACGGCCAGGGCAAGTACGCCGTTCTTGATCAGATGCTTCATGGAGTGGACTCCTTGGGTTGTGCTGTTGATACGGCGCCGACAATGGCCGGTACCGGGACTTGATGTGGAATCGACAACTCGCGCTCCAGCGCGCCACTGCGATGTAGGAAATCGAACACCGATTCCACCGTCACCACCGAGTAGTTGCCGGAAATGCGCTCGCTGGCCGGATGATCGGTGACGGCCACGTTGTCGGCGAAGAAGCGTGCACCCAGGCGCTTGCCGATGCCGATGTGCATGCGGGTGGGCGTGTAGCCGTTGTGCTTGAGCCAATCCAGCACGGCTTTGCGATCTGCCAGCGTGGTGCCATCGGCCGAGCGCGCCATCGCCGCCGCCGCGACTTCCAGAATCCATTGGTTGGAATTCTGGAATTCGGTGCTGCCCGGGTAGGCGAGCATGCTGTAGCGCGGCTCGTGCAGCACACGCGCCTGCGGCGCTGCACCGCCGAGCAGTGCCTTCAGTGCTTCGCGTACGGCCGGCGTGGGAATGCCCACGCGCAGGTCGGTGGTGATCGAACTTTCGCCCACCAGGTTGACCAGGCCTTCGCGGTACAGATTGGAGGTGTCGCTCTTGCAGCGATTGAGCAGGTGCACCACGTCCCAGCTGCCGTTGTCATTGCGGACCAGGAAGGCAAGGTGACTGTGGCGCAGCCCGTACTTGCTAAGGTCCTGGCCACCGCGCGCGGCAATGGCCACGTCCACACCGGCCAGCGCGTCGAGCGTATCGCTGGTGACGGCAGCCATGTCGAACATGGCGGCAATGGTGGTCGGCGGCGGGTAACGCGGCGCGCAGGTGGGCTGCGCGAAGGCGGGCAGTGCCAATGCCATTGAAGCGGCAAGCATCAGTGCGGTGTGGTGTTTCATCGGCGCGCATCCTTGCATGGGGATTGAAAAAGATTCGTTAGACGGCGGTGGTCTGGGCTGCTGCAGGAGCGGCCTTGGCCGCGAAGCCGGAAATGCATCCGATACCAACGTCTTTCGCTATTGCGGGCGTTGTGATGGCGGTTGCCGCAGTGGCTTCGCGGACAAGGCCGCTCCAGCAACGGCTGTTCACACCCCCAGCCGCAACTTCACTTCGGCTGCGATGCGCGTGGTTTCGCGCAATGGCTCGATCCGCTGTTGCGGATCGGCATCCAGCGCCGCCAGCCCGTCCAGCAGCCGGCCACGCTCGCGCAACGACTGCTGGAAGTGCGCCATCCGCGCCTGCGCACGCTGGCCCAACAGCACGCCGACCGGCACCCGCGTTGCACAGGCTTCGGACAGCAGGTTCACCGAGTCGGGCGTGCAGATGATGCGGTCGGCCCAGCCGAGCAGGCCGGCGTAGGGATTGGAACCGTCACCGCCATCGCTCCAGATCACCCCCGGCACATCATCAAAGGCGCGCAGCAGGGCCTGGGTGACCGCACGCGGTGTGCGCCGGGAGGTGGTGGCCAGCACGCTGCCGCCGTCGGCGCGGATGCGGGCGGCCAGTTGCTGCAACAGCGGCTGGACGTCCTGTTCCTGCCATGGCGCATGGTCGGTGGGGCCGCCGATCAGCAGCGCGGTGCGCGGCCCCGGCAACTGTTCAAAACTGGAGAAGGCAGCACGGCCCCAGGCCAGCCAGTCGTCGTCGACCGGATTCAGGCTGCCCAGCAGGGTGAGGACGTTGTCGCCGCGCAGGTGGTCGTGGTCGGGCACCACCAGCAGGTCCCAATGGCGGGCGTCGATGCGCGGGTCGAGGATCTGCACCGTGCGGGTGCCGTGCTGGCGCAACACCCGCAGCGCCCCGGCAGCCTGGCGTCCGCAACCGATGGCAAGCCCTGGCATACGTTCGGTCAGTTGTGCGAAGGCCGGGCCGAAGCCCTGCGCCGCGCCCGGCAACAAACGCGGCGTGAGCCAGCGCCAGGGGGCGCGCGGATGCAGTTGCAGGCGCTGTTGGCCACCCAGTTGCAGCGCCGAAGCCAAGGCCACGGCCTGGCGCACATTGCCTGCGCGGCCGTCGGTGATGGTCCATGGGAGCATCGATCGTTTCGCGTATGGCATTAATTCGTTTCAGTAAGGCCCGATGTTGCAATAGTCGATGGGCTCTACACTGCGCCCTCTCGTCGGCTTTGTCATTGTCCGGGGCTTTCCCGCGTAATGCCACGACCGTAGCCAATTCACCACGGAGTTTCCATGTCCGACATCTTCACCGATGCCGCGCTTGACCAGCTGTTCCGCACCGCCCGCACCCAGAACGCGTTCCAGGACCGTCCGGTCGAGGACAGCCAGTTGCGTGCCCTGTATGACCTGCTGAAATGGGCGCCGACCTCGGCCAACTCGAGTCCGGCCCGCTTCGTGTTCGTCAAATCGGCCGAAGCCAAGCAGAAGCTGGCACCGGCCCTGTCCGAGGGCAACCTGGCCAAGACCCTGGCCGCGCCGGTCACGGTGATCATCGGTTTCGACCAGGATTTCCACGAGAAGCTGCCGTACCTGTTCCCGCACGCCGATGCCAAGTCCTGGTTCGACGGCCCGCGCGAAGGCCGCCACGAGGCAGCCTTCCGCAACGGCACCCTGCAGGGCGCCTACCTGATCCTGGCCGCGCGCACGCTGGGCCTGGATGCCGGCCCCATGTCCGGTTTCGACGCGGCCAAGGTGGATGAAGCGTTCTTCGCCGGCACCGCCGTCAAGTCCAATTTCCTCGTCAATCTGGGCTATGGCGATCCCGCCGGTGTTTTCCCGCGCCTGCCGCGTCTGTCTTTCGACGAAGCCGCGCGTATCGAGTAAGTGCACCGCCGGCGACGTCCCTCACATCGGGCAACGCCGGGTTTGTTGAAACTGCCTGCCTTCCCTATCTCAATCCTCAAGGAGAGTCCCATGTCCAATCTGTCCAAGCTGCTGCTCCCGCTGGCGCTGGCCGCCGCTATCACCGCCTGCTCCAAGCCGGCCGACCAGGCTGCCGCTCCGGCCGCTGCCCCGGCTGAAACCGCTGCTCCGGCCGACGCCGCTGCCGCTGCCCCGGCTGCTCCGGAAGCCGCTGCCATCCAGGTTGCCGCCGGCACCTACAAGCTCGACCCGACCCACACCGACGTGCTGGTGCAGTGGAACCACCTGGGCTTCTCCAACCCGACCGCGCACTTCGGCAATGTCGATGGCACCCTGGTGTACGACGCCGCCGACGTGACCAAGTCGACCGTGGAAGTGACCCTGCCGCTGTCGGGCCTGAACAGCTTCACCGCCAAGTTCGACGAGCACCTCAACAGCGCCGATTTCTTCGACGCCGCCAAATTCCCGACCGCCACCTTCAAGAGCACCAAGGTGGAAGCGGCCGGCACCAACAAGCTGACCGTGACCGGCGATCTGACCGTCAAGGGCGTGACCAAGCCGGTCGTGCTGGACGTGACCGTCAACGGTGCCGGCGAGCACCCGATGGCCAAGGTGCCGGCCGTCGGCTTCGACGCCACCACCACGCTGAAGCGCAGCGATTTCGGCATGGGCGCCTACGTTCCGAACGTCGGCGACGACGTCAAGGTGCGCATCACCACCGAAGCCCTGGTGCCGAAGGCTGAAGGCGAAGCCAAGGCCGAGTAATCGAGCCGCGCCGGCAACGGCGCATTGGCAGTAAAAAAACAAAGGCCCGCCAGAAATGGCGGGCCTTTGTCGTGTTGTGTTCAAAGCGCTTCGCTTTGCAAGAGCCCCTCTCTTCGGGAGAGGGGTGAGGGCCGGTGCAAAGCTCTGGTTTGCAGAGATGCAGCAGGCTTCGCCCGGACCCTCATCCGCCCTGCGGGCACCTTCTCCCAACGGGAGAAGGGAGGGCGATGCCGCGCTCAAGCGTTTCCGCAAGGGAGAAGGAAACGCCAGGCCTTGCTAAAGCCCCTCTCCCTTTGGGAGAGGGGTTGGGGTGAGGGCAAGCCGTGAGCCAACTCACCCCACAGAAGCCAATGCCTTATTCGCAGCGCACCGCAGTGATCACATTGTTGGCATCCACGAACACACGCAGACGGTCTTCGCGGTGGTCGCGCGAGACGATGGTGGCGGGGCCGATCGGGTTCAGCAGGCCCGCGCCGCTTTCCTGCTTGAGCTTGCGCACGGTGGGCTCGTCGTTGACCTTGCCTATGGCCCATTGCAGCTGCGTATCGTTGCAGCGGCCGTCGCCCGGAGTGGTCGGGCCGGGGGTGGTCAGGCAGCCACTCAGGCCGAGGGCGGCCAGGGAAGCAGTGGCAACAAGGCACAGCGTGCGGACATTGAAGTGGCTCATGGAAGATTGCATCGCAGACAGCCGGGGTTGGCGGGGGCAGAGCATAACGCCAGGCCTGTCGGCGTGGTGTCAGTCGCCAAACGGATCATGTGGCCGCTGTACATGTGGTGCGCAATTGCATTTCCTGTGCGGCCGGGCCAGTACTGGCTTCGCAGCCAAGGCCACGCCGACGTTGTCAGTACGGCCCTTCGTAGGAGCGGTCTTGGCCGCGAAGCGGATGGCTCGTCAGGCCGCACAGCCAACCGGCATTGCACGCCCACGAATGAAGCCTTGCATCGCCAATGCACGACGACCGCCCGCGCTGATCACAACGCCGCATAAAAAAACGGCCCGCACAATCGCGGGCCGTTCAAATTTCATTACCGCAGCGCCGAAGGCTGCGATGCAGCGCAACCCCGGCAATCACACATCGGCCGGTGATGTCACCAGCGTTCCGTCACCACCTCCGGAAACGCACAACGAATGCGCTATTCCACCTCGTTCGGGTCCGCCTTCCAGTAACCGGTGGCGCGGATCCACTCCTTCGGCACCTGCAAATGGCCTTCAACGAACTTGCGCATCATGCGCGCGCGGTGCGATTCGGTGGCAATCCAGTAGTGCGCATCGCCATCGGGTTGTTCGAAGTCCACCAGCGCGTCTTCCAATAACGTGCTGCTCGCCGCATCAAAGCCATTGCGCTCGAACCACGACACCGTCACCTGCGCCGCGCTTTCCAGCGGCTGACGGTCGCCTTCCTCGGGAATTTCGATGAATACTTCGGCCACCGCGCCTTCCGGCAGTTCCTCAAGCCTGCGGGCAATGGCAGGCAATGCGGTTTCATCGCCAATCAGCACGTAGACGTCGAAATCATCGGCCACCACATGCGAGCCACGCGGGCCGGCCACCACCAACGCATCACCCTCTTTGGCATTGGCCGCCCAACTGGTGGCCGGGCCGTCGCCGTGCAGCACGAAGTCCAGCACCAGTTCGCCGGCAGCAGCGTCGTAATGACGCGGGGTGTAGTCGCGGGCAGGCGAGGGCGCCAGGCCTTCCGGGTAGCGCGGGCCGTGTTCGGTCAGTTCCGGCAGCACGAACGCGCCTTCGGCATTGGGGAAAAACAGCTTGACGTGGTCATCCGGCGAGCGGCTGTCGAAGCCTTCCAGCGCATCGCCACCAACCACGATGCGCTGCATGTTCGGAGTCAGCCGCTCGCTGCGCAGTACCTGCAACTGGCGGAAGCGGAGCGTGAGGCGGATCAATTGGGTTTCGTGCGAGGGCATCGGCAATCCTGGGCAGTGCGGTTGTATGAGTGACCACCGGAGCCAACGGCCCCGATGGTGTTTGCGGCTGGCCGGCTCAGGCCGGTGTGTTGTCAGGATCGATCCCGGCAACGGCCTGCGCGATGAGTTGCGCCACGCGCGCGGCTTCTTCCTCGGTCCAGCTGTGCTGGCGGCGGACCAGCGTGCCTTTGAGCTGTTCCATGGCCTCGCGCACCGGCGCCGGGATTGCCGCCTTGCGTACGCGCCGCGCGCTGTCGCGGGTGCGCTCCTGCGCAGCTTCGATGGTGGCGCGGTCGGTGTTGGCCTGCTCGCGGCCGGCGTCGGTGATGGCGTAGCGCTTGCGGCCACCTTCTTCCTCGGCGGCGATCAGGCCCATGTCTTCCAGCAGCGACAGGGTCGGGTAGACCACGCCGGGGCTGGGCACGTAGGCACCCTCAAACAGCTCGCCGATCAGCTGGATCAGTTCGTAGCCATGGCGCGGCTGTTGTTCGATCAGCGCCAGCAGCAGCAGGCGCAGGTCGCCGCGTTCCAGCGGGCGGCGCGAGCCGCCGTCACCGCCGCGCCCCCGGCCGCCACCACCGCGGTGACCCGGATGACCGCCGTGGCCATGTTCGCCATGGCCGCCGTGCCCGTGACCACCGTGCGGGCCGAAGCCACCTGGTCCACTGTGTCCGGCATGCATGCGCGGGCCGCGATGGTGCGGGCCTTCATGTCCTTTGTGGCTGCCATGGGCACGGCCGTACGGGCCGCGATGCGGCGGGTGAAGGTTTTCGGCACCGGCCTCTGCGCTGCCGTGGTGGCCGCGATGGAAGTGGCGGCCGCCCAGCGGCTGGGCTGAGGGCGGGATGTGGTGCAGATGGGAGAAGTGATGGCTCTTCATGGCTTTTAGATATATCGATTCGTGGTGAAAAAAGATATATCTAAAACTCTGGGATTGCCAATGGTCAGTTCTGCTGGACACCCAATTCGTTCAGATTCCACAACCGGCACTGCTCCCCGCCGGATCTGCGCCCGCAGCGAGGGCGTCGCTGGCCGGTCATCAAGGCAAGGCAGGCTGTCATTGGTCGAAATGCGATACGGACTGTCCCGCAATGTCCTGATTGCCGCGCAAGGCTTGTCGCAACTGTCTTGCAGACACTGGCTTTTAAGCCTCCATACGTATGCGTAGCCAGCTTTGCAAGGGGCCGGGTGCGCTACACTTTGCGGCTCAAAATAACGACAAGCGCGCGCGTGCGTGCAGTAACTGGGAGCGCCAATGAACTGGTTGAATGAAGTGCTGAACAACGACCCGAACCCCCTGGAAACCCAGGAGTGGATCGAGTCGTTGAAGGCCGTTATCGATGTCGAGGGCCCCGAGCGCGCACATCAGTTGCTGGAAGGCATGGTTGAACTGACCCGTCGTTCGGGCGCGTTTCTGCCGTTCTCGCCCACCACCGAATACGTCAATACCATCGAGCCGCAGCTGGAGGCCAAGAGCCCCGGCAACGCCGAGCTGGAATGGCGCATCCGCTCGATCATCCGCTGGAACGCGATGGCGACCGTGGTGCGTGCCAACCGCAAGCCGGGTGACCTGGGCGGCCACATCGCTTCGTTCGCCTCTGGCGCAACGCTGTACGACGTGGGCTTCAACCACTTCTGGCGCGCCCCGAGCGACACCCATCCGGGCGACCTGCTCTTCATCCAGGGCCACAGCGCCCCGGGCATCTATGCGCGTTCCTTCCTGGAAGGCCGCATCGACGAGCAGCAGCTGGACAAGTTCCGCATGGAAGTGGACGGCGGCGGTCTGTCGTCGTATCCGCACCCGTGGCTGATGCCCGATTACTGGCAGACCCCGACCGTGTCGATGGGCCTGGGCCCGCTGGCCGCCATCTACCAGGCGCAGTTCCTGCGTTACCTGGAAAACCGTGGCTTGATCGAGAAGTCCGACCGCAAGGTGTGGTGCTTCATCGGTGACGGCGAGTCGGACGAGCCGGAAACCCTCGGCGCCATCGCGCTGGCCGGCCGCGAAGGCCTGGACAACCTGATCTTCGTGGTCAACTGCAACCTGCAGCGCCTGGACGGCCCGGTGCGCGGCAACGGCAAGATCATCCAGGAACTGGAAGGCGTGTTCCGTGGTGGCGGCTGGAATGTCATCAAGCTGCTGTGGGGCGGTTACTGGGATGCCCTGCTGGCCAAGGACACCAACGGCGTCCTGAAGAAGCTGATGATGGAAACCGTCGACGGCGAATACCAGAACTGCAAGGCCTTCGGCGGCGCGTATACGCGCGAGCATTTCTTCGGCAAGTACCCGGAAACCGCTGCGATGGTCGCCGGCCTGTCCGACGACGACATCTGG
Organism: Stenotrophomonas sp. SY1; assembly: GCF_021202945.1. Taxonomy (GTDB): domain Bacteria; phylum Pseudomonadota; class Gammaproteobacteria; order Xanthomonadales; family Xanthomonadaceae; genus Stenotrophomonas. The sequence goes on along the minus strand of NZ_JAJOYR010000002.1, from coordinate 1,031,124 downwards.
CGCCTTAACCGTGGTGGCCACGATCCGCACAAGGTGTACGCCGCCTACCACCAGGCCGTGAACACCAAGGGCATGCCGACCGTGATCCTGGCCAAGACGGTCAAGGGCTACGGCATGGGCAGCGCCGGTGAGGCACTGAACCCGACCCACCAGACCAAGAAGCTGGACGACGAGTCGGTCCGCCATTTCCGCGACCGCTTCAACATCCCGGTCACCGACGAGCAGCTCAAGGACGGTCAGGTGCCGTTCTACCACCCGGGCCCGGATTCGCCGGAAGTGAAGTACCTGCAGGAGCGTCGCGCTTCGCTGGGTGGCTACCTGCCGCAGCGTCGCCAGAAGGCCGACAAGTCCTTCATCGCACCGAAGCTGGAAACCTACGAGCGTCTGCTCAAGGAATCGGGCGAGCGTACGTACTCCACCACCATGGCCTTCGTGCAGACGCTGAACATCAGCCTGCGTGACAAGGAGCTGGGCCCGCGCCTGGTGCCGATCGTCGCCGACGAAGCGCGCACCTTCGGCATGGAAGGCCTGTTCCGCCAGATCGGCATCTACGCCCCGTACGGCCAGAAGTACAAGCCGGTCGATGCCGACCAGCTGATGTACTACCGCGAAGACCAGAGCGGCCAGGTGCTGCAGCAGGGCATCAGCGAGCCGGGTGCCATGTCCTCGTGGATGGCGGCCGGTACCAGCTATTCGGTCAGCAATGTGCCGATGCTGCCGTTCTACATCTACTACTCGATGTTCGGCTTCCAGCGCATCGGTGACATCGCCTGGCAGGCAGCGGACATGCGTACCCGCGGCTTCCTGCTCGGCGGCACCGCCGGCCGCACCACGCTCAACGGCGAAGGCCTGCAGCACGAAGACGGCTTCAGCCACATCGTCGCTGGCGGCATCCCGAACGTGCGCAGCTACGACCCGACCTTCGGCTACGAAGTCACTGTGATCCTCCAGCACGGCACCAAGGCCATGATGGAAGACCAGATCGACGAGTACTACTACATCACCCTGATGAACGAGAACTACGCCCACCCGGCCATGCCGGCAGGCGCAGCCGAAGGCATCATCAAGGGCATGTATCTGCTCACCGACGCCGGCAAGCCGAAGAAGGGCGAGCTGCGCGTGCAGCTGCTGGGCAGCGGCACCATCCTGCGCGAGGCCATTGCAGCGGCCGAACTGCTGGACAAGGATTTCGGCGTCACCGCCGACATCTGGAGCTGCCCGAGCTTCAACGAACTGCGTCGCGATGGTTTCGACGCCGAGCGTTGGAATCGCCTGCACCCGGAAGCCGAACAGCGCAAGCCGTACGTCACCCAGCTGCTGGAAGGCCGCCAGGGCCCGGTCATCGCCGCAACGGATTACGTGCGCGCCTACACCGACCAGATCCGTGCGTTCGTGCCGGGCACGTACTCGGTATTGGGCACCGATGGCTTCGGCCGCTCGGACACCCGCGCCAACCTGCGTCGCTTCTTCGAGGTTGACCGTTATTACATCGCGCATGCCGCAATCGCAGCGCTGGCGAAGGACGGGAAGATGACGGCGAAGGATGTTGCCCGGGCTATCAAGCAGTATGGGATTGATCCGGAGAAGAGTAATCCTGTTGGGGTTTGATTTGGTCAATTAATTGACGTGGAAAAGGGCGGCCATCGGCCGCCCTTTTCGTTGCCGTATGTCGTGGTATTGCCAAGCCTCATAAAAGTCGCTTCCCGCGTGACTGCTGCGGATTAGACTGTACCTCATAGAAAACAGGTAGAGGGCATCATGGAATACGCACTCTTGAGATCACTTCGAGCACTGGCGCCAGGACTAATGGTCCTGGCTTACTTTGATCTGACGTGCAAATTCGCATTGGATTGCAGGTTCAGTTTCTGGGAGATGGATGCTTCTAAGCTTCTCCTGTGTGGATACATAGTAGGGGGGCTTTACGGTCTATTGATGGGTAAATGGGCTTCTGAGGGGGCATTTAGAGGCGTAAATGATCGAATTAGAGATCGTCTAATCTCAGCTGCCCCGGAACTACGCGGTAGGTCGTGGAGTGAAATCTCTCCTCATTTTTATGCGCTAGTCGACTCTGACAATTCTCTCGAGATAAAGAGTAAGGGGATATTCTTTAACGGCCTTCTTGTGACGAGCACGCACTGCGGCATCTGGATTTCGCTAGCCGCATCGATTATAGGAGGGGGGCTTGTGCTCGGCGGAAAGGGAGGGCTGGTCCTGCATGTCTCATCAGCTGCAGTTGTACTTTGCTATCTGCTATGGCGTAAATCAATCGCGCGACATCTTGAGCTTGTAGATGGGCAAATTAATGTGATAGCTCGGCGATTCCTTCCTGATCTAGTCAAAAAAGTTAAGTTGAGAATGTCCGATCCGGAGAGGGCTAGTGATCAGTAACGCGATTTCAAGGTGTGCGATAGAGATCAAGAAAAATAGAGATCGATCATGGATAATTGGATATTCGGGGGGGAAGGATTCGACAGCTGCCTTGAAGGTATTTCTCGCGGCATCTAGGGAGTCTGGTTGCGAAGATGATTGTATTACGGTTATTTATTGTGATACCGGGGTTGAGAATCCGGAGCTCGATTTCTTTGCAAAGCGAACACTGGAAGGAATGCAGAGGGAGCTTCCTGTAATCTTTCCAAATTTGCGAATCGAAATTCTCAAGGCTCCGCTGAAAGAGGGATTCTTTGCTAGGGTAGTTGGTCGTGGATATGCACCTCCAACTAATCGATTCCGCTGGTGCACGAAAGGTCTTAGGGTGCTTCCAGTTCAGCGCTTTATTAAGGCATCGCCAGGTGACGCTGCGGTAGTCCTTGGTCTACGCTATGGCGAAAGTCGCCAGCGAGACAGATCTTTGGCGAAGGGAGGAGGTGAGGAGGCTATATGGCAGGTTCAACGCGAAGGTGCTCAGCGTGATCTCCTCCTGCCGGTGCTGGATTTCAATCTTGAAATGGTCTGGGCTGCGGCACAACTCATTGATCTTCCTTCATCGATTGACTCAATCGCGTTAGAGGAGCTCTATAGGGGCGCGACCGAAGAATGTCCAATGGTCAAGTCGCCACTCGCTCCCCCGTGCGCGTCTGGAAGATTCGGGTGTTGGACCTGTACCGTTGTTAGGCGGGATAAATCGACCGAAAATATGGTCAAGAACGGAAAGGCCTGGTTACAGCCATATCTAGATTTCAGAGACTGGTTGCAGCTATTTAGAGCGCAAGCAAGTTTTCGCTGGCCGGTCAGGAGAAACGGTGCCGTCGGCCTCGGTCCATTCACTGTGGAGGGACGGAAGATAATATTCAAGGAGATTCAATTGCTGGAGGAGGCGGTTGGCAGGGAGTTGCTGTCTCATGCTGAGATCGCGTTAATAAAGGACTTGTGGAGGCAGGATGCTGAACCAGAAGAGAGGCTGAGGCTTCGCGGAAAATAGATACAGAAATTCTGGTGAGGTCGATCCCCCCCCCCCCCCACCCACCTCCACTTTCCGAGTAGTGGTCGGCCTTGCAGTTTTATTCTGATCCTGTATTTCTTCGTCGCTAGCTGAACGGCGCACTGGAAATACGTGATCCAGTGGCGTGCTCTTTGGGGCGTTCTTCGCTCTAATTACGTCGCCAGTTTTCGTTGTTGGTACGGGCATGAGGCAATGTTGGAGAGGTGTCACAGCTATCGACGCGGCATACAGAATCTGCACGTTCTCAGCAATCTCGGAGAAATACGCGAACGGCAAGGGCAGAGGCTGGCGGATTATAATGCCAAGATGCTCGCGACAGCCTCGGCGGGCTGATGCCCGCCAAGTGTGCCGGTACCGCGAACCGGAAATTTCTGTTTCAGCCTAGCATTGGACTACGGGGAGTCAATATGGTCCTATTAATCAAGTTTGGTGATTATCTAGGAGCCTGTGAAGGTGAATCTGTCGGCAGCGCAGCTTGCTGTTCTGTCGCGTCTGATCGACGGCGCATCAAGTCCCGACATTCTGAGTTTTGATATTGCTTCCGCGCGCCAGGCAATGTCGCCAGGGGAGGAAAAGGTCTTTCGAATCTCCCTAATGGTTGAAAGTGCCTGTGTGGCCCATTGACGAAAATCATCGAGGGGCCATAGGAACACCTCTTTTAGATGCGGTTCCGCCCCGATGGACGCTCTTGAGGTGGGTGACACCAATATTGGGTAGATAAGCGAGCTTTTAATGTTATCAACATTCAATCTCATCCAGCGCGGGTGATCTGCAGCCTGTCTCGCCTTTTCAACGCTCAGTTGCGAATCTGGTTTTGCCCCTGCGTGGTCTTCAAAGACGAAGCAAATTTCTCCAACTTTCCACCAAGGATCTGGGGAGCCATCAGCCTCTCGCTTGTTGGAATTGAAACCGAGAAACTCCCCGAGGTGAACGTGCGCTGTTTCAAATAGATCTATGCTGTTTATACCTTCCAGAATGAACTTTTCCTGGGCAGCATACCTTCTGTCGTGAGTGGTTCCGTACCTCTCGAAAACGTTCTCAATGTTCTCAATCTGCTCCATTCGAATGATGTCTTCTGGATCAGGATTCTTGTCAGATGCGCTGTCCTTCTCTGTCGCGAGTCGAACTAGCCAAAGTAGCCCTACTGCTGCATTCTTGGCATCTGTAAAGTATTTGTCTGAACGTTCATTCGTTGCGAGCTGGCCGTTCAGGTAGGCTTGGTTCGCCGCGGAACCCGCAAGATAGTTCCAAAGTGCCCTATATCCCCTGAGGTGCTCGCCACCGACCAGACCTAGTACGCGTGATGCCGCATCCATTGCATCAACGAAATCGCCCTGCCAAATGCTTTTTTGGAAATCAATTTCATGGGGTACGGCTGACTCAAGTGCCGTGATCGCAGGGAAGTTATCTTGAGTGTAGCTGTCTCTCAGATCCAATATGTCTTGGTTTGCAGACTCCCATTCCTCATCGTTCGCCAGAAAGATATTCAAATTATCCAGGAAGTCTTTGGGCTTGGCGGCCATGGATTGCTCTATGCCAAACTGGAGCTCTGCTTGGATCTCAGGGTGTAGATATGATCGGCGTTTTTTGTCAGTAAGGTAATCCTGAAGGTCCAGGCCGTTGACAATAACTGCGGAATAATCCTCGAGTGACCTTGTGCATCGTCCAATGGCTTGAAGGACACGCGTTTGTACTCTTTCGTTGAATAGAACATTGGCGGCCATGCGGGACATCAAAAACTTTTCCTGCATGTTCGTTGCGGTGGGAAGGCCCTCCACAAACGTGACACGACATTCGTCCCCTGGAAAGTCAATTCCGTCATATCGATTTGCAACGATTGCCACAGCATGATTTTCTTTCAGGAATGGATCTTTTGTGACTTCGATATCGACCGCATCCAAAGTGCGAAAGCTAATTTTGCTTTCAATTTCAGTTCGGATGCTTTCTCCGTTTGTTGTGCTAGGTACTAGCACGAGGCTTCTGCCAGCTCTCTGCATCATGCTCAAACGAAGATTGCTTGCTTCTTTGTCATCAAGGCTCATGCCAGGAAATAGGAACAGTCTGCGACCAACCCCTTGTTTGTCCCATCCTGTTGGTGTCGATATGCGATGAATTTTCTTTCGTCCAAATAGGCGCTCTAGATCACCGCCTTTTCCAAGCGTCGCAGACATGTAGATTCGTTGGCGAGCATTGGTGAATGCTTCGTGAGTCCATGTGGGTGGTATCAATGGTCGAATCAGTATTTCGCTTTCGTTTAAATATAGATGGCATGCATGGAGGTTACTTCGAATGAGGGACCATGGGTATCGAATGCTTTTTACGGTTGTTGCGTGCTCGTCAATTATTGAGCGAATCTCGTTTATAGATTTTATAAAAGAAGGGGTGGGAACTTTGTCGATCCATCCATTATTTTCGTCCCTACTTGATCGAAGTTTGTAGTTGCTGGCATCGTCGAGATGCGGTTTTAGTGCGCTGACAATGGAGTTGAAACAAGCCGTGTGATCGTGATCAACTTTTAATAGTGAGACGGACCACATGCTTGCAATATAGTTTTCCGCAGCATGTGAGTCATCAATGATGATTACATCCGCATCGCAGAAGAATGGATTAGTGTTGAACAGGCTGCTGTAGTTGGTAATGGCAATCTTTTCTGCGGTTTTGTACTCGGAGCGACTGGAGGGTGAATAGTCGGATTTTGCTCCCGTGAAACCATTTGCCTGAATACCGTATCGCGACTCGCATTGAGTTACCACTTGATTGACAAGCTGCTTTGTTGGGGTTAAGTAGACAACACGTTCTCCCTTCTTTCTGCGAATCCATTCGGCTATTAGTGCTCCAACTAGCGTCTTTCCGCTCCCGGTTGGTAACTGTAGCGCGACGTCAGACTTCTCAGTTGACGTCTCATAATAAGCCCTCATTACTTCAGACTGATGCGTGAGTACACCCGGGATCTTTCGTCTAGGTAAGTCGAATATTAGATTTTCAGGGCTGCTGGTTGCCTGAGGAATCTTTGTTACGCGCTTGAATGCCATGGGATTTCCTTGTCCTCTTTCTATGGATGCCAAATTTTGGCCAGACTACGTCGTAGAGATGCAATGGTGATCTTGGTTGTGTGATTTTTCTCAATATTGCCGCCGCGCAAGATTTTCGGGATGCTGAGGTTGGTTCGCTAAGCAATCTTTGCGCCGAAGATCGCACGGTGGTGACCAAGAAAGAACTTTTGTTCGGGTCTGAACTGATCAGTCTTCTTGTGCGGATTAATGCCCCAGCGCTCCAGGACCTCAGGGGAAAGTGAGCGGTGAAAATGCATGCGTCCGTTGTCTTCAAATGTCATAAGGTGGTCGTCGAACAAAGTGTCCACATGCGGTGACAGCAAAATGCCGTTGTGACCATCGAGGCGTTCGATGTTGCTAGACGCACGCCACGGCTTGATATGACTCGCAATGAGTACCCGGCTATCTTCCACGCCTGTTACGCGGCAAGCGGACTCCAAAAGCATCACACGCTTTCGGTACAAGCCTTGGCCAACGCGTGCTTTGGCCAGGTGCAGGCGCTGTGTCTCAGGGACGTTTGGATCACGCTCGATCACGTGCAAATCTTCTAGGAGCTCTGGTGCGGGCACATGCTCGCTTACGAGATGATGGAGCCAAGGCTTCGGATCGATCTTAAGAAGCGCGAGGAGAAGATGGCCCAACGCATCGCTGATCGCGGCCAGGTAGCAGCCTTGGTTGCCATGCCCTGTGGCTTTCTGGATTGGGGAATGCTTGTCTGGTAACAGTGGAGCTATTTGCTGCAGGTGATCGACAGGACGCAAGGGCTGAGCCACTTGCTCGAAGTACACGTCAACTAGCCAGCCATCGTCGGACCAGTTGTCGCCTACGTTGCCAAACTCTTCGGGTTTTGGTCCCGGTACCGCGGCAGCAGTGACCGTACCGACATACGCGATATGCCCGAAGCCGTAGGAAAGCACGATATCGCCAGCCTTCACGTGGCGCATGTTCTCGTAGCTCTGATTGAAAGCGCCATTCGCGTTACGGTACGGAGACCACAGATAGCCTCCGCGAACCTCATGAGCACGCGTTTGCTTGTGATTGACCCACCAGAAGCTCATCGATATCGCTCCGTGCGAAGGATGCAGCTCGCCGTTTGGATAGCGGTAGAAATCGCTTTCGCCATTCAGACTTTCCCCCTTTCGAGGGATGGTAGGCGAGCTGACTGGAATCTTCCATCTCAATGCGTGGGACGCGTCCAGGTCAGGCTCGCTGCTGGTTGGTTCTCGTGGCTGATGGGATGAGAGAAAGCGTGAGTTACTCGGTGCTGGAGTACATGTATCGCGATGCAGGGAATTGGAAGACCCATGGCGTCGCTTTGCTGTTGGGCAATGTCGGGGCGTTGGAGGCGACGATTCGGTCTTGTTTAGATCCCGGGGCGCTGTTCGTGCCCGAGCAAGTGCTGCTGCCGGGGCTGCACCGCCGGCATTGGACTCAGTACGGCGACGGGCCCAACGACTTGGACCATGCATTTCATGAGTTCGTAGGATTGCGCGATGTTGGAAAGGAGGATGCTGAGTTGCATCCTCTCATTGGATCAACAATGGAAGTCGCCGCACTTTTCTTGGAAGCGCGTGGCCGATGGGACGTCCGCTGCTCGCGGTACTTGAGAGAGATATATTCCGGTTGGGTAGGTTGAGTTAGTACGGGCTCGAGGCCGGGTCACCATGTCTGCGAAAGCATCCGACGATACTCGGGTGCTTGCATCAACCCGGATGATCGTAAGAGTCAGGTCCATCTCTCGCGTTTCCGATGTTCCGTTACGGAGAGGGCCGGTTTAACGGTGTGATTGGGTACGATACGCGCCACTTGGTTTCTCCGCTCCGGATTCCGCTGCCCATGCTGGCGGCCATCCGCGTTGTTCTGCACCTGCGCCTTTCAACCTCGACCACCCCATGATCGCCACCCTTCTCGTAGGCATGCTGTGTGTCTACCTGCTGAGCTTTACGGTGATGTTCCTGCTCATCAGCCGGCGGCTGCGAGAAAACAGGGGTCAGAGTCGAGTTTCTTGGCATTGGCTTATTTGTACCGGTTAACTGGGTGAGACTCATTTCGGATAATTTTGCTGTTGTTGGTATACGGCCAGGGATAGGTCGATGTGGAAATTAACTAGAGAAGAATATGAGCCAGAGAGGTTTTCTACCCTGGCCCTTTGCTATTCACAGCGGCTTAGATATTGCTAGTCAGCTGTGCCCAGCCAGCACGGGCGACTCTCGGTGCTGTTCACGCTAAGAAATTAGGTTGAGTCTGATCGACCTATCAAGATATATCAGTAATCTAGTTACTGGCGGGAAGCCGAAAACATATGGAGTGTAAGAGATATGGCAAGGAACTGGATTGTTGTTGGCGACGCAACTACAGGCGGCGGTCGTGTGATAACCGGCTCGCCGCATACGGATATAGATGGGATCCCAGTCGCGCGGGTGAACGATAAGGTCACTTGCCCGCAGCACAAGGGCGTGTTCCCGATCATACAGGGCGATGCATCCATGATCATTGATGGCCAACCGGTGGCTATCAATGGTGGTGCAGTCGCTTGTGGGTGCCGATTGATGTCTTTTCGGCAGAATCATGTTTATGTGGATAGCGCAGGCTCGCCTGGCACGAACTCAAGCACAGCCGCTGCCTTGGGCGCACTTGCTGCGACCGCATCTGCAAATATTAATAAATCCAGCGGCGGTTATGATCAGGCGATTCGATTTGTAACAGAGTCAAATGGCAGTTTATGCAAGGTAGGTTACGCTCTGCGCTTGGCGAACGGCGAGGTGATTGAAGGTGTGACCGACGATGAGGGCTTGACGCAGCGCGTGGTGACGGCTACTCCGGTTGCCATTAAAAGCGTGGAACTAAAGCAGTTTGAGAAAAATGCGGGATGTTGCGGTGACCTAGTATCCGGTCAAGAGGATGACGTCGAAGCCGAGATATTTGATCTGGACGGAGTGATTACAACTAGTAGCTACCTTGGAACGTCGGTGGTTGTCGCGAAGGCACCTCATCATGAGCGTGATTTAACTCATGATGAAATTGAGATGGCTAGGCTGGTGTTCGCCGAATCTATTGACTATACGAGGGTTAAGGTTCATAACCATGGGTATTGGCTTTTCTTTGGGCTTCAGGACAGCGAGACCGCGGTGACCCCGAATGGTGAAATGTATTTTCCAAAAGGGGTGTATAAGGACGACTACTCCTTGGAGGACTTCAAGACTCAGGCTTGGTTTATTCATGAAATGGCCCATGTATGGCAGTATCAGCTCGGTTATCCCGTTAAGTTGGTAAGAGGGCCTAGGCCAAATATGAGTTATAAATATACTCTGGCGCCAGATAAAAAATTATGCGATTACAATATGGAGGCGCAAGGGAATATCATTGCTGACTATTTTCTATCTGAATTTCGGTTGGCGCAGGATAGCGTCTATGAAGCGCGCTATTCGTTTGACCCTTTGTTCTTAGGGATGATTCGAGCGACGCTATCTGATTTCTTGGAAGCGCCCAGTAGCGTAAGTAATTTGCCAAACACAGCAAAAAGCGGGAGGTGATATGCGTTATTTCTTGTTGATGGCGCTGTTCGCTATTTCGACGACGGCTGCATGTGGTCAACCGAAGGAGCTGTACCAGAAGGCGGTCGTTACTGGCAGCGGAGAGTCTTTGTGCGTAAAGGCCAATGACGTGCCAGAACTAAAACAGACTTCTCCCGCGGTGACCAATGTGTCGATCTACCAGAGAATCGACGGCGCTCAGCGAATCATCTGGCAGCAAAGCTACCCTCCTGGCGATGGGGAGGTTCCAACGGTGTCTTCGAAAGAGTGTATGAATGATCTGGGTGGGAGAGGTAATCCATTTCCTTCCCTGTTGCCTGGAAAGCAGTACTCGATTGACATTGCGGCTGGAATCGCAGATCGAGATGGCGATATGGTGCGCCGTTGGTATAGCGCGTATTTCTGTGTCGTGAGTAATGGGAATAGCTCTGATATTCGCCAGGTCGTGTTTGATCGTCGGCGAGAAGTATGGCGTTGGGATATTTGCGGTTTGTAGGGAGGGAGGGGGCATGGTCCAGCTTCGGAGCGGGTTCGTCCTGTCCCTCTTTGTGATTATGAAAGCGTCGGTCAGCGAGGCGATTGGCTTGAAGACAGGGGTCAGAGTCGAGTTTCTAAGTCTCTGGCCTTCGCTTCTTGGGCCGTCCACCTTTTCCCGGCGTGAGCTTGCGACCCAACTGCGCTTCGATGGTTGCGCGAAACCGGTCATTCCCCATCGGATGTTGATGCCGCAAATGATCGCTGAAACGTGCCGCATCTTCTTCGCAGGCTTGTTGAACCAAATCGCGATACGCCGGTAGCCGTTCCGTGTCTGTTATCCCTAACCGGCGATAGCAATCGTGCGGGCGAACGAGTGGATCAGCTTGGCCCAGGGCATTGCGGCGATAGCTCGACCAGCGGTAGTCGGCCGCGTGCGCAACCATTCCCGCACGAACCGGGTTGAGCTCGATGTAGCGATAGCAACGCAGTAGATGGTCGTCATCAGCGACGAGGTGCGACTTGTAACGGCCTTCCCATAGCGTGCCGGTTCGGCCGTAAGCGTCATTGATGTAGCGAACGTAACGCCGCCCAAGGGATTGCATCACCTTGCTGATGGCCCCGGTTACGCCGGGCGTGATCAATAGATGCACGTGGTTGGTCATCAGTACGTACGCGTGCACATGGCAGCGTCCTGCTAGCGTCAGTTCGCGCAGGTCTTGCAGATAGCGCACGCGATCAATGTCGCGGAAGAAACACGGCTGGCGGTCGTTGCCGCGTTGGATGACGTGCTGGGCTACGCCGGGTAGATCGATTCTGGGTTGTCGTGCCATGTCAGCCTCGCTGTCGTTGTGCAGACGAGGCTGATTTGCTCAGTGGGCAATGGCGATCCGGGGAGTCAGTGGCTTGGGGTAAGAACCCGACTCTGACCCCGGTTTTCTTCCTTCTTCCAGGCACGAAGGCCCATCGCGGCCAAGCCTACGAAGACCAGATACAAGCCCGCCGTCGCATGCAGCGACTTCACCGCATACATGCCGATGTAGACCACGTCGACCACGATCCACAGCCACCAGGCGGCGGTGTGGCGGCGTGCCTGCCACCATTGGGCGACCAGGCTGAGCGCGGCGAGCATGGCGTCCAGCCAGGGCAGGGCGGCGTTGGTCCAGCTATGCATGGCCGCACCGAGCGCGATGCCGAACGCGATGCCGATGCCCAGGTCACGCGCCAGCAGGTGATTGGCCAGCGGCACGATGATGACGCGACCATCGGGCCGGTCCTGCCGCTGCCAGTTGATCCAGCCGTACAGCAGGAAGGCGGCGAACGCGCATTGCAGCAGCGTGTCCGAGTACAGCCGCGCTTCGATAAACACGAAGGCGTACAGGCCGACCGAGATCAGCCCCACCGGCCAGGCCAGCATCCGCCGCTGCGCCATCAGCCAGACGCCGAGGATGCTGGCGCCGACTGCCGACCATTCCAGGATCGCCGGGTTCATAGCGCGACGGTGACCGACAGGCGTGCCTGACGCGGGGCGCCGGGGAACAGGTAGTAATCACCGGAGCTGCTGCCAGTGTCGCGCCAGTAGAAGCGGTTGAACACGTTGTCCACCGACAGGTTCCAGTTCACCGCGTGCTCGCGCAGCTGGTGCTGGAAGCGCAGGCCCACATCGGCGACGTTGTAGCTCGGTGCACGCACGCGGCCGTCGGCGGTGGCAACGTTGGAGGACGCATAACGCCAGCCGCCGGTGATGCCCAGGCCGGAGACGAACGGCAGTGCGTAGTCGGCATGCAGGCTGGCGCGCGTGCTCGGCACGTTGATCAGCGGATGGCCTTCGTAAGCCGGCGTGCCGGTGTTGCGTGCACGCGCGCGCAACGCACTGGCGCTGGCGGTCAGTTGCAGGCGCTCGGTGATATGGCCCTGCGCGCTCAGTTCCAGGCCGATGTGGTTCTGTTGGCCTTCCTGCACGAAGGTGTAGCCGTAGGCGCTGTCGTCGGGCTTGGCGTACTGGAATGGCTGGCTGATGCGGAACAGGGCGGCGCCCAGCGTCAGGGCATCCGATGGCGTGTACTTGGCGCCCACTTCCAGCTGGCGTGAGCGCACCGCCGGCAGGAAGGTGCCTTCATTGGTGGTCCAGAACGGCGCTTCCTGGCCGAGCGAAATGCCCTGCGCGTAGCTGGCATAGAGATTCAGTTCGTCGTTGGCGCTCCAGATCAACGCGGCCTGCGGCAGGAACCGCGACAACCGGCTGCTGCGCTCGGGATTGCCACGCTTGTCGAACGCGCGCTCGTCCAGCCGCACGAAGCGGCCGCCGGCCAGCAGCTGCCAATCGTCGGCGAAGCTCATGCGGTCGAGCAGGAACAGCGATTTCTGTGTGCTGTCCAGGCGACGCACCGAAGGGCCCGGTTGCAACGGTGACGGCGCGAACTGCGGCACGTGCTTGTCGTGGATATTGGCGGTGCCGACGTACTCGTTGACGTTGCGGCGCTTGTCGACGGTGCGGTCGAAGTAGTCCGCACCGAAGGTCAGCTGGTGCTCGACGCCGCCGGTGCTGAAGCGCCCGCGCAGCTCGGCGCGCAGCTGCTGGTTGCGGCGGGTGTCGTCCGGGCTGCGGTAGTCGTAGATGTCGTAGTCGCCATTGGGCGCGAAGTAGTTGCCCGGCACGCTGCCGTCAGCGCACTCGGCGGCGTAGTAGCAGCCGTAGGCGAAGGCGACGTTGTCGTCGATGACCGAGCGGCTGTAGCTGGCCGACACGCGCGACTGCCAGGCGCTGTTGAAGTCGAAGGTATGCAGCGCGGTGATGTTGGTGCTATCGATGCCGACCGGCTCCTGCCACGCCTGGTGGCCGAGCATCTTCTTGCGGTCAACGTTGCGCGGCAGCACGGTGGCACCCAGCAGCTGGTAGCCCGAGGCCGAGCGCTGCGCGCTGGTCTGGTAGTTGGCGTCCACTTCCAGCTTGCCGCGCTCGCCGATCAGCCAGTCGGTCGCCAGCGAATAGAAGTTGCGGCGGCCATCGGCGTTGTCGATATACGAATTGCTGTCGTCCCACGCGGCGTTGAAGCGCAGGCCGATGCGCGGGGTGACCCAGTGGCCGACGTCGATGGCGGCGTAACGGCTGCCTTCCGAATCGGTGCCGAGGGTGACGCTGCGTACTTCGGCTGGGCGCTTTCCGACGTAGTTGATGACGCCGCCCGGCGCGATTACGCCAGCGGCCAGGCCGGCTTCGCCCTTGAGGATTTCCACCTGCTGCACGTTCTCCAGCGCCAGGCGTTGTTCGCCGGCGATGGTCAGGCCGTTGAAGCGGTAGCCGGTGGCGGTATCCAGCGCGAAGCCGCGGATGGCGATGTTCTGGTAATAGCCGACCGGCGCGTAGCTGTCGCCCAGCGAAGCATCGTTGTAGGCCAGCTCGGACAGCGTGCGCACGTGACGGCTGTCGAGCACCTCGCGGTCCAGCACGGTGATCGAGGCGGGGGTGTTCTTCCAGTCACCCACGCCGAAGCTGTTGGACTGGGTGTTCTTTGCATGCGGCTGCTCGGCCTGCACGCGCACGGCGGCCAGCTCGGTGGGCGAGCGGTCGGCGGCGGCGGTTTCGGGGTTGCTGGCGTGCAGCGGCAGGGCCGCGCTCAGGGCAGCAGTCAACAGCGAGATTCGATAGCAGCGGTTCATTCGTTTCGTCATCAGCTGATGGGGGAGACGAAGCGAAGGCGCGCACGCGCAACGCCATGGCGGCGGTGTGCCTGCTGCTCAAAGCTCCCTACGCCGGTGCAAACCGGATCAGGTTCCAAGGGACTCTCTCAGCCTGCAAAAACCAGGCACCCCCGCTTCAGGCGCGTATTGGACCACAAACGGTACGGTTTTGCCCTCCGCCCGTGTTCAGGTGCCGACTCAGGCGGCGGCGTGCAGTGCGGCCAGCAGCGTCTGGCCATCGTCACTGCGGAACCATTGCGCGTGCCCGAGCAGGAAGTCGTGATAGGCCACGTCCGCGTTTGCAGTCGAGCCGGTAATGCCGTGGAAGTACTCCACTTCGGACAGCGCAAAGTCCACATGCACCAGCGGCAGCAGATCGGCCAGCAGATGCACCTGTGCGGCGGAGAGTGGGCGTATCTGTCGGTAGCCGTCGAGCAACGCCAGTGCGGTATCGATATGCACCGCATCCATGCCGCGTTCCAACTCCAGCCATGCCACCGCGTTACGTTCGATGGCGGTAGCCAGGTCAAACAAAGCGCTGGTCGGCGAGGCCAGGCCGAAGTCGAGCACGGTGGCGACCTTCATCGCATCGCCGTCGCGCCGCCACAGAAGATTGGAGACATGCCAATCGTTGTGCGCCCACAGATGCGGCTCGGTGTGCAGGCGTTCGGCCAGACCGCTGTGCAGCGGCAGCACGGCTTGCCGAAGATCCTGCTGCCACGGTTTGTGTGCCAGGTAGTCGGCCAGTGCCGGGCGCTCGGGCAGGTCGTGTTCCAGCTTTGCGATGGGGTTGGCAGCGCGGATCAGGTCATCGCGTGCGACCAGGATATGGGTGTCGCGTTGTGCTGCGGTGTAGCTTTCCGATGCCTGATGCAGCACGGCGAGCATGCTGCCGGCTTCGCGCGCCTGGATGAGGTCGGTGACCGGCGTCCAGGAAGGCGCATCGCGGTAAAGGTCCAGCCCGTCGCCCACGGCATGCAGCTCATAGGTCCAGCTGTCGTGCTCGACGGCGGTAGCACCGTCGCGATCCTGCAGTACCTGAACCACCGGCACGCCGTTGTTGGCCAAGTGACCGATGAAACGATGTTCCTCATCCAACGTGGCCGCCGTGCGGACGCTGTGATGATGACGTTTGATGAAGATCTTGCCCGAAGTGCCTTCAACGATGGCCGCAGCCGACATCGGGCGCGGGCTGTGCCAAAGCACCGTGCCGGCACCTTCCAGTTGCGTGAAGCGGTCACGCAGCCAAGCCACCTCACGCTCACTGATGGCCGGCCAGTCGGCAGGCACCTCATCGTTGTTGAGGCCTTGGACGCGGTGGTTGGAGCTGGTCATCTGGGACGGGCGAGTGATGTGGTGCTGGGGGCGACAGGGTAGCGTGTTGGCTTCGCAAAGGAAGTCGAAGCGTGTCCAGAGCCACTGGGGACAGGCGCTGAGGATGCGTCGATCAACACGCAGCGCATCAGGGGTGGTGGGGCCACATTCCTGATACGTCCCCCCGGTGTTGATGCCGGCGTGCCTTCGCACCTTATGGAAATGGACTGATTTCCGTATTCTGCGGTCTCTTCCAGATGACGCATCTGCAATGCCATAAGGCGCAGAAGACCGGGCGAGGGACAATCTGCGAACGTACGTGGGTTGTTGCTGCAGCGGGTGCGGCGGAGGAAGTGGTTCTTGCATGCGGAGGTCGCTTCCAAAACGGAAGCCACCTCCCCAGGCTGGTCTTCAAACACATCATTCGAAATGGAGTTCGTACCCATGTATTCCCGTACCTTGCTGCTGGCTGTGGCTGGCCTCACCTGCACGACCGCTTCGGCAGCAGAAGATCCCATCGCACAACCCGGCGCCGCTGCCGCCACGGTCGAGCGCCCCGCGCGCATCCGCCTGTTCGGCCAGAACGGCGTTGGGCTGACGATGTATACCAACGCACGCTGCGAGGACGAGTACGACGAGGAGATCGAGGCGTCCGGTTCGTTGTCGCACGGCTTCAAGACCCTGGTTGGCAAGAAGCGCCCCAACGAGTCCATCGGCATCCCGGAGACCGAGCACACCCGCAACCTCGCTGATCGGGACCGGTTGCTGGCCAACCCGTACTACGCCGAGCATCCGCTGGTGCCGGGGCAGCGGGTGTTGCTAGAGGCCAATATCGCCAGTGGCTCGGGCTGGAGCTGCAACCGCGGGCGCGGAATCCAGACAAGCTTCATCCCCGAGCCTGGCGTGGACTACGAAGGCGACATGATTCGCGACTTCCAGGGCGGAAGCTGCAGCATCGCGATCCGTCGTGTTTCGGCCGATGGCGGATTGACCCCGGTGCCTAGTGAGCCGCTGCCCGCCACCTGCGCCGCCGATAGTGGCGAGGTGGCGCCATTGATGGTGATGCTGTTCGAACCCGGCCGGATGCAGTACCGGTGGGCGGAACAGGGCGCCGGCATCGATGAGTTGGACAACGACGACGACAGCGTCGAGGACTTCGAGGAGATGATGGCGGAGGCCCCCATCGCAGCGGATACGGCGATCTGCATCATTGCCGATGACGCCGCCGACAGCAGCGAACTGGGCAAAGCATTGCCGGCGCAGTTGCAGGCGCGTGGGGTGACCGACCGGGTGCTGCGTTACCGCAGCAAGGCGCTGGAAACCGAATGGCAACTGACCGCCGAGCGCCCGCTGAACTTCGCGCTGGCCGAGTACTACTGCCACGCGGTTAACGGCAAGCGCTGACCCGGATTGGCCGGGGTGGGTGTGCTGTGACGGTTTTGTGCATCATTGGCCCATGACACCCACCCTCGACCAGCTCCGCCGCTACGCCATCGCCCGCACGCTGTTCAAGCCGACCACGCTGATGCAGGCGATCGGCAAGCTGGGCTTTGTCCAGGCTGACCCGATCCGTGCGCCGGCCCGTGCGCAGGATCTGACCCTGCGTCATCGCGTCACCGGCTACCGGGCCGGCGAGCTAGAGCGGCGCTATCCGAAGCTGGCGCTGGAAGAGGACTTCTTCGTCAATTACGGCTTTCTGCCGCGTGCCCACCATGCGCTGATGCATCCGCGCGAGGCGCGTTTGGTGTGGACGCCCGCACGTCTGAAACAGGCGCATGCGGTACGCGAGTTCATCGCCGAACGCGGCGCGGTGCACCCGAAGGAAGTGGATGCGCACTTTGCGCATGGCAAAACCACCAACTGGTTTGGTGGTTCATCCAAGGCCAGCACCGAACTGCTCGATGGGATGCATTACCGGGGCATGTTGCGCATCGCCCGCCGCGAAAGTGGTACGCGTGTCTATGCATTGCGTGAAGGCGACGCGACGCGGGTTGATGAAGCCATCGCCCAGGAACGCCTGGATGCGTTGTTGGACATCGTGATCCGCAAGTACGCCCCCCTGCCGGCGGCCAGTCTCGGGCAGCTGGTGGGCTACCTGCGCAGTGGCGTGCCGCAATGGCAGGGACTGCGTGCCGAGGCCCTGAAGCGCGCGCGGCAGCGATGGGCAACCGCGCGCATCGATGGCGTTGACTGGTACTGGCCCAGCGAAGAAAGCCCGGCGTCGGCACGATGGAAGCCCGACGATGCGGTACGTCTGCTGACGCCATTCGATCCGGTGGTCTGGGACCGCCGACGTTTCGAGCAGTTCTGGGGCTGGGCGTACCGGTTCGAGGCGTACACCCCGGCAGCCAAGCGCAAGCTCGGTTACTACGCGCTGCCGCTGTTGTGGCGTGAGCGGGTGATCGGCTGGGCCAACCTCAGCGTTTCCGGCGGCGAGCTGCGATCGCAGTTCGGCTATGTCGATGGCGCGGCGCCGCGTGATGCGGCGTTCCGTAGTGCACTCGAGGCGGAACTTGAGCGGATGGGGGTGTTCCTGGGATTGGGGAGCTGAGCCGCCTGGAAACTCGACTCTGACCCCGGTTTTCGCCATGCTCCGCAGGCCAGCGGGGGCTGGTATCAACAGGGGACGGGAATGTCGGTTTCGCGGGCATGGGGAATGTTGCTGTGCGGGATGTTTTCGATCGGCGCAGTGCAGGCTGGCCAAACGCTGGATCTGGCGCCATACGTCCGTCAGGACATGTACGAATGGGTGAAGATTTCGCCGGATGGGCAGTACTTCGCGGTGACCGCGCCGCTGGAGGATCGCACCGCACTGCTGATCCTGCGTCGTTCGGACCAGGCCTTCACCGCCAAGGTATCCGGCCCCGCCAACTCGGTGGTCGATGACTTCTGGTGGGCCAACAACGAGCGCGTGGTGATGTCTATGGCGCGTCGGCAGGGATCGCGCGACGAGCCCTCATCAATCGGTGAGCTGTACGCGGTCAACGTCGACGGCAAACAGAGCATGTTGCTGGCCAGCCCATATGGAACCAACGAGCGGGCCGGGATCGTTTCCGAATACAAGAACACGCTCGATCAGTCGGTCTACATGCTCGATACCTTGGACGGTGATGAGCGCAATGTCCTCGTCTCGGCTGTTCCCATTGCCAACGACCCGCACATCCGCATCGAGAAGCTGGATATCTACAACCGCAACCGCATTCGGGTCGCCGACGTGCCGGTGCGGCGGGCGAGTTTCAAGTCCGACCGGGAGGGCGAAGTGCGCTTCGCCGTCGGGGCGGACGCCGACAACCTGTCCAAGCTCTATTACCGCGAGGCGCGAGGCCAGTCGTGGCGTCTGCTCAATGATGAAAAGGTGAGCAAGCAGCGGCGCTACCCGTTGGGTTTCAGCGCTGATGGCAGGCTTGCCTACCTGCAGGTCGAGCGTGATCGCGGGCCGGACGTCATCGTTTCTTGGGATCCGGCAACCGACCAACAAGCTGAGCTGCTGCACGACGAGGTGGTCGATCCGCTGCATATCCTTTATGACATGGACGGCAAGACGCCAATCGGTGCCTCGTACATGCGGGAGAAGGTGGTCAATCGCTTCTTCGACGAGGGCGCGCGCACCGCGCGTCTCTACCGCAGTCTGGAGAAGGCCTTCAACGGCGACGCAGTGCGTATGACCTCGGCTACCCGCGATGGCCGGCAGGTGCTGCTGTACGTGTGGAGCGACCGCAACAACGGTGATTATTTCCTGTTCGACACGCAGACGCGCGAGGCCGATCGGATCTTCAGTCGACGCGAGTGGTTCGTGCCCGACCAGCGGCCGGCATCGCGCTACTTCAGTTTCCGCGCACGCGACGGAATGATGTTGCACGGTTATCTGACCGAGCCCAAGGCCGTGGCCAGTGGCCCAGGCCCTATGGTGCTGCTGCCGCACGGCGGTCCGTTCGGCGTCTTCGACGCGTGGGGTTTCGACCTGGACGCGCAATTGCTCGCCGATGCCGGTTACAGGGTTTTGCGGGTCAATTACCGGGGTTCCGGTAACTACGGTGCGGCGTATCGCGATGCCGGTGCACAGGAGTGGGGCGGCAAGATGCAGGCCGATCTGGTCGATGCGACGCACTGGGCGGTCGAGCAGGGCATCGCCGACCGTGAACGCATCTGCATCTACGGCGCCAGTTACGGGGGCTATGCGGCATTGATGGGTGCGGTGCGAGATCCGCAGCTGTATCGCTGCGCGGTGGGTTATGTTGGCGTCTACGACTTGGAATTGATGCACCGTGACGCTTCCGAGGGCAGCCGGTCGGGGCGGACATGGGCAGCCGATTGGCTGGGGGCACGCAGTACCTTGGGGGCACGTTCGCCGACCCGATTGGCGGAGCAGATCAAAGTGCCGGTGTTCCTCGCAGCGGGTGGCAAGGACGAACGCGCGCCGATCGAGCACAGCAGGAACATGGAGCGCGCATTGAAGCGTGCCGGGGTGCCGGTGGAAACGCTGTACTACCCGAACGAGGGCCACGGCTTCTACACACAGGAGCATCGTCGCGAGTACTACGCACGATTGCTTGGCTTCCTGAGCCGGCATCTCGGCGGGGCGACGGCCAGCCAATGAGCGCTGTCCGCGCAATGCGACAGGCCGCCAGGCGTATATGGGGCGGTTGCCTTGGGGTGCTGTTGTCGCTGCCGCTTGTGGCTGCGGCACAGGATAGCGCTGTAGTTCCGCAACGCATTCTCATCAACTACCAACACATGGGCTGGGACTCGATCAACGAGCGCTTCGTACTGCAACGGCATGCGGATGGCAGCGGCTACGAAATGCATGCACGTTACGAGAGCAGGACCCATGTCGCGAAGGATCTGCGACTGCATGTCGATGCCGGGACGGCACGCGCATTGGTCGATGCGCTGATCGCTCCGCCATGGCCGCGTGACAGGGGAGTACGGGCAGTGGCGTCGCGATACTCGCGCAGGCAGCTGATGCCGAAGGAATTTTGGCCTACCCGGCCGCCGTCGCCTTGCAGCGTGGAGACGCAGCGCGTGCTGGGTGGGCAGTACGTGAAGAACCGGGGAACGGTGGCCTTGGTCGATGATCTGTATGGCGAGAACGGAGGGGTGAGCTGGACTGACGACTATCCGTTCGCCGTGGTACAGCTGTTGTGGCCAGACGGCTCCGTGCAGACACTGCACTCGCGTTCGCAGAAGGCCATGATGCTGCCGTGGGTAACAGGGGTGCCCGAAGTGGAAGCGCAGGCCGCAAAAGAGAACTGGTCGGTGACGGCCAGCGACCAGCTACGTGCGTTACTGCCGTCGGACAGCTATCTGCATGCGCGCCTGGATGGACTGGAGGCCATGGCTCGCAGGATCCGCGAAAGGGTCAGTTACGCAGTCTCAAGACAGTGCGATGCGTCGATGAGCAATAGCATGAGGTCACGCTGAGGCCGCTTCCCGCTGGGTCATTGCATATGGACCGGGCATTGCATGCGTCATTCGATTATTTGCATGTCATGCCACAAAGGCGCGGAAATCCGCATTGTGCTCGGGCCCGGAAAGGTCACGGAATTCGGCTGTGCTCGGGCTTTGGTGAGTCCGGGATCGGTGGCCGAGGTCAGCTTTGTGGCGAACTGCATACACCCGGCAACGGCCTGATAACTCCGGCACGCGCAATCTGGCGTTGCGGCACGTTGCCGTGAGTTGGAGGTCGCCCATGGGCACCCAGAACCACCCGAACCAGAACAAGCAGGACCAGACGCGTCAGGGACGTCCAGGCGTGGACGACGCGCGCAAAGGCAATCCGTCGCGACAGGCGTCGCGTGGTGAGCCCAGTCATCAGAAGGACATGCAGGACCGCGACGCACCGCAGAAGGACCGCATGGACCCGAAGCATTGAGTTGACATGAACGCGGTCACGGCAAGGCTCCCGGGTAGGGAGCCTTGCCTCAGGGTTGGCAGTGGAGACGGCTTGTCAGACTGCACGAGCTGACGAGCGTCGGCCGGGACTGCGTAGCCGTTCGTCAATCGCGTGTTTGATCAATCTGAATGATCAGTCTGAAACGACCAGCGACCACACCCCGTAGCGACCGCGGAACTGATAGCGGTAGCCGTTCTTGTCGGTTTGCTCGGCGATGTTTCCCTCTTCATCGATCATCGCGCGGCGTACATCGTTGGTGCGCTGTGATTCATGCCATTCGCCTTCATCCACGGGGGTGACGGCTATGGTTTCGCGGCCGGGGCCTTCAAGAAAAAAGTGAACTGTTTCCATTGGCGGTACCTGTGCGGGCAAGAGGAGAAGCAGGCCCTTGGCGGCGGACGCCAAGGGCCTGTGATGCAGGAGTCTTCGCGGCTCAGTAGCCGCTACCGGAGCGGCCAACCACGAGGCCGCTGCTGTCCACGCGGGTGACACCCTTGATGTTCCGGGCCACGGCGATCGCGCGATCCGCTTCTGCCTGCGTATCGACACGGCCGGCGAGTGTTACCACACCGTTGCGCGTATCAACCCGCAGGTCCATGCCGGGAACATCCTTGGTGGCGAGCAGGTCGGCCTTGACCTTGGTGGTGATCCAGGCATCGCTGCCAGGCTGTGCGGACTGATCGTCGTGCCCGGCCTTGGCCGATTGCGCATCCTGTGCCGGTGGATTGCCCATGCTGGCAACCGCGACGGGGGCACATGCCGGCAGCATGAGTGCCGCGAAGATCAAGTTCCGAACGTGTAGGTATCTCATCAGCAATCCTCCATCCGAATGATGGTTGTGCAGGTTCCATGCAACGAACCTGCGCCTGCACCTTAGTCGGCAGCGGGTTAAAGCAATGCGCCTGCGATGTTAGCGATAGGGAAGCAACCGCAATTCAAGTTCCGCAACCCACGATGAAGCGGCGAATGAATGTGGGACGTGTGCACTATTTTCAGAGCCCTTCCGATGATTCATCCACAAGCCGATTACGCGCGCGTGGCTACGGTGGCGCTCATGTCAGGAAGGAGCAAGGCGATGACACGTGGTGACAAGAGTGCGTATACCGACAAGCAGAAGCGTCAGGCCGCACATATAGAGCACAGCGAGCGCGAAGAAGGTCGATCGAAGAAGGATGCGGCACGCATAGCCTGGGCGACGGTGAACAAACAGGACGGCGGCGGCAAGAAGTCAGGTTCGGGGCGCGCGCATGGGCGGCATCATTGATACGGGGGTGAGGATTGGCGTCTATTTCGCAGCGCTTTTGGTTGTACGGCTTCGGGTGCGATGTGAGGTTTGAGGTGAGGCTGCTTCGACATTGCTCTCACCCCAGCCCCGCCCTGCGCTAGCGCAAGGGCGCCCAACGGTTGCGAATCAAGGGTTCGCAGGCAGGCCGGCATCGCCCCGTGAACGGGAGAGGGGCTTTAGAGCAGAGCTTCCGCTAGCCCTTCTCCCGCTGGCGGAAGAAGGTGCCCGAAGGGCGGATGAGGGCCGGGGCGAAGCGTGCGTTGCTTCTGATCGAAAGACTTCGGATGTCTTTTGGATCTTGAAGCGACCCCACTCCAGCATCGCCCTCATTTCAACGCTATCCAGCAAACACCTTCCGCCCGTGGTCAACACTCATCCGGTGCGTTCCTGCCACCGCCGTGCCGCGCGTCTTGATGCCCTGCATGAAAACCCACTCACCGGTGATGCGCTGCGGAGTGATTTCAATCATCGCGTAGCCGCGTTGCGAGGTATCACACCAGCTCAGTTCCGGATTGCTGGCGATGAAAGCGCGGGCCACGTTGCGCGGGTCGGTTGCCAGGCTGCCCTCGATGCCACCGGACGTAACGGCCTGCACCGCGAATTCGACACCAGCGGGTTGGCCACCTTCCACCAGCGAGTACGCCCAGGCGTTGTGGCTGTCGCCGGACAGCATTACCAGGTTGGCGTCCGCATGCTGGGCAGCGCGCAACAGACGCGAGCGCGCTGCAGGATAGCCGTCCCAGCGGTCCATCCACATCGGCACACCGAGTCGTGCGGCGCGGATATTGTTCCTGAATGCCTGCTGCGTGCGCTCGCTGGCATCCGGGCGCAGCCAGCCGGCCGTTTCCTCTGGCATCACGGTGCGGCCGAGGATGGTGCCCATGCCAACCATCTGCCACCGGCTGCTGCGCGCATTGGCTTTCAAAGCGCGGTGCAGCCAGCTTTCCTGTTCCAGGCCGAGCATCGTCGCTGAAGGGTCCATCCACGGACCATCGCGGAACGCCTCCAGCGCGGAATCTGTGCCGGCAGCAAAGGCGCTGTTGATATCGGCCGGTCGGGTACGGCCGATCAACCGCGATTCGGTGCGGTACAACGTGGCCAGGGTGCCGATCGGGTAGGCCTTCCAGGGTTCGTCCGAGACCGGCATCCATTCGCGGTAGGCCTGCACGGCGGCGGCCTTGCGGACGTTCCAGTCGCCTTCGGTGTCCGGCTGGTGGTTCTGCGCGCCGCCTTCCCAGCTGTCGTTGGTGATTTCGTGGTCGTCCCACAACGCGACCATGGGTGCCATCTGGTGCAGCTTCTGCAGGTCCGGGTCGGCGCGGTAGCAGGCCAGGCGCATGCGGTAGTCGAGCAGGGACACCATTTCATGATCGTGGGCCGGCAAGACCTTGCGTTCGGTGATGCGGTCATGCGGCTTGTACGAGGCAATCCCATACTCGTAGATGTAGTCGCCCACATGCAGCCACAGATCCATGTCCTCGCGCTCGGCAGCGTGTGCGTAGGCATTGAACCAGCCGATGGGAAGATTGGAGCAGGAGAACAGGCCGAGCTTGAAGCCGGCTACTTCGCCTACCGGCAAGGTGCGTGTGCGGCCCACCGGCGAGATGCTGCCGTCGGGCGCGATGAAGCGGTACCAGTAGGTGGTGCCCGGTTGCAGTCCGTCGAGGGTGAGCTTGGCCGTCCAGTCGCGGTAGCGGCCGGTGCGCACGCTGGCACCACCAACCACGCGGCTGAACGTGTCGTCCAGTGCGATCTCGGCATGCAGGGTGACTTCTTCAACATCGCCGGGCGGCACGTAGCGTGTCCACAACAGCATCGAATCCGGACCGGGTTCGCCGCTGGCGACGTTGTGGGTGAAGCCTTTGGCGGCAAGAACCTCGGAGGCCAGCAGGCTGCCCGCCGGCAGCAGCAGTGCGCCCAGGCCAAGGCCGGCGCCGATGATCAGGCGACGGCGGTCTATGTTGAGGGTCATGGTGGAGTTTCCTGGCGAGGCGTTGTGAGGAGATGGGAGGCGAGCGCCTAGCTTGAAGCTTGCCCTCACCCCAACCCCTCTTCCGCTTGCGGGAGAGGGGCTATGGGCTGCTGCGGGTTTCGGGCTCAGAAACGGCCGCGGATGCCGAAGTTCCACATCGAGCCGTAGACCGTGTACATCTGCACGCGGCTGGGGATGTTGGAGTAGATGACTTCCGGCGCGTTGAAGATGTTGCGGCCGGCCAGCATCACGTCGATGTTGTCGGTGAGCTTGTAGCTGGCGCTGATGTTCCACAGCTCACGCGAGTCGCGGTACAGGATGCCGTTGTTGGCCGTGGTCTCGGTGTTGCTCAGCGCGCTGATGCGATGGCTGGACTGGTAGTTGCCGTTGATCTGGAAATCAAAGCACCCGTAGTTGTAGCGGATGCCCCAGTTGGCCGCTTCCTTGGGAATGTTCTGGCGCGGACCATCCGGGTTCACATGGGTCAGTGAGCCGTACAGGCTCAGGCCCTTGAATGCGCCCGGCAGGAAGGTCAGCTGCTGGTTGTACTCCAGCACCACGCCTTCATTGGTGCTGGTGCCCGGCAGGTTCTGCGCACTGCGGAAGGTGTAGCCCTCGTAGTCGCCGGGATTGAAGCCGACTTCTTCCGGGTCAACGCTGACGCCGGTGACCTGCATGTCGGTCATGTCCAGCTTGTAGTACGACAGGCCGAGCATGCCTGACGGTTCCAGGTAGTACTGCAGGCTGGCGTAGTACTTGGTGGAACGCTCCGGCTTGAGCTGGGCGTTGGGCACGGTGACGATCATCGTGTCCTCGTTCACCGACACCACGCCGCCGAGATTGCCGTAGTCCGGGCGCAGGATCGATTCGCTGAAGGACAGCTGCCCGACCAGCTTGTCGGTGAAGTCGTACTTCATGCCACCGCTGAGGAAGAAGTCGTCGTACTCGCCCTTGCGGGTGGTGTAGCGGCCGTTGTTGTACTGGTACATCAGGCCTTCGACGGTGTTCGGGTCCAACCCGGCCTCCTTGACCTCGCTGGCCGGGCGCACGTCGGCCACGCGCGCGGCGGTGCGGGTCTTCTCGTAGCGCAGGCCCAGGTCGAAGCGTGCGTCACCGATGCGGGTTTCGGCCTCGATGTAGGCCGCGTCCACTTCTTCCTGGATGCGCTTGTTGTTGTCCAGTTGGCGCTTGAGGTTGCCGACCACATCCGGCACGAAGTACTCGGGGTGCTCCTTGTAGATGTCGTACATGGCGTAGTTGTTGTCGGCACGCCAGCCTTGGTCGTTCATGTTGCCGGCACCGGTGCCGATGATCTCGAAGTCGTAATCGCCGGTCCACGGCACCGAGGCCGATGGATCTGTCTGGCTGCCGTTCGGGCCAACGTACTTGTACTGCTGCCACGAGCCTTCGTTGGTGCGCCAGTCATTGCGACGGGTGCCGGCACCGCCCATCAGCGTGATCGGGTTGTCGTTCCAGATCAGGTGCTTCTTCAGGTCCAGGTTGACGCCGTACTGATCGTTGAGCGCGTCGGACTCGGCGGTGCGCACGTTGTAGCCGATGGCCGCATCACGGTTGAAGTTGGACGGGTCATCCCATGGGCGGCCGGCGGTCTGTTCCAGATCCCAGGCATGCGAGCTTTCCGATGGGCGGTCCAGGTTGAAGCCGATGCCGGTCAGCCAGCTGTCGGAGCGCTGGAAGAAGCCCTTGCTCTTGTCGCGGAAGTTGAATTCGGCTGCGGAGTAGCTGCCGCGCAGCACGGCCTCCCAGCTTTCACCCTTGTATTCGAGCTTGGGCGCGATGAGGTAGGCCGGCGTGCCCGCATAACGGTGCGAGTACTGGGTGTGCAGGCGGGTGTTGGTGCCGTTGGGCTTGACCACGATGTGGTCGGGCGTGGAGCCAGGCGCGGCTTCCGATTTGGTCGGGGTACCGAAGATCAGATACGTGTACTGGTTGAAATACTCCACGTCGTACATGGAGTAGGTGCTGCGCAGCGAGGCGACCAGGTTGTCTGTGATCTGGTAGTCCAGGCTCAGGTTGGCCGCGGTGCGGCTGGTCATCTTCGGTCCCGGGCGCCACATCACGCGGTAGGGCATCGCGCTGCCGTCGGGCTTGTAGGCGTAGTCGGTCTGGATGCGGTCCTGCTGCACGTAGTTGGCGTTGTAGCTGGCGTTGAACTCCACGCCGAAGCGTCCGTCCATGAACACATCGCCGAAGCCGAACTGGCCGGACGGGTAGATCGTCGCGTGCTTCTTGTCATCCGGGAAATACTTGCGCGACCACGTCGAATCCGACGTGCCCACCGCGCCAAGCTGGAACACCAGGTCGCGCTTGCTGCGCTGGAAGGCGTATTTGCTGCGCAGGTTGATGTTGCCACCGGGTGAGTCGGCATCCATCGCAGCGGTGAGCGTGTGGTTCAACTCGATCGACTCGATGCCGGTGATGGACATCTGCTCGAACGAGTTCTGGCGGCCGGAGTTGTTGTTCGACGTGGCCGTGGCCATGCGCGCGCCGTCGGTGGTGAAGGTGGAATACTTGGGGTCAAGTCCGTCGATGCGCACGGCGGTTGCGTCCACTTCGGTGTAATCCAGCGACAGGCCCGGCATCGACTTCATGAACTCGCCGACGTCGCCCATGGTCAGCGCGCCGTAGTTGTCGGCGGCCACCACGTTCTTGGCGTTCATCGCCGCGCGGCGTTCCATGATGGCGCTGGCCTGGCCATCGCGCGATGCGGTGACCTGGATCATGTCCAGGTCGGTGGTTTCGCCGCCGCCGGCGGCATACGACGGTGCCTTCAGCGACACGTCCAGCGTGGCGGTCTTGCCGGCGTCGATACGCACCGTGCTGCGTGATTCCTGCAGGCCGGTGTACTTCACCACCACCGTGACATCACCGGCCGCAATGCCGGTGAGCTGGAAGTGGCCACCCTCCTGGGTGTAGCTGACATTGCGGCTGCCTTCGATGCGAACTTCGGCATTGCGCAGGTAGTCGCCAGTGGCGGTGTTGAGCACGCGGCCGCGCAGGTTGCCGGTGCCGATGTTCTGCACGCTGGCGGTGTCCGCCTGCTGGGCGCGCACGTCGGGCGAAACGCTGAGCGCAACCATGATGGCGCTGACAAGCGCCGTTGTTCTGAGTTCGAGCATGGATCTGTTCCGGAGAAGTGTGGGAGTACCGCACACAGCTGAGGTTCCGCCGTGCAAGCGGCGCAACGATACGTCCGGACAATTACAGAAACTTTACGTTTTCACCCTGCACATGCGGATGTGTGAAGCAGGCTTTTCTTGCGTGTCGTGCATACGCAACCGTATGACGCATGTGCGAATGAAACTTGTAGGAGCGGCGCAAGCCGCGAAGCGGGTACGCTCGCGTCGCGTAC
Source organism: Stenotrophomonas sp. SY1 (assembly GCF_021202945.1). Taxonomy (GTDB): domain Bacteria; phylum Pseudomonadota; class Gammaproteobacteria; order Xanthomonadales; family Xanthomonadaceae; genus Stenotrophomonas. The sequence goes on along the minus strand of NZ_JAJOYR010000002.1, from coordinate 1,003,107 downwards.
ATCACGCAACTGCAAGCGCTTGGATGTCCCGGGTTTCTGGCACGTCATCAGCCTCGCGGCTGAAGCCGCTCCTACGGCAGCGTGCGCTTCACCGCCGGTCTGCATCCACGCTGATGAAAGGCTGCTGCGCATCGCCGCTCCAGCGCATCAACTGAAGGTCTGCGCGTTGCTTGCCGTCCTCCTTCGAGTTCTCGACAAGATAGAACAGCCCATCACCAATGGGTTGCAGGCCGACATCGGCCTTCTGGTTCCAGCCACGGATGCCGGTGGCTTCGTGCCTCAATCCGGCATCGGCCAATGGCAGCAGCTGGCCTTGTTCCCAGCGGCCTCTGCGCTTGCCCGGTACGCCGATCAGGTCGCCACGTTCCGGTGTTGCCTGCGCTTCAACAGCGAACATCCGGTAGTTGGGGAACTCGGCCTTCTTTCCCTGGTAGACGCCCATGAACCAGCGTTGCTGGGCGCTGTCGTAGGCCAGGTTCTGCACGCCGTAACTGGTGTTGCCGGTGCGCACGAAGTACTTTCCATCCACGGTGGCAGGGCCGCTGTGATGCGGTGCCTGCTCGGACAGTGGTTGCGCCAGTTGCTCCCACTGCGAAACGTCGTACTGCAGCAGCACCTGATGGTCGTTGTCATTGCGCTGCGTGTTGCCGTAGATGCCGTAAGCAACCGTGAGCAGGGGCGATCCGTCGTTGCTGCCAAAACGGGGCCCGAACGAAACGCCGTCGATTCCGGAGCAGCCGTAACGGTGATCCGGCGACGCGGTGACATCATCGCGATACTTGCCGTCGTCACCGTCGAAGCGGCCGTCGCCATTCACATCGGCGGTGTAGTCGGCATTGACTTCGGGAAGGTAGACGGTGCGCAGGATGTCGGTGTCGGCGGCATTGATGCCAACGCGGTCGATGCGCGCGACATCGATCATCGCGATGTAGAACGCCTGGTCCTTCTTGTATTCCAGCGAGCCGTACACCTTGCCGTCTGCGGCATTGAAGTCCAGGTCGCCGAGATGGCCGGTCCAGCCCACCAGCGTGCCGATCAGCTTGCCGCTGAAGTCGTAACGCGCCAGCAGATTGGTGAAGGAGTAATAGATGTAGCCACCGCGCATATCCACGGCGATGCCTTGCACGTGTCCGGCATCCCAGCTGCCGCCATGTTGTTGCAGCGGTGGATGCACAACGGATGCGTTGGCGGCGCAGGGGGCAGCCACGCAGGTGGCGACAAGCAGGGCGAGCAGCAGAGGGCGTGGCGACATGGCGCGGTGGTCCGTTGCGGAAACAACCACGCAGGCTGGCAGCCAGCGGTGACAACGCAGTGACACCAATGCCGTAGGAATGGCCTTGGCCGCGGAGCCGCTTGTCTTTCCGACGCGGCAGTTTTGAGCGGCGTAAACCGCGAAGCGGGTAAAGCGACGGATCGCGAAGACTGCGGCAATCAACGCCATGGGAACGATGGCGGGCTTAGTGACGTGCACCGCTCATGCAACAACAGCAGGCCTCCCGCGCTAAGGGCGGGAGGCGGTGCGGAAGCGAGTCAGTTTTCTTCCTCGTCCTCTTCTTCCTCGTCTTCCTCTTCGTCTTCCTCGTCTTCTTCTTCGTCCTCATCCTCGCCTTCGAACGCTTCGAGCTCTTCCACGCGCACGAAGTTGGGCAGGGTGTCGGCCAGGCTGATCAGCTTGCCGTTGGCGACCATCGGGCGCACTGCGCCTCCTGCGATTGCAAAGCACACCAGCGTCTGCGCGCTTTCTTCGCCGCCTTCTTCGAACACGGCGACCCAGCCGGTGGCGGGGATGATCTGGAGGATGTTGTCTTGCATGGAAACACCATTGGCCGAAAGAGCGCAGAGCTTGCGTGAAGCCCCGCCGGGATTGCAACCGATCCGGCGCCGGGCTTTACGCGCCGGCATCCGGGGATGGACGATGCAGCCTGGCTTCCCTTCGAGGTGCGCACCATGCTCCATTGCCGGACCATCGCCCAGCCCGGTTCAAGCGGCGCAACGGCGTTGTGGGTGGACCTGTGCCAGCCCACGCCGGAGGAGCTGGCGCAGGCCGCGCAGCGGGTGGGCTTTGCCATTCCCGACCGGGCCGGCATCAGTGAGATCGAGTTCAGCAGCCGGGTCCGCGTGGAAGGGCAGGCACTGGTGCTGAACCTGCCGCGTTTCCAGTACGAGGCCGCGCACGGCGTGGCGCCGCTGGGGTTCGTGGTGGCGCCGGGTGCGCTGGTGGTCCAGCGCGAGTACCCGGTGCCGGCGTTGGCGACGCTGGAGGCGGACCTGGACAAGCACCCCTGCGACGGCCCGGCGGATCTGTTCCTGCGCATGATCGAGCGCATCGTCGACCACCTTGCCGACCTGCTCGAGTCACTGGAAAGCACCATGAGCGAGTTCTCGCGGCAGGCGTTCAACAAGCCCAAGCGGCGCCGCGCGGCGCGACGGCTGGAGCACATGCTGCATGAAGTCGGGCAGATGGGGCGGCAGATCGGCATCCTGCACAACACGCTGCATGGCCTGCTGCGGATGCTGAACTACCTGGATGAGTCCATGCCCGAATGGTTTGGTGAGCACACCCACAAGCGCATCACCCTGGTGCTCAAGGATGTTGCTTCGCTGAGCGAGTTCGAGCAGCAGCTGGGTGACCGCATCGAGTTCCTGCTCGACAGCGTGCTGGGCCTGATCAACATGGACCAGAACGAAGTGATGAAGGTGATGGCGGTCGCTTCGGTGGTGGGCATTCCGCCGACCGTGCTGGTGGGCGTATGGGGCATGAACTTCGCGGCCATGCCGGAGTTGCAGTGGCATTACGGCTACGCCATCGCCCTGGTGGCGGTGCTGACAAGCATCGTGGTGCCGCTGGCGTGGTTCAGGCGGCGCGGCTGGGTGTGAGGCGGGGTTGGAGAGCTGCGATAGCGGTGCAGTGGAAAGTCACCCCTCCCCAACCCTCCCCTTGGCTACGCCAAAGGGAGGGAGCTGGAGCGGCTTGATCACAATCTGGCAGATCGCTGGATCAACCCCCTCCCTTGCGCCGCAGGCGCAGGGGAGGGTTGGGGAGGGGGACCGTTGACGCTTTGTCCCCTGCCCATTCCCCCGACACCACTCATCTCCCCTTAACGCCCCTCTGCCCGCCGCCTACAATCGCCGGTCCCCAGAATCCAACCGGAGTTGCAATGCCCGCCAAACCGATGTCCCCCGCCGGGAAGTTGTTCGCCACCGCCGCGATGATCGAAGGCGTCACCTGGGCCGGGTTGCTGATCGGCATGCTGTTGAAGCGCGGTCTGGAGATCACCGACCTTGGCGTGCGGATTTTCGGGCCGCTGCATGGCGCGGCTTTCCTGTTCTACGTGGTGGTGACGCTGTACGCCTGGGGCAAGCTGCGCTGGCCGCTGTGGGCGATGGGCGTGGCGCTGGTCGCGGCCGTGCCGCCGCTGGTCACCGTGCCCCTGGAAATGTGGTTCCGCCGCATCGGCCTGTTGTCCGGGCGTCCTTCCTGAGCGTTCCGGCCGGTAGGGCCTGCCGGTCGCTTTTCGCGCATCTGGCGGGACCGGCCCAGCCATCCCGCTGTGCCGGCCGCTGCTGCGAAACCCCCTGTTCAGGTTGGCCGGTGCATAGCCGCCCAGGCGGGTTCCGTCCCGGCCGTGTGCGGTGCGGCGTTGATGATTGGCCGGGATTGCTGCCGGTAACGGGTGCTGTGTCACGTCAGCACCTGCCGCGCTCGCCGTGGCACTTTGCCTTCGTGGATAATTGGCCCGCCCACGCGACCGGCAGGCTTTTGCCAGCCGGGGTTTGCAGGGCCGAATGGCGCGGTTGAGGGGGCTCCCGCATGCCGGATGGCTCGCACCGCCAACGCGGTGCAAGCTGCGTTTGCCGCAGGTTTAGGTTCGATCTTCTAATTTCCCCGCACATCACGCTCTCCCTTCAAGGAATCCCGGTGCAACACGCAAGCAGTGAATCGCACGGTGCAGCGCGTCTTCGCGCACGATGCAATGGCCTGCTGGCAGCAGCGGCAGGGAGCCGTCGATGAACACCCAGATCGCTGACAAGGCCGCATTGGACGCGGGCATGGCGGTACTGCCGGCCGAGCACCCGTTGCCGATGCCCGAGCAGTCCCTGCGCAAGGGCTCGTTGCAGGTAGCCCGACAGATGACCGCGCCGCCCAACATCGGCCTGCGCCGCCTTTATGTGTTCGGAAGCACCGCGCTGATGACGGCGGCGGCTACCTGGATGATGGCGCGGGTGCTGGCAAACGGCGGCATCAACGTGCTGGAGGCCTGCCTGCTGGCGCTGTTCGTGGCGCTGTTCGCCTGGATCGCCCTGTCCTTCGTCGGCAGCCTGGCCGGCCTGCAGGCGCTGCTGCGCGGCCGCCGCAAGCTCGGCATCTATCCGGACACGCCGCTGCCGGTGCTGGAAAGCCGCACCGCGCTGCTGATGCCCACCTACAACGAAGACCCGCGCCGGATGATGGCCGGGCTGCAGGCGATCTACGAGTCGGTGGCGGCCACCGGCCAGCTCGACCATTTCGATTTCTACGTGCTCAGCGACACCACCCGCGACAACATCGGCCGTGCCGAGGAACAGGTGTTCGCACGCCTTGTCGAGGCGACCGGCGGGGCGGGGCGGCTGTTCTACCGGCGCCGTGCCAGCAACGTCGGCCGCAAGGCCGGCAATATCGCCGACTGGGTGCGCCGCTTCGGCGGCGCCTATCCGCAGATGCTGATCCTGGACGCCGACAGCCTGATGACCGGCGACGTGATCGTGCGGCTGTGCTCGGCGATGGAAAAGCACCCGACCGTGGGCCTGATCCAGTCACTGCCGGCGGTGGTCAACGGCCGCACCGCATTCGCCCGCATGCAGCAGTTCGGTGGCCGCGTTTATGGCCCGGTGATGGCCTACGGCGTGGCCTGGTGGCACGGCGCCGAGAGCAACTACTGGGGCCACAACGCAGTGATCCGCACCCGCGCGTTCGCCGAGCAGGCGGGCCTGCCGGAGTTGCCGGGGCGCAAGCCGTTCGGCGGCCACGTGCTCAGCCATGACTTTGTCGAAGCCGCGCTGATCCGCCGTGGCGGTTGGGCCGCGCACATGGTGCCGTATCTGCAGGGCAGCTACGAGGAAGGCCCGCCGACACTGACCGACCTGCTGATCCGCGACCGCCGCTGGTGCCAGGGCAACCTGCAGCACTCCAAGGTGGTGGCCACGCCGGGCCTGCACTGGATCAACCGCGTGCACATGATGATCGGCATCGGCCATTACTTCACCGCGCCGATGTGGGCGATGCTGATGCTGATCGGCATCGCGATCCCGCTGATCCACGGTGGCATCGACTTGATGGAAGAGCTGCACCTGAAGGCTTCGCCGGCGCATTACTGGCGCGGGCTGGACCAGGCCGGCGTGGTCTGGGTGTTTGCGGTGACCATGGCGGTACTGCTGGCGCCCAAGCTGATGGGTTACGTGGCGATGCTGACCTCGCGCAACGAGCGCATCGGTTGTGGCGGTGCGTTGCGTGCGTTCTTCTCGGTGTTGCTGGAAACGCTGCTGGCCGCATTGATGGCGCCGGTGGTGATGTACGTGCAGTCGCGTGGCGTGGCTGAAGTGCTGGCCGGCAGGGATTCGGGCTGGGACGCGCAGCAGCGCGACGATGGCAGCATCCCGTTGAGCGCCTTGTTGCGCAGCTACGGCGGGCTGAGCCTGTTCGGCCTGGCGATGGGCGCGATGGCCTACGCGGTGTCACCACCGCTGGCCGCGTGGATGGCGCCGGTGGTGGTTGGCATGGCGCTGGCCGTACCGGTGGTGGCGTGGACGTCCTCGCGCCGGACCGGTGATTGGCTGCGTCGTCACAAGCTGTTGTCGATTCCGGAAGAAACCAGCCCGCCGCAGGTGCTGGTGCGCGCCGCCGAGCTGCGCGCCGCGGCGATGCGTGAGCCGCTGCAGGACTGAAGCGGCGAATCTGTGGAGCGGAGCCATGCTCCGCTGGACTTCACAGCTGACGCTCCCGCTGAGCGCGCCCCGGCGCTGCCGTTGAACGCTCCGTCGCACATGGCGCCACGCTGCCGCAGGTGATTCGCAGCCTGCGGCCCTGCTCAACCCGGCATAATCTCCCGTCTGTCCTTGGGAGTCGTACAACATGCTGGAAACGGTGGAGCAGGAAACCGGCGCATCGCCGCAGTGGTCGATCATCTGGCTGCACGGCCTTGGTGCCGATGGCCATGATTTCACGCCCATCGTGCCGGAACTGGTGCGCCCGCAATGGCCGGCGCTGCGCTTCGTGTTTCCGCATGCGCCCAAGCGTCCGGTCAGCATCAACAACGGCATGCCGATGCGGGCGTGGTACGACATCGTCAGCATGGATTTCCGCAGCCGCGCCGACGCCACGGGCGTCGCCGAATCCGTGGTGCAGGTTGAAGAACTCATCGCCCGCGAGCAGGCCCGTGGCATTCCGCTCAACCGCATCCTGCTGGCCGGTTTCTCGCAGGGCGGTGCCATTACCTTGTCTGCCGGCCTGAAGCGCCGCGAGCAGCTGGCCGGTCTGATTGCCCTGTCCACCTACCTGCCGGAAGTCGATGCCGCCGCAGCGCAGTTGGCCGAAGGCGCCACCTCCCAGCCGGTGTTCATGGCCCACGGCAGCGCCGACCCGGTGATTCCGGTGCAGATCGCCGATCACAGCATGCAGGTGCTCAAGGATCTGGGTTTCAAGGTGGAATGGCATCGCTATCCGATGGCGCACCAGGTGTGCGCCGAGGAAATCCACGCGCTCGGTGATTGGATGCAGGCACGCTTCGCCCAGCAGTGAGCGGCGTGTGAAGGGCTGCGCAGTTCCGCATCTGTTGCCGGCAGCTTCGCGCCGGGCTGGCTATCATGGCCGCCTGCGTGATCCGCAACTGGGGAGGTTGCTGGCATGAAGGTGGTAATCGCCGATGACGAGCCCTTGGCGCGCGAGCGTCTGCGCGCGTTGCTGGCCGAACACGAAGGGGTGACCGTGGTGGCCGAGGCCAGCAACGGCGCCGAAGCACTGCACGCCTGCGCCCAGACCCTGCCGGACATGGTGCTGCTGGATATCGCCATGCCCGGCGTGGACGGGCTGGAAGCGGCACGGCACCTGGCCCAGTTCCAGCCGCGCCCGGCGGTGGTGTTCTGCACCGCCTATGACGCGCATGCGCTGTCCGCATTCGAAGCGGCCGCCATCGATTACCTGATGAAGCCGGTGCGTGCCGAGCGGCTGGCGACGGCGCTGGAGCGGGTGCGCACCTTCATTGCCGGGCGCGCATCGGCGCTGCCGGTGTCGCCGGCCCAGGCGCGGCGCGTACTGTGCGCACGGCTGCGCGGCAATCTGCGGCTGGTGCCGGTGGAGGACATCCACTACCTGCAGGCCGAGGAGAAATACGTCGTGGCGCACCATGCGCGCGGCCAGGACCTGATCGAAGAGTCATTGCGTGCGCTGGAGGAGGAATTCGGCGAGCGCTTCATCCGCATTCACCGCAACTGCCTGATCGCCCGCGACCGCCTGCAGGAAGTGCGGCGTACCTCGGCCGGGCAGGTGCAGGCGGTGCTGCGTGACGTGGCCCAGCCGCTGGAAGTCAGCCGCCGCTGCGTGGCCAACCTGAAGATCGAACTGGTCCGGCTGTGACCGCCGCGCCGGCAGCGGCGATAATGGCGCGCATGAGTACCCTGCGCATCGCTACCCGAAAGAGCCCGCTTGCCCTGTGGCAGAGCGAACATGTCGCCGACCGTCTGCGTCAGGCCCATCCTGGGCTGGTGGTGGAACTGGTGCCGATGAGCACGCGTGGTGACGAGGTGCTGGACCGTTCACTGGCGGCGATTGGTGGCAAAGGCCTGTTCCTGAAGGAACTGGAGCTGGCGATGATGCGCGGCGAAGCCGACTGCGCGGTGCATTCGCTCAAGGATGTGCCGATGGAACTGGAGCCGCCGTTCGTGCTGCCGGCGATCCTGACCCGTGCCGATCCGGCCGATGCCTTCGTCTCCAACCATTACGACACCCTGGACGCATTGCCACCGGGCGCAGTGGTGGGGACTTCGTCGCTGCGTCGCCAGGCACAACTGCGCGCGTTGCGTCCGGACCTGGTGGCACGCGATCTGCGTGGCAACGTCAATACGCGCCTGGCCAAGCTCGATGCCGGCGAATACGACGCCATCATCCTGGCCTGCGCAGGCCTTGAGCGGCTGGAACTGGGCGCGCGCATCCGCGACCGCCTGCGTGCGCCGCATTGGCTGCCGGCACCGGCACAGGCCGCGGTGGCCATTGAATGCCGTCAGGACGATGCGGCGGTGATCGCACTGCTGGCGGCATTGGACGATGCCCACACCCGTACCTGCGTGGAGGCCGAGCGGGCAATGAACCGCGCGCTGGACGGCAGCTGTCACGTGCCGGTGGCCGGGTTGGCGCAGTGGCAGGGCCAGGAACTCTGGCTACAGGGTCTGGTGGGCGGCGTGGCCGATGGCCGCGCCGTGCGTGCGGAAGCGACCGGCCCGGCGAGCGACCCGGAGGCACTGGGCCGCAATGTCGCCCGGCAGTTGTTGGATGCCGGTGCGGGCGAGCTGCTTGGACGGGTGGATTAAAGGATCGGAGTTCGGTAGTGCCGAGCCATGCTCGGCAGGGGCCTTACCGACAAAGCCACAGCGCAGCATGGCTGCGCCCTACGCAATCCCCGATCCTCAATCTCACTTGAAGCTGTAAACCACGTTCATCGTGGTCAGGGTGTCGGTCTTGCGCTTGTCTTCGGCCACGTCGCTGTTGTGGCGGGCCTGCCAGCCGGCCTTCAGGGCGAAGTGCTTGTTCATGTTCACCGACACGCCGAAGTCATTCTGGGCGAAGGTGTTGTACGAACCCGATTCGATCAGCAGGTTGTTGACCAGCTCGGTGTTCTCGGTCATCGCGAACTTCAGGTCGAACACGCCGCGGCCGATCAGGCCGGTGCGGTCCTCGTCGGTATCGACATTGTGCGAACGGCGCACACCGGGGCCGATCTGCGTATCCAGCACCAGCCGTTCGCCGTCGATCAGGCGCGTGCCGTAACCCAGACCGAAGCTGCTCTGGCGGTCGTAGGTGGCGAAATCGTCGCGCTCATGACGCACCGTGGCGGTCAGCTGGCGGTGTTCGCCCAACTGCAGGGCGCTGCCGGCGCTGGCGGTGTACCGGTTGGCGGTGGTCTGGCGGCTGCGGTCGGTGCTGCCGTCATCATTGGTGGTGGTGTACTCGGCGCTGGAGCGCAGGCCGAACAGGTCCATGCTGTGGACCCAGTCGTTGTCGCTGTAACGCAGCTTCAGGCGGCCGTTGAAACTTTCGGTGGTGCTGTTGCCGTGGGCCGAGGCAAAGCCCAGCTCACCGCCGCTGCCGCTCCAGGGCGAGGTCATGGCGGCCAGCTCGGAGGCGTCCTGTGCCCAGGCCAGCGGGGAGAGCAGCAGCAACGGCAGGATCAGTGAAACACGCAGGGACATCGAGGATCTCCAGGGGCAAAACGGGTGCGGGTAAACGCTTTCATGATAGCGGAAGCCCTGCGGCTGACTGGGCTGGGGCCCGCCCCGGCTTCATTCCCGGTTGAGCTGGGCACCCGGCTCCATTGCTGCCCGGACTCGGACATAATCGGGTCCATGGACCGCTATGAACGCATCAACGCGCTGCATCGTCTGCTCAAATCCGCCCGCTACCCGATCACGGTGGCGCGTCTGCAGGAGGAATTGAGCTGCTCCCGTGCCACGGTCTATCGCGACCTGGCCTTCCTGCGTGACGCGCTGATGGCGCCGGTGGAGGGTGACGGCGAAGCCGGGTTCCGCTACCAGAGCACGGAAAGCGACCGCTTCGAACTGCCGGGCCTGTGGCTCAGCTCCGAGGAATTGCACGCGCTGCTGGCCTCCCAGCACCTGCTGTCTCGGACCGGTGGCGGGGTGCTGTCCTCGGTGCTGGCGCCGTTGCAGCAGCGCATCGAAGGACTGCTGGCCGCGCAGGCCGGTGCTTCCTCCTGGCCGGTGGAGCGGGTGCGGGTGATCCCGCACCGGGGCCGCAAGCTGGATGAAGCCAGCTTCCGCACGGTCGCTTCGGGCGTGCTGGAGCGCAAGCAGCTGTCCTTTGAATACCGCGCGCGTTCCACCGACGAGGCGACCCGCCGCACGGTATCGCCGCAGCGCATCACCCATTACCGCGACAACTGGTATCTCGACGCCTGGGACCACAGCCGCGATGCGGTACGCAGTTTCGCGGTGGACCGCATCCATCAGGCACGGCTGCTGGACGAAACCGCGCGCGACGTGCCCGATGAGGAACTGAACGAGCAGCTGGCCGCCAGCTACGGCATTTTCTCCGGTGCCCCCAAGGGCTGGGCGACCATCGTGTTCAGTGCCAAGGCCGCGCGTTGGGTGGCCGACGAGCACTGGCATTCCAAGCAGCAGGGCCGCTTTCTGGCCGACGGCCGCTATGAGCTGAAGGTGCCGTACAGCGTCTCGCGCGAACTGCTGATGGACGTGCTGCACTACGGCTCGGACGCGGAGATCATCGAGCCGCAATCGCTGCGTGAGCAGGCCAAGGCCTTGTTGTCGCTGGCGCTGAGCAACTACGACTGAAGCCGAGCGCTGGAAGATCAACGCAAATCCGCAGCAGCGGATTCGAAGCTCCAGCCAGCGCTCGAGAATCGCCGCAGCCATGTGGAAGCGGCTTCAGCCGCGAAGCTGACAGCGCGTCCGTCTACGGGGAAATCCGCAATTGCACGCGTACCGGGCAACGGAAACTTGCCCGGCTTCGCGGCTGAAGCCGCTCCTGCGTGGTTGCGATGCCTAGTGTTGGCGGCTTGCTACTTCTTGCTTGGCACTTCAAACCCAAGCCGTCCCACCTGCTCCGGGTGCTGCGGCACGCGCTTGAGCTTGTCGGTGTTGACGTCGTAGTCGTCACGCAGACGCTGCGCCAACTGGCGGTACAGCGCGTTGTCCATGTCCGGCTGGCGGGCGAAGATCCAGGCCATCTCGCGGCCGGGGTAGCCGATCAGTGCCCAGGAGTAATCCGGTGCCACTTCCAGAATGCGCGAGTGGGTGGGCACGATCTTGTAGAACCACGTGCGCCAACGGCGGTTGCCGCTGTCATCGTCGACCTTGGCGCGGATGCTCAGTTCTTCCGCAGGCTGGCTGAAGCCTTCGCGGAACTGGTAGTTGATGGCGACCTTGTCATCTTCGCGCAGCGTGTAGGTGTTGACGCTGGCCACGTGCCCGCGCTCGATGTGGTTGGGAACGCGGCCAATCACGTACCAGCGGCCCATGAAGCGTTGCAGGTCCACCGGGCCATCGGCATTGCCTTCCACCACGGGCGCCGGGGCGGGCTCATCCTGCGCGAGGGCAGGTGCCAGCGGCAGGGTCAGGCTCAACAGCAGGGCGGGCAGGAACGCAGGAATCAGTCGCATTACGGTTGGGGCGCCAGAGCGGGTGACGGGGAGCATGTTCGGCGGGCAGCGATGGGCGCGTCAATGCCAGGTCGCAATCCGTGAGATGGGCCACAAGGAGGATGCGTCCAACACCACTGTGTTGTCGGAGAACGTCATGCCCAGCTCCAAGGCTTCCTCGCACCGCCGTAACGAATTTCCTTGCCCCGATCCGCGCGTGTTGCGCTGCGTCAGGCAGGCCGCCCTTGCCGGGCTGGCGCTGGTACTTGTGTGGCCAGCCGCGCGCGGCCACAGCGAATGGATCGGTTGGTTGCCGTTGTGGCTGGTGGGCATGCCATTGGCGGCCTGGTGGGCCTTGCACCGTTTCCGCCTGCCGGCGGCATGGCGCAACCGGAAGGCTAGCCCGCGCCGGCGTGGCCCGCAGGCGCGCCGGGCCCGCCGCCCGGCACGGCCGCGGTGGTCGCAGGCAGCCTGACCTTTGACAGGGGGAGTGGTGGGACGGCTGTGCTAGCGTTCGCGGCCTATGTCCGCACGGAGCCAACATGTCCCGAATCACTTCCGCCTGCCTTGTGGCCGGCCTGCTTTCCTCCGGCCTGGCCGGCGCGGCCATGGCCGCTGACGCGCCCAAGGACACCTACGCCTGGCTGGAAGACGTCACCGGCGACAAGCCGCTGGGCTGGGTGAAGGAGCAGAACGCCAAGTCCGAGGGCCGCCTGGCGCAGAGCCCGCAGTTCAAGCAGATGGAAGCCGGCATCCGCGAGGTGCTCGATTCGGACGCCAAGATCCCGGGCGTGCAGAAGATCGGCGACTACTACTACAACTTCTGGAAGGACAAGCAGCATGAGCGCGGCGTGTGGCGCCGTACCACGCTGACCGAATACCGCAAGGCCGAGCCGTTGTGGGAAACGATTCTGGACCTGGATGCGTTGAACAAGGCCGAGGGTGAGAACTGGGTGTGGCATGGCGCCAACTGCCTGCGTCCGGAATACACCCGCTGCCTGATCGCGCTCTCGCGCGGCGGCGCCGACGCCGATGTCACCCGCGAATTCGATTTGTCGAAGAAGGATTGGATCAAGGACGGCTTCTTCCGTCCGGAAGCCAAGGGCGGCCTGGGTTGGATCGACCAGGACAACGTCTTCGTCTACACCGATTTCGGTGACGGCTCGATGACCACCTCCGGCTACCCGCGCGTGGTCAAGCAGTGGCGTCGTGGCACCCCGATGTCTGCGGCCACGACCGTGTACGAGGGCAAGCCGGAAGACATGTACATCGCGGCGATCCACGACGACACGCCGGGCTTCGAGCGCAACTACGTCAGCCGCACGATCGCCTTCTACAACAACGAGCTGTACGTGCTCGGTGCCGACGGCAAGCTGACCAAGATCGATGCACCGGATTCGGCCGAGAAGGGCGTGCACCGCGAGTGGCTGACCCTGGAGCTGCGCGAGCCGTGGACCGTGGGCGGCAAGACCTACGCCGCCGGTTCGCTGCTGGCCACGAAGTTCGATGATTTCATGGCCGGCAAGCGCGAGTTCGACGTGCTGTTCGCACCGACTCAGACCACTTCGCTGGCCGGCATGTCCTGGACCAAGTCGCACGTGGTGCTGAACGTGCTCGATGACGTCAAGAACCGCCTGCAGGTGCTGACCCATGGCGCCAACGGCTGGACCACCAGCGACTTCACCGGCGCACCGGCGTTCGGCACCATCGGCATCGGCGCGGTGGACGCGGACGAAAGCGATGCGGTGTGGATGACCGTCACCGACTACCTGACCCCGACCACGCTGTCGCTGGCTGAAATCGGCCAGCAGCCGGAAGTGCTCAAGACCATGCCGGCGTTCTTCGACGCCAACGGCAAGGTGATCGAGCAGCACTTCGCCACCAGCAAGGACGGCACCCGCGTGCCGTACTTCGTGGTGCACGACAAGGCGATGAAGCTGGATGGCTCCAACCCGACCCTGCTGTACGGCTACGGCGGTTTTGAAATCTCGCTCACCCCGGGCTACTCCGGCGGCATGGGCCGCGCCTGGCTGGACAAGGGCGGCGTGTACGTCGTGGCCAACATCCGTGGCGGTGGCGAGTACGGCCCGCGCTGGCACCAGGCCGCGCTGAAGCAGAACCGTCACAAGGCGTATGAGGACATGGCGGCGGTGGCGCAGGACCTGGTCAGCCGCAACATCACCTCGGCCCGGCACCTGGGCGTGCAGGGCGGCAGCAACGGCGGCCTGCTGACCGGCAACATGCTGACCCAGTACCCGGAGCTGTTCGGTGCGGTGGTGGTGCAGGTTCCGCTGCTGGACATGAAGCGCTACAGCCACCTGCTGGCCGGTGCCTCGTGGATGGCCGAATACGGCAACCCGGATACGGCCGATTGGGAATTCATCCAGACCTTCTCGCCGTACCACCTGTTCGATCCGGCCAAGAGCTACCCGCCGGTGCTGTTCACCACCTCCACCCGCGATGACCGCGTGCATCCGGGCCATGCCCGCAAGATGGCGGCCAAGATGATCGACGCCGGCAAGGACGTGACCTACTACGAGAACATCGAAGGTGGCCACGGTGGCGCAGCCAACAATGCGCAGGCCGCGCACATGTCGGCACTGGCCTATAGCTTCCTGTGGGAACAGCTGAGCAAGAAGTGATGCTCGGCTGGAACTGATGCAGAACAAACGCCACCGAAAGGTGGCGTTTGTTCTTTAGCTTCAAGCCCCTCTCCCTTTACGGGAGAGGGGTTGGGGAGAGGGGAGGGTGGAGTGGCGTAAGTGAATTGAGCATGTTGCTTCCAAAGCCCAAATCCAAAAGCTCCCCCATCCGCCCTTCGGGTACCTTCCCCCGCAAGGGGGAGAAGGGAACAACCCGGCTGCTTACTTTTCCGATCAGTTTCCAGCCCCGCCTCTGTGGGGAGGCTCTTGGTTCTGCGTAGGCGGGAGAGGGTTGTTTACTTTTCCAGCCGGCTCTCCAGCCCCGCCTTCGCGGGCGGGCTGCTGGCTCCCCGCAGGTGGAAGAAGGAGCCCGCTCGGCAGCTCACTTCCGCTGCCAGCTTTCCAGCCCACGCCCAATCCGCATCACCGCTTCCTGCAACCGCGCGATGTCCTGCGTATAGGCAATGCGTACATGCTGGTTGGCGCGGTAATGCCCGAAGTCCAGGCCTGGCGTGAACGCCACATGCTCGGTCTCCAGGAAATGCGCGCAGAACGCCTGCGCGTCATCGGTGAACGCACTCACGTCGCAGTACAGATAGAACGCGCCCTGCGGCTCCACGTCAATGCGGAAGCCAAGCTCGCGCAACGCGGGCAGCAGGTAATCGCGGCGCTGACGGAACTGCTCGCGGCGCTGTTCGAAGATGGCGATCGTCTCCGGCTCGAAGCACGCCAGCGCCGCATGCTGGGCCATCGACGGCGCACTGATGTAAAGATTCTGCGCAAGCTTCTCCAGCTCCGGTACCGCGCCGGGCGGTGCCACCAGCCAGCCCAGGCGCCAGCCGGTCATGCCGAAGTATTTGGAGAAGCTGTTCAACACGAACGCTTCATCGTCTACTTCCAGCACGCTGGGGGCGTCGAAACCGTAGGTCAGGCCGTGGTAGATCTCGTCCACCACCAGATGGCCGCCGCGCGCCTTCAAGGCGGACGACAGCGCTGCCAGCTGCGTGGTATCGAGCGTGGTGCCGGTGGGATTTGCTGGCGAGGCGGCCAGCGCGCCGACGCTGTCGTTGTTCCATTGCTGGGCGATCAGCTCGGGCGTGAGCTGGTAACCGCTGTCCGGGCCGACCGGCACCAGTTGTGCCGCACCTTCCACCAGACGCAGAAAGTGGCGGTTGCAGGGATAACCCGGATCGGCCAGCAGCCAGTGCTTGCCAGGGTCCACCAACAGGCTGGATGCCAGCAGCAATGCGCCCGAACCGCCGGGCGTGACCAGGATGCGTTCGGGATCGATAGCCAAACCATAACGGTCGCGATAGAAGCCGGCGATGGCTTCGCGCAGCAGCGGCAGTCCGCGTGCGGCGGTATAGCGCGTGTGGCCGGCGCCCAACGCCGCCTGGCCGGCGCGAACAATGGGCTCGGCGGTGGTGAAATCCGGTTCGCCGATTTCCAGGTGGATGACGTCGTGACCGGCCTGCTCCAGCGCATTGGCGCGGGCCAGCAGGGACATGACGTGGAACGGGGCGATCTCGTGGCTGCGGCGGCTGTAGCCGGACGGTGTGGGGGCAGTCGTGTTCATCCGGGCATGATAGGCCGGCCGGCATGGACGGGCATGACGGCAACACAACGGTGCGTTGGCCGCGTTGCTCTGTACGTGGGGCGTGTCAAACTGTGGACTGCCGCGTGGTTGGCATCCAACCCGCCCTGTCGGAGCCCACTGCGTGAAAACCACCCTCTGTCTGTTGGTAGCTAGCCTGATGATGAACACCGCCGTCGCCTCCCAGCCCATTCCGCCGGATGTGGAAAAGCATCCGCATACGGTCAAGGCACCGTTCGGCGCCGAGCGCCAGGACGAGTACTACTGGCTGCGCGACGACAAGCGCGAGAATCCTGCCATGCTGGCCTATCTCAAGGCCGAGAACGCCTATACCGACGCGCTGATGGCGCCGCTCAAGCCGCTGGAGGAGAAGCTCTACGGCGAGATCGTCGGCCGCATCAAGCAGGATGACGCCAGCGTGCCGTACCGCGAACGCGATTACTGGTATTACACGCGCTACGAAACCGGCAAGGACTATCCGATCCACGCGCGCCGCAAGGGCGACATGCAGGCACCGGAGCAGGTGCTGCTGGATCTGAATGTCATGGCCGAAGGCAAGGGTTACTTCGGTGTCGATGACATGCAGGTGAGCCAGGACAACCGCCTGTTGGCCTGGGCCGAGGACGATGTCGGCCGCCGCCAGTACACGATCCGCTTCAAGGACCTGGAAACCGGCAAGCTGCTGCCGGACGTGATCACCGGTGTTTCGGCCAACGTGGTCTGGGCGGACGACAACCGCACCGTGTTCTATGTCGAAAACGACCCGGAAACCCTGCTCACCGTGCGCGTGAAGAAGCACGTGCTGGGTACACCGGCCAGCGCCGACGAGCTGGTCTACGAGGAAGACGACGACAGCTTCTACATGGGCATCGGCCGTACCCGCGATGACCGCTTCATCACCATCGGCGTGGACAGCACGGTGTCCTCCGAGCTGCGTTACACCTCGGCCACCACGCCCGGTGCCTTCACCGTGCTGGCCCCGCGCGAACGCGACGTGGAGTACGACGCGGACCATTTCGACGGCCGCTGGGTGATCCGCACCAATGCCGATGGCGCCAAGAACTTCAAGCTGGTCACCGCGCCGGAAGGTGCCACCAGCCGCAAGCAGTGGAAGGACTGGGTGGCGCACGATCCGCAGGTGCTGGTCGAAGGCTTCGAGCTGTTCAACGGCTACACCGCCATCGCCGAGCGTGCCGACGCGCTGGAGCGCATTCGCCTGCTGTTTGCCGATGGTCGCAGCGAGTTCGTCAAGGCCGACGAGCCGGCGTACTCGATGGGCCTGTCGGTCAACGCCGAGCCCGATACCGAGTGGCTGCGTTATGGCTACACCTCGCTGACCACGCCGGCCACCACCTACGAGCTCAACGTCAAGACCGGCGAGCGGCGCCAGCTCAAGCAGCAGCCGGTGATCGGCTACGACCCATCGCTGTACCAGACTGAGCGCGTGTGGGTCACCGCGCGCGATGGCGCCAAGGTGCCGGTGTCGCTGGTCTACAAGAAGGGCTTCAAGAAGGACGGCAGCGCCGCGCTGTACCAGTACGCCTATGGCAGCTACGGCATGTCGATGGACCCGGGTTTCAACCAGAGCGTGGTCAGCCTGTTGGATCGCGGCATGGTCTACGCCATCGCCCACATCCGTGGCGGCGAGGAGATGGGCCGCAACTGGTACGAGGACGGCAAGCTGCTGCACAAGCAGAACACCTTCAACGATTTCGTCGACGTGACCCGCGCGCTGGTCGCGCAGGGCTATGCGGCCAAGGATCGCGTGGCCGCGTCCGGCGGCAGTGCCGGCGGCCTGTTGATGGGCGCGGTGGCCAACCAGGCCCCGAGCGACTACCGGGTGATGGTCGCCCAGGTGCCGTTCGTGGACGTGGTCACCACCATGCTCGATGCCAGCATCCCGTTGACCACCAACGAGTACGACGAGTGGGGCAACCCGGAGCAGAAGCAGTACTACGACTACATGCTGAGCTATTCGCCGTACGACAACGTGCGCGCGCAGGCCTACCCGTCGCTGTTCGTCGGCACCGGCCTGTGGGATTCGCAGGTGCAGTACTGGGAGCCGGCCAAGTGGGTGGCACGTCTGCGTGACGTCAACACCGGCAGCCTGCCCATCGTGTTCCGCACCAACATGGAAGCCGGCCATGGCGGCAAGTCCGGCCGCTTCCAGCGTTACCACGAGCTGGCCGAGTCGTACGCGTTCGTGCTGTCGCAGCTGGGCGTGGCGCACTGACCTGCGGGGACGCGCATGTCCAGGCTCCCCCCGCCACCGGAGAAACGCCCAGTGCGCCTGCGCTGGGCGTGGTGGCTGCTGGCCTATGTCAGCCTCGGTATCGGCATCATCGGCATCTTCGTGCCGGGGCTGCCGACCACCGTGTTCGTGCTGATTTCGGCGTGGGCGGCCTCGCATGGCTCCCAGCGCCTGCATGACTGGCTGGTAACCCACCCGCGCTTCGGTCCGTCCATCGTCAACTGGCGCACGCACGGCGCGGTGAGCCGCAAGGGCAAATGGATGGCCAGCATCACCATGCTGGTCTGTGCCCTGATCACCCTGTGGCGCGTGCCGCTGGCCTGGGTGAAGTGGACATCGATCAGCATCATGGCCGTCGTCTGCCTGTGGTTGTGGATGCGGCCGTTGCCACCGGAAGGCAGCTGAACGGGCATCGATGCCATTCGGACTTCATGGCGCAATGGCTATACTTCGGCCATGAACAAGACGTCCCGTTTGCTGATGCTCATCCCCGCCGCCTGTGCGCTGCTGGTCCTCACCGCCTGTGGCAACAAAGGCCCGCTGGTCATGCCGCAGAAGCCAGTGCCGATCGAGGAGCAGGAAGTCGTACCGACCGATGCGGTGCAGGACGCGTCCGACGCGAAGTCGGACGAGAATCAGCCCAAGTCGCTGGACAACACCGACGACAGCGACGTGAAGCCGGCCAACGGGACTGATGACGGCAATGAGTAAGTTGGCAACAGGGCGCCTGCATTTCAGCAAGATGCACGGCGCCGGCAATGATTTCGTGGTGCTGGACCTGCGCGATGGCACGCCGCCGCCGGATGCGGCGTTGGCCGCCAGGCTCGCCGATCGCCACCTTGGCGTGGGCTGCGACCAGATTCTGACCATTGAAGCGCCGCGCAGCGAAGGCGCGGTGGCGTCGTATCGCATCTGGAACTCCGATGGCTCCACTTCGCAGCAGTGCGGCAACGGCGCGCGCTGCGTCGCTGCCTGGCTGGTGCGCGCCGGCGCGGTGCAGGGCGATGAATTCGTGATCGACAGCCCGGTGCGCACGCATGCCGTGCAGCGCCTGGCCGACGACCAGTACGCGGTGGTGATGGGCAAGCCCGATTTTGAGCCGACGCAGATTCCGCTGGTGGGTTTTCCGCGTGCGCGCGAGGAATACGCGGTGTCGTTGCAGGGTGAGAACGTGCGCTTCGGCGCGGTGTCGATGGGCAACCCGCACGCGGTGCTGGAAGTGGGCCTGATCGACGCGGCACCGGTGGAGCGGGTCGGGCCACTGTTGCAGCAGCACGCTTCGTTCCCGGAATCGGTGAATGTCGGCTTCGCCCAGGTGCTGGACGCCGGTCGCGCGCGGCTGCGCGTGTTCGAGCGCGGCGTCGGCGAAACCCTGGCCTGCGGCAGCGGTGCCTGCGCGGCGGCGGTGGTGCTGATGCAGCGTGGCCGCCTGCAACGTGATGCGGTGATGTCGCTGCCCGGCGGTGATCTGCGCATCCAATGGCCGGCTGATGATGCGCCGATCGTGATGTCCGGCCCTGTGGCATTCGTTTTCGACGGAGAGTGGATGGGATGAGCGACACACTGGAAAAGATCGGTGCCCACGAAGTCGCCGCCTGGCTGCGACGTCATCCGGGTTTCCTGAAGCAGTTTCCCGACCTGGCGCTGACCCTGGTGGTGCCGCGTGATGACGGCCCCACCGCGTCGCTGGCCAGCTATCAGCTGGAAGTGCTGCGCGACAAGAACCGCGAGTTGTCGCGGCGCCTGGCCGACCTGGCGACCAACGCGCAGATCAACGAGCGGCTGGCGGTGCGCACCCAACAGTTGACGCTGGCGCTGATGCGCCAGACCAACGCCGCCGACACGCTGCGTGCGATGGCCGCGTCGCTGGAAGAGGATTTCGCCGGCGACCTGGTGCGCATCGTGTCCTTCGATGCACAGCCGGAGCTGGAGCAGGCGCCGTGGTTGCAGGTGCTTGCGCAGGACGACGCGCGCCTGGCGCCGTTCCACGATTGCCTGCAGGACGGCGAGCCGATCTGCGGCCGGTTGCAGCCGGAAAAGAATGCCGTGCTCTACGGCGACCGCGTACAGGAAGTGATGTCCACTGCATTGCTGCCATTGCCGGGCGTGGGTTTGATCGCAGTGGGCAGCCACGATGCCAACCGCTTCTATCCGGGCATGGGCACGCTGTTCCTGCGCATGATGGGCGAGGCGCTGGTAGCGGGTTTGCAGCGCTTCCGCAGCGCCTGAGTGTGGGAGCACGGCGATGAGCGCCGTTGAGAGATTCCTGGCCTACCTGCGGGTCGAGCGGCGCATGTCGGCGCATACGCTGGACGCCTACCAGCGCGATCTTGCGGCGTTGTCGCAGTGGTGTGAGGCCAACGGCATTGCTGATCCACAGGCTGTGGTCGGCGACCAGCTGCGTGAGTTCATTGCTGCCGAACATCGCCGTGGGTTGTCGGCGAAGAGCCTGCAACGACGCCTGTCGGCGTGCCGCAGCTTCTATGCATGGCTGCTCAAGAACAACGTCATCGACACCAGCCCGGCTGCCGGACTGCGTGCGCCGAAAGCACCGCGCAAGTTGCCGCAAGTGCTCGATGCCGACGAGGCGGTGCAACTGGTTGAACTGCCCACCGAGGCGCCCTTGGGCGTGCGCGACCGCGCGCTGCTTGAGTTGTCCTATTCCTCGGGCCTGCGCCTGAGTGAACTGTGCGCCCTGCGTTGGCGCGAGCTGGATATGGACGGCGGGATGGTGCGGGTCCACGGCAAGGGCAACCGCGAGCGTAGCCTGCCGGTGGGTTCGCACGCGTTGGCTGCATTGCAGCAGTGGCGCAGGGAAAGCGCGGGCACGGCCGACAAACCGGTGTTTCCTGGCCGTGGCGGCGGGCCGATCAGCCAGCGTGCGGTGCAGATCCGCATCAAGCAGTTGGCGCAGCGGCAGGGGCTGTTCAAGAACGTGCATCCGCACATGTTGCGGCACAGTTTCGCCAGCCACATCCTGGAATCCTCCGGCGACCTGCGCGGCGTGCAGGAGCTGCTTGGGCATGCCGACATCGCCACCACCCAGATCTACACGCACCTGGATTTCCAGCACCTGGCCAAGGTGTACGACGCCGCGCATCCACGGGCCAAGCGCAAGAGCTGATCGCTTGTTGGCGACGCAGGACCCATGCGGATTTGATGTCCGATTCCGGCGAGCGTGATGGCGTGCCGTTCGCCATGCTGCGTGCTCCAGAACCGGATGCATGCACATGACGTCTTTCATTCTGCGGGGCTTGGCTCCGGCTACCTTCGCTCCTTTGTTCCTGCTCGATGATGCGGTGCTTGCCGCACGCCAGATACAACGGCTGACCGTACCTGATGATGCGACCACTGGCTTTCCGTGCCGCGTCAGTCTGGTGGATGCCCGTCCCGGTGAGCAGGTGTTGTTGCTGCCGTACCAGCATCAGCCGGCGGACTCGCCGTATCGCGCCAGTGGGCCGATCTTCGTGCGGCGTGGCGCGCGTACCCCGGCGCTGGCAACCGATCAGGTGCCTGCGCCTATGTTGCGGCGGCTGTTGTCGGTGCGTGCCTATGACCAGGCACATCGGATCATCCGGGCCGAAGTATGCGAGGGCACCGAGGTCGGCGCATGGTTGCAGGCCGGCTTCGATGACGCGGCGGTCGCGTATGTGCACATCCATCATGCCCGCTATGGTTGTTATGCATGTAGCGCCGAGCGCGCATGAACGGTGCGCTGGCCTGAATGCGGTTGAACCGCAGGCAGCCCATCTGGCTTGGATTTGATTCATGTCAGAAGCATCTGTGCGCGGGTGAGCCACACTGCGTGCTCGATGGTCGTGGAGGTGATTGCGATGGCAAAACCCTTTCCGCTCAAACCCAAACATCCCGAGCGCATTTGCTGGGGATGCGACCGTTATTGCGCGACCGATGCGTTGGCCTGCGGTAACGGTTCCGGCCGCACCCAACACCCGATCGAAACGCAGGGTGAGAACTGGTACGTGGCATGGGGCATCGAACCCGAGCCGGACCGCCCGAATCTGGCCAAGCTGACGCCTTAGGTACCGGCATTTGATGTTGGTAGAGCGGAGCCATGCTCCGCTGGGCTTTACCAGGGATACCTCCGCCGAGCATGGCTCGGGGCTACAGGCGCGCACGCCAACCGGCCCTTGCCGTTTTTCTGAACGCCGGCTGTCGCCGGTGGGGGAGGGGGCAGGCTTGATCGGGGCGCGACCGGCCCCACTTCGGTTGAACAGTATCCCGGAGGCCGTATGGACCCCAGTCAGAACCCGAACGTTTTTCATGCCACCACCATCTGCTGCGTGCGTCGCGGCGAGCATGTGGCGATTGCCGGCGATGGTCAGGTCACGCTGGGTCACACGGTGATGAAGGGCAATGCACGCAAGGTGCGCCGGCTCGGTCGTGACGGCCAGGTGCTGGCCGGTTTTGCCGGTGCGGCGGCCGATGCGTTCACGCTGTTCGAGCTGTTTGAAGCCAAGCTGGAGAAACATGGCCAGCTGACCCGTGCGGCGGTGGAGCTGGCCAAGGATTGGCGTACCGAACGTCGCCTGGGCAAGCTGGAAGCATTGCTGGCGGTGGCCGACAAGGAAACCTCGCTGATCATCAGCGGTACCGGCGATGTGATCGAACCGGAGGACGGCATCATCGCCATCGGTTCCGGCGGTTCCTACGCACTGAGCGCGGCGCGCGCACTGCTTGCGCACACCGAGATGGATGCAAAGTCGGTGGCCGTGGAGGCGATCAACATCGCCGGCGGCATCTGCATCTACACCAACAAGAATGTGGTGGTTGAGGAGTTGTGACGGGGCACCCGTCACCGGCATCCCTGATCCGCCGGGCATGGCCCGGCGCTACCGGCCGGGGCCTTTGGGTTCCGGCGACATCGACAACGAATTCGTGAGCACATCCATGTCGAAGATTGAAGTTTCCTCCGCCACCATGACCCCGCGCGAAATCGTGCAGGAGCTGGACCGGCACATCGTCGGCCAGCATGACGCCAAGCGTGCTGTGGCCATCGCCCTGCGCAACCGCTGGCGCCGCATGCAGCTGGTGCCGGAGCTGCGCAATGAAGTGATGCCCAAGAACATCCTGATGATCGGCCCGACCGGCGTCGGCAAGACCGAGATCGCCCGCCGCCTGGCTACCTTGGCCAACGCGCCGTTCGTCAAGGTTGAAGCCACGCGCTTCACCGAGGTCGGCTACGTCGGCAAGGACGTGGAGCAGATCATCCGCGATCTGGCCGACACCGCGGTCAAGCTGTACCGCGAGCAGGCCAAGGTGCGGGTGCGCACGCAGGCCGAAGAGAAAGCCGAGGACCGCATCCTCGATGCACTGCTGCCGCGTCGCAGCGTCGGCATCGGCTTCGACGCCGAAGCTGCGCGCAACGAGCCGTCGGCTGCCGATAACGAAACCCGCATCAAGTTCCGCCGCATGCTGCGTGCAGGTGAGCTGGACGAGCGCGAGATCGAACTGGACGTGGCTGCCAACGTCAGCATGGACATCATGACTCCGCCAGGCATGGAGGAAATGGGCCAGCAGCTGAAGTCGATGTTCGCCAACCTTGGCAGTGCCAAGTCCAACAAGCGCACGCTGACGATCAAGGCCGCCAAGCCGCTGCTGATCGAGGAAGAGGCGGGCAAGCTGGTCAACGAGGACGACATCCGCGCTGCGGCGGTCGAGGCCTGCGAGCAGCACGGCATCGTGTTCATCGACGAGATCGACAAGGTGGCCAAGCGCGGCGACAACGTCGGCGGTGGCGATGTTTCGCGCGAAGGCGTGCAGCGTGATCTGCTGCCGCTGGTGGAAGGCTCCAACGTGTCCACCAAGTACGGCACGATCAAGACCGACCACATCCTGTTCATCGCCTCCGGTGCGTTCCACCTGGCCAAGCCCAGCGACCTGATTCCGGAACTGCAGGGCCGCTTCCCGATCCGCGTGGAACTGGGCGCCCTGACCAAGGCCGATTTCGTGCGCATCCTCACCGAGCCGAAGGCCGCGCTGACCAAGCAGTACGAAGCACTGTTGGCGACCGAGGGCGTCAATGTGAGTTTCACGGTGGATGCGGTGGATCGTCTGGCCGAGATCGCCTTCCAGGTCAACGAGCGCCAGGAGAACATCGGTGCGCGTCGTCTGCACACGGTGCTGGAACGTCTGCTGGATTCGCTCAGCTACGAAGCACCGGATCGTGATGGCGAAACCATCACCATCGACAGCGCCTATGTGAACAAGCATCTGGGCGAGCTGGTGCAGGACCCGGACCTGAGCCGCTACATCCTGTAACTGCTCGTTGTAGGCTCATGAAAACGGCAGCACCTTGGTGCTGCCGTTTTCTTTTGGGGATACGGCCTTCGTCCCAGCCGGCGGTTCCACGCGATGCCGGAACCAGGCTGCCAACCTGCGGCGTCAGTCCTGCGGGTCCGGATCGGCGGGCGGCAAGGGTTTCGGGTCGGCGCCCGGGGTGAACACGCCCGGCTTCACGTAGTAGGCCAGCAGGGCGTCCATCACCTCGCGGCTGTCGCGCTCCAGGTCGAACTGCTTGGGTTCGAGCATGGCGCTGTACAGCACGCCGGTCATGCCTGCATGCAGGATGCGCGACACCACCGCGGTGTCCACGCCGTCGCGCAGTTGGCCCAGTTCGCGCGCGCGCTCGAATGCGCGGCGGAAGATCGCCATCTCCTCTTCGATGCTGTCCTGCTGCATCTGCTGCATGGCCTGGCTTTCGGCCGACAGGTCATTGCGCAGCATGATTTCCATCATGTCGCGCAGGTGCGGCTCGTTGGCCAGCTCGCTCAGCGAGATCAGCATCACCGAGCGCAGGTCCAGGATCGGCGTATTGCGATGCGGCGAATAGGCGTGGCGCAGGCGCTCGATGAAAGGAATGCGCTCGCGGTTGATCATCGCTTCGAGCACTTCGGTCTTGTTCTTGAAGTGCCAGTACACCGCGCCACGGGTATAGCCGGCGCGCTCGCCGATGGCCGCCAGCGAGGTGTTGGCGACGCCGTTCTCATGGAAACAGGCCAGCGCGGCATCAAGGATGCCTTCGCGGGTGGCCTGCGCCTCTTCTTTGGTTTTTCTGGCCATGCGTTGCGCAGATGCTGGATGAAACCGGCCTGAATTGTATGCGTTTACAAACAAGCGTGCATGTATGTATATTCCCGCAGCTTGCATCGCAGGATGGCCGGGCTTGCGTTACGTGTGGGGGTGGCGGTGGTCACCGCTGTGCCCGTAGCGTATGCCCTTGGCAGGTACTGCCCGGTTTTGGGGCAGTGCCCGACATCTGCGAGCGTCACTTTCTCATTGAGCCTTTCTCATGTCCCGAATCAGCAACTGCCGTCTCGTCGCGCTTTCTCTCGCACTAACCGTCGCGCTTGCTGCCTGCAAAGGTGGTGAAGCACCGCCGCAGGGTGGTCCGGGCCAGGTCACCGTGGTCACGCTCAAGACCGAACCGGTCACGCTTACCCGTGAACTGGCCGGCCGTGCCAATGGCTACCAGGTGGCCGAAGTCCGTCCGCAGGTGAGCGGCATCGTTGCCAAGCGCCTGTTCACCGAAGGCAGCCTGGTGAAGGAAGGTCAGCCGCTGTATCAGCTTGATGATGCCGCTTACCGCGCACAGGCCAACAGCGCCCGCGCGCAGCTGGCGCGTGCCGAAGCCGCCGTAAGCGCCGCGCGCCTGGCGGCGCGCCGCAGCAGCGAGCTGGTCAAGAGCAAGCTCATCAGCGTGCAGGACGACGAAGGCGCACAGGCTGCCTGGAAGCAGGCAGAAGCCGATGTCGGCGCTGCCCGCGCTTCGCTGGATGCGGCCAACGTGACGCTGGGCTACGCCCGCATCACCGCGCCGATCAGCGGCCAGATCGGAAAGTCCTCGGTCACCCAGGGCGCGCTGGTCAGCGCCGGCCAGGCCGCACCGCTGGCGACGATCAACCAGCTCGACCCGATCTACATCGACGTCACCCAGTCTTCGGCCGAGCTGCTGCAGCTGCGCCGTGAACTGGCCGAAGGCCGCCTGGAAGGCGCCTCCGAACTGCCGGTGGACATCCTGCTCGAAGACGGCAGCACCTTCGCCCACAAGGGCAAGCTGGAGTTCTCCGAAGTCAGCGTCGACCCGTCCACCGGCAGCTACGGCCTGCGGATCCGCGTGGAGAACCCCGAGCAGGTGTTGATGCCGGGCATGTTCGTGCGCGCCGTGCTGGGCAGTGGCGTGCGTCCGAATGGATTGCTGGTGCCGATGCAGGGCATCGCGCGTGACCCGAAGGGTGACACCAGCGCGATGGTGGTCGATGGCGAAGGCAAGGTTGCGGTGCGTCCGGTCGTGGTCAGCCGCACCATCGGCGACAAGTGGCTGGTCGAAAGCGGCCTGAAGGCCGGCGACAAGGTCATCGTCGAAGGGCTGCAGAAGATTGGTCCGGGGATGCCGGTACAAGCCACCGAGAAGGGTGCCGAAGCCGCCAAGCCTGCCGCCGCGCCTGACGCGGCGGCACCGGCTGCCAAGCAGTAAGCGGAGAAATACATGGCACGCTTCTTTATCGACCGACCCATCTTTGCGTGGGTCATCGCCATCATCATCATGCTGGCCGGCGCCTTGGCCATGCTCAAGCTGCCGATCTCGATGTACCCGGAGGTGGCACCGCCGGCGGTGTCGATCACGGCGAACTATCCGGGCGCTTCGGCCAAGGTGGTCGAGGACTCGGTGACGCAGATCATCGAGCAGAACATGAAGGGCCTGGACGGCCTGATGTACTTCTCCTCCAACAGCTCCTCCAACGGCCAGGCCAGCATCACCCTGACCTTCGAGAGCGGCACCAACTCGGACATCGCGCAGGTGCAGGTGCAGAACAAGCTGCAGCTGGCCATGCCGTTGCTGCCGCAGGAAGTGCAGCGCCAGGGCATCAACGTCGCCAAGTCCAGCTCCGGCTTCCTCAACGTGCTCGGCTTCGTGTCCGAAGACGGCAGCATGGATGAGAACGACATCTCCGACTACGTCGGTTCCAACGTCGTTGACCCGCTCAGCCGCGTGCCGGGCGTGGGCAGCATCCAGGTGTTTGGCGGCAAGTACGCCATGCGTATCTGGCTGGACCCGACCAAGCTGCAGACCTACAAGGTCTCCGTGGATGAAGTCACGGCCGCGGTCAGGGCGCAGAACGCGCAGGTTGCGGTGGGCCAGCTCGGCGGCGCGCCGGCGGTGAAGGGCCAGCAGCTCAACGCCACCATCAATGCGCAGGACCGCCTGCAGACGCCGGAGCAGTTCCGCAACATCGTGGTGCGCACCGAAGCCGATGGCTCGTCGCTGAAACTGGGCGACGTGGCCCGCGTCGAGCTGGGCGCGGAAACCTACGACTTCGTCACCCGCTACAACGGCAAGCCGGCCTCGGGCCTGGCCATCACCCTGGCCACCGGCGCCAACGCGCTGGAAACGGCCGAGGGCGTAAGCAAGACGCTGGAAGAGCTCAAGGCCAACTTCCCGCGTGGCATGACCGCGGTGATCCCGTACGACACCACCCCGTTCGTGCGCGTGTCGATCAAGGGCGTGGTCAAGACGCTGCTTGAGGCCATCGTGCTGGTGTTCGTGGTGATGTACCTGTTCCTGCAGAACTTCCGCGC
This sequence comes from Stenotrophomonas sp. SY1, assembly GCF_021202945.1. Classification (GTDB taxonomy): domain Bacteria; phylum Pseudomonadota; class Gammaproteobacteria; order Xanthomonadales; family Xanthomonadaceae; genus Stenotrophomonas. Next base: position 975,660 of record NZ_JAJOYR010000002.1, on the reverse strand, counting down.
AACGCTGATCCCGACCATCGCCGTGCCGGTGGTGTTGCTGGGCACGTTCGGCATCCTCGCGGTGCTGGGCTTCTCGATCAACATGCTGACCATGTTCGCGATGGTGCTGGCGATCGGCCTGCTGGTGGATGATGCCATCGTGGTGGTGGAGAACGTCGAGCGCATCATGTCCGAGGAGGGCCTGTCGCCGCTGGAAGCCACGCGCAAATCGATGAGCCAGATCACCGGCGCGCTGGTCGGCATCGGCCTGGTGCTGTCGGCGGTGTTCGTGCCGATGGCCTTCATGAGCGGCTCCACCGGCGTGATCTACCGTCAGTTCTCGGCGACCATCGTGTCGGCGATGGCGCTGTCGGTGCTGGTCGCCATCGTGCTGACCCCGGCGCTGTGCGCGACCATGCTCAAGCCGCTGAAGAAGGGCGAGCATCACGTCGCCCACAAGGGCCTGTCGGGGCGTTTCTTCAATGCCTTCAACAACGGCTTTGATCGCACCAGCGGCACCTACCAGCGCGGCGTGAAGGGCATCCTGCTTCGCCCGGGCCGGTTCATGGCGGTGTTCCTGGCGCTGGCGGTGGTGATGGGCCTGCTGTTCGTGCGACTGCCCAGCTCGTTCCTGCCCAATGAAGACCAGGGCATCCTGATGGCGCTGGTGCAGGCACCGGTGGGTGCCACGCAGGAGCGCACGCTGGAGTCGATCTACAAGCTGGAAGACCACTTCCTGAAGAACGAAAAGGACGCCGTGGAATCGGTGTTCTCGGTGCAGGGCTTCAGCTTCTCCGGCATGGGCCAGAACTCGGGCATGGCCTTCGTCAAGCTCAAGGACTGGAGCGAGCGCAGTGACGACCAGGGCGTGGGCCCGATCACCGGCCGTGCGATGGCCGCGCTTGGCCAGATCAAGGACGCTTTCATCTTCGCCTTCCCGCCGCCGGCCATGCCGGAGCTGGGTATCGCCTCGGGTTACACCTTCTTCCTGAAGGACAACTCCGGCCTGGGCCATGAAGCTCTGGTCAATGCACGCAATCAGCTGCTTGGAATGGCCGGCGAGAGCAAGTTGTTGGCCAATGTTCGACCCAATGGCCTGGACGACACGCCGCAGCTGCGCCTGGACATCGACGTGGCCAAGGCCGGCGCGCATGGTCTGTCGCTGGATACGATCAACAGCACTCTGGCTACCGCCTGGGGTTCGAGCTACATCGATGACTTCATCGACCGTGGCCGGGTCAAGCGCGTGTACGTGCAGGCCGATGACGGCTTCCGCATGAACCCGGAAGACTTCAGTCTGTGGACGGTGAAGAACAACGTCGGCGAGATGGTGCCGTTCTCGGCATTCGCCAGCCAGCGTTGGGATTACGGTTCGCCGCGTCTGGAGCGCTACAACGGTGTGTCGGCGCTGGAAATCCAGGGTGAAGCCGCACCGGGCGTGGCCTCGGGCGATGCAATGCTGGAAGTGGAGAAGCTGGCCAAGCAGTTGCCGGCCGGTTTCAGCATCGAGTGGACGGCCGTGTCCTACCAGGAGCGCGAGGCCGGTTCGCAGACGCCGCTGCTGTACACGCTGTCGCTGCTGATCGTGTTCCTGTGTCTTGCCGCGCTGTACGAAAGCTGGTCGGTGCCGACTTCGGTGCTGATGGTTGCGCCGCTGGGCATCCTCGGTGCGGTGCTGGCCAACACGATGCGTGGCATGGAGCGTGACGTGTACTTCCAGGTGGCGATGCTGACCACGGTGGGCCTGACTTCGAAGAACGCGATCCTGATCGTGGAATTCGCCAAGGAGCATCTGGAGAAGGGCGCCGGTGTGATCGAAGCGACCATGCATGCGGTACGCGATCGTCTGCGTCCGATCATCATGACCTCGCTGGCGTTCGGCCTGGGCGTGCTGCCGCTGGCGATTGCCTCCGGTGCGGGTTCGGGTGCGCAGCGCGCCATCGGTACCGGCGTGCTGGGCGGCATGATTGTCGGCACGCTGCTGGGCCTGTTCTTCATCCCGCTGTTCTTCGTGGTGGTGCAGCGCCTGTTCAACCGCAAGCAGTTGGCCAAGAACGGCGATCTGCCGCAGTAACAACGCGGTGCGGTGAATACGAAAAACGCCGGGCATTGCCCGGCGTTTTTTTGTTGCGCGCGATTTCCAGTTTTCTGTAGGAGCGGCGTAAGCCGCGAAGCTGGCGATGGAGAACCGCAATGCATCCGGTGATTGCACCATCGAAAGCACGCCGTGCAGTTGCTGATGTCGCGCATGCCGGATGCATTCTCAGCCTCGCTGCTTACGCCGCTCCTGCACCCCCCGGACGCGGCTTTCCCGGCTCTTCGTAGGAGCGGCTTCAGCCGCGAAGCTGGCGATGGAGAGCTGGCACGTACCGGGTGATTGCACCATCGAAGGCGCACCGGGCAATTGCTGATGTCGCGCATGCCCGATGCATCCTCTGCTTCGCGGCTTACGCCGCTCCTACAGTGTCCAGGGCGGTGGATGCAAAAACGCCGGGGCAGGCCCCGGCGTTTTCGTGTGCGGCGATGGGGCCGTTGTCAGCGGCCGATCTCCACGGTGTCCAGCAGCTGTGCTTTCTCCACTGCGCCCAGGTCCTGTGCGAGGACGGCCAGGCGATTGCAGAGTTCGGCACGTTGACCGGGAAAGGCGGCGACCAGTTCACCCTGCACCTGCTGGTAGGCGTCCCAGAACGGGGCCGAACTGCGGTGGCGGGCGTACTGGGCTCGCAGGCGCTCACTTGCACGTAGCAGCGAGCGGCGGCTGTTGGCCTGAATGGGCGTTGTGTGCATCGCTTCACCTCGATGGCTGTGCCCCCCTGTGACTGGAGCATAGCCCGACTTTTCTTACGATGCGGTTACTTTGTCTCTTTTATTTATGAGATAGGGCGGACTTTTCTCACATTTGGATCGATCAGTCGCCGATGTCCTCATTCCAGACGTCGGGATTTTCGGCAATGTAGCGGCCCATCATCTCGATGCAGCCGGCGTCGTTCAGGTCGATGACAGTGACCCCGTTCTCACGCAGCCAGTCGATACCGCCGGCGAAGCTGACCGACTCGCCGACCACCACCGTGCCGATGTTGAACTGGCGCACCAGCCCGCTGCAGTACCAGCACGGGGCCAGGGTGGTGACCATGATGGTGTCGCGGTAGCCGCGCTGGCGACCGGCCTTGCGGAAAGCGTCGGTCTCGCCGTGGATGGACGGGTCGCCCTCCTGAATGCGCCGGTTGTGGCCGCAGCCGAGCAGCCGGCCATCGTTGTGGTACAGCGCCGCGCCGATCGGGATGCCGCCTTCGGCCAGGCCCTGACGGGCTTCGGCAATGGCGGTTTCAAGCAGGGCGCGGTAGTCGGGGGTGGTGATCATGCGGGTTCCTTGTGGCGCGCAGGCGCCGTGGTGCGCCGATGATAGCGAGCGTGAATGACGCATGTGGCGGGCATGCTGGCGACGTTGCGGGCTGGCGGTGCGATAATTCGGCACATGAGCGAATCCCCCTACAAGACCGGCACCACCCATTTCGGCTTCCGCGACGTATCGGCCAAGGACAAGCAGAAGCTTGTCGGCCAGGTGTTCACCTCCGTGGCCGACAACTACGACCTGATGAACGACCTGATGAGCCTCGGCATCCATCGGTTGTGGAAGCGCTACTTCGTGGCCACCGCGCAGGTGAAACCCGGTGACCGGGTGCTGGATCTGGCAGGCGGTACCGGTGATATCGCGGTGCTGCTGAAGGAGCGCCTGGGCGCCGAAGGCAGCGTGGTGCTGGGCGACATCAACGCCGGCATGCTGACCGTGGGCCGTGATCGTCTGACCAACCGTGGCCATGTATCCGGTTTCGAATGGGTGCAGCTCAATGCCGAGGCGCTGCCGTTCCCGGACCAGAGTTTCGACCTGGTGACCATTTCCTTCGGCCTGCGCAACGTCACCGACAAGGACGCCGCGCTGCGCGAGATGTACCGCGTGCTCAAGGTTGGTGGCCAGGCGCGCGTGCTGGAGTTCTCCGAAGTGACGTTGGACTGGTTCAAGCCGATCTACGACTTCCATTCGTTCAAGGTACTGCCCAAGCTGGGCAAGCTGTTTGCGCGTGGTGATGCTGACAGCTACCAGTATCTTGCCGAGAGCATCCGCAAGCATCCGCCACAGGAAGAACTCAAGGCGATGATGACCGAGGCCGGTTTCGGCCGCTGTCATTACAAGAACCTCAGCGCCGGCATCGTCTCGATCCATTCCGGTTACAAGCTCTGAGGCAGGTTCAGGATGCAGGGAAAAGGCGGCCAGGGGCCGCCTTTTTCATGGCCGCAAGGCGGTAGGAGCGGCCTTGGCCACGAAGCAGGTGCACCCCCCTGTGTGCGAAAAGCCAACCCCTCCCCAACCCTTCCCTTGGCTTCGCCAAAGGGAGGGGGCGATCCCCGGCATGGACACGGTGGGAGCGGTCTGCAATGGCAGGCCAGCGGGTGGCCTGTGTCGGCAGCTTCGCCACCCAGGTCGCTCCTACGGTGCGCTGCCGCATCCGGCAAGGCGGTTCGGGTTTAAAATCGACGGTTGTTCCCTGAACCGGTTCCTCCTCGATGCGTTCTTCCTTCCTGATGCTGCCCCTGGCCGTGGCGCTTGTCGCCGGCTGTGCCAAGGAGCCTGCAGCCCCCACCACCGACCCCGTCGCCCAGAAGCCCGCCGCCGCCGTGAATACCGTCAGCCGCAGCCACGATGAAAGCTCCTACGCCGAACCGGACAAGGTGGTCATCAAGGGCCTGGCGCTGGACCTGAAGGTCGATTTCGACGCCAAGCAGATCGGTGGCAGCGCCACCTACACGCTGGAGTGGAAGGACAAGGCTGCCCAGCAGCTGCTGCTTGATACCCGCGAGTTGACCGTCGAAAAGGTGGAAGCCGTGGCCGCCGATGGTGCTGCGACCCCGCTGCAGTTCGCGCTGGCCCCGGCCGACAAGGTGTTCGGCAGCAAGCTGAGCATCGAAACCCCGGCCCAGCCGACCAGCGTGCGCATCACCTACCACACCGCACCGACTGCTTCCGGCCTGCAGTGGCTGGAGCCGTCGATGACCGAAGGCAAGAACCTGCCCTTCATGTTCAGCCAGTCGCAGGCCATCCACGCCCGTTCGTGGGTACCGCTGCAGGACACCCCGAGCGTGCGCTTCACCTACAGCGCGCACGTGACCAGCCGCCCGGACGTGATGGTGCTGATGAGCGCCGACAACGACCCGAAGGCCGCACGTGATGGCGATTACGCCTTCAAGATGCCGCAGCCGATCCCGTCCTACCTGCTGGCCATCGCCGCTGGTGACCTGGTGTTCGAACCGATCTCCGAGCGTTCCGGCGTGTGGGCCGAGCCGTCCATGGTCAACAAGGCCGCCAAGGAGTTCGAAGACACCGAGAAGATGATCGGTGCCGCCGAGAACCTGTACGGCGAGTACCGCTGGGGCCGTTACGACATGCTGGTGCTGCCGCCGTCGTTCCCATTCGGTGGCATGGAGAATCCGCGCCTGACCTTCGCCACCCCGACCGTGATCGTCGGTGACAAGTCGCTGGTCTCGCTGGTCGCGCACGAACTGGCGCACAGCTGGTCCGGCAACCTGGTGACCAATGCAAGCTGGAAGGACATCTGGCTCAACGAAGGCTTCACCACCTACGTGCAGGGCCGCATCACCGAAGCGCTGTACGGCACGGAAATGGCTGAGATGGAGCGCGAGATCGACCAGACCGACCTGCTCAACGAAGTGAAGGACATGAGCCCGGCCGACCAGGCACTGGCACTGCCGCCGCTCAACGAGCGTGACCCGGACGAAGCGCTGAGCAACGTTGCCTACGTCAAGGGCGCCTGGTTCCTGCAGTTCCTGGAGCAGCGTTTCGGCCGTGCAGTGTTCGATCCGTTCCTGCGTGGCTGGTTCAACGACCATGCGTTCCAGAGCGCCAACACCGACCAGTTCGTCGCCTACATGACGAAGAACCTGCTGCCGAAGAACCCGCAGGCGGTGACCGAGGCCGAGCTGAAGGCGTGGCTGGAAGAGCCGGGTATCCCGGCATTCGCGCAGAAGGCGCGTTCGCGCAATTTCGCTGTGGTCGATACCGCGCGCATCGCGTTCCTGGGCAGCGAGAGCGTGCCCAGCAGCCAGGTCACCAACGAGTGGGGCACGCAGGAATGGGTGCGCTTCATCGATGGCCTGGGCCAGACGATGCCGGTTGAGAAGCTGGCGCAGCTGGACAAGGCTTACCACTTCACCGGCACGCCGAATGGCGAGATCGCCATGCGCTGGTACCCGCTGACCATCCGCAGCGGCTATGCCGAGGCGCAGACTGCCGCCGGTGAGTTCATCCAGAAGGTGGGCCGTCGCAAGCTGGTGCTGCCGATCTACGCCGAGCTGCTGAAGACGCCGGAAGGCCTGGCCTTCGCCAAGGACGTGTTCGCCAAGGCCAAGCCGGGCTACCACCCGATCACCACCGCCTCGGTGGAAGACATGATCGCCAAGGCTGAAGCTGCCGCACCGAAGCAGTAAGACGCTTCAACATCGTTCAATGCAAACGGCGAGCTTCGGCTCGCCGTTTGTTTTTCAGGACGGTGGGAGCGGCGTTGGATTGGCCAGCGGGCAATGTGTCTGCCAACAGCAAAGGCACCGTTGCTTTCATTGCTGATCTTGTCGTCGCAGTTCCAGTCGCGTCCTTTGAGCTGCCATCCCCATGCGGGCGGGAAGCGCTCCAGACCTTGGCGCGAATCCGGAACCTGGGGCGACGCGTAAACAAGAACGATGTTCCTGCATGCGTCGGCTGAAGCTCCTGCTGTCGCGGGAACGGCGACAGCAAACCCGAAGCCAACGCTCTGTTGTCCCCGCTATCTGGCCAACATCGCCTCAGTGCGCAACACAGCGCACTCAGTTTCCAGCCTTCTTCGCCACAATCGGCAGCCCCTTCAGCACCGACTTGTCGATCTTGGCCGAGACCCCAACGCTGCGACCGGCAAGATTGACGACGTTGTACTGCACCGCCACGCCCATCACCTGTGTCGCCTCGGACATGTCCAACCCATAGGACTGGCGCAACCACTGCAGCATTCCCGATGTTGCGATACGCAGCGCATCATCGCTGGAGCCGGCCTGGCCCAGCGTCATGATCTGTGTGCTCGATTCAACGCGCGGTGTGGCGATCGACTGCCGCTTGACCAGCTCGACCTTCAGTACGACATCCAGTGAGGTTTCCAACGCCCACTGAGTGGTTTCACCATCGCCCTCCAGGGCATGCCCATCTCCCAGGTAGAGCAGGGCACCGGGTTGTTGCACCTGCAGGTAAACGGTGTTGCCCTGGACCACGGCATTGAAATCCATGTTGCCGCCAAAGTCGCTGGCATCGCCGGTGGAGAAGGGGGGATAGCCAAAGCCCGGTGCAACGGCGAGCCCGCCCAGCATTGGCTTTACCGGTACTTCGAAGTTCTTCAAGGCGCCGCCGGCGCCCTGCGGCCGTGCAACACCGCGAACGCGATCCAGTTCCCAACGGACCGGCTTGCCCAGTGCCGAGGTTTCGGTGGCAACGCGTGGTGTCTTCAGCCTGCCCACGATGCCGTCGAGGCTGTCGGCGTAGTCGCGGTTGAGCTGGAGTGATGTGAGTGTGATCGCCAACGTGTCGCCAGGCTCGGCGCCGGCGACGAAGAACGGCCCAACCTGCGGATTGCCAAACAACGCCCGGGTGACGCCGTTCTCATCGACGCCACCGGAATCCAGGGTCTTGGTCTGCACCGAGTCGCCCGGCCATATCACCAGCACCGGGGCGCGGTCGGCGCTGAAGGTGTTGGAATAGTCGCTCGGGGTGAAGGCATGCAACTGCGGTGCATTGTCCGGCCGTTCCGGAACGCGCCAGGCGCTGAACGTGTGCGCTGCACGCGCGCTGCGGTTGTTGGTGTCGGGCTGGTCGCTGCTGCCCTGCATGCGGGTGCCATCGATGCGGCCGTCGTAGTGGTAGACCTGCCCGTCAGTTCCGGTGGCGGTGAACTTCAGCTGCGTGCCGTTCAAGCTGCCGGCGATGGGATCACCGTCCAGGGTTCCGCTGACGCGCTGGTCCTGTACGTCCAGGTTCAATGTCTGCTGGTTGGTGTTGCCCCATAGATCGGTAGCCATGATCCATTGATCGGAGGCCAGTGCAGTGAGCGGCAGTGCGGACAACAACAACGAAGACCATTTCAGGGAAGTTCGCACGTGTCGTATGTCTGGGAAGGGCCTGGCGGGCGTGTTGCCGGAGTGTACGAACGGCGCCGCCGCTGTCGCAGTGTCAAATGTAACGTGGCCTGTTGCCGGCGGGTTTGTGTGAAGCGAAAGGGCGGATGCGGCGCTGATCTGGCAACGGGGCAATCCAGGCTGATGCCGGCGCCGAGCCGCGCTCAGGGTTTGAGCGCGCGCAATGCCAGGAACATGTCCACGCAGTCGTGCATCAGCTGCTGCTGCGCGGTTTCTTCCAGCGGTGGCTGGCCCAGCGTGATCTGCGGCCAGAATGCGAATGCCTTGATCATGCCCTGCAGCTGATGGGCCGCATCGGCCGGCGCAATGTCGTTGCGCAGGCGGCCATCGGCCTGTGCTGCACGCATCCAGGTGGTCATGCCTTCCTCCTTCTCGGCGAGCTTGTCCATCATCACGCGTGCTCGCTCCGGCGCATGCACCAGTTCGGCGATGGCCACGCGCGAGAGGTCGATGAAGCTGGGGTCGCTGAGCAGGCGCAGCTTCTGCGCCAGGAAGGCGAGCAGTTGCTCACGCAGCGGCCGGTCCGGCTCATAACTCACGTTTTCCAGCGCGCGGCTGGCTTCCCAGAGCTGCCACAGGATGGCGGTGAACAGCTCGTCCTTGCTGCTGAAGTGGTTGTAGACCGTGCGCTTTGACACTTCGGCCGTGGCGGCGATGCGGTCCATGCTGGTGCCGGCGAAGCCGAACGTGCGGAACTCGGCGACCGCCGCCTTCAGGATGGCGGCGCGCTTGCGGTCGGTGAGGCGGGCAGGGCGGTTGGAGGCGGTCATGTCGCCATTTTACACCGTTAAGTTTACTTTCCGGAAAATGGAAGTAGACTCGCTAGTGTACTTTTCAGGGCAAGCCCCGATGAAGCGTCGCCTGCCACGTTTTCTCCTTCTTCTTACGGTGTTGATCGCCATGTCCATTGGCCTGCTGAACTGCGGTGCGCATCCGGCCGCCGCCTATGACCAGTCGCCGCAGTTCAGCGATGGCCGCTTCCACAACCCGGTCGCCAAGACCTCGCTGGGCTTCGTCCGCACGGTCGGGGCGCTGTGGCGGTTCCTGTTCGACAAGCCGGCAGATGCCAGTCCGCTGGCGCCGATCCCGGTGCAGTCGCTGACCCGGCAGGCGTTGCTGGACGCACCGGATGACAGCCTGTGGCGATTGGGGCATTCGACCATGCTGCTCAAACTGGACGGCCACTTCTGGCTGACCGACCCGGTGTTCTCCGAGCGCGCCTCGCCGATGTCGTTCATGGGCCCCAAGCGTTTCCATGCGCCGCCGCTGTCGATCGAGGAGCTGCCGCCGATCACCGGCGTGATCATTTCGCATGACCACTACGACCACCTCGATCATGCGGCGGTGATGGCGCTGGCGCCGAAGGTGCAGCATTTCGTGACCCCACTGGGCGTTGGTGACCGGCTGATCGGCTGGGGCGTGCCGGCCGCCAAGCTGACGCAGTTGGACTGGTGGCAGGAGACCCGGGTGCAGGGGCTGAAGATCGTCGCTACCCCGGCCCAGCATTTTTCCGGTCGCAATCTGTCCGATGGCAATCGCACGCTGTGGGCTTCGTGGGTGATCGATACAGGCGGCGCTCGCATCTTCTTCAGCGGCGACAGTGGCTACTTCGATGGCTTTGCCCGCATCGGCGAGCGCTACGGCCCGTTCGACCTGGCCATGATCGAGACCGGCGCCTACGACGCCGACTGGCCTGACGTGCACATGCAGCCAGAGCAGAGTCTGCAGGCGCATCTGGACGTGCGCGGCAAGGTGCTGATGCCGATCCACAACGGCACGTTCGATCTCGCGCTGCATCCGTGGACGGAACCTTTCGACCGGATTACCCGCCTGGCCCAGCAACAGAACGTGGCACTGACCGCGCCGCAGATGGGCGAGTGTCTGGATATCCGCGCACCGGCGCCAGCGACGCCGTGGTGGCACGATGGGCAGCCGGCGAAGGAGTGAGTGCAAGCGCGAGCTCGCCAGTGCGTCATCGGAAGACGCAGGCCGGCGGCGTGACGCCATCGCTGTGGTTGCGGCCGGGTGGATGTGGATGCAGGGATGTCATCTGCCCGGCACAACGTCCAACCGATCCGCCCGTTCCGGTGGGGAAGTCACTCCAGGCTCCCCGGCGTGGAGCTGTACCGCAGCGCGGGCTTTCGTCAATTTGATTACAGTGTCCGGCGCCGCGCGGCATCATTCGCGCCCCATTCCAGGAGCTGTTCGATGAAACCCTTGATCCTTGGCGTCCTGTGCGCCCTTGCCGTGGCCGGTTGCAGTGACCCGGAAGCCGAGCGCCAGCAACAGCAGGCCGCTGCGGCGCAGGAACGGGCCAAGCGCGAAGCCGACGCCGAGGGCATCGGCAAGCTGTACGACGCGGCGTTGAACGGCGCCGACTGGGAGAAGGCGAAGATCCATGGCGCTGCGTTGATGGATCAGTTTCCGGATTCGGAAACCGCCAAGCGCATCGAGCCGGGCTTCGCCGAAGTGAAGGAAAAGGCCGATGCCGCCCGCGAACTGCGGCGCATGCAGGCGCTATGGAACTACAACCAGGTGCCAGCCAAGGGCGGCACCCAGCGCTCGGCGGCGATCTACAGCAAGGACCGTGTCGACGTGGACGGCAGCGGCGCCAAGCCGGTGAACCTGGTGTTCCGCGATCACCCGGAATGGAAGCGACATGCCTACCTGGTGCTGCAGGTCAGCGACTTCGCCAAGGCCTGCTATCGCAACTGCCAGGTCAAGGTCAGCGTGGACGGCGCCGCGCCGCGCACGATGGCCGCGCACCGCCCGGACACCGACGAAGCCATCGCCATGTTCATCGACGACAACCGTGGACTGTGGCGCCAGGCACGCAAGGCCAAGGTGATCGAGATCGAGTTCCCGGTGAAGGCCGGCGGCAGCCGCAAGGCCGTGTTCGAAGTCGGTGGCCTGGACGGCAGCCAGATGCCGAACTGGGATTGAGCGCGATGTCAGCAGCAGCACTTCAGGCCGGGTCGTTGCTGGCGGTTGCCGACAGCCGGCATTGGGTATTCGACATGGACGGCACGCTGACGGAGCCGGTGCATGATTTCGACCTGATCCGGCGTGAACTGGATATCCCGCCCGAAGCGGACATCCTGCATCACCTGGCCGGATTGCCCGCGCAGCGTGCGGCGGAAAGCCATGCCTGGTTGATGCAGCATGAGCGCGCGCTTGCCGAGGCGTCCACGCCGGCACCCGGCGCGGTGGCGCTGGTGCGCGCGCTGCACGCGGGCGGCTGCCACCTGGGCATTCTTACCCGCAACGCGCGCGAACTGGCGCAGGTGACGCTGTCGGCGATCGGCCTGGATGACTGCTTTGCGGCCGAGGAGATCATTGGCCGCTGGGAAGTGGAGCCCAAGCCGTCGCCAGCCGGCCTGCAGTTCTTCGTGGAGCGCTGGCAGGTGACGCCGGCTGCGATGCGCATGGTCGGTGATCATTACTACGATCTGGCCACCGCCAGGGCGGCGGGCGTTCCCGGCGTTCTGATCAACCAGCACGGTGATCCGTGGCCGGATATGGCGCAATGGCGAGCGCGTGATTGCGCGCAGTTGCTGGAGTGTTGGCAGAACAAAGCGACTGTGTAGGAGCGGCTTTAGCCGCGAAGCTGATGAGGCTTCCGGCCGCCGTATGTCTGCAATTGCGCTCACTCCGATCACGGTGGTAGCAGTGGTTTCGCGGCTGAAGCCGCTCCTGCAAAAAAGAGGCACAAAAAAACGGCGCCAAGGCGCCGTTTTTCGTACTCGCCGCGCTGGGTGGGATCAGAGCGCGTAACCGAACTGCTGCTTGAACTGGTCGTTGAACTCGGCAAAGTCGAAGCGCTGGTTCTGGGTGCCCGGATGCTCGACCTTCAGTGCGCCCATCAGGTTGCCCATGCGGCCCACGGTCAGCCAGTCGTAGCCCTTCTCGATGCCGTAGATCAGGCCGGCGCGGAACGCGTCGCCGCAGCCGGTCGGGTCGACCACGCGGCGCTCATGCGCCGGCGGAATGTCGAAGGTCTTTTCCGGAGTGTGGATGATCGCGCCGCGCGGGCCCTGGGTGGTGATGTAGGCCTTGACCCGCTGCACGATGTCCTTTTCCTCCCAGCCGGTGCGCTGCTGCAGAAGGTTGGACTCGTAGTCGTTGACTACCACGTAGTCGGCCTGCTCGATGAACTGGCGCAGCTCCGGGCCGTTGAACAGCGGCATGGCCTGGCCCGGGTCGAAGATGAAGGGGATGCCGCATTCCAGGAACTCGGCCGCGTTCTGGATCATGCCTTCGCGGCCGTCCGGGCTGACGATGCCGAAGGTGACACCCGGCACGTCCTTCACGTGGTTTTCGTAGGAACGCATCATCGCGCCCGGATGGAAGGCGGTGATCTGGTTGTTGTCGTGGTCGGTGGTGATGAACGCCTGCGGGGTGAACAGCTCATCGATCACGCGGATCTGCGACATGTCGATCTGCTGTTCGGCAAAGTGCTCGCGGTACGGGCCGAAGTCCTGGCCCACGGTCGCCATCGGCACCGGCTCACCGCCCAGCAGCTTCAGGTTGTAGGCGATGTTGCCGGCGCAGCCGCCGAACTCGCGGCGCATGCGCGGTACCAGGAACGACACGTTCAGGATGTGGACTTTGTCCGGCAGGATGTGGTTCTTGAACTGGTCCGGGAACACCATGATGGTGTCGAAAGCAAGGGAACCACAGATCAAAGCGGACATCGCGTACAGGCCTATGCGGAAAAGGGGAGTCGCCGCCTTGCGGGCGCAGGCGGATCGGCGCGGTTGGCGCCAAAGCGCATAAGGTTACCGGCTGCCGCGCCGGACGGCCACAACCGAAGATGTACCAATACCGGCGTGGAGCGCCTGAAGCCCGGATTTTTCTAGGATTTTCCTTGCTCGGGCCCAAGGGGGTTGATAGGCTACCTGCCCTCAATTTCTGCCCATTTTTTCGCCAATCCGGCGTGGGCACGACACCCGTCAGGATCACTTCCCAGATGTTCAAGAAGCTGCGTGGCATGTTCTCCAATGACCTGTCCATTGACCTGGGCACGGCCAACACCCTTATCTATGTACGCGGCCAGGGCATTGTGCTGAACGAGCCGTCGGTCGTGGCGGTGCGCCAGGACCGTGCCATCGGTGGTACCCGCTCGGTGGCAGCCGTTGGCGCCGAAGCCAAGCAGATGCTCGGCCGTACCCCGGGCCACATCACCACCATCCGCCCGATGAAGGACGGCGTCATCGCCGACTTCACCTACACCGAGGCGATGCTCAAGCACTTCATCAAGAAGGTGCACAAGTCGCGCTTCCTGCGTCCGAGCCCGCGCGTGCTGGTCTGCGTGCCGGCCGGTTCGACCCAGGTCGAGCGCCGCGCCATCAAGGAATCGGCCGAGGAGGCCGGTGCGCGTGATGTGTTCCTGATCGAAGAGCCGATGGCCGCTGCGATCGGTGCCGGCATGCCGGTGACCGAGGCGCGCGGTTCGATGGTCATCGACATCGGCGGCGGCACCACCGAAGTGGCGGTGATCTCGCTCAACGGCATCGTCTATTCGGCTTCGGTACGCATCGGCGGTGACCGTTTCGACGAGTCGATCACCAACTACGTGCGCCGCAACCACGGCATGCTGATCGGTGAAGCCACCGCCGAGCGCATCAAGGTCGAGCTGGGCTGCGCCTACCCGCAGGCGGAAGTGATCGAGATGGAAATCTCCGGCCGCAACCTCGCCGAGGGCGTGCCGAAGATGATCAAGATCAGCTCCAACGAAGTGCTCGAAGCCCTGCACGAGCCGCTGTCGGGCATCGTCTCGGCGGTCAAGCTGGCGCTGGAGCAGACCCCGCCGGAACTGTGTGCCGATGTCGCCGAGCGCGGCATCGTGCTGACCGGTGGTGGCGCCTTGCTTCGCGATCTGGACCGTTTGATCTCCGAGGAAACCGGCCTGCACGTGCAGGTGGCCGATGACCCGCTGACCTGCGTGGCCCGCGGTGGCGGTCGTGCGCTGGAGCTGGTGGACATGCACGGCAACGAGTTCTTTGCACCGGAATAAGCTGTCCCGGTCGTGTATCGCGCGCATGCCCCTGCGGCGTGATGTTCCGGTCGCACGCGCCCCGGGCATCGCATCGCTGGGGCGTCGTTGCATTCCCTCCCTGAAATTTTCCAGTCGAAGCCAACCGTGCCGCCTTACGCCGGTCCTCCCGTAGCCTCCCGCCAGGGTGATGCCAGCAGCCCGCTGCGCCTGTTGGCGTATCTGGCGTTGGCCATCACCCTGATCGTGCTCGACAACCAGGGCAACTGGCTCTCGCGCCTGCGCGCGCAGGCCAGCGTGGTGATGCAGCCGGTCTGGGCGCTGGCCGGTTTGCCCGGCCGCCTGGGTGCTTCGGTCAAGGACAACGCCGCCAGCCACGGCCAGCTGGTGGCTGAAAACCGCGAGCTGCGCAATCAGCTGCTGGTCGCCAATGCCCGCCTGACCCGCTTGCAGACCGCAGTGCTGGACAACGCGCAGTTGCGCGAAATGCTCAACGTGGCCGAGCGCAGCGGGCTGGACGTGCAGCTGGCGCCGATCCTGGATATCGACCTGGACCCGGTCAAACAGCGCCTGGTGCTGGATTCGGGCAGCCGTGACGGCGTCCATATCGGCCAGGCGGTGATCGATGCCGGTGGCCTGATGGGCCAGGTGATCGCAGTGACGCCGGGGCATTCAACGGTGCTGCTGCTGACCGACCCTGACCATGCCGTGCCGGTGAACGTGGCCCGCAACGGCGTGCGGTTGATCGCCTACGGCCGTGGCGACCGCCTGGAGCTGCGCGACATTCCGCTCAGCGCCGGCGTGGAAGTGGGCGATGAGATCGTCACGTCCGGGTTGGGTGGGCGTTTCCCGGCGGGTTTTCCAGTTGGCAAGATCCTGAAGCTGCACCCCGACGACACGCATGCCTTCCTGGTCGGTGAACTGGAACCGGCGGCCAAGCTGGACCGCGGTCGCAACGTCCTGCTGTTGCGCTCGGTGCCCAGCGTGCCGCAGTTGCCGGTGACCACCGGGGTGGAGCCGCCGTTGGCCGAAGCTGCCGTGGCACCAACTGCTGTCGGCAGCACTGCCGTCGCGGTGCCCGCAGCGACGCGTCCTGCCGCGTCCGCTCCAGCCAATGGTGGCAGCGTCGGGCAGAACGCGACGACGGCACCCGCACCGGCCGCCACGGTCCCGGCGGCGACCACCGCTGCGGCTTCGTCCGCACCGGCACCGCCTCCGCCAGAGCCCGCTCCGGCACCGACCGCATCGCAGGTGCAGCCATGAGCCGTCTACGCAACAAGGGCTGGGTCCTGCCAGCCAGCCTGGTCCTGGCGCTGCTGTTCACGCTGCTGCCCTTGCCGCAGCTGCTGCAACCGCTGCGCCCGTACTGGCTGGCGCTGGTGCTGGCGTACTGGGTGATCGAAACCCCGGATCGGGTCGGGCTGGGCTTCGCTTTCTGCATCGGCCTGTTCGCTGATGTGATGTTCGGCGGCATTCTCGGCGAGCAGGCACTGCGGCTGGTGGTGCTGACCTTCATTCTGCAGCGCTTCCGTGCGCGCATCCGTTTCTTCCCGCTGTCCCAGCAGGCGCTGGCGATCGGCGGGCTGCTGTTCAATGACCGCATCATCGATGCGGCCATCCACCTGCTGGCCGGTGAGCCGATGCTGCCGTGGAGCTACTGGTGGGCGCCGCTGCTGGGCATGGCGCTGTGGCTGCCGCTGTACGTGATGCTGGATTCAGTGCGGCTGGGCAAGCGCGGTCGCTGACGATGTACAACCGCCGCCAGACCAAGAACCCGCACGCCGAGGCCGAGCAGTTCCGGCGCCGCGCGGCACTGGGCTTCCTTGGCGTGTTGCTGACGCTGGGTTTCCTGGGCGGCTGGTACTTCAAGCTGCAGGTGCTGGACCACGACATCTACGCCACCCGCTCGGAGGCCAATCGCATCAAGGCGCGGCCGGTGGTGCCGGGGCGCGGCCTGATCTACGACCGCAATGGCCGCCTGCTGGCCGAGAACGTACCGGCGTTCCGCCTGGACGTCACTCCGGACAAGGTGCAGGACATGGAGGCCACGTTGCGCGGCCTGCAGGTGCTGTTCTCGCTGAGCGAAGAGGACATCGAGCGTTTCCGGCAGTCGCGCAAGGCGCGCCGCAGCTTCATGCCGGTGACCTTGAAGCTGCGCGTCAGCGATGACGAGATGGCGCGTTTCGCGGTGGACCGCTGGCGCTATCCGGGCGTGGAGCTGGAGCCGTACCTGACCCGGCGTTACCCGTACGGCGATCTGTTCGCGCACATCATCGGTTACGTCGGCCGCGTCGATGACAAGGATCTGGAAGAGCTGGGCGAGGGCAATGCCGCGCTGACCCATATCGGCAAGTCCGGGCTGGAGCGTTTCTACGAAACGCAGCTGCGCGGCAAGATCGGCTACGAGCAGGTCGAGACCAACGTGCAGGGGCGGGCGATCCGCACCATCGGCCGGGTGCCGGCGCAATCGGGCACCGACCTGCGCCTGTCCATCGATGCCGACCTGCAACGGGCGATGGTGGCTGCTTTCGGCGAGCAGGAAGGTTCGGCGGTGGCGATCGACCCGCGCACCGGTGAAGTGCTGGCCATGGTCAGCCTGCCGTCGTACGACCCCAACCTGTTCGTAAACGGCATCTCGCATGCCGACTTCAACCGGCTCAAGGACAACCCCTCGCGTCCGCAGTTCAATCGTCTGGTGCTGGGTGGCGTGGCGCCGGGCTCGACGGTCAAGCCGTTCCTGGGCCTGGCCGGCCTGGATAGCGGCCTGCGCCGCCCGGAGGACAAGACCCTCTCGCGCGGCATGTTCTACCTGCCCGGCGTCAGCCGTGGCTGGGGCGACGCCAACCGTGGCGGCCATGGCTGGACCGATCTGCGCAAATCCATCTCGCAGTCGGTGAACACGTACTACTACCAGCTCGGCATCGACATGGGCATCGAGCGGTACGACGAATACATGGGCGGGCGCTACGGTTTTGGTGAGCCCACCGGAATCGACCTGGCCGGCGAGATCAGCGGCATCCTGCCGTCGCCGGCAGCCAAGCTCAAGGCCACCGGGGAGCGCAGGGAGCGCTGGTATCCGGGCGATACGGTCAACGCCAGCATCGGCCAGGGCCTGTGGAAAGTGACGCCGCTGCAACTGGTGCGCGGCGTGGGCGGCCTGGCCACCGGGCAGTTGCGGCGGCCGCATCTGGTCGTCGAACAGCGCGCCGGTTTCGACCACGACTGGGCTGCCACCGCGCAGCCTGCGAGCCGGCCGATCAGTCCCAATCCGGGCAATCTGCGCGCGGTGCAGGAAGGCATGATGGCCACCATGCAGCCCGGTGGCAGCGGCTGGCGGGTGGCCTCCGGCGCCCCGTATCACATGGCCGGCAAGACCGGCACCGCGCAGGTGATCAGCCGCAAGGGCACGGCAGCGGTGAACCCGAAGAGCCTGCCGATGCATCTGCGCCACCGCGCGTTGTTTGTCGGTTTCGCCCCGGCCGAAGAACCGGTCATTGCCATCGCCATCGCGGTTGAAGGCGGTGGTTACGGTGGTTCGGCGGCGGCGCCGATCGCGCGCAAGGTGTTCGACGCGTGGTTGCTGGGGGTGATGCCCGAGGGGCTGCAACCGCTGGATGCCGAGCGCGGCACCGTGGCGGTGGGCGTGACTCCGTTTGATACCGAAGACCCGACCTGGCGCGCGCGCGGTGAACAGGCCGCGTTGCTGCTGGGCGACCTGCCGGTGATGGTGGGCGCCCCGGCGACGCCAGCGCCGCAACCCGGCGCACCGCCTCCGGAAGCCGCATTGCCGGTGCAACAGCCGGCAACGCGCCCGGCGCCGCCTGCTGCCGTGGAGGCGCAACGATGAAGGATTTCCTGCGCTGGGCGCTGGAGATGGGCCAGCGCCTGACCCGCGGCCTGGACTGGCCGCTGCTGCTTGCGCTCGGCGCCTTGATGGTGATCGGCCTGGCGGTGCTGGACAGCGCCGGCGGCACCGGCCTGGTGATGGCCCAGGGCGCGCGCTTCGCAGTGGGCCTGGTGGCGATGTGGGCGATCAGTCGCGCCTCGATCCTGCGCATCCGCGCGTGGACGCCGCTGGTCTACACGATTTCGATGCTGCCGCTGCTGGCGGTGTTCGTGCTGGGCACCGGCAAGTACGGGCGGCAGTGGTTGAACCTGGGCCTGTTCTACCTGCAGCCGGCCGAACTGCTCAAGGTGAGCCTGCCGATGATGGTGGCCTGGTACCTCAACCGCATGCCGTTGCCGCCGCGCCTGCCGGTGGTGCTGGTGGCAGCACTGATCATCGGCGTGCCGACCGGGCTGGTGATGTTGCAGCCGGACTTCGGTACCGCCGTGTTGATCGCGGCCAGTGGCGCCTTCGTGCTGTTGCTGGCCGGCCTGCCGTGGTGGTGGGTGGGCGTGGGCGTTGCCGGCGTGGCCGCCGCCGCGCCGGTGGCCTGGTTCTGGTTGCTGATGCCGTACCAGAAGGACCGGATCATGATGTTCCTGGACCCGGAGAGCGATGCGCTGGGTGCGGGCTGGAACATCATCCAGTCCAAGATCGCGATCGGCTCGGGTGGGCTCACCGGCAAGGGCTGGGGCCTGGGCTCGCAGTCACACCTGAACTTCATTCCCGAACAGACCACCGACTTCGCCTTCTCCGTGCTCAGCGAGGAGTTCGGCTGGATCGGTGTGGCCGTGGTGCTGGCGTTGTACCTGTTCGTGATCGGCCGCTGCCTGTGGATCGCGGTGGAATCGCGCGACGGCTATTCGCGCCTGTTGGCCGGGGCCACCGGCCTGGCGTTCTTCGTCTACATCCTGGTCAACGGCGGCATGATTTCCGGCCTGCTGCCAGTGGTGGGCGTACCGATGCCGCTGATCAGCTACGGCGGTACGTCGGCGGTGTCGTTGCTGGCTGGCTTTGGCCTGGTGATGGCGGTGCGTGCGCATCGGCCGGTGCACGGCAGATAGCTGACGTTAAAGGTTTGATCCAGATCAAACACTAAGTTTTACAAAGTCTTCACAATTGCGCCCGTCGCTGGCCGCATTGCGCTGTGACAGCCAGATTGGCATCCGGATGGGGGCGTGCGTGGGGAAGACGCGCGCTCGGCCTGTCGCCGGTGCTCAATCCGAACGCCGGTCATCTCCGTGGGATGGGGGGATGGCCGGCGTTCCTTTTTTGTGGCGTGGGTTATGGTCGCGAATTGATGGCCTTGCGCCAGGCGCATTCATCTTTCCGGCCCTCATGCGCACAGATTTCTGCGCTTCAATCCTCTTGCGATTCATGGTCTTATTGATGGAAATTCATCTTTGACCTGCTAGTCTCAGCCGATGATTCGACGCGCTCTGATTTGCTGTCTCACCTTCGGCCTGGTCGCCTGCGCGACCCAGCCGCAAGCTCCCGCACCATCGCCTGCCAACGCAGGCACGCCGGTCAAGCCGGTTTCCGGGCCCGCCGAGGCGGCACCGGAAAGCAAGCAGGCCTTGCCTCCGGTCGACCTCACCCCGGTTCCGTTTGAAACCGCCCGCGCCAATTTCGTGCGCGATACGGCCGCCAGGTACGGCATCGATCCGGCTTACATCGAAGCCACGTTGGCACAGGCACAGATCCGCGAGCCGATCATCGCGGCGATGTCGCGCCCGGCCGAACGGGTCAAGCCGTGGAACGAATACCGGCCGATGTTCATCACCCAGGCGCGCATTGACGGCGGCAAGCAGTTCTTCGCCGAACACCGCGATGAACTGCTGCGCGTGCAGGAACGCACCGGCGTGCCGGCCGAAGTGATCGTGGCCATCATCGGCGTGGAAACCAGCTACGGCAAAAACGCCGGCAACCACCGCGTGATCGATGCGCTGTACACGCTGGCATTCAAGTACCCGCGTACGGGTGACCCGGCCAAGCTGGAGCGCGAAGTACGCCGCGAGCTGTTCTTCCGCGACGAGCTGGCCAAGCTGTTCGAGCTGGCCAAGCTGGAGCAGCTGGACATCAACACGCTCAAGGGCAGCTATGCCGGCGCGATGGGCATGGGCCAGTTCATGCCGTCCAGCTATCTGGATTTCGCCGTGGACGGCAATGGCGATGGCCGCCGTGATCTGTTCAACAGCTACGACGACGTGTTTTCGTCCATTGCCAATTACTTCGTGAAGAAGGGCGGTTGGGTGCGCGGCGGCACCGTCGCGGTGCCGGCCACACTGGCGGCCGGGCGCGAGGAATTCAACCCGACCGACTGGACCCCGAACCACTCCCTGGCCGACCTGGCCGCCCGTGGCTACCAGCCGGTGACGCCGGTGCGTGCGGTGGGGGCCACCGCCACGCCGATCACGCTGGAAGGCAGTGACGGCAAGCAGTACTGGCTGGGCTTCCAGAACTACTACGCGATCACCCGTTACAACATCTCCAAGATGTACGCGATGGCCGTGTTCCAGCTGTCCCAGGCCATCGCCGGCAAGGAGCTTCCCCCGGCATGAACATCAAGTGGCTGGTCCCTGCGTTGATCGTGCTCGGGCTGGCCGCCTGCAGCAGCGCCCCCAAGAAGAGTGGCGCCGCCGCCGGTGGCTCCACGGCCCGACCCGGTGCCGTCGTGCAGGGCCACGGCCCGGCACGCGGCGGCTGCCCGGAAGGCTCGCCCTATGCCAAGGCGCAGGAAGACCTGTCCACGCGTGGCAACTACACCGCCGGTGGCCTGTACCGGCCGGGCGTGAAGGACACCACGCCAACCTACGTGCCCAATGTGGACTGCATTCCCGAGCCGCTGGTGACCGCCGAAACCCCTTCGGCGGTCGGCAACCGTTCGCCGTATTCGGTGCTGGGCAAGCAGTACCGGGTGATGGACCGGGTCGATGGCTACGTGGAGCAGGGCACCGCGTCCTACTACGGGCAGAAGTTCCACGGCCGCCTGACCTCCAACCGCGAGGTGTACGACATGTACGCCTTCAGCGCCGCACACAAGACCATGCCGCTGCCCAGCTTCGCCCGTGTCACCAACCTGGACAACGGTGAATCGGTGATCGTGCGCGTGAACGACCGTGGCCCGTTCCACGATGGCCGGGTGATCGACCTCAGCTACGCCGCGGCCGTGCGCCTGGGCATCACCCAGCGCGGTACCGGCCGGGTGGAAGTGCGCGCGCTGACACCTGGCAGTGACGGGCAGGCCGGCGGCGAGAGCCGTCGTGCCCGGCGCGAGCGTGCTGGCGCTGCCGCAGCGGCTGCGGCTGCGGCCCCTGCTCCGGTTGCACCCAGTCGCATGGACCAGCTGATGGAGAAGTTGCCGGCCGCCCCCGTGGCAGCTGCAACGACTTCGGCGCGCGCGGCCACGACCAGCGCTGCCACCAGCAACGCCGAACCGGTGCAGGTGCAGGCATTGGCGCCGTCACCGGCCGCCGTGGTGCGCGCGCCGCAGGCGACAACCAGCATCGCACCGGCCCGCACGGTGGCTACCGCCGCACCCGCCAAATCCGATCCGGCCGCGCGCGCGCTGGGTTCGATCCTGTTGCAGGTGGCCAGTTTCTCCAGCCAGGACAACGCCGCGCGTGCCTTGGGCCAGCTGTCTTCGGCCGGCATTGTCGGGGCCACACTCAGTGACATCGTGAGCGGTGGCCGCACCCTGTGGCGGCTGCGTGTGCCAGCCAATGACCAGACATCGGCTGCGGAACTTGCCGGGCGTATTGCCGGTCTTGGCTTCGGCAGCCCACAGATCGTCCGCGACTGAACGTGGTCATGCGGCTCCCCGCCGGACCGGCGCCGGAGTCCTACAATGACTGCCCAATTTTTCCTTCCTCGTCCATCAGGAACCGCTTTCCGATGAAATTCCGTTTTGCCGCTGCCGCCATGGCCACGACGCTCGCCATTGGCCTGGCCTCCGCCCAGACACCGACTCCCACGCCGGTCCCCGCACCGGCTGCCGCAATGGCACCGGCCCAGGTGGCGACGCCGCCGGCACCAGCCCCGACCACCGCCAGCGCATGGGTGCTGATGGATTACGCCACCGGCCAGGTGCTGGCGGGCGAGAACATCCACGCACCGCTGCCGCCGGCCAGCATCACCAAGGTGATGACGTCCTACGTGCTCGCTGCCGAGATGAAGACCGGCAAGATCAAGCCGGACGACCAGGTGATGATGAGCGAGCGCGCCTGGCGTGAGGGCGGCGCAGGCACCGATGGCAGCTACAGCGGCTTCCCGGTCAACCAGACCGCGCGTCTGGTCGACATGGAAAAGGGCATGGCGATCCAGTCCGGCAACGACGCCGCGATCGCGCTGGCCGAGCATGCCGCCGGCAGCCAGGAAGCCTTTGCCGCGCTGATGAACAGCTACGCGGCCAAGATCGGGATGAAGGATTCGCACTTCGTCAACGCCCACGGCCTCAATGCCGAAGGCCACCAGTCCAGCGCCTATGACCTGGCGCTGCTGGGCCGCGCGTTCGTGCGTGATTACCCGGAAACCTACGCCTACAACAAGATCAAGGAATTCACCGTAGGCAAGATCACCCAGCCCAACCGCAACCTGCTGTTGTGGCGCGACCAGAGCGTGGACGGCATCAAGACCGGCCACACGTCGGCCGCCGGTTACTGCCTGCTGAGCTCGGCCCAGCGCGGTGACCAGCGCCTGGTGGCGGTGCTGATGGGGGGCGCCTCGGAGAAGCAGCGTGCCGACGACAGCCTGGCGCTGTTGAACTGGGGTTTCCGTTTCTTCGAAACCCACCGCCTGTACGAGCCGGGCAAGACCGTGACGGCGCAGAAGGTGTGGAAGGGCGCTGCTGACCAGGTGCAACTGGGTGTTGCCGAACCGATGCTGGTGAGCGTGCCGCGTGGCCGCTACAACGACCTCAAGCCGAGCATGGATGTGCCCAAGCAGCTGGTGGCGCCGATTGCGGCGGGCCAGGCGATTGGCACGGTCAAGGTGACGCTCGATGGCAAGGTGATTGCACAGGCACCGCTGGTTGCGGTGCAGGCCGTTGAAGAGGGTGGTTTCTTCAAGCGTCTGTGGGATGCCTTCATGATGTGGTGGAAGTCCGAGTAAGGGCTCCACAGCCCTGAGGGCCAGGCGGCGTTGCCGCGCTTCGTTGACCGCTGGTTGGGTTGATGGGGTGCGGCAACGCCGCTTTTGTTTGGGCGGGTAGGCGGTGGGAGTTGCTGTTGTTCCGGTTCCGCTTTTTGACTTTGCCCTTGGTTTTCTTTTGGCGTTGGCGCTGGAGCTGGTTTCGCTTGTTGTTGCTGTTGCACTTGTCTGTATCCCCTCTGCCGCCTGCGGGAGAGGGGTAGGGCAGCTCTTGCAGTTGCTTGGCTTTGAACTTGCGGAGTACTTCTTCGGTTCGCGCCGTTGCGCGTGTTATGCGTCGAAGCTCAAAGCCAGAGCCCCCTCACCCCAGCCCTCTCCCGCAGGCGGGAGAGGGGGCAACGTCAACGTCAACGTCAAAGGCAACGTCAAAGACAACAGCAACAGCCAGCGCCGCAGCCACCGCCACCACAATCAAAGCGTGCGGCTGACCGTGAAGCTGCCAAACACCGGCGTTTCCTTTTGTCCCTCGAATTCCCGCGTGCGGTGATAACGGGCCAGCGCGAACTTCCACTTGCCGCGCATCACCGCCACGCCGTAGCCGATGTCACCGACGAACGAGCGCTTGTCCACGCGGTGGCTGTTGCGGAAGGTGTTGCCGTCCAGGGTGATGTCGCGCACAACCCAGCGTGCATCGCTGGTGAGGAACAGGTGGCTCGACCAGCCTGTCGCGCGGCCATGGCGCGTTGGCGCGGTGTTCTCGCCGGCCGGGCGCATCGGCGAGCTGCCGAAATCGTCCGGCAGCTTCCAGCCGAAACGCACCTCGCCGCCGGCATTGGCGTAAGTGGCCAGGTTGCCGATGGCGCCACCCCAATGGCTGATCGCGTCCCAGCCCCAGCCATCGGTGTTGGCCTCGCTGGGCCAGCGCTGCATGCGCTCGTGCAGCAGCTTGAATACCGGTTCGTCATGCAACTGGTTGTCCCAGCCCATGAACTCTTCGTCGCCAAGCACGCTGTGTACGGCGTCCTGCACCTGCTTGCCCTGCGCGGATGGACCGATCATGCCCAGTGCCAGCTGGGTGGTGCGCAACTGGTTGCCGCTGCGCGCGTTGTAGCCGAAGTTGACCATCAGCACGCCGGCATACGGGCGGTCGTTTTCGATCAGGTCCGTGCGCGTGTTGTCGGTCGGGGTGTACAGCGCCTGGCCGAAGCTGAAGATCATGTTCTGCTGCTCGAACTCCCCTGGATGCAGGCGCTCCAGGTGGCGGTTCATCCAGCGCGCCAGGCGTGGCAGGCAGGGGTCGTCGGTGTAGTCCTGCAGGTTTGGCGAAACCAGGGTGAACATCGCGCCGTTGCTGTACCCCTGGTCCTGCTGGGCGCCGCCAAACAGATCGTTGTCGACACGGAAGTTGATGGCCGGTGGATGATCGCGCAGTGCGCTCTGCGTGCATTGATCCGCTGCCAGTGCCGGCACGCTCAGCACGCTGCCTGCGAGCAGCATTGCCAATGGAAACACGTTGCCGCTCTTCATCCTTCCACTCCACACCACACCCACAATTGGCAGGCAGCTTAGCGACTGCCATGGGGCAGGCGCAGCGTCACCGGACAGACACATTGTTGTGACGATGGACGGTGACAACGAGGGCGCTGGCGTGCGCGCTCTGGCGGTCGAATCAGGGGCATTCGGGGATTGGTTTGGACTCCGGGACAGTCCTTGCCGTGGGAGCGATCAATGCTCAAGGCGGTGTGCCGGATGTCATATTGACAGGGCGCTCCCAAGGGTTTTCGTACCAGCGGTAATGCATTGCCCCTATTTCGTGCGGTAGCATCCGGGCGGACCGGCCCGCGCTCGCCTGATCGGTACTACGAAGGACCAGGATCTTGCCGCAAGGTCTCTAAGCCAATGGAACGCACCTCGAAAGGTGCAGGTAATGGGGATAGCAAAGTGATGCGTAATGTATTTTCGCCGCTCGTCGCAGCGGCTTTGACTGTGGGTTTTGCTGCGGCGGTAGTCAGCCAGCCGGCTGAGGCAGCGTTCAAGAACCGTGGTACCCAGGCGCAGGAACAGCGCAAGACCGCCGCAGCACAGATCCCGACGTGCGAGCGTCCGATCGGTACGCTCTCGGTGATCGAGCCGGAAGACTCCACGCATTGGTGGACCGGCCAGCAGCTGCCGGCACCGTCGCGCCTGATCAAGGCATTCGTCAGCCGTTCGCGCTGCTTCACCCTGGTGGATCGCGGCGCCGGCATGGCGGCCGGTCAGTTCGAGCGTGAGCTGGCTGCCAGCGGCGACCTGCGTGGTCGCTCCAACGTCGGCAAGGGCCAGATCAGGGCGGCCGACTACGTGATGATTCCCGACCTGATCTCGCAGAACGCCAACGCTGGCGGCAATGCCCTGGGCGGCCTGCTGGGCGGCCTGATCGGTGGTCGTGCCGGCGCCATTGCCGGTGGCCTGAACTTCACCAGCAAGACCGCGGACGTGGTGCTGACCGTGACCGACGTGCGTTCGTCCGAGCAGGTGGCCATTTCCGAAGGCTCGGCCCGCAAGAGCGACATGAGCTTCGGTGCCGGCGGCGGCCTGTTCGGCGGCAGCGGCCTGGGTGCAGCGGGCGTTGGCGGCTATGCCAACACCGAAATCGGCCAGGTGATCACCATGGCCTATCTGCAGGCTTACACCGACATCGTTGCCCAGCTGGGCGGCATGACGGACAACGCCTCGGCTTCCAACGCGCAGCAGGCCGTCACCGTGACCCGCGCCGGCCGCCTGCTGGCCAACGCCCGCGGCACCGGCGCGCCGGTCCGCACCCTGGACCCGGGCATGATGCTGTACCCGACCGGCACCAAGGAAGGCGTGATGTGGGAAGTGGAGGATGAACTGGGCAACCGCGGCTGGGTGTCGTCCACCCTGCTGCAGCTGTCCAAGTAAGAGTTCGTTCAAGATTCGGCCGCGCCGGGGCCTGGCCCCGGACGCGGCTGGATGCGTCGAACAGGTGGCAAACGTCGGGCATCGGCCTGCTTTGGTCATCCGGGGCCGGTGAACGGTCTGAATCCTGTTTCTGCCTGACGGGCCGCGAAAGCGGCCCGTCGCGTCTGCGGGAAGGCCGCAGGCCGCCGCCAGCCTTGGGTTTGTCCGGCCGCGCCCCGATAATGGCCGGCATGGAAATCAAGTCCGACAACCCTGAACACGGCTTCCAGTTCCCCGGGACCTTCGAGTTGAGCGCCATGGGCGTGGCCAACATCGGTCTGGAGAGCGAGCTGCCGAAGCTGCTGACCAGCGCTGGCGTGGATGTGATCAGCGAGCGCATCAGCTGGAAGCATTCGTCCAATGGCAAGTACGTGTCCGTGCGCATCGCCTTCAAGGCCGAGAACCGCGAGCAGTACGACGCAGCGCATGCCGCCCTGCGCGATCACCCGGAAGTGAAGTGGACGCTGTAACCGCCTGCGCCACACCGGCTCCATCTACCGGCACGACGCGTCCAGCACTGCTGCGCGATCTGGGCCGGCAGGGATATGAGCCGGTATGGCATGCGATGCAGCGCTTCACCGACAGCCGTGACGACGCCACTGCCGATGAACTCTGGATGGTCGAGCACGATCCGGTGTTCACCCTTGGCCAGGCCGGCAAGGACGAGCACGTGCTCGCTCCCGGTGACATCCCGGTGCTGCATGTGGACCGCGGCGGCCAGGTGACCTATCACGGCCCCGGCCAGATCGTGGTCTACCCGCTGCTGGACCTGCGCCGCCTGGGCATTGGTGTGCGCGACTACGTGTGCCGCATCGAGCAGGCCATCATCGACACGCTGGACGAGTGGAACATCGGCGCCGAACGGCTCGATGGCGCGCCCGGCGTATATGTCGGTGGGGCCAAGATCGCCGCGCTCGGCATCCGCGTGCGGCGCGGTTGCAGCTTCCACGGGCTGGCCTTCAATGTCTCGCTGGACCTGGAGCCGTTCCACCGCATCAACCCCTGCGGCTACGCCGGGATGCAGGTGACCTCGGTGCTAGACTTGGGCGGTCCTTCAGGCATCGAAGCGGTCAAACCGGTGCTGCTGTCCCATCTGGCCCAGCAGTTCGGTCTGGCGTTGCAGCCGACGCCCGAACTGCCCGATCTGACTACGCGGCTCTGAGGCCGTCGATAACGCCATGACTGAATCCACCACCCGTTCCATTCCCCTGCAGATCGTGCAGGGCGACGTCCCGTCCGCGCCGTTGCAGGCCGGTGTCAAGCAGATTGGTGGCGACAAGATCGGCCGCTCGCCGGTGCAGTTCGCCGACGCGCCGGTGCTGCGCAAGCCTTCGTGGATCCGCGTGCGCATTCCTTCGGGCAATGCGGTGGCCAACCTCAAGGCCAAGCTGCGCGAGAACCGCCTGGTGACCGTGTGCGAGGAAGCCAGCTGCCCGAACATCCACGAATGCTTCGGCCATGGCACCGCCACCTTCATGATCCTGGGCGAGGTCTGCACCCGCCGCTGCTCGTTCTGCGACGTGGCCCACGGCCGGCCCAAGCCGCCCGATGCCAACGAGCCGGCCAGCCTCGGCCAGACCGTGGCCGACATGGGCCTGAAGTACGTGGTGGTGACCAGCGTGGACCGCGACGACCTGCG
The DNA here is from genome assembly GCF_021202945.1 of Stenotrophomonas sp. SY1. Classification (GTDB taxonomy): domain Bacteria; phylum Pseudomonadota; class Gammaproteobacteria; order Xanthomonadales; family Xanthomonadaceae; genus Stenotrophomonas. The sequence goes on along the minus strand of NZ_JAJOYR010000002.1, from coordinate 947,886 downwards.
TGACGGCGGGGCCCAGCACTTCGTCGATTGCATCAGCGCCATCCGCGAGAAATCGCCGGGTACCCGCATCGAGGTGCTGACCCCGGACTTCCGTGGCAAGGGCCGCATGGAGCGCGCGCTGGAGATCCTGGCGCTGAACCCGCCGGATGTGTTCAACCACAACATCGAAACCGTGCCGGACCTGTACCGCAACGTGCGTCCGGGCGCGGATTACCAGTGGTCGTTGACCCTGCTCAAGAACTTCAAAGCACAGCACCCGAACGTGCCGACCAAGTCCGGCATCATGCTCGGCCTGGGCGAGACCTTCGAGCAGGTGCAGGCCACCCTGCGTGACCTGCGCGCGCATGACGTAGAGATGGTCACCATCGGCCAGTACCTGCAGCCCACCGCGCACCACCACCCGGTGCTGCGCTACTGGACGCCTGAGGAATACAAGGCGTTCGAGGACTACGGCTACGAACTGGGTTTCACCCATGTTGCGTCAGGCCCGATGGTGCGTTCGTCCTACCACGCCGACCAGCAGGCGGCCGGTGCCGGCGTCGCCGTCTGACTGATCGCCTGTCATTCATGCGCAGGAGCAGAAGCCTGCGCATGAAAACGGCTCGTCCTGCACGCTCATGCCGGGACAGTTCACATTTCGCTACAACGCAGCGACTAGTCTGCCGATGGGCAGGACGGTAACAGGATGACAAGTGCCGAAACTTTCGGCACTGTCAGGCTGTCCTACCTGTCCGCAGTCTCCCCCTCTTGTCCGGCGCCACGAGTATTTTGATGAACTACCGAGTTCCCGCCTTCCTGCTGGCATTTGCGCTGACCGTACCGGCCGCACTGCTGGCCCGTGCCGATACCGTACCGTCCACGGCCGCCGCGACGCTGGACCAGACCACGACCTCACGGCTGGTTTATGGCCTGCTCTCGGACAGCCGCTATGCCTACCGCCCGCGTCCGCTGGATGCGGCCACCTCGCAGGACGTGTTCAAGCGTTACCTGGAGTCGCTGGACGCCGGCAAGCAGTTCTTCACCAAGGCTGACGTGGACGGCTTCGCGCCGCTGGCCGCGCAGACCGGCAATGCGGTGCGTTCCGGTGAGCTTGAGCCGGCGTTCCAGGTGTTCTCGGTGTACCGCCAGCGGGTCGGTGAGCGCGTGGCCTTTGCCCGCCGCCTGCTCCGGCAGGAGCCGGATTTCACTCTCGACGAGCGCTTTGAATACGACCGCAAGGACGTGCCCTGGGCCACCAGCAGCGAGCTGGACGAACTGTGGCGCAAGTCGGTCAAGAACGACTGGTTGCGGCTGAAGCTGGCCGGCAAGTCTGCCGCCGACATCCGCAAGACCCTGGACAAGCGTTACACCACGCTGGGCAAGACCATCAGCGAGCTGAAGAACGAAGACGTGTTCTCGTTCTACATGAACGCCTACACCAGCGCGGTGGACCCGCACACGGACTACTTCACCCCGCGTACGGCCGAGAACTTCAACCAGGCCATGTCGCTGTCGCTGGAAGGCATCGGTGCGCAGCTGCAACGCCAGGACGATGTGGTGGTGATCCGCGAAGTGATTCCCGGTGGCCCGGTGGCGATGGACGGCACGCTCAACGTGGGTGACCGCATTGTCGGTGTCGGCCAGGGCCGTTCCGGCCCGGTCGAGGACGTGATCGGCTGGCGCATTGACGATGTGGTGGCCAAGATCCGTGGCGCCAAGGACACCCAGGTGCGGCTGGAGTACATCCCGGCGGCCGAAGGCGTGGACGGCAAGCACCGCATGCTCACACTCACCCGGCAGAAGATCCGCCTGTCCGAACAGGCCGCCAAGGGCGAGACGATGACCATCCCGGGCGCGACCGGTGAAGCGCAACGTCGCATCGGCATCGTCAAGCTGCCGACCTTCTACCAGGATTTCGAAGGCCGTCGCCGCAACGCCAGCGACTACGCCTCCGCTACCCGCGACGTGGCCCGGCTGCTGGCCGGTTTCAAGGCCGACAAGGTCGACGGCGTGGTGCTGGACCTGCGCAACAACGGTGGTGGCTCGCTGGACGAGGCCATCGAACTGACCGGCCTGTTCATCGAGCAGGGCCCGGTGGTGCAGGTGCGCGAATCCGGTGGCCGCGTCACCGTCAACAATGACCGCAATCCGGCCGTGGCCTGGGACGGCCCGCTGGCGGTGCTGATCAACCGTGGTTCGGCCTCGGCGTCGGAAATCTTTGCCGGTGCCATCCAGGATTACGGCCGTGGCCTGGTGATCGGTGAAACCACCTTCGGCAAGGGCACCGTGCAGAACGTGGTGCCGCTGGACCGTTGGCCGGCCAGCGAGAAGGAGCGCTTCGGCCAGGTGAAGCTGACCATCGCCCAGTTCTTCCGCGTCAGCGGCTCCAGCACCCAGCACAAGGGCGTGGTGCCGGACCTGGCCTTCCCGGCCAGCGTGGATGCCAGCGAGTTCGGCGAAAGCACCTACGACAACGCATTGCCGTGGACCCGCATCGCCGCGGTGCCGCACACCCAGTACGGCAACTTCGCGCCGATCCTGCCGCGCCTGGAAACACGCCATGCGGCCCGTATCCAGAGCGAGCGTGAGTTCCAGTGGTGGGAAGAAGACGTCAACCAGTTCCGCACCGAGGCGGCCAAGAAGTACGTTTCACTCAATGAAGCCGAGCGCCGTGCCGAGCGTGACAAGCAGGAAGCGCAGCGCAAGCAGCGCCAGGCCATCCGCAAGGAACTGGGCCTGCCGCTGGACCCGCTGGCCGAGGACAGCAGCGACGACGGCCTGACCGGCAACGAGCGTGACATCGTCAAGGATGCCGCCCGCGAGAAGGCCGCCGAGAAGCGCCCGGACCCGCTGTTGAAGGAGTCGGCCTCGATCCTGGCCGATGCCTTGAACCTGCTGGAGAAGGACCGCCCGCTGTCGGCGCAGGTGCTGCCGCAGTCCACCGGTCCGGGGCGCTGGGCCGACTGAACCGGACACGGTGAGTCCGGCCTGAACTCCGGACATGCGTGAAAGACGCCGTCAACGTCGATGTACGTTGGCGGCGTTATGCTTTGGGCCTTCGCTAACGTGGTGAGCCTATGCGCATGCGTCCATTGCATGGGGTGTTCCTTCTGCCGCTGCTGGTTGCCTGTGGTGGCAAGGCCGCCAACAGCACCTTGCTGCACGAATCCTTCAATTCCGGCGACACCTACGCACGCAATGTCGATGTCGCCCCGGCACGTGCCTGTGAAGCGGCGCGCCGCGTGCTGCTGGGGCAGGGCTATGCGATCAGCAGCGCCGATGCGGCGCAGGTGGAAGGCAGCAAGAACTTCCAGCCCAAGGACGAAGTACACGAGCAGCTGGTGCTGCGGGTGTCGTGCGCGGCACGTGGCGATGGCAACGCGCAGGTGTTCGTCAGTGCGGTGCAGGACCGCTACGCGCTGAAGAAGTCACCGACCTCGGCCAGTGTCGGTGTCGGCGCATTGGGTTCGGTATCGCTGCCGTTCGGCAGCAATGACGATTCACTGGTGCGCGTGGCCAGCAGCACCGTGCAGGACGCGTTGTTCTATCGCAATTTCTTCGAACGCCTGCAGCAGTATGTGGAGCAGATGCGCCCGGCGCCAACGGATGCGGCTCCGGTCCGGTGACCGTTCCGGTGCGCGGTGAGGGTTTGTCCACCAGCCGCGCGCTGTTGCTGGCCCTTGTCGCGACGCTGACCGCGCCGGCCGCATTGGCCGCTGAAAACTGCGGAATGACCCTGCTGCGCGAACTTGGCTGGCAGGTGACGGCAACGGACCAGCGCGAGCCGATGATCACCGCCGGTTCGCCCTGCCAACGCGCGTCGCTGGTCGATGCGCAGGCGCATCACGATCTGCGCGTGCAGCTGCCCCGGTACTACGACGTGGCGCAGCGCGAACAGCTGGCTGCGGAGCTGCTGCAGCAACCGGCCAGCCTGTGCGCCTATCTGTTCAAGCTGGGCGATGCGACGCGCGCGGCAACCGCGCGCCTGCAGGCCAACGACGGCTACCGGTTCACTGCCGTGCAGATGGGCTGGATTGGTTTCGGCATGCGTGGCGCCAACGCGCAGGGGTGGCAGCGCTTCCGCAGTTTCGGCCGCGGCTATGCGCCGAATGGAAGTAATTCGCGTGCGCTGGATGCGTTCTACTCCGGGCAGGTGCGTTCCGAATGCGGGGTGGGGCGGCAGGTTGCGCAGTTGGCCACGCAGCGCGAGTTGTACGGCGATGCGCTGTTCGACCGCGAGTTCACTGCCGGCGAGTTGTCGATCGGCACCTTCCTGACCCTGCACGACACGCAGAGCATCCTGCTGGGCAGCCGCGCAGGCGAGTTCTTTGCCGATGGCAAGGCGGTGCGGACAGCAGCGCTGGGGCGGCAGGCGTTCATGGCTGCGCCCGGCTTCATCGAGCATGTGTTCGATAAGCGGTTCCTGGATGACATCAACAACCAGGCCGAGAACTTCGTCATCACCGACATCAGCCAGGACGCGGCCGAGGCACTGGCGCGACACGGCGGCTTTGCCCATTACGACGCGTTGAACCGGCAGATATGGGAGCTTTCGCGACAGCTGCCGGATCGCGGCGGGCGTCACTTCGAACGGCTGCTGCATGAGCGTGACCGGGAGCTGCGTGTGCAACTGTCACCGCAGCAACAGGCGACGCTGGCGCAGATCGATGCGCTGCTGGCCGACCCGGTGTACCGCCAGCTGCAGATCTACGTACACGACAAAGGCGTGCGCCCGCTGGGGTACCACATCGTCCGCCTGCTCGATCGCAACCCACGCACGCCTTTCAGCATCGACCTGGCGCTGCACAACCTGCATACGACGCTGTTCCGACGCTGGCTAGATGCCCGGCTGCGTGACTGCGCCAACACTGTTACCCACACGACACACGGAGATGGAACATGGAACTTGGCATGATCGGGCTGGGCCGCATGGGCGCCAACATGGCGCAGCGCCTGCACCAGGCGGGCATCACGGTGACCGGCTTCGATCCCGGCGAAGCGGCGCGCGCGCAGGTGAGCGAAACGGGCATCGCCACCGTGGAAACATTGCAGGCACTGGTGCAGGCATTGCCGACGCCGCGCGTGCTGTGGCTGATGGTGCCCTCCAAGGTGGTGGATGCAACGCTGGAGGCGCTGCTGCCGTTGCTGGCGGCACAGGATGTGGTGATCGACGGCGGCAATTCCTGGTACCGGGATTCGCAGCGTCGGGCAGTGCTGTGCGGCACGCATCAGGTCGATTTCGTGGACTGCGGCACCAGCGGCGGCATCTGGGGCCTGCGTGAAGGCTATTGCCTGATGCTTGGCGGCGATGCCGCGCAGGTGCAGCGGCTGTCACCGTTGTTCCAGGCGCTGGCGCCGGCTGCCGACCGTGGCTGGGCGCACGTCGGTCCGGTCGGTGCGGGCCACTTCAGCAAGATGGTCCACAACGGCATCGAGTACGGAATGATGCAGGCCTATGCCGAAGGCTTTGCGCTGATGCAGAAGAAGGCCGAGTTCGATCTGGACCTGGCGCAGCTGGCCGAAGTGTGGCGGCACGGCAGCGTGGTGCGCTCCTGGCTGCTGGACCTCAGCGCCGACGTGCTGGCCCAGAACGCCAGCCTGGAGGGCATTGCGCCGTACGTGGAGGATTCTGGTGAAGGGCGCTGGACCGTAAGTGAGGCCATCGAACTGGACGTGCCGGCACCGATCATCACGCTGTCCTTGCTGGAACGGTTGCGTTCGCGTGAAACCAATTCCTTCACGGATCGCCTGCTGGCCGCCATGCGCAATGAGTTCGGGGGCCACGCCATCAAGTCCACCGGTGTCCAACCCGGCAAGTGATGCGGGGGTCGCAAAGTCGGAAGGACTGCGTTCACTGATTCCCCAATTCATGCAATCCTTGGTCGATAGGTCAGCGATATTGTCTTGAACGAGACAATAATGGCTCCCGGTTACCACCATCGATGACGTACGGGCAGGGCCGTTGCCGGTCTCTGCCAGGGCGAAGGGGAAGGGATGGCAGCGCGATTCACCGACGATGAATGGAGCCGCCGGCATCTGATCGGGCTCGGGCTGGCTGCGCTGCTGATCATCATCGTGCCCGCGCTGACCTTGCAGCGGCTGTCCCAGGAAAGCGTCAATACCGCCAACTGGCTGGCCCATGCCCAGGCGGTGGGCGCCCGCGTGTACAGCCTGCAAGCCGATATCCGTGACGCCGAAACCGCAGCGCTGACCCTGTCCAAGGGGGTGAGTTCGAACGCTCTGCGTAATCGCCTGCACCAGGCCGAGCGCATCAGCGGCAACCTGGACGAACTGGCGCGGCTGCTCAGCGACAGTCCCGAACAGCTGGTGCGCATCGGCAAGATCGACGCGATGCTCGGCCGGCGCATGGCGCTGGCCAAGGAAATCGCGAGCACCCCTGAGTCACCGCGGCAGCGTGAGCTGATCGAGGAGATGACCTTCCAGTATCCGATCCGCCAGGAAGTGGAAGCACTGCAGAGCCATGAAAACGCACTGCTGGTGGATCGCACGCTCAAGGCCCGCAGCCAGCAGAAACTGTCGGCGCTGGTGAGCTGGACGGCGCTGGTGGTGCAGCTGTTGCTGCTGTGGCTGGTGTTGTGGCTGCTCAAGCGCCAGATCGGCATCCGCGCCTATGCCGAGCAACGGCTGAGCAAGGCCAGCGCCCGCGCCAACTCGGTGCTGCAGACCGTGCGCGAGCCGATCGTGCTGCTCGATGAGCAGTTGCGCATCGTGCTGCACAACACGGCGTTTTCCGAGTTGTACGGCGCCGATTGCCAGGACATCAACCAGCGCCGGTTGCAGGACATCGGCGAGGGCGCGTGGAACGACAGCATCATCCGCCAGCGCCTTGCCGACGTGTTGCTGCGTGGCCGCGAACTGTGGGATTACGAGCACGAGCAACGCGGGGTCGATGGCATGGTTCGCACCATGCTGATCAACGCCAGGCGCATGCCGTTGCCGGACATGGACGACGAGGAAGTGGTGTTGATGACGGTCAGCGACATCACCCTGCAACGTGCCGTGCAGGTGCGGGTTGAGGAGTTGAACCGGCAGCTGGAGGGCAAGGTCGAGCAGATGGCCGATGTCAATCGCGAGCTGGAAGCCTTCAGTTATTCGGTATCGCACGACCTGCGCGCACCGCTGCGGCACGTGGCCGGCTTCTCCGAGAAACTGGGCAAGCACCTGGGCGAGGACGCCGACGAGAAGACACGGCATTACCTGCAGGTGATCAGCGATTCGGCGCGACGCATGGCCGAACTGATCGACGACCTGCTGGTGTATTCACGATTGGGCCGTGGCGCCATGCGCATGCAGCCGGTGGACATGCAGTCGCTGGCGGCCGACACCTGCTCGCTGCTGGATTCCAACCTGCGTGCCGAAGCCGACGGCAATGGCCAGGTGCGCGAGGTGGAATGGCACATCGGCGCGCTGCCGGTACTGGTGGCCGACGAGAACATGATGCGCCAGGTGTGGCTGAACCTGCTTGGCAACGCGGTCAAGTACACGGCCGGTCGCAGCAAGGCGGTGATCCAGGTCTCGGCCCGGCAACTGGCCGACGGCAGCCACCAGTTCTCGGTGACCGACAACGGTGCCGGCTTCGACATGCAGTACGCCTCCAAACTGTTTGGCGTGTTCCAGCGCCTGCACAAGAACTCCGAGTACGCCGGTACCGGCATTGGCCTTGCCAGCGTGCGCAGGGTGCTCACCCGCCACGGCGGGCGGGTATGGGCCGAAGCCCAGGTGGACAAGGGAGCCACCTTCAATTTCATCGTTCCACATGTTTCAGAAGCACATCACAAGGACGCTCTGGTATGACCCCGCTACGCACGATTCTCCTAGCTGAAGACAGCGCCGCCGACGCCGAGATGGCGATTGACGCGCTGCGTGACGCCAATCTGTCCAACCCCATCGTGCATGTCGAGGATGGTGTCGAAGCGCTTGATTTCCTGCTGCGCAAGGGCGCCTACGCCAACCGTGAAGAGGGCCATCCGGTCGTGCTGCTGCTGGATATCAAGATGCCGCGCATGGACGGGCTGGAAGTGCTGCAGCGGATCCGTGCCGAGGAGGAACTCAAGCGGCTGCCGGTGGTGATCCTGTCTTCCTCGCGCGAGGAAAGCGATCTGGCGCGCAGCTGGGACCTGGGCGTGAATGCCTACGTGGTCAAGCCGGTGAACATCGAACAGTTCTTCAAGGCCGTCAAAACCATCGGCATCTTCTGGGCCGTGATCAACCAGCCGCCGGAACAAGAGTGAGCGCCCATGCCTAACAAGGACACATCGTTGGGCGCATTGCGCATCCTGCTGGTGGAGGATTCACCGGAGGATGCAGAGCTGGTTGCCGACCAGTTGCTTGATGCCGGCCTGCAGGCCGGTTTCGAGTGCGTGGACAACGAAGCGGCGATGCGCCAGGCGCTCCAGGAATGGACGCCGGACATCGTGCTCTCGGACGTGAGCATGCCGGGGTTCTCTGGTTACCAGGCGCTGGCCATCCTGCGCGAAGTGCACCCGCAGGTTCCCTTCATCTTCGTCTCCGGCACCATGGGCGAGGAAATGGCGGTGAAGGCGCTGCAGCAGGGCGCCAACGACTACATCATCAAGCACCAGCCCGCGCGCCTGCCTTCGGCGGTGACCCGTTCCATCCGCGAGGCGCGCAGCGAGATCGAGCGCAGGCACGTGGAAGAGGAACTGATGCGCGCCCAGCGCCTGGAAAGCCTGGCGATGCTGGCTGCCGGGCTGGGCCATGACCTGCGCAACATCCTGCAGCCGCTGCTGATCGTGCCGGACCTGATCCGTGACCGCAGTGACGACCCCAAGATCACCCGTCTGGCCGACGTCATCGCCGAGTGCGGGCGGCGTGGTCACGAAATGGTGGATTCGATGCTGTCCTTCGTGCGTGGCTCGCGCCAGCCCAGCGAGCGCATCGTGCTGCAACGGCTGTTCCAGGCGGTGGGCATGCTGCTCAGGAGCAGCATGCCGCCGAACGTGGAGCTGCATCTGGAGGTGTCCGACGACCGCATGGTGATCGAGGCCAATTACACCGAACTGCAGCAGGTGCTGTTGAACCTTTCGCTCAATGGCATCCAGGCCATGCCGGAAGGCGGGCGCCTGAGCCTGGTGGCAGAGCGCAATCACGGCACCGAATCGGGGCAGGTGCGGATCCGGGTCAGCGACGACGGCGTGGGCATGGATGCGGACACCCTGCAACGCATGTTCAGCCCGTTCTTCACGACCAAGGCCGACGGCACCGGCCTGGGCCTGGTGTCATGCCGGCGCATCGTGGAGAGCATCGGTGGGCTGATCCAGGTGCGTAGCAGCCCAGGCGTAGGTACCACGTTCGACCTGCTGCTGCCGCTGCATGAGATCGGCACGGCCGAGACCGGCCAGCAGCTGCCGGCGATCCGTCCGGGTCGGGGGGAGCGCCTGCTGGTGGTGGATGACGAGGCCACGCGGCTGTCGCTGCTGGGCAACGCGCTGTCCAGCCAGGGCTACCGCATGCGCCTGGCCAGCGACGGTGCGGTGGCCATGCGGCTGATGCAGGACGCCGGGCTGCCGGACGTGGTGCTGGTGGACAGCGGCATCCCGCTGCTTTCGGCCGAGCAGCTGCTGCTGGAAATGCAGGCAATGGGCTATCGCGGCCCGGCCATCGTGCTGGAGGATGCGCAGGTGCCGGCATTCGGTGATGGTCAGGCGCCGTCGGGCATCAGCGTGCACGTGCTGCCCAAGCCGCTGGAGATGCAGCGTGTGTTCCGCGCTGTTGCCGACGCGCTGGGTACGGATTGAGGATCGTTGCAGCGGGCGTGTGCTGGCATGCGCCTGCTGCCCTATCATGTCGGCCCCACCACGCGCGGGGCGGCCTGCGCTGAAGCGGGCGCCCGCAGGCAAGCCATCTCCATGACCATTGTGCTTCTCAGCCTGGGCAGCAATCTCGACCCGCAGCAGCATCTGCGCTCTGCCGTGGAGGTGCTGCGCGAGCGCTTTGGCCACATCCACGTATCACCGGCCTACCGCACGCCAGCAGTAGGCTTCGATGGCCCGGACTTCCTCAACAACGCGGTGATGCTGGAAACCGAGCTGCCGTTGATCGCGCTGGATGAGTGGCTGCATGCGGTGGAAGACGCGCATGGTCGTGACCGATCCGGCCCGCGCTTCAGCGACCGCACCCTGGATATCGACGTGGTCTATTACGGCGACCTGGTGATGGAAGGCCCGAAGAACCTGCGTATTCCAAGGCCGGAGTTGAAGCATGCATTCGTGCTCAAGCCGCTGGCCGACATCGCCCCGGATTTCGTTGACCCGGTGCAGAAGCTGACGCTGGCACAGATGTGGCAGCAGCACCCGCAGCATGGGCAGGCGTTCGACACGGTGGCGCTGTAACGCCGAGCGATGCTCGGCAGCAGCAAGGCCGGGTAGTGCCGAGCCATGCTCGGCAAGCTTGATGCCCGGGACAAGCGGCATTCATCGATAAGGCCTCAGCGCAGCATGGCTGCGCTCCATCGCTGGGCTTGGATCAGGCGCCAATCCCGGCTCAGGTCAGGGTCCGGCCGCCGTCCAGCCGCAGCGTCTGCCCGGTGATGTAGCCGGCGTCATCCAGTAGCCAGCGCACCGTCGAGGCGATCTCGTGCGGGGTGCCGATGCGTGCCATCGGCGTGCGCTCCATCAGCTTCTGCTTGGCCTGCTCGCTCTTGCCCTGTTCCGGCCAGAGGATGGCACCGGGGGCGATGGCGTTGACCCGCACATGCGGGGCCAGTTCCAGCGCCAATGAGCGGGTGGTCATCTCCAGCGCGGCCTTGGCCGCGCAGTAGGCCGGGTGGTCGCGCAGTGGCTGGGTGGCGTGCAGGTCGGTCAGGTTGACGATCGCGCCGCGCTGCTTGATCAGGTGCTCGGCTGCCGCCTGGGCCAGGAAGAACGGCGCCCGCGCATTCACCGCGAACAGGTCATCCCACTGTTCCACCTGTACCTGCCCGAACGGGGTAGGGAAGAAGTTGGAGGCGTTGTTGACCAGCGCATCCAGCCGGCCGAAATGGCTGACCACCTGCTCGACCAGGTCCGGCAGGCTGGTCGGGTCGCGCAGGTCCGCCTCCACCGCCAGCACGCTGCCGGCGCGCTCGCTTTCCAGGTCGAAGGCCAACGATTGCAGCTCCTCGCTGGACTGGTGCGCATGCAGGGCGACGCGATAGCCGTGGGCGTGCAGGTGGCGGGCGATGGTCGCGCCGATGCGGCGCGCGCTGCCGGTGACCAGGGCCACCCGTTGGAATTCTGTCATCTGCGGTTTCCTCACTCGGCTATCCTGTGCATTGTCTCCGTAAACCGCCGTCCCATGCATTCCGACCTGCCCACGCCCGATCCCGACGCACTCGCGCACAGCGATCAGCTGGCCGCGCACCTGCGTGCCGACATCTGCGCCCAGGGCGGTGCAGTGCCATTCTCGCGCTTCATGGAGCTGGCCCTGTATGCCCCGGGTTGGGGCTATTACAGCGCCGGCGCCAGCAAGTTCGGTGCGGCCGGTGATTTCGTCACCTCGCCGGAAATGGGCCCGCTGTTCGCCGCGACCACCGCCAACGCGGTGGCGCCGGTGCTGCAGCAGCTGGGCCCGCAGGCACGCATGCTGGAGCTGGGCGGCGGCAGTGGTGCCTTCGCCGAGATCATGCTCAAGCGCCTGCTGGAGCTGGACGCGCTGCCCGAGCGCTACGCCATCCTCGAACCCAGTGCGGACCTGCGCGAGCGCCAGCGCGAGCGCCTGGAGAAAGCCCTGATCCCACCGGTGTTCGCGCTGGTGGAATGGCTGGACCGTCCGTTCGATGACGACTGGGACGGCGTGCTGTTCGCCAACGAAGTGATCGATGCGCTGCCGACGCCACGCTTCCGGATCAGCGAAGGCGAGATCTACGAGGAAACCGTCGAGCTTGATGGTGAAGGCCGTTTCGTGCGCGGTGCGCAGCCGGCCGACGCGCTGATCACCGCCTCGGTGCGGCATATCGAACGCTACCTGGAACGCCCGTTGGCACAGGACTATCGCTCCGAAGTGCTGCCGCAGTTGCCGTACTGGATCCAGGCGGTGGCCGGCGGCATGCAGCGCGGCGCGATGTTGTTTGTCGACTACGGCTATCCGCGTGCCGAGTTCTACCAGCACGACCGCACCGACGGCACGCTGCGCGCGTTCTACCGCCACCGCGTGCACAACGACGTGTTCCTGTGGCCAGGGCTGCAGGACATCACCGCATCGGTGGATTTCACCGCGCTGGCCGAGGCCGGCACCAACGCCGGCTTCGACCTGGCCGGCTACTGCAACCAGGCCAGCTTCCTGTTGGGCAATGGCATCACCGGCTTGCTGGAACAGGCCGAGGAACGCACCGACGAAGTGGGGCGCATGCGCCTGCGTGACCAGCTCAAGCGGCTGACCCTGCCGACCGAGATGGGCGAGCGCTTCCAGGTGATGGCCTTCAGCCGTGATGTGGACATGTCGGCCTCGTTCCTGATGGGCGACCTGACCTGGCGCCTGTGAGTTCAGTACTCAAGCCGCTGCGCAACCAGCGCTTCTGGTTGTTGCTGTGGTGCATGGCGGTGTTGGCGCTGGTGGTGGTGTGCCTGATCCCGCCGCCACCCTTGGGGTTGCCACCCAACAGCGACAAGGTCGAGCACTTCCTTGCCTACTTCCTGCTTTCCGCCAGCGCGGTGCAGCTGTTCGCCACGCGCCGCGCGCTGTGCGCAGTGGCGTTGGGCTTGTTGGTGCTGGGGATGGGCATTGAAGGCTTGCAGGGCGCGCTGACCGACAACCGCGTCGCCGATCCGATGGATGTGCTGGCCAACAGCATTGGCGTGCTGGCCGGCATGGCGATTGCGCTGACGCCGCTGCGCGACCTGCTGCTGCGCCTGCAACGCAGGGATTAGAGGTAGTGCCGAGCCATGCTCGGCAATGACATCACCGGTAATGCCGCAGCGGAGCATGGCTCCGCTCTACCAATCCCCAATTGCCGGCGCTTAGAGCCCCAGCTCCACCTTGTTCAGCACCCACATCTGCGGACGGGTGTCGCCGCTGAAGGTGATGCACAGGTCGCTGACCTGCTCAGGGCCGGTGCGCAGTGGTGCTTCCAGTTCGATGAAGCCATCGGCACCGGGGTTCTCCGGCAGCGGTGCAGAGGCCAGCACGCGACCGTGGCAACCGGCACGCACTTCGAACTCCCCATGTTTGGCTATCGGCTTGCGATAGCCGCGCTTGGCTTCTTCGTGGTGCAGCAGGCCGAAGTTGTACGGAATGCGCCCGGCGCGCACCTTGACCGAAGCCAGCCCCTGCAACTGCACGTCCTTCCACAGCCAGCACGGATTGAAGATGGTCACGTCGAAGGATTCGCGTGGGCCATCGAGCGGATTGTCGTCTTCCAGTCGCAGTTGCAGGCGCCCACCTTCCGGGCATTGGGCCAGGGTCTTGTCGGTACGGCTCAACTGTGAGGCTGCATCCAGGGTCCAGCTGCTGGGCGCATCGCTCAACGGCTTGCCGTTGAAGAACGCCATTGCCTTCAGTTCGGTTGGTACCGGCAGGGTCAGTGCGTCGCCGTAGCTGGGCGACTGTGCGGTGGGCGTGCTGCCGTCGGTGGTGTAACGGACATCGCGGTAGCTGAGCGGGTTGGACAGTTCCACCGTGACCTTGCCGCCGACGCGGTCGTCCTGGCGCTTCATCGCCACCGACAGGGCGGTCTGGCCATAGCCGATGCCCAGCGCCCGATAGCGCTGCAACTGCGCCGGCAGGCGGCTGAGGAAATCGTCGTAGCTCTTGCGTTCCAGCGGCGTCCACGCAATCTCGGCCAGCGCGGCCATGCGCGGGAACACGTTGTGTTGCAGTCGTGCGGTGGTGCGGGTGTGCTCGGTCCACATGTTGGCCTGGACGCCGAGGACGTGCTTGCGCTGGGCGGCGTTGAGCTGCGCCGGCACCGGGTCGAAGGCGTAGATGCGCTGCATCGAGGTGAACTTCGGGCGGCCCGGCGGCTCGCCCGGCAGGTTGGTCTGCAGGAAATCCAGGTACAGCGTGTTGCCCGGCGTCATCACCACATCATGGCCATGCTGGGCTGCTTCGATGCCGCCTTCGATGCCGCGCCAGGACATCACCGTCGCCTGCGGCGGCAGGCCGCCTTCGATGATTTCATCCCAGCCGATCAGCTTGCGGTCGTGGTCTTCCAGATACTTTTCCAGACGCTTGAGCATGTATGACTGCAGCGCTTCCTCATCCTTCAGGCCGAGCGCGCGGATGTGCGCCTGCACCTGCGGCGAGGCCTGCCACTGGTACTTCACGGCTTCGTCGCCGCCGATGTGGACGTACTGGCCGGGGAACATCTCGATGACTTCGGCCAGGATGTTTTCCAGGAACTGCAGGGTTTCCTCGCGCGGGTTGAACAGATAGGGGTTCACGCCCCAGTTCGCCGAGGGTTGGGTCGGGCCATCGACCACGCCGTGTTCCGGATAGGCCGCAACCGCCGCCTGGGCATGGCCGGGCACGTCGATTTCCGGCACCACGGTGATGTGGCGCGAGGACGCATAGGCCACCACGTCGCGGATCTGCTCCTGCGTGTAGTAGCCGCAATACAGGTTGGGCGTGCCATCGGCCTTGATGCCGGCTTCGCCCGCCGGCGCGCGGCAGCTGCCGATCTCGGTGAGCTTGGGATAGCGCTTGATCTCCATGCGCCAACCCTGGTCGTCGGTGAGATGCCAATGCAGCACGTTGAGCTTGTGCAATGCCATCGCATCGATCAGCAGCTTGATGTCGTCCACGCTCTGGAAGTGACGGGCCGAGTCGAGCATGAAGCCGCGCCAGGAAAAACGCGGGGCATCGGTGATGCTGACCGCAGGCACGGCGACATCGGCCGTGCTGGCCGGGGTGAGCATCTGCAGCAACGTCATCGCGCCATGGAACAGGCCGGCGCTGCTGCCCGCGCGCACGGTGATGCCTTTGGCGGTGACATCAAGACGATAGCTGCCTTCCACGGCATCGGCCTTGGCCGGCTCCAGAAGGAAATGAATATCGGCGACTGCCTTGGCGCTGTCGGCCACGGCGAGCTGGAGTGGGGAGGTCTTGCCCAGCAGCTGGGTGAACTGTGAGGCGACGGTACGTGCCGCGTCATCGTTGCCGCTGATGCGGCTGCGCGCGTTGACGGTGTAACCGGCGCTGCTTGCCTGCACCTGCTGCGGTGCGGGAATGACGGGAATGGCCAGCGAGGGCGGCGCATGGACGGCAGCCGAAGCGGTGAGGCTGGCGCCCAGCATCAGACAACTGGCCAACAGGCTGCGGACGGGAAGGTGCGTTTGCAGTCGGGTCATGTGTGTTCCGGGTAATGGATGGTTCGGTCAGGCGTGATGCGTTGGGTGGGGCTTTGCCTGGCTGTTCTGGGGCTGCGTTGCATTGCCCCTTTCAGGGCCGGGCGGTCTTTGCACGCGCCACTCCAGCGCGGGCGGGAACGCTCGTACTTTTCCTTTGATTCTTCCCTTTCATCGTCTGGAAGAAACAGCCGCAATCGGCCGGCTGGTATCGATTGACGTGCCGCCGTGTGGGAGTGACGACTGAAAGAGCGAACTGTTATCTCAAAAAAAAAAGCGGGCCTGGAAACCCCAGGCCCGCTGGAGGAGAAAAACAGCGGATGAAACGGTTGGTTCAGTGCTGCGCCTTAGAAGGCAAAGCGCAGCGAGGCGTTGTAGCGACGGCCGCTCAGGTAGGCACCGCGGGTGAGCTGCTCCACGCCGGAGTAGGAGTGGTACTCCTCATCGAGCAGGTTCATCGCATCCAGGCCGACGGACAGGTTTTCGGTGATCTGGTAGGCCACCGATGCATCCAGCGATGCGTAGTCCATGGTCCACAGTTCGCGGCCGGCACTGACCTGGGTGAAGTACTTGTCACGCCAGCCGTAGGTCACGCGTGCGGTCCAGTTGTCGTTCTCGAAGAACGGGCTGATGTTGAACTGGTTCTTCGAGTTGAACGGCAGCGGACGGCCGTCGGTGGCTTCACCATCGGAGTAGGTGTAGTTGGCGACGATGCCGAAGCCCAGGCCGAAGTTCTGCTGCCAGGCCAGCGAGTAGCCCTTGATCTTGGCGTCACCGGCGTTGCGCGGACGGTCGACCATGTAGGTGTCGTTCTTGTTCTGGTTCTGGTTCCAGTGCGTTTCCGGGGTGGACTCGGTGAGGATGTAGTCAGCCACGTCGCGGTAGAAGATCGAACCGGCCAGGATCGCGTTCTCGGCGAAGTACCACTCGGCCGAGAAGTCCAGGTTGGTGGACTTGTACGGCTCCAGTTCCGGGTTGCCGCCGCCGCCGGTCAGGGCGGTGTCGGACAGCCACAGGTACGAGGACACGTCGGTGTAGTTCGGACGAGCGATGGTCTTGGCGGCCGAGGCACGCAGCACCAGCTTGTCGGTGGCGTCGAATACCAGGTTCAGGTTGGGCAGCACATTGCTGTACTTGTTCTTCACCACCACCGGGTCATACGAAGCAGCCAGTCGTTCGGCCGACCAGCTGGCCTGGGTGCAGCCGGCAAGGCCGGTATTGCAGGCATAGCTGCCCGATTCCAGGTCGGTACGCACGTAGCGCACGCCGATGTTGCCGCGCAGGCGGTCGAAGCTGAAGTCGGCCTGCAGGTAGGCGGCGCCGATGTCTTCGTTGATCGACCAGTTGTTGCGGGCGAACTCCTCGGCGCTGAACGGCGACACCACCGGCATGGTCTGCCACGGTGCCAGCCAGTCGCCACTGGTGATGTAGTCGGCCAGCTTCCAGCCATCGATGGTGAAGCGCTTGCCCAGGTCGCCGTAGCCGCTGAAACCCTTCAGGTAGTTGTCGGGCAGTTCGCGCGGATCGAAGTCCGAAGCCTTGGCATCGCCATAGCCAGCCACCGATGCCAGGCCGATACCGCGCTGGATCTGGGTGGTTTCGTGCTTGCGCTGCTTGTAGCCGAAGCGCACCAGGTACACCGGCGAGTCGAGCTTGATGCCGAAGTCGACCTGACCGTAGGTTTCCTCGTCGGTGGTCGGCTTCTCAACCAGGTTGCCGCCCCAGCCGGTGTTCCAGGTCGGCAGGTCCGGGTTGGCGCCCCAGCCGCCGTCCATCTGGAACTGGTCCGGGTTCACGAATGGGTTCTTGCCGGTGAAGTTGACGCTGCCCGGCTTGCCCGGTGCATCGGCGATGGACCAGGTGTAATCGGTGCGGGCCAGGAATTCGCCGAACACCTGCTTCGGGCCACCCTCGGCCTTGGTGCGGCCGACGTGGGTGGAGGCGAACCAGCGTTCGTCATTCCATTCCAGCTTGATGTCGTAGGTTTCCGAGTCCACCTGCGCCTGGCGGTTCTGCAGGTCGAACACGACCAGGCCGTTCTTGTGGCTGGCGCTGGTGATCAGGCCATCCTTGACGGTGATACCGCTGAGCGTCTTCAGGCTGTTCCAGGTGTTGCCCTGGTGGGTGAACATCGACTGCGCCATGTGATCGAAGTTGGCATCGATCTTCAGTGCGTTCAATTCGATGTTCATCTGCTCGACCGGCTTGAACTGCAGCGCCAGCGAGTAGGTCTTGCGCTCGCGTTCCTGTTCGAAGAAGTGCGCGCTGGTGGAGTTCGGGCCGACCGCGTTCGGGTTGGCATAGACAGTCTCGGCACAGGCGCCCACGCAGGTCGGCGGCGAGGTCGGCTGCGAACCGTCCGGATTCGGTGCCACCGACCAGTCGGTCGGCAGGTTGGTGATCGAACCGTTGGCGCCGCCCACGCCGGCGATGTAATCCTTGGCGCGGACAATGCCGTACGACTCGATGCCGTCACGGCGGATGCTTTCGTTGGACGCTTGGGCGGAGATGATGACGCCGAAGTTCTCGGCTTCGTTCTTCCACGCGAATGCGGCCGACGCGCTCGGGTCGGTCTTCTCGACGCGGTCATTGCGACCGTAGCTGACACGCCCGGAAACGCTGACCTTCTCCGGCATGTCCAGCGGCTTGCGGGTGGAGACGATCACGGTGCCGCCGATCGAGCCTTCGTCGATGCGCGCTTCCGGCGACTTGAACACTTCCACCTTGCCTACCAGCTCCGGTGCCAGCAGCGAGTAGTTGAAGGTACGGGTCGGGAAGTCGGACATGTTCCAGTCGCCCGAGGCGATGGACTGGCCGTTGAGCAGGGTGCGGTTCAATGCCGGATCGGTGCCCAGGATGGACACCTTCTCGCCCTGGCCGTAGGCGCGGTCGATGGTGACGCCCGGGATCAGGGTCATCGCCTCGGCCACGTTGGTGGCCGGGAACTTGCCCACGTCTTCGGCGGTGATCACATCGACGATGGCATCGGCGTTGCGCTTGGTTTCCAGCGACTGCTGCAGGCTGGCGCGGATGCCGGTGACGACAACGCGGTCAAGGTCGGTGGCGCTCTTGTCTGCTTCCTGCGCGTGTGCGGAGAAGCTCAGACAGGTGACGATGGCGGCAGATAGTACGGACTTGCGGTACCTCATGATGTCTCTCCTCATCATTGTGGGATTCCGGCGTGCTGGCCGGCAGCGGTTTGGTTCGGGTCGGTGCATGGGCGCGGCGCGACATGCATGTGCGGTACTGCGGGTGGCGGTGCGTCAGGGAGGGAGTCCCCGCGTCCCAGATACCAACTGGCAGCGCCGATGACGCCCAGTTGCCCGTGCTCTACCAGCTTCACGGGAATGCTCTGCAGCGCCTTGCCCATCGGCCCCTTGTTGAGGAAACGCTGGACGAAGGTGCTGCTCAATAGGAATTGGCTGATCTTTGGCAGGATGCCGCCGGCCAGGTAGACGCCGCCCTGCGCGCCGTAAAGCAGGGCCATGTCGCCGATGGTCGAACCGAGGATTCCGCAGAACAGTTCCAGGGTTTCCACGGCCAACGGATCACTGCCGGCGCAGGCGGCGGCGCTGACGGCGTCGGGCGTGGTGTGGGTGGCGGCGACACCGCGTACCGCACACAGCGCGTTGTAGAGGTTGAGCAGGCCGGGACCGGACAGTGCGTGTTCGATGGAGACATGGCCGCGCTCATGCAGCATCTGCTGCAGCACGGCCACTTCCAGATCGGTGGTGGCAGCCAAGGACGCCTGGCCGGCTTCGGTGGCCAGCACGACAGGGCCATTGCGGGTGGGAATCCACACCGCCGCACCCAGGCCGGTACCGGGGCCGATGATCAGGATCGGCCCGCGCGTTGCCTCGATCGGCCCGGTCAGTTGCAGTACCTGGCTTGCGCTGATGTGCGCGGCGGCGTGGGCGACGGCTTCGAAGTCGTTGACCACGTGCACGGCGGCGTAACCCAGGTCCTGACGGATGCGCTTGGACGACAGCGGCCACGGCAGGTTGGCCGAGATGACCGTGCCGTCGGCCAGCGCGTAGCCGGCGCTGGCGATGACGCAGGTATCCAGCGTGCTGTGGTTGACCGGGAACTCGGCAAGGATCGCGCTGAGGCTGGGGTAATCGGCGCAGCGGTACTGGCGGTAGGCCAGCATCGACAGCGGCGCGTTGGCATCGGTGCCCGGCTGCACCAGGCCCACGCGCACATGCGTGCCGCCCACGTCGGCCGCCAGCAGGGCGGGCGAAGCGGTGGTGGTCAGCTTGGAAGCGGAAGTCAGCCTGGCAACCACGTATGTCCCCGGTGTTGGCGCACCTGTGGAGGTGTCGCGACAGGCGGAGTTTCAGTGCTATGTGACAACGATGTCAAGCTGCTGTGCAAAAAATTTTCAACGCCGTTGGAGGATTTTTGAATGGCCTATGTGAGTGATTTAAAGGGATATTTTTATTTCATTTGAAATCGCAAGGGCCGAATGGGGGAGCTGTCGGGCAATTGGCTGGTGTCTGTGAAATTTTTTGGCAAGGTTTGGGGCCGTCGTTGTCAGGGGTGGATCGGGCTGGACGGGGTGTCGGAATTCGGTTGCCGCAAGGGGTCTTCTGCCGTCTCGGGTCGTCATTTCCTGCTTGCGCGGCAATGGCGACAGAGGGCCAGGGAGGAGAGAAGTCCAAAAGCAGAAAGCCACCGCAAGCGGTGGCTTTCTGTGTATCTACGACACGTGTTGGTCAGTTGCCCGGTTCGAGTTTGATCCAGTCCAGCGTCCACATGTTGGGGCGGGTGTCGCCGGTGAAGCGCACGCACAGATCGCCACGTGCGGCCGGTGCGCTGATTGCTGCTTCCAGTTCCAGGAAGCCATCGGCACCGGGATTGGCCGGCAGTGGCACCGAGGCCAGCGGCTTGCCTTCGCAGTTGGCCAGGATCTCCATTTCGCCATGCTTGCTGCGCGCCGGGGCGAACTTGCGCGCCGGTTCGTCATGGGCCAGCTGGAAGTTGTACGGGATGCGGCCTGCGCGCACCTTGATCTTGGCGATGCCCGACAGATTCACGTCTTCCCACAACCAGCACGGGTTGAAGATGTTGACGTTGAACACTTCGCGCTCGCCTTCGGCCGGGCCATCGTCCTCAAGCCGCAGCAGCAGCTTGCCGTCGGTCGGGCACAGGCCCAGCTGGGTGTCCTCGCGTACCAGCAGCGAATCGGCATTGAGCGTGAAGCTGCTGGCGGCTGCCAGCGGCTTGCCGTCGAAGAATGCCGCGGTCTGCACCTGCACCGGGACCTTCAGTTGCAGTGGCTGGCGGTACTGCGGCGAGCTGCTGCTGACCGCGCTGCCATCGAGCGTGTAATGCACCGGATAACCGAGCGGATTGTTCAGTGCGACTTCGACGCTGCCGGTGGCGTGGTCGCCCTTGTCACGCAGGTCCACCTGGAACGGCGTCTGCGCATAGGCGATATCCATCGCGCGGTAGCGCTGCAGCTGGCGCGGCAGGCGCTGGGTGAAGTTGCTGAAGTTGCGCTTGTCCTGCGGGCTCCAGCCGGTTTCGGCAACCGCCGCCACGCGCGGGAACAGGTTGTGCTCCAGGTTGCGGGTGTTGCGGGTGTGCTCATTGAACATGTTGGCCTGCAGGCCAAGGATGTGCGAACGCTTGTCGGCGGCCAGTTCGGCCGGCACCGGCTCGAACTCATAGGTTTTCTGCAGGGGGATCGTTGCCGGGCGGCCCGGCGGCTCGTTCGGCGATTCGGTCTGCAGGTAGTCCATGTACATGTGGGTAACCGGCGACATTACCACGTCGTGGCCTTCGCTGGCAGCCTTCAAGCCGCCCTCGGTGCCGCGCCAGGACATCACCGTGGCTTCCGGCGGTAGGCCACCTTCGAGGATTTCATCCCAGCCGATCAGGCGCCGATCATGCTGCTCCAGGAATTTCTCCAGGCGCTTGATCATGTGGCTCTGCATTTCCATCTCGTCCTTGAGGCCGAGCTCGCGCATGTGTGCCTGCACGCGTTTGGATGCAATCCATTGGTCCTTGACTGCTTCGTCGCCGCCGACGTGCACGTACTTGGCCGGGAACATCTCGATCACTTCGAGCAGCACGTTCTCCAGGAACTGCATCGTGCTTTCTTCGGTGTTGAACAGGTTGGGGAACACGCCCCACTGGTTGTCGATGACCAGCTTCTGATCGGTGACGCCCAGCTCCGGGTAGGCGACGATGGCCGCGGTTGCATGGCCGGGAACGTCGATCTCGGGGATCACCTGGATGTGGCGCTGCGCGGCATAGGCGACGATCTCGCGGATCTGTTCCTGCGTATAGAAACCGCAGTAGGTGCGCGGCTGGCCAGTGGCTTCGTTGCGGCCGGCATCACCCAGCGGCACGCGGCAGCTGCCCACTTCGGTGAGCTTGGGGTAGCGCTTGATCTCCATGCGCCAGCCCTGGTCGTCGGTCAGGTGCCAATGGAAAGTGTTGAGCTTGTGCTGGGCCATCGCATCAAGCAGCTTCTTGATCTCGTCCAGGCTCTGGAAGTGACGCGCCGAGTCGAGCATCAGCCCGCGCCAGACGAAGCGCGGCGTGTCGTTGATGGTGGCGGCGGCCACCTGGCCGGGAGTCTGGTCGGTGAGCAGCTGCGCTGCGGTCACCGCGCCGTAGAACAGGCCCTTGTCATCCCCGGCGCTGACTTCGATACCGGTGTTGGAGACTTTCAACGCATAGCCTTCGGCGGTGTTGGTGGCCGACGGGTCCAGGCGGAAGCGGATCTGTGCCTTGCTGGCATTCTCGGCTACAGCCAGGGTCGGGCCACCGTTCTGCTTGAGCAGTTCGACGAACTGGTTGGCGACGCGGCGTGCGGCTTCATCGTTGCCGCCGACGCGGGCGGAGTCCTTCAGTACGAAGTCCTTGCCGCTTTCGGCCTGGTAGCTGGCCGGCAGCGGGATCAGCGACGGTGCGCTGCTGTCTGCGGCGTACGCCTGCAGCGAGGTGAGGCCGAGCAGCACGCAGCTGCCAAGCAGGACTGCGCGACGGCGCGAGCGGAGGGACTTCGTCATGGGGCGGAGCTCCTGTTGTAAGGCGGTAGTGCCGAGCTGCGCTCAGCAGATACCTGGCTTGCGGGGATTGCGATGCCGGGCATGGCCCGGCACTACGGGGCTGGATTGTGCTGCATATGGCGGCACAAAAAGAAACGCCGGGCCCGGAATGATCCAGGCCCGGCGCGTCATGCTATCCGGCGATGTTGCGTGCCGGGATGGATCAGAACTTGAAGCGCAGGCTGGCCATGTAGCGGCGGCCAGTGAAGTACTCCGCAGCAAGCTGCTCTTCCTGGCTCACGTACTGCTTGTACTTCTCGTTGAGCAGGTTCATCGCGTCCAGCGACAGGCTCAGGTTGTCGGTGAAGTTCCAACCGAAGCTGGCGCTCAGATCTGCATACGCTGCGGTGGTTGCAGCCGGAGCGCCGGCAACATAACCCACGCCTTCGTACTTGCTGCGCCAGTTGTAGTTGACACGGACACTGAACAGATCGTTTTCGAAGTACGGGCTGACGCTGACGGTGCTGCGCGACAGGTAAGGCATGTTGTTGCCAGCGTCGGTATCACCCGTTGCGTAGGTGTAGTTGGCGATCAGGCCAAGGCCGGTTTCAGCAAAAGCCTGCTGGTAGTTGATGTTGAAGCCGCGGACGCTGGCGCCACCGGCGTTGCGCGGACGGGTCACGCTGTAGTCGCAGAAACCATCAGCGGTACAACCATGCGAGCCGACCGTGGTTGCCCAGGTGGTGGGGTTGCTATCGCGCATGGAGTTGTAGCGGCGCTCCACGCTCGGGGTCTGCAACACGTAGTTCTGGGTCTGCTTCAGGAACACCGAGCCAGCCAGTACGGACTGCGGAGCGAAGTACCATTCGGCCGACAGGTTGAAGTTGTAGGCCTTGTACGGGTCCAGATCGGGGTTGCCGCCCGAGCCGGTCATCATCGTGTCGTTGAGGAACAAGTTGTTCGACATCAGGTTGTACGGAGCCCAGGCGATGACCTTGGCAGCGGAGGCGCGCAGGACCACATCGCCGCCGGTGTCATAGATCAGGTTGACCGAGGGCAGCATGTTGCTCTTCTTGCTCTTGCTGGTCTGCCACCAGTCAGCCGGTGCCGGCAGCACCGGCGTGTTATCGCCGTAGACGTAGGCGCTGCTGTCGGTCTTGGTCTGAACCCAACGCAGACCGACGTTTCCGCGCAGGGCGCCGCTGGAGAAGTTCAGCTGGGTGTAGGCAGCGGTGGTCTTCTGCTCCAGTTCCCAGGTGTTGTTCAGCAGGCTGGCCGCGTCGGACCTGGAGTAATTGACCGGGCTACCGTGGATCCAGTTGATCACGTTGCCCTGACCGACCTGCGGGTGGCGGCTGGTGTTGCCGAAGACGCCGCCGAGGCTGCCGAGCAGGTTGGTGTTACCAATGGTGCCTACGTCGGCCAATGTGCCGGTACGTACGCCGCCATATACACCGAGGCCATAGTTCTCGGTGTGTTCGGTGCGACGCACGCCGACCAGCAGCTGGTTGAAGATGCTGTCGAAGTTCTTGCTGAAGTCGAGCTGGGCGTAGCGATCTTCGGCTTCGGAGCTGAACACGCCATTGTTGCCGAAGATATTGCCCCAGTTGGCCGGATCGTAGTAAGCCGCCTGGTCGTCAGCTTGGAAGCCCTTGCGGTAATCCCAGGAGTAGGCGCCGCTATAGACCGGCTCCAGCAGGTACTGGCTGATGTTCGGGTTTTCGGACTTGCTGGTGCCGATCTTGCCGCCCAGCTTCCAGCCATCACCGCGATACTGCAGGTCCAGGTCAACGCCCTTGGTGGTGACTTCGGAGAAGCGAACCTGATTATCGTAGATGATGCCGGTACCGCTGCCAGGGTTGGCATTGGTATGGCCGCCAGTGACGAAACCGCCAGGTCCGGTCGGGTTGAAGTAGTCGACGGCCTGCATGGACGAGTTGTTCTGCGTCATGAAGTTGTACATCGACTGGTTGTAGCTGTCGAAGTTCTCCTTGATGTACAGGCCGCTCAGGGTGCCTTCGAACTGGTCGTTGGGCTTGAACTGCAGGTTCACCAGGGCGCTGTCTCGCTTGCGCTCCTGCTGGAAGTAAGCGACGTTGATTTCCTGGGCAACCTTGTCGGTCGGACGCAGCTCGCCTGCGGCGACCTGTGCGGCGACGTTCGGATTGACCGCTGCGAAGTCGGCAACGGTGCTGTAGCCGAAGATCTCGATACCCTGGCGGTCGACTTTCTCTTCATGACGCTGGGCAGCGACGTTGATGCCGAAGGTGGAGTCGTCATTCTTCCAGCTGTAGAGCACCGAGACGTTCGGGCTGCCTGCCTCGGCCTGGTCGTTGTAGCTGTAGCCGACCGAGCCACTGATCGAGTTGGCATCCATGTCAAGTGGCTTGCGAGACTGCATCAGCACCGTGCCGCCAAGGCTGCCTTCGGGCAGGCGGGCTTCGGAGGATTTGATGATCTCCAGGCGACCCAGGACTTCGGGGGCCAGCATGGTGTAGTCGAAACCGCGGTTCGGCGACTCGCCATACAGCCAGATGGCCTGC
The DNA here is from genome assembly GCF_021202945.1 of Stenotrophomonas sp. SY1. GTDB lineage: Bacteria > Pseudomonadota > Gammaproteobacteria > Xanthomonadales > Xanthomonadaceae > Stenotrophomonas. The sequence continues at coordinate 923,061 of NZ_JAJOYR010000002.1, read as the reverse complement.
GCGACCGGGTGGCCGTCGATGAAGCTGAGGTTGAGGCTGGGGTCGGTGCCGTCGATGCTGACGCGCTCGCCCTGGCCGAAACGACGGTCGATGGTGACGCCCGGCATCAGCGCCATGGCTTCTGCGGCGTTGGTGTTGGGGAACTTGCCGATATCTTCAGCAGTGATCGACTCGGAAACCGTATCGTTGTTGCGCTTGGTTTCCAGCGACTTCTGCAGGCTGGCGCGGATGCCGGTGACGGTCACGGTGTCCAGATCGGTGGCGGTCTGGGCGGCTTCCTGCGCGTGGGCGCTGAAAGCAAGGCAGCTGACGATCGCTGCCGAAAGCAGGGTCTTGCGATGCATGTTGTCTCTCCTCAACATCGGGTTGAATGGCACCGGGGTGCCGCGTAACTGCGGGTAGTGCTGGTGGATCTGTTGCTTATGCTGCGAAGGCTTTTGTTGCCGACTTTTCCAGATACCAACTGGCGGCGCCGATGACGCCCAGTTGCCCGTGCTCTACCAGCTTCACGGGAATGCTTTGCAGCGCCTTGCCCATCGGCCCCTTGTTGAGGAAGCGTTGGACGAAGGTGCTGTTCAGAAGGAATTGACTGATCTTTGGCAGGATGCCGCCGGCCAGGTAGACGCCGCCCTGCACGCCGTAGAGCAGGGCCATGTCGCCGATGGTCGAACCGAGGATTCCGCAGAACAGCTCCAGGGTTTCCACGGCCAGCGGGTCACTGCCATCGCAGGCGGCGGCGCTGACCGCATCGGGCGTGGTGTGCGTGGCGGCGACACCGCGCACTGCGCACAGGGCGTTGTAGAGATTGAGCAGGCCGGGGCCGGACAGTGCCTGTTCGATGGACACGTGCGAGCGCTCGCGCAGCATCTGCTGCAGCACGGCAATTTCCAGATCGGTGCTGGCCGCCAGCGATGCCTGGCCAGCCTCGGTGGCCAGTACCACCGACTGGTTGCCGACCGGGATCCAGACCGCGGCGCCCAGGCCGGTGCCGGGGCCGATGACCAGGGTCGGGCCGCGCGGCGCTTCGGCCGGGCCGGTCAGCTGCAGCACCTGGCTTGCGCTGATGTGCGCGGCGGCGTGGGCGACGGCTTCGAAATCGTTGACCAGGTGCACCGCCTCGAAGCCGAGATCCTGACGGATGCGGTTGGACGACAGCGGCCACGGCAGGTTGGCCGAGATGACGGTGCCGTCGGCCAGCGCATAGCCGGCGGTGGCGATGACGCAGTCAGCGACCTGTCCGTTGTGGCTGGCGAAGTCGGCCAGGATGGCTTCCAGGCCCGGATATTCGGCGTTGCGGTACTTGCGGTAGGCCAGCACATCGATGCCCGAACCTTCCCCGGCGCCGGCCTGGATCAGGCCAACGCGGACATGGGTGCCGCCCACGTCCGCCGCGAAGAAGGGCCGGGAAGCGGAATCGTGACGGACGCTCTGTAGCGGGGGGACGACAGCAGTCACTCGGTTTCCCTATGGCATGGGGAGCGCCCGAAAGGGGCACCATTCGGGGGCCGAGTCTGTAATCGATCTGACAACGATGTCAACGAATAGTTACAACTTTCGATGCTGCGTTGCAGCGTGTCTGCGCAAACCCGCCATTCACCGCGTTTGTTGCATCAGATAACGTCTATTACGCAAATACAGGGGCTTTCCCGCAGAAAGCCTGATCCCTGTGGGCTTGCCAGCCGATGCAAGCGTTTGGTCACATCTGGATGGCGAACACGCCTTGTTGACAAACCTGTCAGCCGCAAACCATAAATGTGACAACGTTGTTCCCACGTAATCGCGGACGGCCAGGGCCGTTTCCCGCATCCGCAGGAGCCTTGCCCATGTCCGCTGTTTCCGCTTCTCCGCCACGCACCAGCACGGCCTCGTCGATCGCCATCGTCGGCGTGCTGTTCTTCATCATTGGTTTCTGTACCTGGATCAACGGCCCGCTGATCACCTTCGTGCGGCTGGCCTTCGACGTGAGCGAGGTTTCCGCCTTCCTCGTGTTGATGGTGTTTTATCTGTCCTACTTCTTCCTGGCACTGCCGGCGTCGTTCATCCTCAACCGCACCGGCATGAAGAAAGGCCTGGCCTTGAGCCTGGCGGTGATGGCGGTCGGCGCAATGGCCTTCGGCGAGTTCGCGACCCGCCGCTGGTTCGGTGGTGCGCTGGGTGGCCTGTTCGTCATCGGCGGCGGCATGGCGCTGCTGCAGACCGCGGTGAATCCCTACATCAGCATCCTTGGGCCGATTGAAGGCGCAGCGCAGCGCATCGCGCTGATGGGCATCTGCAACAAGGTGGCCGGCATCCTGGCGCCGGTGGTGATCGGCTCGCTGGTGCTGCATGGCATCGGCGACCTTGAAACCCAGGTGCAGGCCGCCGATGCGGCAACCAAGACCGAACTGCTCAATACCTTCGCGGCCAAGATCCACACGCCGTACATGGTCATTGCCGGCGTGCTGCTGCTGGTGGCGGTGGGTGTGCTGTTCTCGCCGTTGCCGGAGGTCCGCCCGGACCAGGCCAATGCCGTGGCCAACGACGGCAAGGCCGAGAAGCACAGCATCTTCCAGTTCCCCCACCTGTGGCTGGGTGTGTTCTGCCTGTTCGTCTATGTGGGCGTGGAAGTGATGGCCGGCGACGCCATCGGCACCTACGGCAATGCCTTCGGCCTGCCGTTGGACCAGACCAAGCTGTTCACCTCCTACACGCTGTTTGCGATGTTGGTCGGTTACGTGGCCGGCCTGCTGCTGATTCCGCGCTTCATCTCGCAGGAAAAGTACCTGGCGGTGTCGGCGGTACTGGGCGTGGTCTTCACCCTGGGGGCGTTCTTCACCCACGGCTACGTCTCGGTGGGCTTCGTGGCCGCGCTGGGCTTTGCCAACGCAATGATGTGGCCGGCGATCTTCCCGCTGGCGATCCGCGGCCTGGGCCGCTTCACCCAGACCGGTTCGGCGCTGCTGGTGATGGGCATCGCCGGCGGCGCGATCATCCCGCAGGCCTTTGCCCTGCTCAAGCATGCGTACCCCGAACACTTCCAGCTGGTGTTCGCCGCGCTGATGATTCCCTGCTACCTGTACATCCTGTACTTCGGCACGGTGGGTCACAACGCGGGCAGGGCACGTGGCGCCTGAATCAAGCATCATGGCGACCATCGAGCCAACGCGGGAACCGGTAATGCGCAGACCCACCATCAAGGACGTCGCCGAGCGGGCGAAAGTCTCCCTGAAGACCGTGTCGCGGGTGATCAACAACGAGCCTTCGGTGATGCAGGCCACCCGCGCGCGCGTGCTGCGGGCGGTGGCTGAGCTGGACTACGAACCGGACCCCGCCGCGCGCAACCTGCGCAGCAACACCACGTTCGTGATCGGGCTGGTGTACGACAACCCCAATCCGTACCACATCATCGGCGTGCAGAACGGCGTGCTGTCGGCCTGCCGCGAAACCGGCTTCGGCCTGCAGATCCATCCCTGTGACTCGACCTCGCCGATGCTGGCCGAGGAACTGGCCGACTGGGTACAGCGCTCGCGTCTGGCGGGGCTGGTGCTGACCGCACCGATGTCCGAACGCCCGGAACTGGTGTCCGCGCTCAATGCGCGCGGCATCAAGACGGTGCGCATCATCGCCGCCACCGAGGACCCGGGCGATGGCCCGTGCGTGTTCGTGGACGACCGCGATGCCGCCTACGAAATCACCGAACACCTGATCCAGCTTGGCCATCAGCGCATCGGCTTCCTGTGGGGCGGTACGTCGCACCATTCCAGCGGCGAGCGCTACGCAGGCTACGAGGCCGCGTTGAAGGACTACGGCATCCCGCTGGACAAGCACCTGGTGATTCCGGGCGATTACACCTTCGACGATGGTTTCCGTGGTGCACGTCGCTTGCTGGCATTGCGTGAGCCGCCCACCGCCATCTTCGGTTCCAACGACGAAATCGCCGCCGGTGTGTTGGCCGCAGCAAACTCGGCCGGCTTGAACGTGCCGTATGACCTGTCCATTGCCGGCTTCGAGGACAGCCCGTTCTCGCGCCAGTCGTGGCCGGCACTGACCACCGCCAAGCAGGCGACCGGCGACATCGCCCGGCACGCGGCGCGGCTGCTGATCAGCCAGCTGCGCAGCGACGCCTACGACGACACGCCGCTGCAACTGCAGAACCAGGGCTTCGTACCGCAGCTGGTGGTGCGTGGCTCCACCGCGCCGCTGCGCCAGCAGCCCGCGCGCCCTCCTTCATCTCCCCCCGACCTTTCCGAGTAACGATCCATGGCACTGCCGAGTGAGACCGAAACCCTGATGTTCCGTGAGGCCGCCGAAAGCGCCTCGGTCATCGCCGCCCAGTTCGCCCGCAACCACGATGTGGTGCAGGCCCTGGCCGCCGACCTGCGACAGAACCCGCCACCGTTCGTGGTGACCTGCGCACGGGGCAGTTCCGATCACGCGGCAACCTACGGCAAATACCTGTTCGAGACGCAGCTGGGCCTGGTGACGGCCTCGGCATCGCCGTCGGTGGGTTCGGTCTACGAAGCGCCGTTGCAGGTGCGCGGCGCGCTGTACATCGTGATCTCGCAGTCTGGCAAAAGCCCGGACCTGCTGCGCAATGCCGAAGCGGCCAAGGCCGGCGGCGCGCGCGTGGTGGCACTGGTCAACGTCGAGGATTCACCGCTGGCGCAGCTGGCCGATACGGTGATTCCGCTGGGTGCCGGCGCCGAGCGCAGCGTTGCGGCTACCAAGAGCTACCTGGCCTCGCTGGCGGCGATCCTGCAGCTGGGCGCCTACTGGAAGAACGACCCGCAGCTGATTGCCGCGCTCGATGCGCTGCCGGCGGCAATGTCCAAGGCCTGGGAATGCGACTGGACGTCGTTGACCGATGGTCTGGTCGATGCGCACAACCTGTTCGTGCTCGGCCGTGGCCCGGGCCTGGCCGCCGCGCAGGAAGCCGCGCTCAAGTTCAAGGAGACCTGCGGCCTGCATGCCGAAGGCTACAGCTCGGCCGAAGTGAAGCACGGCCCGATGGCGCTGGTGGGCAAGGACTTCCCGGTGCTGGCTTTCGCCCAGCCCGATGAAACCGGCACCGGCACCAAGGCCGTGGCAGACGAGTTCGCCGCGCGTGGCGCGCAGGTATGGCTGGCCGGTGAAGGCGGCAGCCTGCCGACTGTCGCCGCGCCGCATGCGTTGTGCGCGCCGCTGCTGACCATCCAGAGCTTCTACCGCGCGATCAACGCACTGGCATTGCGTCGTGGCCACAACCCGGACCTGCCGCCGCATCTGAACAAGGTCACGGAAACGGTCTGATGAAAACGGTACTGCGCAACGGTCGGATTCTTGCCGGCGATGACTTCCGTGACGACGTCGCGGTGCTGGTCGAAGACGGCCGCATCGTTGCGGTGCTCGCCGCCGATGACGCTGCTGTCAGTGCGGCCGACGCACAGGTGGACCTGGACGGCGGCTGGCTGATGCCAGGCTTCATCGATGCGCAGGTCAACGGCGGCGGCGGTGCGCTGTTCAACAACCAGACCGACGTGGATGCGCTGCGCACCATCATGGCGGGGCATCGCCGCTTCGGCACCACCGGCATGTTGCCGACGCTGATCAGCGACGATGCCGAGGTGATGGCGCGTGCGGTGCAGGCCACGCGTGAGGCCATCGATGCGGGCGTGCCTGGTGTACTGGGCATCCATCTGGAAGGCCCGTACATCGCACCCGCGCGCAAGGGTACGCACGATGCCGGGAAGTTCCGCGTACCCGATGCCGACGAAGTCCGCATGGCCACCGCGCTGGACAACGGCGTCACCCTGATCACGCTTGCACCCGAACGCGTGCCGGTGGAAACCATCCGGCAGATGGTGGCCAATGGCGCCATCGTCGCCGCCGGCCATACCGCAGGCACGTATCAGCAGATCCGCGAAGGTCTCGATGCCGGCGTCACCGGTTTCACCCACCTGTACAACGCGATGTCACCGCTGCTGGGCCGTGAGCCGGGCGCGGTGGGTGCCGCGCTGGAAGATGCCGGCAGCTGGTGCGGCGTCATCGTTGATGGCGTGCACGTGCATCCGTCCAGCCTGCGTGTCGCGCTGGCGGCCAAGCCGCGCGGCAAGGTGTTCCTGGTCACCGATGCGATGCCGATGGTGGGCTCCGACAATCCGGCGTTCGAGTTGTATGGCGAAGTGATCACCGCCGTGGACGGCGTGGTACGCAACGCGGCCGGTTCGTTGGCCGGTTCGGCATTGGACATGGCCACCGCCGTGCGCAATACGGTGGACTTGCTCGGCCTGCCGCTGGCAGAGGCTTCGCGCATGGCATCGACGTATCCGGCGCAGTTCCTGCGTCTGGATGACCGTTACGGGCATATCGCGCCGGGCTATCAGGCCGACTTCGTGCTGCTGGACCAGGACCTGCAGGTGCAGGCGACCTGGATCGCAGGCGAGCGCGACTGATCGCAGCAGCTTCCGGCATGAACAAGCCCCTTCGGTTTGCATCGGTGGATGCCCTGCGTGGCATCACTGTCGCGGCGATGCTGCTGGTCAACAACCCCGGCAGCTGGAGCCACGTTTACGCACCGCTGCTGCATGCCGAGTGGCATGGCTGCACGCCGACCGACCTGGTGTTTCCGTTCTTCCTGGTGATCGTCGGCGTTTCCATCGCACTGGGTGTGGTGCCGCGCGTGGAGCAGGGCGCGGATCGTGGCGCGCTGACGCGCACGGTGCTTATGCGCGCGTTGCGCATTCTTGGCCTTGGCCTGTTGCTGCACTTTCTTGCGTGGTGGTGGCTGGAGCTGGCGCACTATCGGCCGTGGGGCGTCTTGCAGCGTATCGGCATCTGCTTTGCCTTTGTCGGCGTAGTGGCCATCTGGCTGCGTCCGCGCCTGCAATGGGCGTTGTTGCTGGCACTTTTGATCGGCTATGCAGCGCTGCTGTCAGCTGGTTCGACGTTGGCACCGTGGCTCAATCTGGCGAGCCGGGTGGATACTGCGTTGTTTGGATCGCTGTTGTACCAGTACGACGCAGCCACTGGCCACGGCCATGATCCGGAAGGTTTGGTATCTACGCTGGGGGCATTGGCTTCGACCCTGATCGGTCTGCATGCCGGTGCCTTGCTGCGCAGCGGGCAAACCAAGCGATTGCCGGTTGCTGGCGTTACGTTGCTTGGCCTGGGCGTGTTGTGGGCGCAGTGGCTGCCGTTCAACAAGAACCTGTGGACGCCGTCCTACGTGCTGTGGACCGCAGGCTGGGCATTGCTCGCGTTGTGGCTGGCGCATGCGTTGATCGACCAGCGCCAGTGGCCCGCATTGGGCCGTCGCTTCGGTGTCAACGCCATCACCGCATATGCCGGTTCTTCAGCAATGGTGTTGGCGATGATGGCCGGCGGCAGCTGGGGCTGGCTGTACACGCACGTGTTCGACCGCTGGATCACACCGCTGGCCGGCGCGCAGGGTGCGTCGTTGGCGATGGCCTTGGCGTTCGTCGCGCTGTGGTGGCTGCCGATGGCATGGATGGACCGGCGCAGGATTTATTTGAAGGTCTGAAAGCCCATGCACTGCGCATCGGGGTAGTGCCGAGCCATGCTCGGCAGGGGCGTTGACGACACTGTCTGCGCGCCCATGGAAAAGCAGTCTCAGGCGCGACGCAGTCTGTGCACCGGCCCAGGCATGGTCGCAGTTGCAATGGCAGAGACCGGTATCTCGTCGCCTGCTTGTTTGCCGGAGACACGCTTGCCGACGGCAATGGCCACGCAGCCGTTCCAGCAGTGATTGGCAAGGGAATCTGGCCAACACGCTAAAGGGTGCTCCCGAGCCTTGCTCCTGCGCTTCAGAGCGGCTATCAAAGCCACGCTTGAGGCCAATGTGCCGAATGCACTCCAGTTTCTGAGCCTGTGGCCGATTGATTCATCGGCCCCTGGACTGGGGAGAGGAACGCAATGTCAATAAAGGGAATTTCATGATCAAGGTTTCGACGAAGGCAGCGTTGCTGGCTGCCACATTGTTCGCCTGCAACGCGCAGGCTGAAGATTCGACCACTGAACCGGCCTTCACCTATGAATTCGGTGTACTCAATGCCGGTGACGGCGGCCGCAACAACGGTGACGAGGTACTGCGCGTGGTGCGCCGTGAGCACACTGGAAAGGCCATCGGTCTGCAGGTGCTGACCGGTGTGCTGGCAGGTGGTATCGGCGGAGTAGGTTTCAAGAAGTCGCAGTTGCATGGCGAGAAGGTCAGGGACATCCCCAATCCAGGCCGGGATCTGTTGCTGGCCGAAGTGCGTCGCCGGATCGAACAATGGCAGGCCTCCCATCCGGAACAGGCGCCGCAGGAGCCGGTGACGGTCAGCCTGATCGGTGGCGATTGGGTGCTGCTTTACCAGGAGCTGGACGAAGAAAAGACGCCATACGAACTGCGCTATCGCACCAGCCTGACGCTCAAGGGGCCGTCGCGCGGCTTCTTCAAGGCAAGCAAGACGTATGGCAGCGTCGAATGTGCGCCGGAGCCGGTAGTACAGGGCTACGAGGCATGGGCCGATGCCGAATTCGCCGGCGTAAAATCCGCGCGGCTCGCTTATGTCGAACAGTGCGCGGCCCAGTTTGCCGAGTTGATCCCCACTTGGCTGGCCGTAGTTCCAATGCGCGAAGTGCCGGTTACGGCTACGGCTACGGCTACGGCCATGGCCATGGCTACAGCTACAGCTGCAGATGCGGCGGAGCCGGGTGCCGAATCCCCTAGCGCCGCTGTGGAGGCTCCGGGCGATGATGCGCAGGCACCGATACAAGATTCCTTGCCGGCAGCACCGGCGTCTGGCGAAGGGTGAGTTGAGGCAAGGGGCCGCATCATCGTAGAGCCGAGCCAAGCTCGGCAGGCACTTGCATGACTCCTAGTAGGAGCGGCGTAAGCCGCGAGGCTTGCAGTGCTGCGCTTCGCACAAGATCGCGCATTGGCAATCAGCGGTGCTTGTACGGTATTGCCAGTGTCGCGACTTACGTCGCTCCTACAAGACGCAGGTGTATGCCGCGATCAAGAGCCATGAGCCGGGATCACATCCCGGCCCGTGGGTCTGGTTGATTGGATGGCGGCGTGTGTGTACCGAGATCGTGCTTCGCGTCTTCTCTGCCTGCATGGAAGGGTGCTCATCGCGCCCTGTGGATCGCATCGATCCGCGCCTTCTTCAACGCTTCACCGATGGCCGGGCCGTGTAGGCCTTCGGTGGCGATATCGCGGGCGTTGATCGCCAAGGCGGCGGCGTGCAGGCGTTGCAGGGTGGCGCGCTGCGGGTAGTCGCTGTCCTCGAAACCGGTGCGGCCACGCTTGTCGCATTCGCACACCAGCGCCATCTGTGCGATGCGCTCTGGCCGGCGGAAGCCGTCGCAGCGCTGGATCAGCTCCAGCACGGTGGCATCGCGCAGCTCATCGATGCGGTGCACGTTGAGATGTTCGCGGCATACGGCTTCGGCCAGCAGGCGGTGATCGGTGGGAATCTTCAGGCGTTCGCACAATGCGGCCAGCGGCTTCAGGCCGCGCTGCTCATGCATGATGTGGCGCGGCAGTTCGTCCTTGGGCGTGCGTGCCTTGCCCAGGTCGTGGGTGAGCGCGGCGAAGGCAATCAGGTCATCGCCTGGTGCAAGCTTGGCGGCCATGTCGCTGACCATTTCCTGATGGATGCCGGTATCCACTTCCGGATGGAATTCGGCGCGTTGCGGGACCCCGTACAACGCGTCCACCTCCGGCAGGATGATGGCCAGCGCGCCGGTGTCATGCAGGCTGCGCAGGAACGCCGACGGCTGCTTCATGGTCAGGGCGCGACGCAGTTCCTGCCAGATGCGCTCGGGCACCAGTGCATCCAGCTCGCCGCTGTCGGCCATCTGCCGCATCAATGCGGCGGTTTCCGGTGCCAGCGTGAAGCCCAGTGGTGCGAAGCGGGCCAGGAAGCGGGCCGCGCGCAACACGCGCAGCGGGTCTTCGATGAAGGCCGGGCCGACATGACGCAATACGCGCTGCTCGATATCGCGCACGCCGCCCCACGGGTCGACCAGCTCACCGGTTTCCTCATCGCGGGCGATGGCGTTGATGGTGAAGTCGCGGCGTTGCAGGTCTTCTTCCAGCGTGACCGAGGGATCGGCATCGACCACGAAGCCGCGATAGCCGCGACCGGATTTGCGTTCGGTGCGCGCCAGTGCGTACTCCTCGCCGGTGTCCGGGTGCAGGAATACCGGGAAGTCCTTGCCGACGGCCTTGAAGCCGCGTGCTTCCATTTCCGCCTGCGAGGAGCCGACCACCACCCAGTCACGGTCACCGGGCTGCTGGCCGAGCAGTGCATCGCGGACCGCGCCGCCTACGAGATAGATCTTCATGTCGGCATTAGAACAGGAGTGCGTGAATGGAGTGCCGGGCGATGCTCGGCACTTGAGGTGGCGCCCGGCCACGCTTGTGGCAGGGGCATTACCAGTGAAGCCTCAGCGGGGCATGGCTCCGCTCTACTGCGGGCAGACGAAGTTCTTCCGTGCGCCATCGATCCGGCCGACCATGCGGTCACTCAAGGTCAGGGCGTTGCCATTGAGGCGCCAGTCGTAGATCACGCTGAAGGCCAGCACGCGGGCGACGTACTCGCGCGTTTCCTTGTAGCTGATCGTCTCGATCCAGAAATCCGGGTCGAAGTTCGGCCGCTGCGATTGCCAGCGCGCAGTCGGCGTCGGGCCGGCGTTGTAGGCGGCGATGGTGACGTAGGGCTGGCCGTTGTACTTGTCCATCAGCTGGCGCAGATAAGCAGTGCCGATGGCGATGTTGGTGTCCGAGTCATACAGACTGGCCGCGCCGCCATAGCCGCTCAGGCCGATGCTCTTGGCCACGCTGGCGCCGGTCGCAGGCAGTACCTGCATCAGTCCCATCGCGTTGGCCGGCGAGCGCGCCTTCGGGTTGAAGATGCTCTCGGCGCGAATCTCGGCGGCCACCCAGGCCGGGTCCAGGGCATTGCGCGCCGCTTCGCGGCGGATGGTCTCGTCGTGATGCAGCGGGAAACGCAGCGTGTACAGGCGCTGTTCCTGCGGCCCCTTGAGCGCGAACACGGCACGGTCGAACCAGCCGTCCTTGCTGGCCACTTCCACCGCCAGGCGGCGCTGGGTGTCATCGAAACGGGTCAGCGCATCGGCCCATTCGCGCGCGGCCCAGCTGGGGCGCTCGATCCTGTTCAACTCCAGCGCACGTACCAGGGCCGGGTCGCGGGCGACGGCGGCCTTGGCCTGCGCGCTGTCATTCGGATTCCACGGGCACAACGCGTAGGGCTGCTTGAGTTTGTCGGCGGCAAGGAAGCCATGGAAGGTCGGCTCGCTGGCAGCGGCGCGGTACAGCGCGGTTGCCTCGGCAGACTTGCCGGTCTTCTCCAGCAGGCGGCCTTCGAACCAGCGCCAGCGCGAGTCGTTGCGCTGGCTGGCCGGCATCTTGCGGATCGCCGCCAATGCCGCAGGCCAGTCACCGCGTGACATGGCTTCGCGGGTACGCCATTCGTGCAGGCGCTCGTCATAGGCCGATTCGGGAACCGCAGCCAACCGGCGCGCCGAATCGGGCAGATAGGAGGCGACGGTCCACAGCGCGATCTCGTAGCGCACCTTGCCTTGTTGGTCGGCACTCAGGCCCAGCGCCTGCGCGTACTGCGGCAGTTGCTGTTCGGCGGCGCCTGGATCGGCCTTGGCCAGCTTTTCCAGGCCGTCGGTGGCGATGCGTCGGCTGCGCTCGTTCTTCGGCCAGTTCAAGGCGCGCGCATCGGGCTTGTCGACGAAGGCGGCGTAATCATTGGCCTGCGTCAGTTCGGCAGCGGGCAGGCCGCGTGCGGCGGCGCGCATCACCGCCGGTTGCTGGGCGTCGGCGGCGGCATCGATGCGCTCCCAGCGCAGCGACGGTGACAGTTCGCCACGGCTGGCCAGCACAGCGAACACCGGATCGCAGGCATCGGGCAGCGACTTGCCGCTGCTGCGCCACAGCGCCTGTGCATCGCTGGTCCATTGCGCATCGATCCTGCCGGTGGCCTGGCGGGCATTGAGCTCGGCGCAGCGCATGCCGGCATCGTTGCTGGGCTTCCAGTTGGCCAGCAACGTCGGCCAATCCTGGCGCCGCGCGAGTGCGGGTAGCCACGCGGAGCGGAACGTCTCGGCTACCGCCTGGCCCTGGTAGCGCTTGAGGAAGTCCTGCGCCTGGGTGTTGCTCAGCGTGTCGATGTTGCGACGCAGGGCGCTGTATTCCAGCCAGCCGTAGAGCGGGTGGTTGCGCAGTGCGCCGACGGCGTTGGCATCGAACTGGCCGCGCTCGGCATTGTCGATGGCCGCGCGCATGGCGGCGCGCTGCGCGTCCAGGTTCTGGGCGTCGGCGGAAGTGCACGCCAACAACGTCATGGCGGCCAATGGCATCAGGGAAAGTAGCTTCATGGCCGAAGGATAACGGGCAGGGCGTCAACGGCAGAGCGACACGCCGACTGCCACATGAACAGGCCGGCGTGCATTGCGAGCGATCGGCACGAACGCAAGCTGAACGGAACACTCCAACGTGCGGCATGAACACGCGGCAGGAGTAGCGTTGGCCACGAGGCAACCGGCCTCGCCCTGGGGGAACTGGACATGGCATTCAGTGCAGCAGGCAATTCCGGACGTCCGTTGGCCGACATCAATGTCACACCGCTGGTGGACGTGATGCTGGTGTTGTTGATCATCTTCATCGTCACCGCGCCGATGGTGGCCATCCCCATTCCGGTGGACCTGCCGCAACGCAGCGAGCGGGTGCTTCCGCGTCCCGATCCGCCACCGCCGATCGAACTGCGCGTGGATGCAGACAACCAGCTGTACTGGAATGGCCAGGTGCTGTCGCGGCAGGCGATGCAGGAGCAATTGCTGGAACAGGCGCAGATGCACGCCGGCAACCTGCCCGAACTGCGCATCGATGCCTCGCCGGACGCGCAGTACGAAGTCATGGCGCAGGTGCTGGCAGCGGCCAACAACGCGCACATGGAGCGCATCAGCTTCGTGCGTTGAGGGCGCGGCGGCAGCTGGCGTGAGTTGCGGCTGCTGCATTGATGGTGGCGGCGGAAATGACGAAGGCCGGCAATGCCGGCCTTCGTCATGATCGGGTTTGCGTTGTGCGCGGTGGACTCAACGCAGGCTGTTGGACGGCACCTGCACTTCCATTTCCACCGCCAGGTGATCCGAATGCGCCGCAGGTACGGCGCGCGCATCCATGGTCTTGAGGTTGTCGGTGATCAGGATGTGGTCGATGGCCCGGTCCGGCCCCCAACTGGGGAAGGTCAGCACGTTGCAGCTCGGCGGTTGCAGCCGGGTCTTGTGGTACAGCACGCGCATTTCCGGGCGGTCGGCCATGCAGTTGAAGTCGCCCATCAGCACCGCGTTGGGCTTGTCCACCAGCAGGTCGGAAATGAAATCCAGCTGCGACAGCCGCGAGCTCATGCCCAGTGACAGATGCGCCACGGCCACGGTCAGGCCTTCATCGCCATCGCCAAAACGGGCCAGCAACACGCCGCGGCCACCGAGGCGGCCGGGCAGGGCATGGTCCTGTACTTCCACCGGCTCCAGCCGGCTGAGCAGGCCATTGGCGCTGGAGGCAACTCCGCCCATGCGCCGGTTGGGCTGGTGGCTCCAGTAATTGAAGCCGGCCCGTTGCGCCAGGTAGTGGGTCTGGTTGGTGAAGCCCGAGCGCAGGCTGCCGGGGTCGGCTTCCTGCAGGCCCACGATGTCACGGCCGCTCGCCAGCTTGGCGATGGCGTCAAGGCTGGAGCGCTTCTGGCCCGCAGGCAGCGCGTGTGACCAGCTGCGGGTCACATAGTCGCTGTAGCGGCGGGTGCTGGAGCCGGCCTGGATGTTGGCCGTCAGCAGCCGCAGGGTTTGTGTGGGGTTCTTCACGACATTGAAACCGAAGGGCCTCGTGTCCGAGGCCCTTGATACCTTACTTGGCGTTGGCGGCGCGTTCGCGCGCGATCAGGTGGTCGGCGATGCGGAGCATGTCCTCAAAGCCCTTGCCCTTGACCAGGTACTTGCCGTTGACGATCACCGAAGGGGTGCCGCCAATCTTGCTGCGCTGGGCGAACTGCTTGGCGCGGTTGACCTTGGCGGCCACCGAGAAGCTGCCCATGGTGTCGGTAAAGGTCTTCGGGTCAACGCCGTACTTGCCGTAGAAGTTGGCGATGTCTTCCACCGAGTCGGTGCCGCGCTCGCCCTTCAGGGTCTGATCGATGTGGATGGCGGCGTACAGCGCATCGTGGGTCTTCTCCTGCACGCCCAGGGTTTCGGCGGCGTAGTAGGCACGTGCGTAGTTGTCCCAGATGCCGCCGAAGCCGGCCGGCACATAGACGAAGTTCACGTCAGCCGGCAGGCCGGCCTTCCACGAGCCGACCAGCGGCTGGAAGCGGGCACAGGCCGGGCAGACATAGCCGAAGATCTCGGCCACTTCGATCTTGCCGGTGGCCGGCTGGAACGGCTGGCCGCCTTCGATGACCACGTAGTCGGTGCCGGCGACCGGCTCCGGGCCCACCGGACGTGCCGGGGCAGGCACCGGGGTGTTGGCAGCGGCGTCGGTGCTGGCGGCGTCGGCCGCTGCGGCCGGGGTGGCGCCTTCGGCGGCAGCAGCTTCCGGAGCCGGGGTCGCAGCCGGTGCGGCTTCGGCGGCGGCCGGCGTGGTGGCGGCCGGGGCGGTGGTTTCGGCGGTGCCGTCCTGGGCCTTGCAGGCAACCATCAGCGGAATCAGGGCCGTCAGGGCCAGGGCGAAGCGGATCTTCATCGGGTGGGATCTCCAGCGTGGATTCGTTGGTGCATCAGGCCGCAGCAGCACGACCGCGGGCGCGCATGATGCCATTATGGGTTGCAAAGGCTGAACCGGCAGCGCGTGGTCCAGCCCGGGTTGGGCAGGGCTCAGCGGCCCTTGCCAGCGGCCCGCTCGCGGGCGATCAGGGCGTCGGCCACGCGCAGGGTGTCTTCAAAACTGCGTGCGGTGATCAGGTACTTGCCGTTGACGATCATCGCTGGCGTGCCAGGTATCTGGACGCGCATGGCGAAAGCGCGGGCGTTCTTGATCTTCTCGTCGACCTGCGGGCTGCGCAGCGCGTCGATGTAGCGCTGCGGCTCCACGCCGTAGTTGGCGTAGAAGGTGGCCAGCTCCTGCGGCGAAACGCTCTGCATCGGCAGGCTGCGGTCCTGGTGCAGGGCCTTGAACACGTCGCCATGGCTGCGGCCGAGCACGCCGACCTGTTCGGCGGCATAGAAGGCGCGGGCGTAGGCATCCCAGTAGCCACCAAAGGCGGCCGGCACCGGGGTGAAGCGCACGTCAGCCGGCAACTTGGCCTTCCAGGCTTCCACCTGCGGCTCGAAGTTGGCGCAGTGCGGGCAGGTGTAACCGAACACTTCCACCACTTCGATCTTGCCGGCCAGCGGCGCGAACGGTCCCGGCTGGGCGATCAGTTCGTAGTCCTGGCCCTGTACGGGGGCGGCGTTGGGGGCCGAGCAGGCGGTCAACGGGATCAGCGCCAGCAGCAGGGGCAGGATTCGGGAAAACAGCTTCATCGTGGGGAATCTCCGGGGAAAAAAGACGCCGACCTCGCGGTCGGCGTGTCTGCGACAGCGGTTGCACCGGCCGCCGGGGCGACCGGCGCGGGTCAGGGTTGTGCGGCTGCGGCCATCAGCTTGGCATCATCAGTACGATCATGCAGGCCCTGCATGTAGCTGGCCAGTGCCTGGATTTCCTGCCCGGTCAACGCGTGGGTGACCTCGGCCATGATCTTGAACTGGGCGGCATCGGTCTCCTGGGTCTGCCCGGACTGGTAGCGCTCCAGGCGCTGGACCAGGTAGCCCGAGTACTGGCCGCCGACATGCGGATAGGCCGGGCCGGGATTGCCGGCACCGGTGGGCCCGTGGCAGGCCATGCAGGCCGGAATGTTGCGGCTGGCATCGCCGCCGCGATAGAGCTTCTGGCCGATTTCGTAGAACTTCATGCCTGCGTAGGGGCCATCGGCCACCACCGCATCGTCGGCTACGCCGGCGCCGCTCTTCTGGGTGGCGAAGAAGGCGCCGAGGTCGCGCATGTCCTGGGGAGTCAGTGTCTGCACGAAGGGCACCATCGCCGCCACCGCGCCTTCATTGCGCTGGCCGTTGGCGATCAGGGCGATTTCCTTGGCGATATAGCGTTCGCTCTGGCCGGCGATGCGCGGGTAGATGTCCACCGGCGAATTGCCATCGGCACCATGACAGGCGGTGCAGGTGGCCGACAGGGCTTCACCGGCTTTGGCATCGCCGGGCTTGGTCTTGCTGAAATCCACGTCCAGCGAAGCGGTCTGCACAGGTGCGTTGTCCGGCACCGGGATGACAGAACTCTGGGCAAAGGCAACGGCGGCAATAACAGGAACGACTAACGCGGTAACGGCAAGAACACGAGCATGGCGCATGCTGAAGCTCCGTGTGGACCGGGCCGGGCGTCGCGCCGGCATCGCCCGGATTATCAACGGCGTTTCAAGGCAGGGTCAACGCAGCAGTGCAGCATTTGGACAGGCCGCACGGGCCGGGCGATGGCTTGGGCCGCAGCTGGCAGGCCCGGCGGGCAGCGGCCCTGAGCAGGCCTGAAAGCAACGCGCGGCGCCGCAACATGCGATCCTATGCGGTATGTCACTGCTCATCGAACGCGCCCGTTACCTGCTTTCCGCCCACAACGCCCGGCAATTGCCGGCCGATGAAGGGGCCGAAGTGGCATTTGCCGGCCGCTCCAATGCGGGTAAATCCAGCGCGCTCAACGCGCTGACCCGCCAGAACGCGCTGGCCCGTGTCTCCAAGACGCCGGGCCGTACCCAACAGCTGGTGTTCTTCCAGGTCACGCCCGAGGCGAGCCTGGTCGACCTGCCCGGTTACGGCTACGCCAAAGTGCCGCTGGAACTGCAGGCGCACTGGCAGGCCTTCATCGACCAGTATTTCCGTACCCGCCAGGCGCTCAAAGGCCTGGTGGTGGTGATGGATATCCGTCATCCGCTCAAGGACTACGACCGGCAGATGCTCGGTTATGCGGTGCAGCGCGGCCTGCCGGCGCATGCCCTGCTGACCAAGGCCGACAAGCTTGGCCGTGGCCAGCAGATGCAGGCCCTGCAGAAGGTGCGCAAGGAATTGCAGTCGGCCTTCGGCGATACGGTCAGCGTGCAGGTCTTCTCCGGCGAATCGCGCCTTGGCGTGGACGAAGCCCGCGGAATCATCGGTGGCTGGCTGGGCTTGAACCCGCCGGCAGAGGAAGAAGCAGCCCCGCAGGGCTGAGTTGGTGCTTCATTGGCCGGGACGACGCCAAGTGCGCTCCCGGTCTTTTGAGGCTCCCGTCTGGAGCCCCCCCTTCCCAGTCCTCCCTTCTGCCGCGCAGAAGGGAGGTTTCGGTTGTGCGTGGGCGGGCAGAACAGCGTTTCAAGGCGTGAGCGGCATGAATTCGGCCGGCACCCAGGCAAACGCGCCATCCTGACGACGGACATGGCCCAGCCCCGGGAAGGGCAGGTGCGCGCCGGCAACCCACCAGCCGTTGTCGGCCGCTTCGGCCATCATCCGGCGGCGGCTGGCGATGGCGGCATTGCGATCACTGTCGGCCTCGTAGGCGGCATCGGGTTGTGCGAACTGCACCGCGTGGAAATGCACGACGTCGCCCCACACCAGCAACGGTTGTCCGGCACCGCTGTCGATCCGGTACGACACGTGGCCCGGCGTGTGGCCGTGGCTGTCCAATGCGCGGATGCCAGTTGGGAGTGGGTCCTGCGTGCCAAAGCGCCGCAACGTGCCGGCCGCTTCATACGGTGCGACCGCGTCGCGGGCCAGCTTGAAGGCGAAGCGCAGCCCCTGCGGTGCGCTGGCTTCGCTGGCAGGGTCCAGCCAATAGGCCGCGTCGGCGTGCGACAGCCACACCGTGGCGTTCGGGAACGCCGCCTTGCCCTGCGCATCGAGCAGGCCGCACAGGTGGTCGGGATGGGCGTGGGTGAGCAGGACGTCATCGACATCGCTAGGCGCATAGCCGGCCGCACGCAGGTTGCCGAGCACCTGGCCCAGGCCAGGGCCGAAGCACTTGGCGGTGCCGGTATCGACCAGGGTCAGGCGGTTGCCGCGTTGGACCAGATAGGCGTTGACCGCGGTTTGCAGGCCCTTGCTGTCCTCGGGCACGTAGCGGTGGTCGAGCAGGCGGGTGACGGCGCCCGCGTCGATGCCGACCAGTTCCTGCCGGCCCAGTGCGACCGTGCCGTCGAACAACGCGGTGACCTGCAATTCACCTATCTGCTGGTGATAGACACCGGGCACCTGCTGCTGTGGCACGTGCGTGGTGGTGGCGAAGGCGGTGTGGCTGCAGACGGCCAGCAGCAGGGCGGCGGCAAGGTGACGGCGGGGAGGCAAACGCATGGCAGGTTCCGGGGAGGGCGGTATCGCCGCAGGGCCTTCATCGTGCCCGGCGTGCGGCGCGCGTTCCGCTCAGAATGTTGCGTGCGCCGCTCGCGTCTGGCTCAGCTGTTGCCGATCGCCGCCGGCTCCAGCCCGTAGCGGGATGCGAAGCGCTTGTTGAAGCTGCCCAACGAGCGGTAGCCCACGCGCGCTGCCACCGTCTTCAACGGCAGCTGCGTGGTGTAGAGCAACTGCATGGCATGCGCCAACCGTGCATCGACGATCAATTCACGCAGGCTCAGCTGTTCACTGGCCAACCGCCGGCGCAAGGTGGCGCCGCTGATGCCCAGTTGATCCTCGAAATCGCGCGATTGCCAATCACGCTCCGGCTGCGCGGCAACCAGGTCGCGGATGCGTTCGCCAAGGCCCGGTTCGGGCGCGGCCAGCAGGCTGCCGTGGCCGCGCCGGCAGAACGCCACCACCAGCGCCGCCAGTGCCAATCGCGCTTCGGTGTAATGGCCTTGTTCCAGCGCCTGCCGCCATTGCAGCAGGGTTGCGCCGTGATCGGCCAGTGGCAGCCGTGCCAGCGCGAGCCCGGCGTCGGGCAGTGGCTCGTTCCACAACGTGCGTGCGGCAGCCAGTGCTTCATCGCACAGCGGCACGATGGCGCTGAGATAGATGCCGCTATGCGGGTCGGGAATGTTGACCACATCGAAACGGCAGCGACGCGTGACCAGGAACAGGTCACCCGGCGCCAACTCCAGTGTCTGCTGCGCGGTGCGGACCTGTTTGCGCCCCTGCAACAGGATCGCGAACTGCGGCCGCGGTACTTCCACCGACGAGGCACCATGTTCGCGCCGCGCGGTGATGCAGGCATAGCCTTCTGCGCGCTGGCAGCTGGCGAGCGTGGCCAGTTGTGCCAGCAGCGTGGTGGTGGAAGTGGCGGCATCCATCGTCGGCTACAACGCGGCGTCGAACAGGTTGCCGATGGCGGCGGCTGCGGCCATCGCCAGTGCGCCCCAGAACATCACCCGCAGCGCGCCGCGCAACGGCGCCGCGCCGCCGGCACGGGCCGCCAATGCACCGGTGATGCTCAAGCCGACCAGCGTGGCGGCGGTGGTGATCTGAGCGACGTAGGCGTGCGGGGCCAGCAACGCGGTCAACACCGGCAGGGCGGCGCCGGCCGTGAATGCACCGGCCGATGCCATTGCGGCCTGTAGCGGACGCGCGCGCATTTCCTCGGTGATGCCCAGTTCGTCGCGCGCATGCGCGGCAAGTGCATCGTGTTCGGTGAGCTGCACGGCCACCTCGCGGGCCAGTTCGGGCGAGAGTCCGCGCTGCCGGTAGATGGCGGTCAGCTCTTCCAGTTCGCTGCGCGGGTCTTCGTGCAGTTCGCGACGCTCGGCAGCCAGGTCGGCGTGTTCGGTATCGGCCTGTGACTGCACCGACACATACTCGCCAGCGGCCATCGACATGGCACCGGCGACCGTGCCGGCCACGCCGGTGGCCAGCACTGTGGCTGCGGGGGCGCCACTGGCGGCGATGCCGACGACCAGCCCGGCGACCGAGACAATGCCGTCATTGGCCCCCAGCACGGCCGCGCGCAGCCAGCCAACGCGGTCGGAACGATGGACTTCCGGGTTTCTGGATCGACTCATGTGCGCAGTTTAGGACGGAGTGAGCGGTGCCGGCGGAATGACTCGCAAGCGCAGTGGCAGGCTTGATGTTCGTCAAGACTGCGTCGATGGGATGCTGAAAACCGCCACGATGACAGGATGGCAATGGGGGCCGCGATATAGTGCGCCCTTGCGATGCCGGGGGCCGGCCCCCACCTTCCCGCCCAGAACACAATCCTGCGAGCCAGCCCTTGTCGAGCCCCAGCCACGTCGCCGATACCCCCATCACCGATCGGGACCAACTGGTCCAGAACATCGCCTCGGGCGAAAAGCCCAAGGCGCAGTGGCGCATCGGCACTGAACACGAGAAGTTCGGGTTCCGCCTGGATGACCTGCGTCCGCCGACCTTTGACGGCGAGCGCGGCATTGAAGCGCTGCTCACCGGGCTGACCCGCTTCGGCTGGGAACCGGTGCAGGAGAACGGCCGCACCATCGCGCTGCTGCGTGACAACGCTTCGGTATCGCTGGAGCCGGCCGGGCAGCTGGAGTTGTCCGGCGCGGCGCTGGAATCCATCCACCAGACCTGCGAAGAAACCGGCACCCACCTCAACGAGGTGGCGCAGGTGGCCGGCGAGTTGCAGCTGGGCTTCCTGGGCATGGGCTTCCAGCCCAAATGGCGCCGCGATGAAATGCCGTGGATGCCCAAGGGCCGCTACCAGATCATGAAGAGCTACATGCCCAAGGTCGGTTCGCTCGGCCTGGACATGATGACCCGCACCTGCACGGTGCAGGTCAACCTGGACTACGCCAGCGAAGCGGACATGGTGAAGAAATTCCGCGTGTCGCTGGCCCTGCAGCCGATCGCCACCGCGCTGTTCGCCGACTCGCCGTTCACCGAAGGCAAGCCCAACGGCTTCCTGAGCTACCGCTCGCACATCTGGACCGATACCGACGCCGACCGCACCGGCATGCTCGACTTCGTGTTCGAGGATGGCTTCGGCTACGAGCGTTACGTGGACTACCTGCTCGACGTGCCGATGTACTTCTCCTACCGCGACGGCATCTACCACGACGCCAGCGGCCAGAGCTTCCGCGACTTCATGCAGGGCAAGCTGCCGGTACTGCCGGGTGCGATGCCGACCCTGCGCGACTGGTCGGACCACATGACCACCGCGTTCCCGGAAGTGCGCTTGAAGAAGTACCTGGAAATGCGCGGTGCCGACAGCGGCCCGTGGAGCCGCATCTGTGCGCTGCCGGCGTTCTGGGTGGGTCTGCTGTATGACCAGACCGCGCTGGATGCGGCCTGGGACCTGGTCAAGGATTTCAGCCTGGTCGAACGCAACGTGTTGCGCGACGGCGTGCCGAAGCATGCGATGAACTTGCCGTTCCGCAATGGCACCGTGCGTGACCTTGCTGCACGCGCGCTGGAGATTTCGCGTGACGGCCTGCGTCGTCGTGCCGCGCTCAACAGCGATGGTCAGGATGAAACGCGCTTCCTCGATGTATTGCAGGAAATCGTGGATTCCGGCAAGACTGCCGCCGAGCGCAAGCTGGAGCTGTTCCATGGGGAATGGAATGGCGATATCGATCGTGTGTTCAAGGCGTTTGCGTACTGAGGCTTCTGCTTCTTCCTGTTCCGCCTTGAGTCCGTCATTTCCGCGCAGGCGGGAATGACGGCACAGCAACCACCGGCAAGGGCAGTGTCCCAGGTGCAGGGCAAGGCCGGGTTCCCTGGCCCTGAGGTCCCAGTCCCGTCCGAAGTTGAAGCCCATCAAAAGCCCGTGCTAGCGTCGGCGTCCATCGGGGGCCGTGCAGGGATGCGCTATGAATCGGACGTTGGTGTTGTTGGTGGTGCTGGGTGTGGCCGGTGGCGTGTGGCATTTCCACAAGCAGTCGAAGGCTGTGGATCAGTCCGCTGATGCCGCCGCCATGTCCCCCGTGTCCGCGCCACTTGCGCCTGCGATGGATGCGCCCGCATCGTCTGCAACGCGCGGGGTGGCCGGTGGCAATCCGGTGGACGTCTACGGCCGCACCGGCTGCGGCTACACCCGGAAGATGATTGCCGAACTCGAACGTGCCGGCATACCGATGCGCTTCCATGACATCGACTACCCGCAGACTCGAGCGGCGTTCCAGGAGCGCTTTGCCGACAGTGGTTTGGCGACCTCGCGCGGCTATGCCTTGCCGGTCATCGCCGTGGCCGGGCAGGAGCTGGCGCGCCCACAGCCGTCCAGCGTGATCTACGCCTACCGGCACCGCTGACGGCAGCCACGACAGGTGATTAGACTGCGCACTCATCCAGCGGAGCAACAGGCATGAGCAGCGTGTCGGAAGAGATCGTTTTCTACACCAACCCGCAGTCGCGCGGCCGCATCGTGCGCTGGATGCTGGAAGAAACCGGACAGCCGTACCGCACCGAGGTGCTGGGCTACGGCGAAGGCATGAAGTCACCGGAGTACCTGGCCATCAACCCGATGGGCAAGGTGCCGGCCATCGTCCATCGCGGCACGGTGGTGACCGAAGGTGCAGCGATCTGCAGCTATCTGGCCGATGCTTTCCCCGACGCCGGGCTGGCGCCGGCGTTCAATGACCCGCGTCGTGGTGACTATTTCCGTTGGCTGTTCTTTGCTGCGGGCCCGGTAGAGGCCGCAGTCAGTGCCAAGGCGTTGGGCCTGCTGGCACCGCCGGAGAAGGCGGGCACGGTGGGTTACGGCAGCTTCGAGCAGACGGTGGATACGTTGGAGCGCGCGGTTGCCGGCGCTTCGCCATGGCTGCTCGGTGAGCAGTTCACTGCCGCCGATGTGTACGTGGGCAGCCAGGTGCTGTGGGGCACGATGTTCAAGACCTTGCCCGCGCGCGATGCCTTCAGCGCTTATGGCCAGCGGCTGCAGACCCGCGAAGCGTGGCAGCGTGCAACGGCGCTGGATGACGCATTGATTCAACCACGCGGCTGAGCGCAGGCGGTAGGTTCAGATGCCCGGTGGCAACTGTGCACCGGGTGCGGTACTGCGCGGTTATTGCGGTGTTGCCTTCATCCGCGCTTGGGCGCGTGCACGGATATCCGCGTCCGCATCATTGGTGAGCAGGGCGACGGCCTCGCTCGGTACGTGCGGATGTTGCAGCAGCAACGAGCGCACTGACGCTTGGGGGTGTCTGGCCAGCGCCAGCAGTACATCGGAAGGTGTGTCGGGGTTCTGTGCGAGGAACAGCGGCACGCTGAAGGCATCGGCCTGGCCGCGTTGTGATGCGGCGTACAGATCGCGCAGGGTTTCCGGATCGGAAGCATGTTCGGCCACGGTGATGTCGTAGCTGTCATGGGCGAGTTTCACCATCCCCACCAGCAGCACCGCCAACAGACAGGCCGGGGCCAGCCAGGCCATGCGCGAGATACCTGGGACCGGTGCGCTTGCCGCGACCCGGCGGCAAGCAAGCAGTGCGATCAGGTAGGTGGCGACATAGGCGAGCAGCGTGTAGGCCGGTGCGACGACGAAGATCAGTGCCGACGTGGATGAGCGTGCGAGCCCATTGGCGAACAGGTATTCCCACAACAGCAACAGCGCAGCGATGCCGGCAACGGTGCCTGCCGCCACCTGGCGCAGGTAGGCGCGCGGTTGTTGGCGGTGCAGGTGCCATGCAGCCATCAGCAGCGCGAAGACCAGCGGCAGCGCGGACAGCGCACTCAGCAGGAAGCGTGGAAGGATGGCCAGGAATGCGTCCATGGGGGCTCCCGTGATGGCGTGGCGGTTGCCGAGTATTGTCGATACGGCGCATGCCGACTCTGGGCATGACCGTCTCCGGTCAAGCGCTCAGCCGTCCAGCGCATAGGGATAGCACGCTGCCAGGCCAGCGGAGATGGTTTCCAGCAACGCCTGGATGTGGGCGGGCGCTGGCGGGGGTTCGCATTGCTCCCATTGGTCGAGCAGGTCGGCAAGCTGCAGCCATTGCGCGAAGTCCAGCTGCATCGGTTGTGGGACGGCATCCGGGCCGGCGTCATGGTCGAGGAAGGCGATGCTTCTTCCGTCGACCGGCGACATCAGCCAGGCATCGCCGGTGCCGGATGTGGCGAACACCCACCAGTGCGTGCCGAGCCCGACCAGGGGTGCGTCGCGGCTGCGTGTTTCGGCAGCGGCACCGCGTGAATCAAGCAGGATGAAGTCGCCGGCAAGCGTGGCTTCCGGCAGGGCGTGGTTACGTTCAAGCACGCGCGGTAGCTCTACACCGAGCCGCTGCCGGGCGACCTGCTCCGGTGCGCGGAGCTGCAACGCCTTGGCTGGATCGTTGTGCCTGCTCATTCGGCCAGCAGGTCCTCGGGCTCGGCTTCGATCTGGGCCAGCGATTCGACGAGCAGGGTCGCGAAATCGCTGCACACGTAGTCCATCGCATCCGGGTCATGCGTGAAAGCGATGACCTGGCCGGGCGTGCCGTGTGTGGATGGCGTATGGTCGAGCAGCAGCATCATCGTCGGTGCGGCGAACCCGGCAAACGGCAGCCAGCCGGGCTGAAACCAGCCTTCGCGCAGGCGCCGGTCGCGTGGATGGGGTTGCTCGTAATCGGCATAACGCGGCGCACGTTCGCGCATTCCCCGCCATTGTTTCATCGCCGCCTGCAGCGACAGGAATTCATAACCGGTGAGGTAGCCGGTGCGCGCGAACACGGTCTGCCAGGCAGTGCCGCCATTGGCGGCCAGCCACGCGGCCTTGAGCGCCGGGCAGATTGCGAAGCCCAGTTCGGCCTCGGCCTCGGCGATTTCCTCCGGGCTGGCGCCAGCTTTGAGCTGGAGCGGTTCCCCGTTGGCGTCATGCAACGCTTTGAGGGCGGAAACGAAGGTGGGGAACTGCATCTGATTCTCCTGTGCAGCAGCTGCTGCCGGTGGGACGGGCACGCCGTTCAGCCTGCGTCGGATTTGAGTCGGCTGAAATCGCGCGCGGCCAGGCGCTGTTTCTCGATGAACACCATCAGCTTGTCGCCATCGTGCCAGCACCAGTCGAATGCTTCATGCGGATGCGATGCGCGTCAGACGGGCGAGGGAGAGTCGCGGTCCAGTGCATCATTCACGCGTTGCAGCAGCTCGGCCGGTGTCATGAACGATGCCAGCCACTCCTGCAGGGTGCCGCAGCGGCTGATGTCCGACAGGTACTGCTCGTGGTCGGTGCTGTAGACCGGTGGATTGAGTTGGTCGGCATCGGCCACGCACATGAAGTGATGGTTCGGGTAGCCCTCGGAGAAGCCGATGAACAGGAGCTCCGGCGTGGCATGCCCGGTGATTTCCTCCAGGTAGACAGTGTCGAGATCATCGCCGCCCGCCCATTCGACGTAGTCGTCGCTACCCTCGACGAACGGCGTGAAGCGTTGCAGGCGGAAATCGACCTGGCCGCGCAGCTCCTCGGTGGCTGCGTAGTAGTGCGCCTGGACATCGCGCAGCAGCGCGGCACGGTCGTTCGCTGCATTGGCCGGTTGGGCGGCGATGAACTCGCTGATGCCGAAAATGGGCTCCTGCTCGTCCGCGCTGGCCCAGGGGGTATTCCGTGGTGCGGGGTAAAGCGGCAGCGGCAGCCGCGTCGCCTGCAACAGCTCCAGCGCATCGCGCGGATTGGCCACGGCAACGTCACCGCCCAGTGCGTTGATTCTCTCCAGCAACCTGTCCTGTATCGACATCTCTTGTTTCTTCCTTGTATCGGGCGCGAACAACCATTCATCCACACATGGTCGAACCGGGTTGATCATCCCATGCGGGCATTGTCCGGGGAATGAAACCGGGTTCATGCGCCGTCATCGGCAAAGGTGCCCGCACGCCGGAACGGCCACGCATGGCCTTGATGCCGCCACGTTAGAATTGCCGGTCATCGCCCATGGGACGCGGATGTGTCGCCCTTCAATCTTTTCCAGCGCTTGTCACAGGCACCGACCAATCCCAGGGCCGAGGCGCCCACGCGTGGCTTCGACGTGGCCGAGCTGTACGAAGGACCGGTGCAGCTGCATGACGACGCAAACGCTGCGCCGATGCGGTTGGACGAGAAGCTGCGGCAGGCATATTTCTGGATCGTCAACAACGCGATCATCAGCCCGCACTACGACATCGAGTATCACGATGGGCCATCGGCAAGCTTCAGCGTCGGTGACACACGGCGCACCCTGACGCTGCCATCGGCACAGAGCTACTCCAGCTATGTGCTGCTGCCGCTGTTGACCCTGGCCACGCGCCGCAAGTGCCTGTTCGTGGGCGGGCCTGGCCGTGGCAAGACCGCCAGTGCGATCCTGATGGGCGTGCTGGCCGGCTATCCGGTGCGCGAAGTGCGCCGCGCCATGCAGCACGGGCATCCGCAGATGACCATTGCCGACCTGCTCGGCAATCCGCTGCCGGCCGATCTGGTGGCAGCGCAGGATATGGGGCAGATCCGTATCGCCTGGCGCAACTGGCTGGGCATGCGGGTCAAGATCATCGACGAATACAACCGTATTCCGACGCGCACGCAGAGCGCGCTGTTGACGGTGATGGGTGACAACTACGCCGAGGTGCTCAACCAGGTCTACGAATGCCCGGAATCGGCGTGGTACCTGACCGCCAATGACGACCGTGGTGGCGGTACCTACCAGGTGATCGAGGCGCTGCGCGACCGCATCGACGTGGTGGTGCAGGCACTGGCGTTCAATCCGCGCTTCCTGGAGGAGATGCTGCTGCGGATCGAGCAGGACATCCGCCCGGAGGAGGTGGTGCCGCGCGAGATCATCTTCAGCGAGGCCGAGGCAGATCAGATGGTGCAGCAGATTCGCGCCGTGGACGTGCCCAAGGACGTGCGCCGGCGCATCGAGTTCTTCTGTAGTCAGTTCGAGCTGATGGAAACGGCTGGCGCCCAGTTCGAGTACCTGAGCAAGGACACCGTGCGTCTGGCCGGTGCCGACTGGGCCCAGGCCACGGCGGCCGATTCCGGCCGTGACCGCATGAAGGATTTGGGTTGCCAGACCCGCAACGGCCTGTCGGTGCGCAACCTGATGACCCTGCTGGTCTATGCCAAGGCATTGGCCTGGTTCCGTGGCAACAGCGCGGTGGAGCTGGACGACGTGCGCCAGGTGCTGCCGTTCGTGCTCAACGACAAGCTGCAGCCGGACCTGGATGCGCCGTTCTTTGCATTGCCGGAGAACGCAGCGTACCGCACCGATCGGCTGAGCTGGCTGCGCTGGCTGCTGGATGCCTCCAACGGCGAATACGACCGCCTGGACCTGGATCGCGATGATCCGGTGGGCGCGTTGTCCGAGCAGTTCGCGCGAGGGCTGGACGGGGTGTCCGAGCGTGAGACGCGCGCGCGGCTGGTGCGCATCGAGCGCTTGATCGAGGAACGGGTAAAGGGGCGCAAGCTGTACGGCCATCTCTACGACGACCTGCTCAAGCTCAAGTACCTGCACCAGCGCTATACCAACTATCTGCATTGGCTGCGGGCGCGCTGAGATGGTGTCGTCCACGCTTGCGACGCTGCTGGCGTCGCGCCGTAGCCTGTTCAACCGGGAGGTGGCTGAAGCACGGCATCGATGGCCGGGCTTTGACACGGCGGCGTTCAATGGCTTCATCACGCAGACACTGGATCCGGTGTGTGTGGCGGTGGCGGCGATAGATGGGAGCGCGACGCCGCTGGTGGCGGAGACCGGCTTTTCCATCGGCCTGGAGCTGGTGGCACAGGGATTGGCGGGGCCCGGTGCGCGCATGCCGTGGGTGGATGCAGCATGGCAGCAGCTCGCGGTTCCTGCAGCGGCGCTGGTCGCGCAGGCACCACTGGAAACATTGGGTGCGTTGAGCAACGCCGTGGTGCGCCTGGATGGCGTGGCCGGCACGCGAGTGCCCGAATGGATCGCGATGATGCAGCCGTTGGTTGCGTGCTGCGATACACCGGAAGCCTTGCGCACGGTAGGCGCACTGTGCGCATGGCAGGCCGGGATGGCGCCGCTTCGCCAGGCCGCATTGCTGCAGGCCGCCGGCTTGCCCAAAGCACTGTTGGCTGCGGCGCTGGGGGTGGATGAAGCGCAAGGCGCTGCCGCCCATGAGCGGGCGCTTGGCGAGCGCTGGTGGAATCCGCGAGCAGGGGGCATCGACCCGCAGGGCTGGACATTGGGTGGCTTCACCGGCCTGGGCGGGCCATTCCCGACGCCGCCGGAGGTGCGCGCCAGCGACACGGGTTTCATCGTTCGCAGCGGCGAACGCCATTTCCTGCTGATGGCCGACGGATGCGGCGGCGTGGTGCTGCCCGCCAGCGCGACGGAGTTCCAGGTGGCGCATGCAGCGGTGGCCGAGCAGGTGTCGTTCGATGCACAGGGTGCACGCATCGCCGGCAAGCACATCCACTTCGACACGCCAACAGAAGGGCTGACGGCGATTGCGGGGCCGGCTGGCGTGGCCATCAGTTCACCGTGGTCGCACCACGTGCGCGTTGTGCCGGGGGCTGCGTGAGCGGGACCACGCCCGGTGACATGCTGGAAGCCTGGCGTGCGGCCTGGCCACAGGCACTGGCCGACTGGAGCCGGTTCACGCGGCTGCAGGATCCCCGCCTGTGCGGTTCCAGTGTCGAGGCAGCGGCGGAAGGGCTGACCGGCAGTTTCGCGATGATCCGCCTGGCCGACCAGCGGGTGGTGATCGACCTGCCGCAGGTGCATCGACTGGGACTGCAGGATCATGCGCGCGAGATCCTCGCCCACGAAATCGGCCACCATGTGCTGGCACCGGCCACCGCCAGCGACCACGCGCGGCTGCTGGCACGCATCCGGCGTGCGCTGCCCACGCTGGAAGTGCATGCGCCGATGGTGGCCAACCTCTACACCGACCTGTTGATCAATGACCGCCTGCAACGGCAGTGTGGGTTGCGCATGGCCGACATCTACCGGCGCCTGGCTGAGGGCACGCAGGGCAGCACTTCGCTGTGGATGCTTTACATGGGCATCTATGAACAGCTCTGGCAGCAGCCCGCCGGCCTGCTGGGCGGTCCGGTCGACGATGCATCGCTGCGCGGCGATGCGTGGCTGGGGGCAAGGCTGGTCCGTGCGTATGCCGGGGAATGGATGCTCGGGGCCAGCCGTTTCGCAGCACTGCTGCTGCCCTATCTGCTGCAGACGGTCAGTGATGCCCGCGTGGACGCACTGATGGATACCCGCCACGCCGGCCGTGGCACCCGTCCGGCCGGGCTGGACCGGCTGGAGGACGACGAACTGGAGCCGGTGCTTCATCCGGCACTGGACCCGCGCATCACCGGCGATGACGGCCACGCGGCCGATGCGCCGCTGGTAGACGCGGGCGATGAGATCGCCAGGGCGGCCGGCCAGGCACGCGAGCCGTTCGAGTACGGCGAGATCCTCGCGGCGGCTGGTCTCGATCTGGATCCCCGGCAGTTCGCCGTCCGTTACTACCGCGAGCGCGCGCTGCCGCACCTGATCCGCTTTCCGGTCAGCGCGCAGCCGCAGGCGTTGGAGCCGGAAATGGAAGGGCTGCAGCCATGGGAGGCGGGCGACCCGCTGGACGCGGTGGACTGGCTGCAGACGCTGATGCAGTCGCCGACGGTTATCCCCGGTGTCACCACGGTGCAGCGCGTCTATGGGCTGTCGCCGGGCTGCGAACCGGCGGCCGAACCAATCGACCTGGACCTCTACGTGGACAGCTCCGGCTCCATGCCCGACCCGCAACGCGTTACCTCGTGGCTGACACTCGCAGGCGCGGTCATCGCCCTGTCGGCGCTGCGTGCCGGCGCGCGCGTGCAGGCCACACTGTGGAGCGGCAAGCGCCAGTACCTGCATACCGACGGCTTCGTGCGCTCGGAGGATGCGATCCTGGAAGTGCTGGTGGGTTACTTCGGCGGTGCCACCGCGTTCCCGATCCATCGCCTGCGCGAAACCTATGCGCAGCGCGGCCGGTCCGAACGCGCCGTGCATATCCTGCATATCTCCGACGACGGCATCACCACGATGTTCGAGGACGACGAGCGCGGCAACAGCGGCTGGGACGTGGCGGCGCATGCCCTGCGCACCGCACGTGCCGGTGGAACCATGGCCTTGAACCTGTTCAGCCCGTTGCCGGAAGGAATCGCCGACGCATCGGCCAGCGGTTGGACCGCCGACCTGCTGCGCGCTCGTGATGCCGGCTGGAACATCCACGTCGTGCGCGACATGACCGACCTGCTCGCATTCGCACGTGACTTCAGCCAGCGTCATTACGCGCAAGCGCCCCGATGATGAGGACATGAGCGACATGCCGGCGGTTTCTTCCTGCATCTGCGCCTGCCATCCAGCGGCCGGCGCGCCCCTTCCTTGCCTGGTGTTTCCATGAACCAAGGTCCTTCGCTCGAAGTGCTGCTGCGGCGGCTGCTGGACACGCCCCCGGATTTCCTTGACCCGCCACGGCAGGGCAAGACGGGGCAGGTACATGTCGCTGCGGTGGTCAATGATGTGCTGGCCATGCAGGGTGTAGCGCTGCCGGCAGCCTTGCGCTCAACGCTTTCCGGCGGGCTGAAGGGCGTCAGCGCCAACCAGCTCACGCTGTCGGCGGTGGTGGCTTGGCTGCTGGCCGATGCGTCGTGGCCGCACACAGCGAAAGTAGGCGCATCAATACCCGCGATGTTCGCGGAGGCAGTGCCGGCGCTTGCTGCCGAAGCGGTGGCCTTGCGCTACGTGCTGGAGCCGGAGCGCCGTGAGGAGCTGGTGCGAACCACGATCGCGTGCCTGGGCCTGTTGCCGGACGGGGAAACCGCCGCCCAGGCTGCTGACCGCCTGGCCAGCGTCAGTGGTGTCGAGCGGCGGCGCCTGCTGGAGGCCAGTCGCGCGGCAGAGGCGCGCGCCCGTGCCATCCGCGAAGCGCTGGCGCGCAAGGCCGCCGAGGAATCGGCGGACAAGTGGACACGCGAGTGAATGCCAGCCCCACCGATGCCGAGCGTTATCCCACGCTGACCGATGCCGGTCGCGCGATGCTGCGGCACATGCGCGAGCATCCGGCTGCGCCGCTGTTCCGCAACGAAAGCGGCAACCGTTTGTTGGCGACGGAAGTGGATGAACTGCGCGGTTACGAGGATGAGGTCGCCCGCGCATCATTCGACTGGTCGCCGGGCGAGCCGCCCGCGTGGATGATGGATTACGTTGCGCGGGTGCATGCGGAGGTGCCGTTCTTCCGTGCACGTGGAATGCCGGCGCGATTCGAAGATATCGTGCCGACGCACCGGGGCGACCTGTCGTCGGATATCTCCCGCTTCGTGCCGGACCCGGTGCCGTTGGAACGGATGATGAACTTCCGCACCACCGGCACGACGGGTCACCCCTTGGTGTTGCCGTCTCACCCCCGGGTGGCGGCCCGTTATCTGGCGTACCACAAGCGGGCGCTGGCGCGCTGGGGGGTGACGCTATGCCACGGCCGCGGGCAGATGGGGGTGATGCTGCTTGGCATGCAGCAGCGCTGCTTCACCTACGTGTCGGTGACGCCGACGATGGACGAGTCGGGGCTGGCCAAGATCAACCTGCATCCCAATGACTGGCGTGATGCCGGGCACCGCGCGCGCTACATCGACCAGATGCAGCCGGAGGTCATCGCCGGCGATCCGATATCGTTCGCCACCTTGCTGGAGCTGCCGGTCACGCATCGCCCCCGCGCTCTGCTGTCGGTGTCGATGGCCTTGTCGGCGGGCCTGCGCGACGCGCTGGCCGAACGCTTTGATTGCCCGGTGCTGGACATCTATTCGATGAACGAGGCCGGGCCATTGGCTGTGCACGACGCAGTCAGCGGCGGACACGTACTGCTGCAACCGGGCATGTACGTGGAAGTGCTGGACGCCGCCGGGCGCGCGTTGCCGCCGGGTGAAGTGGGTGAGATCACGCTGACCGGTGGTTTCAACTTCTGTCTGCCGCTGCTGCGCTACCGCACCGGCGACAGCGGTGCGCTGGGCATGTGCGCGGACGGGCCGATGATCATCGGGCTGCAGGGCCGCAGGCCGGTGCGCTATCTCACTGCACGCGGGCGCTGGATCAACAACATCGACCTGACCCACGCGCTTGCGTCGCTGCCGCTGTCACGCTTCTGCGTACACCAGGCTGGTGATGCGAGCGTACTGCTGCGACTGCCGGCCGCCGAGGCCATGCATGCGGCTGCTGCAACCGCCCGTCTGCAGGCAATTCTGGAGGGACGCCCGGTGCGGACGGACCTGATCACATCGGAGGATAAAGTGCTGCAATACACCACGGACCTGCCTGAAGGGCTTGCCGCGTGAGCGGCTTGGAAATCGCCGCCAACGTGATGGCGTGCCTGTCGATCCTGCTGGCGGCGCGCAACAGCGTGCATACGTGGTGGGCCGGCATCATCGGCTGCTCGCTGTTCGGCCTGCTGTTCTGGGAGACCCAGCTCTACGCCGACGTGCTGCTGCAGGTGTTCTTCGTCGTCGCCAGCATCATCGGCTGGTGGAACTGGCACGCAAGTGCAGACCATGCCGCCTTGCCGATCAGCCGCACGCCGGTACGCAGCTTCGTGCTGATGTCGGTGGCCGCGGTGCTGGCCGGTGCAGCCTACGGCGCGCTGCTGCATCGCTTCACCGATGCGTATGCGCCCTTCGCAGACTCGGCCGTGCTGTGCCTGTCGGTGCTGGCGCAGTTGCTGCTGATGCGCAGGCGCATCGAGACCTGGCCGGTGTGGGTGCTGGTCAACACCATCGCGGTGCCGTTGTACGCCTCGCGCGGGCTGACCCTGACCTCGGTGCTGTACGCGTTCTACTGGTTCAACGCCTGGCTGGCGTGGCGTCATTGGCACCGCCTGTGGCGAGCGCAGGAACAGCCTGCGTGAGTGAATGGCGTAGCGGGCTGGTGGTGGGCAAGTTCTGCCCGCTGCATCGCGGCCACCAGTTGCTGCTGGATCAAGCGCAGGCCGCCTGCGATGAGCTGGTTGTCATCAGCTACACCAAGCCGGAGTTCGACGGCATGGCGCCGGCGCGGCGCGAGCGTTGGTTGACGGCGCTATATCCACAGGCCCGGCACTGGGTGCTGGACGATGCGCGGTTGGCCGCGCATTGCCGGCGTCTCGGTATTCCGGTGCGCATGCTGCCGCACAACGACGAGGACGATGACACGCATCGGCGCTTCGTGGCCTGGCTGCTGCGCGAGGTGATCCGGGCATCAGTGGACGTGGTGTTCACCAGTGAGGCATACGGCCCCGGTTTTGCTGCGGTGCTTGGCGAAGAGCAACAGCGGCACGGCCGCAATGCCG
Organism: Stenotrophomonas sp. SY1; assembly: GCF_021202945.1. Taxonomy (GTDB): domain Bacteria; phylum Pseudomonadota; class Gammaproteobacteria; order Xanthomonadales; family Xanthomonadaceae; genus Stenotrophomonas. The sequence goes on along the minus strand of NZ_JAJOYR010000002.1, from coordinate 889,902 downwards.
TGACACATGTCGCGGTGGATCCATCGCGACGGCAGGTGCCGGTCTCCGGCAGCACGGTGCGCGTCGATCCGCATGCGATGCGCGACCAGCTGGCGCCGCAGGTATACCGGGACTTCGTGCGTCGCGTGGTGGTGATCGGCGGGGAATCCACCGGCAAGTCCACGCTGGCAGAGAAACTGGCTTTGCGCCGAGGTAGCGTGCATGCCGCCGAGTATGGACGTGAGCTGTGGGAGGCGCAGGATGGACAGTTGCAGGAGGCGGATCTGCTGCAGATCGCCCGCACCCAGGTGGAGCGCGAAGAGCGGCTGCTTGAGCAGGCCAATGGCTGGCTGGTCTGCGATACCTCGCCACTGACCACGCTGTTGTATGCGCAGGCCATGTTCGGCCGCGCCGACCCGCAGCTGCAGGTGCTGGCCGCACGTGGCTACGACCTGGTGCTGCTGTGCGAGCCGGATGTGCCGTTCGTGCAGGATGGCACGCGTCGTGATGATGCGTTCCGTCGCTGGCAGCACGCGTGGTACCTGGACGAGTTGGAAAAGCGGGCGGTTCCGTATCACCGCCTGCACGGTGACTGGGACGCGCGTGAGCGTGCCGCGCTTGCGGCGATGGAGCAGGTGGAACGCGGCGGCTGAGCGCTGGCCGCCTGCTTGCCTGCCGCAGATCCCGGCGGGTGACGCTGCGCACGCCACCTGCCGGAGCCGTTACGCAGCCGCCAGCGCCTCCAGATGTTGCGCGAAGCCGCCGCTGCCGCTGGCGGCATTGATGTGGTCGAAGTAGTCGTACCAGCCACTGGCGCGGATGCCGGCCAGCAGGGCGTCACGCAGCGACGGATCCGGAAAGCGCCAGATGCCGAGATAGCGATGCGTGCTTGCCGCGTCTATGCCGGCCAGCGTCTCGGCCAGCGCCAGCACTTCCACGCCCATGCTGGACAGCGGGCCCATCGCGGCGCCGATGCCTTCCAGGAACTGCGAGCGCTGTGCAGCAGGCAGGGCCAGCCAGTTGGCATTGGGTGAGTAGAGTTCCACCAGATAGTGCGACACGTGTTGCTCCTTGGATTGCAGAATGCGCGAAGCGCGGTTGCTTGAGTTGCGTTGTCTGCGTGGTCTCAGCGCGGAAGATTGCCGGCGACCTTGTCGAGCAGGGCGGTGAGCTGGCGGCGCTCGTTGCTGTCCAGGTTGCCGAACAGGCCGGCGATCCAACGGCCGTGCTGGTCGAACACCTTCTTCGCCGTCTGCCGGCCCTTGCGGGTGAGGTGGATGCGCAGGGCGCGGCGATCGTTGTCATCGGCGACGCGTTCGATCAGCGCTTCGCGCTCCAGTCCATCGAGCAGACCGGTGACCGTGGCGCGGCTGACGCCTGCGCGCTCGGCCAGCACATTCGGCGCCAGTCCATCGGTGGTGGCGTCGAGCAGGAACAGCAACACGAAGCGACCTTCGGACAAACCATGCGGGGCGAGCAGGCGTGCGCAATCGCGGTCGATGGCCGCTGCCAGCGACAGCGTCTGGAAACACAGGCCAATGCCATCCACGTCGGGCAGCTGCCGGCGTTGGGCTTCCTGGATCAGGGCGTTGTACTTCTGTTCGAGTTCCATCGCAGTGGTGGTATGTAGTTAGGTGGCTAACTATATCTGCATCCTGCGTTTCTGCAAAGCCAAACTGCCGGTGCTTCCAGATGCCGGAACGCGCGCACCTGCGCGATCTCCAAAGAAAATGGCGGACCACTTGCGTGATCCGCCATCGCGGGATCCGGCGAGGAAGCGTGCCGCTTTACTGGGTCGCGGCTTCCTGGTTCCAGGCCGCGACCTTGGCCTTTGCGGTGTCGAGCATCGCGTCGAGCGCGGCACGGTCATGCACCTGGCCGCGCAGGATCACGGTGTTGATCGAACGGGTGGCTTCGATGTCCTCCAGCGGGTTGCGCTCCAGCAGCACCAGGTCGGCGGTCTTGCCGGTTTCCACCGCACCGTAACGGTCCAGCTTGCCGAACCATGCCGGGCCGGCGCGGGTGGCTGCGGTCAGCGCCTGCGGCGGGGTGAGGCCTTCACGCACGTACAGGCTCAACTCGTTGTGCAGGCCGATGCCGGGATAGTTGTACGAGTTGAGGAAGCCCGCATCGGTGCCGGCCATGATGCGCACGCCGGCTTCCTGCAGCATCGGCAGTACGGCCGCGACCTGCGCGTAACGCGCATGGCGGGCCTGGATCTGCTCCGGCGTGGCCTTGGCCGCGCGCTCCACGCGCCAGGCGTAGGTCTTGCGCAGGCCGGGGCCGATGTAGGCCAGGTAGGCATCGTTGTCGTGCGGCTCGACGTCGAGGAAGTCGATGATGCGGCCGCCATCCAGCGTCGGTGTCACCGCCACGCCGAGTTCGGCGAAGCGGCGGTAGGCGGTCATCGCGGTGTCGCGGTCAAAACCGGCATGCAGGCGACGGTTGGCCTCGGCGCGGTCGATGCGGCCTGCGGCGAAGTCGGCGGCAATCGCGGCTTCGTCCTTCACGCCGGCCTTGTAGGCGTAGTCCAGGTGCTCGATGGAGCTGATACCGGCATCCACCGCCTGGCCCACGGTGAGTGCCATCGGGATATGCCCGGAGGTGCGCAGGCCGCGCTGCTTGGCCTGGCTCAGTGCGTACAGGAACAATTCGGGCGTGAGCGTGCTGTCTGTGATCTTGACGAAGTCCACCTGGTCACGCTGCTCGCGGTCCAGCGCGGCGTCCACGCCGGCCTTGTCACCGGCTTCGATGGTGCCTTTCCACACCGGTGCGATGCCTTCGATCTTGGCGCCGGAGGTGAAAAGCTGCGGCCCGAACAGCTGGCCGCTGGCGATCTGCCCGCGCCACGACAACACCTGTTCGGCCAGATCACCGGAGGCGTCGCGCACCGTGGTGATGCCATGAGCCACGTACAGCGGCAACAGCGCCTTGTTTTCTTCGATCAGTTCCGGGCCGCCGCCGAAATGCACGTGCATATCCCACAGGCCGGGGATCAGATAGAGGTTCTTCGCGTCGATGGTCCTGGCCGCGCGCCACTGGCGGGCCAGGGCCTGGTCGTCGCCGACGGCGACGATGTCATCGCCACGAATGACCACGGTCTGGCTGGCGCGGGTGGTGCCGTGTTCGACATCGACAACGGTGGCGTGGCGGATCAGCACATCGGCGCTGGATTCGGCGGCAATGGCGGGTGCAGCAGCGGCGAGCAGCACCGACAGGGCGAGGGACAGCGGGGTTTTCATGCAAGTGTTACCTGTGATGTGCGGCGGGTACGGTGGGGATGCTGCGCTCAGCGTGCGTTGGCAGCGAGCAGCAGGCGGATGTTTTCGTTCTGCCGGCGTTGGCGTGCGTGCTGCAGGGGCGTGACGCCGTCGCCATCGGCGAGATTCACGTCGGCGCCTGCGTCGATCAGCAACTTCACGATGGCCACGTGCGCCGGGCCACCGTCGCCGAGGATGATGGCTTCCAGCAGCGCGGTCCAGCCGAGGTTGTTGACATGGTCCACCGCGACGCCGGCATCGATCAGCGTGCGCACCACTTCGACATGGCCGCGCTCGGCGGCGGGAATAAGCGCAGTCCCGCCGTAGCGATTGGTGCTGCGCAGGTCAGCGCCGTGCTGAAGCGTGCCGCGCAGGATCTCCAGCTGGCCGCTGGCGCCGGCCAGCAGGTAGGCGCTGTCGTTGATGGCGTCCTTGGCGTTGACGTCGGCTCCGGCGTCGATCAGCGCCAGTGCGGTGGCTGTCTGCCCTTCACGCACGGCGGCAAGCAGCGGCGTCCTGCCATCGGCATCACGTGCTTCAAGCTCGGCACCGGTTCCGAGCAGACGGCGGACGTCGTCCACGTCGCCTGTGCTGGCGGCGTGATGCAGCTGCCGGTTCCGTGGGTCGGCGTCGGCGCCTGCCGCGCAGGACGCGAGCATCGCTGCCGCCAGGGCATGTGTGGTGATCCAGTGGCGGGCTGCCATGGCTCGTCTCCTGATGCGTGGCGGCCTGCAAGGGCGCGCCGGATGCTTGCCGGGCAAGCGTTTGCGCCGGGTATGCGCTGATGCTACAAGTCGCCCATTCCATCCAGAAATTAAATATGTCGATGGGCGACATTCGTAAATCAAATAGGCCGGCATTCGATCTGGACCTGCTGCGGGCGCTGGTGACGGTGGCCGACTGCGGCAGTTTCACGGTGGCCGCCACGCGCCTGCATTCGACCCAGTCCACCATCAGCCAGAAGCTGCGGCGGCTGGAGGACCTGGCCGGGCATCGTCTGCTGGATCGTGGCGTGCGTGACGTCCGCCCGACCGACATCGGCGAAACCGTGCTCGGTTACGCGCGGCGGATGCTGGCCTTGAACGAGGAGCTTGCCGAGGCGCTGTCCAGTGGCGGTGCGCCGATCACCATCCGCCTCGGTGTGCCCGAGGACTTCGCTGCCGGCCGCACCACGCGGCTGCTGGCCGAGTTCAGCCGCGATCATCCGCGGGTGAAGCTGGAAGTGAGCAGCGGGCTGAGCCGCGCGTTGGGCGAAGGCTATGACCGCGGTGAGCTGGATCTGGTGCTGGTCAAGCAACGTCGTGGCAGCCGCGAGGGCGTGGCCTGTTGGCCTGAACCGATGTGCTGGATCGACGGTGCGGCCAGCCCGGCCTTTGACGCCGACCCTGTGCCGCTGGTCGCGTTCCCGCCGCGCGGGCTGTATCGCGAGGACATGATCGATGCCATCGAAGCATTGGGACGGAAATGGCGCATCAGTTTCACCAGCTCCAGCCTGGGAGGTATCCAGGCAGCGGTAGGCGATGGCCTGGGCATCAGCCTGCTACCGGCCCGTGCGGTGACGGCGGCGCATGTGCTGCTTGGGCCTGACAGCGGCTTGCCGGTGATCGACAGCATCGAGCTGGTGTTGCTGCATCGTCCATCCGCCGATCCGGAGGTCAAGGCCTTGGCGACGATGCTGATGCGGATGCTGGGAGAGGCGAACGCGTAAGAGCGAGGCGCTGTCCGGCGCCGCTGGCCGGCGCGATGCGGGCAGTGGGTAGCAACAATTCAAACCCGGCTTTGGCCGTATGGATGGCGCGGGTTACCCTCGGCGGTTCCTGATTGCGTCAACGGTGCTGACATGCGGTGTTTCCTGCTACTGACCTTGCTCACCGTGGCGGCCGCTGGCGCACGCGCTGCCGACGCGCCACGTCCTTTCACCCGCGCCGACGCAACTGCTGCCATCGCCGACATGCGCAAGGTGGTGGTGCCTGGTGGCATCGAGCGGTTGGAGAAGGTGCGCATTGGCGGCATCGACCAATGGGTCAGCATCCGTGGCAACGATCCGCGCAACCCGGTGCTGTTGATGCTGCATGGCGGCCCGGGTTGGGTGGCGATGCCGACCAGCTGGTACTTCCAGCGTGGCTGGGAGGAGTACTTCACCGTGGTGCAATGGGACCAGCGCGGTGCTGGCAAAACGTACGCGGCCAATGATCCGGCCACCGTCGTGCCGACCATGACGATCGAGCGGATGAACGCCGATACCGAAGAAATGGTTGCCTGGGTGCGCCGCGAACTGGGCAAGGAGAAGATTTTCGTGCTCGGCCATTCCTGGGGCAGCTATCTGGGCCTGGAGCTGGCGCGTAAGAAGCCGGAGTGGCTGCACGCGTACATCGGCATGGGCCAGCTGGCCAATGGGCCGGAAAGCGAGCGTCGGGGTTGGGCGTGGACGTTGCAGCAGGCGCAGCAGGACGGCAATGCCGAGGCCGTCGCCGATCTGCAATCGGTTGCACCTTACGCGCAGGGCAGCACGCCGGTTCCGGTGGCGGACGTGATGAAGCAGCGCAAGTGGCTCAACCACTACGGCGGCATGGTGTACGGGCGCAACGGTGGCGGCGCGGAAGCGGCGGCGATCAAGCTGGCGCCCGAGTACACCGACGCCGATCTGGCCAAGGTGTGGCAGGGCAACGAGGCCTCGGAGAATGCATTGCTGTCGGATGTGCTGAACACCGATTTCAGCAGCGTCCGCTCGATCGAGTGCCCGGTGATCCTGTTTCTCGGGCGACACGATGTGAACGTGTCTTCGACGGTGGCTGCTGAATGGTTCGAGCAGTTGCAGGCCCCTTCCAAGCGCATGGTCTGGTTCGAGAATTCCGCCCACGAGGTGATGAACGAAGAACCAGGCAAGACGTTGTTGTCGTTGGTGCAGTTGGTGCGACCGTTGGCCGAAGACGACATACCTGCTACGGCGCGTTGACTACGGGGTAGATCGGCGGTCGCGCCGTGCGCGGCGCATCGCCACATTTGTACTATGCGCCGCACAGGAGTTGAGGCTGATTCCTTACTTGGCCACACGCCGCAGTCAGCGCTCAAACAACGCGGACTGCCAGACGGCCCCCGGCAATGGCATGACAGCCGCAGGCGAGCTTGTGGCCTTCAAGCACCACCGGCTTTCCTTGCATTTTTCGCGTTGGGTGGCCTTCAACGAATTGGAAAGTTCCACCGTGTAGCGGGCATGAAGCGCTATCACCGAGTATCGCGATGGCCTTGCCGCTTACTGCATGGCTGGAGGCAAGTTGGCAGTCAGTCACCTTGCCACCGCTGCTGGTGGCATCCCCCAGACAAATCGGCGCGTTCATCCGCCGCGTACCCGGCGCATGAAGGGATCGAGTTGGGTGCCCATGGGGTTGTTGAGGGCTTTCTCCTCATCGTTGGGTGGGCGCACCATCTGGATGCTGACACTACCGTCGTCACCGGCGTAGACCACGGCGCTGGCCCCGCCTTCGTGGTAACTGGCCACTGCGCCCAGTCCGATCTGCACCAGCGGGCTGGTCAGGCCGATGTTGGCGATGCGCCGGCCGATGTCATAGCCCTCATCGACATTGCCCAGATCAAGCCCATGACCATCGTTGTTCAGTGCATGCAGGGCGTTGTTCAGGGCAACGGTCAATTCTGTGCCGTCATGGCTGTCGTAGAACACGCGGGCCGGCGCGTGGCCTTCGGGCAAGGTGGCCAGCGCCTGCTTCCAGCCTTCGATCATGGCCTGGGTCTGCAAGGCGGGTTTCAACGGTTTGCTGTCGGCGTCGCGCAGGCTCACCTTGATGGGGCGATGCAGGTGGCCCAGATGCGGGGCGTCGTCGAACTCTTTCACCTGGTGTTTGGCCCAGCGGACCGGCAGCCATGGGGTGGGTTTGAAGACGCCGGGGCCTTTGTTGTCGGTTTGTTTCCACAGCTCGGGCAGGGCGGCATGCCAGTAGTGGGTGGGCATGACGTTGGGCGGGCGGGCAGTGTCAGAACCGGTCTTACGTGCTTCCTCCGTGTAGTGCTCGTATGCCTGCGTCTTCTTATCGAAGAAGAACTTCCAGAGCTTGCCCAGATCGGTACGGGTGTCCTGGTTGTCTTCGTCATAGTCAGGCGCGAATGGACGCAGGTAGCGATCCACCCTGTCGGTGCGTGCAACCAGCAGCGTTGCGGTGGTGTCCTCTATTTGAGGAACGTAGTTGCCGTCGGCCATTCGAGGTGTTCCCAGGGGGCTATAGCGGTTGCGCATCACATCGCCGTCACGCGTGGCGATCACTGCCATCGGGACTTCCGCGTTGGTATCGAACAGCCCGAACAGCGCATCGATCATCTTCTGGGCGTGGGAGGTGTTGGAGTCCTCCTGCCAAAGAAACAAGGTCACCCCGAGTGAGCCCTTGTTTCGTCCCTCGCCGACTAGGCCAGCGGCGCGGATGAAGTCCCGCTCGCCGATGTTGGGCGGTTCCACCGCGAAGGTCGGAATGGGCCAATAGGCTACCGAGTCGGTGGCGGCATATCGGAAAGCAGCACCGGTATTGATGCCTGCATACACCTGCCGTGATTCGGTATTATCCGGATAGTCCTTGGGGTCCTGCGAGTAGATCGACACGAAGTTGTCGCGCTTGCGCTGAATCATTTTCCAGACCGGGGTCTGGTGGTTGCCGCCGGGAGCAAACCCAACACCGCGCAGCTCCAATGACCAGGTGCGTGCATCGTCTTGCTCGTGGACCGAGGTGCGGATGGTGGCTGCATTGGGCGCTGCATCTTCCGAATAGGCGAGTGCTTTGAATCCCCAATGCCCGCCGTAGGCCACTGCCGCCAGCGCGACGATGCCAACAAGACCCCAGCCAATTGTGCTGCGCATATAGCCCATCTCCATGTCGTTCATCGTGCTGGTGCTGCCGGATGTGCCCATGACCACTATCCACACGGTCCATAGCAGGCTCAGGATTGCAGCCGTCCAGCCGTAAGGTGCCAAACGCGGCCGTAGAGAATGAAGGGTCCTCACAGGCTGCCACCGTAGAGAATGATGCCGGTCACCAGAGAGGGCATCCTGTCGAGATTGACGAGTGAAGCGGGCGGGAATACACCCGCGTCGTAGTAGTTGCTGGAGGCGGTAATGAGCCTCTTGGCGTGCTCACTCAGGACTTTCCATTTCTTGTTGTCCTGCATCAGTTCAAGCCGCTCCGGCGTCATCCGCCAGTCCGCCATCCAGACCAGCAGCTGCCGCCAATCCGGATCATCCAGACTGAAGCCCTGGCCAATCGCCACATCCATCGCGGTGACCCAGCGGTGGTTCTCCGGATCGCGCAGAATGGCGGAGTGATAGCTGTTGTTCTCCAATTGGCTCTTTGCTTCTCCCATCCATTCTCGCGCCTCTTCGGGCGTCATTTCCCGTTCCAGATGTCTGCTGTACATGCCAACGCCGCGTACGGTGCGCACGGCGCGGGTTTGCTTGTTCTCATCTTCCGATTCGCTGTTGAACTTCGCGCGGGCCGCTTCCTCGCTCATGCCGTTGTAGCTTTCCGGCAATGGCTTCCAGGGAAAGTCCGCACCGTCCTTGCCCAGCGCGATGTTGCGCGTGACGTCGTCATGCCGATCCTGCCCGAGGGTGGTGGGACTGCCTTTGACCGCTTCGCCACCGAACATCTGCGGGGCATGCATGGGGACAAGTGCTTCGCCATTGGTCCACAGAAGTTCATCTGTGCTCATTGCAACCGAGACGGCGCTTTTTGTGGACCACCCAGCTGCATGGCGAGGCTCGCCCTTGGCGCGTAGCTGCTGCCGGCCGGGCTCCGCACCCACCATCACCGGCTTGCCGTCACGGTGTCGTTTGGTCCACAGCCGCTGGTGGAAGCGCAGCGTGCGCAGCTTGTCCATTGCAGGGGAGCCATTGGCCAGGTCCGGCACACCCAGCGTGCCGATTCCGGATACGTCATCCAGCCCCACCGTGGCATCGTCAGGGCTGAAGTACAGGTAGACCTTGCCGCGGTTGTCACGCTCGGGAAAAACCACGGTGCCTGCACCTTTTCCAATACGTTGTCCCTGGCGGGCGTTCCAGCACGAGCCCGCGCGGCCGCGTGCATCAATGTGCCCCTGAACGAGGCTGTCCAGCGTTGGCAGTGCGTAAGGGCTCTTGGTGACCTGTTCGACGATACGTACCAGTGTGTCGAGCGTGCTGTGCCCGCCAGGCGTGGGGCCGGTCAGAATCGAGTAGGGGCTGGCCACCATGATCACGCAGTCGGCGCAGCGCTTCTGCCGATCCACCAGCAGTGCCTGCGCCAACAAGGTGATCAGGGTGCCTTGGCTGTGCCCCATGATGGTGATGGTCTCGGACGGGAACAGATCGCGGATGGTGCTGACCAGGGTGGCCAGGCGTTCGGCGGCCAGCACGAAGTAGCGGCGGTGTGGGCCCTTGCCCATGTACTGGCTGTTGGGCAGGGTTGCGTTGGCTACGTGGCGAACTGCGCTGTCGAAGCCTGGGCCGTACATATCCGGAAGATTGTTGGTGGCATTGGCGAAGACCCCACCGGCTTTGCCGAAGTGGCGGTCCAGACGATTGCCATGCTTGTCCTGATACTGGGTGCGGACCTTGGTGGGATCGCCGCTCCTGTCGCGCCGTATTTCGCTCTCGGCCGCGCGGTAGCCCCAATAGAAGGGAATCATCACGCTCTTGGCATGCTGGTCCTTGCGCAGGTAGAGATGGGTGTCGGGATCGTCGATCATGTCGCGGGTTCGTTGGTCCCGCGATGCTTCCGGCATTCTCTTCGCCGCCCTGTAATCCACGCCATAACGCCCCGGCCGCATATCGTTCCGGTCCAGGCGTTCGTTGAGGCCCCGGCAAAGCCCTTCTTCGACGGAGGCATAGCTGGCGCCGGGATCGTTGACCCCGTGCAGAAAGATCACCACACCTGGGCGTGAGCGCGATACGGGCGTGTTGCTCGGCACCGTCGCATTGGGAACAAGCCGGCTTTGGCTCACGGTCTCGTAGTTGCTCACTTGAACACTCCTGTTCTCACTGTGGCGTCCATGTCATCAATCCAGCGGAGTCGCCTCGATACGATCTTCGTATCGGGACAGAAGCTGCAAGATTTCGGTATTGGCCTTGTAGCGACTTTTCAGGTCTTTCAGCAGCGCATCGGTACCGACGCATGCCTTATTTGCCTCATCGATGACACGATCGAGCACCTGCGGACTCTCCGGATCAGGGGCGGGAATCTCGCCTCGCAGGTGATGGCAGAGGTTCCTGGATCTAACAAAATCCCGAAGAACAGTTCCTTCAGGTTCATGGGCGCATGCCACCATAAGACAGCCAGCTAGTGCGAAGGGAGAATGACGTTGGACATTCCACATGACGCGACACCAATCACAACTTGTCGCCAAGACGGGGATACGGCATCAGCATGAGTGCGTCACATGCGTCCGCCATGCATGCGAAATATCGATGCTCATCGCCACGCGACCAGATGACGCCGGAACCGGCGTTGATCGTGAATCTCCATAGGTTGCCATCTGACAGAAGTTCGCCGGTGACCTTGCATGGCGCCGTATTGAGTTCTCGAAAATAGGCCTGCGGATCGATCGGCTGACTCTCAGAAAGAACAAAGAAAGCACTTTCTTTTGTCATCTTCCACTGTGGACAAACCTGGGTCGCCTCCTGCACTTGCGACGAAGTTTCATCGCGCTGTACTTCGTAAACTGATATCAGACTGATCGAATACTGGCGATAATTCTCAGATGATGGGTTCTGGGAGCGTGACTGGCAGGCTGTCAATGCCGCCATACAAGCCAGCACCTTCACCAAGTGTCTTGTACGAAATCTTGTCATGCTCGTAGGTATCCGAACTCGTTATGTTGAACTCTTTGAAGAGAACTGCGATCAGTCGAGATACTGATTCTTGTTGATGGCCGGTAGCGGGATCCCAGCGTGCTTCTTGAGGGATATGTCGAGCGACAACCTCTATTCCGATGCTGTCTTCATTTATTGGATACCGCGCGGGATAGGTCTTCCTTATCTCGTGATCGTGTTTTCCCTTATACGAAAGCAAGTTCAACTTTCGCTCCTCGTCGCCAACGCATGTGCCTTCGCGAATACACCGCGGCGCAATGGTTCCTACATGACGGGTAAATTGCTTCAAGCTGGCCGTCTGGTAGATCGCACCATCTTTGTCAATGGTGAAGTGCGTTCCGTACCCGCTGGACCTGTAGGCAGCCAAGGCACTTTCTACCGTCGAGCCAGCCGTGCGATGCATCACGATAGCGATTGGTCCTCGCAACGGACCGCCCTCAAGTTTTTCTATCGGTTTGAACATGAATCCCGCGTTCTGCACATAGCCAGAGTCATCAATGTAGACCGGTACCCGTAATCGCACTGGCTGCCGTTCGGCCGCAGGGCTGGAATATCCACGACCAACATGGAAGGACTTATGCATGTGGTATCTCCTCATCCAGCTCCACTTGGAGTAGTTCCACTGCAGTGGCCTTCACAACATGAGTCATACCGTCCGTGTCTGTGATTCCGTGCTCTGTGTCGCCGCTTTGCCGAAGGATCTTGTAGCTGCGGCGCGCTAGGGGAAGGCCGGTGAGATCGGAGAACAACTGAAACTGCTGGATATAGGGACTGTCATGCGGAGAATCCGACATATGGGAGATGGCACGCTGTGTCAGGCCTGCGTCCTCGGTCTGTCTGAAGGCTTCGACGGTAACCTTCTGCATGGTCCCGCGCTCTACACGCACACTCTGACCATCAGCCCCCGCAGTACCTTCCACCTTCTGCCCATCCTCCAGCACGAGGCGATAATCCAGGCTGGGGACCGCAGCATCACTGTCGCCCTCGTAGTGAAAACGGTACTGCCGCGCCGCCGGGTCATGCCCGAAAGCGGGAATGGTGACACCGTCTGTCTTCGGCCCCAGCCAATCGTGTTTGGTGCCATGCACCTTCACATCTCCTTGCGTGCCGATCTCTATGCCGTTGCCAATGCGGATGTAGCTGCCGTCATCGGCCACCAGGCGGATGGTGGGGGCGGTAACCAGTACTTCGCCCTCGTTTGCCGATGCATGCAGCGACTTCTGCGCATTGAGCGCGATGTCGGCATCTTGCGTCTGAACCAGTACCTGGCCACGGTTGGCTATGGCCTGGATACCGCCATCCTGCGCATAGATGGAAACGCCAGCACCTGCCTGCAGAAGCGTGACGCCACCACTGACGGACTGCACGTTGTCGGTGGCAACAATGTCGTGATTGGCGCCGGCATAGTGCAGCTGCGACTGCGGTGTGGTGCTGAGGATTCCCGAATGACCAGCAATGGCCACAACCGGCGCGCCGGTCTCACTGCTGGATTCGGACCAGGCCGTGATGGCGTTCTGCAGGCGATCCATGCCGTCGTTGTCGCTTTGTTGGGCGCCGCGCTGGCTGGCGGTCTGGCCTAGGCCGCGAAACAGGTCGATGCAATCGTCCAGTAAGGCCAGCAGTTCCTGCCGGTCCAGCTGCCCACCTCCGGCCAACTCGCGAGCGTAGCTGGTGATCAGGACACCATGCGCAGCGCGTAGCGCCAATGCGGCGTCCGTGCGCAGCTCAGCGCCTTCTCCGCGTGGCTGTGCCTGGCCATCCGCGCGTGACGTACTCAGCTTGCCCAGATTCAACTCGCTGGCAAATGATGTGGTTGCCAAGCGCGTGCGAACCTGGCCGGGCGTGTCATCCATCAGCAACTCGCTGTAGCCTTGCCCGCGATGCTCGCGTGATTGGATGCCGGAGAGTGCTCGGTTGCCAGGAAGCCCACTGCGTCCGCTGAAAGACGGGGGCGCATGCTGGCCGTTGTACAACGTGCCTACTACTACGGGCCGGTCAATGTCGTTATGCAGGAAGGCAACCAGCACTTCCTGGCCAACCCGCGGCACGAACTGATGGCCGAAGCCGGTGCCGCTGCTGGGCATGGCCACGCGCACCCAGGTCGAAGCGCGCTCATTGCTAGCGGCCGTGCCATTGGGGTGTTCGTCAGGGCGTTGCCAGTGGAACTGAATGCGTATGCGGCCCAATGCGTCGGTGAACACTTCTTCACCCGAAGGACCGACGACGGTGGCGGTCTGTGGCCCATTTGCGGTCGGACGGTCCAGGGTGCCGGCGTAGCGGGGCACCAGGGTGACGTCTCTGTGTACGGCAGTGAAATCCACCTTGACGTTCTCATGCAGAGACGCTGGATTCGTGTCCATCCCATCATTGCTGAGAAGGCCTGCTTGCTCCAGTAGTGATGGAGGTAGCTGCCAAGCTTCCGGTGCGTTGTTGCACAGCCACAGCGTGGTGCTGGTAACGACGAAGGTGCGTTGCTGTGTGCTTTCACCGGCATGCGCAGGGTGGTCTTCGAGGAGAATGCTCTCGCCGAGGCGCAGGCCGACGAGGGGCCCTTGGCCGCAGAACGTGCTGGCCTGCAGTTCTTCAGCCTGCATCCGCAATCGTGCGTAAGCGCCCAGCTCACGTCCGTGGTCCGCATAGTAGGGCGCCTCCGCCTGATAGCTGGTCAGGGTGGAGGTTGCCTGCCGCCCGCTTTCACTTTGCTCGAACGCGCTTTCATCCTCGCCTTGCAGGCGCGCGGCCACCAGGTAGTCATGGCTGGTCAGGCTGACGCGGCTTTGTGCCAGATGTCGCTGCGTTGTCCATCCGGTCAGTCGCTGTTCCGGCTGGCCAACTGCATCGGCTTGCGCCCGGTAGTGCAGTGTGAGCGGGACCTGATCCCGGTATGGCGCTGTGTCGGTGAGGACTAGTTGATGCCCATTGATGCTGTTATGGCGATCGAAGGTGAAATAGTAAGTAATGCGTTCTTCGGCTAGTAGGCGATCGATGAAGGCCAGGTCACTTTCGTTGAACTGCACGCAGTATGAGCGCACTGGATGGGAGCGCTGCAGTTCCCTGGTGTGCGTGAACGCCGCCGCTATCGCAGGGTTGCGTTGGCGGTGCTCATCCAGAATGGTCGTAACGATCTGCGGCACGCTTTGGTCCTGGAAAACGCGGCAGGTGCGCCTGCGATCCAGTAGTGACAGCGCTGATTCCACCTGCAATTCAACGGTGGCGAAGCTTCCAGTACCCTCACGTTTCCCGGCAACGGTGACGATCCCGGCCAACCAGCGGTGTTGGCCGGGGCCGATGTCCACAGCGAATGCCACGGGCTTACCCAGTACCTGCTTCAGATCGACGCCTTCAGCGCCGCAGAAGCAGGTGGCGTTGAGCAGAAACGGGCGATTGAGTTCGTCGCGGTAGCGGATGCAGTACGGCCACAGTGGCGGGTGAACGCCCGGCCCGGTCCACTCGATATCGATCAGTCGTTGGCTGGAATCCATTCCAGTCCACGCGGCTTGAGTTAAGCGCTGCATGAGTTCATTCCGTTGGGCCTACCTTGAGGAAGGCATAGGGATGCTCAGCGATCACGCCTGCCGGAGGCTATAGGAAAAGCCTCAAAAACTAGACATCCGTACGGTCGTTATCTGATTCATGCTTTGATGAGCCGATGTTTGAAGGTATTCAGATACTGGCTCAAAGCGAGGATGTAGATCCCGCCCTTGGCGGGGACGCTGTTCTAATAGCTTGGGTCCAGGGGCTCCACACCTGCATGCGAGGGGCAGTCGGACGCGATTTTTAGTACCTCGCCGCAGTCAACGGTGCATCCGCCCATTGCCAGGCCTTCGCTTGCTGGCGTGATGTCTCGCTGGCGGCATCGGTCTGGCCCAGCGCCTGTTGCGCCTGCGCCAGGCCGAAAAGCGACCAGCCGTTGACCGGGTAGGTTTTCAGATCCTGGGTGAAGGCATCTGCGGCGCCCTTGGCATCGCCGGCTTCCAGCAGCGCGGCGCCCAGGTAGGGGCGAACGGGCAGCGGCCAGTCGGCCGGCTCGTTGTAGGCCAGGGCATCCTCGGCGGCGGCGGCTTGGCGCAATGCGGCGATGGCTTCTGCCTGCTTGCCCTGTGCTTGCAACAACTCGCCGTGCAGCAGCGCGTCGGCCACTTTCAGTACGCCGTCGGCGTGGTTGATGTCGAAGAAGCTGACCTGCGCCATTGCAGGGTTCACCGCGATGGCATGCAAGGCATCGGCTTCGCGTGCGGCATCGGCCAATGCGCCCTTGCGCACGTGGGCCATGCCGCGTGCGAAATGACCGATCGCGGTCGGGTAGGGCAGGGCCGGCGGTGGGGTTGTGTCGGACAGGATCGCGTCCCAGTCGCCGAAGCGGACCTGGGTAAGCAATGGCGTCACCACGAACTGCTGCATGAACTGCATCGGCGCTTCGCCCATCGCGGCATGATCGGCGCGCTCGGCGGTCTGCTTGGCCGCCTGCAATGCCAGCGTGCGCGAGCCGGTCAGGCCGGTGGTCATGGCGGCGAAGTGCCAGTTGTGTGGCACGTAACCCAGCGGGTAGACGCCGTTGCTGCCACGGCACACCGCAAGGAAATCCTTGTCGGCGGTGGTGGCGGCAAGATTGGTCAGGGTGGCGTCGTGGTAGCGGCCAACGCGGATGTAGATGTGCGCCGGCATGTGCACCAGATGCCCGGAACCGGGCGCAAGCGCGGCCAGCGCATCTGCATGCGGCTCACCACGCTGCGGTTCAGGCGAGGCCTCGATGGCGTGGATGAAGTAATGCATCGCACCGATATGGCGCGGATTGCGCGCCAGCACGCGTTCCAGTTCACCGACCAGGGTTGGCGTGAACGGCGCCGGCGAGCCGTCCGCATTCCAGTACGCCCATGGCGAGAGGTCCATCAGCGCTTCGGCGTACAACGTGGCGGCATCGTCATCGTCGGGGAACTCGGCGACCACGCGCGCCATCGCATCGGCATAGCGGCGATCCAGTGGCTTGCGATCCTCCGGTGCGGGATCGGCGTAGCGCGTCTGCAACGCCTGGATCAAAGCACGATCCACTGGACGGGCATTGCCGGCCAGTGACGCCGCGCGTGCGGCAAGCGTGGTGGCCTGGCTGGCCGCGGCCGGGTCCATCGGCAGGTTGATGTTCGGCCCCAGTACCAGCGCCTGGCCCCACACGCACATTGCACATTGCGGGTCCAGCCGTGCCGCTTCGGCGAAGGCGCGGCCGGCGGCTTCGTGATTGAAGCCGTAGGCCAGCCGCAGGCCCTGGTCGAAGTAGCGCTGCGCTGCTGGCACGCGTGTGGCAACGTCGCGATGCAGATCGCCGAAGGTCTCAAACAGCGGCAGCTCGGCTGCGCCGACGTCGGCCGGAGCATCGGCGGTTTTCTGCTTGCCTGAATCACAACCCGCAAGCAGGGCCACGGCCAGCGCCGAGGGCAGCAGCAGGAGCAGGGGGCGGCGGATCATCATGGCCTCTCCGTGACGGACAGGCGCGACGATAGCGCTGGAAAAGCCGGCCGTTGATACGGCGGCGTGAAAGTCGCTGCAGGGGCGGCGGCAGAGTGTTTCAAGCATGTAACAGTGCGCTGCTGCCCCGGTGCGAAGACGCGGCGGAAGTGCATCGACTGGCACGATTCATGCCGGAACGCCGCCGCTTGATCGGGGCAGCGTGTCGATGCGTGCTCAGGTCATCGGTTGAGCACGCATCCGCTCGACTCAGCCCGACGCCGTTACCCTGCAGCCCGGTGATCGCTGCTGGCCAACAGGCAGTTTCGGTTCCAGCGTCAGCCGCTGGACGTCGGAGAACAGCTGTTCCACAGGCATTCCGAACGGTGCAAACAAACGCAGCTGGCCCTGGCGGTCGAACACGTAGCCACCCGAGGTGTGGGTCATGGTGTAGGTGCCCGGCAAACTGCCGTCCTCGCGTTCGTAGAACGCCTTGAACGATGACGCCATTGCTGCCAGCTGTGCATCGTTACCGATCAGTGCGGTTGCGGTGGGGTCGAAGGCTTTCACATACGTCTCGGCGACGGCCGGGGTGTCGCGTGCCGGGTCGACGGTGACGAATACCACCTGCAGGTTGTCCGCATCCGAGCCCATCAGATGCTTCACACGATTGAGCTCGACCATCGTGGTCGGACACACGTCCGGGCAACTGGTGAAGCCGAAGAACAGATAGGTGACCTTGCCGTGGAAGTCGGTGGGCGAGCGGGTGACGCCGCTGCTGTCGGGCAGCGTCCAGTGCTGGCCCAGTTCTTCGCAGGCGATGTCCTTGCCGTAGAAATCCACCTTGGGTTTGGCCGCGCAGGCAACCAACAGCACGCTGGCGGCGGCGACGAGGACAGTGGAGAGACGAAGCTTGCGTGCCAGGGCGGCAAGACGAATGGCGGGGGAGCGATAACGGGACATGGCTCTATCGATGCAGGGATGGCCTGCCAACGCACGCGACACGGGCCGGCAGTTGCCTGCCAGCCCGTGCGTGTGCATCAGTTGACCATCATGTGGAAGTGCATGCTCCAGATGATCCAGATGGAGAGCGCGACCACGATGAAAAGAATGACCAGGGTGAAAACAAAACTGGCCAGGTTCCAACCGCCCTCCGAGGAGCGGTTCATGTGCAGGAAGTACACCAGCTGCACGATGATCTGCACGACGGCAAAGCCGACCAGCAGGAACAGCGTCAGCGGCCGCGACAACACCGGGTTCATCACCAGCATGAAGGGGATGACGGTGAGCACCGCGCAGATCACGAAGCCGATCAGGTAGGAGCGGGTCGAGCCATGTCCACCACCGGCGCGGGACGTATCGATATCGGACATGGTCAGAACACTCCAATCAGATAGACAAAGGTGAAGACGCAGATCCAGACCAGGTCCAGGAAGTGCCAGAACAGGCTCAGGCAGGAAATGCGGGTGACATTGGTCGGGGTGAGGCCGCGGCGATGCACCTGGTGCATCACCACCGCCATCCAGATCAGGCCGCTGGCCACGTGCAGGCCGTGCGTGCCCACCAGCGCGAAGAACGCCGACAGGTACGCGCTGGTGGTCGGGCCGGCGCCGATGTGGATCAGGTGGTTGAACTCATATAGCTCCATGCCGATGAAGCCGGCGCCGAGCGCGAAGGTGACGCCCAGCCATGCCAGCACCGCCTGCTTGTTCTGCCGGTGCATCGCCAGCACGGCCTGGCCGTAGGTGATGCTGGAGAACAACAGCAGGAACGTCTCGACCATCACGAACGGCAGCGAGAACAGCTGCGCGCCGGTCGGGCCGCCGGCGTATGCGTTGCTGAGCACTGCATACGAGGCGAACAGCGAGCCGAACAGCACCAGGTCGGACATGAGGTACACCCACATGCCGAAGACCTTCATGCCGCCCTGTTCGTGCCCATGGTCGTCATGGGCGTGGTCGCTCACCTGCTCGGTGGTGACCACGGTGTTGGACATCAGGTTCATGCAATCACCCCGTGCTGCTTGAGCTTGCTTTGGTGTTGTTTCTCGATCTTGGCCACTTCATCGGCGCTGACGTAGTAGTCCACGTCCTCGTCGTAGGAGCGCACGATCAAGGTGACGATCATCGCCACGAAGCTCGCGCCGGCCAGCCACCAGATGTGCCAGATCAACGCGAAGCACAGCACCAGGATCCAGATGTTGAGGATCAGCGGCACGCCGGTGTTGCGTGGCATGTGGATCGGCGCGTACGTCTTAGGTGGCGGTGGCAGGCCTTCCTTCTTGGCTTCGTGGAAGGCATCCAGCTGGTCGGCCTTGGGCACCACGGCGAAGTTGTAGAACGGCGGCGGCGAGGGCGTTGCCCATTCCAGCGTGCGCGCATTCCACGGGTCGCCGGTGACGTCCTGGTTCTTCTTGCGATCGCGAACGCTGACGTAGATCTGCACCAGCATCAGGATGATGCCCGCGAACACGAACAGAGCACCGATGAAGGCGGCGATCAGGTATGGCGTCCACGCCGGGTTGTCGTATTGGTTCATGCGCCGGGTCATGCCCATGAAGCCGAGCATGTACAGCGGCATGAAGGCCAGATAGAAGCCGATCACCCAGCAGGCGAACGACCACTTGCCCAGACGCTCGTTGAGGGTGAAGCCGAACACCTTCGGGAACCAGTAGACGAAGCCGGCCAGGTAGCCGAACAGCGCGCCACCGATGATGGTGTTGTGGAAGTGGGCAACCAGGAACAGGCTGTTGTGCAGCAGGAAGTCCGCACCCGGAATGGCCAGCAGCACGCCCGTCATGCCGCCGATGGTGAAGGTCACCAGGAAGGCAATGGTCCACAGCATCGGCACGCTGAACTCCACGCGGCCGCCGTACATGGTGAACAGCCAGGTGAAGATTTTCACGCCAGTCGGAATCGCGATGATCATCGTCATGATGCCGAAGAAGGCATTGACGCTCGCGCCGGAACCCATGGTGAAGAAGTGGTGCAGCCACACCACGAACGACAGGATGCCGATGGCCAGTGTCGCACCCACCATCGACTTGTAGCCGAACAACTTCTTGCGGGAGAACGTCGCGGTGACTTCCGAGAAAATGCCGAACGCCGGCAGTACCAGGATGTACACCTCCGGGTGGCCCCAGGCCCACACCAGGTTGACGTACATCATCGGGTTGCCACCCAGGTCATTGGTGTAGAAGTTGAAGTCCAGGTAGCGGTCAAGCGTCAGCGCGCCGAGTGCGACGGTCAGGATCGGGAAGGCTGCGATGATGATCACGCTGGTGACCAGCACGGTCCAGGTGAACACCGGCATCTTCATCAGCGTCATGCCCGGCGCACGCATGCGAAGGATGGTGATGAACAGGTTGACGCCGGTCAGCAGGGTGCCGACACCGGAGGCCTGTAGCGCCCAGATGTAGTAGTCAACGCCAACGCCTGGACTGAACTCGATGCCCGACAGCGGCGGATATGCCACCCAACCGGTCATCGCGAATTCGCCAACGCCCAGCGAGATCATCATCAGCGCAGCGCCGACCACGAAGATCCAGAAGCTGAAGGCATTGAGGAACGGGAATGCCATGTCGCGCGCGCCGATCTGCAGCGGCACGATGATGTTCATCAGGCCCACCACGAAAGGGGTGGCCACGAAGAAGATCATGATCACGCCATGCGCGGTGAAGATCTGGTCGTAGTGCTCGGGTGGCAGGAAGCCATCACTGCCGGGTCCGGCGGCGGCCAGCTGCGCGCGCATCATCAGTGCGTCGGCAAAGCCGCGCACCAGCATCACCAGCGCGACGACGACATACATGATGCCGATCTTCTTGTGGTCCACCGTGGTGAACCAGTCGCGCCAGAGCACGCCCCACAGTTTGAAATAGGTGACCGCAGCGAGCAGTGCGATGCCGCCGAGCACCATGCCCGCCAATGTCACCACGACGATCGGGTCGTGCAATGGCACGGCATCCCACGTCAACTTACCGAACATGTTCATTACTCCTGGGAGGCCTTGGTTTCTGCGTGATGGCCCGATGTGGCCGCGGTGTTCTCACCCACGCCGATGAACTGGTCGATGACCTTCTTGAACAGCAGCGGTTCGACCGTGGCGAAGTGGCGCACCGGTTCCTTGCGGGTGGGCGCGGCCAGTCGCTTGAATTCGTCGAAGCTCAGCTGGTCGGGCGAGGTGCGTACTTCGGCGACCCATGCGTCGAACTGTTCATTGGTCATCGCGGTGGCGATGAACTTCATGTTGGAGAAGCCGTGGCCGCTGTAGTTGCCCGACATGCCGTCGAACTTGCCCGGCTCGTTGGCGACCAGGTGCAGCTGCGTGCGCATGCCGGCCATCGCGTAGATCTGCCCACCCAGCTGCGGGATGAAGAAGGTATTCATCGTCGAGTTGGAGGTGATGTCGAACGCCAGCTGTTGCCCGGCCGGGAAGTTGAGCTGGTTGACCGTGGCAATGCCCAGGTCGGGGTAGACGAACACCCACTTCCAGTCGGTGGCGATGACTTCCACATGCAGCGGCTCGCCGGGGATATCCAGCGGCTTGTACGGGTCAAGCTCGTGCGTGGATTTCCACACGATCACCGCCAGGATGGCGACGATGATCAACGGCACGCCCCAGACCACGATCTCCACCTTGGTCGAATGCGCCCACTCGGGGATGTACTTGGCCTTGGTGTTGCCCGCGCGGTACTTCCACGCGAACACGAAGGTCAGCACGATGGCCGGTATTACCACGATCATCATCAGCGCGACGCAGATGATGATCAGGTCGCGCTGGGCAATGCCCACGTCGCCCTTGGAGTCCAGCAGTACCCAGTTGCAGCCAGCCAATCCCACGCATGCCAAAGCGGCCAGCGCTGGGCGGATGCGTTTCCAGCAGATATTCATTGAAGGTCGACCCTGTTGAAGGAGCTGCTGACCGGGGACTGCCAGCGCCCGATACACGGGCGGGGAGCGGCTACACTGTCCGTACGGCGGCGCCTACAAAAGGATTGCCGATCCAGTCAAGCCCATACAAGATACAGCATTGTATGGGTTGATGCACGTACAACGCATGGAAGGATTTCCCTGATGCAGCAACCTGCCGCTGGCCGACGCCTGAAAAAGCCCAACCGGACCTGGGTCCGTCCCTTCACCGAGGGCACTGGCCCGCTGTACCTGCAGATTGCCCAGCAGGTGCGCGAGGCCGTGGACGATGGCGTGCTTCAGCCCGGCGACCGGCTGCCGCCGCAGCGTGACCTGGCCCAGCTGATGGGCGTGGACCTGACCACCGTCACCCGTGCCTATGCCGAGCTGCGCCAGTCCGACCTGCTCGACGCACAGGGCGCGGGCGGCACCTTCATTGCCATGTCGGCCGGCAACAGCGCCACTTCGGTGGACCTGAGCATGAACATCCCGCCGCTGCTGGGCAGCAGCCCGTTCGCGCAGAGCATGGAGCGGGGCTTCCAGCAGCTCAGCCAGCAGCTGGGGCAGGGCGAATTGATGAGTTATCACGTCGGCGCCGGTTCCCGTGACGACCGGGCCGCCGCCGTGCAGTGGCTGGCGCCGATCCTGGGCGCGGTGTCGGCCGAGCGGGTGGTGATCTGCCCCGGCGCGCAGGCCGCGCTATGCGCCCTCCTGCTGGCCAAGACCCAGCCGGGCGACGTGATCGCCGCCGAGCAGCTCACCTATCCGGGCCTGCTGGCCGCCGCGCGCGTGCTGCAGCGGGGCATCGCGCCCATCGCCATGGACCATGAGGGCATGCTGCCGGAGGCGCTGGAAGAAGCCTGCCAGCTGCGCAAGCTCAGCCTGATCTACCTGATACCGACCATCCAGAACCCGACCACGGCAACCATGTCGCAGGCCCGTCGGGCGGCCATCCTGGCCATTGCCCGGCGCCACGGCGTGGCGGTGGTCGAGGACGACCCGTACTGGCTGTTGGCCGCCGATGCCGCGCCGCCGCTGGCCGTGGAGTCGCGCCCGGAAGCGCCCGTCTACTACGTCTCCACCCTGTCCAAGTGCCTGGCCCCGGGCCTGCGCACCGCCTACCTGGTGATCCCGCCGGGCGAGCCGATGGAGCCGCTGCTCGATGCGCTGCGCTCGATCGCGCTGATGCCGACCCAGTCGATGGTGGCGGTGGCCTCGCATTGGATCCGCAGCGGCCAGGCCGACGAGATGGTGCGCCGCTTCCAGCAGGAGTTGCGCCAGCGCCAGCAGATCGCCGCCCGCATCCTGCCGGCGCCGTACCAGGCGCACCCGACCGGCCTGCACGTGTGGCTGCCGCTGCCGCCGCGGCTGGATCAATACCGGCTGATCCAGTCGGCGCAGGCGCAGGGGCTGGGCATCGCCAGCTCCGAGGCCTTCAGCATCGAGGAGCAGGCCGGCAACGCCATCCGCCTGTCGCTGGGCGGGGCGGTGGACCAGCACAGCCTGGCGTCCGCACTGACCAAGCTCACCGAAGTTATCTCCGCTGCGCCTGAGACGCGGACCAACGTCATCGTCTAACCGCGTCCGGAGCTTCCCGACGAAATCCATACAAAAATGATACATTGCAAATCTTGTATGGATTTGTGGGTGTCGGTGTGCGTCGGGAAAAGCTGAGGTTTCATCTGGTCATGCTGGGCTGCGGGGGCTTCATCGTCCTGGCGCTGGGCTCGCTGGTGTATGTCTGCTCCCGGCCACAGACGGCCAGCGTGCAGGCCAGCGAGCAGGCGGCCATCGCGCAGTGCTGGCAACGCAGCCGTGACCCGGAGCGCACCGAAATCTACCGCCGTGCCCAGGCCGATTCGTGCCGTGAGATGCACGAGCAGTACGTGCACAAGTTCGGCCCGGATGCCGCCACGTGAGCACGCACGGCGGCGCGCCGTCGCGGCGGCGCTGGATGCGGCTGTGGATCGCGGCAGGCTGCGTGGTCATGGCTGTCGTTGCGGTGGCGATATGGCAGTACTTCGGTTTCAGCGAGCAGGCCAGTTTTGCCGAGCAGGCCATCGTGTTCGACGACACCCAGCTCAAGCTGCCGGCCGAACTGGCCGGTGCAACGGGACGCATCCGCGTGGTGCATTTCTGGGACCCGGCCTGCACGGTCTGCAACCGCGAAACCGGCGCGCACCTGAGTTACCTGACCACGATGTATCGCCGTGCCGGCATCGACTTCTATGCGGTGCGCCGGCCTGGTACGGAAGGCGAGCTGCCGGATTACCTGCAAGGCCGCTTGAAAGAGCTGCCGACAATCCAGGGCGTCGAGCAGATACCCGCCAGTCCTGCGGTCGCCATCTGGGACCGCGATGGTCATCTGGCCTACGCCGGCCCGTACAGCATCGGCATGGTGTGCAACTCGGCCAACAGTTTCGTTGAGCCCATTCTCGACAAGCTTGTCGATGGGCAGACCGTGCGTCCGCGTGGCCTGCTTGCCGTTGGCTGCTACTGCCGCTGGCAGAAGGGCGGTTGATCTCCACGTCATGAACCTGCAAGCATCCGATCATGCGTGGACTTTTTGTCCGCGCCAAAAGAACAGCGGGCACCCACTCCAACCGACCGATGGTTGTGAGCAGGCACCCGCCGCTGATGCAAACGATAGCGCCCGACATCTTCCCTACATGGCGCGACAGTTTGTCGCAGCCCTGCACAACCCATGCGAAGGTGCGTGGTGAGCTGGATAGACAGCGCGCTGGCCAGCAGCGGCCCGATCTATCTGCGCATCGTCAGCAGCATCGAGCGCACCATGAACATGGGCGAGTTGGTGCCGGGCCATCGTCTGCCATCGCAGCGTGCATTGGCAAAGCAGCTGGGCATCGATCTGACCACGGTGACGCGTGCCTTCGATGAAGCGCGCAGGCGTGGGTTGATCGAAGCACGCGGACCGCAGGGCAGTTTCATCGCGCCGCCCAAGGCCGCGTTCGGGCAACCGGTGGACCTGAGCATGAACGTGCCGCCGGTGCCCGATGCCACCGCGTTGAACGATGTGCTGCGACGTGCTGCTGCTGCGGTGCTCGCACGCAGCAATGCGCCCAATCTGATGACCTACCATCTCACCGGCGGCAGTCCCACCGATCGACACGCGGCCACGAGTTGGTTGCAGCCGATGCTGGGCAATGTTGTCGAAGCAAGGCTGGTGGTCGCCGAGGGCGCGCAGTTCGCGCTGGCTTCCATCCTCATCAGCCAGACCCATGAAGGCGATGCGATCCTTTGCGATCACCTCGTGTATCCGGGCCTGCTGCAGGTGGCAAAGTCGTTGGGCCGGCGTCTGCTGCCGGTGAGTGGCGACGAACACGGCATGTGCCCGGACGCGCTTGAACGCCTTTCAAGCGAAACTGGCGCACGTGTGGTCTACCTCAATCCCACCTGCAACAACCCGACCGCGCTGACGGTTCCAGCGCAACGCCGGGCCGATCTCGCGCGCGTGCTGCAACGCCGGGACATCCTGGCCATCGAGGACGACCCTTACTGGCACCACGACGCCGGCAAGCCCGTGCCCATCGCTGCGTTGGCACCGGACCACGTCTACTACGTGTCCACGCTGTCCAAGGCGATCAGTCCCGGCCTGCGCACGGCCTTCGTGCAATGCCCTTCGGCGCGCCATGCCGAAGCACTCGCTTCCGCCCTGCGTTCCATCTGCCTGATGGGTCACCCGCTGGTGATGGCCATGGTCAGTCAGCTGCTGCTGGACGGTTCGGCGCATGCACTGCTCAAACAGGTGCTGGCCGAGGCCAGTGAACGCACCGCGTTGGCCGGGCATCTGCTGGCTCCGTCATTGAAGGCACAGGCGACAGGCCTGCACGCGTGGTGCACGGTGCCCGAGCCATGGACGGACGCTACTTTCGTGCGCGCGGCGCAGTTGCAGGGCCTGGCGATATCGCCTTCATCGGCGTTCCGCCCCGACCGCTCGGAACACGGGCGTGGCTTCCGCCTGTCACTGGGCCAGGCGAGCAACCGGCGACAGCTGGAGAGCGCCCTGCGTCGCATCAACCAGTTGATCATCTCGCCCGAGGTGCCGGCGGTGCAGCGCTGAGTGATGCACGTGACAGATTTCCTGCCGATGGTCGCCGCGCGTCGTGAAGCTGGTGTTCCTAACGTTGCAACAGCAAGCGGTCATCCCGTTCCAAGAAGCACGCGGCGTTGCTCATGCAAGGAGACGTCCGGGAACGAGAGCAGAAGCGTATCCCCAATGGTTGCCGATGCCGGCATGTCCGGGCCGGTAATGCGCTCTGCATTGCCGGAATGGCTCGGAAGTTGCTGTTCCTGGACGGGGGGCACAACCATCGCCATTGAACGCGCCGGGCATGAAGGGCACGGATGGTTGGCTGGGCCGGAGGAAATGCGGGTTCAGCAGCGCTGGTACGAATGCCAACGTCCACTGAGCCAGGAAAACCCGCAGCCGGCCGGCAGAGGAAGCACTGCATGTGATGCGACAAGCAGCCGTGCAGCTGACGCTGGGCCGGAGAACAGCTCGGGGCCGAGTGGCCAACCTCTGGCCGCGAGCCGTCCAGCAGGAAGCGCTGAGGCCGTCGTGCCTGCAAGCCCCAGGACACGGTCGGCGTCTGGTATCCGATGAAAACCCTGCAACGCCGATGGCGGATGGCATTGGCGTGATGAAGGCCGGTACTGACCTGGGCGCGCGTCTACCGGCGGCCATATGTAGAACTCGGCCACGGGGTCGACATCATCCCTGGCGTTTGTGTGATCTGCCCTTGTCAGCCTGGCTTCCGCTGGCGTTGGACGTCTTGTCACTGGCAGCAGCGGGCTTTTCGGGGCTTGGTTTGGTGCGGAACGGCGTGTTGCCAAGCACCTCGATCTTTCCACCGGCGCTGCTGAAAGCCGCCATGTCTTCGGCCATGCGCTCACGGCTCAGATTGCGTTGCTGGAGGTGAGAGCCGGAGATGGAGCTGGAGCTGGTCTTTCCCGCAGGCATCGAGCCGGTCTTGCGCGGTGGTGTGGCCATGGTCATGTCCTCAGGTAAGTTGCAACGCGATGGTGCGATCTTTCTGCCGTGCATGCTCGTCGCGCTCGGCCCTGCAGTAGGGGCCGCCCATGACAAATGATCTGCACACGATTGGCCTGCTGGCGTAGATGCGACATCTCATCTGCTGTCCGTCCAGGGCCACGCACCAGCCGTCCTCATCCTTGGCCATGACGTGAAGGCCACTGGGCAAACGGGTGGTCAGGTGCGCCGGTATGGTGTCCCTTTCTTCCAGCACCACGGTCAGTTGGCAGCAAAGGGAGTCGCATGCAGCGCAGGTGATCCTGGCTTTCTTCTCGCGCTCTACGCGGTTCATCTGGCCACCGCTTCCACGTCACGTGAGTAGTGCAGCAGCTGGCCGCGAAAAGGCTCCACATCCGCATCATTCAGCCGGCAGCGGGTCGATTTGAGATCGAAACCCTGCAATCCCAGCGCTCGGCTGAAGCGTGCGCTGTTGCCGCGGCCGGGGTCGGTGATGACAACCTCCGTTCTGGGCTTGGCATGGCGCCGTATGACTTCGGCCATCAGTGCGGCATGGCCTTGCTCGTAGAGAACGTCGCTGGCAATGATCAGATCGAACGTGCCCAGCGATGGCAGCTCCCGATCCCAGCGCAGCTGACGATAGTGCACGGCCGGCAAAGCATTCAGGGCGGCGTTGTAGGCAAGGAATGGTTCGGCCAGTGGATGTATGTCGGAAGCGACCACGTTGCCGCCTCGCTGCATCAGCACCAGGCTGGCCAACCCGATGCCGCAACCCAGCTCGAGGATCCGCTTGTCTTCGATATCAAAGCGGGACATGGCCTGGGCGAGTAGACGACCGGATGGCCACAGCTGGCCGAACAGGCTCCATTGTGCCGAGGAGATACCAAGGCGTGCTCCATGACCATCGGGATCACTGAATTGCTGTTTGTCGCTGAGGACGCGCAGCAGGTACATCTGGCCACCAATGGTGACCTTCTCATTGCGTGTCGAATAACCGGGCATAGCGCACTCCCGCCGAGCGACCGCCCCGGTATCGGGACGGTTGACGCATGAAAGGGAGCGGAGTGGGCAACCATCAAGGCAGCTGCACAGGGCGCGCGAGACAGACGGTGTCTGTGCTGTGCATCCTAACACTGTGTACCCGCAGACCTTCACATTCCGCCCGGCGTCGACCCTGCCGCCTTCTGTCCGGATGTGCTGCCGAACCTGGCAGCCATCCTCTCCGCAGCCGGCGTGGCTGGTTTGCAGGTGAGTGTCAGGTCATGTGTGGGAGGCGAACGTCGGCGTCGGGAAAGGCGCAGGAAGAGGGCGGCTGATCCGGTGAAATCCAGTGTTGTTTCACCATGATGGAAGCGTTCTCATGCGGACGATCCAGTCGGTCTGATCGGCATGCCGGTGCCGGCGCGTCAATCTGTTCTGGTGTGCGACCCCACGCAGGAAAATCATGCACATCGAGGAGCAGACGTGGACGCGTGTGGTCTCATCACCATTGCTGAGTCATCGAACGCTCATGTGCTTTGTGTCTTCATCGGCTTCTGATCAATTCCGGACATGAGTGCAGCATTGGAAGTGTTGGCTCCTGGCAGGATTCCGTTGCTTCTGGCGGATGCCTGTTACCCGCAGTGGACATTGCGCGCACAGCGTTGGAGTGATGTTGGATGGATCAGGGCGAACGTTCAGACACAGAGGAGGAATCTAAACAGCTGTTTCGCGCATAAATTGAGGCGTTGCGGCGCGGCGGAGGATCAGTCGGTGAAACAGCGACTCGCTTATCAATGTCGACTTCACCAGGGCCGACGCGCATCGACAGCGGATAGGCTGCGCGGGTCGATCAGATCAGTTGAGTTTTGGTGAAAGTTGATGGATTCAGGTCGTCGCTATCACGAATTGCTTCATCTTCACAGTCCATCTACGCATTGCAGCGTCATCATCTCGATGGCAAAAAGTACCTCCGAGATCCCATACGAAGGAGCATTGGAATGATTCTGTCCAAACAAAACATGGTGCGTACGCTCGGCGTGGCCCTCGTTGCCACCTTGGGCCTTGGTGGCTGCGCCACCTATAAAGAAGAGTTTGCAACGATCAACTCACGCCTGGATCAGCTCGATACGAAGGTGCAGGGCGCAGCCCAGAGTGCCGAATCGGCCAACCAGTCCGCACAGCAGGCCAACCAGCGGCTGGATCAGATCGAAAGCCGCGTCCAGAGTCTTGAAGCGTCACCACGTCGCGTACCGCGCGGTTAAGTGCTCTTGCACAAAATGGTTTGAACTCCAGACCCGGTGGCCTTTGCTGGTCACCGGCGTCTTTGCTTTACCCAGTCTTCGTTGCTAGGAACTGTTCTTATCAATACGCGCATACACCCTGCGATCCTTGTCGCTAATGGCGCACTCTTGTTGGCGCTGGCGTTCTGGAACTCCGACGTGGCCAACGCCCAGGAGGCTATCGCGCAACCGGTGGCCGAGGTTGACCAGCTTCCGCAAGGCCAGGAAGTGTCCGACACGGTGATCGAGCTCGCGGGCTGGGTGGTCGCAAGCGGGGACAGCCAGGGCTATCCGTTCGCGGTCATCGACAAGGCCGCTGCACAGATACTTGTGTTCGGCGGGGATGGCCGGCTTCGCGGCGCGGTGCCTGGGCTCTTTGGCTCGGCGGTCGGCGATCACACGGCGCCTGGCATCGCTGGCCTCGCGCTTCGCGAAATTCCGGGCCGGGATCGCACGACGCCTGCCGGTCGTTTTGTGGGCGGCTTCGGCCCATCAATCGATGCAGGGCGCGTGCTGTGGGTGGACTACGATTCCGCGGTCTCCATTCACCCGACGGCCACTGGTGTCCCGGCCGAGCGGCGCGTCGAACGCCTTGCATCGCCTGCACCGGACGACAACCGCATCACTCACGGCTGCATCAACGTCCCGCCCGACTTCTACGAGCAGATCATCGCTCCGACCTTCGAGCGGGGTGGGGTGTTCTACATCCTGCCGGACAAGAAGCCGCTGGCGGAGACCTTCCCGGAGTTCGTGCAAAGTCGCACGACGGCGCAGGGCAACGACGAGCCCGTCCCTGAGTGATGGGTCCGTGGGCGTGTTGCGTGGGTGCTGAGGCGGCGTAGTCGCTGAAGTAGCTCGCGGCGCACGGGACGCGTTCGCTGGTGTGCAGCGCACCGTCGTGCCTCCCATGCCGTGGGGGTCGGGTCAGGCGTTGCGCCTGGGCCTGGCAGTTTGTCGAGCCACGAAAGTCCACAGGCATGCGTCCTTGACTCAGGCACCCGCCTGTCCGGCATTGTTCCGTCGAGCTTGTCGGGTTAACAGGTCTGACAATTGATTCATGCCGAAGCGGCTTCACGGCACAGCCTGATTCCGGCCTGGCTCATGAACGCTTGTGACCAGGGCACCGAGCGGCCTGAAGCAGGTATCTGCGCAGGATGGCCTGGCTTGATGATTTCAATACCTGCCCAGCGGGCCGGCTCCAGTAGTTTTGCTGACGACACCACTTCCCACGTTTGAGACGCTACCCGCTTCCATCCTGGAGGACTGCGGCAATGTCTTCGAACAAGAAGCCGAACATTCTGGTGATCTGGGGCGACGATGTTGGCTGGATGAATCCCAGCTGCTACCACCGCGGCATGATGGGGTACTGGACCCCTAACATCGATCGCATTGCCAACGAGGGTGCGCTGTTCACCGACTGGTATGGGCAGCAGAGCTGCACCGCAGGTCGCGCTGCCTTCATCACCGGGCAGTGCCCGATTCGCACGGGCCTGACCAAGGTCGGTCTTCCGGGCGCGGATATCGGCATTGCTGCTGAAGATCCGACCATCGCCGAGATTCTGCAGCCGCTGGGCTACGTGTCCGGGCAGTTCGGAAAGAACCACCTCGGCGACAAGAACAAGTTCCTGCCGACGGTGCATGGGTTCTCGGAGTTCTACGGAAATCTCTATCACCTGAATGCGGAAGAGGAGCCTGAGGATCCGCAGTACCCGAAAGACCCCCGGTTCAAGGCTGCCTTCGGTCCTCGTGGTGTGCTCAAGGCATGGGCCACCGACAAGGATGACAAGAACGATGAGCCGCGCTGGGGCGTGGTTGGCAAGCAGAAGATCGAAGACACCGGGCCGTTGACGAAGAAGCGCATGGAGACGGTGGACGAGGAGTTCACTGCTGCCGCATTGGATTTCATCGAACGCCAGGCCAAAGCCGACCAGCCGTTCTTCTGCTGGATGAACACCACGCGGATGCACGTGTGGACCCATCTGAAAGAGGCATCGGCGGGCGTCACGGGCCTGGGCCTGTATCCGGATGGCATGGTCGAGCTGGACGGTTTCGTCGGCCAGTTTCTCGACAAGCTTGATGAGCTCGGCATCGCTGACAACACCATCGTGATGTTCTCCACCGACAATGGCGCCGAGGTCATGAGCTACCCGGATGGTGGTCAGACGCCATTTCGCGGCGAGAAGGCGACCAACTGGGAGGGCGGCTATCGCGTGCCGGCCGTCATCCGCTGGCCGGGCGTCATCGCGCCGGGTTCGGTGATCAACGATGTCTGCGCGCATGAGGACCTGATGGTCACCTTTGCTGCCGCGGCAGGCGACCCGGACGTCAAGGAGAAATGCCTCAAGGGCAGCTACAAGGCCAACGGCAAGACCTTCAAGGTGCATCTGGATGGGTACAACCTGATCGATGCATTCAAGGGGCACAAGAACGGCCCGCGTCCGCCGGAGGGAATGGTCGAGCCGGGCAAGCGCGAAGCAGACCAATGGCCGCGACAGGAGTTCGTCTACTGGGGTGACGATGGCGACCTGTTCGGCATTCGCGTGAGGCATATCAAGCTGAACTTCGTGGTGCAGAACCACACCGGAATCGATATCTGGCGGCGTGGCTTCGAAAGCATGCGCATACCGTTGACGTTCAATCTGCGCGCGGACCCCTTCGAGGCGAGCGATCAGGCGGGCAACCAGTTTGCGACCGCCAACCAGTTGTTCTTCATCGCGCCGGGACAGGCAATCGTGGCCAAGTGGCTGGGGTCGTTCAAGGAGTTCCCGCCACGACAGAAGCCGGCCAGCTTCAACGTGGACGCCGTCATGCAGAAGATCAACGACGCCGCATCCGTCGGCCCGGGAAGATAGTCCCGTTCGAGGAGAGGAGGTGCCGTCCAATCCGGCACCTTCTGCGAGCATCAACGCACGCGAAAACCGCGCGGGAAAAGGCAGGTGCGAGAGCCTTGTGTCTATTGCGTCCTGGTCACCGCCGGCGGGCTCCAGGTCCGCTCGATGATCGCCGCATCCGGCCAGTACGCCCTTATGTAGAGCGAGAACTCGTCGGCCGGTGCCGGCAGCCAGTTGCTTGCCCTGTCTGGCCCTGGCGAAGCGTGCTGGATGTAGAGCGTGAGTGAGCCGTCATCGTTCGGCTTGAGGTCCTTGTTCTTGGTGCCAACGCCAAAGCGGTTGATCGGGTTGGGCTCGAACAGGTGGTGCTTGTTGTACAGGGTCAATGACCAGAAGCCCTTGACCGGGGGCGTCTGTCCTTTCGGAAAGGTCACCGTGTACATGGCGTTTGCTGCGCCGCTCAGGCGCACACCGTTCTGGTCGACATCGGTGTAGATGTAGCGTGTTTCATTGGCGGCGTTGTCGTAGATGTTGGACTTTGCCGAGGCCGTGCGTGAGAGATAGTCGAAGCCCCACTGCGCGCCATTGGACGGCGATGTCCAGCCGTTTCCGACCGGGCTTCCGTTGTTGCGGAAGTCAAACAGCGGCGAGATGACTTCGTTCTCAGCTGCGACTGCCGCCTTTACCAGTCCTTCCTTTACCTTGGGGTCGCTTGCAGCGGCCTGCAGCACCGAATTGATGGTCGAGTACAGCGCCTCCTCGCCAGGCAGGGGTGGAACGCCCTTGATGATGGTGGGCAACTCATCGAAGAACTTCTCCGGCGATACGAACTTCATCTCCCCCGAGCCGCTCACGCTCGGTGCCGGGAAACTGGGTGTGCTCGCCCAATCCTTGGTCTTCATCTTCCCGTCGAACTGGTTGAGCGGATACAGGACGACCTGATTGACCAGTGATTTGACCGCGGCGCGGTCTTCAGCCGTATCGTCCATGAAGATGCGCGGCAGCACGGCAACCAGGTCGGTCGAGGACCGGCATACGCCCGTGATGCCCTTTGGCACCTCACCCTTCCAGTTGGGGCCGGCCAGCAGATAGAAGCCCGGTTTGCTGTCGTATTGCTTGCCGATGGAGCAGAACGACTCGGTACGTGCATCGGCCATCTGATAGACAAAGAACCGATCGCCGAAGTCCGGTACCTGGATGACCACGGGCAATGTGTCCAGGTGCTGGTAGCCGGCGCCGTACACGGTGTCCTGGTTCGGGCAGGCGACGAAGTTCTGATCGGCTTTGATGTAGTCGGTCAGCATGCTGATCGACCCAGGTGGCGCCACCGGCAGGATGCCGCCGTTACGCCCGGGCTCGGGCACGTCGACCATCGCCAGCGAACGGTTGTAGTGGTTCATCAGCGGCCAGCCCCACACATAGATCATGCGGCCGACCGTATCGATGTAGCCGGGTGTCATCACCGTGCCGGGCGGTGTGCCGCCGATGTCAGCCGCAGACGTGGGCGGCGCGACCTGGATCGTGGAGATCGCCTCGGTCTTCACACTCGTCGTATCTGCTGCGCCTGGCTGCGGTGGGCTCTTGCTGCGCTCGCAACCGCCGATAAGCATCGTACCTGAGAGCAGTACCAGAATTCCGCGGAAAGTGGTCATGGTGTCTGCCTCGACGGCGATGTTGTCTGCCGATCATGAAGTCGTGATGCTTGCCTTCGCAAGGAGATATGACGTGGTTGGATTCAGTTAATCTACTTAGTGTTCTCCCGCACTTTTCACCTGCGGAGCGTCGGGCTGGAGCGAGAGATCGGAATGTGGCGTCGCGCCTGGAATTGGCCGCTGCCAGGCCAGGACGGCTTCGCGCCTGGCATCATGCGTGTCACATGCATGCGCTCATTCCAGATGCCGGCTCCTCCAGATCGTGAGCCTGCCGGATGCTATCGGAGGGTCTGCGCAACGTGCTCAGGGTGCGCGTGACGTTGAACCTTGGTGGGAGTCTGCCGCGCACGACGCCGAAGGCAGTCGGTGAATGAGTGCGATGACAGCGACATCGATGCAGCGCTGCCTTATGAAGCGCGCACGTCCAGCCCGAGAGCCTGGGCGATGACCACTGTTTGATCGACGGTGATGATCGCGTTCTTGAGCTTGACGTTTTCCGGCTCGATGGCGCTCAGATCACTTCCACGAAGATCGGCGCCGGAGAAGTCGGCGCTGTGGAGCCAAGCGCCGGACAAGTCCACATCACGCAGCGAGCTTCCCTGGCACCTTGCACCTGTCAGGTCGGCTTCCCTCAGGCGCGTCCGCAGAAAATTCGCCCTGCGCAGGTCAGCACCCGGCAGGCCCGCAAAGGCCCAGTCGCCATCGATGACCTGGATATGGTCGAACTGGCAACCATCGAACATGCTCCCCATGACCTTGCATTCGGTGAAGCGGCTGTCGAAGAAGTTGCATGAAACAAACGTGCAGTTCACGAACGCGGCACTGTGATGAATGGAGGCGTTGAAGCGTGCCCGCCGAAAGGTGCATTCGTTGAAGATCGTGCCGATGTTGTTGCCTTCGGTGAAATCCAGGTCCAGAAACAGCGTGCTTTGATGCTGCTCGCGATGGAGCTCGCGGCCGTACCAATCCGCGCCGGTGACGGTGCTGGTGGTTGCCGGCGCGGGTTCTCCGTACTTTCGATCTGCCACAAGCCGCGCCTTATGCTCAAGAAGGCGGACATTCTATGTCCGTGCTCCACTTCCTGCTCGGCGGGGCGGCCCGCAGCTTTTGCGGCAAGCATGTGGCCCGCATCGGGCTCTGTGTCGAAGGATCTGGAGCGGTATCGCCGGGCCTGCGGGCCCCCGTTCCGCGGTTTGGGGTGGCTGTGTTCGCAAGTGATGAACAGGTCGTGTCCGTCCGTACAGATTGTGGCGGCGATGGCAATCCGATGGTCGGCAAAATATACTATCCCCCAGTACAGGATATGGGTCGCGCGATGCCGCACTCACCAGAAGAGAAGAAGAAGGTTCTGGCCCGGGTCAAGCGCATCCGGGGGCAGTGCGATGCACTGGAGCGTGCACTGGAGGCCGGCGCCGACTGCAATCCGGTGTTGCAGCAGATTGCCGCGATCCGTGGCGCCGTCAACGGGCTGATGTCCGAGGTGATGGAAGCCCACCTGCGCGAGGAGTTCGGCCAGCCCGCCCGCTCGGAAGCACAACGCGCCGCGCGCGTGACCGAGATGTCCAGCCTTATCCGTTCCTATCTCAAGTAATCACGTGGCGCGCAGCGCCGCGTTCCACCATTCCGCAGGAGAAAGCCATGAAATCACGTGCCGCCGTTGCCTTTGGCCCGGGCCAGCCGTTACAGATCGTCGAGATCGACGTCGCCCCGCCGAAGGCAGGCGAAGTGCTGGTTAAGATCACCCATACCGGTGTCTGCCACACCGATGCCTTCACCCTGTCCGGTGACGACCCGGAGGGCCTGTTTCCGTGCGTGCTCGGCCATGAAGGCGCCGGCATCGTGGTGGAAGTGGGGGAGGGCGTGACCTCGGTGAAGCCGGGCGACCACGTCATCCCGCTGTACACCGCAGAGTGCGGCGAGTGCCTGTTCTGCAAGAGCGGCAAGACCAACCTGTGTACCTCGGTGCGTGCCACCCAGGGCAAGGGCGTGATGCCGGATGGCACCAGCCGCTTCTCGTACAACGGCGAGCCGATCTACCACTACATGGGCTGCTCGACCTTCTCCGAATACACCGTGGTTGCCGAGGTCTCGCTGGCCAAGGTCAACCCGGAGGCCAACCCGGAGCACGTCTGCCTGCTCGGCTGCGGCGTCACCACCGGCATCGGCGCGGTGCACAACACCGCCAAGGTGGCCGAGGGCGACAGCGTGGCCGTGTTCGGCCTGGGCGGCATCGGTCTGGCGGTGATCCAGGGCGCGCGCCAGGCCAAGGCCGGCCGCATCATCGCCATCGACACCAATCCGTCCAAGTTCGAATTGGCCAAGCAGTTCGGCGCCACCGATTGCGTCAACCCAAAGGATCACGACAAGCCGATCCAGCAGGTGGTCGTGGAGATGACCGGCTGGGGCGTGGACCACAGCTTCGAGTGCATCGGCAACACCAACGTGATGCGCGCCGCGCTGGAATGCGCGCACCGTGGCTGGGGCCAGAGCGTGATCATCGGCGTGGCCGGCGCGGGCCAGGAAATCTCCACCCGTCCGTTCCAGCTGGTCACCGGCCGCAAGTGGATGGGCACCGCGTTTGGTGGCGTGAAGGGCCGCAGCCAGCTGCCTGGGATGGTCGAAGACGCGATGAAGGGCGACATCGAGCTGGCGCCGTTTGTCACCCACACGATGGAACTGGAAAAGATCAACGAAGCCTTCGACCTGATGCACGAAGGCAAGTCGATCCGTTCGGTCATTCACTACTGAGATGAGTACGATGTTGAATAGAGAAGTATTGGCAGCAGCGCTGGCTGGCACGGGTGACGACCAGGAAGGGCGTGAGGCGATCGAGCGGCTGCAGGAGCAGGACCTGGTGAAGATCGATCAGTCGATCCTGTCGTCGTTGAGCCATGCCTGGAAGAAGGCGGGCTTCGTTACCACAGGTGTGTTGCTCGCAGCGCCTGACGAGTACGAGGACATCCCGGAGTCGTTTTATGCGTTGCGCATCGGCATCCTGGCCAACGAATCGCGCATTGAAGTGAAGGGCAGCCTGGATATGTTGAAGACCTGCGAGATCCGGCTGCCGTCGGCATCGAGAGGTGACTGAGGTGACGGCCGAACGTATTGAACACCGCGCCTGCTTCGGCGGTTGGCAGGATGTCTACCGGCACGAATCCGAAGTGCTCGGCTGCGAGATGACGGTCGGCGTGTACCTGCCGCCGCAGGCCGAGCAAGGCCCATGCCCGGTGCTGTACTGGCTGAGCGGGCTGACCTGCACCGAGCAGAACTTCATCACCAAGGCCGGCGCACAGCGTTATGCCGCAGAGCACGGGATCATTCTGGTCGCTCCGGACACCAGCCCGCGCGGTGATGCGGTGGCCGATGCCGACGGTTACGACCTGGGCAAAGGTGCCGGCTTCTACCTCAATGCCACCCGTGAGCCGTGGGCGCGGCACTACCGCATGTATGACTACATCGTCGAAGAGCTGCCGGCCTGGGTGGAAGCCGATCCGGCGGCCAGCGATGTTCGTGCGATCAGCGGCCATTCGATGGGCGGCCATGGCGCGTTGACCATCGCGTTGAAGAACCCCGGGCGCTATCGCAGCGTCTCGGCGTTCTCGCCGATCGTCGCGCCCTCGCAGGTGCCGTGGGGGCAGAAGGCGTTTGCCGCCTACCTTGGTGATGATCAGGAAGCGTGGCAGCAGTACGACGCCACGGCACTGGTCGTCGACGCGAAGGAGCGGCTGCCGCTGCTGATCGATCAGGGCGGTGCGGACGAGTTCCTCGACAACCAGTTGCGCCCGCAGTTGTTGCAGGCGGCCTGCGAAGCGGCGGGCCATCCGTTGGAGTTGCGTATCCAGCCCGGTTACGACCACAGCTACTACTTCATCAGCAGCTTCATCGGCGAGCACATCGCACATCACGCCAAGGCGATGCGCTGATCGCACTGTAGAGCGGAGCGATGCTCCGCTGGGGTGTTCCCGGCAAAGCCCCCGCCGAGCCTGGCTCGGCGCTACCGCGCCGGTAGAAAGTCGGTATACGCATACCGGGAATCACGCAGCACGGTTTCGCCCTTCGTCAGCGTGATGGGCTCGCCGAACATCGGGCCGGCGCTGACGCAGGTGTGGAATTCGCCATTCTCGCCACAGGCATCGATGCCCGCAGGCAACGCATCCAGCAGTGGATGGTCGAAGGCCCGTCCGGCAAATGACGCATCCAGGTGCTGCGTATCCACGCAGCACAGATGGGCACGCAGGCCACCGTCGATCATCTCCCGTGCCAGCTTGCCGGTATCGCGGCCGAACAGCGGGAACAATGTCTTCCAGCCCAGCGTGGCGTACTGCTGCTCGCGCCAGTTGCGGATGTCCTGCAACAGCAGGTCGCCGAAGGCCAGTGTCTCCAACCCCGGCCAGCGTTGCCGTGCTTCAAGCAGGGTGGCGGTCATGCGCTGCATATACAGAGCGTTGTCGCATGCCTGCGGAATCCACGATTGCAGCAGCGGCAGGCCTGCGGTGTTGGCCTGCGCCTGCAGTACCTCGGCGCGCACGCCCTGCATCGACGAGCGGTCGTAGCCTTCGGTGAGCGTGGTAAGCAGCGCGACCACCTGTACATCGTCGCGCTGCCGAAGTTGGTGCAGGGTCCAGGCGGCGTCTTTGCCACCGCTCCAGGACAACAGGACAGGAATGTTCAAGGCTCAGCGCACGTCGCGCATTTCCCAGTTGGTGCCGGCAAGCAGGCGCAGGCGGTGCTTGAAGATGTCGCCGGGCAGGCTGGTGATGGCCTGCAGGTTGATGCGCAGGTCGGCCTGCTGGCCGGTCACCACCGCTTGTGGATCGACGGCGGCCAGCGAGGGGTCCACGTCATCGGGTTCGTCCTGCACCGCCTTCCAGCGGTCGAACAACTCGGTCGTGCGCAGCGCGGCCTGCAGCTGCTCGGCGAATGTCTCGGCACCGCTGGCGGTGAACGACAGGCGGGGGTCGCTGCCACGCGCCTTGGCCGGGTCAGGCAGCGAAATCGAATAGTTCACAGGCATGCGGTTTCTCCAGAAGGTAGCCAAGCTTGGCATGGGCGGCGTTTTCGTGATGTCCACGCGCCCGGGTGTCCGTTGCCGGGGTCATTCGCCGAACGTATGCGGGCCGTCGGCAAAGCCGATGGTCACGGCGCCCTTGCCGACATTGACCATGCCGGTCAGGCTCATCACCGCTTCCAGCACTGCCACGCCGTGGCTCTGGCAGGTCTCGCGCAGTTGCTGGTAGCCGGGCAGGGCGCGCAGGTCTTCCAGCGGCCCGCCATAACTGACGCATACCACCGGCGTCATCAGGCCATGGATCACGCGCTTGCCGACGAAGCCGAACAGCGTCTGCACCGCGTTGTCGAAGCCCTTGATCTTGGCCACCGGCTCGGTGTTGCCACGGTAGCCATGCAGCACCGGCTTGATGTCCAGTGCACTGCCCAGGGCGGCGCTGAACAGGCCGACGCTGCGGTCGCCCTTGTGGCGGGCGCGGGCGCGCATGTAGTACAGATCGCGGGTGACCATGTAGCCGTGGACGTTGCTGGCCACCTGTTCCAGCCGCTCCCGCATCTGCTGCACGGTGGCGCCGCTGTCGCGCAGGCGCACCGCCTCCACCGCGCTTACCGCCTGGGCCGCGAACAGGTTCTGCGTGTCGATCACGCGCAGGCTGAAGGGCGAGTTGTGACCGGCTGCCTGGCGAATGGGTTTGTATTCGTTGAGAATCGCGTAGCTGGCTTGCACCGCGTTGTCATGCAGGGGGCTGCGGGTCCGGGTGATGGTCAGGCAGAACACCTGGTCGAAATCGGTGACCAGTTGCTGCAGGAACAGCTCGCGGATCTGCGCGGCGCTGTAGGGGATGGTCTCGGCTTCGGCGCCCTGGTCACTCAACGGCCCTTGCAGGAAAGCCAGGGTGGCTTGTTCGTCGCGGTTGTCCGGCAACAGGGTCTGGCCGATGCGCACGGCGATCGGCAACAGCACCAGGTTGTGTTCTTGCAGGTATCCGTCCGGCAGGTCACAGGCCGAATCCACCACGATTCCAATACGCATGCGGCGCCCCCTCCAGGTTCCGTTCGGTTGTCGATGGGCAAGACCCTATCGCAAAACGGGCGGCGTTGGCGGTTCGTGATCGCCAGGGCATAGGGAGCGCCTGATTTCACCCGCTACTCATACCCATGCCGGGGGTAGGCCTATTAAGCTAGCGCCCAAGCAGCCCGGGCCTCGGTCGGTGGCGCGACAGGTTCGGCAGCGGCAGGTACTGCCCGCAGACAGGCAGTGATGGGAGCAGGAATGGAAACAGCAGATTCAGTGGTGGAGTTCTGGCGCACGGCTGGACCAAAGCTTTGGTTCACGCGCGACGATGCGTTCGATGACGCCTTCCGCCAGCGTTTCCTTGACCTGCACTTCCATGCCGCAGGGCGCAACTGCGAAGAATGGCTGCATGACGCCGAAGGCGCGCTGGCCCTGCAGATCCTGCTGGACCAGTTCCCGCGCAATTGCTTCCGCGGCAGCGCGCACTCCTATGCGACCGACGGGCTGGCCCGGCATTACGCCATGCGTGCCATCGAGGAGGGACTGGACCGGGAACTGACCCCGCAGCTGCGCGCCTTCATCTACCTGCCGTTCGAGCACTCCGAAGACCCTGCCGACCAGGACCGCTCGGTAGCCATGTTCGAGGTGCTGGGTGACCTGGAATACCTGAAGTACGCCGAGCTGCATCGCGACATCATCCGCCGCTTCGGGCGTTTCCCGCACCGCAACGCAGTGCTGGGGCGGATTCCGACCCCCGAAGAGCTGCACTTTCTTGCCGAAGGCGGATTTGCGGGCTGAGGGCTTGGGGAGACGGGAAAGGCCTCCTCAGGCATTCCCAAACAAAAAACGCCGGCAATGCCGGCGTTCTTGTTTTCCGCATCAACGCTGCCGGATCAGTACTTCGGCACGCTGTTGTCCACGCTCTCCGACCAGGCATCGATGCCGCCGGTGATGTTGAAGACATTGGTGAAGCCCAGGGCCAGGAACTGCTCGGCCGCCTGCGCGCTGCGGCCACCACGGTGGCACAGGAAGGCCAGTGCGGTGTCCTTGGGCAGGGCTTCGAGCTTGGCGCGGTTGTCGCCGTCGAAGGTCTCGAACGGTGCATTGATCGCGGCGATGGCGCGTTCGTCGGCCGGGCGCACGTCCACCACGGTGAGGCTGCCGGCGCGCAGCTGGTCGTCGGCGCTGCGCACGTCCAGTTCCTGTACCGGCTTGGGGGCGTTCGGGTTGTTGATGGCCAGGCCCTGGCCACGGATATCGTCCACCCAATCGATGGTGATGCCTTCGGCGCGGCGCGCACTGGCGCTGTCGAACTGCACGCGCAGGCCGTTGGATTCGGCGGCGATGGCGTTGGCGTCGAACGGGGCCAGCTGGAAGTTCGGCTGGAAGCGGGCGTCGATGCTCAGCTGCAGTGCG
Organism: Stenotrophomonas sp. SY1; assembly: GCF_021202945.1. GTDB lineage: Bacteria > Pseudomonadota > Gammaproteobacteria > Xanthomonadales > Xanthomonadaceae > Stenotrophomonas. The sequence continues at coordinate 849,278 of NZ_JAJOYR010000002.1, read as the reverse complement.
GCGCCGGGCGAGTCGGCCAGCGCGCCCTTGAGCATTTCCACGGCGGCCGGGGTGACGGTGATCGACGGCGGGGTGCGGTCCGGTGCGGCCAGGCCGAGCAGGCTGCTCAGTTCGCCGCTGCTGGCCATCTGCAGGATGATGTCGCTGCCGCCGATCAGCTCGCCGTCCACGTACAGCTGCGGGATGGTCGGCCAGTCGCCGTAGGCCTTGATGCCTTCACGGATTTCCTGGTCGGCCAGCACGTTGACGTGGCCGAACTCCACGCCCAGGTCTTGCAGCGCGCCAACAGCCTTGGCCGAGAAGCCGCACTGCGGCATGGTCGGCTGGCCCTTCATGAACAGGACGACGCGGTCGGCGCCGAGGATGGATTCAATGCGCGAACGCAGGGCGGGGTCCAGGGACATCGTGTACTCGTGAAAGTGGTCGAAGACAGGGCCGATTCTACGCTGCATGGCATCATGGGGAATGACTGACCCGGAAACCCCGCAGCAGACCCTGCACCGCATTCCCGTCCAACCCTGGCGCTGGCTGCCCTGGTTGATCGCCTCGCAGCTGCTGGTGCTGCTGCTGTGGTGGCAGTTGGGGTGGGGCTGGGGCTTGGCCGCGCTGGTAGCCAGCCATGCGTTGTTCGTGGTGCCGGTATTCCTGCCCAACAGTCGCTTCTATGCGCCGGTGGTCAGCCACCTGCCGGGCCCGGCGGTGTGGTTGACCATTGACGATGGCCCCTCCGACGACACGTTGCCCATCCTCGATCTGCTGGACCGCTACGACGCACAGGCCACCTTCTTCATGGTCGGCGAACGGGCGGCAGCGCGGCCGGAGCTGGTGCGTGAAGTGCTGCGTCGTGGGCATGACCTGGGCAACCACAGCCATTCACACCCGCAGAGCCGGTTCTGGGCGCTGGGGCCGGCGCGGATGGCGCAGGAGATCGGCGCCTGCCAGCAGGCATTGGCGGCCATCGCCGGCGAACCACCACGCTGGTACCGCTCGGTGGTGGGCATGACCAACCCCTTTGTGGGGGCGGCACTCAAGCGTCATGACCTGGCCCGCGTGGGCTGGAGCGCGCGTGGGTTCGATGGTGTGGGCTGCGAGCCGGACAAGGTTGTGGCGCGTATTGGTCGTGATCTGGCCCCCGGCGCCATCGTGCTGCTGCATGAAGGTTCAGGGCATGGCCACAACCTGGCCATCATCCAGGCCGTGCTTCAGCAGTTGCAGGCGCAGGGCCTGTCTGCGCGTCTGCCACGGGCAACGGCGTAGACTCGCCCCCCGTTCTCTGTCCGCCCCACGGAATCTCCGAATGCCTTTCTCCCGACTTGGGCTGTCTCCCTATGTGCTGCCGGCGTTGCAGCAGGCGTTGAGCCAGGCCGGTTACGAGCAGCCGACGCCGATCCAGCAGCAGGCAGTGCCGTTGATCGTGCAGGGGCGCGACCTGGTGGCGCTGGCACCGACCGGTTCGGGCAAGACCGCCGCCTACGTGTTGCCGGCGTTGCAGCGTTTCGTACTGGCTCCGCCGCGCAAGCCGCGTGTACTGGCGCAGCTGGTGCTGGTGCCTACCCGCGAACTCGCGCTGCAGGTGGCCGATGTGTTCGTCACCCTTGGCCGGCAGCTGGCGCGCCAGCCGCGCGTGGTGTGCACCGTGGGCGGAGTGTCGATCAATCCGCAGATGATGGCGTTGCGTGGTGGCGCCGACGTGGTGGTGGCCACGCCCGGACGCCTGTTGGACCTGCTGGCGCACAACGCACTGTCGCTCAAGCAGGTGCAGTTGCTGGTGCTGGATGAAGCCGACCGACTGCTGGAACTGGGCTTCGGTGATGAACTGCGGCAGGTGCTGGCCGAACTGCCAACGCGCAGGCAGACATTGCTGTTCTCGGCGAGCTTCCCGCCGGATATCGAATCACTGGCCAACGCCGGCCTGCGCGAACCGCAGCGGGTGGAAATCGGCGAGCAGGCGCAGCCGGAAATCGAGCAGCGGGCGATTCGCATCGATGCCGTCCGGCGCACCGAACTGCTGTTGTCGCTGCTGGACGAGCCGCAATGGCGGCAGGTGCTGGTGTTTGTCGGCAGTCGCCGCGACAGCGATCGTCTCGCCGGCCAGTTGCGCACGGCGGGCGTGAACGCGCAGGCCCTGCATGGTGATCTGTCGCAAGGACGTCGCATGCGCATGCTGCAGGCGTTCAAGGACAGCGAACTGCAGGTGCTGGTAGCCACCGACGTGGCCGCCCGTGGCATCGACATCGCACGCCTGCCGGTGGTGGTGAACTATGACCTGCCGCGTTCGCCGGCCGATTACCTGCACCGTATCGGCCGCACCGGACGCGCTGGCGAGAAGGGGCTGGCCGTGAGCTTCGTCGATGCCGCATCGCAGGCGCATTGGCGGTTGATCTGTAAGCGCAATGCGGTGCAGGTGGATGCTGCTGTGTTGGCGGGCTTTGAACCCGACGAAGCCGTCGCGACGGAGGTGCGTGTGGCCGATGACAACGGCGGCATCAAGGGCCGCCGGCCGAGCAAGAAGGATCGATTGCGTGCAGCGGCTGCGGCAGCGAAGCCGGCCGAGTGAGAGGGTGGCTGGGTAGGCTGAACTTGGCTTATGCCGTCATTCCCGCGAAGGCGGGAATCGCATTTGCTGTTGCTTGCACGCCTTCCCTGGTGAAACCCAAAGGCAAAAGTGATTCCCGCGTGGGCGGGAATGACGACGCAGAAGCAACGAGCAACGGCATTGCCGAGCAGGGCTCGGCACTACCTGCGGTGAATCAATCCTCGAAGTCGCTTTCCGGCGAGGCTTCGGTGGTCGGCTCGGCAGCCGGGCGCGGGGTGCGCTTGCCGGGCTTGCGCAGCACTTCGACGAAGAACTGCTTGTTGCCAGCGGCCACCAGCGCGTCCACCGCGCGGATCAGTTCGGCGAACACCACCGGCTGGGCACTGGCTTCGTCAACGCCGGCCTTGCTGTCGAAATCCCAGAAGTCGGCACCGGCCGGCAACGCCTTGCCGCGCTCGCGCTTGATGTACTTGCGGATGTCGTGCTTGCTGGCTTCCAGCAGACGGTCGGGATGCTTGCCTTCGAGGTCGAGGCGATAGGTTTTTCTCACGGGAATCTCGTTGAGCACCGGCCCGGACGGGTCGGCAGGATGGGAATGGGGCAATTATCGACGCAAACGGCTGAGTCGCGCCTCAACCCGTGCGTTGGGCAACCAGCAGCCAGTTGTTGAAGGGCGTATTGCCGTACAGCGGGGTGAAGGTGACCGAGAGCCCGGCACGCTGCAGTTGGGCGCGCAGGGTATCTGCATCCGGGTAATGGCGGGGGCGAAACTGCATCCAGCCGATCAAGTTCGCGGCGCGGTCGCCGAGCCTGGAGATGCGTCCCCGGCGACTGCGGTCGGCCAGTGCCATGCGCATCACCAGCCGGCTTCCGTCATCGAGCATGGCTGCGGCTTGTTCCAGCAATGCCTGTTGGGCCGGGGCGGGCAGGTACTGCAGGACGTCGAGAATGGCAACGCTGCCGCGATGCTTGGGCACGGTGGTGGCCAGGTCAACACGCTCAAATCCGGTGTTTTCCAGTGCCGAACGCGTTGCGACGCTGTGGCCGCGACGGATCTTGGCTGCGTCGTTGTCCACGCCACGGTAGGGCATGGACTGGCCATCATGGCGCAGCGCGTGGGCCAGCAGGCCAAGCCCACAGCCCATGTCCAGAACCGGCGCGGTGGTGCCGCGCAGGGCATCCAGGACGCCTGGATACAGTGGGTCGCTGCGCAGCTTTAGCAGGGTGTAGTAGTAATCCCAACGATTGCCCCACGGCTGCTTCGGGGCGAAGGCACGAGCGATGGCGCGGGCATCTTCGGCCGTCATGGCCGGATGGACGTCATCGCGCCTGTTCACGCGGCTGGGGGGGCCTTGAGCAGGCCGGCAGCCACCGGCAACGCCTGTTCCATCCAGCGCTGGTACATCAGCGCGGAGGGGTGCAGGCCGTCTTCCACCAACATGGCCGGGTTGGCGCCGTCTTCGCGGCTGGTCGGGGTGATGTCGACAAAGGCCACACCGTAGTCGCCGCAGCAGGCCTGCTCGGCGGCGTTGAAGTCGTCGATCTCGCGGGCCACCTGTGCCGCATCGCGCCCGTTCTGCTGCGCGTACGGGGTGAAGCCCCAGTCCGGCGTGGACAGCACCAGCACCCGTCGCGGGTCTTCACCGGCCAGGGCGATCGCGCGCTGCAGCAGCTGTTCGAACTGCTGGCGGTACTCGGCCAACGGACGGCCCCGGTACTGGTTGTTGACCCCGATCAGCAGGCTCACCAGCGCGAACGGACCCTGCGGTGCGGCCTCGTCGATGGCCGCCGCCAGCTCGTCGGTGGTCCAGCCGGTGGTGGCGATCACCTGCGGATCATCCAGCCCGATGCCCTGCGCGCGCAGCGCGGCAGCCAACTGGAACGGCCAGGTGCCGGCAGCCGGCACGCCTTCGCCGATCGTGTAGGAGTCGCCCAGGGCGAGGTAGCGCGTGGTGCTTGCGGTCACGTCGGAGTGCATCGTGCGGTCAGGCCCGGCGCGACTTCAGCGGTACCACCTTGGTCACCGCTTCGGCACGGCGGGCCAGCAGCTTGTCGATGCGGCCGAATACCTCGCGCATCACACCGGCTTCCGGCAGCAGGGTCACGCGGAAGTGGTTGCGGTAGGGCACGTTGAAGCTGGAGCCCGGCACCACCAGCACGCCTTCCTCTTCCATCAGCTGCAGGGCGAAGTTGTGGTCGTCAAAGCCCTGTGCGGCCGGGCCCACGACCGCCGGGAAGGCGTACAGCGCGCCCGAAGGCACCACCAGCGACAGGTGCTCGCTGGCTTCGCAGGCTTCGATCACCGCGCGGCGGGTTTCGTAGAGACGACCGCCGGGCGAGCACAACGCACTGATCGTATCCGGGCCGCTGACGGCAGCTTCGATGGCGTACTGGCCCGGCACGTTGGCGCAAAGGCGCAGGGCGCTGAGCAGGTCCAGCGCGGCGCGGAATTCGCCCAGCCGCTCGCCGGCACCGGACAGCAGCATCCAGCCCACGCGCCAGCCGCAGGCGCGGTGCACCTTGCTCAGGCCGCTGAAGGTCAGGCACGGATGGTCGCCGGCCAACGGTGCGACCGGCTGGAACTGCGCACCGTCGTACAGGATCTGGTCGTAGATTTCGTCCACCAGCAGCAACAGGTTGTGCTTGCGGGCGATGGCGACGATTTTTTCCAGCAGCTCGCGCGGGTAGCTGGCGCCAGCCGGGTTGTTGGGGTTGATCAGCACGATGGCGCGGGTGCGCGAGGACACCAGCGTCTCCATCTCCACCGGATCGGGCAGGAACCCGTTCTCCGGGCGGCAGCGGTAATACACCGGACGGCCGTCGTTGAGGATGGTGGCGGCCGACCACAGCGGGTAGTCGGGCGAGGGGACCAGCACTTCGTCGCCGGGGTTCAGCAGCGCCCGCAGTGACAGGTCGATCAACTCGGACACGCCATTGCCCAGGAACACGCGGTCAGCCACCGCATCGGGTGCGCCACGGCGGGCGTAGGCGGCGGCGATCGCTTCGCGCGCGACCGGCAGGCCCTGCTGGTGGGTGTAGGGATCGGTGCGGCCCATGTCATCGGCAATGGCGCGTTGCAGGTGCTCCGGTGCGCGGAAACCGAACGCGCCGGGATTGCCGATGTTGAGCTTGATCAGCTTGTGGCCCTGGGCCTCCAACTCGCGCGCTCGTCGGGCCAGTTCACCACGGATTTCGTAGCGGACTTCGGACAGACGTTCACGGATGACGAGCGGTTTGGAGGGGGTTGACATTTCGACAGGGCCGTTCAAGGGCATGGAAGCCGCATGGTAGCTGAATTGTTGCGTTGCGGGGCGACGGTTCCAATGCCAACCAAGTGTTTGCCGGGGCGGGGTTGGGAAGGGATTTTTCCGGATGAGTGACGGCCGGGCCGCCGTCACGGCTCCCTTCCCCAACCTCCCTGCGCGCTGCGCAAGTGAGGGGGCCCTGATGCGGCCCCTCACTTTCAGAGGAGATGAAGGGGAGGAGGAGGGGCCTTTGGGCTTTGATACCCGCGCGGAAATGTCGCAGACAAGCAGCCCGCATCAGGCCCGGTAGAATTGGCGGATGACAGACACCATCGATTTCGAGCCGCTGCGCAGTATCGGCTGGCCCTGGCCCGGCGCCCCCGAGGAACCGGCCTGGCAGGCCCTTTTCGCCGCCCATCCGCAAGCGCGGCCGGGGCGGGTGATCGAGCAGCACCGCTCCGGCTACGTGGTCGCTGACGCACCCGACCACAGCCTGAAAACCGAATCGCCGCCGGAGTGGCAGCGGCCTCGGTTTCCCAGCCATGAACGCGCGGCGGTGGGCGATTGGGTGTTGCTGGAAGGCATCCGCATCGTCGCGCTGTTGCCGCGGCGTACTTCGATCAAGCGTGGCGCTGCCGGCGAGCATTACCACCAGCAGGTGATCGCCGCGAACATCGACACGGTGTTCATCGTCTGCGGGCTGGATGCGGACTTCAATCCGCGTCGCATCGAACGCTATCTGCTGCTGGTGGGCGGTGGCGGTGCCGCGCCGGTGGTGGTGCTGACCAAGGCCGACCAGACCGAATACAGCGAGGACGCACTGGCGGTGCTGGAAGAACTGGCTGCGCAGGAGATTCCGCTGCTGGCGATCAACGGCAAGGACCCGGCCAGCGTCACCGCGCTGGCACCGTGGCTGCAACCTGGCCACACCATCGTGCTGGTGGGTTCATCCGGCGCGGGCAAGTCCACGCTCACCAATACGCTGCTGGGCGAGGACCGGATGAAGACCAACACGGTGCGCGAGAACGATTCGCGTGGCCGTCATACCACCACGCACCGCGCGCTGATGCCGCTGCCGGGCGGTGCCTGCCTGATCGACACGCCCGGCATGCGCGAGCTCAAGCCGACCGGCGAGGAAACCCTGTCCGAAGGCGGCTTCGCCGACATCGAAGCGCTGACCCTGCAGTGCAAGTTCCGCAACTGCGCGCACCAGCACGAGCCCGGCTGCGCGGTGCAGGAAGCGATCGAGCGCGGTGATATCGAAGAGAGCCGTCTGCAGAACTACCTCAAGCTGCGCGAGGAAGTGGCCAACGCGGCGGCCAAGCTGGCCCAGCGCCAGGCCGAGCAGGCTACCGAGCGCAAGAGCAGCGGGCGTGGCGCGCAATGGCGGCCGGTAGGGAAAGGCAAGCGGCGGTGACTCCGGGCTGACGGGTGGTTTTTTACCCGTCATTGCCCTGAAGCCGGGACTCTCAACCGGCGGATGTGGGGTGATCGCGTTGGCCTTCTGTTCGTCATTCCAGCGCAGATGGGAATCGCTCTGGCTTTCGCCCCCGCGTTGGCTTTTGTCGCGATGTCGGGTGAGAGCCAGAAGCCAAGGTGATTCCGGTCCGCGCGGAAATGACGAGAACCAAAGCAAGGCCACAGTCCAAGGCTACGGACTGCTGGATTTGTGAGTAGTCTGCGAGGACGCGCATGACTACTCCCTTCTCCCGCAAGCAGGAGAAGGTGCCCCGAAGGGGCGGATGAGGGCTTGGTTTGCCTGTTTCGTGAGCGGATTCCATTGAGGAATGCATCAGCGTCACCCGTTCCACCCGGTGTTGCCCTCGCCCCGACCCATCTCGTGCAGGCGGGAGAGGGGCTCAAGCGGAGAGATTGCATGGATAACCCAGACCCCAGCATCGCCCATCACGCTGCGCTCGACGCGCGCATGGTCGCGGCGGTACGTGGCATCCGCCTGCTGACACTGACCAGCTGGCCGGCGTCGATGCAGGCGCCGTTTCTGGAGAGCGTGGCGCGCGGCAATCCGCAGCTGCCGCAGGTGAGCTACCCCAAGCAGGATTTCAGTGAAGCGCGACGCGAACTGGCGGCCATCGAAGCGGCAGTCGACGAGAGCCATCCGCTCGGCATCTATCTGCGTGATTCTGTGCGCAGCTGGGACCTGGCCGCGAGTCTGCTGGAAGCGCTGGGCACGCCGGCGGTGGACCATTTCTCCTGCCAGTTGTTCGGGGTTCCCGACCAGCCGATGCCCGGCAACGGGCCGACCACGCGCGAGGCGGCACGGCATTTCATCCAGATCGCGCAGGAGCTGGACCACGAACTGCTGGCGCCGGAAGAATCCGTTCCGGTGTCGGCCACCGCGCTGCAATTGCAGTTGCAGTCCGACCTGGATGACTTCTTCGACGCACGCATCATCACTGTCGAACTGGATGCCGACCTGATCGCCAAGGCCGCAGCCGGTGCAACCCGCATCCGGCTGCGCAGCGGCGCCTGTTTCAGTGCCTACGACCGCGCGCAGTTGTTCCACCACGAGGCGCTGGTGCATTCGCTCACCGCGCTCAATGGCCGCGAGCAGACGGTACTGGCCAGCCTTGGGCTCTCGTCACCGCGCATCACCGCCACCCAGGAAGGGCTGGCGACGTTTGCCGAGCAGATCACCGGCAGCATCGACATCGAGCGGCTCAAACGCGTCAGCCTGCGTATCGAGGCCATTGCGATGGCGCGCGACGGCGCGGACTTCATCCAGGTGTTCCAGTACTTCCGCGATGCGGGGCAGACCGCGGCGGAGAGTTTTTCTTCGGCGCAGCGTGTGTTCCGTGGCGTGCCGACCTGTGGCGGCGGCGCCTTCACCAAGGACACGGTGTACCTGCGCGGGCTGGTGTCGGTGCACACCTTCTTCCGGCAGATGCTGCGCGAGGACAAGTTGCAGGTATGCCGCTGGTTGTTCGCCGGCAAGATGACGTTGCACGACGCGCAGGCGTTGGCGCCGCTGTTCGAATCCGGCGTGCTGGCCCCGCCGCGCTGGTTGCCGCAGTGGCTCAACCGCGCCAACGGACTGGCTGGCGTGCTGGCGTTTTCGCTGTTTGCCAACCGGATCCGGATGGACCAGATCGGCCAGGTCTGATCGGCCGCTCAGAGCGTATCGAGCAGCTGGCTGACGGCGCGCTCGCCGCTGCCCATCGCCAGGGTCCAGCCGAGCATGCCGTGGCCGATGTTGCAGCCCAGCCCGTCGCCCAGGTTGCGGATGATCGGCGAAGACCACGGCGTCACCGGGCGCAGGCCAGCCCAGCTGCTTTGGATGTGGTCGTAATCGGCCGCCTCCGGCAACGACGCCCGGGCCATCGCCACCAGCTGCGCCAACCGCGCCGGCTCGGGCGTGGGGTTCCAGTCATTGAGATCGGCCAGGCCGGCCACGCGGATGTGTTCACCCAGCCGGCAGAACACCAGCTTGCGTTTTGTGTCGGTGATGCTGACACGCGGTGCATTGGCCCCGCACGGTGCAGTGAACGAGTAGCCCTTGATCGCCATCACCGGCACACGCATGCCGGTCGGGCGCAGCAGCTCGGCACTGTCGATGCCACCGCAGACCAGTACGCGCGCGGCCTGCAGCTGGCGCCCGTCGCGTGCCTGCAACTGCCATTGGCCGTTCTGGCGGCGCAGTGACTGCGTATCGAAATTGAAGCTGGCCTGCACGCCGTACTGCTGTCGCAGGATGTCCAGCAGGCTTTCGCTGAAGCGGTGCGGATCGCCGGCTTCCTCGTCCGGCGAATACACACCGCCGGCGAGCCACGACGCACCGCTCAATGCCGGCTCGATGGACCGGGCTTCGGCGGCATCGACAAGGCGTTGCTGCACGCCGTAAGGACGCTTGAGCGCGATCATCGCCGCTGCGCCCTGCACGCCTTCGGCCGTGGGATACAGGTGCAGCTTGCCGGAGACCAGGTGGTGGAAATCGATCGGGTGCCGTTGCAGCAGCGCCTGCATGGCCGCGCGCGACTCCAGCGCCAACTCCAGGGTGGCAAGGGTGTTGCTGTGCAGGCTGGCCGCATTGGCCTGGCGCAGGAAGGCCAGGCCCCAGCGCAGGAAATCCGGGTCGACGGACCAACGCGTGCGGAAGGGCCCGTTGCGGCCGAATGCCATTTCCGGCAGCTGGCGCCAGGTTGCCGGGCCGGCCATCGCATCGGTATAGGCGTAGCTGAGCTGCGCGCCATTGGCGAAGGACGTGCCCAGTGCCGGACCGGCATTGCGGTCCACCAGCAGCACCGAGCAGCCGCGCCGCGCGGCGGCGTAGGCGCTGGCCAGGCCGACCACGCCGGCACCGATGATGACCAGGTCATGCCGGGTCGGGCCGGGGCCTGTGGAAGCAACGGTTGGTGCGATGGCAGTCATGGGGAAAACGGCACGCAGCGGAAGGTGTCAGGCATTGTCGCGCTGCCCCGCGCCGATGGCGCGGTTGCAGCGCACGGATCAGTCGCTCAGTGCGGCCAGAAGTTCAGGAAGCCGGTGATGATCAGCGCGTTGATGAAGTCGATGAAGAACGCGCCCACCAGCGGTGCCACCAGGAACGCACGCGGCGCCGGCCCGTAACGCTGGGCCAGACGGCGCATCACCGCCATCGCATTGGCGGTGGTGCCGAGCATGAAGCCGATGAAGCCGCCGCCCATCACCGCCGCGTCGTAGTCGCGGCCCATCAGCAGGTAGATCGGCACCGCAAACAGCGCCACCACCGAGACCTGGATGATCAGGTTGACCAGCAGCGGCAGGCCCATGCCGGCCAGCTCCCACAGTTTCAGGTCCATCAATGCGATGGCCAGGAACAGCGCAAGGCAGATGTTGCCGATCAGGTCTGTGGTCGGCACCGACAGCTTGATCCAGCCGGTGTAGTCGTCCACGTTGCGGATCAGTGCGCCGACCAGCATCGCGCCGATGTAGGTGGGCAGGGTCAGGCCGATGCCTTCAAACCCCTTGCCGACCCACACGCCCAGCCACATCGCCATCAGCAGCACGACGATGCTCTTGAGTGCGTCGAACTCGCGCGCTGATTCGTTGGGGTAGCGCACCACCACCGATTCCTCGGCCAACTGCTCGGCCTCGGTCACCTTCCTGTTCGGGTGTTGCACCTTGAAGCGCTGCATCAGCACCGTGATTACCGGGCCGCCGACCAGGCCGCCGCAGATGATGCCGGCCATCGCGGCGGTGACCGCCAGGCTCTCGGCGCCGACCAGGCCGGCCGCCTCGAAATGCGGCGCGAATGCCAGACCGGTGGCCGGGCCACCGGTCAGCGTGGCCGAGCCTGCCAGTACGCCGAACATCGGGTTCAGGCCGAACAGCTTGGCCACGCTGATGCCGATCAGGTTCTGCAGCACCGCGAACAGGCTGCCGATCAGCAGGAACAACATCACCTGCTTGCCGCTGACGCGCAGCAACCGCACGCTGGCGTTGATGCCCAGCGTAGTGAAGAAGGCCACCATCAGCGGGGTCTTGAGCGTGGTGTCGAGCTGGAACAGCGTGGTCTGCTGGCCATGCGCCCACCACACTGCCAGCGCGACCAGCAGCCCGCCGACAACCGGCTCAGGCAGGTTGTAGCGGCGGAACAGGGGAATGGCGCGGCACAGCGCGTAGCCAGCGAACAGGGTCAGGCCGGCGAAGGCCACCGTCTGCACGGCATCAAGTTGGATCATTGGAGCGGGCACCTCAACCAGCGGGAGAGGGACTGTGTCGGGGTCGCCGGACAATATCAATAGCGGGTTGCTGTGGTTGCAGCGCAGCAGACGCCGGCTGAGCCGGGGCGATTTCAGCGGCGCGGGCGCCTGAATACGATGTATTGGCGGCGTTCCGGGGGATCAAAGGCGGTCTGTCAGGCCGCCATGGGTTTGCCGATCCGGGCATTTGCGCTGACTTTTGGGTTGACCGCCGCCGGCCGCCGTGTGGCCACTGCCGTGCGTCGAAGCGGCGTCCGGCGTGAAGCTGGCCAGCTTTCCGCTGGCGGCGTGCCTGCCATCACGGGTGCTGCAATTGCAGGTTTTCCCTTGGGCCGCTGGATTGCCAGCCTAGCGACCAAGGTCGCTCCTACGAGGTTGCTGAAGCCAGTGCGAGCGCTTGTTTGTAGGAGCGGCGTAAGCCGCGAAGCCGGCGATGCAGCCGCTGCGGGTAGGCCTGCAATTGCATGCGGTGCGTCGTCGGGTACCTGGCTTGCCTCGCGGCTTACGCCGCTCCTACAAAAGAGCGTTGCGGCGCTCAGTCCCGCTGCGGGCGCTTGTAGGCGACGCAGTCCACTTCCACCTTGCAATCCACCACCATCCGGTTCTCCACGCAGGCGCGGGCCGGCGGGTGTTCGCCGAAGTAGTGTTTGAACACGCCGTTGAAGGCGTAGAAATCGCGGGCGTCGTCCAGCCACACGCCGCAGCGCACGACGTGCTCCGGGCCGTAGCCGGCTTCGGCGAGGATTTCCAGCACGTTGCCGATGGCCACGTGCGACTGCTCGGTGACGGTGCCGCCGACCAGTTCGCCATTGCGTATCGGCACCTGGCCGGACACGTACAGCCAGCCGTCGGCTTGGACAGCACGGGAGAATGGCATGTGTTGCTTGCCCTGGCCGACGCCGCCTTCGGCGCCATAGCGCTTGATGTCACTCATTGGGATTCCTATGGATTGTTGCGGATGGAGATCACTTCGACGGTGGGGCTTCGGGACGGATGAAACGTCCCGGGCGGCTGATCACCTGCTCACCGTCGTAGGCGAGCTGGCCGTTGACCCACACCGCTTCGATGCCTTCGGCGGCGCGGATCGGATCGTGGAAGCTGGCGGTGTCGCGCACGCGCGCCGGGTCGAACAGCACCAGGTCCGCCCACCAGCCGGTGCGGATGCGGCCACGCGCGCCCATCGCAAAACGGGACGCGGGCAGGCCGGTCATCTTGTGGATGGCCGTGTGCAGCGGGAACAACTGCTCATCGCGCGCGTAATGCCCCAGCACGCGCGGGAATGTGCCCCACAGGCGTGGATGCGGGCGCGGATCGCGCGGCAGTCCGTCCGAGCCGATCATCGTCAGCGGATGGCTGAGGATGCGTCGTACGTCAGCTTCGTCCATGCAGTGGTAGACGGCACCGGCCGGTTGCAGGCGCACGGCGGCGTCCAGCAGCGGCAGATTCCAGTCGGCGGCGATGTCGGCCAGCAGCCGGCCGCCCTGTGCCGGTTCGGCTTCGGACCAGGTGATCAGGATGTCGTAGGCATCGGTGACCTGCTTCAGGTCCAACGTGGAGGCGCTGGCCGCGTAGGGATAGCAGTCGCAGGCGACGTCCTGCTCGGCCGAGGTGGCCTGGAGGAAGTCCAGCACTTCACGGCTGCGGCCCCAGTTGTCGATGCCGGCGCACTTCAGGTGCGATACCCGCACGGCGGCGTTAGGCCCACGTGCGGCGTCGAAGGCTTCCTGCATCGCGCCGAGAATGCCGCCGAATTCATCGCGCAGGTGAGTGGCGTACAAGCCGCCATCGGGCAGTTCCAGCGCCAGTTGCTGCACCTCCTCGGAGGGCGCATTGAACGCCGAGCCATAGGCCAGGCCGCTGCTCAAGCCCAGCGCGCCCTGTTCCAGGCTTTGCCGCAACTGCGCGCGCATGGCGGTGATTTCCGCTGCGCTGGCAGCGCGGTCGAGCCGATCCATGTGGTTCTGGCGCAGTGCGGTGTGGCCGACGAGCGCGGCAACGTTCACCGCCGGCTGCGCGCGCTGCACCGCGTCGCGGTAACTGGCGAAGTCGGGGTAACGGAAGTCACCGGCGTCGCCCAGCAGGTTCATCGGGTCCGGTACTTCGCCATGGATGCGCACCGGGCTGGCGCTGATGCCGCAGTTGCCAACCACCACGGTGGTCACGCCCTGCGACAGCTTGCTGACCATGCTCGGGTTGCGCAGCACTTCCATGTCGTCGTGGGTATGTACGTCGATGAAGCCCGGCGCGAGCGCAAGCCCGGCTGCGTCGAACTCGGCGTTGGCTTGGCCATGGAGCTGGCCGATGGCGACGATGCGACCGCCGCTGATGGCCACGTCGGCATGCACGCCGGGCTGGTCATCGCCGTCGTAGACCAACGCGTTGCGGATCAGTACGTCATGCATGGAATCAGTCACCCAATGGCAGGCGCGAGTCACCGCCGCGGTGACGGTCCAGCGCCAGCTTGATGCGGCGCAGGTGCTCGTGGTTGGCGTTGGCGCTGTTGAGCGCGGTGGTGGTGGACAGCACGTCGATGGCCAGCATCATTGCGTAGCGCGACGCGGAGGGCTTGAACACGAAGTCGGTTTCCTCGATCTGGATCGGCAGCAGCCAGTCGCTGCGCTCGGCCAGTGCGGTGTTGGTCTGGGTGATGGCGCCCACACGCGCGCCGTAGGTGCGTGCGATGTCCACCGCCGAGACGATCTCCGGGGTGATGCCGCTGACCGACAACGCCAGCACCAGGTCGTCGGGGCCGAGCGTGGCGGCGATGATCTTCATCATCAAGGCGTCGCTGCAGGCGGCCACCGGGCGGCCGAAGCGCACCAGCCGGCTCTGCATTTCCTGTGCGAACACCGTGGAGCAGCCGCCCAGGCCGAAGATGTGGATCATCCGCGCGCTGCACAGCGCTTCGGCCAGGCCCTGCACCACGTCTTCCTTGAGGTTGGCGATGTTGTGGCGAAGGCTTTCCTGGATGTCATCGCAGATCTGCGCATACAGCGCCGATACCGGCGGTGCGTTCTGTTGTTCAAGGAAGCGCTTGCCCACCGCGCTGGCCGAGGCCAGTCGTGCGCGTAGTTCGCGCACGTGCTCGCAGCCCAGTGCCTTGGCGAAGCGCGAGATGGCTGCGGCACTGACTTCGGCGCGATCGGCCAGCTCGCTCACGCCGTACTGGGCGGCGGCATCCACGTCAGCCAGGATGGCCGCGGCGATGCGCGCCTCCACCGGGCTGAATTCGTGTTGCCGTTGGCGCAGTTCATAGACGATATCGAACGTGTTCTGGGACATGGTCAGAGCGCCGTGGAAAGTGCCATCACCAGCAGCAGGGCGATGACGGAGATGAGGGTTTCGAGCACGGTCCAGGTCTTGAAGGTCTGGGCCACGCTCATGTTGAAGTATTCCTTGACCAGCCAGAAGCCGCCGTCATTGACGTGCGAAAGCACCACCGAACCGGCGCCGGTGGCCAGCACCAGCAGCTCCGGGTGGGCGTAGCCCATCGCCGCGGCGATCGGGGCGACGATGCCCGAGGCGGTGGTCATCGCCACCGTGGCCGAGCCGGTGGCGATGCGCATCAACGCGGCCATGGTCCAGCCCATCAGCAGCGGCGACAGTTCAAAGCGCTGCGACAGGCCGATGATCTCGCCGGCTACGCCGGTGTGCACGAGGATGCCGTTGAGGCCGCCACCGGCACCGACCAGCAGTGTGATCGCGGCGGTCGGGGCCAGACATTCCTGGGTGAACTTGAGGATCTGCTCGCGGCTGAAGCCGCGCATCAGGCCCAGGGTGATGAAGCTCATCAGCGTGGCCAGCAGCAGTGCCACCACCGAGTGGCCGATGAAACGTAGGCTGTGGTTGAGCGAGGAGCCGGGCGTGGCGATCTGGTCGGCCCAGCCGCCCAGCAGCATCAGCACCACCGGCAACAACAGCGTGGCGATGGTGATGCCGAAGCCGGGCAACTGCTCATCGGGAATGCGGCTGTGGCCTTCATCCAGCAGAGCGGCTTCCATTGGGTTGTGCGCCGGCAACTTCACCCGTGGCGCGACGAACTTGGCGAACACCGGTCCGGCCAGCGCCGCGGTGGGCAGGCCGACCAGCAAGGCATAGAACACGGTGCGGCCGACGTCGGCGCCATACGCGCTGACTGCCAGCATCGCCGCCGGATGCGGTGGCACCAGTCCATGCACCACCGACAGGCCGGCCACCATCGGCAGGCCGACCAGCAACAGCGGTACGCCGGTGCGACGGGCGACGTTGAGCGCGATCGGGATCAACAGCACGAAGCCGACTTCGAAGAAGATCGGCAGGCCGATGCAGAAGGCGATCAGCATCATCGCCCAATGCACGTTCTTCGGCCCGAAGCGCGCGATCAGGGTGCGGGCGATGCGCTCGGCACCACCGGACTCGGCCATCATCTTGCCGAGCATGGTGCCCAGCGCCACGATCAGCGCGATATGCCCGAGCGTCTTGCCCACGCCCTGCTCGTAGGCCGGCAGGATTTCCGGCGCGGGCATGCCGGCCAGCAGGGCAAGCCCGACCGAAACCAGGGTGACGCTGATGAAGGGATTGAGGCGGAACCTGGCGATCAGCACGATCAGTGCCAGGATCGACAGTACGGCGTAGATCAACAGCAGGTTTCCGTCGGTCATGCGTACAGGCCCGTTGGGTTGGGTCAGAACTGCGTGGAAACAGCACCGATGACGCGCTGGGCGTCATCAACCACCAGCAGGTGGCGCCATTTGTCGAAAGTCAGGCAGGGGTGGGAGATGTCGAAGCAGAGCAGGTCGCCCACGCGCAGGTCATCGCCGTCGCGCACATCCAGGAACGCGTGCTGGTCCATCATCGCGCTGACCTTCCAGTGCGCCGGCGTCGCTGCTGGCGTTTTGTTGCCGGCGCGGAAGTGCAGCGCCGGAACCGGGAAGCCGGCGTCGAACGCGGCATCACGCTTGCCCAATGCAACGATGGCCTTGCCGCTTTCGGGCAGCGATTGTACGTAGGCCCACAAGCGCAGCGCCGGTTGCAGGCTGCTGCCCATCTCACGCGCCACCGGGTTGCTGGCGTGGATGCGTTCGGCAGCCTGGCGGTAGATGCCGACATCGTGGGTGAGGTAGCAGCCGGGGCGCAGTACGACCTGCGCGTCGGTGTTGCCGGCCAATGCTGAGAATTCCTCGGCCACCACGTCGAACCAGGCCGAGCCGGCGCCGGTGAGGATGGCCGGCAACTGCGCGAATCCACCCGCTGCATGGATGGCCTGCCATTGCACCAAGCTGCGCTGCAGCACCGCACGCACGCCGGCTTCATCCTTGGCCACGCCTTCATAGACTTCCACGCCAACCAGGGCGACGGAATCCGGCCAGCGGGCGATTTCGTCCAGCACCGCGCGCGCCTGGGCTTCATCGCGCACGCCGGTACGGCCGCCGGCCGCGCCGATTTCCAGCAGCACCTTGATGCACTGCCCGCGTGCGGCGAAGTGCCGGCCCAATGCCGCAACGTTGTCGGCCGAATCCACCACGCAGGCAAACCAGAAATCGGCGTCGCTTGCCTGCAGTTCGGCAATCAGTTCGAAGTTGCCCTTGCCGACCAGCTGGTTGGCAAGCAATACCCGGCGTACGCCATGTTCGTAAGCGGCAATCGTCTGTGGTGCGGTGGCCAGGGTGATGCCCCAGGCACCGGCATCGAGCTGCATCTGGAACAGCGCCGGGCTCATGGTGGTCTTGCCGTGCGGCGCCAACTGGCAGCCATAGGCAGCGGTGAAACGTCGCATCCACGCCAGGTTGTGGCGTAATGCCGGTTCGCTCAGGACGGCGACCGGCAGGCTGATCTGTTCGCCCAGAATCGAAGCGCCCTGCGCGGCCAGCGCTGCGGGCGTCCATGAGCCCCCGGCTGGCAAACCTTTCCCGGCCAGCGGGTCGTCATGGTGAAAGTAATTTTCCTTCACTTATAGCTACCTGTAGTCACGGCCGCCGGGATTCGCGGGGGCCTATTGTGTAGCATGTGGCGGGCTTGTTGAAAATTATTTTCTTGGCATTCTGCGCGCCAACACGCAAGTAATGACCGTGCCCGTTTGTTAGAGGCGCTCTTGCAGGCCGGTCCCGTCAGCAGGAGGGTGCGGCCCAGCCTGCTGACGGCCAGTTCATCACGATGGTTGGTGCCGGGCGAGCCCTGCGTGAGTCGGGCCGCTCGGGGCTTGGCGGTGCACCTGGATGTTTGGCGTTGGATGCGAGCCGGTGCTGGCCCGGCGGAGTTCCGACGCCGCCACCGCCGGGTGGCGTCTTGAATCGAAAACGCCCGAGTCGACTGACTCGGGCGTTTCAGGTGCGGTTGCCGCAGGAGGTCGCCGGGAAACCCGACCGCATACAGCAGGATCAGAAATCCAGCTGCACGCGGCCGGCGAGCACGCCGGTGTGGTCCAGGGTGCGGTTGTTGGCTTCATCGCGGCGGCGGGTGTCGGTCCAGTCCAGCATCACCCGTGCATATTTGCGGGCGTACCAGTTCACGCCAACGGTCCATGCATCGGCCGACAAGTCGCTCGGCCACTGCTTTCCCTCGATGTGGTCATAGCGCGCCACCAGTTCCCAGGCGCCGCTGTCACGCAGCGGCTTGAGCTGGGTGAAACGGCCGTTCTTGGCGTCGTACGGACGGGATTCGCCGGTGAGCAGCCAGCTGCCCTGGGCGTAGCCGGACTGCACGCGGGCGCGCTGCTGGCCGTCATCGTAGAGCGCGCCACCGAACTCACCCTGCCAGGACCAGGCGCCATGCACGCCGGCTGCTTCCAGCCCGTACTTGTCCACCGAGACGTCGCGGCCGCTGTGGAAATCCACCAAGGACAGACGGCTGTTGTCGCCGAAGTAGCCGGCCACGCGCGGCTGCACGCGCAATGCCGAGGCGCCGCTGGCGCCGGGATTGTCGTAGCGCTCGTAGGCGAGCGAGGCACCGAAGTGCAGTACGTGGCCGGCGTCATGCCACGGTGCGTAGCCACCGCGCGCGCCCGTTGCCCGGCCCTTGGTCTTCCAGTTGTCGATGCTCTCCAGGCTGTACACGCTGCCGCTCCAGAAGAAGTCGTTCTGGTAGCCGTTCGCGCCCACACCCAGGCGGTAGCTGGGGGCCAGCGTCTGCGCCAGCCAGCTGCGTTCCACCGCCGCGGTGTGGTTGGAGCTGCCACGGTCGTCCAGGGTGAAGAACTGCTTGAACTGGCCTGCGGTGACCGTGGTGGTGCCGAAGGTGTGGGCGATATAGGCGTCGCGTGCGATCGGCTTGTGCCCGGAAACGTCGGTTTCCAGCTTGTAGTCCACGGCATGGAACTTGCCGGAGATAGCCAGCCAGGCGGCACGCAGGTCATCGCTATCGTTCTCGGGAGTGCCGCGTGAATCGTTGTCGAAACGGGCGAAGTCGTAGTACAGGCGGCCACTGAACTTGGCAGTCACCGCGTCCTCGGCATGGGCGGCAGGCAGTGCCGCCAGCATCAACAGGGTTGCCAGGGCGCTGCGCTTGGGGGAAATGGGCATCCGTTCTCTCTCGTTCACTGGGACCAACTGGAAGGGCGGCACGATAGCAGTCCGTCGCCGGGCTCCCATAGCGATTTGGTACTAGGGCGCGCTGCCCGGTGTGCGTGCCACACTGGCGCCCATGAGCCTGGCCAAGGTCCTTGTTGCCGACGATCACCCGCTGTTCCGTGCAGCGGTGCTGCATGCGTTGCGTGAAGGCATCGATGTCGGCCAGACACTGGAAGTGGCCAGCGTATCGGCGCTCACGCAGGCGCTGGGTGAACACCCGGATGTGGACCTGGTGGTGCTGGACCTGGCAATGCCGGGCGCGCGCGGGTTTTCCTCGCTGGTGTGGCTGCGCGGCGAGCGGCCGGATATTCCGGTCATCGTGATTTCCTCCAACGACCATCCGCGTGTGATCCGCCGCGCGCAGCAGTTTGGCGCGGCCGGTTTCATCCCCAAATCCGCGCCGGTGGAAACCATTCGCACTGCAGTCACCGCGGTGATGGCTGGCGACACCTGTTTCCCGCCGTTGGCGGCGGAGCGTTCCGAACGTGATGCGCAGTTGGCGGCACGTCTGGCGCGGCTGACGCCGCAGCAATTCAGGGTGTTGATGAGCGTGGCCGATGGCCTGCTCAACAAGCAGATCGCCTACGAGCTTGGCCTGGCCGAGAACACGGTGAAGGTGCACGTGACCGCCATTTTGAAGAAGCTCGAATGCAACAGCCGTACGCAGGCCGCGCTGCTGGTCAAGGCGCTGGAGCCGGAAGGCGATAGCGGCTTGCCGGGCGAGTATTGAGCTCAGGAGCTGCCTTCACCTCGCTGCGCCCCGGCCCTTGCGCTGGCGCAAAGCGCTCAACGGACTGCGAGCCGGTGGTTCGCAAGCGAGGCCGCATCGCCCCGTAGGCGGGGGGCTTCTAACCAGCAGCACAAGAAAATCCGAGCCTCTTTCCTGCGTGGGAGGGGGGGCTTTCAGCCGCGGCACAAGGGATTTGAGCCCCTCTCCCGCCTGCGGGAGAGGGGTTGGGGTGAGGGCAGCCGTTCCAGCAACGCTTGGCTTCCCAAGCCAATGCCTCACCGCGACCGCTGGTAGAAGTGCGTCATCAACGAGCGCAGTGCCGAAGTGCGCGCCTGCTTGGACAGAAAGCCCCAGCCGCGCTCTCGGGCCAGCGTACGCAGCGCTTCATCCTGCTCGGCGGTATGCAGGATCACCACCGGTTCGCGGCCCCAGCGTGCAACCAGTTGCGGCAGCAGTTCCGGGCCGGTAGTCGCACCCAGGCGCACGTCCAGCAGCAACAGGTCCGGGGCGTTGCCCGGCCTGGCCGTCGCCAGAGCCTGCTCGACACCGCCGGCCAGTTCCACCCGGCAGCCCCAGCGTTCCAGCAACAGGCTCATCGCCTGGCTGACCCGGGTGTCGTCGTCTATGCACCAGACCCGGCAGCCAGCCAGCAGCGAGTCGGCCACAACGTCTTCGCCGGAGGATGGCCGAGGAGCTTGCAACTGGCCGGCGCTGGCGCTGCCGCGAGGCACGCTGACGGAAAAAACGCTGCCGTGCTCGGGCGTGGAACGCAGACCGATGCGGTGGCCGAGCAGGCGCGCGATGCGGTCCACGATCGCCAGTCCCAGGCCGGTGCCGCGTTCCTGGTTGCCGCCGTCATCCAGACGCCGGAACTCCTCGAAGATCTCCCGCTGCCGCGCTTCGGGAATGCCACGGCCGGTGTCGTGGACTTCGATGCGTATCTGCTCGCCATCGCGACGGCAGCCCAGCACGATGCGGCCGTGTGCGGTGTAGCGGATGGCGTTGGACAGGAAGTTCTGCAGGATGCGTCGCAGCAGTGCTTCGTCGCTGCGCACGATCGCTCGCGTGGGCACACGCTCCAGGCGCAGGCCGCGCGCTTTGGCGAGGATGCCGAACTCATGCGCCAGCGCGTCCAGCAGGGGGTCCAGCGCGAAGTCCCGTACCTGCGTTTCCAATGCGCCAGACTCCAGTCGTGAGATGTCCAGCAGGCTGTTGAGGATGCCGTCCTGGGCGGCCAGTGCGTTGTCGATACGGTCGGCCACCTCGCGTGTGGCGGCATCGGGCAGGCGCCCACGCAATGCCGACAGGAACATGCGCGCGGCATTGAGCGGCTGCAGCAGGTCGTGCACGGCAGCGGCAACGAAGCGGGTCTTGGAGCGGTTGGCGTCTTCGGCCTCGCGTTTTGCCGCGGCAAGGTCGCGTGTGCGCTCGTCCACGCGATGGCTGAGTGAATCGACCAGAGAACGCAGATCGCGCGCGGCGTTCTTGTAGGCGGTGATATCGGCGTAGCTGGTGACGAAGCCGCCGTCGGGCAGGGGGTTGCCACGGATCTCGATGACGCTGCCGTCGCCGCGCTCACGTTCGTGCATGTGCGGCTTGCCCGAGCGCAGGTGGTTGAGCCGGCGCTCGATGGCCTCGTCGATCGGGCCCGGGCCGAGCAGGCCGCGTCTGGCGTTGTAGCGGAACACATCGGCAATCGGGCGGCCGACCTGGATGAAGCCCGGTGGGAAGCGGAACAGCTCGATGTAGCGCCGGTTCCAGGCCACCAGGTTGAGCTGCGCATCGACCACGCAGATGCCCTGCGGCAGATGTTGCAGGCTGCGGCTTTCGCCGTAGTCGGCGGTATGCGCGGCATGCACCAGCCCGTCCTGCGCGGTGCGCAGTTCCTGGGCGTGGTGCTTGACCAGCCGTTCCAGTTCCACCCGGCTGCGTTCGCGCAGCTGCGCCAGCCGCTGCCGCTGCCACAGTACAAAGCCGAGCAGGGCCAACGCCAGCAGGCCACCAGCCACGGCAAGGGCCATGGTGCGCGCCGCACTGATGCTGCTGGCGGTGGAGCGCATCAGGTTCAGCGTCCAGCCCTGTTGGGAGAGCGGATGGGATATCCAGATCACGTCGCCCACGTCCGGCAACCGCACCCGCTGCACGCTCGTATCAAGGTTCTCCAGCAGCCGGTACTCCAGCTTCTGGCGTGGCAGCTGGCCGTACTGGCGGGTCTGGGTCAGGCGCTCGCGCGCGGCCTGGTCCAGGGCATGCAGCACGTGGTAGCGCCAGGCCTTCTGGCTGGACAGGAAAATCACCCCGTTGCTGTCGCTGGCGAACACGCTGTCCGGGGTTTCGGCCCAGGTCTGCTCCAGTGGCCGCAGTACGACCTTGACCACCACCACGCCGATCGGTTTGCCGTTGTCGTCGCGCACCGCTTCGGACAGGAAGTAGCCGGGCACCGCCGTGGTGACGCCCTCGGCATAGAAGGTGCCGCTGCCGTCGCGCATGGCACGCTGGAAGTACGGCCGGAAGTTGTAGTGGTTGCCGACATTGCTGGCACCGGGGATCTGCCAGTTGCTGGCCGCAAGCGCCAGCCCGTTGCGATCGAGCAGAGTCAGCGTCGACGTCGTGGCCGCGCCGTTGACCCGCTCCAGCTTGCGGCTGATGCGTTCGGACTCGGCCGGGTCGATATCGGTGTTGGACAGCGCCGCACGGATCTCCGGGTCCAGCGCCAATACCCCCGGCAACACCTGGTAACGCTCGATCAGCAGTTCCAGCGCTTCGCCGTGCAGGCGCAGCTGTTCGCGTGCCTGTTCGGCATCGTGAAGCAGGCTGCGGCGCTCCAGGTGGCGCATCGTCACCAGGCTCAGCAATGCGATGAGGCATGCCGCCGCGCACAGCAGCAGTACGGTGGTCTTGTGACGGGGTCTGCGCAGGAACGGCATGACGCGGATGGTCACGCAGATGAGCGGGTTTCTCCAGCCCCTCGCCGTTCAATCTGGAAGCAGGGCGCGGTTGTCGGCGAGCACCATTCTCCTGCGTTTCTGCATGCCGACAGCGTCGGTGGTGCATTCCGGTGCGCGTTGGTGCTTCAGTCCTAATACCAAAGAATTAGCTAGTACCAATGCGTTATCGGCGTCGCAGCGGACACCGCGTACAACACCGGCCAAAGCGAAATCCTCGTCGAGGCCCAAATGCATATTTCCAGCGCCGCCCTTCCGGCCACTCCCGTCCACTTGCCGTTCTACCGGCAGCTGTACTTCCAGGTGTTGCTCGCCATCACCCTGGGCGTGCTGCTCGGCCATTTCGAGCCGGCTTTCGCCGAAACCCTCAAGCCGCTGGGTGATGCCTTCATCAAGCTGGTGAAGATGATCATCGCGCCGGTGATCTTCCTGACCATCGTTACCGGCATCGCCGGCATGACCCATCTGCGCACGGTGGGCCGTGTCTTCACCAAGGCGATGATCTACTTCATGTTCTTTTCCACGCTGGCATTGGTGGTGGGCCTGGTGGTGGCGAACGTGGTGCAGCCGGGTGCCGGCATGAACATCGACCCCGCCGGGCTGGACCAGACTGCCGTCAATGGCTATGTGCAGAAGTCGCACGAGTTGACCCTCGTCGGTTTCGCCATGGATATCATCCCCAAGACGCTGCTGAGCCCGTTCGTGGGCGACAACATCCTGCAGGTGTTGTTCGTGGCGGTGCTGTTCGGCATCGCGCTGGCATCGGTGGGCGAGAAGGGCAAGCCGGTGCTCAATTTCCTCGAAGCGCTGACCACCCCGGTGTTCAAGCTGGTGCACATGCTGATGAAGGCCGCCCCGATCGGCGCCTTCGGTGCCATCGCCTTCACCATCGGCAAGTACGGCCTGGGCTCGCTGGTCAACCTTGCCTGGCTGGTAGGGTCGTTTTACCTCACCTCGCTGCTGTTCGTGTTGGTGATCCTGGGTGCGGTGGCACGCCTGTGCGGCTTCTCAGTCATCAAGCTGGCCCGTTACCTGAAGGCTGAATTGCTGCTGGTGCTGGGTACGTCCTCGTCCGAATCGGCACTGCCGTCGTTGATGGAAAAGATGGAGAAGGCCGGTTGCAGCAAGTCGGTGGTCGGTCTGGTGGTGCCCACTGGTTACTCGTTCAACCTGGACGGCACCAACATCTACATGACCCTGGCGGCCCTGTTCATCGCCCAAGCCACCAATACCGACCTGACCCTCGGCCACCAGATCGCGTTGCTGCTGGTGGCCATGCTCAGTTCCAAGGGTGCGGCTGGCGTTACCGGTGCCGGTTTCATCACTCTGGCCGCAACGCTGGCCGTGGTACCGGAAGTGCCGGTGGCCGGCATGGCGTTGATCCTGGGCGTGGACCGCTTCATGAGTGAATGCCGTTCGCTGACCAACTTCATCGGCAATGCCGTGGCTACTGTGGTTGTGTCGCGCTGGGAAGGCGCGCTGGACCATGAACGCCTGGCCCAGGCCCTGGATGGCCGCAATGATGCGTTGCCGGTCGCGGTGGCCGAAGGCTGAGTTGCTGCAAACGTCTGTGGTTTCGCGGGGCCGCCGATCAGCAATCGGCTCGGCCCTGCGGTTTTTCTGCTGCTGCGCGCAGGTTTGTCATCTGCCGCAGGGAAACTGCCGGAGGTGGCACAGTCGCCTCGAATTGTGCGGTTGCAGCATTCCTGTGATAGCGCAGCGACAGGTTCCGCCTGTCCAAGGGGGGTATCATCTCCCGTTCCTCTCGCCCATTCAGCCCTCAAAAAATCGATGTCCAACGAAGATTTCAAACAGGCCGCCCTCGATTACCACCGGATGTCACCGCCGGGCAAGATCAAGGTCGTGGCGACCAAGCCGATGTTGACCCAGCGCGACCTGTCGCTGGCTTATTCGCCGGGTGTGGCGCATGCCTGCGAAGCCATCGTTGCCGACCCATCGCAGGCCAGTGAGCTGACCGCGCGTGGCAACCTGGTGGCAGTGATCAGCAACGGCACCGCCGTGCTGGGCCTGGGCAATATCGGCCCGCTGGCCGGCAAACCGGTAATGGAAGGCAAGGGCGTGTTGTTCCAGAAGTTCGCCGGTATCGATGTGTTCGATATCGAAGTGGACGAGAACGACCCGGACAAGCTGGTCGACATCATCGCCTCGCTGGAGCCGACCTTTGGCGGCATCAACCTTGAAGACATCAAGGCGCCGGAGTGCTTCATCGTCGAGCGCAAGCTGCGCGAGCGCATGAACATCCCGGTGTTCCATGACGACCAGCACGGCACCGCGATCATCGTCGGCGCCGCAGTGCTCAACGCCATGGTCATCACCGGCAAGAAGATCGACGAGATCAAGCTGGCCACCACCGGCATGGGCGCGGCAGGTATTTCCTGCGTCAACATGCTGGTGCAGCTGGGCGTGAAGCCGGAAAACATCCTCGCCTACGACCGCGAAGGCGTGATCCACACCGGCCGCACCGACCTGGACCCGGAGAAGGCCCGCTACGCCCGTGATACCGACAAGCGCACGCTGGCCGAGATCGTCGATGGCGCGGACATCTTCCTGGGCCTGTCGGCCGGCGGCATCCTCACCAAGGAAATGGTCGCCACGATGGCGCGCGATCCGGTGATCTTCGCCCTGGCGAACCCGTACCCGGAAATCCTGCCAGAAGATGCAAAGTCGGTGCGTCCGGACGCGATCCTGGGCACCGGCCGTTCGGATTACCCGAACCAGGTCAACAACGCGCTGTGCTTCCCTTACCTGTTCCGCGGTGCGCTGGACGTGGGCGCCACCAGCATCAACGAGGACATGAAGATCGCCTGCGTGCGCGCCATCGCCGCGCTGGCACGCAAGGAAGCCTCCGACCTGGGCGCTGCCTACGGCGGTGACACGCCGTGCTTCGGCCGCGACTACCTGATTCCGCGTCCGTTCGACCGCCGTCTGCTGGTCGAGCTGTCGGCAGCCGTCGCGCAGGCAGCCATGGATTCGGGCGTGGCTACGCGTCCGATCGACGACATGACGGCCTACCGCGAGAAGCTGGCCCAGTTCGTTTACCGCACCAGCCTGTTCATGAAGCCGGTCTACGACCGCGCCCGCTCGGACAAGCAGCGCGTGGTCTACGCCGAAGGCGAGGAAGAAACCGTGCTGCGCGCGGTGCAGAACGTGATCGATGAAGGCGTGGCTTTCCCGATCTTGATCGGCCGCCCGGACGTGATCGAATCGCGCATCGAGCGTTTGAGCCTGCGCATGAAGGCCGGCGTTGATTTTGAAATCACCAACATCAACGACGATCCGCGCTTCAACGATTATTGGCAGTACTACCACGAGATGACCGGCCGCAAGGGCGTCACCGTGTCCGCTGCCAAGAACCTGATGCGCTCGCGTCCGACGCTGATTGCAGCGGTGATGGTGGCGCGTGGCGAAGCCGACGCGATGCTGTCGGGCCTGGTCGGCCGCTTCCACAAGAAGCTCGGCTACGTGCGCAGCGTGATTCCGCTGGAACAGCGGGTCAGCTCCACCTCGGCCATGACCGGCGTGATCAACTCGCAGGGCGTGTTCTTCTTTGTCGACACGCACGTGCAGGAAGATCCGAGCGTCGATCAGATCGTTGAATCGACGCTGCAGGCGGCTTACCGCATGAAGCTGTTCGGCATCGAGCCGAAGATCGCACTGTTGTCGCATTCCAACTTCGGCAGCCACGATTCCAAGGACGCGTTGAAGATGCGTCAGGTGCGCGAGCAGCTGCTCAAGCGCAACCCGCGCTTGAATGTGGATGGTGAAATGCAGGGCGACACCGCCTGGGACGAAGCACTGCGCGAGAAGCTGCTGCCCAACAGCACGCTCAAGGGCCGTGCCAACCTGTTCGTGCTGCCCAACCTGGAAGCGGCCAACATCGCTTACAACCTGGTGCGCGTGTTCACCAATGGCGTGGCGATCGGCCCGATCCTGATGGGCATCTCCAAGCCGGTGCACATCCTGACCAGCAGCGCCAGCGTGCGTCGTGTGCTGAACATGACCGCCATCGCCGCAGTGGACGCACAGATCCGCAAGCAGATGGATGCAGAACGCGGCGGTTGATCGGGCAACCGGTCCATCCCGCAGCAACGACAAAAGCCGGCTCATGCCGGCTTTTGTCGTTGAAGAGGCATGCTTGCAGGTGCAGTCAAGCCGTACCTTGCCGATCACAGGCCCCTCTGTCGCATGCGGGATTGGGGTAGGGGTGAGTACATCTTTCAGTCCCAACACATCCGTTCGCAGGATCAGGGCCGGCATCAACTGCTTGGATCAGATTCGCGAACCAAGACCCCGCCGCGCATGGCTTGGCACTTCCGTTGGACGTCGGGGACAAATGTAAAAACCCCTTTCCCGTGAACGGAAAAGGGGTTGGGGTGGGTGCTGTTCCTGTGGCCCGAGCTTCAACGGCTCGGAGCGATCGCATCGCTCACGTTCGCGAAAGTCGCTGACCTTCGACGATCTGCAGCACCAGCTTGCGCGTGGCCGCACGGCAGGTGCGATAGGCCATCAGCAACCTGCGCTCCTGCGGGTCATCCACCATCTCCACGGCGCTGAGGGGGGCGTTGGCCGGGACCACGTCCAGTCCGTGCCGGCCGGTAGCCAGCCATTCAAACGACACATCGGTCACCAGGGCGATGGTGATCATGCGGGTGGTGCTGGGCATGATGCCGGTGGGGCTCTCCCAGTTGCCCACCGCACTACGGCTTACCTTGAGTTGCGATGCCAGTTCGGCCTGGGTCATGCCCTTTCTTCTACGGGCCCTGCGGATGCGATTTGCCAGATGATTTGGCATCCAGTCTCCTCCTTGAGGTTACGGCGATAAGCGATGAGGTGGCGCTCTCAAGAGAGGCTTGTGAGCAAGTGCAACATTTAGAGATTGTTGCACAGGATCCGCCAGTACTGACACTGAAACTGACCCTTCTGGTCAGGATTGCTGACAAGAAATCATGGGAACCATTCTTGATTGGCTTGAGGTGAGAAGGTCAGCAGAAGTGGCGTCATCAGGGCATTGAAGGTAGTCCGAGGCATCGGCCACATTGCGTCCACTTCGCCCCAACCTGGTCCTGCCCGTGTCACAACCCCTGTTCCGCGACGAAGTGCTGATCGCCGGGCGAACCCATCGGTTTGGAGGGATATCGCTGATACAACCGCTTCGCACCTGGTTGCTGACCGTGGTGGCCGTGGCATGCGCCATCGTAATTGCGTTGTTTCTTTGCCTTGGAAGTTACACGCGGCGTTCCTCCGTGATCGGGCAGCTGGTGCCGACACAGGGGCTGATCACCGTCCCGGCCCCGGCAACTGGTCTGGTGTCGTGGTTGAACGTGCCGGAGGGCGAACGTGTCCGCGCCGGCGCCACTCTGGCATTGGTCAGTGTGCCGAAGGCGACGCTCGAAGGTGGAGATACGCAGGCAGCGCTTGGGCTTGCGCTGCAACAGCGCAAGGATGGACTGCTTGCTTCGCGGCGAGCGTTTGATGATCAACTGGCCGCTCAGGGTGAAGGTGTCACCAGCCAACTGGTCGCAGCGCGCCTGGAACTGCAGCAGCTCGAGTCTGAAGTGGCGACACGACAACAGCAGATCACCATTGCCAACGAAACTCTTGAACGTCTGCGTCGTCTTGAGGACGGACAGTACGTGAGCGTTTTGCAAATCAAGCAACAGCAGGTCGCAGTACTGGAGTACACAGGACAAAAGCAGGCATTGCAGCGTGAGGCCACGGCAACACGACGCCTGGTCGCACAGTTGCACCAGGCCCAGCGCGAGCAACCGGCACAGCGTCTTGGCAACGATGCGGACTACCTGCAGGCACTGGCGAAACTGGAGCAGGAACAAGTGCGGGCGCACGAGGAAGGGGCGCTGCTGGTGAAGGCGCCGACGGCTGGCATGATCTCCTCGCAAGGGGTCAAGCGCGGACAGGCAGTAAAAGCCGGCCAGCCGTTGATGAGCCTGCTGCCGGGGGATGGCCGCCTGGAGGCCGAAGTGCTGGTGCCCAGCCATGCCGTCGGCTTCATGGCTCCTGGCGACAAGGTCCTGCTGCGCTACAACGCATTTCCATACCAGAAGTTCGGCCATCAGCTGGGCCGTATCTCCCGCATCAGTCGTAATGCGTTGGGCGCGGTGGAGATCGACGCCATGGCGTTGCCGGTCCAGCGGAACCAGCAAGGTGAATCCTTCTACCGCGTCACGGTGGAACTGGAGCGGCAGTTCGTCAATGCATACGGAAGACCGGAACCGCTCCGGCCTGGCATGCTGCTGCAAGCGGATATCATGGGGGAGAGCCGGCGCTTGATCGAATGGGCGTTCGAGCCGCTGTACTCGTTGCAGGGGAGACTGTCGGGAGCATGATGAGGCATTGCTGGATGCGTTGACCGAACGCCGGGTGTCGCGCCGCACGTGCGGCACCTTCCCGAAACAATGGAATGTTGCATGCGGATTCTCTCCGTATTCGTACAGCCATCCGGTGGCTGCATCAAACACATGAAAGGAAAAGGAATGCGAAAGAAGCTGTCGTCCGGTGCGCTTGCTGTGATGCTCTCATTGGCCCTTGTATCGGTCGTCGATGCCAAGGAAGGGGGGCGGGAGCCAGCAAGGGTGGTTGCACCCGGTCCCTGCGTCGAAGGCATCTGCGAATATCGTCTGGCCAACGGCATGCGTGTGCTGTTGTTTCCCGATGCCAGCAAACCGACGGTGACGGTCAACCTGGTTTACGGCGTCGGTTCGATGCACGAGAACTACGGCGAGACCGGTATGGCGCATCTGCTTGAGCACATGCTGTTCAAGGGCACGCCGACACACCCGGATATTCCCGGCCAGATGCAGAAGCGTGGCGTGAGCAAGAACGCGTCCACGTCACTGGATCGCACCAATTACTTTGCCTCCTTCCCGGCCAGCGACGACACGCTGGACTGGCTGCTGGGGATGGAGGCTGACCGCATGGTCAACTCCAGGATCGCCAAGGCGGATCTGGACAGCGAAATGACGGTGGTCCGCAACGAAATGGAGGCCGGCGACAACAACCCGGCCGGCGTGCTGATGAAGCGCATGCGTTCGGTGGCCTTCGATTGGCACAACTACGCCAACATGCCCATCGGCGCACGCTCGGATGTGGAGAACGTGCCGGTGCAGAACCTGCAGGGCTTCTATCGCACCTGGTATCAGCCGGACAACGCTTTGCTGGTGGTGGCCGGCCGCATCGACAGCTCCAAGGTGCTGCAGCGGGTAGCAGCGCACTTCGGGCCATTGAAGAAGCCGGCGCGGGTGTTGCCTGCCTTCCATACCGTTGAACCCACCCAGGACGGCGAACGCGAAGTCACCGTCCGTCGCAGCAGCGAACTGGCCCTGGTGGCCGCCAGCTATCACGTGCCCGCACTTGCGCAGGCCGACAGCGCGGCCTTGGCGGTGCTGGCCAATGTGTTGGGCGACAACCCGAACGGGCGTTTGTACAAGGCATTGCTGGAAACCAAGCTGGCGGCGTTTGCCGGCGCTTCGGGTGAGAGCCTGCACGATCCGGGCCTGTTTACCCTGATCAGCGCCTTGCCCAAGGACGGCGACAGTGCCCGCGCCGAGGTCGAATTGCTCAAACAGGCCGAAGGCATCGCGGCGCAGCCGGTGACCGAAGCCGAGGTTGCTGCGGCCAAACAACGCATCGCCAACGGCCTTGAACTGTTGACCAGCGACGTCAATGCAGTCGCGATGGCGCTTTCCGAGTACCAGGCTGCGGGGGATTGGCGCCTGCTGTTCGTGCAGCGGGATGCCATCGCCAAGGTGAGCGCGGCGGACGTCAATCGCGTGGCGGCCGCTTATCTGAAACCCAGCAATCGCACTCTGGGGCGCTTCGTGCCGACCGCCACGCCCGACCGTGCGCAGATTCCGGTGGCGCCCGCGGTCGCCAGCCTGGTCGACGGGTACGCCGGCAAAGCCGCAGTGGATGCGGGCGAAGCATTTGAAGCGACGTTGGAGAATATCGCCGAACGCACGCAGAGCTTCACGATCGGCAACAGCCTGAAGGTGTCATTGCTGCCGAAGAAGACCCGCGGAAAAACGGTGGTGCTGGATGCCACGTTCCGCTTTGGCAGCGAGCAGTCCATTACCGGGCGCGCCGATGCGGGTGCACTGGTGGGGCCGATGCTGATGATGGGCAGCACGCAGATGGACCTGGCACAGATTGCCTCCCGCTTCGACGCCCTGGGCACCCAGGTGCAGGTCAGCGGAGGCCTGCAGAGTGGGCAGATCAAGCTGTTGGGCAAGCGTGACACCTTGGCGGAAGCGCTGGCGCTGGCCGCGCAGGTGCTACGCAGCCCGGCGTTCCCTGCCGACCAGTTCGAGCAACTGCGTCTGCAGGCGATTACCGGTACCGAGTTCCAGCGCACTGAACCCGGCGCATTGGCATCAATGGGCCTGGCGCAGCACTTCGATCCGTGGCCGGCGGGCCATCCGTTGCATGTGGAGTCCTTCGACCAATCGCTGGCAAAGCTCAAGGCACTCAAGGTGGAAGAGTTGCGTGCCTTCCATCGTGATTTCTATGGGACAGCGGAGGGCGAGATATCCGTGGTCGGGGACTTCGATGCCGAAGCGCTCAAGGCGCAGCTGCAGGCACTGTTTGCTGAATGGAAGTCGCCTGTGGCCTATGCACCGATTGCCACGCAGTATCGCGACGTGGCTGCCAAGCGCGCGACCTTCAGCACGCCGGACAAGCCCAACGCAATCGTGCTGGCGCGGCAGAACCTGTCGCTGAATCTGGCCGACGCCGATTTCGCTGCGTTGAACATCGCGGTGGTCATTCTGGGTGGCGATCCGCTCACGTCCCGCCTGGCCGAGCGTATCCGCCAGAAGGAAGGCCTGAGCTACGGCGTGGGTGCCGGTTTGAGCGCGGACGAAAGCCGGGTGGGTCGTGACGACGCCGGCAACATCACGCTTCAGGCGATTGCCGCACCGGAGAACGTGGCCAAGGTTGAAGCGGCACTGCGCGAGGAGCTGGTCCGGTTGGTACGCGACGGAGTGACCGAGCAGGAACTGCGCGACGCAGTGAGCGCACGTCTGGTCGCCCGTGAGCAGTCCCGTGCCAGCGATGGAACGGTGGCAGGGATATTGGGCGATCAGCTGTATTACGGGCGCAGCATACAGTTCGAGATCGACCGCGATGCGGCGTATCGCGCGCTGACCGTGGCCCAGGTCAATGCCGCCATCGTCAAACATCTCAAGCCGGAGCGCCTGAGCGTGTTTGTGGCGGGTGATTTCAAGTAAGGGAGAAACGGGGGCGGCCAACGGCCGCCCCTTGTCATGAAGACGATCATTCAATCCGAGGCGGCCGAATGTGGCCTGGCCTCTCTGGCAATGGTGGCCGACGCGCACGGATTGCGCATCGGCCTGGCCGAACTGCGCAGGCGCTTTCCGCTGTCGCTGAAAGGGGCAAAGCTCAGCCAGCTGATCAACATCGCGCAGCAATTGGGGTTCTCCACGCGGGCATTGCGGCTGGACATGGACGACCTGGGCAAACTGTCACTGCCGTGCATCCTGCATTGGGATCTGAACCACTTCGTGGTGCTGCGCAAGGTGGGTACGTCCAAGGTGGTGATCGTGGACCCCGCCTTGGGCGAGCGCACGATGAGCGCTGCCGAAGTGTCCGATCACTTCACCGGCGTTGCACTGGAGCTGTCGCCAGCTGCCACCTTCGTTCCACGCAAGGCCGCACCTTCGATCACCGCGCGGCAGTTGACCGGGCCGGTGCGTGGCCTGTGGCGGGCCTTGGCGCAGCTGCTGCTGTTGTCGCTGGCCCTGCAGGTGTTCGTGGTACTGGCGCCGTTCCTGATGCAGTGGGTGGTCGATCAGGTGCTGGTTTCGGCCGATCGTGATCTGCTCACCGTGCTCGGTCTCGGCTTCGGGCTGGCGTTGTTGTTGCAGGTGGGGATCGGTGTGCTGCGTGGCGCTGCGGTGGTGCACCTGTCATCGCGGCTGGGATTGCAGTGGATGGGCAATGTGTTCGCGCACCTGTTGCGGTTGCCGCTGGATTTCTTCGAGAAGCGCAATCTGGGTGATATCACCTCGCGGCTGTCATCGGTGCAGGCCATCCAGAAAACCTTGACCACCAGTTTCGTCGAGGCCCTTATCGATGGCTTGATGGCGGTGCTGACGCTGGCGCTGATGCTGGTCTACAGCTGGAAGCTGGCGCTGGTGACCCTGCTGGCGGTGGCCTTGTACACCTTGATCCGCGCCATTGCCTGGCGGCCTCTGCGTGATGGCACCGAACAGCAGCTGGTGGCTTCGGCGCGACAGCAGACGCATCTGCTCGAATCCCTGCGTGGCATGCAGAGCCTGAAAGTTGCTGGCGAGGAGTCACAACGACGCAGCACCTACGACAACCTGATGGTGGACACCATCAACCGCGAAGTGAGGCTGGCGCATCTGGGACTGGGTTTCAACGGTGCCAGCCAGCTGCTGTTTGGCATCGAACGTATCGCGGTGATCTGGATCGGTGCGGTGCTTGCGCTGGACAACGTGTTTTCGGTGGGCATGTTGATTGCCTACCTGGCCTACAAGGATCAGTTTGCCGGCCGCATGTCCGGGCTGATCGACAAATGGCTGGAGTTCCGCATGTTGCGGCTGCACGGGGAGCGCCTTGCCGACATCGTGCTGGCCGAACCGGAACAGGAGGCGGGCAACATCGAGGCGCGGCCACCGGAAGACTTCCGTATCGAAGTCGAGAATCTTTCCTTCCGCTATGCCGAGGGCGAACCCTGGGTGCTGCGCGGCTGCAGTTTCAGCATCGCGCCGGGCGAGTCGGTGGCGGTGATCGGGGCGTCCGGGTGCGGCAAGACGACATTGTTGAAACTGCTGCTGGGCCTGTTGCAGCCCGGTGGCGGCAGCATCCGCATCGGTGGGCATGACCTGCACCGGCTGGGGGCGCGGAACGTGCGCGCCATCGTCGGCGCGGTGATGCAGGACGACCAGCTGTTCGCCGGCAGCATTGCCGACAACATCGGATTCTTCGATCCGGATTTCGACCTGGCGCGGGTGGAGATGGCCGCGCGGCTGGCTGCGGTGCACGAGGATATCCAGGCCATGCCGATGGGCTATCACGGCCTGATCGGCGACATGGGCAGCTCGCTGTCCGGGGGGCAGAAGCAGCGGATCATCCTGGCGCGCGCCCTGTACCGGCAGCCGAAGCTGCTGTTCCTGGACGAGGCCACCAGCCATCTGGACGTGATGAGCGAGCGTTTGGTCAATGACGCGGTACGCCAGCTGCGTTTGACCCGGCTGATCATCGCTCATCGCCCGGAAACCATTGCCAGCGCTGACCGGGTGCTGGTGATGGAGCAGGGCAGGGTAGTCCAGGAGCTGCGGCCCCAGGCCGAGGTGCCTGTCAGCGAAGCACCGACCCCGGTACCCGCTGCGGTCTGATTGCCGGGCGCTGCTGGGTCCGCGGCAAAGGGTTGTGTGCGGGCGGGCCGGGCGGCCCGTACCCGCCGCCCGCTGCTAGAATTGCGCAGTCCTGTTTTCTTTCGTGAATGACGCCATGAGCCATATCGCCACTGCGCCGGCCAATGCCGAGAAGCGCTACACCGTCCACCGCGCCGACCTGCCGCTGAGCTGCCCGACGCCGGAAATGGCGCTGTGGAACTCGCATCCGCGCGTTTACCTGCCGATCGAGGACGAACCCAACGGCGAAGCCGCGTGCCCGTATTGCGGCGCGGTATTCGTGCTGGTCGACTGAACCGACCGATGCGCCGCCTGACCGTGGTGCAGTTGCTGCCGGCGCTGCACTCCGGTGGTGTCGAGCGCTCGACCCTGGAAATCGCCCGCGCCCTGGTGGCGGCGGGTCATCGTGCCATCGTGGTCTCTGCCGGTGGCCGGTTGGTGCAGCCGCTGCTGGACAGCGGTGCCGAGCACCTCACCCTTGATATCGGCCGCAAGTCGCTGCTGACGCTGCGCCATGTGGCATCGCTGCGGCGTCTGTTTGTCGAGACCGGTGCGGACATCGTGCATGCGCGTTCACGGCTGCCGGCCTGGTTGGGCTGGTATGCGTTGCGCGGCATGGCCCAGGGCAAACGGCCGCGCTGGGTGACAACCATGCACGGGCTGAATTCGCCGGGCCGCTACAGCGGCATCATGGCCAGCGGCGAGCGGGTTATCTGCGTTTCGCAGACGGTTCGTGATTACCTGCTTGCACACTACCCATCCACTGACCCGACCAGGTTGCGGGTGATACCGCGTGGCATCGACGCCGCACAGTTTCCGCGCGTGACCCGCGCCGACCGGCGCCCTCGGTTGGAGCTCGGCCGCCAGTACCCACAACTTGCCAGCGATGCCGCCCTGCTGTTGTTGCCGGGTCGGGGGACCCGCCTGAAGGGCCATGCACACGCGATCACCCTGCTGGCGGGGTTGCGGCGCGAGGGGCAGGAGGCGCTGCTGTGGATGCCCGGTGCCCGCGAGCCGGGACGCGAAGCGTATCTGGCCGAACTGGAGCAACTCGCACAGCGTCTGGGCGTCGCCGCGCAGGTGCTGTTCACTGAACCGACCAGCCGCATCGCCCAGGCCTATGCCGCCAGTGACCTGGTGTTGCAGTTGTCGGACAAGCCCGAAGCGTTCGGACGCACGGTGGTCGAAGCCCTGGCGGTGGGGCGCCCGGTGCTGGGTTGGAACCACGGCGGCGTCGGTGAACTGCTGGCGCAGCTGCAGCCCGACGGTGCGGTAGCGGTGGGCGATGAAACCGCATTGGCGCAACGCGCATTGCAGCTGCTGCGGCATCCGCCGGCCTTGCCAAGTCGCATACCCTTCACCTTGCAGGCCATGCAACGCGCGACACTGGATGTCTATGGCGAACTCATCGACTGATATCAGCTCACCGCCGGTGCCACGTCTGCCGGGACGCTGGGCGCCGCCTTGGGTGATTGCGTTCGTGGCGCTATGGCCAATGCCGGGCATTGCCGAAGCGGTGCTGGTGCTGGGCGCGTTGTTCACCGTGGTGCGGCTGCTGCAGTTGCACGTCAACGGTGGTATCCGGCCGTTGTTGAGCATTCCGGCCTGGGCGCTGACCGGCGTGCTGTTCCTGGCGTACTGGTTGCCGCAGGCGTTTTCGGCCTTCGATGCTGTGGACCCTGCAAAGACCTGGGGCAAGGTTGCCGCCGGCCTGCGCTATCTGCCCTTCATGTGGCTGGCGGCAATCGCGGTTGCCACTCCGGCCCGGCGGCGCACCACGTTTACCGGTCTGGCAGTGGTGACGGGGGTGTGGACGTTGGACGCGTTGGCACAGGCGCTGGCCGGTACCAGCCCGTTGTTCTGGTCGATGGACCAGCTCAAGTGGGCGCTCAGTGATCAGGGGCTGTGCAGCGTTGAGGAGGTGGCAGCAGCCGATCGCCTATCCGGCGTATTCGGTCCCTGCAACCTGAAATTCGGACAGGTGCTGGCGAGCCTGTCGCCATTCCTGTTGTTCCTTGCCGGCGCCCGCTGGGGCCGGTGGGCCTGGCTGCTTGCGGCAGCGCTGGTCGGCGTGATCCTGGTTCTGGCCGGGTCCCGCGCGTCGTGGATCACTTATGCCTTGATCGTGTTGTTCTCCGGTTGGCGCCTGCTCGGCGGCAGATGGATGGTGGCGCTGTTGCTGGTCGGGGTGCTGAGTGCCTTGGCTCTGGGCGGAAGTTCGTCGCAGGTGCGCGAGCGCTTTGCCCGCACCACGATGGCGTTCAGCGGTGATGCCGAAGGTATAAACCAGGCCTTGTCGGGCCGCGGCCAGATTTGGGAGGCGGCGTTGTGCATGGTGCGCGAGCATCCGCTCAACGGCGTTGGGGTGCGTGACTTCCGCAAGGCCTATCCGCAATGCGACCCGCTTCCGGCGCAGACTGCCGTGTGGGGCGACAGTCCCGCATTGCATGCACACCAGATCGTGCTTGAGATTCTTGCTGAAACCGGGGTGTTGGGCCTGCTGCTGTGGATCGCGGGCGTGGCGATGGCGGTGCGCGCCTGGGTCTATGCCGGGCCGGTAGCCCGTGCGCAGGCGCGGCCGGCGGCATTGGCGCTGGCCGCAACGGTGTTCCCGTTGAACACCCACCTCGCGTTCTATTCCACGTTCTGGGGAGGGGTGACGATCCTGCTGGCCGCGCTCTACGCCGGTGCGCTGCTGGCTGATGGTGGTGTGGAACCGAGCGATGCTCGACCTTAAGCGCTCCCGTTGACGCCTTCCCGTTGAAGCCACGCAAAGCGTGGCTGCCGGTGGCTTACGAATAGAAGTTGCTGCGGCCTTCGGGTTGGCGTTTGAAGCGGCGGTGGATCCACAGGTACTGCGTCGGTGCCTCACGCACCATTTGTTCGATGGCGGCGTTGACCTGTGCGGTATCGGCAACGGCGTCGTCGGAAGGGAAGTCAGGCAGCGGCGGGGCGATTTTCAGGATGTAGCGGCCACCCTCGCGGCGATGGAAGTACGGCACCACCGCACAACCGGTCATGCGTGCGAACTGGTGGGTGGCAGTGATGGTTGATGCCGGCATGCCGAAGAACGGCACGAACACCGAATCCTTGCCACGCATGTCCTGGTCGGGCGCGTACCAGAGGAAGCCGCCTTTCTTCAGGTGGCGTACGGTGGCGCGGATGTCCTCGTTGGCGAACATCGCGCAGGCGTAACGCAGGCGACCACTCTTCACTGCCCATTCCATGACCGGATTGCGGTACTTGCGGTACATGCCGGCCAGTGGAACATGGTCACACAGCAGCCGCCCGCACATCTCCAGTGTCATGAAGTGGCCGGAAATGAGCAGCACGCCGCGGCCCTGCGCCTGCAGTTCCTTCAGCTGATCCAAGCCTTCGATCTCCACCTGTGGGCGGATCGCATCGATGCTGCCCCACCAGGCACGGGCGAATTCGAAGATGCCAATGCCCAATGCATCGAAGCTGTCCCGCAGCAGGCGCTGGCGCCAGGCTTCGTCCTTTTCGGGGAAGCAGAGCCTGAGGTTGACCTCGGCCGCACGTCGGCGGCTGCGTGCCAGGTGCAGGGCCAACCAGCCCACTCCGCGTCCCAGTGCGCGTTGCAATGTCCATGGCAGGCGGGCGCCGAGCATGGCGATGGACAGCCAGGCGAAGGTTGGCCAGTGCTTCGGTTGCCACAGCGATGGCCGGGTTGCAGTAGTGGGGGAATCGGACATGCGGTGATTTTACGGCCAGGAGTGGGGGAAGAGGAGTGAGGAGCGGGAGAAGGCAGCAGCGGCGCATCCCCCTCCGGCACCCCGTCTTCGCCGGAACAGGCGGTTCGTTGCTGCGGTGGAAGGGAGGACGGAACAGCCCGCGCGTTGCCCTTGCCTATGTTCGTTCGCCACTCACCACGCCTGCTCACTCACTTCCGCTGTTCTCCCGTATCCTTCGGCCATGCGCAAGGACCCCATCGAGCTGTTGCTGCGCGGCCTGTACTCGGTCGTGCTCTATCTGTTGCTGCCGATCACCGTGTACCACCTGGTGTGGCGTGGTTTCCGCGTGCGCGAGTACTTCAAGCGATGGGATGAGCGTTACGCGTCCTATCCGGAAAGTGGTGGCCAGCCACGCGTATGGCTGCATGCGGTATCGGTGGGTGAAGTCAATGCGGCCGCACCGGTGGTCAACGCGTTGCGGGAGCTGCGCCCGGATATCCGCTGGATCATCACCACCATCACGCCGACCGGTTCACAGCGGGTGCGCGCGCTGTGGGGGGAAGCCGTGGATCATGTCTACCTGCCTTACGACGTGCCGGGCAGCGTCTCGCGCTTCCTGCGCCACTTCCGGCCGAGCCTGGCGTTGATTCTTGAAACCGAACTGTGGCCGAACATGTTGTTTGGTTGCCGTGACCGCAACATTCCGGTGTACATCCTCAACGCACGTCTGTCGGCGCGCTCGTTGAAAGGCTATCGCGTGCTCAAGCCGCTGGTTGGGCGCGCCTTGCGCACGGTCACCTGCGTGGCGGCGCAGTCGCAGGATGATGCGCGGCGGTTTGTCGAGTTGGGCGCCAACCCGCAGCAGGTGCAGGCGCTGGGCAACCTCAAGTTCGATATCGATCCGCCGGACCCGACGCCGCTGCTGGAGGTCTTTCGCCAGCATGTACCGGCCACGCGACCGGTGTGGATTGCCGCCAGCACCCACGAAGGCGAGGAGCAGGCGGTGGTGGACATGCACGCCCGGCTGCTGCAGCGACATCCTGATGCGCTGCTGCTGTGGGCGCCGCGTCATCCCGAGCGTTTTCCCAAGGCCGAAGCGCTGGCGCGCGAACGGGGTTGGCATGTGGCTACACGCAGCGGCCAGCAATGGCCGCAGGCCGACAGCCAGGTGTTCGTGATCAACACCCTGGGCGAATTGATGGCGTTCTATGCGTGCGCGCAGGTCGCCTTTGTCGGCGGCAGCCTGCAGGCCATTGGCGGGCACAATCTGCTGGAGCCGGCGGCAATGGGTACGGCGACGGTCACCGGCCCGCATCTGCACAACTTCGCCGAAATTTCCCGACGCATGGATGAGGCCGGCGCACTGCGCATCTGCGCCGATGCCGAGGAGGTTGGCAATACCGTGCAGATGTTGCTCGAAGACCAGCACGAGCGTGAGCGCATGGTACAGGCCGGACGCGCGCTGGTTGCCAACGGTCGTGGCGCGCTGGAGCGCACGCTGGAACTGGTCGGGCCGTTGCTGCCGCAGAGCAGGGACGCGTAGTCGGGGGGCAACGTGTTGTTGCTGGCAGTGACGATGGAGGTGCGGACGGAATCGCTTCCTGCCCTGCCCAGGCGTGTCATTCCCGCGGAGCACCGCGCAGGAGCGGCTTCAGTCACGAGGCTGGTGAAGTGTCCGCTGCGGGAGTCATCGTGATTGCGGGTAGTCCTGCAACGGGTACGAAGCATCAGCTTCGCGGCTGACGCCGCCCCCACATTCGGGATCCTGTGGCCATAACGAACAACGGCACCCTTGCGGGTGCCGTTGCCTTGTCGCGATGCCTGCAGTTGTTGCGTTACTGCAGTTTTGCGGCTGCGTCGACCGTCAGCAGACGGTTGATGTCCTGCACTTCGGTGATTTCCAGATCACCCACGGCCTGGCTCAACTGAAGGCGGCTGAGCAGGAAGTTGTAGCGCGAGCGTGCATATTCCAGCTGCGCCTGGAACAGCGTCCTCTGGTTCTGCACCAGATCCAGCACGGTGCGGGTACCCACTTCCAGGCCCACCTGCGACGCGTCATACGCGCTCTGTGCCGAA
Source organism: Stenotrophomonas sp. SY1 (assembly GCF_021202945.1). Classification (GTDB taxonomy): domain Bacteria; phylum Pseudomonadota; class Gammaproteobacteria; order Xanthomonadales; family Xanthomonadaceae; genus Stenotrophomonas. The sequence goes on along the minus strand of NZ_JAJOYR010000002.1, from coordinate 809,376 downwards.
ACCACGGCCAGGCGACGGGCTTCCACTTCGCTGACGCCGGCAACCAGGTTCTGGTAAGCGTTGCGGGTGTTGCGGTCCAGTGCGCGCTTCTGCTGCTCGAAGGTGTCCTGCGCGATATCACGCTGGGCCAACGCCTGGCGGACCTGCGACTGGGTGGCACCACCGGCGAAGATCGGCACGTTGAGGGTCAGCCCGATCGAGTTGGTGGTGCTGTCCGGGGTGTTGGAGGTGCCGCCGACGCTGTCGCCCCAGCGTGCGTTCTTGCCCCAGCTGCCGCCCAGTTCTAGAGTCGGGTAGTGGCCACCGCGGGCGGCCGACACGCTCGATTCCGCTGCGCTGACCTTCAGTTCCTGCGCCTTCAGATCCGGATTGCGCGACACCGCATCGGTCACCAGCTGATCGACGCTGCTGCGGTTGGCCGGCACTTCGGGGCGGAAATCCACCGGCAGGCCACGCACGTCGCGCACCGGCTGGCCGGTCAGTTCGGTCAGTGCCTGGTAGGCATCTTCCAGCGCGTTGCGGGCCAGGATGGTGTCGGCGCGGGCCTGGTCGTACTGGGCGCGGGCTTCATGCACGTCGGTGATCGGTGCCAGGCCCACTTCCAGGCGCTTGTCGGCGTAGTCGAACTGCTTCTTGGCCGCAGCTTCGTTGGTCTCGGCGGCGGTCAGCGATTCGATGCCCACCAGCACGTTGAAGTAGGTGGTGGAGGTGCGGACGATCAGGTCGTCGTTGGCCGAATCCAGGGTGAAGTCGGCAGCCTTGCTGATGTCACGCTGCGCGCGCAGGTTGGCGAACTGGCCCCAGTTGAACAGGGTCTGGCCGCCGGTCACGCGGTAGGTGCGGTCCTTGCTGGTGCTGGTGCCGCTGATGCCGTCGTACTCGACGCGCGAGCGGGTCAGCGATGCCTCACCGTTGACCTGCGGCAGCAATGCCGCGCGTGCCTGCACCTGGCCTTCCTTGGTGTAGAGCCGGTTGGACTCGGCGGCGGACAGCTGCGGGTCACCGTTGCGGGCCATTTCATAGACCTGCAACAGGTCGGCGGCGTGGGTCGTCAGCGGGGCCAGGGCGACTGCCAGCGCAAGGGTGAGGGATCGGCGGATCATTGCGGCTTCCTTGGACGTTTTTAGAGTTGGAATTGCGGTGCAGGGGCGGCGCCCTGCAGATAGTCGATATCGGTTTCAAACAGCGACTTGCTGCTGCCGTCAGCGTTGACCCGCAGCGCTTCCATGACCGGCGAGGTACCGGTGATGACGAACAGGCGGCCACCCGGGCGCAGCAGCTTGAGCAGCTGCGTGGGCACGTTTTCCATCGCGCCGGTGACGCAGATCGCGTCGAAGTGGCGCTGGGTCTGCCAGTTCAGTGCATCGGCAACTTCAATGCGCACGTTGCTGCCGAGCTTGGCGGCATCCAGATTCTGGCGTGCACGTTCAGCCAGCTCCGGCTGGATCTCAAGGCTCAGCACTTCACGCGCCAACTGGGCCAGGCAGGCGCTGATGTAGCCGCTGCCGGTGCCGATCTCCAGCACCTCATCACCCGGTTGCAGATCCAGGGCCTGCAGCATGCGGCCTTCGACCACCGGCTTCATCATCTTCTGGCCATGGCCCAGCGGCAGTTCGACGTCGGTATAGGCCAGGGCACGGTGCGATTCGGCCACGAAGGCTTCACGCGGCATCCGCGCCAGCACGTCCAGCACGCGGATATCCAGCACCTCCCAAGGGCGGACCTGCTGTTCAACCATCGTTTCGCGGGCGTGGGAGTAATTGATCGTCATGGGAAAGCTCATCATTCCGGCGCAGTGGGCCGGCCATTTTACCGGTTAGGGCGTGACAGGTGCGGGCAAGCATCGCCGTGCCACACTAGGGGCCGCAGTGCCGGAAGTCATCCGGACCTCCGGTCTGTTCAGCTTGTGTGCGCGCAGCCTAGCGTGGTTCATAGGCCCGCAGGAAAAAGTCGACGCTGGCGGCCACATGGGCGTCCTGGTCGAGTGGGCCGGGCGCTGCACAAAGCCCGCACATCATATGTGCGTGGATCTCGCCCTTGATCAGGCAGAAGAACTGGCGCGCGGCCACCGTCAACTCGGGAATATCCAGTTCGCTCCGGCCCACGCGGGCGCCGAGGAACTCGGCCAGCGCCGTTTCGGTACGTGCCGGACCGGCTTCCCAGAACATCTGGCGGATCCGGTCGTCGGTATCGGGGGTCATCATCATGCGCTGGGTGGCCAGCGCCGCGTCGCTGGTGATCAGCGTGAAGAAGGCATGGCCGATGCCCAGCAGCTGGTCGCGCAGGGGGCCTTCGCTGTCGGTGACGAACAGCTCATCGGGCATCATTTCGACGCATTTGGCCTGGATGGCCTCGCTGAACAATGTTTCCTTGTCACCGAAGTGGCTGTACACGGTGAGCTTGGAAACTCCGGCCGCAGCGGCGATCCCGTCCATGCTGACGCCGTTGTAGCCCAGCTCGACGAATAATGCCTTGGCGGCCTCCAGGATGGCCGCACGCTTGCCCAGATCCTTCGGGCGCCCCGGGCCGACGCTGCGAGTGGCGGCGGGCTTGGTGGTGGCGGTGGAGGGGGCTTTGGGTGACATTGTTCAATACTAGACCAGCTGGTTCGATATTTATACTATACCGGGGCGTTCAGTAATGGCGGTGAAACCCCGGCCGCTTCCCTCCCCTCGATTTCGCGACCTCTACTCATGACCAACGTCCGATGGATTGGCTGTGGCCTGTTGCTGGCCCTGCTTGCAGCTTGTGGCAAGACTGAAACCGCTCCCGCCTATGCTGTCCCGGTGTTCGTGGAGCATCCTGCTGGGGGTATCGGGAAGAGCGTGACGGCGTATCCGGGCGAGGTCCGCGCCCGTGAGGAAGCGGCGTTGTCGTTCCGCGTCGGCGGAAAACTGCTGCGCCGCGAAGTGGATGCCGGCCAGCGCGTGAGCAAGGGCCAGTTGTTGGCGGTGCTGGATGCGGCCGACTTCGAACTGCAGGCGCGTGCGGCACAGGCGCAGTACGCCGCCGCCGAGGCAGACCTGGTGCGTGCGCGTGACGAGCACAAGCGTTATGCCGCGCTGGCCGCGCAACAGCTGGTCAGCCGTTCGGCATTGGATGCGCAGACCGCCGCGTTGAAGGCGGCACAAGGCCAGGCCGATGCAGCCCGTGCCACTCTTGATGTCAATCGCAACCAGGCCGACTACGCGCAGCTGCATGCGCCGGAAGCGGGCATGATCGCAAGCCGCGAGGCCGAAGCCGGTCAGGTGGTCGCGGCCGGCCAGACCATCTACACGCTGGCCGCCGATGGCGCGCGTGAAGTGGCAATCGCCTTGCCGGAAAGCGACATCCGTGATTTCAGCGTTGGCCAAGCCGTTGAAGTGGAGTTGTGGAACCAGGCCGGCAAGCACCTGCCGGGCAGCATCCGCGAAATCGCTGCGGCCGCCGATCCGCAGACGCGCACCTACGCCGCGCGGATCAGCCTGGCGCCCGAGGCGCTCAATGAGGTGGAGTTGGGGCAGAGTGCGCGGGTCTTCATCAGCCACGGCAAGGGCAATGCATTGAGTGTGCCGCTGGCTGCCGTGCAACCCGGCAAGCAGGGGCAGCAGGCCAGCGTGTGGGTGGTCAACCCCGCCAACGGCACGTTGCAGGCACGGGCGGTGACGCTGGGCACCTACGGTGCCGAGACGGTGCCGGTGCTGCAGGGCCTGAAGGGTGACGAGTGGGTGGTCGCTGCCGGTGGCCATCTGCTGCGCGAAGGTCAGCAGGTGACGGCGGTGGACCGCGCCAATCGTCCGGTGCTTGCACCGGCTTCCGCCGCAAAGAAAGGGGAATGACGCGTGCGCCGCTTCAATCTCTCCGAATGGGCGTTGAGCAATCGCCCGCTGGTGCTGTTCATGATGATCGCCATGGCGGTCATCGGTGCCTGGTCGTACAAGCACCTGGGGCAGTCCGAAGATCCGCCGTTCACCTTCAAGGCGATGGTGGTGCAGACCGCCTGGCCCGGTGCGACTGCCGAGCAGGTTTCCAGGCAGGTCACCGAGCCGATCGAAAAGGCGCTGATGAACACCGGCGAATTCGAGTTCATCCAGTCGTACTCACGGCCGGGCGAATCGCAGGTGATCTTCATGGCGCGCGATTCGATGCACTCCAAGGATGTGCCGGAGCTGTTCTACCAGGTACGCAAGAAGGTGGGCGATATCCGCTCGCAGTTGCCCTCGGAAGTGGTCGGGCCGTTCTTCAATGACGAGTTCGGCGATACCTTCGGCAACATCTACGCACTGACCGGCAAGGGTTTCGACTATGCGCTGATGCGCGACTACGCCGACCGCATCCAGCTGGAACTGCAGCGCGTGGATGACGTGGGCAAGGTGGATCTGCTCGGCCTGCAGGACGAGAAGGTGTGGATTGAACTGTCCAACACCAAGCTGGCCACGCTGGGCGTGTCGATGCAGCAGGTGCAGCAGGCGCTGTCGGAGCAGAACGCGATGGCGCCGGCGAGCTGGTTCGAGACCGCCAGCGACCGCGTGCAGCTGCGCATCACCGGCCAGTTCAACTCGGTGCAGGAGATCCGCGACTTCCCGATTCGCGCCGGTGACCGCACGGTGCGCCTGGGCGATATCGCCGAAGTGAAGCGTGGGTTTGCCGATCCGGCCTCGGCAAAGATGCGCTTCATGGGCGAGGATGCCATCGGCATCGCGGTGGCGATGAAGAGCGGCGGTGACATCATCAAGCTGGGCAAGACGCTGGATACCCAGTTCGCCCAGTTGCAGAAGACGCTGCCGGCCGGCATGCAGCTGCGCAAGGTGTCCGACCAGCCGCATGCGGTGAAGGATTCGGTGGGCGAGTTCGTCAAGGTGCTCACCGAGGCGGTGGTGATCGTGCTGCTGGTGAGCTTCTTCTCTCTGGGCTTCCGCACCGGCCTGGTGGTGGCGGTGTCGATTCCGCTGGTGCTGGCGATGACGTTCTTCGTCATGCACCAGTTCGACATCGGCCTGCACAAGATTTCACTCGGTGCGCTGGTACTGGCGCTGGGCCTGCTGGTGGATGACGCGATCATCGCGGTGGAAATGATGGCCACCAAGATGGAACAGGGTTACGACCGGTTGCGCGCGGCCAGCTTTGCCTGGGAATCGACCGCGTTCCCGATGTTGACCGGTACGCTGATCACTGCTGCCGGCTTTCTGCCGATCGCAACCGCCGCATCGAGCACCGGTGAGTACACGCGTTCGTTGTTCCAGGTGGTGACGATCGCGCTGGTGGTGTCGTGGATCGCCGCGGTGCTGTTCATCCCGTACCTGGGCGACAAGATGCTGCCGGACCTGCACAACCCGCAGCCGCCCAAGCCGGGCAGTCTTGCCGGGCGCTGGTACGCGCTGCGTCTGCGTTGGGCCGACCGCAATCCGGCGCTGGCCAATGTGATCGCACCCAAGCAGCTGGCGCATGACCATGACCCGTACAAGAGTGCGTTCTATCAGCGTTTCCGTGGCTTCCTGGACGCCTGCCTGCGACGTCGTTGGCTGGTGATCTTCGCCACCATCGGCCTGTTCGTGTTCTCGCTGGTGATGTTCCGCTTCGTGCCGCAGCAGTTCTTCCCGGATTCGACCCGGCCGGAGCTGATGGTGGATATCGAACTGGCCGAGGGTGCCTCGTTGACCGCCACCCAGGCACAGGCGCACAAGTTCGAGGCGCTGCTCAAGCAGCGCAAGGGCATCAGCAACTACGTCGGCTATGTCGGCAGCGGCTCGCCGCGCTTCTATCTGCCACTGGACCAGCAGCTGCCGGCGACCAACTTCGCCCAGTACGTGGTGCTGGCCGAGGACATCGAATCGCGTGAGGAAGTGCGCGAGTGGCTGCTGAAGGAAGTGGTGCCCAAGTTCTCCGATGTGCAGGTGCGCGTGACCCGTCTGGAGAACGGCCCGCCGGTCGGTTACCCGGTGCAGTTCCGCGTTTCCGGCGAGCACATCGAGCGGGTACAGGCCATTGCCCGGCAGGTGGCCGACAAGGTCCGCGAGAACCCGCACACCACCAACGTCAACCTCAACTGGAGCGAGCCGAGCAAGGTGGTGCGCCTGGTCGTGGACCAGGATCGCGCCCGCGCACTGGGCGTGAGCAGCGCGCAGCTGGCGCAGTTCCTGAGCAGTTCGCTGTCGGGTACCAGCGTGAGCACCTACCGCGAAGGCAACCGCCAGATCGGCATGTTGCTGCGTGGCCCGGATGACGAACGCGCGCGTCTGGACATGCTCGGCAGCCTGGCGGTGCCGACGGCCAGCGGCAAGCCGGTGTCGTTGTCGCAGATCGCACGCCTGGAACACGTGTTCGAGGACGGCATCATCTGGCATCGCGACCGCCTGCCGACCGTCACCGTGCGCGCCGATATCGGCGACAGCATGTTGCCGGTAGGGGTGGTCGAGCAGATCCTGCCGACGCTTGCGGATATCCGTGACCAGCTGCCGGATGGTTACCTGCTGGAAACCGGCGGCACGGTGGAGGACTCGGCGCGCGGCCAGAACTCGATCAATGCCGGCATGCCGTTGTTCCTGGTGGTGGTGGCGACGCTGCTGATGCTGCAGCTGCGCAGCTTCTCGCGGGCGGCGATGGTGTTCGTCACCGCGCCGCTGGGCATCATCGGCGCCACCTTGTTCCTGCTGATCTTCCGCGCGCCGTTCGGCTTCGTGGCGATGCTGGGCACGATTGCCCTGGCCGGCATGATCATGCGCAACTCGGTGATCCTGATCGACCAGATCCAGCAGGATATCGATGCCGGACATGACCGCTGGCACGCGATCATCGACGCCACCGTGCGCCGCTTCCGGCCGATCGTGCTGACCGCGCTGGCGGCGGTGCTGGCGATGATCCCGCTCTCGCGCAGCGCCTTCTACGGCTCGATGGCGATCGCGATCATGGGTGGCCTGATCGTCGGGACGGTGCTGACCCTGGTGTTCCTGCCGGCGCTGTACGCGGCCTGGTTCAGGGTGCGTCCGGACGAAGCCACCCACTGAGGACGGCAGTAGGCTGAACCGCCCCGTGAAGGGGCGGTTCTCACGCAGGAATGCTAGATTTGGCCGCCGGCCGCTGGCCGGTCACGACCTGCGGGAGGCGGGTTTGCTGGAACGCCCAGGCCAATCTTTCATTGATCCACCCACCCGCTGGTTGCGAGGGGCGCTGCAGTGCTGCCTGTTGCTGTGGCTGCTGCTGATGCTGTTGCCGGCCCAGGCCGCCCGTCACACGGTGGCGGGCTGGGGGATGCAACAGGGGCTCCCGCACAACCTGGTGCAGTCGGTGGCGCAGGGCAGCGACGGCTTCATCTGGGTGGGAACCTGGGAAGGCGCGGTGCGCTTCAACAGCCGTGGCTTCACCGTATTCGACCGGCAGAACACCCCGGGGGTGGAACTGTCCGGCATCGAGAGCATCCTGGCCGAAGCCGATGGCGCGATGCTGTTTGGCACGGTTTCCGACGGCATCTATCGCTACCACCGTGGCAACTGGCAGGCGCTGGGCGGGCCGGAGAGTCGTCATCTACCGGTGATCGCGATGCTGCGCGATCAGGCCGGCGTGCTGTGGGTTGCTTCCGGCGAGCGGCTGCTGCGGCAGTTGCCGACCGGGCAGTTGCTTGATGTCGGTGCCACGCTGGGGTTGCCCAACGCGGCGATCACCGCGCTGCGCAGTGATCGTGACGGTGCCTTGCTGGTAGCCGGCCTGCAGGGTGTTTACCGCGTGCACAAGGGACGTCTGCAGCCTTGGGCGGCAACGGCCGGGCAGTCGGTGCGTGATCTGGTCAATGACGGCGATGGTGGCTGGATCATCGCCACCGACGACGGCATCCAATGGTGGCATGCCGGCGGACGCCAGCAGCATCTGTATCCGGGGGAACGCGTGGATGCGGTGCGCCGTGATACCCGCGGTGCGTTGTGGTTGAGCTTTTCCGATGGCCGGCTGGAGCGCTATGCCGAAGGCGTGGGCGAGCGCATCGCCATTCCCGGGCGGGTCAGCCCGGCCCTGATGATCGATCGCGAGGGCCTGGTCTGGGCCGGCAGCACCGACGGTCTGTTTCGCGTTGACGAGGGCGCTGCGCGCGGCCTGACCATCGAGGACGGCCTGGGGTCGAACTATGCGCGCGCGGTGATCCAGTCCGAGGATGGCACCGTGTGGGTGGGCCATTCTGCTGGCCTGGACCGGTTGGTGGGCAATCGGCTTGTGACGACCCGGCTGAAGTCCGGCAACGGCCCGGATGCGTCCGTGCTGGCATTGGCCACCACGCCGGGCTCGGTCTGGGCCGGCACCTACAACCAGGGCGTGTTCCGGCTGGACGGCAACGGCAAGGTGCAGCAGCAGGTGTTGCTGCCGGGCAGCAGGCAACCGCTGGTGCGCGCGCTGCTGGCCGACGGAGACCGCACCCTGTGGGTGGGCGGCGACGACGGCCTGTTCCGGCTGCGTGACGGTGACGTGCAGCATTACGGCACCGACGATGGCCTGCCGGGCGCCATGGTCCACAGCCTGTACCGAGATCCCGCTGGCCAGCTCTGGATCGGCACCAATGGCGGCATGGCATCGATGGAAAGCAACGGCCGGCTGCAGAGCTGGCGGCCGGGACGTGATTTCCCCGCGCGCGGGGTATTCGATTTCCTGGGTGATGAAAATGGAGATCTGTGGATAGCCACCGACCATGGCCTGCTGCGCAAGCGCGGCCTGGACTTCACTGTGTTCGACCATCGCAATGGTCTGCCACGGGACAAGTTGTTCCGCATCATTGATGACGGCAACGGCAATCTGTGGGTGTCCAGCAACCAAGGTGTGTTCCGCCTGCAACGCACCGATCTGGTGTCGGTTGCGGCCGGAGCCCGCAGCCATCTGTCGGTGGAAGTGATCGACCACAACGACGGGATGCCCAGCAGCCAGGGCAATGGCGCGTCATCGCCGGCGGGCTGGCTGACCCAGGAAGGGCTGCTGTGGTTTCCCACCGCCGGTGGTCTGGCGTTGATTGATCCGGATCGTGCCGATGGCAATGTGCAACAGCGCAAGGCACCCCTGGCCATCGAGAGCGTGGAGATCGACGGCAGCCCACAACCGATGCGGGCGGTATACGCGTTGCCGGCCGAGGTGGAACGTATCGCGGTGGCATATGCCGGGCTGGGTTTCCGTGCCCCGGACAAGATGCGCTACCGCTACCGGATGGAAGGCTTCGACGCCGACTGGGTGGATGCGGGCAGCCGCACTGAAGCGGTGTACACCAACTTGCCGCCGGGCAGTTACCGCATGCGGGTGCAGGCGATGGCGTTGCCGCTGGACTGGGACAACCGCCAGCGCGTAGGCGAGGCCGGCATCACCCTGGATATCGCGGCACCGTATTGGCAGCGGCTGTGGGTGCAGTTGTTGGCGGCTGGCCTGCTGGTTGCCGGCGTGCTGCTGCTGATGACCTGGCATACGGCCAGCTATCGACGTCGGCAGCGCCAGCTCAATACCGAGATCAGCGTGCGTACCCAGGAGCTGAGCGAGAAGAACCGCGCGCTGGAACAGGCGGGCGCCGAGCGCGACAGTCTGCTGACGCGGCTGGAGTATATGGCCATGCATGACGCGCTGACCGGGCTGCCCAACCGTCGCGCTGGCGATGAACATCTGCAGCAGGCATTGCGCCAGGCGTTGGAGCAGGGCACCTCGTTGTGCGTGGCGTTGGTGGACATCGACCACTTCAAGCAGGTCAATGACCGTTACGGCCACGAGGCGGGCGATCAGGTATTGCGTGACGTGGCTGGCCTGCTGCGCTTGCAGTTGGGCAGCAGGCAGTTCGTCTCACGTCATGGCGGTGAGGAATTCCTGGTCGTGCTGCGTGGCCTGCAACTGGAGGAGGCGGTGCCGCTGCTGCAAGGGTTGCGCATTCGCCTGGGGCGGTTGCGCATCGACGAAGTGGACCCGGATGTTGTCATTACCGCCAGCATTGGTCTGGCGGCGGTGAAGCCCGGACAGGATACGGTGCGGACCCTGCTGGCTGCCGCGGATCACCAGTTGTACCGGGCCAAACGCGAAGGGCGGAACCGGTTGGCGTTCTGAGCCTGCCGGCAAGCCTGCTGCTCTGAACGTCCATCAGCTTCGCGGCTTACGCAGCTCCTGCACGGAAGCGGCTGCTGCGAAGAAGCCTGGTTTTCGGCGTGTCGTCTTTCAGCCTGCGGGTCTGAACGTCCATCAGCTTCGCGACCAAGGTCGCTCCTACGTCATGGTGCTGCTGCATATGTAGGAGCGGGCTTGCCCGCGAAGCTGGCATTGCGTCAGCAACCGAAGTTGGTGGCGGTCAGCCGTTGTGCGGTTGCATTGTTTGGCGGGCCTGAGCGTCCGTCAGCTTCGCGGCTTACGCCGCTCCTACACGGAAGCGGCTGCGGCGAAGAAGCCTGGCTTTCGGCATGTCGTCTTTCAGCCTGCGGGTCTGAACGTCCATTGGCTTCGCGACCAAGGTCGCTCCTACGTCATGGTGCTGCTGCATATGTAGGAACGGGCTTGCCCGCGAAGCTGGCATTGCGTCAGCAAGCGAAGTTGTTGGCGGTCAACCGTTGTGCGGTTGCGTTGCTTAGCGGGGCTGAGCGTCCATCAGCTTCGCGGCTTGCGCCGCTCCTGCGCTCAGGTCGCTCCTGCTCAGTACAACCCCTGCGCCAGCATCGCATCGGCGACCTTGACGAAGCCGGCGATGTTGGCGCCGTCCACGTAGTTGGTGCTGCCGTCGGGACGCGCGCCGTGGCGTACGCAATTGGCGTGGATCTCTTTCATGATCACGTGCAGGCGCTCGTCCACGTCGGCGTGACGCCAGGACAGGCGCAACGCGTTCTGGCTCATTTCCAGGCCCGAGGTGGCCACGCCACCGGCGTTGCTGGCCTTGCCCGGCGCGTACAGCGTGCCCGATTGCAGGAACACATCCACCGCCTCCAACGTCGAGGGCATGTTGGCGCCTTCGGCCACGCACAGCACGCCGTTGCTCACCAGGGTGCGCGCGTCGGTTTCGTCCAGTTCGTTCTGGGTAGCGCAGGGCAGGGCGATGTCGGCCGGGATGTGCCACGGCCGGCGATCAGCGAGGAATTCAAAGCGCACGTCATCGCCCAGTTCGGCCAGGCGACCACGGCGTTCGTTCTTCAGTTCCATCACGTCGCTGATGGCCTGCTCGTCGAAGCCATCGCGCGCATACAACGTGCCACCGGAATCGGAGAAGGTAAGCACGCGTGCACCAAGATCGACCGCCTTGATCGCCGCGTACTGGGCGACGTTGCCCGAGCCGGAGATCAGCACCTTGGCGCCGTGGGTTTCGCGGCGGGCATGGTGCAGCATCTGCTCGATGAAGTAGACCGTGCCGAAGCCGGTGGCCTCCGGACGCATCAGGCTGCCGCCGTAGGCCAGGCCCTTGCCGGTGAACACGCACGAAGCGTCGTTGCTGAGCTTTTTCATCATGCCGGCCATGAAGCCGACCTCGCGTGCACCGACGCCGATGTCACCGGCCGGCACGTCGGTATCGGCGCCGAGATGGCGATACAGCTCCAGCATCAGCGCCTGGCAGAAGCGCATCACTTCGCCGTCGCTCTTGCCCTTGGGGTCGAAATCCGAGCCGCCCTTGCCGCCGCCCATCGGCAAGGTGGTCAAGGCGTTCTTGAAGGTCTGCTCGAATGCCAGGAACTTCAGGATCGACAGGTTCACCGACGGATGGAAGCGCATGCCGCCCTTGAACGGCCCGATTGCCGAGCTGTGCTGTACGCGCCAGGCGCGATTGACGTGGGTCTGGCCCTTGTCGTCGGCCCAGGCCACGCGGAACTGGATCACCCGCTCCGGTTCAACCAGCCGCTCCAGCAGGCCGTGCTGCGTGTACTTCGGGTTCTGCTGCAGGAACGGCCACAGGCTGAGGGTCACTTCCTTCACCGCCTGCAGGAACTCGGACTGGTTGGGGTCGCGCCGGGCTACGTGGGCGAGGAAGTCGTCGGGGCTGCGGTAGTTCAAGGGCGTTCCTTTCTGGATGGGGGGCCTGGGTGACAGGCACAGAGGGAAGGGCAAACGATCCATCGGGCGCAAGCGTGCTGCCAAAGATACTGCGTCGGGCGCAGCATGGGCGCCGTTGCCGGCACCCATGAAAAACGCGGCCGGAGGCCACGTTCGGGTGTTAACGGGTCAGCTGCGCAAGCACGGCCTGTGCGGCCTGCTGCGTGGAGAGCGCCTGCCCTTGCGCGGCGAGGTCGGCGGTGAACTTGCCGGCATCGAGGGTGGCACTGACTGCCTGTTCGATGGCCGCGGCTTCAGTTTCCAGGCCCAGCGAATGACGCAGCAGCATCGCTGCACTGAGAATGGTGGCGTACGGGTTGGCGATGCCCTTGCCGGCGATGTCCGGTGCCGAGCCGTGGATCGGTTCGAAGATGCCGACCTTGCCTTCCTCGCCCAGCGAAGCGGAGGGCAGCAGGCCCAGCGAGCCGGCCAGCATCGAGGCTTCGTCGGTGAGGATGTCGCCGAACATGTTTTCGGTGACGATCACGTCGTAGGCGCGCGGCTTGGAGATCAGGTGCATGGCCATCGAATCGACCAGCTGGTGTTCCAGCTCGACGTCCGGGAATTCTTCGCGGCCGATACGCGCGGCGATGTCACGCCACAGGCGCGAGGTTTCCAGCACGTTGGCCTTGTCCACCGAGGTCAGCTTGCCGCGACGTTGCTGCGCCAGACGGAAGGCGCTGCGCAGCACGCGTTCGATTTCGACCGTGGTGTAGCGGCACAGGTCGCTGGCGCTGTCGGCATCGCGGGTCTTGTCGCCGAAGTAGATACCGCCGGTGAGTTCGCGCACGACGATGAAGTCCACGTCCTTGAGCAGTTCCGGCTTGATCGGCGAAGCATTCAACGCGGCCGGGTGCGTGCGCACCGGGCGCAGGTTGGCGAACAGGCCCAGCGCCTTGCGGATGGCCAGCAGGCCTTGTTCCGGGCGCACTTTGGCATTCGGGTCGGACCACTTCGGGCCACCGACCGCGCCGAGCAGAACCGCGTCGGCCTTGGCGCAGGCGTCGAGCGTGCTGGCGGGAAGTGGCTCGCCGTGGTTGTCGATGGCGATGCCGCCGATGTCGTGTTCGCTGAAGGTGAAGCTGTGGCCGAAGCGGGCGGCGATGGCCTTGAGCACGTCCACGGCGGCGACGGTGATTTCAGGGCCGATGCCGTCACCCGGCAGTACGACGATGTTGGCTTGCATGTAAGGCTTCCGGTGAGTTGCTTTGAATGTCTGCGCTTACGCGTGGCGCGCGCAGGCGGTGCGTTCTACTCCCTCCCTTGCGCCGCAAGGCGCAAGGGAGGGGTGGGGAGGGGTGAAGCTTGAAGCTACCCCCTCCCAACCTCCCCCTGTCGGCTTCGCCGCCAAGGGGAGGGGCTGTTCCTGCGGCTGCGCGGCATTGCTGACGGCCGCCGGGTTCTGCTCCCTCCCTTTTGCGCAGCAAAGGGGAGGGTTGGGGAAGGGTGAAGTTTGAAGTTTGAAGTTACCCCCCCTCCCAACCTCCCCCTGCCGGCTTCGCCGCCAAAGGGAGGGGCTGTTCTTGAGGCTGCGCGGCATTGCTGCCGGCCGCCGGGTTCTGCT
>NZ_JAJOYR010000002.1:360111-795814 GCF_021202945.1 Stenotrophomonas sp. SY1 | reverse complement strand
CCCTGCCGGCTTCGCCGCCAAAGGGAGGGGCTGTTCTTGAGGCTGCGCGGCATTGCTGCCGGCCGCCGGGTTCTGCTCCCTCACTTTTGCGTAGCAAAGGGGAGGGTTGGGGAAGGGTGAAGTTTGAAGCTACCCCCCTCCCAACCTCTCCCTGCCGGCTTCGCCGCCAAAGGGAGGGGCTGTTCTTGAGGCTGCGCGGCATTGCTGCCGGCCGCCGGGTTCTGCTCCCTCCCTTTTGCGTAGCAAAGGGGAGGGTTGGGGAGGGGTGAGGCTTGAAGCTACCCCCTTCCAACCTCCCCCTGTCGGCTTCGCCGCCAAGGGGAGGGGCTGTTCCTGCGGCGGTGCGACCGTGCTGCCGGCCGCCGCGATCCACTCCCTTGCGCTGCAGGGCGCAGGGAAGGGGCGAATGCTCACGCTGCGCGAGCCGACTCGTATGCTTCGATCTCCGAAACACGCCCCAGCAACCATCCCAGCTGATCCACGCCTTCCAGCAGGCAGGTCTGCGAGAACCCATCCAGCGGGAACGAATACGTCTTGCCGGACGAGGTGCGCAGTTCGCGCGCAGCTACGTCAACAGTCAGTTCGTCGTCCGGGTTCTGCATCAGCGCTTGCACGTCGGCCTCTTCCAGCACGATCGGCAGCAGGCCGTTCTTCAGCGAGTTGCCGCGGAAGATGTCGGCGATCTCGCTGCTGACGATGGCACGCAGACCCAGGTCGGTCAGCGCCCACGGCGCATGCTCGCGCGAAGAACCGCCGCCGAAGTTGCGACCGGCCAGCAGGATCGAACGGCCTGCGTTCTCTTGCTGGTTGAAGGCGAATTCCGGGTTCGGTGAACCATCAGCCTGCCAGCGCCAGTCATTGAAGGCGTTCTTGCCCAGGCCCGCACGTTCGGTGGTGGACAGGAAGCGCGCCGGGATGATCTGGTCGGTGTCGATGTTGGTCTGGCGCAGCACCACGCTGCGCGAGGTCAGGGTACGGAAACCGGCCATCAGGCCACCTCCTTGGCAAACAGTTCACGCGGGTCGGCGACATGGCCGTTCACCGCGGCCCATGCGGCGCTCATCGGCGAGGCCAGCAGTGTGCGCGAGCCCGGGCCTTGGCGGCCTTCAAAATTGCGGTTGCTGGTGCTCACCGCAAGCTGTCCCGGTGCGACCAGGTCGCCGTTCATGGCGATGCACATCGAGCAACCCGGCTCGCGCCATTCGGCACCGGCGGCACGCACGATCTCGTGGATGCCCTCGGCCTCGGCGTCGCGCTTGACGATCTCCGAACCCGGCACCACCAGCATGCGCACGCCATCGGCGACGCGACGCCCGCGCAGCACCTGCGCCACTTCGCGCATGTCGCTCAGGCGGCCGTTGGTGCAGGAACCGACGAACACCACGTCCACCGGCGTGCCGACCAGCGCATGGCCGGCTTCGAACTTCATGTAATCCAGGCCCTTCTGCGCGGCGGCGTCGTTGGCGGCCGGGATCGGCGCATCCACTGCGATCGCGGTGCCCGGGTGCGTGCCCCAGGTCAGGGTCGGGCGGATGTCGGCGGCATCGATATGCACTTCCACATCGAACGGCGCGCCTTCTTCGCTGACCAGCGTCTTCCAGTACGCCACGGCCTTGTCGAAGTCGGCGCCCTTGGGGCCGCGCGGAGTCCTGGCGACCCAGTCGAAGGTGACCTGATCCGGAGCGACCATGCCGGCGCGTGCACCGGCTTCGATGGACATGTTGCACAGGGTCATGCGTTGTTCCATATCCATCGCGCGGATCGCCGAGCCACGGAATTCCAGCACGTGGCCGGTGCCGCCGTTGACGCCGATCACACCGATGATGTGCAGCACCACGTCCTTGGCACCGACGCCCGGCGCCAGCGCACCATCAACGGTGATCGACATGGTCCGGGCCTTGCGTTGCAGCAGGCATTGCGTGGCCAGCACGTGGCCGACTTCGCTGGTGCCGATGCCGAACGCCAGCGCGCCGAACGCACCATGCGTGGAGGTGTGGCTGTCGCCGCAGACGATGGTCATGCCCGGCTGGGTGAAACCCTGTTCCGGGGCGATGACATGGACGATGCCGCGGTTGGCCGAGGCCATGTCGAACAACTCGATGCCGTACTCGGCGCAGTTCTTCGCCAGCATCTCCACCTGTGCCTCGGAGGCCTTGCTGGCGTACGGCAGCTTGCCGTCAGCGCCGGCCGGCAGGGTCGGGGTGGAGTGATCCATCGTCGCCTTGGTGCGATCGGTGCGGCGCGGCTTGAGGCCGCGTTCGCGCAGCTCGGTGAAGGCCTGCGGCGAGGTGACTTCATGGATCAGGTGCAGGTCGATGTACAGCACGGCCGGCGCGCTGTCCGATTCGGGGACGACGACGTGCGCGTCCCACAGCTTGTCATACAGGGTTTTGGGTGCGGAGCTCATTGGTTCTACGTTCCGTTGCCTACGTGGGCCGTCGCGCTCAGGCGCTGACGGCTTCCTGGTTGTTCACACCTTCGCGCTGGCGCAACAAGCGGTTGGTGACATCCAGCCAGGCCAGCGCGCTGGCTTCGATGATGTCACGGCTGGTGCCGGTGCCTTCCAGAACCTCGCCCTCATGGCGCACGCTCAGGTTGGCTTCGCCACGTGCATCGGCGCCGATGCCGACGCTGTGCACGTGATAGCTGTCCAAGGTCAGCTGGATGCCGGTAGCGGCCGACAATGCCGAGAACAGCGCATCGACCGGGCCGTCGCCCTGCGCGGTTTCCGCCACGCGGTTGCCTTCCGGATCGGACAGCTCGACCAGTGCGTTGGCACGGCTGCCGACATCGCTGATGGTCATCGACGCCAGGCGATAACCGTCGCTGCTGGAGGTGCCCTGCATCAGGGTCTGCAGGTCGGCGTCGGTGACCACGCGCTGCTGTTCGCACATGGCCTTGAATTGCTCGAATACCAGCTTCAGTTCTTCCTCTTCCAGCCAGTAGCCCAGCGCCCGCAGGCGCGCCTCAACCGCCGCGCGGCCGCTGTGGCGGCCCAGCACCATCTGCGAGGACTCCCAGCCCACGTCTTCCGGACGCATGATTTCGTAGGTGTTGCGGTTGCGCAGCATGCCGTGCTGGTGGATGCCGGATTCGTGCGCGAACGCATTGGCGCCGACGATGGCCTTGTTGCGCTGGACCGGCATGCCGACCAGGCGCTGTAGCAACTGCGAGGTGGGCACGATGCGCTGGGTGTCGAAGCCGGTGTCGAAGTTGTTGTAGAAGGCATTGCGTACCTTCAGCACCATCGCGATCTCTTCCAACGCGCAGTTGCCGGCGCGCTCGCCGATGCCGTTGATCGAGCCTTCCACCTGGCGTGCACCGCCTTCGATGGCGGCCAGCGAGTTGGCCACGGCCAGGCCCAGGTCGTTGTGGCAGTGGGTGCTGAAGATCACCTTGTCCGCGCCGGCCGCATTGGCGATCACGTGCTGGAACATCGCGCGGATTTCTTCCGGCGTGGTGAAGCCGACGGTGTCGGGCAGGTTGATGGTGCGGGCACCGGCGGCGATGGCGACCTGGGTCACTTCGGTCAGGAAGTCCAGCTCGGTGCGGGTGGCGTCCTCGGCCGAGAACTCGATGTCGTCCAGGTAGCCGCGTGCCAGGGTCACATGCTTGTGCACCGATTCCAGCACCTGTTCCTTGCTCATGCGCAGCTTGTGCTCGCGATGCAGCGGGCTGGTCGACAGGAACACATGCAGACGCGGGCGCGCTGCCGCTTCCAGCGCCTTGACCGAGGTTTCGATGTCGGCGGCCAGGCAGCGCGACAGTACTGCCAGCACCGGGTCACGTACGTCGCGGCCGATCAGTGCCATCGCCTCACGGTCGGATTGGGAACTTGCCGGGAAGCCGGTTTCGATCACGTCCACGCCCAGCTCGGCCAGGGCGCGTGCCATCACCAGCTTCTGCGGTGGGGTCATGCTGCAGCCCGGGGATTGTTCGCCGTCACGCAGAGTCGTGTCGAAGATGGTAATTCGCGGGGTGTTGTTGGTTGGAGTATTCACCAGAGGGTCTCCTCGACAGCGGTAACGGAAATTTGGGGGGATTCGGATTTGAGCGTGCGTGGCGGTGGCGAGTTGGCGCGGCTTCTAAGTCGCTCGCCGCTGCGCCGTCGAGGTTTGCGGGGTGGGCGTGGTCGCACTTCCGACAACAAGGTGGAGAGCACGGTGGCATCGATGTTGCCACCGGACACCACCGCGCATTTGCGCCTGCCGGCCACGCGGCGGCCAGCGGCCAGCGCCAGCGCACCAGCGCCTTCGGCGATGACGTGTTCTTCCAGTGCCAGCCGCACCAGGGTTTCGCGCAGCTCGGCCTCGCGCACGATGACCACATCGTCCAACAGGCTGGCGCACAGGCGGCGGGTGATGAAGCCGGGAATCTTGACCTTGACGCCATCAGCCAGGGTTGGCACCGGATCGATCTCACGCACATCGCCGCGGATCGCACGCGCCATCGAATCGACGCCTTCGACCTGCGCGCCGATGATGCGCACACCCTGCGACTTCAATGCCAATGCCACGCCCGAAGCGAGGCCGCCGCCGCCGATCGGAACGATCACCACGTCCGGTGCATGCGGCGCCAGTTCAATGCCCAGCGTGCCCTGGCCGGCAATCACGTCCGGGTCGTCGAAGGCGGACAGAAAGCGGTACCCGTTCTGCTCGGCCAGGTCGCGGGCGAAGGCATAGGCTTCGTCGTAGCTGTTGCCGTGCTGGCGCACGGTGGCGCCCCAGTGCTGGACGCCGGCAATCTTGGTTTCCGGTGCGCCGTGCGGCATCACCGTGATGGCCTGCACGCCCAGCCGGTGTGATGCCCAGGCTACGCCCTGGGCATGGTTGCCGGCAGAGGCGCAGATCACCGGGCGCTCATCGCCGCGCTCCAGTGCGGCCAGCAGCGCGTTCAACGCGCCGCGCACCTTGTACGAGCCGGTGCGCTGCAGGTTTTCCAGTTTCAGCCAGGTGCCGAAGCGTTCGGCGTAGTGCAGCGGGGTAGGCGGCAGGAAACGGCGCAGGCGTGCCTGCGCGGCCAGCACATCGGCGACGCTGACGTGCAACTCGCCAGCGTGGTCTGCAACGACGACGGGACGGCCACGATCAGGCATGTACGTGGCCATCAACGGATGCAAGCGAACGCCCTGCCGGGATCCGGCCTGGAAGAAGACGCCTCCGTGGGTTGCGGCGGCGTACTACCGGTACGTCGCTTACGTCGCTGCTCATGCGCTGGCACCGGCTACCGGCACGACACTTACCGATTCGCAGTCATAAACCTTTTCCAGCTGGTGGCGCAGGGTTTCCGGCGGGCGGGTGCCGTCGATGTCCATCTGCACGTGCCAGCGGCCGGCATCGTCGACGTTGCGACTGCCGGCGATGTTGCTGAAGGAGAAGCCGCGGCGTTCGACCATGCCGATCACGCGCACCAGCGCGCCTTCGGCAGGCTTCAGCACCAGGTCAAGCCGGTATTGCATTGGAACTCTCCTGCGTTGCCTTGGCGTGGGCGGGGTTGCTGTCCAGCATGGTGCTGTTGGCGTTGTTCGGCGGCACCAGCGGCCAGACGTTGGCGCGCGCATCGATGGACACGTGCAGCAGCATCGGGCCAGGTGCATCGAACAGTTCGGCCAGGCCGTCCTCGACTTCGTTGCGGTGGATGATGCGCTTGGCCTGGATGCCGAACACCTGTGCCAGCGCGACGAAGTCCGGGTTGTCGGACAGGTCGATCTCGCTGTAGCGCTCGGCATGGAACAGCTCCTGCCACTGGCGCACCATGCCCAGCGAAGAGTTGTCCAGCAGCACGATCTTGATCGGCAGCTTGCAGCGGGCGATGGTCACCAGCTCCTGCACGTTCATCATGAAACTGCCGTCGCCAGAGACCAGCACCACGGTGCGGTCCGGGCAGGCGAACTGCGCGCCCATCGCCGCCGGCAGGCCGAAGCCCATCGTGCCCAACGCGCCGGAGGTCAGATGATTGCGCGGGTGGTTGAAGCGGCAATGCTGGGCCACCCACATCTGGTGCTGGCCGACATCGCAGGCAATCACCGTGTCGGCCGGGGCCACTTCGCTCAGGCGCTTGAGCAGGCGCGGTGCGTAGATCTGCTCGCCGGGCGCGTCGTAACGGGCGGTGAACTTTTCACGGTTGGCCGCGCAGCGGGCACGCCAGGCGTTGCAGTGGGCGCGCTCGCTGGCCAGGGCACGCACGCCGTCGCGCACATTGCCCGGCACCGGGATGTCGGCACCACGCAGCTTGGAGATTTCGTAGACATCGGCATCCAGGTGGATGACGCGGGCGAACGGGGCGAACTCGGCCAGCTTGCCGGTGGCGCGGTCGTCGAAGCGGGCGCCGACCACGATCAGCAGATCCGATTCCTGCACCGCCATGTTGGCCGCGCGGGTGCCGTGCATGCCCAGCATGCCCAGGTACTGCGGATGGTTGGCCGGCAGTGCGCCCAGTCCACGCAGGGTCAGCACGGTCGGGATGCCGGTGGCTTCGACGAACTGGCGGAAGTCTTCCACCGCGTCGGCCAGCGCGATGCCGCCGCCGCCGTAGATCACCGGCTTTTCGGCCTGGGCGATGGCGGCCAGTGCCTCGGCCAGCCGTTCGGCGGCCGGTGCCGGCACCGGATCAACCGAGGCCGGCACGTGCTCGGGCAGATGCGAGGCATCGGCCAGCTGCACGTTCTTGGGCAGGTCGATCAGGACCGGGCCGGGACGCCCTTCGCGGGCGAGGCGGAACGCTTCGGACACCACGTTCGGCAATTCATCGACGCTGCGCACCAGCCAGCTGTGTTTGACGATCGGCATGGTCATGCCGAACACATCCAGTTCCTGGAACGCATCGGTGCCCAGCAGCGGCGTGCCGACCTGGCCGGTCAGGCACACCATCGGCACCGAATCGAGCATCGCATCGGCGATGCCGGTGACCAGGTTGGACGCACCCGGGCCGGAGGTGGCCACGCATACGCCTACCTTGCCGCTGGCACGGGCGTAGCCGTTGGCGGCCAGTGCAGCGCCCTGCTCATGGCGTACCAGGATGTGCTTGAGGCTGGAATCCACCAGTGCGTCGTAGAACGGCATGATGGTGCCACCTGGGTAGCCGAACAGCGTTTGCACGCCTTCGGCCTCCAGGGCCTGCGTCAGCCAGCGTGCGCCGTTGCGTGGCGCATCGTGGATGGAAGTGTTCATGCAGCGACCTTTGCGTTGTGCGGGTGGGGGACCGCCGCGTGATTACGCGGTCTGACCTTGCAACCAGACCATCTTGGCGCGCAGTTCCTTGCCGACCTTCTCGATCGGATGCTCCATGTCGGCCTGCTGGAATTTCTTGTAGTTCGGCAGGCCGGCGTCGTACTCGGCTTCCCAGTTCCGGGTGAAGGTGCCGTTCTGGATGTCGGTCAGCACGTCCTTCATGCGGGCCTTGACCGACGCGTCGATCACGCGCGGGCCGCTGACGAAATCGCCGTACTGGGCGGTTTCGGAGATGAACTCCAGCATGCGGGTGATGCCGCCTTCGTAGAACAGGTCCACGATCAGCTTCAGTTCGTGCAGCACTTCGTAGTAGGCGATCTCCGGCTGGTAGCCGGCTTCGACCAGCGTTTCAAAACCGGCCTGCACCAGCGAGGAAGCGCCGCCGCACAGCACGGCCTGCTCGCCGAACAGGTCGGTTTCGGTTTCTTCCTTGAAGGTGGTCTTGATGACGTTGGCGCGGGCGCCGCCCAGGCCGGCCGCATACGCCAGTGCGAACTGCTCGGCCTTGCCGCTGGTGTCCTGGTAGACGGCGTAGATGCACGGCACGCCACGGCCGATTTCGTACTCGCGACGGACCAGCGCACCCGGGCCCTTCGGCGCGACCAGCACCACGTCCAGGTCGGCGCGCGGTTCGATCATGCCGAAGTGCACGTTCAGGCCGTGGGCGAACAGCAGGCAGGCGCCCTGCTTCATGTTCGGGGCCAGCACCTCGTTGTAGAGCTTCTTCTGCACCATGTCCGGGGTCAGCACGGCGACCAGGTCGGCCTCCTTGACCGCTTCGGCCGGCGTCTTGACGGTGAAGCCGTCGGCCTGGGCCTTGACCTCGGTGGGGCCGCCAGCGCGCAGGCCGACAACCACGTCGAAGCCGGATTCACGCAGGTTCAGTGCATGGGCGCGGCCCTGGCTGCCGTAACCGATGACGGCGATTTTGATCTGGGGCAGTTCGTTGGTGCTCATGGTGCTTGGGTTCCTTGCGATGAAGAGAAAACGTGCAGTGAAAAAAAAACGGCCGTCGCGTCAGGACGCGGCGGCCGGCAGGGGCAGGGATAACGCCAGGCACGCAGTCGCGGTGCGCTTGGTGTCGCAGGCGGTGTGTTTCTGTTTGGCGGTATCGGTCGTGAACATGGTTTCAGATGAAATAGAGGCTGGAAACGAAAAACCCCGCACCGGGGTCGGCGCGGGGTCTTTTATCGAATCTGGCTGTTTTTCTGTTACGCGCCAGTTCGCCCCGCACCTGTTGGCTCGGTAATAAGTACGAGTACGAGCAGCGACGCCGCGGCGGAAGCCGGGGTCGAAGACAGGTCAGCGGTGGCGTTGTGGCGATGCAACATGAGGTCGAGATAACCACCAGTGCGATGGGCATGTCAACGCTTGCAGGTGTGATTGTCAGGAAATTCCCTGCAAGCCCCGTCACAGCAGCTTGGTTGCGGTTGAAACATAGCCAAGGGGCTGCCGCAGTCACGCGGGTTTGCGCTGGAAACCGCTGGCTGAGCCTTGCCACACAAGGAATGGGAGGCCGGTGATTGGATCGCGCCGCTTTTGCCGGTTAACCAGATAGGAGCCCTGATGCGCGGGCTCGATCCGGGGGATGTCATGGCGCTTGTGGCGGAAATGGAAGTGATGCGGGCCGGGGAGGTCCGTTGGAATGGTCAGGTCACCGAGCGGGGCCCGGAAGCGCTGGTACAGCTGATGGGCCGCAGCGAGGGGCTGCCGGCGCCGTTGATCTACCGCAAGGCCTGGGCGCTGCTGGGTTACCTGGCGGTGGAATCCGGGCGCATGCACGCGCGCACCAGCCTGGCCGCGCTGTTGTGGCCGGAGCTGGGCGAAACCAGCGCACTGACCAATCTGCGGCAGGTGTTGTGCAATCTCAATCGCTACTGCGTCCAGACATGGGGGCCGGATGTGCTGCGGGTGGAGCGCAGCGCGGTGGGCCTGATGCGCGCACAGCGGCAGTTGTTCGACATCGACCTGCTGGTACACGCGCCGTGCCAGGCGGTGAGGCTGGCCACCGGGCAGCGCAGTTTCCTGGACGGCATGGAAGACATCGCTGGCCCGGACTTCCATGCCTGGCTTGAAACCGCGCGGCAGAACCTGGAAGGGCAACTGATCGGCGCGGCGGAGCGCTGCTGCGATGAATTGCTGGGGGAGCAGCAATGGGAGCGCGCCTTGCAGATGGCGCGCGGGTTGACCCAGCGTGATCCCTGGAACGAGGGACACGCGCGACGCATGATGCGGGCCCATGCAGGCAGTGGCATGCACACAGCCGCACTGAAGGTGTACGAATGCCTGGAAACCCTGCTGCGTGAAGAACTGGGGCTGGATCCGACGCAGGAAACCCAGCAGCTGCAGATGCAGATACATGCCGCTTCGATACCGGCGCCTGCGCGGGTGCTGTACGCCGTACCGGTGACCGTCTAAAAGGCGGCGGTGCGGTCCCGTCCCGCGCGCGACCTGCGCGGGGGAGGCTGCCATGGTGGCCGAAGGGGTGCTGTGCATGGCCGTTGGGCGGCAGCGCAGGTTGGGCTATCGTCCGGGGCTGAGTTCCCAACCGGCGCCACCTCATGCTTCGCAAAACCACGCTGTTGCTCGCGCTTTCCGCCGCCGCGGCCTTGCCGGCGCACGCCGCAGACCGCATCACCGGTCACGAATTTGCCACCCGTTCGGAAGTCATCGCGCCGCACGCGATGGCCGCCACCTCGCAGCCATTGGCCACGCAGATCGCGCTGGATGTGATGAAAGCCGGCGGTTCAGCGGTGGATGCGGCCATCGCCGCCAATGCCGCACTGGGCTTGATGGAGCCCACCGGCAATGGGGTCGGCGGCGACCTGTTCGCCATCGTCTGGGACCCGAAGACCCGGAAGCTGCACGGCTACAACGGTTCCGGACGCTCGCCGCGTTCGCTGACGCTGGCCGAATTCCAGCGTCGCGGCCTGAAGGAAATTCCAGCCACCGGACCATTGCCGGTGTCGGTGCCCGGTGCGGTCGATGGCTGGTTCGCGCTGCACGAGCGCTTCGGCCGCAAGCCGATGGCCGACAACCTGGCGCCGGCCATCCGCTACGCGCGCGAGGGGCATCCGGTGGCCGAGGTGATCGCCTATTACTGGGACCGCTCGGTGCCGCGCCTGTCGCCGCACCCCGGCTTCACGGAGCAGTTCACCATTGATGGCCGCGCGCCGCGCAAGGGCGAGATGTGGCGCAACCCGAACCTGGCCAATACGCTGCAGCAGATCGCCGAGGGTGGTCGTGATGCGTTCTACAAGGGTGACATCGCCCGCACCATCGACAGCTACTTCAAGGCCAATGGCGGCTACCTCCGTTACGAGGACATGGCCACTCATCAGGGCGAGTGGGTCGATCCGGTGAGCAGCAGCTACCGTGGTTATGACGTGTGGGAGCTGCCGCCCAACAGCCAGGGCATCGCCGCGCTGCAGATCCTCAACATCCTGGAAGGCTACGACTTCTCGAAGATTCCGTTCGGTTCGCCCGAGCACGTGCACCTGTTCGTGGAAGCCAAGAAGCTTGCCTTCGCCGACCGCGCACGTTTCTATGCCGATCCGGCGTTCTCGCCGGCACCGGTGCAGCGGCTGATCTCCAAGGACTATGCCGCGCAACGGCGGGCGTTGATCTCCCCGGACAAGGCGTTGAAGGAAGCGCAGCCGGGTACGCCGAAACAACTGGAGCAGGGCGACACCATCTACATGACCGTGGCCGATGCCGACGGGATGATGGTGTCGCTGATCCAGTCCAACTATCGCGGCATGGGCAGCGGCATGGCGCCGCCGGGGCTGGGTTTCATCCTGCAGGACCGTGGCGAGATGTTCGTGCTGCAGAAGGACCATCCCAACGGTTACGCGCCGGGCAAGCGGCCGTTCCAGACCATCATCCCGTCCTTCATCACCAAGGACGGCAAGCCGTACGCCAGCTTCGGCGTGATGGGTGGGGCGATGCAGCCGCAGGGACACGCGCAGATCGTGATGAACCTGGTGGACTTCGGTATGAACCTGCAGGAAGCCGGTGATGCGCCGCGCATCCAGCACGAAGGCTCCACCGAGCCGACCGGGCAGGGCACCGCGATGAGCGATGGCGGCGAGGTCAATCTGGAAACCGGATTCCCGTATGAGACCGTTCGCTCATTGATGCGCAAGGGGCACCGGGTGGTATTTGCCGACGGCCCTTACGGCGGTTATCAGGCGATCCTGCGCGACCCGGAAACCGGCGTGTACTACGGCGCTTCGGAAAGCCGCAAGGATGGGCAGGCGGCCGGGTACTGAAGTACCGGCGTTGCGGGGATTGGGGCAAGAGCGAAAGCACCCCTCCCCAACCCTCCCCTGCGCTGTGCGCAAGGGAGGGGGCTACAAGCACCAGCTGCGCGCTGTTCCACTCCCTCCCTAGCGCACAGCGCAGGGGAGGACTGGGGAGGGGTTGCCGCTGGGTCAGTACAGACACAAGCTCAATCGCAGCCTGCGGACCTACGGCTTGTCCCTGCCTGCCTCTGCAGCTTCCACCCGCGCTTCTTCCTGCGCCGCCTGCTCGCGTTCGATCCATGCCTCAATCAGATGCCGTCCCCGCTGCGCCAGGCGGCGCTGGCGGTTGGACTCTGCGTCCAGTACGCGGTACAGCGACACCATCACCAGCACCATCAGCAACGCGAACGGCAGCGCGGCAATGGTGATCATTCCCTGCAGGGCGTCAAGCCCGCCGGCCAGCAGCAGGACGGCAGCGATGAGTGCGACCGCTACACCCCACACCAGCTTGCGTGGCAGTGACGGATCGCCGGCTTCGTCGGTGGACATGCTTGCGAGCACCAACACCGCCGAGTCGGCGGAGGTGATGAAGAAGATCATCAACAGCAACAGCGCCAGTATCGACAGGAGCAACGAGACCGGCAGGCTGTCGAACATCGTGAACAGGACTGTTTCATAGCCGTTGCTCAATGCCTGGGTCAAATCGACATGGCCGAACAGCTGCGACCACAGCGCGGTTCCACCGAATACGGAGAACCACAGAAAGCCCAGCAGCGTCGGCGCAAGCACAACCCCCACCACGAACTCGCGCACGCTGCGACCGCGTGACACGCGGGCGATAAAGGAACCCACGAACGGTGCCCATGCGATCCACCATGCCCAGTAGAAGATGGTCCAGTCCGCCACCCAGGTGCTATCCGAGAACGGCGACATGCGAAGGCTCATCGTCACCAGTTGGTTGAGGTAGGCACCGAGGGTGGTGGTGAAGATGTCGAAGATGAAGCCGGTGGGGCCAAGTACCAGCAGCATGGCCAGCAATGTGGTGGCCAACCCCAGGTTGAAGTTGGACAGCCACTTGACCCCGCGTTCCACGCCGCTGGCGGTGGATGCCATGTACAGGACGAAGGCAACGCCGATGACGGTCATCTGCAGGGGCACGCCTGCGGTGATGCCGAACACCCGTTGCAGGCCAGCGGCGATCTGGATGGTGCCAAAGCCCAGCGTGGTCGCCACGCCGATGGCTGTCGCCACCACCGCCGTGATGTTCACCAGCTGTCCGAACCAGCCACGGTGGTAGCGGCCGATCACCGGCTGCAGCATGTCGCTGATCAGGCCGCGGCCGTTGCGGTTGTACTGGAACCACGCCATGGCCAGGCCGATCAGCGCGTAGATCGCCCAGGGATGCAGGCCCCAGTGGAAGAAGGCATAGCGCATCGAGGCGCGTGCGGCGTCCATACTCTGCGGCGGCAGGCCCTCTGGGGGCGTGACGAAATGGGAGATTGGCTCGGCTGCACCCCAGAACACCAGCCCGATTCCCATGCCGGCGGCAAACAGCATCGACAGCCAGCTGGCCCTGGAAAAGTCCGGCTCGGCGTCCTCGCCGCCGATGCGCAGGTTGCCGAAACGGCCGAACGCCAGGTACAGCAGGAAAGTCAGGGTCAGGAATACGATCAGCAGGTACAGCCAACCGGCGCCACGCACGACTTCGACCAGCGCGGTCTGCACCACGTCGTTGAAAGGGCCGGGCGCGATGCCGGCCAGAACCACCAGTACGGCGACCAGCGCGATGGAAACACGAAACACCATGGAGGAGCTTCTCCGATCAAGAGGGGATTGAGGGGAGCGAGCCTGGGCTTGCAGGACAACCGGCGTGCACGTTGGCAACCAGCCGGGAAAGGGGAGCGGCAGGCGCCGCAAGGCAGTCATCGGAACGACGAGCGGTGAAATGTTACTGAACGCGGCGTCATGATTCTGTTAGTCCAGCTGCCGCAACGCGCCACGCCAGCGCCATCGCTTTGTGGTCTAATGCCGCCCGAAGCGGGGGTACCGCGGCCACTGGGCCACGGTTGAGACATACCCTTCGAACCTGATCCGGCTCATACCGGCGTAGGGAAGCTTCGTGTACCAACGGTGGATGTGCCCGTGATGGGCCCGGTAGCCGATGGTGTGCGCCTTCGCTTCGTACCACCATGCGACCGCTCGCATGGCCTTCGCACCTCAAGGTGTGGATTGACCAGGACGAATGCCGATGAACGCACAGCCCAGCCTGCAGCAGCAGGCCCAGCAACTCTCCGAATCCGTGACCCGGCCGATTCCCGGCTCACGCAAGATCTTCGTGCCCGGTTCGCGCGCCGACCTGCAGGTGCCGATGCGCGAGATCGCGCTGACCCGCACGCCGACATTGTTCGGTGGTGAGGAGAATCATCCTGTCACCGTTTACGACACCTCCGGCCCGTATACCGATCCACAGGCCAATATCGATCTGGCTGCGGGACTGGCGCCGTTGCGCGCGCGCTGGATCGAGGAACGTGGCGATACCGAACAACTGGCTGGCTTGAGCTCGGCGTTCGGGCGCTCACGCGAAGGCAACGCAAAGCTCGATGCGGTGCGTTTCCCCGGCCGCGTGCTGCCACGTCGCGCGATCGGCGGGGCCAACGTCACCCAGATGCATTACGCGCGCCGTGGCATCGTCACTCCGGAAATGGAATACGTGGCCATCCGCGAGAACCAGCGTCTGGACGCGGTGCGCGATGCCGGCCTGCTCGCACAGCATCCGGGGCAGAGCTTCGGTGCCAACATCCAGAAGTTCATCACCCCGGAATTCGTGCGCGATGAAATCGCGCGTGGTCGCGCGGTGTTGCCCAACAACATCAACCATCCGGAAAGCGAGCCGATGATCATCGGCCGCAACTTCCTGACCAAGATCAACGCCAACATCGGCAACAGCGCCGTGTCCTCCGGCATTGCCGAGGAAGTGGAAAAGCTGGTGTGGGCGATCCGCTGGGGTGGCGACACCGTGATGGACCTTTCCACCGGCAAGCACATCCATGAAACGCGCGAGTGGATCATCCGCAACTCGCCGGTGCCGATCGGCACGGTGCCGATCTACCAGGCGCTGGAGAAAGTGGATGGCCGCGCCGAGGAACTGAACTGGGAGATCTTCCGCGACACGCTGATCGAACAGGCCGAGCAGGGCGTGGACTACTTCACCATCCACGCCGGTGTGCTGCTGCGCCATGTGCCGCTCACCGCCAAGCGCGTGACCGGCATCGTGTCGCGCGGTGGTTCGATCATGGCCAAGTGGTGCTTGGCGCACCACAAGGAGAATTTCCTCTACACGCACTTCGAGGACATCTGCGAGATCATGAAGGCCTACGACGTGTCCTTCAGCCTCGGCGATGGACTGCGTCCGGGCTGCATCGCCGATGCCAACGATGCCGCGCAGTTCGGCGAACTGGAAGCCCTTGGCGAGTTGACCAGGATCGCTTGGAAGCACGATGTGCAGACCATCATCGAAGGTCCGGGCCATGTGCCGATGCAGCTGATCAAGGAGAACATGGAGAAGCAGCTGCACGAGTGCGGTGAAGCGCCGTTCTACACACTGGGTCCGCTGACCACCGATATCGCGCCGGGTTACGACCACATCACCAGCGCCATCGGTGCGGCGATGATCGGCTGGTACGGCACGGCGATGCTCTGCTACGTGACGCCGAAGGAGCATCTCGGCCTGCCCAATCGCCAGGATGTGCGTGACGGCATCATGGCCTACAAGATCGCCGCGCACGCGGCCGACCTGGCCAAGGGCCATCCGGGCGCGCAGGTGCGTGACAACGCCTTGTCCAAGGCGCGCTTCGAGTTTCGCTGGGAAGACCAGTTCCACCTCGGCCTGGATCCGGAAAAGGCCAAGGAATTCCACGACGAAACCCTGCCCAAGGACGCCCACAAGCTGGCCCACTTCTGTTCGATGTGCGGCCCGCATTTCTGCTCGATGAAGATCACCCAGGACGTGCGTGATTATGCCGCCGAACAGGGCGTGGACGAGGCGCGCGCGCTGGAAGCGGGCATGGCCGAGAAGTCGGCGCAGTTCCGCGAGCAGGGCGCGGAGGTCTATCGGGTCGAGTGACTGCGGACGGAAGCGGGCATCCCAACGACGGATGTCCGCTATCCGCATGGCCCCGCGTTGCGGGAGCGGCTTCAGCCGCGAAGCCATCAATCTTCCAGGCGACAGGAGAATCGGATCCAGGCACAGCCCCTCGCTTGTATAGGAGCGGCGTAAGCCGCGAAGCTGGGAGCGCTGACGTGAGCCCAGGGGTCTGCAATTGCAGCGAGTGCGCTGCCGAAGCCTTCGCTGGCTTCGCGGCTTATGCCGCTCCTGCAGAAGAGCAGGGGCGGCACCATCGCACTCCGTCATCCCACCACTCCTACACGCCCGCCAACGCTCCGGCGTGCTAGCGTTTCGACGTCCAAACTGGGGGATGCCGCCATGAAGTTCCGCACTGGGTTCCGGCTTGTCGTTGTGTCCGCGCTGTTGTTGCTGGCTGCCTGCGCAAGCGCGCCGCGTGTCAGCAGCCAGGTTGATCCGTCCGCCGATTTCTCGCGTTACCGCAGCTTCTCGTTCTATACGCCACTGGCGCTGGAGCAGAACGGTTACACCACCATTACCAGCAACCGCATCCGCGCGGCGGTGCGCACGCAGATGCAGGCACGCGGCTATGTCTATGACGAAGCCAATCCGGACCTGTGGGTGAACCTCAACGCTTACCTGCAGGACAAGACCCGCGTCACCAGCATGCCGGAAGTGGATTACGACTATTACTACAGCTACCGCGCACGTGGTTACGTCGCGGTGCCGTACTGGCGCGACCGCACCGATGTGCACCAGTACACCGAAGGCACGCTCAACGTCGACTTGGTGGACGTGCGTCGCAAGCAGCTGGTGTGGGAGGGCGTGGCGGTGGGCACGGTCGGGCGTTCGGACGCGCAGCGCCGCGGTGAGCAGATCGATGCGGCGGTGGCGAAAATCTTCGAGGCCTATCCGTACTTCGCGCCCGGTGTCGCCCGCTGATACGGGACGGGGAATGTCATTGCCTCAGTGGCTGACGATCGGGGAGGCGCGTTGCGCATGTATCCGCACTTGAGATGGCTGGTGCTTGCACGCAAACATCCGTCGGCGTGGTTGCTGGGTGTGCAGCTGCTGGGAATATTGGTGTACCCGAAGATGGAGGACATGCCGGCCGGCCAGGCGTTGTTCGGCGCGTTCGGGATGATCGTGCTGGGCTTGTCGGTGTGGGTGGTGCGACGCAGCCCGCTGGGGATGTGGCTGGCGCTGGTGCTGGCGATTCCGGCGCTGGTCTTTTCGATCAGTGGCGCACTGCTGTTGCAGCCATCGCTGACCACCGCCGCACAGGTGTTCGAGTGCCTGTTGTACTTCTACACGGCCTGGAGCCTGATCGCGTACATGCTCCAGGACCACAAGGTCACCAGCGATGAATTGTTCGCCGCCGGGGCGACGTTCACCTTGTTGGCGTGGGGATTTGCTTTCGCCTATTCAGTCTGCCAGCAGTTGTATCCGGCCAGTTTCGTGGCCACCAGCACGGGCGATTTCAGAAGCTGGATGGAGTTGCTTTATCTGAGCTTCAGCTTGTTGTCGGGGGTTGGACTCAGTGACGTGGTGCCGGTGCATCCACAGGCACGTGCATTGGTCATGCTGGAGCAGTTTGCAGGCGTGATGTACGTGGCTTTGGTGGTTTCGCGACTGGTTGGGCTGACCTTGTACAAGGCGTCAAAAAGCTGAACCGCAGATAAAAAAATCGCGCCAGGCGGCGCGAATCATGCAGCTTTTTATGTGAATTCCGTCGGCGAGAGAGAGCCTGATGTCTTCCAGTGTGGGTACACCGGCAACATCGATAGAGTAATATTCATTCCAGCTGAAACATTTGCGCTTCGCGTTGGGCGGCTTTGCTCGATTTGGCGATTGGATGTTTTATTTGCACCGCACGGACGTGGTGATTTTGTTCCTGGGCAATTTCCTCTTCCGATCGCGATGGTAGTGACAATCGACAACGAAAAGCCGGGAAGTGATCGGCTTCGCATCGGGCAGTGCGTGGTGGTGCTTTCTTCGCGTGAGGTTCGCCGCGTTGATGGCACCGGCAAGGTGCAGCGGCTTACCCCCAAGAGCGTGGGCGTGTTGCTTGCATTGGTCGGCAACGCTGGCCAGGTTGTCACCCGTGATGAGTTGTTTGCTGAAGTCTGGCCGGACACCATGCCGACCAACGACGTACTCACCCAGGCCGTCACCCAGCTGCGCAAGGCGTTTGCCGCCGCCGATCCGGACAGTGACGGCACCACGTATATCGAAACCATCGCCAAGACCGGCTACCGCTTGTTGGCTGCAGTGCAGTGGGAGACTGACGCCGGTGCCGCGCCTGAGGCCGGTACATCGTCTTCATCAGACGCCGATGAAGCACCCGCTGCGCAGCACGAGAGCGCGGCATCGCGTTCGTCGCGTCGCCGTGCGCGGCGTTATGCGTTCCTCGCGTTGGGGCTGCTGTTGCTGTCCAGTACCGTGGTGATGGCGTGGCTGTTGTGGATGAGTGGCGATGCAGTGCCACATGCGACAACAGCCAAAACCGGTGCAAGCAGTTCGCGCGTGCTCGGTAGCCCCGAGCGCCCGTATCGGTTGATTACTTCCACGGCAGCGTTTGAAACCCATCCGGCGCTGTCGCCGGACGGTGCGTTGGTGGTGTTTGCCAAGGAAGAGGAAGGCCGCTCCACCTTGTGGGTGCAGAGCACGGCCAATGCGGCGCCAACCCGTCTGGTGGAAACGCCGGACGATGCGTCCGATCGTTTCCCGGTGTGGTCGCCGGACGGGCGGCAGATCGCGTTCGCGCGTTTCCTGCCGCATCGTGGTTGCGAGGTGCTGGTGGTATCGGCAACCGGTCAGGGTGCGCGCCGTGCGACCCGTTGTGATGGCACCGAGATGTTGAGTTTCGACTGGTCGCCGGACGGGCGCAGCCTGTTGTTTGGTTCGATGACCGGAACTTACGCCAGTCGTGGCATCCGCCTGCTGGAGTTGGAGTCGGGGCGTTGGTCTTCGTTGTCCTATGACGTGGGTGGCGATGATTTCGACTACGCACCACGCTACTCGCCGGATGGGCAGAAGATCGGCTTCGTGCGCAATCCGCAGGTGGGCGATCTGTGGATGATGGACGCCGATGGCAGCAAGGCGACGCGCTTGACCAATGATGCGGCGGAGATTCGCGGTTGGGGCTGGTTGAGCGTTGACGAGATGGTGTTCGCGCGTGGCGTGGACAGCGAATCGCGGTTGTATCGGCTGGACGTGGCCACGCGGCTGCTGCGCGACATGGGCGTGGACGATGCGCAGAGCCCCGCCGTCGCACGGCATGGCGGCATGATTGCGTTCATGCGCAACCAGCCGCAGTTCGCGTTGTTCCGGATCCCCTTGGGCAAGCCCGGTGGCGAGCGCCAGCGTTTGTTTGCCTCGTCCGGCCGTGATGGGCAGCCGATGATCTCGCCGGACGGCGAGCGACTGGCGTTCACGTCCGACCGCTCAGGCAATTTCGCGTTGTGGTCCGGGCGTCTGTCCGATCCGGATTCGTTGCAGGTGATCGAAGGCCTGCGACCGGAGGCGCGGCAGCCGATGGACTGGTCGGGGGATGGGCGCAGCCTGCTGGTGATCGGCCGCGATGAGCAAGGTGCGCCAGGCATCTACGAAGTGACTCCCGAAGATGGCCATTGGAAGAAGTTGCCCAGTACCGGACGCGAACCATTGCAGGCGCTCTACGGGCCACAGCCGAATACCGTGCTGGTGGTGGAGCGTGATGATGCCGAGCGCATGCAGCTGACGTTGTTCGACCGCAGCCAGTCGCCGTGGAAACCTCTGGCATCGGTCGAAGGCGTGTCACAGGCGCGGCTGGATCGGGTGGGCCAGAGGGTGTTGTTCACGCGGCTGGCTGATGCAGGGTTGTGGCAGATCGATCCGGGTCTGGCGCCGGGCAGCGTGAAGGCCTTGAATCCGGAACTGCCGACCCGCTGGCGCTATCGCACCTGGGCCCTGGCTGCCGATGGCACCGTGGGCTACCTGCACATCGGCAAGGGCTGCGCCAGCCAGTTCAGTTCGCTGGTTCACAATCGTGCCGCGCAATGCCTGGATGCCGAGCGTGCCAGTTCCAGCAATGGCTTGAGCCTGGCGCCGGATGGCAGTGCGGTTTTCGTTGCGCTGGCAATTGCTGACGGTGGCGATATCGGTGTGATGCGACTGCCCAAGCGTGCGCCCCGGCGCATCATGGGCGTGGCCAAGTGGTTCTCCTGATTAGGAAAAGTGCTTTCGTGGTTCTTTCGTAACGGCTTTCCGGAATCTTTCGGAGCAATCTCGCAGGATCTTCCTGACGTTGCCAGCCAAACTTGGCAAAACCATCGCCCTGTTGAAGGCAAATAGATGGTGTGCAGCATGCGTCAGGTTTCCTGGGTGGATCGCGGTCAGTCGGTGTCGTTCGAAAAGGCGGAGGACGCGCCGCGTCCCTGCTGCGTGGGCGTTGCCCGGCTGGGTAGCCTGCAGACTTCCGGCACCGTGTTCACCGTGTGGCTGCAGCTGCGCGGTACCGCGTGGGTGGAATCCAAGGAAGGCAAGTTCCGTCTGCGTCAGCGCGAATGGATTGCTTTCGAGAAGGAATCACGTCCGCTGATCCAGGCTGGCCGCGATGGCATGTGCATTGGCGTGAGTCTGGATGCCGAAGCGTTGCGCATGCTCGGCACGCTGGCCGATTGCGGCGTCTATGCCGGCCGTGGGCGCATGAGCCTGGGCGAAGCGCGGCTGGCGCTGCGCCTGTGGCGCGAAGCGCAGGGGCCGGGCAGCACCATCCACCAACTGCGTCCGCTGCTGTTGCACCTGGCTTCGCTGCAGCGTGAGCTGTCGGTGGGCGTGCAGCGCTGCCCGGGCCGCTCGCGCATGCGCAAGCGCCAGGTGTTCGGCCGCATGCAGCGCGCGCGCATGTATCTGGAAGGCAACAGTCACCGCGTGGTGCGCATCGGCGAACTCGCAGAGCTGACCAATTTCTCCAGCTGGTATCTGTCCAAAACCTTCCAGAGCCTGTATGAAGAAAGCCCGCAGTCGCTGTCGGCAAGGTTGCGACTGGAGCGTGCGGCGATGCTGTTGCGCGATACCGACATGATGATCGGCGAAGTGGCTTCTGCCAGTGGTTTTGACAACTGTTGCAGCTTTGCTCGTGCATTTCGTGCACGTTTTGGCACCTCGGCAACGCGTTATCGCGAAGCCCCTGAACAGCTCAGGCCAGACTCGGCAAAGTTGAAGGACGTATCGCGCAAACCAATTGCATCAGTGTGAACGTAACGTTCAGGGGTGTTTAACACACCACTAACGTTACTGGAGAGATTGATGAAGTTTCGTACTCCCGCAGTGCGGTTGGGCTTGCTCCCGGCTGGCATCGCGATTGCGTTGACCCCCGCTTTTGCGTCGGCGCAGGACACCGCTGCCGGTGCCACCACCCTGGATCGTCTGGAAGTCACCGGTTCGCGTATTCGCGGCGCTGACATGGAAACCCAGCAGCCGATCCTGACCCTGAGCCGTGAGAACCTGGAAAAGCAGGGCTTCACCTCGGTCGCCGACGTGCTGCAGAACCTGACCTCGGCTGGCTCCCCGGCCATCTCGCGTTCGGAGTCGCTGGCTTCGGGCGAGAACGTGGGCGGCTACTACGTCGACATCCGTAACCTGGGCGCACAGCGCACCCTGGTGTTGATGAACGGCAAGCGCCTGGGCGCCACCACCGCCGGCTATCAGGATCTGAGCCAGATCCCGATGGGCGCGGTTGAGCGCATCGAAATCCTGAAGGACGGCGCTTCGGCCATCTACGGTTCGGACGCCATCGCTGCCGTGGTCAACGTGATCACCCGCAAGCGTTTCAGCGGCGCTGAAGCCAACGTCTATGTCGGCCAGTACGGCGAAGGCGACGGCGAGACCACCCAGTACTCGATGACCCTGGGCACCGAAGGCGAGCGCGGCGGCATCACCATGTCGGCCGAGTACTACAAGGCCAAGCCGGTGATGGCCAAGGATCGCGATTTCAGCGCCTACGGCAATGCCGGCCCGAACTACCCGGGTTCCGGCGCCAGCCCGATCAACGAAAAGGGTTCGTTCTGCGACCCCTGCGCAACCCCGGGCATCAAGAAGGGCGAGCCGGGCTACGTCGATAACAAGGACGTGCTCTGGTACACCCTGAAGGAAGGCGGCGATCCGACCAACCGTGCTGACTACCGTCTGCAGACCGCTGCTGACTCGGTCAACGCGAACGAGCAGATGAGCGTCCTGACCGGTATCGAGCGCAAGTCGCTGTACGTCAACGGCAACTACGACCTGACCGACACGATCACGTTCAACGCCGATGTGATCTACAACGAGCGCACCACGGATCAGCAGATCGCTGGCTACCCGTACCAGTCCGCCTCGTTCGGCACCCCGCTGTCGGCTGACAGCGCGTTCAACCCGAACGCCACCGACACGACCTTCCGTCGTCGCCTGTGGGAAATGCCGCGTACCACCGAAAGCCAGCTCAAGACCCTGCGCTTTGCCCCGAGCATCGAAGGCTACTTCGAGTTCGCCGGCCGCACCTTTGACTGGGACGTGGGCGCACTGTGGAACCGCAACGAATCTGTCAAGCGCAGCCGTGGCGACATGAGCCTGATCGCTTCGCAGCAGGCCCTGGGTGCATCGTTCATCAACGCTGACGGCGTGGCCCAGTGCGGTACCTCCGCCAAGCCGGTGCCGCTGAGCGACTGCCGTCCGTGGAACCCGCTGCTGCCGTACGGCGTTGCTGGCCCGGGCTCGCTGGCCGATGCCGCCACGCAGGCTTTCCTGTTCCCGGAATACACCAACACCGGTGTCACCAAGACCACCAGCTTCACCGCCAACCTGGCAGGCTCGATCGTGACCCTGCCGGCCGGTGACCTGGGCTTCGCCATGGGCGTTGAGCACCGTGAAGAGCAGGGCCGCTATGTTCCGGACGCGTTCGCGCAGTCGGGCCAGAGCACCGGCCTGGCGTCGACCACCACCTCGGGCAAGTACGACCTGGACGAGGTGTACCTGGAGCTGAACATCCCGGTGCTGGCTGACATGCCGTTCGCCAAGGAACTGAGCTTCAACGTTGCCAGCCGTTACTCGGACTACAGCAACTTCGGCGACACCATCAACTCGAAGTTCGGCTTCGTGTGGCGTCCGCTGGGCGAGCTGCTGGTTCGTGGTACCTACGCCGAGGGCTTCCGCGCTCCGACGATCGACGATCTGTACGGCGGCGTGAACAGTAGCTTCGAGTCGTACACCGACCCGTGCGGCATCGGCGCCACCAACAGCGTCAACGGCAATGCTGCCTGTTCCGCTGCCGGCGTGCCGGTGGGTTACACCCAGCTCGGCCAGGGCATGGTGCCGTGCACCTCGTACCCGTGCGCTACTCCGGACCAGTTCATCTCGGGCGCAAACCCGAACCTGAAGCCGGAAACCTCCACCAGCAAGACCGTTGGTCTGGTGTGGAGCCCGCGTTGGGTGCAGGGCCTGGACATCTCGCTGGATTGGTACCGCTACGAAATCAGCGACATGATCATCGCTGACAGCGTCGACCGCATCCTGCGTGACTGCTACGTGCTGGGCAATGCTGCTCGTTGCGAAGGCGTCACCCGCGCTTCGGATGGCCACATCAGTGCCATGAACTACGGCCTGGCCAACCTGGGCGAGATGAAGACCGAAGGTTACGACCTGGGCGTCAAGTACCGCCTGCCGGAACTGGCCGTGGGTAACTTCAGCATCGACTGGCAGACCAGCTACCTGTCCAGCTACGACGAGCAGGGCCAGAACAGCGCCGGTGACAACATCACCATCGGTCGCGTTGGCGAAGCCGGTCTGTTCCGCGTGCGTTCGAACGTGGGCGTGAACTGGGAGAAGGGCGACTTCGGCGTGTCCTACATGGCCCGTTACTACTCGGGTATGAAGGAAAGCTGCGTCACCAACCGTCCTTGCACCGAGCCGGATCACATGGCCAACGGCGAAGCCGATGCCATCCGCAAGACCGGTTCCAACACCTTCCACGACCTGCAGGTCAGCTGGAAGGCGCCGTGGGATGCGACCGTGGCCATCGGTGCGAACAACCTGTTCAACCACGAAGGTCCGATCATGTTCTCGGCACCGAACTCGAGCTTCCCGTACTACGGTGGCTTCGATATCGGTCGTTTCATGTACATGAAGTACACCCAGCGCTTCTGATCCATCGAAGTTCTGTGCAACACGACAAAGGGTGGGCCGCAAGGCCCACCCTTTTTCTTTGTTTCAATGTCGGACGAGAGCGGCGGCCGACCCCGACAAGGGCGTCGGCAATCCGTGTTGCCGAGCCATGCCCGGCATTGGCCGTGCCACGGAAGTCCCCAGCGCAGCGTGGCTGCGCTCTATCTGAGCGACGGTGCTGCATGTCTGATGTAGTGCCGAGCCATGCTCGGCATCGGGTGTACCGGAGGAATCTCCAGCGCAGCTTGGCTGCGCTCTACCTGAGCGACGGTGCTGCATGCCTGTAGTGCCGAGCCCATGCTCGGCATAGGCCGTGCCGGAGAGGTCCCCAGTGCAGCGTGGCTGCGCTCTACCTGAGCGACGGTGCTGCATGCCTGTAGTGCCGAGCCATGCTCAGCATGGGCCGCTCCGGAGAAGTCCCGAGCGCGCTCCATCGGCCAGGCCAGACAGCACAACGGCCGCACTCGGCGGCCGTTGTCATCCCGCAATCGTGGCGTTGGCTCACGCCTCGACGCGCATGCCCATCATTTCCTCGGCCATTTCGCGCCACTGTTCAAGCTTGGGCAGCATGCCGGTGCGTGCGAGATAGTCCTCGTCCACGGCATGGCCTGACGCCAGCGCGGTGGCCACATGCACGGCACCGGCCACCCAGAAGCTGCGCACGTTCGAACGCGCCGGCTGCAGCTGGAAGGCCACCGCTTCGATGATCGGCATCGGCAGGCCCCACAGGCCCAGCAGGTAGGCACCGGCCTCTGCGTGGCCGGGCCGGTCGTCGCCGGGTTCGGCCGGCGCGCGCTCGTCGCGCACGCCAGTCAGCAGCAGGCCGATGTCGGCCAGCAGCGCGGCGGTGGCACCGAGTTCGGCGCTCGCGGCGGGCAGCATCTTTGCCGCCAGCCGCGATGCCAGCAGTGCGCGTGACTGCAGCGCATTGCGCTCGTTGCCGGACATGCCGGGCAGGGCGAACACCTCGCTGGCCAGGACCAGATCGCGCAGCGTGGAAAGACCCAGCCGCGTCACCGCACCACGCAGGTCGGCGATCGAGCGGCCGTTGTTGAAGAACGCCGAGTTGGACAGCTGCAGCACCTTGGCCGCGATGGCCGGATCGGCCGCCACCAGATTGGCGATGTCGGCCGCGTTGCTGTCTTCGTCCTCTTCCAGCGCGTGCATCAGGCTCAGGTACAGATGCGGCGGTGAAGGCAGCTTCTCGATGCGGCCGATGGCCGCGCGCAGGCGTTGGCCGTCCAGCAGCTCGCGCAGCTCCTCCAGGCTGGTCAGCGCTTCCAGCAGCACTTCCGGGGGCAGCGGCAGCGGCAGGAAGCGGTGGGCCAGGCCGATGATGCGGGCCGAGGGGACGCGCTGGCTGCTTTCACCATCGATCAGGGCGATGCGGATGGTTTCCGGGCGCAGGGTGCGGATCTGCCCCAGCAGGGTGACCGGCGAGAGGTCCGGCAGGGACGAAGCGGTGATGACCGCGTCTATCGTCGCCGAGGCAACGGCGACGATGGCGGCACTGCCATCGGGGACCGATTGCAGCTCCCATTCCTCGCCCAGGTCGCCAATGTACGCACGCAATTCGGCGGACAGATTGGCCTGGCCGCCGACTAACAGAATTCGCAAGACACTTCCCCTTGGTGGAACGCCCGGCCACATACAAAACAGGCCGGATGACCGGCCTGAGAATGTAGCGAATAGCTGGCAACGGGTCATGTCCCGTGCGGGTGAAACGTGATCGCTGTCGCTGCGCGCGGTTGCCGGTTACGGGCCGCGCGCTGCTGGCGTTCAGCCTTCCTGCGGCTGCGTCGCCAGGTAGGACTGGTGGGCTTCGACCAGGATCTTCTTGGCTTCGGCGGCATCGCCCCAGCCTTCGATCTTGACCCACTTGCCCTTTTCCAGGTCCTTGTAGTGCTCGAAGAAGTGGCCAATGCGCTCCAGCCAGTGGCTGGACACGTGCTGGATGTCTTCCACGTGGGCGTAGCCGTTGAAGATCTTGGCCACCGGAACGGCGAGGATCTTCTCGTCGCTGCCGGCTTCGTCGCTCATCTTCAGTACGCCGACCGGACGGCAACGGACCACCGAGCCCGGCACCAGCGGCAGCGGCAGCACCACCAGCACGTCGGCCGGGTCGCCGTCGCCGCACAGGGTCTGCGGCACGAAGCCGTAGTTGCAGGGGTAGCGCATCGGGGTGGACAGGATGCGGTCGACGAAGATCGCGCCGCTTTCCTTGTCCATTTCGTACTTCACCGGCTCCGAATCCTTCGGGATCTCGACGATGACGTTGATTTCTTCCGGCGGGTTCTTGCCCGGCGAGACCAGTTTCAGGCCCATTGCGCTGACTCCGATGCGTGATGTGTAGGGAAACCGCACATTCTACGCCTGCCGTTATTGCGCCGCATCAAGCCGCCCATACAGGAAACGATGGGCAGGCTCCATGGTGGGCGTTTCTGCTGTCCTAACAATGGTTTGGCGCGGCTTTGGGGTGCTGCGCCGGCCGCTTCCAGCCACCTCGGGTCTGCGCGCTGACCCCCGGCACCCCTTCGGGACGACGGTTGCGCGTCCCGAAGGGGTGAGCTGTGGCGGCAAGCGCGGCTCCCAGAGCCCTTCTCCATTGCGGGAAAGGGGGCAGGCTGCTTTGGCATCCCGGGTTTGGGCCAACCTCCGGTCTGCGTGGCACTGGCCGACCGCAGGTGGGCGCGTCCCGGGGTGCGATGCAGGCCTGGGCGCAGGCGGGTAGCCTGCCGGCATGGATTCCCTGATTGCAGCCTCCGCACGCGCGCTTGCCGAAGGCAATGTCCTGGTTGCGCTCAAGCACGTTGCATTGCGTGACGATCCCTCGGCGCTGGCCCTGCGCGGAATTGCGATGGCCCAGCTTGGCGATCTGGCGCGTGCACGTGAGTTGCTGCGGCGCGCGCGGGCTGGATTCGATGCGCATGAGGTACTGGCGCGTGCGCGTTGCGGCCTGGCCGAAGCCGAAGTGGCGCTGGCGATGCGCGAGCTCGGCGGTTCGACGCGGCCCTTGCTGGCCATCGGCATGCTGCTGGAAGCGCGTGGCGATCATGCCAATGCATTGCAGGCCTGGCTGATCCTGGCGCGCCGGCTGTTGTTGCTGGGCAAACTGCAGGACGCTGCGGACGCCCTGGCCAGACTCGACGGCAGGCCGATGCCTGCCGCATTGGCGGCGATGGCAGGGCTGACGGCGGCAGTCTTGGCATTGCGTCAGTTGCAGGTCACAACGGCCCGCGAGGCACTGGAACGCGCGCGCGTTGCGGCTGCGGCTGCGGGGATTCCGCCGTTGCAGGTGGAGGTTGAGGATGCCTGCGCCAAGCTGGATCAACCGGCCGCGCGTTGCGTCAGTGCGGGCATGGATCAACCGCTGCGCATCGATCAGGTGTTGGTCGTGCTGCAATCCGGTGCGTTGATCGTGGATGCGTGCAGGCGGGGCATCCGGGTCGGTGAGCGCTGGCAGTCGCTGGCAAGGCGCCCGGTGTTGTTCGCCTTGGCCCGCGCGCTGGCCGAGGCCTGGCCGGCAGCAGTCGAGCGTGATGCATTGATCCGGCAGGTGTTCGGGATGCGCCATTGCGATGAAACGCTTCGCGCGCGCCTGCGGGTGGAGATCGGCCGCCTGCGCGCACTGATCGCCGCAGAGGCCCGCATCGAAGCCACGGTGGATGGCTTCGGCCTGCTGCCACGCATGGCAACCAAAGTGATCGTGTTGGCACCGCCGATCGAAGGTGAGCAGGCGGCACTGGCCGCGTTGCTTGCCGATGGTGCGGGCTGGTCCACGTCGGCGCTGGCCCTGGCGCTGGGTACCAGCCAACGCAGCGTGCAGCGTGCACTGGTGGAACTGGAAACTGCCGGTCGGGTGCGTTCGAGTGGGCGTGGACGCGCGCAGCGCTGGCGCTCCATGCCGCTGACCGGATTCACGACGATCTTGTTACTCCCTGCCGCGCTGCCGATTGACTAGTGTCGTTGGCAGGCACCGAATCCCGGAATGCCAGGAGATTGCAGCGATGAATACGGAAACCCTGAGCCCCGCAAGGGCAGCGACAAAGGTGCGCCCGGCCGACGTGCTACGCGAGTACGGTCCGTTCGCCGGGTCGGATCGCGTCAACGGCGTCAGCTTCGACGGACAGAACGTCTGGGCCGCCACCGGCGCGGCGCTGGTGGCCTTCGACCCACGCGACGGCGAGGCGGTACGCACGCTGGCGTTGGCCTGCGACGCCGGTACCGCGTTCGACGGTACGCACCTCTACCAGATCGCCGAAGCACGCATCGACAAGATTGATCCGCGCAGCGGCGAGGTGTTGTCTTCGATTCCCGCGCCCGGTGCTGGTGCCGATTCCGGCATGGCATGGGCCGAGGGCAGCCTGTGGGTGGGACAGTACCGCGAGCGCAAGATCCATCAGATTGATCCCGCCAACGGAGCGATCCTGCGCACGATCGAATCGGATCGTTTTGTCACCGGCGTGACCTGGGTGGATGGCGAGCTGTGGCATGCCACCGGTGAAGGCGATGAGAGCGACATCCGCCACATCGATCCGGAAACGGGTGCGGTGCTGGAGCGCCTGCAGATGCCAGCCGGCATCAGCGTCAGCGGCCTGGAGGCCGACGGTGGCGACCTGTTCTATTGCGGTGGCGGCCGTAGCGGCAGGGTGTACGCAGTGAAGCATCCGCGCTGAAGCCCAGCACATGGCGCAATGAAGCCCCTCTCCCGCTGACGGGAGAGGGGGTGGAGTGAGGGCCGCTGTGTGAGCTACAGCAGCGGCACCAGCAGCAACGCCACGATATTGATGATCTTGATCAGCGGATTGATCGCCGGGCCCGCCGTGTCCTTGTACGGGTCACCCACGGTATCGCCGGTCACCGCAGCCTTGTGGGCCTCGCTGCCCTTGCCGCCGAAATGACCATCCTCGATGTATTTCTTGGCGTTGTCCC
This sequence comes from Stenotrophomonas sp. SY1, assembly GCF_021202945.1. GTDB lineage: Bacteria > Pseudomonadota > Gammaproteobacteria > Xanthomonadales > Xanthomonadaceae > Stenotrophomonas. The sequence goes on along the minus strand of NZ_JAJOYR010000002.1, from coordinate 767,105 downwards.
AGGCACCGCCGCCGGTGGTCATCGAGATGGCCACGAACAGGCCGGTAACGATGGTGCCGATCAACAACCCGCCCAGTGCCTTCGGCCCGAGGACCAGCCCAACCACCACCGGCACCGCGACCGGCAGCAGCGATGGCACGATCATTTCCTTGATCGCCGAGCGGGTCAGCATGTCCACGGCCTTGTCGTACTGCGGCTTGCCGGTGCCCTGCATGATGCCGGGGATGTCGCGGAACTGGCGGCGTACTTCCTCCACCACCGCACCGGCGGCGCGGCCCACCGCCTCCATCGCCATCGCACCGAACAGATAGGGAATCAGGCCGCCGATCAGCAGGCCGATGATCACCGTGTGGTCGGATAGATCAAACGCGAATGTCTCACCCGGGTTGGCGATCTGCAGGTTGTGCGTGTAGTCGGCAAACAGCACCAGCGCCGCCAGTGCCGCCGAGCCAATCGCATAACCCTTGGTCACCGCCTTGGTGGTGTTGCCCACCGCGTCGAGCGGATCGGTGATGGCGCGGATCTCGGAAGGCAGCTCGGCCATCTCGGCAATGCCGCCGGCGTTGTCAGTGATCGGCCCGTAAGCATCCAGTGCGACGATCATGCCGGCCATCGACAACATCGCCGTTGCGGCGGTGGCAATGCCGTACAGACCGCCGAAATGGAACGCGCCCCAGATCGCCGCACACACCGCGATCACCGGCAGCGCGGTGGACTTCATCGAGACGCCGAGGCCGGCGATGATGTTGGTGCCATGGCCGGTGGTCGATGCCTGTGCCACGTGCTGCACCGGTTTGAACTGGGTGCCGGTGTAGTACTCGGTGATCCAGACAATCAAGCCAGTCAGCACCAGCCCGATCAACGCGCACATGTACAGGTTGGTGGCGCCGTAACTGGAGTCGGCCATCAGCTGCGTGGTCACCGGCCAGAAGGCGATGGCCGCCAGCACCCCGGAGACGATCACGCCCTTATACAGCGCGCCCATGATCGAGCCGCCAGCCTTCACCTTGACGAAGAACGCACCGATGATCGAGGCGATGATCGACACGCCGCCCAGCACCAGCGGGTACAGCACCGCATTGCGGCCGACCTCGGCCATCATCATCCCGCCCAGCAGCATGGTGGCGATCACCGTCACCGCGTAGGTCTCGAACAGATCGGCCGCCATGCCGGCGCAGTCGCCGACGTTGTCACCGACGTTGTCGGCGATCACTGCCGGGTTGCGCGGGTCGTCCTCGGGGATGCCGGCTTCCACCTTGCCGACCAGGTCCGCGCCCACGTCCGCGCCCTTGGTGAAGATGCCGCCGCCCAGTCGCGCGAAGATCGAAATCAACGAACTGCCGAATGCCAATCCAACCAGCGCATGCAGGTTGTCGGCCTGGCTCAGGCCCAGGCGCTGCAACAGCATGTAGTAACCGGCCACGCCCAGCAGGCCCAGTCCAACCACCAGCATGCCGGTGATCGCACCGCCCCGGAAGGCCACGTCCATCGCCGCGCTGATGCCCTTGCGAGCGGCTTCTGCGGTACGCACGTTGGCGCGCACCGAGACGTTCATGCCGATGTAGCCGGCCGCACCGGACAGCACCGCACCAATGGCAAAGCCGATGGCGGTGTACCAGCTGAGGAAGTAACCGACCAGGAAGAACAGCACCACGCCGGCGACGGCGATGGTCAGGTACTGGCGGTTGAGATAGGCCCGCGCGCCTTCCTGGATGGCGGAGGCGATTTCCTGCATGCGGGCATTGCCGGCAGGTTGTCGTAGGACCCATTGGGCCGAAATGATGCCGTAGACGATGGCGACAGCGGCGCAGACAAGCGAAAGCACAAGACCGTACTGTTCGAGCATGACCCCTCCAGCGTTGATGGATGCCATCCAGCAGTGGATGAAGCGGGGACACGCCGGGCGTAACGAAGCACTTGAACAGACCCGGGGCCGCGAGCGGCTGTGGTACGTGTCGCTGTGTTCAAACAATCCTGGAGCGGGCCGAGTATGACTGGCAGCTGTCTCCACCGCCAGCTGCGCGCGGTCTTGCCGGGACGTTCAGCACGAAACTGGCAACGTCGGCAGCTTGTCGAGATGGAGCGTCACCGATGAAAGCCGCCTTTTCCCTGGTTCTGCTGACGGCGTTGCCGCTGTCGACGCTTGCGGCCGATGCCAAACCCGAGATCGAACGGCCGGCGGCCAGTGCACAGGCCGATGGTGCGTTGCACAGCGTGCGGCAGATTCCCGAAGCCTGTACCCGCATCGAAGGCCGTTTCACCGGCGACAGCGCACAGCCCTATGACATGCAGCTGGTACGTACCAGCGCGCAATGCCAGCCGCGCGCGGTGTTCCTGGACCAGGCCAAGGTCAACCCGAGCGAAACCGCTGGTTGGAAGCTCAATGAAGTGGTGCGGGTGCCTTCAGCGGCGTGCAGCACGCAGCAGGCATTGATTGAAGTGTGGCGCAAGCCGGCCGGGCAGCAGGTAGCATTGGACGGCCAGGGCCAGAACCGCGTGTATCTGGAAGACGCCAAAGCCCAGGCCGCCGCCGGGCGTCTGGCGGCATTGCCGGCGTATTCGGCAAGGCTGAAGCTTGAAGGCGCTGCCTGCCGTTGAATGGCAGGAGTCCAAGGATCGGACATTGAACGGAGCGGGGCGTGCCGCCGCTCCGTTGTTGCAATGGCTTACTCGCGCAGCTTCAGCTTGTCAGCCATGCCGTCGAACGTAGCGACGTCAGAGGGAGACAGGTTCGGCCGACCGGCGAACACGCCCATCGTGATCGTGCCCTGCACGTAGTAGGTTTCGCCTTCTTCCACCTCCAGCGAAAGTACGTCCTTTGCCTCCGAATGCACGGTGTATTCGTGCGTGCCCGGTTCGGCCAGATGGATGAAGTAGTTGCCGCTGCGCAGCTTGCCCAGTTCCTGCTCGCCTTCGCGGACCTTGAAGCCGATCGCGCCGCCGGTGAACTTTGACGGACGGAAGAACACGATCTGAGCCTTGTCGGCAGGTGCCGGGCCGATCATGCCCGGTGCAGCAGCCGGGCTGGCGTCGGCAGCGGGCGCGGTCGAGAGGGCGGGCTGGGGAGCATCCACTGGCTGCGCGGCAACGGTGCTGTCATCGGCAGTGGCCGGCGGCGTGGTGGCGTTGTCGCCAGCGTCCTGAGCGGAAGCCGCAACCGGGAGCAGCAGGCCTGCCGAGAGCAGGGTTGCGCACAAACGTACTCGCATTGAATTACTCCGTTGATCATGCCGGAACGTCCGGCGAAGGTTGCGTTACAGGGATGGGGCGGCAGGTGGTGCCTTGATCTTGGCGATACCGCGGGTACCTGCGGGTATCACGATCTCCCGGCCACGAATGAACATGGCGAAGGGGCCAATGGCGGTGGAGATGCCCAAGGCCATGCCGCTGTTGTCATCGCCGGTTGCGCCGAGCTTGAAGCCGCGCAGGAGCACCGGGCCATCGGCCGTTTCCAGCGAACGGGCGGCAATGAGCAACTCACCGGGAGCGCCGCCGCCTCGTGCTGCCGCTGCATGGGTGATCTGTCCGATACCGGGCGTGCCGGCAGGCACGACCTCCAGACCATCAATGACGATGGGTTCGGCCAGGATCAGCTTGAACGTGTCTCCCCGTTTGAGAACGGAGGAATTGAGTGACTCCGCGACCTCGACGCGCACGGATGTGCCGTCGGGAATCACAATGGGTTTTGCTGTCGCATCGGCCTGAACGACATGCGGAACTGGCGATTCCACAGGCGTTTCCTGCGCTGACGCGTTGCCTTTCCCGGCGCAAGCCAACAGCACCCATATGGCGCTTGGCATCCAGTGCGATGACATCTTGAGCCGGCCCCCTGCCTGACCCGGTTGATGCTAGCGGGAACTTTGACGTTTGTGAATGCAGCCTGCTGCGTGGGGACAGGGCAAGGTGGGCGATCCAAGGCAAGCCAGAATTCGGAGAGGATGGCCGCCCGTGGCATCACCGATTTGACGGCGGTGACATCGCTTGCAGGCGCGCGGCCGCGAACGGCCTCAGCCATGCACGGCGTTGTGCCCGGGCCATGCCAGCCTGGGAGCTACCGACGCCGATGTGCACTGTGCTGGCAGGCTCAACCAGGTGCTGCGTTGTTGGTGCTGTCCTGCTGCGCCAGGTGCTGGCCGAAGCGATAACCGGCTGCGGCCAGTCCGCAGGCGATGAGGAAACCGAGCATCCCGATCAACACTTTCCGGAACATGGCGCACCGCCTGCATGGGAACGTTGACAGCGAGGATGCGCCGCCGATGCGGGCCGCACACCTGTCTGAAGTCATTGCCACGAATGGGCGAAAGGCATGGGGAATATTGGGCTGCTCGTTTCCGGTCCGGACACGTCTTCAGGCCGCAACCCGGGTGAGCGCTATGCAACGCCGGGCGCGGTGTGGAGCGTGCTTTCGTTCGATCGAGCAGCTGCCGGATTCACCATTTCCGCGCTGGGCGGGAATGACCTGCAACAGCCGGGCCAAACAACAAGCCCGCGTTAGTCGCGGGCTCGCTGGTCCTCCGCTTATGGGGGAGCTTTGTTCAGCCCTCCCAACCCGGCAGTTTCTTCGCAACGGCCACGTTCTTCAGCGTCACGTACTTGGGCAGCCCATCGCGACCGTACGGCAACGGTGCCTCACCGCGAATCAGCGGCTGCAGGTAACGGCGTGCCTTCTCGGTGATTCCGAACCCGTCCTTGCGGATGAAGCCGACCGGCATCTTCTTCTCGTGATTGGCCACCTTGGACAACGGCGCCGCTTCAATCTTCCAGCGGTACGGCGCATCGGAACTACGCACGATCACCGGCATCACCGAATTCTGCCCCTTCAATGCGAACTGCACCGCTGCCTTGCCGACCGCCTGCGCCTGTTCCCAGTCGGTCTTCGAGGCGATGTGGCGCGCGGAACGCTGCAGGTAATCCGGCAGCGTCCAGTGCACCTTGTAGCCCAGCTCGGCCTTGACCCGGCTTGCCAGATACGAAGCGACGCCGCCCAGCTGGGTGTGCCCGAACGAATCCTTGGCACCGCCGGCATCGGCGACGAACCGGCCATCGGCGGTGTGGATGCCTTCGCTGGCCACCACCACGCAGAAGCCCACCTTGGCCACGACCTGCTTCACCTTGGCCAGGAAGGCCGCTTCGTCGTAGGCACGCTCGGGCAGCAGGATGATCTGCGGCGCATCGTCGGGGTTCTCGCCGGCAAGTCCCGCAGCAGCGGCCAGCCAACCGGCATGGCGGCCCATCGCCTCGTAGATGAAGACACGGGTGGAGGTTTCGGCCATCGCTGCCACGTCCAGCGCAGCTTCGCGCACCGATACCGCGGTGTACTTGGCGGCCGAACCAAAGCCTGGGCAGGTATCGGTGACGGCCAGGTCGTTGTCGATGGTTTTGGGTACACCGACGCAGGTCAGCGGGTAGCCGTATTCCGTGGCCAGCTGCGAGACCTTCAGCGCGGTGTCGGCCGAATCATTGCCGCCGTTGTAGAGAAACCAACGCACGTCATGGGCCTTGAAAACCTCCAGCAGGCGCTCGTACTTGGCCCGGTCCGCGTCGAGTGACTTGAGCTTGTAGCGACACGAACCAAATGCGCCGCCAGGCGTATGGGCCAGCGCGGCGATGCTGGCCGCCGACTCCCTGGAGGTGTCGATCAGCTCCTCGCGCAACGCGCCCAGGATGCCGTTGCGCGCAGCCAACACCTTGATTTTCTTCGACCGGGCCTCGCTGATGACGGCCGAGGCGGTGGCGTTGATGACGGCGGTGACGCCGCCGGACTGGGCATAGAGCAAGGTGCCTTGGGACATGGTGAATACTCTCCGGGCGGGGGACATTTCCGGGACATTGGCCGGATGCGGTAAGCTGCGCATATTGCGGTGCAGCGTGAATCGGCCCATGAGTCTAACGCCGCTGTCCGTCCCGTTTCCTCAAAACATATGGGAGTCAGGAATGCGATTGGTTCTGTTGGGACCGCCCGGTTCGGGCAAGGGCACGCAGGCAACCCGCCTGAAGGAAGAGCTGCAGATTCCGCACATTTCCACCGGTGACCTGCTGCGCGCCGAAGTGGCCGCCGGCACCGAGCTGGGCAAGCAGGCCAAGGCCGTGATGGATTCGGGCAACCTGGTTTCCGATGACATCCTGCTGGGCATGCTCGAATCGCGCCTGTCCCAGGCCGATGTCGCCAATGGCTTCATTCTCGATGGCTACCCGCGCAATGTGGCTCAGGCCAATGCCTTGGGCGAGCTGCTGGCCAAGCTGAACCAGCCGCTGGATGCGATCGTGCAGCTGGACGTGCCGACCGAACTGCTGGTCGAGCGCATCGCCGGCCGCGCCAAGGAACAGGGCCGCGCCGATGACAATCCGGAATCGGTGCGTCAGCGCCTGCAGGTCTACAACGATTCGACCGCGCCGGTGATCGACTTCTACGCCGCCAAGGGCACCCTGGCCAGCGTTGACGGCGTTGGTGAGCTGGACGAAGTGCTGGCCCGCATCCTGGCGGCGATCAAGCGCTGAACAAGCCTGGCTGCGGTGGGTAAACCCCGCAGCCGAGATAGGCGAAGCCCTTTGGGGTTGCAGATACGCAAACGCCCGGTTCCAGGTTGCTGGGACCGGGCGTTTGCGTTGATAGAGGCCAGCAAAAGGGCTTGCTCAGAGCCCCGCAGCATGAGCTCCCTGGGGATGGCCTCTTGGGGAGTAGGACCTGAGGGATACTGCGGCTGGCGTCGTCCATTCTCGTTGGGTATGTCGTACCGGGATATAGGGGATTTCCCTACAAGTGCCTAGGCGCATCCTGAGTGGATACCCGTATGGTGGCGCATCGGCGACAATCGGCGGATGAGCAAGATCCACATTCTCGGCATTGCCGGCACTTTCATGGGCGGCGTGGCCGCCTTGGCCCGCGAACTCGGTCACCAGGTTGAAGGTAGCGACCAGGCGGTGTATCCGCCGATGTCCACGCAGCTGGAAACCCTGGGCATCACGCTGTCGCAGGGCTATCTGCCCGGCAATATCAGCGATGACTGCGACGAAATTGTCATCGGCAATGCGCTCTCGCGCGGCAACCCGGCCGTGGAAGCGGTGCTGGACCAGGGCCGACGCTACATCTCCGGCGCGCAGTGGTTGTCCGAGCAGGTGTTGCCGGGCCGCGACACGCTGGCGGTGGCTGGCACGCATGGCAAGACCACGACCACGACCATCCTCTCGTTCCTGTTGCAGGCAGCCGGGCGTGAGCCGGGCTTCCTGATTGGAGGGGTTGCGGAGGATTTCGGCGTTTCGGCGCGGCTGGGACGCCAGCTTCCCTCGACGGGGAGTGATGCCGTACCCCCATCCGGCGCTGCGCGCCACCTTTCCCCGAAGGGAGAAGGGAGCTACGCGTCGGCGCTTCCGGATCGGCCGCTTTTTGTGGTGGAAGCCGACGAGTACGACACCGCGTTTTTCGACAAGCGCAGCAAGTTCGTCCATTACCGTCCGCTGGTGGCGATCCTCAACAACCTGGAATTCGATCATGCCGATATCTTCCCCGACGTGGCCGCGATCCAGCGCCAGTTCCACCATCTGGTGCGTACCGTGCCGGGGCGTGGCCGTCTGATCGTCAATGGCGAAGACCAGCACTTGGCCGAAGTGCTGGCGATGGGCTGCTGGACGCCGGTGGAGCGGTTTGGCTTTGATCCGTCGCTGGAATGGAGCGCGCGCCTGATCAACCAGGATGGCAGCGCCTTCGCGGTGCTGCATCGCGGTGCGGAAGTGGCGACGGTGGAATGGTCGCTGCTCGGCCGCCACAACGTGCTCAACGGGTTGGCGGCGTTGGCCGCCGCCAATGCGGTGGGCGTGGATGTGGCCAGCGTCGCGCCGGCCTTGGCCCGCTTCCACAGCGTCAAGCGTCGGATGGAAGTGATTGGCCTGGCGCAGGGCGTGACCATCTACGATGACTTCGCCCATCACCCCACTGCGATCCACACCACGCTGGAAGGCCTGCGCGCGAAAGTGGGCGATGCACGCATAGTGGTGGCGATGGAGCCACGCAGCAATTCGATGCGGCTGGGCGCGCATTCCGAAGCCTTGGCGCCATCGCTGGATATCGCCGATGCGGTGGTGTTCCTGGCGCGGCCGGAACTGCCGTGGGATGCGGCCAAGGTGATCGGCGCGGTGCGTGGCGATGCGCAGGCGGTGGCTGACACGGATGCATTGCTGGCGCAGCTGGGCGAGTTGGTGCGTGACGGCGACCACGTGGTGTTCATGTCCAACGGTGGCTTCGATGGCGCGCCACGCCGGTTCCTGGCGCAGTTGCAGAACGGCTGATATCGCGCGGCTCAATGTAGGAGCGGCGTACGCCGCGAAGCCGGTACCGGTGGATGCGGCATGAGGTTGGCAATCCTGGGATTGCGGTTGGTGCCGTTGTCTGGGTATCACCAGCCTCGCGGCCAAGGCCGCTCCTACGAGGGAGCGGCTTCTCTTGTAGAAGCAGTTTCAGCTGCGATGCCGGGGCGGCATCGGTCACGCACGTGCCCAGCAATTGCAGATTTCTGTGCGGCGTTGGCCATTGTCAGCTTCGCGGCGTACGCCGCGCCTGCAACCGCCGCGCGCCTTGAAAAACAGTGGTGGTGGCTTCAGCGCGTTGGCTTGCCGTTGTAGCCCATTGCTGCCGAAATCTGCGCCGCTGCTTCCAGCAGCGCCTGCACGTGCGCCGGGTCCGGCGTGCTGGGCAGGTAGTGGATGGAGCCGACGATGGCCAGCGTGCCGAACAGTTCGCCATTGGCCTGCAGCAGCGGTGCTGCCAATGCGTTGATGCCGATGTACAGCTCTTCCGGTGCGTCGGCCCAGCCGCGCTTGCGCACCAGATCGATCTCGGCGGCCAGGCGGTCCGGGTCGACGATGGTGTGCCGGGTGCTGGCAGGCAGCGTCTGCGCCAGATAGGCACGGCGCAGTTTCTCTGCGCCGTAGGCCAGCGCGATCTTGCCCTGCGCCACACTGTTGTGATGGAAGCGGGTGCCCGGACGCAGGCTGATCTCAACCGGCGCGGTGCCGCGCAGCAGATCGATCACCACCACTTCGTTGTCCGAGAAGGTGGAGATCACCACCGTCTGGCCGACCTGGTCACGCAGGTGCTCCAGGATCGGCTTGGCCAGGCTCATCACGTCGAAGCGGCTGGTGCAGGCGCGGCCCAGCAGGAACATCTGCCAACCGACGCGGTACTGGTTGTTGTCCTGATCCTGGTCGACATAGCCATGCTCGCGCAGCACGCTCAGGTGCCGGTGCACGCGTGCTTTGGGCATGCCCAGCAGCTGTGCCAGTCGGGTGACGCCCAGGCCGCTGGGGGCCGATGCCAGCGCCTCGATGACCTTCAGCGAGACGATGGCGGTGGGCAAGCCGTGATCGGCGGTGTCGTCCTGGGCGTCCACGCCTGCGGCGGGGGACAAATCCTTTTTTTCGGGCGCGGCTTGGCGGGGCATCGGCTACCTGTCAGCGTTCTTGGCATGGGCGCGGCGGCGGGTTCGTCGCGCGCTGTGCCGATTATGGCAGGTCGATGTATCGCTCTGCGAAAACCTTGTACCGCTGGGTCTTCTGCGCGGCGGCGTCCTCCGGGCGTACGTAACGGATCGAACTGCGCCCCTTGAGCTGGCGCGGCAACAGGAAGCAGCGGATGAAGCGCGTCTCTTCGTCCTCGGTGGTCGGGGCCAGCACCGGTGCGTGGCCCAGCTCGAACCAGGCGTGGCCCGCCGGGTGGTCGTGGCGTTGGCCCAGCGTCTCGATGCTGATCCGGCCGTAGTCGCAGATGCGGATGCCCGGGCCCTGATGGACGTGGGTGAGGGCGACGCCACCCTTCGGGAAATCAACGCGATCACAGCGCATCAGCCACTCAAATCGCTTGTCCAGCGTGATTGGCGCTTCCAGCTTGAGTTCGCTGCGGGTGGCCGGGGCCGAGGGCAGGGCGCTGGCCGGTTGGCTGGCCTCGGTCAGGTCCCAGCGCCACAGCACGCTGTCCTGGTCGCCATTGAGCAGGATCAGCTGTTCCTGCGAAACACGTGCCTGGGCCGGGTCCAGCGATTGGGCGTCCTGCGGCGATTCGACCATCAGGCCGCCTTCGCGCACGTAAAGCGCTCGCGGGCCGGCGGATAGGTAGACCGGCGGGCAGCCTGCTGGCAGGCGGTCTTCGTGGAGGCGGAGGATCAGCTCGGACATCGAAAATCTCATGGTTGTTACGGCCTATGTATCGTATATCGATACGAAAACGTTTGTCATGTTCCATTTTCGAGAAAAGTGAGATACTTTGTTGCCGCAGTATCGTTCACCGATACTTTCGTATCAGCCAAGATTCCGGAGGGGAAGCCAATGGCGCAGCGTGGTTCAACGATCCAAGAGGTACCGGCCGCCAGCAGCGGCCGCTGGTGGCAGGGCGCCAGCAAGCAGCAGTGGGGCACGTTCCGTTCGGCCTACCTGGGCTGGATGCTGGATGTGATGGACCTGATGCTGTTCGCGATGGTGCTCAAGCACGTCAGCGCGGACCTGGGCTTCGACAAGTCGCAGGCGGGCATGGTGATGTCGGCCACGCTGCTGGCTACCGCGTTCGGCGGTCTGGTGTTCGGCTACCTGGCCGACCGCATGGGCCGGGCCAAGTCGATGATGCTGAGCATCATCTGCTACTCGATTGGTACCGCGTTGTGCGGTCTGTCTGACTCGCTCGGCCAGCTGATGCTGTTCCGGATCATCGTCGGCCTGGGTGTGGGCGGTGAGTGGTCCGCCGGTTCGGCGCTGGTGAGCGAGAGCTGGCCGGCACAGCACCGCGGCAAGATCCTGGCCTGGATCCAGAGCGCATTCGCGTCCGGCTATGCCGCCGCTGCGATCGTTGCCGCACTCGTGGTGCCGACGCTGGGTTGGCGCTGGGTATTCGTGGTCGGCCTGTTGCCGGCGTTGCTGGCGTTCTATGTGCGTCGCCACGTCAAGGAACCGGAAATCTGGGTCAACCAGAAAGAGCGCCTGACTTTCGGCCAGACCATGGGCCAGCTGTTCGGTACGCATGCACGCAGCACGATTGTCGGCCTGGCCTTCGTCACCGCGGCGATGTGCGGCTACTGGGGCTTGTTCACCTGGATTCCGACCTACCTCGCCACGCCGGTCGCCGACGGCGGCCCGGGCCTGGACATGGTCAAGTCAACGATCTGGATCGTGATCATGCAGATCGGTGCGGCGTTCGGTTTCGTCACCTTCGGTTACATCGCCGACTGGGTAGGCCGCAAGAAGGCTTTCATGATCTTCTTCGTCTGCTCGGCACTGACTGTCCCGGTGTTCGTGATGATCAAGTCGCCGATGCTGCTGATGGGCTTCGGCATCGTCGTTGCCTACTTCGGCACCGGTTTCTACAGCGGCTTCGCGCCGACCTTTGCCGAGATGTTCCCCACCTCGGTACGCGCCACCGCGCAGGGCTTTGTCTACAACGGCGGACGGGCCATCGCCGCCATCGCGCCGGCCCTGATCGGGTTCCTGGCCAACAGCTACGGCGTGGCCAGTGGGCTGATGGCCACAGCCGGGTTCTTCGGGTTGGCCGCACTGATCGTGCTGCTGTTCCTGCCCGAGACCAAGGGCGCCGAGCTGACCTGATTGCAACCGCAGGAGTGAACCCATGCCGATCATCCAGGTGACCCTGGTGCAGGGCCGTGACGAGGAAAAAGTGCAGCGTTTCATCCGCGAAGTGGCGCGGGTGGCGCATGCCGAACTGGATGCGCCGATGAGCGCGATCCGGGTGATGGTCAATGAAGTACCGCCGCAGCGTTTCGCGGTGGGCGATGTGCTCAAGAGCGATCCCAAAGAAGGAAGCAAGGCATGAGTGCCGTGTCCCTGAGTAACCAGGCCATTGCCCTGCATGGCGCCGAACTGCACCGCGCGTTGCGCAGCGGCGTGGCGGTGGAGCCGCTGAGCGAGCGTATCCCCGGCCTGGCGTTGAGTGATGCCTATGCGATCTCCAATGACCTGCTGGCCCGTCGCCTGGCAGACGGTGAGCGCGTGGTTGGCAAGAAGATCGGCGCCACTTCGGTGGCGGTGCAGCGCATGTTGAAAGTGGATCAGCCGGATTTCGGCTTTCTCACCGACCGCATGCAGGTGGCCAATGGTGGCGTATTGTCCACCGCCGGCATGATCGCGCCGCGTGCCGAAGGTGAGATCGCCTTCCACCTCAAGCGCGATCTGGTCGGCCCGGGCATCACCCACCACGACGTGCTGGCGGCGACCGAAGCCCTTTCGGTGTGCTTCGAGATCGTGGACTCACGCATCCGTGACTGGCGCATCGGCATCACCGACACCGTGGCCGACAACGCTTCGGCAGCCGCGTATGTGCTCGGCGGGCTGCGCGTGTCACCGAAGAATCTGGACCTGGGCACGCTCGGCATGATGGTCGAGAAGAACGGCGAGCTGGTCGCCACCGGTGCCGGTGCCGCCGCACTGGGCTCGCCGGTCAACTGCGTGGCGTGGTTGGCCAACACGCTGGGCAGGCTCGGCACGCCGCTGAAGGCGGGCGAGGTGATCCTGTCCGGTGCGCTGGTGCCGCTGATCCCGGTGAGCGCCGGTGACCACATGCGTGTGCGCGTCGGCGCGCTGGGCAGCGCCGAGATCCATTTTGCATGACGCCTGCTTCCTCCCCCACATTGAACGACAGGAGTTCTGCATGACCCTGAAAGCGGCAATCATCGGTCCCGGCAACATCGGCACTGATTTGATGATCAAGATCCTGCGCCACGGCAAGCAATTGCAGATGGCGGCGCTGGTTGGCATCGATCCGGCATCGGACGGCCTGGCGCGTGCGGCGCGCATGGGCGTGGCGACCATCTCCAGCGGCGTGGCCGGGTTGATCGAATCGGAGTTGTTCGCCGATATCGACATCGTGTTCGACGCCACCTCGGCCTCGGCGCATGTTGCCAACGACGCATTGCTGCGCGCGGCCAAACCGGACATCCGCGTGGTTGACCTGACCCCGGCGGCGATCGGCCCGTATTGCGTGCCGACCGTGAACCTGGAAGACAACATCGAGGCGGCCAACGTCAACATGGTCACCTGCGGCGGCCAGGCCACCATCCCGATGGTGGCAGCGGTGGCGTCGGTGGCCAAGGTGAAGTACGCCGAGATCGTGGCCAGCATCTCCAGCAAGAGCGCCGGCCCGGGCACGCGCGCCAACATCGATGAGTTCACCGAAACCACATCGCGCGCGATTGAAAGCGTGGGTGGCGCGCAGGTCGGCAAGGCCATCATCGTGCTGAACCCGGCCGAGCCGCCGTTGCTGATGCGCGACACCGTGTACGTGCTCAGTGAAGTGGTCGATACCGCCATCATTGAAGCGGCCGTGACCGACATGGCTGCACGCGTGGCTTCCTACGTGCCGGGTTACCGGCTCAAGCAGCAGGTGCAGTTCGAACTCATCGAGGAACCGGTCAACGTGCCGGGCATTGGCCAGAGCACCGGCCTGAAGACCTCGATCTTCCTGGAAGTGGAAGGCGCCGCGCACTACCTGCCGGCCTACGCCGGCAACCTGGACATCATGACGTCGGCCGCGCTGGCCACCGGAGAGCGCATGGCCGCCTCGGTGCTGGCTGCGCGTGCAGCGGCGTGAGGACATTCATATGACTGCCAACAAGCTCTATATCTCCGACGTCACCCTGCGTGACGGTTCCCATGCCGTGCGTCATCGCTACAGCCTCAAGCAGGTGCGTGCGATTGCCACCGCGCTGGACCAGGCCCGGGTCGATTCGATCGAGGTCGCCCATGGCGACGGCCTGCAGGGTTCCTCGTTCAACTACGGCTTCGGCGCGCACAGCGACATCGAGTGGATCGAAGTCGCAGCCGAATCGGTTTCCCACGCGAAGATCGCCACGCTGCTGCTGCCAGGCATCGGCACCGTGCATGACCTGAAGAACGCCCATGCCGCCGGCGCGCGCATCGTGCGCGTGGCCACGCATTGCACCGAGGCCGACATCTCGCGCCAGCACATCGAAGCGGCCAATGCGCTTGGCATGGATGCGGTCGGTTTCCTGATGATGAGCCACATGACCACGCCGCAGGCGCTGGCCATCGAAGCAAAGAAGATGGAGAGCTACGGCGCGTCCTGCGTGTACGTGGTCGATTCCGGTGGCGCATTGAACATGAATGATGTGCGTGACCGGGTCGGCGCGCTGCGCGAGGCGCTGCTGCCGGACACCCAGATCGGCATTCACGCCCACCACAACCTGTCGCTGGGCGTGGCCAACTCCATCGCCGCGGTCGAAGCGGGCGCGATCCGCATCGACGCCAGCCTGGCCGGCATGGGCGCCGGCGCCGGCAACGCGCCGCTGGAAGTGTTCATCGCCGCCGCCGAACGCATGGGCTGGAACCACGGCTGTGCGCTGTACACGCTGATGGATGCGGCCGACGACATCGTGCGTCCGTTGCAGGACCGCCCGGTGCGGGTGGATCGCGAGACGTTGGCGCTGGGCTATGCCGGTGTCTATTCGAGCTTCCTGCGCCACGCGGAAATCGCATCGCAGCGCTTTGGCCTGAAGACCGCCGACATCCTGGTCGAGCTGGGCAAGCGCCGCATGGTTGGTGGCCAGGAAGACATGATCGTGGACGTCGCACTGGACATGCTGCGTGCGCGCGGCGAACAACCGCAGGAGATGCAGGCATGACGCTGGAGCGTTCCATTATCGAGAGCTGCGCCCTGCAGCTGCTGGCCGCCGAACAACAAGTGCGCGAGGTAACCAAGATCACCGACGCGCATCCGCAGATCGATGTCAGCGCCGCCTATGACATCCAGGAATGTCTGCGCAGCATGAAGCAGGCTGGCGGCGTTCGGATTGTCGGCATGAAGATGGGCCTGACCTCGAAACCGAAGATGCAGCAGATGGGCGTGGATACGCCGATCTACGGCTTCCTCGGTGATGACAACGCGGTCGATGACGGCGCGGTGGTCGACACCGCGCGCCTGATCCATCCGAAGGTGGAGGCCGAGATCGCCTTTGTCATGCGCGAGGAACTGGCCGGACCCGGTTGCGATATCGCCAAGGTACTGGCGGCCACCGATTACGTGGTGCCGGCGATCGAGCTGATCGATTCGCGCTACGAGAACTTCCGCTTCGACCTGCCCAGTGTGATCGCCGACAACACCTCGGCCGCGCGCTACGTGTTGGGCTCGCGCCCGACATCGGTGGAAGGGCTGGACCTGGAAACCCTGGGCGTGGTGATGGAGAAGAACGGCCAGGTGGTCGAAGTGGGTGCCGGTGCTGCCGTGCTGGGCAATCCGGCCGAGGCGGTGGCGATGCTGGTGAACATGCTGGCCGAGCGCGGTCAGACGCTGCCGGCCGGCAGCGTGGTGCTGTCCGGCGCGATCACCGCGGCGGTGGCGGTTACTGCCGGTGACAACGTGCTGGTGCGCGCGGATGGCATCGGTACGACGTCGATGCGGTTTGTTTGAGAGTTTGGCGGCAGGGTGGCATCTGATGCCGGAACTCCACATGTTCCCCTGCATCACGTCATTCCTGCGCGGGTGGGAATGACGGCCTGAAAGTCGGTCGGGCAGTCCGGACGACCGCAGCGAAAACAACGTTCTTCATGACCGGCGCTCGCCCGAGCGCCGGAACGGTGTCCTGTTGCCCTGGGAGGGGAAAACAATGATCGGTAACAAGAAGCTGGCCGCCCTGGCCACCACTGCGGTACTGGCCGCGATGCCACTGAGCGCCCTGGCCCAGGCCATGGACGCACAGGCCATGGAGGCGCGCATGGCGCAGTTGGAGCAGGAGATGCAGCAGATGCGCGACATGCTGCAGGCCTACCAGCAGCGTGATGCTGCCAATGCCGCTGCGGCGCCGACGGCGGCCGCGCTCGACGCCACCCGCGTTGCCGCACCGGCGGCACCGGCCGTCGTGATGCCCAATGCAATGGCGGGCACGAAGTTCTCCTTCGGTGGGTTCATCAAGCTGGACTCGATGTACACGCGCACCAGTGACGGTGAGATCGCCGATGGCTCGGCCGGACGCCTGTTCTACTTCCCCGCAGCCACCCCTGTGGCCGCTGACGGCAATGGCCGCAGTGCCAGTTACACCGATGTGCACGCGCAGTTCTCACGCTTCTGGCTCGGTGCCGATACCACCACCGAGCGTGGCGACAAGCTCAAGGCCTACATCGAGGCGGACATGTACGGCGGCGGCAGCAATGCCTTTGCCGGCAACGAGGTCATCACCAACACCTACGCGCTCACCCTGCGCCAGGCCTACGTGAGCTGGAACAACTGGCTGGCCGGCCAGACCTGGTCCAACTTCCAGGATGTGGCGGCGTTGCCTGACACGGTGGATTTCACCGGGCCGTCGGAAGGCACCATCTTCTCGCGGCAGGCGCAGCTGCGTTACACCCGCGGCGCATGGTCGTTCTCGGCGGAGAACCCACAGACCACGATCACCCCGTTCGGCGGCAAGGGTGCACGCATCAACAGCGGCGCCGACGTGATGCCGGACCTCACCGCGCGCTGGCTTACCCGCGGCGATTGGGGCCACTTCACCGTTGCCGCACTGTTGCGCAACTTCCGCTACGACGGCGATACCGAAACCGGTGG
Organism: Stenotrophomonas sp. SY1; assembly: GCF_021202945.1. Lineage (GTDB taxonomy): Bacteria > Pseudomonadota > Gammaproteobacteria > Xanthomonadales > Xanthomonadaceae > Stenotrophomonas. The sequence goes on along the minus strand of NZ_JAJOYR010000002.1, from coordinate 750,556 downwards.
TGCCTTGAGCGTCTCGGGCAAGTTCAACATGGGTGCCAATGACGACCTGCGCTACATGGTCAGCGGTGGTGCCGGCGTGGGCCGTTACCTGGGCTTCGCGCTGGGTAGCGACACCGTGCTGGATGAGGAAGGGCGCCTGCATGCGATGGACGGCTATGGCGGATTCGCCGCATGGCGTCATGCGTTCTCGCCGAAGCTGCGCGGCAATCTGGTGTACTCGGTGGCGCTGCTCGACAACGATGCCGCGCTCACCGGTTACGAAGTCACCGAGAAGGCGCAGTCGGTGCGTGCCAACCTGATCTACTCGCCGTTCCCCAAGCTGGACCTCGGCGTGGAACTGAGCCACGCGCAGCGGCGTCTCCAGAACGGCGAGGAGGGCGACATGAATCGCCTGCACACGCATGTGAAGTACAACTTCTGACGCCAGCGCCGCAGCGGCCGGGTGCTGTTGCGGCGGTACCAGCAGGCGGGCTGGGGTAACATCAGCCCCGGTCCGCCCGTTTCTGCATCAGATGACTTCCTTGCAAAGCCTGCCGTTGTTTCCGCTGCATTCGGCGCTGCTGCCGGGCGCAGCGTTGAGCCTGCGCGTGTTCGAAGCGCGGTACCTGGATCTGGTGCGCGAATGTGGTCGCAAGGGCAGCACATTTGGTGTCTGCCTGATCCTGCACGGTGAGGAGGTCGGTGCACCGGCCACGCCTGCGGCGTGGGGAGTCGAGGCGCGGGTCGAGGATTTCGATGTCGGTGCCGACGGCGTGCTGGTGCTGCGCCTGCGCGGTGGCCGGCGTTTCCACGTGCTCGAAACCCGCGTGCGTGACAACGGCCTGGTCGTGGCCGAGGTGCACTGGTGCGAGCGCGACAGCGATGACGAGCTGCGGCCCGAGCATGCGCTGCTGGGCATCCTGCTCGAACGCATCCTGGAGCAGGCCGGTGGTGAATATGCATCGGCCGGGCCGGCACAGCTGGATCAGGCCGCATGGGTCGGCTGGCGTCTGGCCGAACTGCTTCCATTGCAGGAGCAGCAACGCGTGCTGCTGCTCGAAGAAGACAATCCGCATCAGCGGCTGGATCACCTGCTGTCGTGGATCCCCGGCTTCGACGTCCCGCAGGAAGAAATCCTGTAATCGTCCGAACGAAATGCAAGGGGCCGATTGCGTCGGCAGGGATGAGATCCCGGCAGCATCTCCGCGCGGAGACGGGCTAAAACTAGCGGATGCCCCTTGTAGGAGCGGCGTCAGCCGCGAAGCTGGAAACAGCTCCGGCAGCGACAATCGCTGCAATTGCAGGTGGGCTGGCAGCAGTACTATCCGTGGCCGCGCAGCCTGCGCCGCTACTGCACTGAAGATCACATCAATCGGCGGAAACATCCCCGCTGCGGATCATCAGCAACGGCAAGCCGGTATCCGGCTGGGTCTGCTGCTGGCTCTGCACGCCGTCCAGTGATTTCTTCAGTGCGTCCAACGCCGGATCGACACCGCGCAACGGGCGCCACGCACCGAACAGCTTCAGATGCCGCTCGTAACGCAGCGTCTGCGCGCTGCCCAGCCACACCGGCTGCTGGCCCGGTTGCAGACGTACCGACGAAGGCCACAGCCGCAGCGCATACATTTCGTCGGGGCGCTCGCTCGGATGCAGCATCAACAGCGCTTCGACATTGGTATCCAGCGTGGCCGGCAGCACCGGCACCTCGCTGGGCGCGGCCTTCTGGTCCAGCATGATCAACGCCTGCTGCCAGCCGGCCTGCGGCTGCATCGTCCAGCCATTCTTCTCCAGCTGTTGCTGGAAGGCAGGCAGCGGCCCGGCCACCTGCACGTCCAGCGGCCAGCGCTGGTCGTCGTCGAATTCGTTGCGGCGCGCCGGCAGCTCGCGCCAGCCGTCCTGCCACCAATGGGCGGCGTCCATCTGGCGCGGGGTCCCGGCGGCCGGCTCGAACTTGGCCAGCTTGGCCGGCACATTGCTTGGCGCGTACCACAGGCCAGCCAGCACGAAGACGCCGTAGAACACCCAGGTCACCGGCTTGACCCAGAACGAGCGGTTGAAGCGGCGGCGGTAGGCAACGCCCAGCAGCAACAGCCAGAACAGGCCGAACAACATGCCGCCGATGACGTCGCTGAGCCAGTGCGCGCCCAGGTAGATACGGGCAAAGCCAATGATCGTCACCACGCCGCCGCAGACCAGGTACGGCCACACGCGGGTGCGGCCGGGCAGTTCGCGGCCGATCAGTACGGCGAAGAAGCCGAAGGTGATGGTGGCCATGGTCACCGCCACCGACGGGAAGCCGAAACCGCTGCTGGCCGACGGCGGACGTACCACGTCCACGGTGGTGCCGAGCAGTTTTGTCAGCGCAAGGCCGAAGGCCAGCGCCGCCAGCCAATGCACGACCGCCATCCAGCGTCGGCGCCAGGCCAGGTAACCCATGCCGGCGGCGATGGCCGGCAACAGCACCTGCCAGTCACCCAGCGAGGCCAGGGCCGCCATCGGGTAGTCGGCCAGCGGGTTGCGCAGCGCCAGCATCAGTTCGTGTACGGCAAGATCCAGCGCCAGCGGTTCGCCGTGGCCGACCACCACCATCAGCAGCACGAACCAGCCCCAGCCCAGCAGCAGCAACATCAGCGCCAGCATCGCCAGCGGCACCGACTCACGCCGCTTGGGGTCAAACAGGTCACTCAGCGCACGGCCCAGCGGGCGCGGGTGCCGTTGCGACCAGCGCAGCAGCCGGGCCAGCCAGCTGTCCATGCGCGCGGCCGACCAGCGGTAGCTGTACAGCACGATGGCCCACACCAGGCCCAGCATCACGCCCAGCAGTGCCACCACCACGAACAGTCGCCCGGCCACGGCGGCGACCGCATCGTAAGCCTGGCCCAGCGCCCAGCCCGGCAGCAGGAACAGCACCGCCCAGGACAGGCAGGCGATGCCGCTGGCCTTGAGATAACGGCTGAAGGGCATGTGGGCCATGCCGGCGATGGCCGGCACGAACGGGCGGATCGCACCGACATAGCGGGCGATCAGGATGCTCTTGAAGGCGTTGCGCCGGAACAGCAGTTCGCCCCGGTCCAGCAGCTGCGGGTAGCGGCTGAACGGCCATACCCCACGCAGGCGGTCGCCCCAGCGCCGGCCCACCCAGTAACTCAGGCCGTCACCGGCAAAGGCGCCAAGGGTCGCGCAGGCAATGGCATAGGGGCCGGACAGCTCGCCCATTCCGATCAGCACGCCCACGGCGATCATCAGCGGCAAGGCCGGCACGATGGCGCCGAGGATGATCACGGCGTCGCAGAAGGCGATGGCGAAGATCGCGGCACCGGCCAGCACGGGATGAGCAGCAATCCACGCCAGCGTGGTGTCGATCCAGGAATTCATCGGCCGATTATAGGGGCAGGGCTTTGTCAGACCGGAACCCTGACGATGGGTTCAATAGGCTCGCGCCAACGCCGTTTAGCTGTGGTGATGCTCAATGAAGAAGGCCGTGCCGACTAGAATGCGCGGATGAAACAACCCTCCACTCCAGGCGCCTTCACCGCGCTGAAGGCCGACAGCTTCGGGCGCATTCTGCTGGTCGATGGCGAGCACGGCCGGTTCGTACGCCGCGACCTGGGCGCAACGCCGCTGTGGCTGCGGCTGCCGGCCTGGTGGCTGGCCAGGCGCGAGGCGCGTGCATTGGCCAAGCTCGATGGGATGGAGGCCACCCCGCGCCTGCTGGCCTGGGACGGCCGCTGGCTGGACCGCAGCTACATGGAGGGCGCGGCCATGTACCAACGGCCGCCGCACGGGGACGTGGCTTACTTCCGTGCCGCGCGTCGGCTGTTGCAGCGGGTGCACCGGCACGGCATCGCCCACAACGACCTGGCCAAGGAAGCCAACTGGCTGGTGCGTGAAGACGGCTCGCCGGCGCTGATCGATTTCCAGCTGGCGGTGTGCGGCAACCCGCGCTCGCGCTGGATGCGGCTGCTGGCGCGCGAGGACCTGCGCCACCTGCTCAAGCACAAGCGCATGTATTGCCGGCAGGCGCTGACCCCGGTGGAGCTGCGCGTGCTCAAGCGTCATTCCTGGGTGCGCGAGCTGTGGTTCGCCACCGGCAAGCCGGTCTACCGCTTCGTCACCCGGCGCATCCTGCATTGGGAAGACAACGAAGGGCAGGGGCCCAAGCCGTGAGCGACCGTGAGCGGGCGCATACGGTTGCGATCGCGCCCGGTGACCTGCTCCATTCGCGGCTGGCGGGCAGCCATTTCGCCCATGCCGCGCGGATCGTCCTGCCTGGCCGGCCACAAAGCGCGCTGCAGGCCTACCTGGACATCGCTGGCCAGGTGCCGGGCTGGTTCGACGGCCTGATGCGCGTGCGCAATGCCGGCATGCGCCTGCTTGGGATGAAGGACCTGGGAGCGATCCGCAGCGTGCCGGCGCTGGCGCCGGCGGAACTGGCAGTGGGGCAGCGGTTGGGCATCTTTACCTTGGGCGAACAGAGCACCGACGGCATCGTGCTGGGTGACAGCGACCGTCACCTGCGCGTGGATCTGTCATTGCAGCTCGGGTCGGATCCGGCAGGCCGTGAACTGACGCTGGCAACCGTGGTGCATCTGCATCGTCCATTCGGCCGGCTGTACATGCTGCCGGTCGCGCCGCTGCATCGGATGATCGTGCCGCGCCTGCTGGAGCGCTACGCGCGTGACCTTGCCGCGTCAACCGGCGGGTGCTGAGGCAGCGCCCGCCGAGGCACGGCTTCAGCGCAGCTCCACCAACTGCTTGCCAATGAAATTGCGTTTGGCGTCGAAGTCGTAACCGACAGTCACCTTGCCCTCCTCGGCACAGGCATGGCAGCTGCGCAGTGGGGTGGTGTAACGCAGGCGCACGCCGCCATCGGCCAGGACTTCGCTGCCGCTGGCCTGGGCCGGTGCGAACGGGCTGGTGTCCGGGTGCTTGTCGATGAATGCCTTGTACTCGGGCGAGTTGCGGATGCCTTCATCAAGCACATCTTCATCCACGTCGATGGTCCTGCCGGCCGCATCCACCAGCCAGGTGCCCTGGTTGGTATTGGCGCGGAACGGGAACTCCAACAGGGCTACGCCAACGCCTTCAACGCTCTGCCACCCACTCACATAGCCGGGCTTGCCCTGTGCGGACAGCTTGCGTGCGGCACTGATGGCCGCCGGTGAAGCGCCACCGGCGCGCAGGGTCTGGACCAGGCACACATCGGCCGCAGAAGCGGCGCTGCGGCAGGTGTCGAGGGAGCCCTGCCATACCGCCTTGGCATCGAGTTTGACCGCTGCCTCGCCCAGCCCGGTGGTCTGCGCGGTGACGTCCTTGTGGGGCGTTGCCGGCTGCACGGGTGGCTGGGGTTTGTCGCAGGCGCCGAGCGAAAGGGCGAGCAACAGGGGGGCAGTACGGTACAGCGGGTTCATCGTCGGGTCCTGGGGGGAGGAAAGCGACGACCAGTATCGGCAATGCGCATGAACGGAAAGTGTCGAGGCGCACCGGCATAATGCCGGCTGTTTCCAACCATCGGTACGGATATGGGCAGCTTGCAGGGCAAGACACTTTTCATCACCGGCGCCTCGCGTGGCATCGGCCTGGCCATCGCACTGCGCGCGGCGCGTGATGGTGCCAACGTGGCCATCGCGGCCAAGTCGTCGGTGCCCAACCCCAAGTTGCCGGGCACCATCCACAGCGCGGCCGAAGCGGTGAACGCCGCCGGCGGCCAGGGCCTGGCACTGAAGTGCGACATCCGTGAGGAAGACCAGGTCAATGCGGCCGTGGCAGCCACGGTCGACGCCTTCGGTGGCATCGACATCCTGGTCAACAACGCCTCGGCGATCTGGCTGCGTGGCGCGCTGGACACGCCGATGAAGCGTTTCGACCTGATGCAGCAGGTCAATTCGCGTGGCAGCTTCCTGTGCGCGCAGGCCTGCCTGCCGCACCTGCTGCAGGCCCCCAATCCGCACATCCTGACGCTGGCACCGCCGCCGAGCCTGGACCCGAAGTGGTGGGCACCGCACACCGGCTACACGCTGGCCAAGATGGGCATGAGCTTCGTCACCCTGGGCCTGGCCGGTGAATTCGGCCCGCAGGGCGTTGCGGTCAATGCGCTGTGGCCGCGCACGGTGATCGCCACCGATGCGATCAACATGATTCCCGGCGTGGACGTGGCCGGCTGCCGTCGTCCGGAAATCATGGCCGATGCCGCGCATGCTGTGCTGACGCGCCCGGCCGCCGGCTTCAGCGGCAAGTTCCTGATCGATGATGAAGTGCTGGCCGAAGCCGGTGTGACTGACCTGTCCGGCTATGCGATGGACCCGTCGCGGGCGCTGCTGCCGGATTTGTTCCTGGATTGAACCCGATGCCGTAGGAGCGGCCTTGGCCGCGAAGCCGGTAAACGTGCAGGTCGCGGGCGGTGTTCCCGCGACGGAGCATGTTCGCGCTTCGCGGCTGACGCCGCTCCTGCGGCTGCCGCTCAGGGATCAATATGTTCGGGCAGTTCATGCCCGCAGCGATTGCAGAAATGCGCCTTGGCCTCGTGGCCTTCGTGGCCGCAGACAATGCAGCCGCGCGTGTCATGGCGTTGCTCGCGCAGCATGTTGCCGGCCAGTTCGGCGGTGTAGATGCCGGTAGGCACCGCCAGGATGCTGTAGCCGATCAGGATCAGTGCCGAGGTGATGAAGCGGCCAAGCGTGGTGTGCGGGACGATGTCGCCGAAGCCCACCGTGGCCATCGTCACCACCGCCCAGTACATGCTGGTCGGAATATTACTGAAGCCGTATTCCGGCCCTTCGATCACGTACATCAGCGCGCCGGCGATGATGGCGATGGTCACCACCATCGACAGGAACAGCAGGATCTTGCGGCGGCTGCGCCACAGCGCCTGCATCAGCACGCCGCTTTCTTCGATGTAGCGGGTCAGCTTGAGGATGCGGAACACCCGCAGCAGGCGCAGCACGCGCACCACCAGCAGGCTCTGCGTGCCGGGGATGAAGAAAGATATGTACGACGGCAGGATGGCCAGCAGGTCGATGATGCCCCAGATGCTGAAGGCATAACGCAGCGGGCGCCGTACCACCAGCAGGCGCAGCACGTACTCAGCGGTGAACAGCAGGGTGAAGCCCCATTCGACGATGTAGAAGCCGGTGGCCCAGGACGCATGGATGCGCTGCACGCTGTCCACCATCACCACCAGCACGCTGGCGAGGATGGCCCAGACCAGCAGCAGGTCGAAGCGGCGCGAGGGCGGGGTGTCGGTGCGGTGGATGATGTCGAACCAGCGCCGGCGCCAGCCGGTTTCGCTGGCGGGGTTCAGTTGGGGGGCAGTGAAAAGTCGCATGGGCGGCATTGTGCCGCAGCCGGTGGAATGGGGGACAATGCGCCTTTCACACCCATCCCACCGGAATGCCATGACCGCCGTCGCTGACCCGCTGTTGTCCCTGTCCAATTACTACCTGCCGGTGTACCGCCCGCGCCAGCTGGTGCTGGAACGCGGCCAGGGTGCCCGTGTGTGGGACACGCAGGGGCGTGAGTTCATCGATCTGGCCGCCGGCATCGCGGTATGTGGCCTGGGCCACAACAACCCGGACCTGAAGGCCGCGCTGTTCGAACAGGCCGAGAAGCTGTGGCACACCAGCAACATGTTCTACAGCGAACCGCCGCTGCACCTGGCACAGGAACTGGTGGATGCCTCGCGCTTCGCCAAGCGCGTGTTCCTGTGCAATTCCGGTGCCGAGGCCAATGAAGTGGCCATCAAGCTGGTGCGCAAGTGGGCCAGCACGCAGGATCGCGGCCCGGAGAAGCGCTTCATCGTCACCTTCCGCGGCAGCTTCCACGGCCGCACGCTGGCCACGGTGACCGCCACCGCCCAGCCCAAGTACCAGGAAGGCTACGAGCCGCTGCCCGGTGGCTTCCGTTATGTCGATTTCAACGACGTGGCCGCGCTGGAAGCGGCGATGGCCGGCGGCGACGTGGCTGCGGTGATGTTCGAGCCGGTGCAGGGCGAGGGCGGTGTGATGCCGGCCAGCGCCGAGTTCATGCGCCGTGCCCGTGAGTTGTGCGACCAGCACGACGCGCTGCTGGTGCTGGACGAAATCCAGGTCGGCATGGGCCGTACCGGCGAGCTGTTCTCGCACTGGAGCTGGGGCGTCACCCCGGACATCGTCACCCTGGCCAAGGCATTGGGCGGTGGTTTCCCGATCGGCGCCATGCTGGCTGGCCCGAAGGTGGCCGACGTGATGGGCGTGGGCGCCCACGGCAGCACCTTCGGTGGCAACCCGCTGGCCGCAGCGGTCGCCCGCGTGGCGCTGCGCAAGCTGTCCTCCGATGAGATCAAGGCCAACGTGATGCGTCAGTCGGCTGCGTTGAAGGCCGGGCTGGAGGCCATTGGCGAAGAGTTCGGCGTGTTCGAGCAGGTGCGTGGCATGGGCCTGATGCTGGGCGCGGTGCTCAAGCCGGAATACGTGGCCGACATCGGCGTGCTGCTGGACCTGGCTGCCGAGAAGCAGGTGCTGATCCTGCAGGCCGGCACCAGCGTGCTGCGCTTCGTGCCGGCACTGAACATCACCGATGAAGAAGTCGCCGAAGGCCTCAAGCGCGTGCGTGAGGCGATTGCCGCGTACATGGCGTCGCGCAAGTAATCCGCAACGTCTTGGCCCGGGCAGGCGCAGCGCGCCCGGGCCAAATACCGCCCTCGATATGCCTCCGGCTTGCCGGATGCGTCGGGGGCTTTTTTGTTAGGCCGCCGGTGAATGGATGTCCGGGCTGCCCGCCTCTTCCGTCAGTGAGAAGCGGAGGATTTCCCGTTTCCCGATCGCGTTACAGCGACCACAACCGCAGCGGCAGCAATCCCCACGCCACCAGCAGCAGGACACCGGGTAGCGACATGGCAATGCACAACGTCGCTGCCCGAATGCTGCGACTCCCGTCGCGCCACTGGCGCAATCCCAACGCAACACCGGCGAGCAGCGCCAATGGGAGGGCCAAGGTCACCAAAGCGAGTAAGGAGCTGGCCACGGTCCTGTCGCCGAGTCGCAGCAGTGACTGTTGAAGGAAGAACGGCCACGGCAATAACAGCGCCGTGCAGGCCAGCAATGGCGCGAACGCGGGGTGCCGCCAATGCAGCCGGCGTCGAAGTGCGAGTGCAAACCCCAGTACCAGCAGGATGACAAGCGCGGCGCAGGCAATCGCCAGCAGCAGCGCCGGCAAAGCGATCTGCCATTTCGGAACGCGGACATGGCTGCGCAATCCATCGCTCAGCACGCGCTTGCCGTCATCGCCGATCAGCAATGCATGCGAGGGCAGGGTGCGGCCGTCTGCGCGAAACAGATTGCCTCCCATCGGTTGCAGCAACTGCGCCTCCTTCGACAAAGTGCGAAGACGCAGCGTGTTGCCGCTTCTATCCACGCGAATGAAATCGGTCAGTGCCTGCAAGGGTGCGATGGCAGGCATGGGTGCCGGCGCGCGCACGTAGAAACCAGACCAATCGTGAGGCGAGTGCTCCAGTGGCTGGGAAGCACGCGTTGGTGCGGCCTTCGGCAGCGCCAAGGCATCGATCAGACGACGATTGAGGCGTTCGTTGTCGGCATCTTCGTTGTCGGTGTTGGTCGCAACGAAGAACGCACTGCGGTGTTGAGGAAACACACAGAGCATTGCCCAGAAGCCGACCGTGTTGCCCGGATGGCAGGCGCCGACCACGCCGTGCCGGTCGCGGCCGACCAGCACCAATCCATGCCCCAGCGGGAGCCCCGCACGCGCCGCTTCGGTGTCACCTGGCCGGGTGATCGCTGCCATCAGCTCGGGGCTGATGAATGGCTGCGCATGCACGGTCCCATCGCCGAGCAGAAACGCGGCAAAGCGCGCCATATCCGCTGCGGTGGTGGTCAGCTGGGCGGCCGGGCGCAGGTAGGTGGGCACGGCCGGTGCGGGATGGGCCTGTTCGAAATGCCCCATCGCCAGCCGCGCGTCCGCAGACGGCCCGGACTGCGCGGTGAAGGCGAAGGTGCTGTCGTGCATGGCCAGGGGCGCGAGCACTTCGCGGTTCATCCAGGTTTCGTAACGCTCAGCCGTAACGGCTTCGATCACTTGCCCGAGCAGGGTGTAGCCGAGATTGGAGTAACTGAAGCGGCTGCCGGGCCGGTTCAGCACCGGCAATGCACCCGCATCGGTTCCCGAGCCTGTGGCCAACGGAGTATCCGCGGTGGCTTGAAGGCTGAAGAACTGCGACAGCTTCAGGTTTTCCAGTCCTGCGGTGTGTTCCAGCAGGTGGCGCACACGCACCGGATGAGTGGTTTCCCAGGGATTGTCGAAACGGATGGACGGTACGACCTCGCTCACCGGCGCATCCAGCGACAGCCGGCCGCTGCTGACCAGATGCAGCACGCCAACGGCCAGCACCGCCTTGGTGACCGAGCCGACGTGCACTCGGCTGGAGGCCAACATCGGCGCGCGGCTGCGGGCGTCACTGACGCCGGCAGCGCCGCTGATGACGCTGCCATCGGCCGCCACGGTCGACCAGACGACGCCTTCCCATCTTTCCTCGCGCAGCAGCTGCTGCATGTCGGTCTGCAGTGATGTGCTTTCACGTGTGGCAGCGCATGCCGTGGTGGCCACTGCAGTCCACAGCAGAAATCCGGCCAGCAAGCGTGGCCATTTCATCGTCATGGCGCAGGCTCTGTGGCAAGCGCGAAGCTGACCGTCGTCAGTTGTTCGGTGTTGTCGATGACCAGGTCGATGCCGTGGTGGTCGCACAGGCGACGCACGATGGCCAGGCCCAGACCAAAGCCGCTGCTGGCTTCGTCCTTGACGAAGGGGCGCAACGCGTCGTTGCTGATTGCTACGCCGGGATTGGAAATGCACAACCGCTGCGCTTCGACGGCCACGCGGATCTGTCCTGCATCGGTGTGGGCGAACGCATTGCCGATGAGGTTGGCCAGCAGTACCTGCAGCACCGCTGCCGGCAGCGTGCTGGTGGCCTGTGTGGGAACGTCGAGATCGAGGTGGATGTCCTTGCCATCGAGCAGCGGTGATTGCTCGATGACAACCCGCTCCAGCATCGGCAGGACGCGCAGGGGCTGGCCATCAGCAGGCAATGCCTGTTCGCGCGCGAGCGTCAGCAGCATGGCCACCGTCTGCTCAAGCTGCAGGGTCGATTGCTGGATATGGGCCAGGCCTTGTCGGGTACTGGTCGAAAGCCCCGGCTCACGCGCCAGTCGCTCGGTGGTACTGCGGATCACGGCCAGCGGCGTTCGCAACTCGTGGCTGGCATCGCGGGTGAACTCGCGCTCGCGACTGACGAACGCGCGGATACGGGCGATCAGCGCCTGCAGTCGTTCTGCCAGTACACCGACTTCATCATTGGGGAATTCCGCTGCGAAGGTGTCCGGCATGTGTTGCGGGTCGGTTTGGTCCACCAGCTGTGCCAGCTTCGAGAGCGGGGCGGTGGTACGCCGGGCCAACCACCAGCCCAGCAGCAGTGCGAGGCTGATTACCGCCACGCCCGTCCACGCCAACAACTGCAACAGCGCCGCGCGCTGGGGTCGCACCACCAGCAATTGGCTGACTTCGGCGAGCAACCAGGCGGGCTTGCCGGTGTCTGCGGGCTGCAGGCGTTTGAGGTGGTAGTGGCGACCGTCGACTCCGGGAAACTCGGTGCGGTGTGGTTCAGCAGCCAGTGTGCCGGCGATGCCGTCGGGGAGCTGATCGGGCGACGCGATCACCTGCATCCACGATTCACGCGGTGTCTTCCATTGGCCGGTGCGTGCATGGTGTTCGATCTGCTCGCCGGCTTCACGGTCCAACAGGCCGTTGAAGAACATGTCCTCCACCGCGTAAGCGAACACGGCCACGTACAGTCCGAACAGGGCAGCCACCACTAGCGTGAAGCCGGCGAAGGCGAGCATCAGCCGGTTGCGCAGATGCCTTCGTGGCGGCGTGCTGGAGCGGCTCATGACGTAGGTGCCTCGTCGGATTCAAGCCGGAAGCCGACGCCATGCACCGTCTTGAGCATCTGCGTGGCGAAGGGTTTGTCCAAGGCCTGCCGCAGCAGGTAAAGATGGGTGCGCAGCGGATCAGAGTCGGGCGGTGCGTCTCCCCAAAGCCGCTGCACCAGCTCGCTGCGGGTGAGCGTGCGCGGCCAGGCCTCTGCCAGCGCGAGCAGGATGTCGTGGCTGGTCTGGTGCAGCTCCAGCAGCTGCCCGTCGCGATGAACGCTGTGGCTGCGCCGGTCGATATGCAGGCTGCCGATGCGCAGCACATGCGTCTGCCCGGCCCGGTGGCGTTGCGACAGGGCGATGCAGCGCGCAACCAGCTCTTCGCCGGCGAAGGGTTTGACCAGATAGTCATCGGCACCGCTGCGGAAGCCGCGCAGACGGTCATCCAGCGCATCACGCGCGGTCAGCATCAGGATCGGGATGTGGCGGTCGGCATCGGCCCGCAGCTGCTGGCATACCTGCAGGCCGTCCATGCCGGGCAGGCCCAGGTCCAGCACCAGCACGTCCGGCGGCGCGGCCAGTGCCGACTGCAGGCCACTGCGGCCGTCTGCGGCGAACTCGCTGTGGAAGCCGTGCGCGGCGAACAGCGCCTGCAGGTTGTCACGCAGCAGGCGGTTGTCTTCGATCACCAGAATGCGCAGCGCAGGCAGGGGCATGGCTCAGCCATCAATCCGTTGCAGTAGGGCTTGAGCCTGTTCCAGCTTGGGATCTGTTTCCAGTGCCTTCAGTACCAGCGTCCGTGCCTGCTGCGGGCGCTTGAGCTTGAGGTGTGCTTCGGCGGCGGCCAGTTTCAGCTGTGGCTCGTGCATGTGTGGCAGGGCCAGGTCCATCACCTGCAATGCCTGCTCCAGCGCGGCATCATCGGTGGCGGCCTGCGCCTGGTAGTAGCCAAGAATGCCGATCAGATCGATGTGGTAGCGGCCAGGTTCGGTGGCCAGTGCATCACGCGGGCCCTGCGCATCGCCCGCCAGCAGGCGTTCAACCAGCGCCATGCTCAGCTCGTCACGTGATGGCGTGCGCGCTACGGGCGTACGTCCGGTGGCCCGCACGATGGCCTCGGCGACGGCATAGGTTGAATAGGGGTTCTGGCCGGTGATCAGGCGGCCATCAACGACCAGCTTGGGCATCATCAACGGCGCTTCGGCCCAGTGTGCGCCCCGTTGGCGCATCGTGTCTTCCAGCAGCCACGGAAACTCCGCCGCCCATTTCTTGCCGAACAGGGCTTCTTCCTCATTGCTGAAGCCGGTGAGCTTGCGCCCGTTCACCAGCAGGCTGCCATCGGCCAGGCGCACATCCACCAACGCCGCCGGCCCGTGGCAGACCGCGGCCACGATGCCGCCGTTGTCCCAGATGCGGCCTGCCAACTGCCGCAGGCTGGCGTCGCGGGGCAGGTCGAACATCGCGCCCTTGCCACCGACCACGTAGATCGCCGCGTAGTCATCGGCTTCCAGCGTGCTGGTTGCCTGGGTGTCGGCAAGCTTGCGCATGGCCTCCTTGTCGGCCAGCAGGGCCGCGTTGAACGGCTCGGCCGGGTTGTACTTGTCCGCCTCGACCGGGCCACCCTTGGGGCTGGCGATCTCTACTTCCAGACCGTTGGCCTTGAACACCCCCCAGGCCTGCGACAGTTCATCGAATTCATAGCCAGGGCGTTGCTTGCCGGTGTCCTTGCCTTCGCCGCTGACCACGATCAGCACCTTGTCGGTTGAGGGCGCGGCCAGCAACGGGGTGGCGGATGTTGCCAGCAGGCAGACGCTGGCGGTGAGAAGCACACGGGACAGGGGATTCATGGTCGGCTCCGGGGAACGGGAGCCCAGTGTCGCCAGCGGAGATCAAATGAACTTCAATCGCCGCGAACGCCTGCGTCAGCGCAGCAGATGCTGGCGGCGCAGCAGGCGTCGCAACGACTGCGCGTGATACGCGGTATCCGATTGCAGCCCGGCGGCACGCGCGCCCTGCACATTGCGGAACAGGTGATCGACGAACAGCGTGCGCGCCGGATCGCACTGCAATGCACTGCAGGCAGCGTGATAGGCGGCCGGGTCGGGTTTGCGTACGCCCAGCATGGCGCTGCACAGCACCGTGCGGTCCGGCAGCAGTTGTTGGAGTACCGGCAGCGTCAGCAAACCGTTGTTGGTCAGCACGGCGAGGCGGACATCGGCGCGGAGCTGGTCGAGTACGCTGACGCAGTCCCGTCGCACCGAGGTTGCGGCCAGGCGCGCGCGCTGCCAGTCGCTTGCCTGCAAGCTGGCGCCGAGCCGGCTGTTCAACGCCTGCAACAGCTGCACGCCATCGAGTTCGCCGCGCGCATGGGCCAGTTCGATGCGTTCGCTGCGCAGGGCGGTATCCAGCTGCACGGTGTCGCAGCCCGCTGCGTCGGCCAATTGCAGCAGGAAGCGGCGATGGTCGTAATCGGCGAGCAGGCCGTCGAAATCAAGCAGCAGGGCGTGCGGTACGGGCATCGGCTGGACATGCGTGGGAAGCAGGCAAGTATCGGTGTTGCGCGGGGACGGCGCATCCCTGCGACAACCCGTCACATGCGCCGTTATGGGTCAGTTGCCTAGAATCGGGACACTGCTAGTTCCCGGAGTTCGGCGTGAAGCGTTCCCGTCTTTTGTTGGCCCTTGTCGTCCTGTTGTTGCCCGCCGCTCCGGCCTTGGCCCGCACCTGCGCGGTCACCATCGAAAGCAACGACCGCATGCAGTTCTCGGTGCCGCAGATCCGCGTGGCGGCCGACTGCACCCAGGTCGACCTCACCCTCAAGCACACCGGCCGGATGCCGGCCACGGCGATGGGGCATAACTGGGTGCTGACCCGCACGCCGGATTTCCAGCCGGTGGCAACCGCCGGCATGCGTTCCACCCTGGCCGATAGTTATCTGCCCAAGAACGATGCGCGGGTGATCGCGTTCACCCCGGTGATCGGCGGCGGGCAGACCACGCAGGTGCGCTTTGCCACCAGCAAGCTGACACGCGGTGGCGACTACACCTTCTTCTGCTCGTTCCCCGGTCACTGGGGAATGATGAAAGGCAAGCTCGTTTTCGGTTGAGCAGGCTGGGATGAAGGTTCGGCGTCTCCCAGGGAGGAGCTGCCCTCATCCGCCCTTCGGGCACCTTCTCCCGCATGCGGGAGAAGGGTTTGCAATGCCGCGAACTGGAACCGTGCTGCATCCCTGGCTCTTGCGCTGCCTCCATCCCTTCTCCCGCGTGGGGGGGAAGGCTTGCAGTGTCGCGAACTGAAGTCGCGCTGCAATCCTGACGCTCACGCTGACCCGGTCCCTTCTCCCGCACGCGGGAGAAGGTGCCCGGAGGGCGGATGAGGGGAGGCTTTCGCGCAGAAATGAAAAAGCCGGCATCACGCTGGCTCTTTCATCTGTTGATGGTGCAGCAGGATCAACCCGCCGCAACCACCTTGAAGGCTTCACGCGCTGCAACCAGCGTGGCCTCGATCACCGCGTCGTCATGCGCGCTGGACAGGAAGCCGGCTTCGTACGCCGACGGTGCCAGGAACACACCACGCTCCAGCATCGCGTGGAAGAAGCGGTTGAACGCCGGGATATCGCAGGCGGTGGCCTGCGCATACGTTTCCACCTTCTCATCGGTGAAGAACAGCCCGAACATCGCGCCGACGCGATTGGTGGTGACCGAAACACCGGCATCGCGCGCAGCCGCTTCCAGCCCATCGCACAGCATGGCGGTGGCCGCGGTGAGACGCTCATGGAAACCGGGTTCCTGGATCAGCTGCAACATCGCCAGACCAGCCGCCATCGCCACCGGATTGCCGCTGAGCGTGCCGGCCTGGTAGATCGGGCCGGCCGGGGCGATCTGCGACAACAATTCGCGACGGCCGCCATACGCGCCCACCGGCATGCCGCCGCCGATGATCTTGCCGAACGTGGTCAGGTCCGGGGTGATGCCGTAATGCGCCTGCGCACCGCCAAGGGCGACACGGAAGCCGGTCATCACTTCGTCGAAGATCAGCAGTGCCCCGTACTGCGTGCAGAGCGCGCGCAGGTGCTGCAGGTAGCCTTCGCGCGGTGGGATGCAGTTGGCGTTGCCGACCACCGGTTCGATGATCAGGCCGGCGATGTCCGTGCCCTGCTGTTCGAACAGCGCGGTGGCCGCCTCGAAATCGTTGTAGGGCAGGGTGAGGGTGAGTTCGCTCAAGCCCGCCGGCACGCCCGGCGAGGTTGGCACGCCCAGGGTCAGCATGCCGCTGCCGGCCTTGACCAGGAACGAATCGCCATGGCCGTGGTAGCAGCCCTCGAACTTCACGATCTTGTTGCGGCCGGTGGCGCCACGCGCCAGTCGAATGGCCGACAAGGTGGCTTCGGTGCCGGAGTTGACCATGCGCACCATCTCGCACGACGGCACCAGCGCGGTGATGGTCTCGGCCATGGTCACTTCGGCCGCACACGGCGCGCCGAACGACAGCCCGTTGTCGATCGCCTTCTTCACCGCCTGGCGCACGGCCGGATGGTTGTGGCCGACGATCATCGGGCCCCACGAGCCGACGTAGTCGATGTAGCGGTTGCCATCGACGTCATGCAGGTACACGCCGTCGGCGCGCTCCACGAAGAACGGCTCACCGCCGACCGACTTGAACGCGCGCACCGGTGAATTGACGCCACCGGGCAGCAGCGTCTGCGCGCGCTCGAACAGGGCGTGGGATTGAGCGTGGTTCATGGGTAACTCCTTCAAGATAGTAACAATGTCGAATGGCGCAGGATCAAGCCCCTCTCCCTCCGGGAGAGGGGTTGGGGAGAGGGTCGGGTGCAGCTTCGTGCAGGCTGTTTGCACGGAGCTTCGCCCAGACCCTCATCCGGCGCTTCGCGCCACCTTCTCCCGGAGGGAGAAGGAAACGGCGATGTCGTTCTGCAACGCGATCAATTCTGGAAACAACGCCGATACGCCTGCAACGCAGCGACCGGATCATCCTCGGCAAATACGCCGCTGATCACCGCGATCAGGTCCGCGCCGGCTTCGACAACGGGGCCTGCATTGTCCGGCGTCAACCCACCGATGGCCACCCGCGGCACGCCCAGTGCGGCGCTTTGTCGCAGCAGTTCCGGGGATGCGCGGCGTGGGGTCTGCTTGCTGCGGCTGGGGAAGAACGCGCCGAAGGCGACGTAGCTGGCGCCGGCGCGCACCGCGCGCTGGGCCAGTTCCAACTCGTCGTAGCAGGAGGCACCGACGATCGCCTGCGGGCCAAGCAGGGCGCGGGCGGCGGCGATGTCGCCGTCGTCTTCACCCAGATGCACACCGGCGGCGCCGACCTGGCGTGCCAGTTCCGCCTCATCATTGATGATCAACGGCACCCCGGCCGCGCTGCACAACGCCTGCAGCGCCGTGGCCTGGGCCAGGCGGGTCGGCGCATCCACCGCCTTGTTGCGGTATTGCAGCCAGGTGGTGCCGGCCAGCAGTGGCTGCACGCGCGCGAGCAGGCGGGCGCTGTCGGTCTCATCCGGGGTGATCAGGTACACGCCACGGGGCGCGGAATGGAGGTTGGGCATGGGGATGGCTACCGGTACGGCGGCGGGAGTGTGACAATCAACGCCGTTTCTTTGACCGGCGATTATCCCCGATGTCCGACGCCACGGCCTCCACCTTCCGCAACTGGATGTGCGTTGTCTGCGGTTTCATCTACCGCGAGGCCGACGGCCTGCCGGAAGAAGGCATCGCCCCGGGCACGCGTTGGGAAGACGTGCCCGACACCTGGACCTGCCCGGACTGCGGCGTGACCAAGGACGACTTCGAGATGGTCGAGCTGGATTGACGCGCGCGTAGAGCCGCACCGGGTAGGAGCGGCTTCAGCCGCGAAGCAGACGGGGTATCCGGAGCCGGGTGATGACGGCGCGTGTCCGAAGGATGTGGGCCAAATGCCGAATGCCCTGGGTGGTTTCCTCGAAGGAATCGCGTTTGTTCCCGGCTTCGGTCGCTGTAGCGGCTTCGCGGCTGAAGCTGCTCCTACGGGCGCGCCGGTACGAGCGTTGTTACCTCAATGCAGCCTTGGCCGTTCGCTGTTCAACTCGATCAGGCGGTCGCGGATGGTGGCCGCATCGCTAGCGTCCGGTTCCATCTTCAGATAACGCGCCAGATCGGCGCGGGCCCCGGCCAGGTGCTCCAGTTGCAGATAGGCCAGGCCACGGTCGCGGACCGCGTCGGCCTGGTCCGGGGCCAGTTTGAGCACGCGATCGACACTGCGTGCGGCGCGGTCCCATTCTTCGCGTTCGACGTACACGCCATGCAGGTTGCGCAGCATGCGCATCAGGATCGCGCGGTGCGGTGCCGGGTCCAGAATCTGCGCCAGCACGTTGTCGTCCGGGGTTTCGCCGCCCAGATTGCTGCGTGCACGTTCGCGCAGTTCATCCACACCCAGCGGGCGCCCACCATTGAACGGATCCATGATCAGCACGCCGTCTTCCACCGGCAGGCGGACCAGGAAATGGCCGGGGAAGGAAATGCCTTCCAGCGGCAGGCCGAGCCGGCGCGAGACTTCCATCTGCACCAGCGCCAGCGAAATCGGGTTGCCCAGGCGGCGCTCGAATACCTTGTTCAGATAACTGTTGCGCGGGTCGTAGTACTCGTCGTTGTCGCCGCTGTAACCCAGTTCGTTGAACAGGTGATGGTTGATCGCTGCCACCTTCAGCGGCCATTCGCCGATGGAATCCACCTCCACCCGCAGGTGGTCGGCATGGGCCTGCAACATGCGGTCGTAGGTGGCCGGGTCCAGTTCCGGGTACTCGTCGCGGGCGATCAGCAACGCGGTCGGCAGCAGCGGCAGCGCATCGTCGGACAGACCAGCCAGGTCGTCCCAGTGCGGCAGATTGAGGCGTGTATCGGACATGGCTCAAGACTGCGGGCAAAGCCCGGCCGGTTCAAGGCCGGGCAGTACAGCGGTTCAATCGGCCTTGGGGATGCCCGGGCCGAAGGTCAGCTCCGCGCCGTCCTGCAACTTCAGCTTTTCAGCCTGGCCGGCGTTGAGTTCCAGCACGTAACGGGCCGGCTTGAAGCTTGGGTAGGGCGGGCAGCGGTCGCCTGCCGAGCACGGCGGTACGTCGCGCTGCTGGCTGACTAGGCGGCGCTGGCTGTCGAAATACAGGATGTCGAGCGCGATCTTGGTGTTCTTCATCCAATACGCCTGCGGCTCTTCGCGGTCGTGGATGAACAGCATGCCGTGCTCGGTATCCATCTGGTCACGGAACATCAGCCCGCGTGCGCGGTCCTCATCGTTCTGTGCCAGCTCCACCTGGTAACGGCTGCCGGCCAGTTCCACCCAGTGTCTGCCGTCGGCGCTGGCGCAACCGGCGAGGGCGAGCAGGGAAACGAGAAGCAACGAACGCAGCAGGGACATGGGCGGCAACCTTGGAGGCAGGAACGTGGGGGGAGAAGCCATGAACGGGGAAAAGGGGCCAGAACCCGTGAAAGCAGGATGCCCTGCCTTCACGGGTCTGCAGTGGCTGCCTCAAAGCACCTGCGGCGGTTCGCCACCAACGATCACAACGTCGGCCGGGCGACGCGCGAACAGGCCGACGGTGACCACGCCCGGAATCTGGTTGAGCTGCTGCTCCAGCTTGACCGGATCGGTGATGGACAGGTTGTGGATGTCCAGGATCAGGTTGCCGTTGTCGGTGACCACGCCATCGCGCCACACCGGCTGGCCGCCGGTCAGGGCCAGGATCTCGCGGGCCACCAGGCTGCGTGCCATCGGCACCACTTCCACCGGCAGCGGGAACTTGCCCAGCACCTTGACCTGCTTGCTCGGGTCGATGATGCAGACGAACTGCTTGCTGGCCTCGGCGATGATCTTCTCGCGGGTCAGTGCGGCGCCACCGCCCTTGATCAGGTTCTTGTTGCCGTCGCACTCATCGGCGCCGTCCACGTACAGCGACAGGCCGCCGGTGTGGTTCAGGTCCAGCACTTCGATGCCGTGGCCCTTGAGCAGGGCGGTGCTCTGCTCGGAGCTGGAGACCGCGCCTTCGATCTGGTCCTTGATGCGGGCCAGGGCTTCGATGAAGTAGGCAACGGTGGAGCCGGTGCCGACACCGACGATCATTCCCTTCTGGACGTATTCGATGGCTTTTTCGGCGGCCAGGCGCTTGGCTTCGGACATGGTGGACTCGATGGAGTTGGAGGATCTGGTTCTTGTAGGAGCGGCGTAAGCCGCGAAGCTCGCATCAATTCTCTGGCGGCGACACATGCAATTGCTGACTCCATGGGGCATTGCCCCGCCATCAGCATCGCGGCTTACGCCGCTCCTACAGGGATTTATGCCGGCTTCTTTTCCAGCGACAGCAGCAGCTTCCACTGCGCGGCGGTCACCGGGAACACCGACAGCCGGTTGCCCTTGGCGGTCAGCGGGAAACCTTCGCCCAGCGCCTCGGCATGCAGTTTGATTTCATCCAGCGCGATCACCTGTGCCAGCTTGCGCTCGAAGCCCACGTCCACCAGCATCCAGCGCGGTTCCTCGCGCGTGCTCTTGGGGTCGTAGTAATCGGATTTGGGGTCGAACTGGGTGTCGTCCGGGTAGGCCTCGCTGGCCACCGTGGCGATGCCGACGATGCCAGGCACCTTGGTATTGGAGTGATAGAACAGGATGCCGTCGCCGACCTTCATGCCATCGCGCATGAAATTGCGCGCCTGGTAATTGCGCACGCCGTTCCATGGTTCGGTGCCCACGCGCTGCAGGTCGTCGATGGAAAAGGCGTCCGGTTCGGACTTCATCAGCCAGTAGCGCTTGCGGGCGGTCATGCGTTCAACGGTTCCGGGTAGAGAGTGGCCTGCTCGGTACAGATCGCATCGACCGCCACGTCCCAGTCTTCGACCGGCAACGACGGCACCTGCTGGGCGGAAAAACCGACCCCAACCAACCACGGCGGCGCGGCCTGGCGCTGCCGGAATGCGAAGCTGCGATCATACCAGCCGCCCCCCATGCCCAGCCGCCGGCCGTGCGGGTCGAAGCCCACCAGCGGTGCTATCACCAGCGCCATTTCCTCGGGCCGCAGTGCCTGTGCAGGGTCAACATCGGGTTCCGGAATGCCATATCGATTGCTGACCAAGGCCTGCCCCGGCCGCCACGGCGCGAAACGCAGCAGTTTGCCGTGCAGCACCGGCAGGCAGTACGTCTGCTGCGGCGGCAGCTGCATCTGCCAGCGGTGCAGGGCGATTTCCCCGTCCATCGCCCAGTAGCCGGCGACATGGCCGCTGACATTGGCAAAGGGGAGGGCAAGCAGGTGCGCGGCCAGGGTTTCGGCGGCGGCGATGCGTTCGGCGGCGGGAAGATCGCGGCGGCGTTGACGCAGCAGTTGGCGCAGCAGTTGGCGGGGATCGTCAGTCATCGGCACAGCGTATCGGAATCAGACTGCAAAGCCCTTCTCCAACCGGGAGAGGGGTTGGGGAGAGGGTGCGGGCGCAGCCTCATGCAGCCAGTTCTCATCGGGTTTTTCCCGCACCCTCATCCGCCCTCCGGGCACCTTTTGGAATCAGGCTGCAAAGCCCCTCTCCCATCGGGAGAGGGGTTGGGGAGAGGGTACGGGCACAGCCACATGCAGCCTGTTCTCATCGGGGTTTTTCCCGAACCCTCATCCGCCCCTTCGGGGCACCTTCTCCCGGAGGGAGAAGGCAAAAAAAGAACGGCGCCCGTTGGGCGCCGTTCTGGAATATTGCATTCTCCGCGGTGACGATGCGTGCGAAACGACCTTGAACCCGGGGTTCAAGTGGGAACGCTGGGGGGCCATCGGGCTTCCCGCTACAAGGCGGACTTGCACACCCGGCTCCGTCGCGCCCCCGTGGTCGTAATTAAGGGACAAGGCGAATGTTTGCACACGCCGTCGTTCACAGCAGAGAACGCGGGGCAAGTATAGCCGGTTGCGCGCGCCTGGGCAGCCTTTCCGCTTGAGCGGCCAATTCAGTTGCCTGAGCCGCTCAGGTGGATCAACGGGCGTTGTCGATGGCGATGTCCAGGCGTCGATTGAGATCGTTCATTGCGGCCTGGAACCGCTGTTGCTGCGAGGCCTGCTCATCGCGCACCTGCTGCAGTTCGTGGGCCAGATTGAGCGCGGCCAGCACCGCGACACGGTCCACCGCAGCCATGCGGTTGCTGCCGCGGATCTCGCGCATCTTCAGATCGAGCATGCGCGCGGCCGCCGTGAGGCTGTCGCGCTCGGCCGGTTCGACGCCAACGGTGTACTCGCGATCAAGGATGCGGACACTGACCGGTTCGTTGTGGCTCACGTGTGCTGCTCCAGCGACTTGAGGCGGGTGATCATCGCTTCTACCCGCGAGCGGGCCTGTTCGTTCTTGGTCAGCAACTGCGAACGCTCGGTCATCAGTTGTTCCTGCTGCTGGCGCAGGCTGCGGTTTTCGTCGGCCAGCCGCTGGTTGCGCTCGAGCAGCAGCTCGAGACGGGAAACAAGGGCAAGCAACTGGCCGGCGGGGTCGAAGGCATCCATAAGCGGCACGATAGGCATGCCGGCAAGGGGCGGTCAAGCTGGATGACACTGTGCGATTGCTACACTGTGCAGCCGCCGCCATGTCGCCCATGGCCGGGCTCCTTCCCGCTTCACAGAACCGTGACATGACCGAACTTCCTGTCGTCAACGACATCCTCCAGGCCAGCCAGTCGCTGGGCCTGGGTGCTTCCCCGGCCGAACTGCACGGCGGCCTGAGCGGCTGGCTGGCCGCCGGTGGAGAAGACCTGCAAGCCTGGCCGGCCAAGGTGCTGGCCGATGACGGCCTGCCCACGCCTGAGTCCGGCAGCCCGCTGGACCGGCTGCGTCAGGCCACCGTGCTGCAACTGGAAGACCGTGATTTCGCCTTTGAACTGGTGCTGGCCGACGCCGCCGAGCCGTTGCAGGCGCGTACCGATGCGCTGTTCGAATGGTGCCGTGCGTTCCTGGGTGGCTTCGGTCTGGCCTCAGGCAAGCGCCCGGCGCTGAGCGAGGAGGGTGAAGAAGCCCTGCAGGATCTGGCGCGGCTGGCGCAGGCTTCCAGCGACCAGTTCGACAGTGCCGATGAAGACGAAGACGCACTGGCTGAAATCGAAGAATTCGTACGCGTGGCCGTACTGTTATTGCACGGCGACTGCGTGATGGGGTCGCGTCACCGCCAGCGTCTGAACTGAGGCGCGGCATGAAGCGTCATTGCGGCATCACCAGCACCGAATACGCTCGCCGTCGCCGCCAGCTGATGGAGGCTGCCGGCGATGACGCCATCCTGGTGCTGCCGGCTGCGCCCGAGCGCGTGCGCAGCCATGACACGTTCTATCCGTACCGGCAGGATTCGGATTTCTGGTACCTGTGCGGCTTCCAGGAACCGGAGGCGGTACTGGTGTTGATTCCGGGGCGTCGTCACGGCGAGGCAATCCTGTTCTGTCGTGAACGCGACCCGGACCGCGAAGCCTGGGATGGCCCGCGCGAAGGCCAGGACGGTGCGGTGTCCAACTACGGCATGGACGATGCCTACCCGATCGAGGACCTGGATGAAATCCTGCCGGGCCTGCTGGAAGGGCGCTCGCGCGTCTATTACCACTTCGGTCGTGATGCCGATTTCGACCTGAAGCTGATCGGCTGGGTGAACCGGGTGCGCTCGCAGGTGCGGCACGGCGCGCAGCCGCCGCATGAGTTCCTGGAGCTGGGCCATCTGCTGCACGAGCAGCGCCTGTACAAGTCCGAGGACGAGATCGCGCTGATGCAGGCGGCCGCCGACATCAGCGTGCGCGCACACCGTGCGGCGATGCGAGCGGCGCGTCCGGGCATTCGCGAGTACGAACTGCAAGCCGAACTCGAGCGTGAGTTCCGCGCGCATGATGCTTGCCCGGCCTACAACAGCATTGTGGGTGCCGGTGCCAACGGTTGCGTGCTGCATTACCGCGACAACAACCACGGCAGTCGTGATGGCGACCTGGTGTTGATCGATGCGGGCGCCGAGTACCGGGGTTACGCCAGTGACATTACCCGCACGTTCCCGGTCAATGGCCGTTTCAGTCCGGAACAACGTGCGTTGCACGATCTGGTGCTGGCCGCGCAGGTAGCGGCGCTGGAGCAGGCGCAACCGGGCATTGCCTACGAGGAAGGGCACCTCGCTGCGGTGGAGGTGTTGACCGAAGGGTTGTTGCGGCTTGGTCTGCTGAAGGGTGACCTGGAAGAGAACATCATCGAGCGTCATTACCAGCGGTTCTATCGGCACAAGACCGGCCATTGGCTGGGCCTGGATGTGCACGACGTGGGCGACTACCGGGTGGCCGGTGAATCGCGCCTGCTGGAGCCGGGCATGGTGTTCACCATCGAACCGGGGCTGTACATCTCGCCGGAAGACCGCAGCGTGGAGGCGCGTTGGCGCGGGATCGGCATCCGCATCGAAGACAACGTGCTGATCACCGAGAACGGCCATCGGGTGTTGACCGATGCGCTGGAGCGCAGCGCTGATGAGATCGAGGCGTTCATGGCCAGACGTTGACGGCGGTTGGCGTCAGGGTTGTGTGGATCGAAACCCCGGATGGGCAATGGCGCATCCGGGGTTTTTTGTGGGCGATACGGCTTTGCTCCCTCCCTTGCACTACGCGCAAGGGAGGGGGCGAAGCAGGCATGCGCTGTGTGCAAGTGAGTGGGAAAGGGACGGGCCTTGCGAAAAGGAAGAAGCGCAGCAAGGGAAGGCAGGTCATCAACTTCATTGCCCGAACTAGCCTCGGCCTGGTTGGACCGCATGAGAAATGAAGCTTCCAGACAAACAAAAGGGCGGAACCCAGTCCGCCCTCGTGTCATTGCCGTAAACCCGTTTGAACGCTCTGCACATCCGGGCAAACCTTCAAGGCGACAATCTCAGCTGTCGCCTTGATGGCACATCATCCCTGCGCGGCAAACACCGGGCGGGTCAGGTTGTCGGCTTCACCGTCGGTGCACAGCACTTCGTCCTCGATGCGCACGCCGCCATAAGGACGGAAGAAATCCACGCGGTCCCAGTTCACGCTGGCGCCGTTGCCGGCCTGCTTCACCTCGTCCAGCAGCATGTCGATGAAATACAGGCCAGGCTCGATGGTCACCACCATGCCCGGCTCCAGGACGCGGGTCAGGCGCAGGTAGGGATGGCCCGCCGGTCGTTCGACGCGACCGCCGTGCTCGCCTGCGGCGAAACCGGCCACGTCATGTACCTGCGCGCCGATCAGATGACCGATGCCATGCGGGAAGAACGCCGCGCTCACGCCGGTAGCCAGTGCGGCTTCCGGCGAAACCGTGATCACGCCGAAGTCCTTGAGGATGCCCATCAGTGACAGATGTGCGTCCACATGCAGTTGCTTGTAGTCAAAGCCCGCGCGCACGGCTGCGCACATCTTCTGCTGCGCGCCATCGACGGCATCGATCAATGCCTGGAATTCGCCATGACCGCTGGCCGCGTAGGTACGGGTGATGTCGCTGGCATAACCATGAGCCGATGCACCGGCATCGATCAGGAAGCTGCGCAGCGGCTGCGGCGCGCTGCGGCCCAGGTCGGTGTAATGCAGCACGGCGGCATGCTCGTTGAGCCCGAGGATGTTGCCGTAAGGCAGCTCGTTGGCATCCTGGCCGACCGCGCTGCAGTACGCCATGTGGATTTCGAACTCGCTGGCGCCGGCGCGGAAGGCGGCCTCGGCGGCTTTGTGGCCGCGCACGCCCAACACCTGCGCCTGGCGCATCAGTGCGATTTCGTAGGGTGTCTTGCAGCCGCGGTGCCAATCCAGATAGTGGATGACCACGTCGGGGTTGTTCGGCACAAAACCGCCCAGCGCGCTCTGCGGCTCGCCGAGGATGGCGCAGCGCGCCGGGTCCTTGGGCAGCAGGGCCAGCGCTTCTTCCGGCTTGCGGATGATGTGGATGTCGAAATGCTCCACCCACCAGCCGCTGGGGGCGTCCGGCACGACGTGCCAGTAGTCGAACGGCTGGTAGAACACCAGCGTCGGGCGCCTGCCGGGCGTGTGGATCAGCCAGCTGTAAGGCAGCTTGGTCAGCGGCAGCCAGGTCTTGAACTGCGGGTTGACCGCGTAGGGATAGTCGCGGTCATCGAACACCTGGTAGTGCTGGGTGCCGCTGGGAACCACCAGGTGGTCGAAACCTCCGCGTGCCAGTGCCTCATCGGCACGACGGGTGAGTACACCCAGATGGTGGGAATACAGGGCGCCGGGATCTTGCTGGTTCATCACGCTGGCTCGCTGGGCGGTGCAGTTGCGGGGCCATGATTTTGCCGCAATCACCCTGCCACTGCTGTGCCGGTTTCGGCGCTCAGGCAGAGGGAAGGCTGTCTTCGATCCAGCGCACCAGCTGCTCGCGCTGGGTGGCGTCCAGGGTCAGGAAGCGGAAACCGGCCCAGAACTGGTCTGGCGCGTGGGTGGGCACCCGCCACAGCAGATGGGCGCCGACGTCGATCAGCTGCTGGCCGCCACGGCCGTCGGGAATGCCGAACTGCAGCTGGTACAGAGCGTCTTCCTGGAGCGGACCGGAGGCGATGATCAGCATGCCGGTTTCAGAAATGTTGCCCAGCCGGCCGATCATGCTCTCGGTCATCTGGTCGCGTACCGGCACCAGTTCCGGCACCTGCATGCGCGGGGCGCGTCGGGTTTCGGGGGTCATGCGGATTCCACGGCGTTGGGGGCGTTGCCGGCGATCGAGCGCAGGGCGCGCACGGTCGCCTGCCAGGCGCGGTCGATCAGGCGGCCGCGGTCTTCGGTGACGATGCGCAGCTGGCCCTTGGCCATCAGCCGCGCCATCGCGTCCAGCGACAGCTCGGCCACCTTCTGCCCGCGCTGGTTGACGAACAGGGCGTTGTCGGTGACCAGGCTGTACCAGGAAAGCCGCTGGCGGCGGTTGTCACCCTGCTGGTTGACGGTGAACTCGAACCACGTACCGAACGGCAGGGTGCGCAGCTGCTGGTAATGGGCGCTCTCGGCCGCATTGCGCTCGGCTTGTGGCGGCTTGTGGCGCTCGGGCTCGCCATCGCGCTCTTCGGCTTCACCCAGCCGTGCGCGGGCCTTGAGCTTGGCGGCCAGCTCGGTCCTGGAAAGAATGTCGTCTTCACCACCGGGCGTGGACAGGCGGCGTGCGATGGCACCGGCCTCGTCGCGGTGGTAACCCACCTGCAGCAGTGACTGCTCGATGTCCTCGGCAAAGCCGATGTCGGTCTCGCCGCTGGTCTGGCTGGTGACCTCGCTGATGCGGGCGGTGGCCTGCTCACGTTGCTTCCACTCTTCCGAACCCTCGCCGTGGCGCAGCAGGGTGAGCGTGAGCACGTCGGCCCAGGGCTTGCGCAGCAGCGTCTGTACGAACTTGGGCGGGTTGGTGTCCTGGCACAGCGTGTCGATGGTCTGGTTGGCCAGTTGCTTGGCTGCTTCCAGGCGCTCCTTGCCGCGAGCGGCTTCGATCTGCCGGCGCTCGCTGACTTCGGCACGGCGCGCGGCGGCGCGCAGGTGGCTCTGGATGTGTTCGTTGGCCTGGGCGAATACCGCCTCGTCGCCCTGGTAGTCGTTGACCACCTGGTTGACCGCTTCGCCCAGCTTGTACAGCAGCAGCGGGTCGGCGTCGTCCTCGCTCAGCCACACCGCGCCGGATTCGGCCACGGCGTTGAGCAGTTCGCGCGCCGGGTGCTGGTCGCGCAGGAAGAACTCGGGGTCGCTGATGGCGGCGCGGGCCAGCGGTACCTGCAGCCGGGACAGCAGGTCGTTGGCCGGGCCATCAGTGCGCACTTCGCGCTGCAGTTGGGAATACAGCATGCCCAGCAGGTCCAGCGTATCGGTGTCCTGGGCGGATAGCGCCGCGGTCGGGCCGTGTTCGGCCTTGACCTGCGAGAGCAGCGCGCCATGGATGTCACCGATGCTGCGACGCCCGCCGCTTGGTGCGGGGGCGGCCTGCAGCTTGCCCAGCACATTCATCACCGACTGGGTGGGAACCGGCACGGTCGAGGTGGCCGGCGGTGTCCAGGCGGGCTGTGCGGCGGCAGGTACGTCGCCGCCGGCATCGCCGGGCTGTGCGCCCTTTGCCAGCGCGCGCCGCGCGGCGTCGAGCAGTTCGTGCAGGTTGCCCATGGCCGGATTGCTGTCGGCCGGGCCGGTCGTCGGGGAGGTGGGGGCCGCCGATGCCGTCGGCGCTGGCATGCCGACCTCATTGGACAGCTCCGCCCACGAAGCCGCGGGCGCCTGGCCCTGCCAGCCAGTCAGCGGGGCACTGGCTGCTGCCGCGCCCTTGTTGCCGGCAGCCGCACCGGTTCCGCGTGGTGCGGAGGGGCGGGGCAGGTAGGGGCGGTAGACCAGGCCGGGCAGCACGCCTTCGCGTGCCAGCTGGATGTTCAGCCGGTCGGTGAGCTCGGCGTGGCGGCTCATCACCTGGCGCTCGAACACCTGATAAAGCAGCAACTGGGTTTCCAGGGTGAACTGCATCTGTTCGCCACTGTCACGCAGCGCACGGCACAGCGCATACGGCCCCAGTGGCAGACGCTCCGGGTCGAAGGCCGGCTGCGCCGCCAGCACCGCAAAGCGCTGGCCGAGCAGCAGCAGCGGACTGGCGCCACGGATGCTTTCACGCCGCGCCATTTCACTGAGCACGATGTCGCGGTCGATATCGGTGTCTTCAACCAGCGTCATCGACTTGAATGCAGCCGCATGGACTTCGGCGTTGGGCCTGGCGGGCTCCTTGAACTGAGCCAGCTGCGCGGCAACGGCGTCGAAATAAAGCGCTGGAAACTCCTCGCTACGGGCACGCAGCAGGCGCAGCTGGGCGTAGACGTCGGACTGGATCTGGCTGTTGCGGGCTTTTTCCGCACTCTGGAACAGCGCGCGTTCCAGCTCCACCATGGTCAGCTGCAGCGGTACGCGCAGTACTTCCTCGGCCACGCGACAGGTGGCTTCCAGCAGCTGGCGCACGCGGGGCGGTGCAGGTGTGGCCGCGATCCGGGCCAAAGCCTGCGCGGGCAAACTAGATGCGTTCCCTGACATCGGCTGTACGTTTCCTGCCCCCTGAAGGCGCAATTTTTATCACTTCCGTGATGCAATCGCCACTTTCAGGGTGCGTGTTCAAAGTAGGAAAAGCTCCACTACGTCGTTGGTGAAGCGCCGGCCCAACTCGGTGGGGGCCAGTAATTCGTCGTTGCCGGCCAGCCAGCCGCGTGCGATTGCCGCGTCCAGTGCTGGCCGCAGCACCTGCCGGCTCAGGCCGGTGCGTGACTCGAAATCGCGCAGGCTGAAACCTTCATGCAGGCGCAGCAGGTTGAGCATGTATTCGAAGGGCAGGCGTCCAGGGCTGATGATGTCGTCGCCGCCGATCGAGGTAGGCGTGCCGGCGGTGTCCATGAACGTCTGCGGGTGCTTGTGCTTCCAGCGGCGCAGCACATGTTGTTCGGCGCCGGAGCTGATCTTGCCGTGTGCACCGGCGCCGATGCCCAGGTAATCGCCGAAACGCCAGTAGTTGAGGTTGTGCGCGCACTGGTAGCCGTCGCGTGCGTAGGCGCTGACCTCGTATTGGCCGTAGCCGGCTTCGGCCAGCAGCGCCTGGCAGTGTTCCTGGATGTCCCAGGCGCTGTCTTCGTCGGGGATGCCCTGTGGTGGCCGCGCGAAGAACACCGTGTTCGGCTCCAGCGTCAGCTGGTAATGCGAGATATGCGTGGGGTTCAGCGCGAAGGCGCGTTCCAGGTCGTGCTCGGCCTGGGCCAGGGTCTGCTCCGGCAGCGCGTACATCAGGTCGATGTTGAAGTTGTTGTAGCCGGCGTCCTGCGCCAGCTTCACCGCGCGCTCGGCCTCACCGCTGTCGTGGATGCGGCCCAGGCGCTTGAGCGCGTCGTCGTTGAAGGTCTGGATGCCGAAGCTGATGCGGTTCACGCCAGCAGCGCGGTAGCGGTCGAAACGGCCGTGCTCGGCGGTGCCGGGGTTGGTTTCCAGCGTCACTTCCAGGTTCGGCGCGAAACGCAGCCGCGCGCTGGCCTGCTGCAGGAAACGATCGATCGCTTCAGGCGGAAACAGGCTGGGCGTGCCGCCGCCAAAGAACACGCTGCTGACCACCCGGCCCCAGACCAGCGGCAGGTCCTGGTCCAGGTCGCGGATCAGCGCATCGATGTAGGCATCGAACGGCAACTCACCCTTGCCGGCATGCGAGTTGAAATCGCAGTACGGGCATTTGCGCACGCACCAGGGCAGGTGCACGTACAGCGACAACGGCGGCGGGACCAGCTGTATCTCGCTGGGCGCGTCACAACCGCAGGCGTCGTGGTGGACGTGGGAATGCGTGCTCATCGCCAACCTCAGCGTGCCAGCTGGCTTGAAAGCTTGTGCAGCAGCAACTGCAGCGCCTTGGCACGATGGCTGCGGCCGTTCTTCTGCTCCGGCACCATTTCCGCTGCGGTCAGGCCCAGTTCCTCGTCGAGGAACACCGGGTTGTAGCCGAAGCCGTTGCTGCCGCGCAGTTCATCGATGATGCGGCCTTCCCAGCTGCCTTCACAGATCAGCGGCTGCGGATCGTTGGCGTGGCGCAGCAGCACGATCACCGCGTAGAAGCGGGCGCTGCGGCGTTCGGCCGGGACATCACGCAGCGCGTCGAGCAGCTTGGTGTTGTTGGCGGCGTCATTGGTCGGGCTGCCGGCGTAGCGCGCGCTGTACAGGCCGGGTGCGCCGTCCAGTGCATCGACGATCAGGCCGGAGTCGTCGGCCAGCGCGGGCAGGCCGGTGATCTCGCAGGCGTGACGCGCCTTGATCAGCGCGTTCTCGACGAAGGTAAGGCCGGTTTCCGGCACATCGCCCACGCCCAGTTCGGCCTGCGGCACGATCTGCAACGGCAGATCGGCGAGCATGGCCTGCAGTTCCTTCAATTTGCCGGCGTTGCCGCTGGCCAGTACCAGTTTCATTGCTTGGGCTCCAACAAATCCCAGGTGTTGCCGTACAGGTCGCGGAATACCGCGACGGTGGCATAGGGTTCTTCGCGCGGTGCTTCGAGGAATTCCACGCCGCGTTCGGTCATTGCGGCGTGATCGCGCCAGAAGTCATCGGTGTTCAGAAAGAAGCCAACGCGGCCACCGGTCTGGTTGCCGATACGGCTGCGTTGTTCCTCATCGCTGGCGCGCGCCAGCAATAGTGCAGCGGCGCTGTTGTCGGTCGGGCCGACCACCACCCAACGCTTGCGGCCCTGGTCGATGTCTTCCAGCAACTGGAAGCCGAGCTTGCCGGTGTACCAAGCGATGGCTTCGTCGTAGTCGGCCACCACCAGCGTGACCAGGGCAATGCGCCGGTTCATGCCTGTGCCAGTGCTGCCTGCTGTGCGGCGAGCAGTTCGCCGATGCCCTTTTCGGCCAGGGCCAGCAGGGCATCGAGTTCATCGCGGCGGAAGGCATGGCCTTCGGCGGTGCCCTGCAGCTCGATGAAGCCGCCGCCATCGTTCATGACGACGTTCATGTCGGTATCGCAGTCGCTGTCTTCGGCGTAATCCAGGTCCAGCACCGGCACGCCCTTGTAGACGCCGACGGAGATGGCAGCCACCGCGCCGAACAGCGGGTTGCGCTTGATATCGCCGCGCTTGAGCAGCACGTTCACCGCGTCCACCAGCGCCACGTAGGCACCGGTGATGGCGGCGGTGCGGGTGCCGCCGTCGGCCTGCAGCACGTCGCAGTCCAGGGTGATGGTGCGTTCGCCCAGCGCGTTGCGGTCGATGCAGGCGCGCAGGGTGCGGCCGATCAGACGCTGGATTTCCAGGGTGCGGCCGCCTTGCTTGCCGCGTGCGGCTTCGCGGTCCGAGCGGGTGTGCGTGGAGCGCGGCAGCATGCCGTACTCGGCCGTGACCCAGCCTTCACCCTTGCCGCGCAGGAAGCCCGGCACGCGGTTCTCGACGCTGGCGGTGCACAGCACACGGGTGTCGCCGAAGCTCACCAGCACCGAACCTTCGGCATGGCGGGTGAAGGAGCGTTCGATGGTGACGGTACGCAGCTGATCGGCCTGACGGCCGCTGGGACGGGAAAAGGTCATGAAAAGTCCGGATTGCGAAGAGCTTCAAGTGGGGCGTCCGGGCGGTCTATGCACCGGCGTCCGGGGGCGCCTAGGGTACCATTCGCCCTTTGCAACGCACCGGAAATCCACATGATTCGAAGCATGACCGCCTACGCAGGCGGCGAACGTGTCACGCCCTGGGGCACCCTCGGCTGCGAGATGCGCTCGGTCAACCACCGTTTCCTTGAAGTGGGGGTACGGCTGCCGGAAGAGCTGCGCGCGCTCGAACCGCAGCTGCGCGAGCGGGTTTCCGGGCGGATCAGCCGTGGCAAGCTGGATCTGGTCATGCGCCTGCGTGTGCCCGAAGCGGCGGCCTCGCTGAATGTGAACGAAGCGCTGGTGGAGCAGTTGGGTGATCTGGCGCTGCGTCTGCATTCGCGTTTCCCCGGCATGCGGGTGGAGTTCACCGAGCTGCTGCAGTACCCGGGCGTGCTGCGCACCGAGGCGACCGACGCTGCCGCATTGCAGGCCGAGGCCATGGCGCTGCTGGACGAAGTCATCGACGGCTTCGTGCAGGCCCGCGAGCGTGAAGGCGACAAGCTGGCCACCGCCATCAGCGAGCGTGTGGACGGCATCGAGCGCATCGCTGCCGAAGTGCGTGAG
The DNA here is from genome assembly GCF_021202945.1 of Stenotrophomonas sp. SY1. Taxonomy (GTDB): domain Bacteria; phylum Pseudomonadota; class Gammaproteobacteria; order Xanthomonadales; family Xanthomonadaceae; genus Stenotrophomonas. The sequence continues at coordinate 718,019 of NZ_JAJOYR010000002.1, read as the reverse complement.
CTGATTCCGCTGATCCGTGAAGGCCAGCGCGCCAAGCTGGCCGCACGCCTGGCCGACCTGCCGCACCCGGTCGACCCGGGCCGCGCCGAGCAGGAACTGGTGATGTGGCTGCAGAAGCTGGACGTGGACGAGGAGCTGGATCGCCTGTCCAGCCACATCAGCGAAATCCGCCGTGTGCTCAAGCAGCGCGAGCCGGTCGGCCGCCGCCTGGATTTCCTGCTGCAGGAGTTCAATCGCGAGTCCAACACGCTGGGCTCCAAGTCGGTGGACGCGCGCACCTCCAACGCCTCGGTGGAGCTGAAAGTGCTGATCGACCAGATCCGCGAGCAGGTGCAGAACATCGAGTAAGCGGCACGGGGGCATCGACCATGCCCCCGGTAGTGCCGAGCCATGCTCGGCAGGGGCTTCACTGGCAACGCCCCGGCGCAGCATGGCTGCGCTCTGCCGCCAGGCCACCCGTGAACAACCCGCTCGGCACGGATTGGCCCGCGCCGTTACAATGCCGGGCCACTTCAGACGCTGGCCCACCTTGATGCGTGGCACCCTCTATATCGTCGCCGCCCCCTCCGGCGCCGGCAAAAGCAGCATCGTCAACGCTACGCTGGCGCGCGATCCGCATATTTCCCTGTCCATTTCCTTCACCTCGCGGGCCATGCGTCCGGGCGAGGAGAACGGCAAGCACTATCACTTCGTACCGGCCGCCGAGTTCGAGCAGATGATCGCCGCTGGCGACTTCTTCGAGCACGCCCTGGTGCACGGCGACTGGAAGGGCACCGCCCGGCAGTCGGTCGAGCCGCAGCTGGCCGCTGGCAAGGACGTGCTGCTGGAGATCGACTGGCAGGGCGCGCGCCAGGTGCGCGACAAGGTGCCCGGTGCGGTCAGCGTCTTCATCCTGCCGCCGTCACGGCAGGCGCTGGACGAGCGCATGCGCAAGCGCGGCCAGGACAGCGAAGCGGTGATGGCCCAGCGCCTGGCTGCCGCCCGCGAGGAAATGCTGCATTACCACGAGTTCGACTACGTCATCGTCAATGAGGATTTCGACACCGCGGTGGACGAGATGTGCTCCATTTTCCGCGCCAGCCGCCTGCGTCGGGAGCCCCAGCAGGCGCGTCATGCCCAGCTGATCGCCTCGCTGCTGGCCCCCGAAAACCAAGCAACCGATTGATTCACAAGGGGCTGTTCAGGCGTCGGCTTGATTTAGGACCCGCCTGACCCCTACAATCCGTCCCCTTTCCCTCATTCGTTCGAGCGGCCGCACGGTCGCCGGGAGCCCGCATGGCCCGCATTACCGTAGAAGATTGCCTGGAAGTCGTTAACAACCGTTTCGAGCTGGTCATGATGGCGTCCAAGCGCGCCCGTCAGCTGGCCAATGGTGTCCAGGCGACGATCGACAACAGCGAGACCGAGGACAAGCCGACCGTGCTGGCGCTGCGCGAAATCGCCGCCCGCAAGATCGACAACGAGCTGATCGAGGAAGTCGAGAAGGCCGAGCGTGAGCGCGTGGAGCGTGAAGCGCTGGAATGGGCCGCTGCCGAAGTGGTCGCCGACGAAGACATGTCCAAGAACGACGATTGATCGGTTCGATCGGACACATCGCTGCAAGCAATGGAACAGCCCGCCACGTGCGGGCTGTTCTGCGTTTTGGGGTTTGCCGAAGTACGCGCGCTGGCATAGTCTTCCGGCATGAACCCAGGCCCCACCGCCCAGGTAGCCACGCCCGCGGGCGGGGCGGTACCTGACTACGTACTCCAACTCGAACGCGCAGCCAGCTACCTGCCCGCCGAGCAGCTGCCGCTGCTGCGTCGCGCCTGGGAAGTGGGCGCCGGCGCCCATGCCGGCCAGACCCGCAAGTCGGGCGAGCCCTACATCACCCATCCGGTCGCCGTGGCGCGCATCCTGGCCGAGCTTGGCCTGGACGTGGAAGCACTGATCGCCGCGATCCTGCACGACACCATCGAAGACACGCCGCTGACCCGTGAGGAACTGGCTGGCGAATTCGGCTCGACCGTGGCCGATCTGGTCGATGGCGTCACCAAGCTGGACAAGCTCAAGTTCCGCGACCGCCAGGAAGCGGCGGCGGAGAGTTTCCGCAAGATGCTGCTGGCCATGTCGCGGGACCTGCGCGTGATCATGATCAAGCTGGCCGACCGCCTGCACAACATGCGCACGCTGGGCGCGCAGAGCGCCGAGGCACGGCGCCGCATCGCGATGGAGACGCTGGATATCTACGCGCCCATCGCCCAGCGCCTGGGCATGAACCTGATCAAGTCCGAGTTGCAGAACCTGGGCTTCCGCGCGCTGTATCCGTGGCGCCACGCCATCCTCGAAAAACACATCCGCAGCCAGCCGGTGGTCCGCCGCGAGGCGATGGCGCAGGTGGAAGTGCAGTTGTCGCAGCGGCTTGCGCGCGAAGGGCTAGAGCATCGGCTGATCAGCCGCATCAAGACGCCCTGGAGCATCTACACCAAGATGCACGAGGAGAACAAAAGCTTCGACCAGGTGATGGATGTCTTCGGCTTCCGCCTGGTGGTGCGCAACGTGCCCAACTGTTACCACGCGCTGGGTGCGGTGCATGCCGCGTTCAAACCGCTGGACGGGCGCTTCCGTGATTTCATCGCCATTCCCAAGGCCAACGGTTACCAGTCGCTGCACACGGTCTTGTTCGGGCCGTACGGCTCGCCGATCGAAGTGCAGATCCGCACCGAGGAAATGGACCTGATCGCCGAACGCGGCGTGGCCGCGCACTGGACCTACAAGTTCGGCGGCGACACGCCCAACAGCGCACAGAGCCGCGCGCATGCGTGGATCGTGGATCTGATCGACTCTCAGCGCACCGCTGGCTCGTCGCTGGAGTTCCTGGACAACGTCAAGGTTGATCTGTTCCCGGACGAGGTCTACCTGTTCACGCCCAAGGGCAAGATCCTGGCATTGCCGCGCAACTCCACCGCGCTGGACTTCGCCTATGCGGTGCATACCGACGTGGGCAACCGCGCGGTGGCCTCGCGCGTGGACAAGAAACTGGTGCCGTTGCGCACGCGCCTGGTCAGTGGGCAGACGGTGGAAATCATCACCGCGCGCTCGGCCTCGCCCAAGCCGCAGTGGCTGGAATTCGTGGTCAGCAGCAAGGCACGTACCGCCATCCGCCACCAGCTCAAACAGCTGGAGCACGAGGACGCGGTGCAACTGGGGCACAGCATGCTGGACCGCGCGCTGGAGGCGATGGACAGCTCCATCGAGCGGTTGCCCAAGGGCCGCCTGGATGCTTTCCTCAACGAACACCGTTATCCGCGCCTGGAAGCCTTCCTGGCCGATGTGGCGCTGGGCAACTGGATGCCGACACAGGCCGCGCAGGCGTTGATGGCCCACGCCGAGCTGCGTGGCAGCAACATGTCCGGGCGTTTGCAGGAGAAGATCCTGATCAACGGCAGCGAGCGCGGTGTGGTCAGCTTCGCCAATTGCTGCCAGCCCATTCCCGGTGACGATATCATGGGTTACCACACCGCCGGCAAGGGCATCGTGGTGCATCGCATGGACTGTCCGAACCTGGCCGAGCTGCGCAAGACGCCGGACCGCTGGGTACCGATAGGCTGGGATACCAGCGTGGTTGGTGATTACGACACCGCGCTGGTAGTGGAAGTGGAGAACGGCACCGGTGTGCTGGCGCAGCTGGCGGCAGCCATCGCGCAAAGCCATTCCAACATCGAGCGTGTCGATTACCTGGACCGCGATCTCAATGCGGCGGTGCTGTGTTTCAACATCCAGGTGCGTGACCGCAACCATCTGGCCGAAGTGATGCGACGCCTGCGCAGGCTGCAGGTGGTGCAGGCGGTGCGCCGGCAGTAAGCGCAACGTAGTGCCGAGCTACGCTCGGCAAGCGGAGATTCCGGAAATACATCCGTAGCGCCGAGCCATGCTCGGCAGCGGGTTTTCCAGGCGACCCGGACGCCGGACATGGCTCGGCGCTACGCGAGCGGTTTATCCCCACAGGCTGTGCCCTGCTGGCTACACAAGTTGTGGATAAGCCCGCACAGCCCTTGTGCGGCGGGGCTCTGCGAGAGCTGGTCATATTTTGTCCACATTGCCGTGGACCACTGCAGGGGGAGCGCAGGGCGGGTTCTGCGTACCATAAGTGGGTTGACCCCACAGGCAGTGCAGCCATGACCACGTTTCCGCAGGACATCTATACCGAACCGACCTCCGACCCCAACACGCTGGCCAACCTCGGCCCGCTGGCCGCGATGGCGGGTATCTGGGTGGGTGAGCGTGGCGTGGATGTGAACCCCAAGGCCGACGGTCCGGAGCGCCAGGTCTTCATCGAGCGCATCGAGTTGCATCCGATCGATGCGCAACCCAACGGCCCGCAGTTGTTCTACGGATTGCGTTATCACACCCGCATCGTCAAGCCGGGCGAGGTGGAGACTTTCCACGACCAGGTCGGGTATTGGCTGTGGGAACCGGCCACGGGCAACATCATCCAGACCCTGACGATCCCGCGCGGGCAGACCGCGATGGCGGTGGGCAAGGCCAGCGCCGATGCCAGGAGCTTCCATCTGCGCGCCGAGCGCGGGTCGCTGACCAACGGCATCAGCTCCAATCCATTCCTTGAGCATGCCTTCCGCACTGAGAGCTACGACATCCACGTGACCATCAACGATGACGGCACCTGGTCCTACGAGCAGGAAACGGTGCTGGTCATCCCTGACAGGACCGAGCCATTCGCACATACCGACCGCAACACCATGAGGAAGGTGGGCGAGCCGGTGCCGAACCCGACCGCGCGCGAAGCGGCATCGGTGGGCTAGGACGGCGTCACGCGGGCGCTGCCGGACATGCCTGCGCTCGACCGGGCCTTCCCGGCAGTCTGCTGCCGGGAAAGGGCCGGTTTTTCGGCAGCAGCGGTTTATCCCCACCGGTTGTGGCCTGCTGCCTACACAAGTTGTGGATAAGCTCGCGCAGCCCTTGTGCTGCATGGTTCTGCAAAAGCTGGTGATATTTTGTCCAGCTCCTGTGGATGGAAAACCCGGCTATCCACATCGCTTGTGTCCTGTTGCCGGCACAAGATGTGGATAAGCCTCGGCAGCCCTTGCAGGCCAAGGCTTCACGGCAGGTGGCGAAGTTTTGTCCAGCGCGGCCCGGGACGGTCAGGTGCGCGCAAAGGTGCGGACGCTACAATGGCCAACCTTTCTTCACAGTGGAGCTGTCCATGTCCCGCCAGATCATCAACACCGCCAAGGCCCCGGCCGCCATCGGCCCGTACTCGCAGGCCGTGCGCGCCGGCAACACCGTCTATTTCTCCGGCCAGATTCCGCTGGACCCGGCCACCGGTGAGATCGTCGCCGGTGATGTGGCCGCGCAGGCCCGCCGCGCGTTCGACAACCTCAAGGCCGTGGCCGAGGAAGCCGGTGGCTCGCTGGACAAGATCGTGCGTCTGGGCCTGTACCTGACCGACCTGGGCGAGTTCGCCAAGGTCAATGCGGTGATGCAGGAGTACTTCCAGGCACCGTTCCCGGCCCGTTCCACCATCGAAGTGTCGGGCCTGCCGAAGGGCGCCGCGTTCGAAGTCGATGCAGTGATGATCCTCGACTGATCAACACTGGATAAGGTGACGCCGGGTTTCGCTCGGCGTCTGCCCGGTCCATCGCTTGAATGCGCGACGGAACTCACGCGCATCATTGAAACCCAGCTGGCCGCCGATGGCGGCGATGTCCAGCGCCGGGTTCTGCAGCAACTCCAGCGCATATTCGGTGCGCAGGCGGTCATGTACTTCGCTGAAGCTGGTTTCCTCTTCAGACAACTGCCGGCGCAAGGTGCGTTCGCTCAGGTGCAACGCAAGCGCGACTTCGCTCATCTGCGGGTTGTCGCGCAGGTTGGGGCGCAGCAGTCGCTCCACCGCCGCAGTGGTTTCGCCGCGCATTGACAGCGTGGCCAGTTGTGCCCGGCACAGCGACAGCGCCTGTTGTGAAGTCACCGGGTTGTAGCTGGCGAACGGCAGCTGCATCCAGTGACGCTCCAGCACCATGGCGTGACGCGGCTGATCGAAGCGGACCTCGCAACCGAACAGCTCGCGGTATTTGTCCGCATGCGCGGGTGCCGGATAGCCCAGCTCCAGACGCAACGGACTGAACGCGCTGCCGGCCAGTTCGCGGCCCAGCATCAGCACGCTGGAGAACATCTCCTCGCACAGGAATGGCAGCAGATCGTTGGCTTGTTCCGGCGTGGTCGCGACGATGGCCAGGGTGGGGCCGCCATGGTCTTCCAGGGCCAATGCCATCAACGGGCCAAGGTTGCGCTGGTAGTCCAGGCCGATACGCACCGCATCGCCAAAGTTGCGCGCGGTCTTCATCGCCAGCCCGAGCAGGCCGAAGTTGCCACCGTTCTGGTTGCCGCCCATGGCCAGGCCGACCGCATCGATGGGCAGGGTCGGCAGGGCGCGACGGATGACCTCGATGGCCTGCCGGTAGGAGATGCGGGTGAGTGGATCGTTGAGCTGTTCGGCACTCAGATGCAGCCCGGCCAGCCATCCGTCGGTGCTCACGCCCAGCTCGCTGCCCAGCAGCAGCAGGCCGCAAAGCATGTTGGTTGGCACGTTGGCCACGGCCAGACGGTCGCCGCCAATGGTCTTGCGATGCATCTAAGCTCCCTCCAGCTTGTCCGCTCTGCCCCCCGTAGTATGCCGTTCCTGCCCTTCGCGTGAACACTTCCTGAAGCTCAGACTGCACGCTACATCTGGGGGCGTATGGAGCGGATTCATGCAACGCAGCATCATCTTGGCGGTTCCGATCGGTTTGGCGTTGTTGGGTGGCTGCCAGAAACAGGCGGCCCAGGCACCGGCGGTGGCGGCCGCTGACGGCGCCTTTGCCGCCACGTTGCAGGAGCGCTTGCTCGATGCCAAGCCGGGCGATGTGATCGAGATTCCCGCAGGGCGGCATCAATTCGAGCGCAGCCTGAGCCTGCGCGCCGACGGGGTCACCATCCGGGGTGCCGGCATGGACAAGACCGTGCTGAGCTTCAAAGGCCAGAAGGCTGGCGCCGAAGGCCTGCTGGTCAACGGTGACAACTTCACCATCGAGGACCTCACCATCGAGGACTCCAAGGGCGACGGGCTGAAGATCAGCGAGTCGGAGAACATCACCATCCGCGGCATCAAGGTGCAATGGACCGGCGGTCCCAGCACCAAGAACGGCGCCTACGGCATCTACCCGGTGCTGACCAAGAACGTGCTGATCGAGAACACCATCTCCATCGCCGCGTCCGACGCCGGCATCTATGTCGGCCAGTCCGATGGCGTGATCGTGCGCAACAGCCGGGCCGAGCGGAACGTGGCCGGCATCGAGGTCGAAAACACCCGCAATGCCGACGTGTACGACAACGTGGCCACCGGCAACACCGGCGGCATCCTGGTATTCAACATGCCGGGCCTGTCGCAGCAGGGCGCCAACATCCGCGTGTTCAACAACAAGGTCATCGCCAACAACCACGAGAACTTCGGCGCCAAGGGCACGCCGGTGGCCAGCGTGCCGGCCGGGTCGGGCATCGTCATCAACTCCAACGATGACATCGAGATCTTCGACAACGAGGTGCGCGACAACGCCACCACCAACATCATCATCTCCAGCGTGTATTCCACCGGCTACAAGGACAGCAGCGCATCGCCGAACTTCGATCCGTACCCCGAGCGCATCTACGTGCACAACAACACCTTGTCCGGCGGCGGTGACTCACCGGACGGGCTCGACCTGAAGGCGCTGAAGGTGGCGATGTTTGGTTTGACCGGCAATTTCCCGGACGTGCTGTGGGATGGCTACTACAACAAGGAACGCCTGGTTGACGGGGTCAAGGTTGGCCCGCAGATCTGCCTGCGCAACGTCAGTGGCGTGATCAACGCCGATGGCCCCGGCGGCTACAAGAACCCCAGCAAGGATGCCAAGCCGTTCGACTGCGAGTTGCCGCGCCTGCCGGCGATCGACCTGAAGCGTGGTTGAGGAAGCGGCATGCCGAACGTGATGGTGCGGATGGTGGGGCTGGTCGGCGTGTTGTTGATGCTGGCCGGTTGTGGCGGCAAGCCAGCGGTGCATTTCTTCGAGGAAGGACAGCCGCCCGCGTTGGACGAGTGGCATGTGCTGCGCGTCGAAGGCGGCAAGCTGCGGCTCAATGACGGCGTGGTCCCGTATGACCTGAACACGCCGCTGTTCAGCGACTACGCACACAAGCTGCGCACGGTGTGGATGCCGCAGGGCCAAGCAGCGGGCTACCAGCCCGAGCATGCGTTCGACTTTCCGGTGGGCACCATTCTCAGCAAGACGTTCTATTACCCGCTGCCGGAAGGTGGCGCCGCCGATGGCAAGTCGGTGGCGCGTACGCCGCCTTCACAATCCTCGTTGGAAGAAGAAAGCCTGGATCTGGCCAAGGTGCGGCTGATCGAAACCCGCCTGCTGGTGCATCGCAAGGAAGGTTGGGTCGCGTTGCCGTATGTCTGGAACCGGGAGCAGACCGCCGCCACGCTCAAGCGCACCGGCGACATTGTCGAGCTGGAACTGGTGGATGCCGCTGGCGCGCGTGAAGCCCTGAGCTACCAGGTGCCGGACCAGAACCAATGCGGCGGCTGCCACATCACCGACAACCGTTCGCGCAAGTTGCTGCCGATCGGGCCGAAGGCCCGGCATCTCAACCGCGATTTCGATTACATCGACGGCCGTGAGAATCAGCTGGCGCACCTTTCGCGCGTGGGCTATCTGAAAGGCGCCCCGGCGCCGGCCGATGCGCCACGCATGGCCGATGCCGCCGACCTGCAGGCGCCGCTGGACGCACGTGCACGCGCCTATCTGGACGTGAACTGCGGGCATTGCCACAGCCGCACCGGTCCGGCCATCACTTCCGGCCTGTGGCTGGATGCACCCACCCAGGATCACCTGAAACTGGGCCTGTGCAAGCAGCCCATTGCCGCAGGCAAGGGCACCGGCAATCACCAGTACGACGTGCTGCCCGGTGATGCGGATGCGTCGATCCTGGCCTATCGCATGGACAGCCACGATCCGGCGGTGATGATGCCGGAGGTGGGCAGGGCGGTCATACATCGGGAAGGCGTGGCGTTGATCCGGCAATGGATCAACGCACTTGAAGGGAACTGCGACACCACGGCCGACACAAACCAGAGCGCCAAACCAGCAGTACCGGCGATCTGACAGCGGCTTTCATCACACTGCTTTGGGAGAGGGGCAATGCGAGTGAAACAACGGAATCTGGTTACAGGGCTGCAGCAGGCCATTGGTGCATTGATGGTGTTCGGTGCCAGCAGCGGGGCCATGGCGCAGAGCGCCACGGCGACGGAGGCGGCCACCACGTTGGACAGGATCACCGTCACCGCGCAGAGCCGCGAGCAGGAGTTGAAGGACGTACCCATCGCATTGCAGGTGGTGGATCAGAATCTGCTCAACGACGTTGCCGCCGACAACCTGGGCGACATCGATGTGTTCGTGCCGGGTCTGGTGATCGACGCGGTACAGCCTACGCAGCCGTCATTTCGCCTGCGTGGTGTGGAAACCAGTGATTTCGGCATTGGTACCGATCCGTCGGTGGGCATCTTCGTCGATGGCATCTACGGCGGTCGCGGTGGTGGCGTGCTGCTGCCGTTCGTCGACGTGGAGCGCATCGAAGTGCTGAAGGGGCCGCAGGGCACCCTGTTTGGCCGCAACACCGCCGCTGGTGCGATCTCGCTGGTGACGCGCCGTCCGCAGCCGGAAACCGAAGCACGCGCCACCGTGCGGGTGGGCAACTACGGCAAGAAGTATGCCGACGCGATGGCCAACATCCCCACCGGCGATCACTCCGCGCTGCGCCTGAATGCACTGATCAATACCAGCGATGGCTGGTTTCAGGACGGTGCTACCGGCAAGGACCTGGGCGGCGAGAACGTGTGGGCCACGCGTGCGGGCTGGCAGGTCACCTTCGGCGACAACACCACTGCCTATCTCAGCTGGGATCACGAAAGCCTGGACCAGAACGGCCGCGTCACCACCGGCATTGTCGCGTTGCCGCCGTATCCGCAGCGCCCGGTGGTGCCGGTGAATCCGGATGATTTCCTGGACCCGCGCGAAGTCAAAACCTATAGCGATGCCGACAACGCCGAGTGGCGTACGTTCGATGGCGTCAGCCTGATCATCGACCACGCGCTGACCTGGGGCAACCTGACTTCGACCACCTCGTGGCGCCAGTACGATTCGACCAACCACACCGAGGAAGACGCCACCAACCGCTTCGACCTGTACGTGGATTCGGTCAACACCGAGAGCAACGAGACCCTCTACCAGGAGTTCAAGTTCTCCGGCAGCAACGAGCACATCGACTGGGTGGCGGGCGTCAGCTACTTCAAGGAAGACGCCGACCAGACCAGCCAGGTCAACACCAACACCGAGGCGGTGGACAATATCGTGCGCAACCTCGGCATCGCGCCGACGCCCGACGGCAGCCTGTTCGGCTTCACCTCGATGCTGGCGCAGATGAACGGCATTCCGATCTCGCTGGTCGGCGAAAAGTGGAACGAACGCTTCACCAATACGCTGGGCACCACCGCGTACGCCGCCTTCGGTGACGTGATCTGGCGTGCGACCGATCGCCTCAACCTGACCTTCGGCCTGCGCTACACCCGCGATGAGAAGGAGTTCACCTGGCTCAACACGCCGCGCAGCGCACCTGGGCTGGAAGCCAAGCTGGATACGCTGGAAGCCGTTGGCTTCTTCCAGGCGCTTGCGGCGATGAACATTCCGATCACCCGCGAACTGCTCACTTTCGACATGGCCTTCATCGATCCGCCGGCCATGGTCAACAAGGGCCAGCTGGTGCGGGACAAGAAGAGCTGGAGCGACTGGAGCCCGCGCGTCGTCGTCGACTACCACGTCAATGGCGACACCATGGTGTTCGGCTCGCTGGCCAAGGGTTACAAGGCCGGCGGTTTCAACGCGCTGCAGATCGGCCCGGCGTTCGAGAACGAGGATGTCTGGAACCTGGAGTTCGGCATCAAGCAGGCATTCGACCGCTTCTCGTACAACGCCTCGGTGTTCCATTACCGCTATGACAACCGCCAGTCGATCCGCCTGATCGACCCGGATCCGAACAATCCGGTCGACATCCCGCGTTACGTGTTCGACACCGGCGACCTGGAAGCGACCGGCCTAGATTTCGACATGCGCTGGAAAGTCACCGAGTCCTTCACCCTGGATGCGCAGGCCGAGTGGATCGACTCCAAGTACAAGGACTACGTGACGCCGGAAGGTGTCGATCTGGACGGAGCTCCGACCGGCGAGCCGCGTTTCAGCGCGTCGGCCGGCGCTGTCTACGTGGCCGATCTGGGCGGCAACGGACAGCTGCGCTTCTCGCTGCGCCAGGCCTATCGGGGAGCCCAGCGCTGCAACGAGGCGTCGGACCTGCAGGGCGATTGCGGCATCAGTCAGCTGCTGAACGTTGGTGAATCGCGGCAGCGGACCGATGCACGCATTGGCTGGACATCACCACTTGGGCACTGGAACTGGGCGGTGTACGCCAACAACGTGTTCGACAAGCAGTACGTGCTCGGCCTGAATACCTATGGCCGCGGCCCGCTGGGCGTGGTCGGCGCGACGATCACCGAGCCGCGCATCTACGGTCTGGAAATGACGGTGAAGTTCTGACGCACCTGACGCCGAAGGCCGCAAAGCTCCTCCGGCAGGCGGGGCGATGCGGGCTTGTTTGCGAACCGCTGGTCCGCAGCCCGTTGAGGGCCCTCGCGGCAAGGCAAGGGCCGGGGCGCGGAGCGGGGTAGGGGTGAGGGCAAGCGGTGAAGTTCAGACTTGCTTGAAGCCGAGGGCTTTGAAGCTCCCTTGAAGCCGAGGGTTTTGAAGCCCCGCTCCTGCAAGCGGGGTGAGGGCAGAACGAGCATGGGAAAGCGCTCGGCAAACCCCGCCGCGCTCAGGCTTCCAACAGTGTGTGGGGAGGGAAACCCCGGCGCCTTCGGGCGTCGGGGTTTCTGTTTTGGGCGCATGACGGCATCCTTGTCACATGCCTGCCCGTCGTGACCTTGTTTCCCTCGATCTGTCCACCGAACCGCTGAGCCGCCTGGCCGGCGTCGGGCCGCGGGTGGCCGCCAAGCTGGAAGCACGCGGGCTGACCACGTTGCAGGATCTGTGGCTGCATCTGCCGTTGCGCTACGAGGACCGCACCACGCTGTTGCCGATCCGCGCACTCAAGGCCGGTATGCCGGCGCAGATCGAAGGCAGGGTGGAAGCGGTGGAACGCGGCTTCCGTTACCGCCCCGTGCTGCGTGTGGCGATCAGTGATGATTCCGGCGCGAGTCTGCTGCTGCGCTTCTTCCATTTTCGCGCCGCGCAGGTGGCGCAGTTCGCTGTGGGTACCCGGCTGCGTTGCTACGGAACCCCGCGCCCGGGCCAGCACGGTCTGGAAATAGTGCATCCCAGCTATCGCGTACTGGGCGAAGGCGAGGACGCGAGCCTGGGTGAAGCGCTGGACCCGGTCTATCCGGCGGTGGAGGGCGTCGGCCCGGCGAGCCTGCGCAAACTCATCGGCCAGGCGCTGGATAGGCTGCCGGACTCGGCGTCGCTGGAGCTGTTGCCGCCGGACATGTTGGCCGGGCTCAAGCTGCCGGCATTGCGTGATGCGCTGCTGACCATGCATCGGCCACCGGCTGATGCCGATATCGCGGCATTGTCGGCCGGCACACATCCGGCGCAGCGGCGCCTGGCGATGGAGGAACTGCTGGCCCATCACCTGAGCCTGCGTCGCCAGCGCATTGCACTTCAGCAGCACCGTGCGCCGTCATTGCGTGGTCGCGACGGGCTGGTCAAGGCGCTGCTGCAATCGCTGCCGTTCCGGCTCACCGGTGCACAGCAGCGGGTGTTCGACGAAATCCGCAAGGACCTCGCGCGCGCACATCCGATGTTGCGGTTGGTGCAGGGCGACGTCGGCTCGGGCAAGACCGTGGTGGCCGCGCTGGCGGCGATGCTGGCGGTGGAGCGTGGCAAGCAGGTGGCATTGGCAGCACCCACCGAATTGCTGGCCGAGCAGCACCTGGTCAACCTGCGTGGCTGGCTGGAACCGTTGGATGTGCGCGTGGCGTGGCTGGCCGGCAAGGTCACCGGCAAGGCACGTAGCAAGGTGCTGGAGGAGGTGGCCTCCGGTCATGCGCAGGTGGTGGTTGGCACGCATGCGCTGATGCAGGACAACGTGGTGTTCAACGACCTGGCTTTGGCCATCGTCGATGAACAGCACCGCTTCGGCGTGCACCAGCGCCTGGCGTTGCGTGACAAGGGCGCTGCTGCCGGCGTAGTGCCGCATCAGCTGGTGATGACGGCCACGCCGATCCCGCGCACGCTGGCGATGGCCGCGTACTCGGATCTGGATGTCTCGGCCATTGACGAACTGCCGCCGGGGCGTACGCCGGTGCAGACCATCGCCATCAGCGCGGAACGCCGTCCGGAGCTGGTCGAACGCATCCGTGTGGCCTGCCAGCAGGGCCGGCAGGTGTACTGGGTCTGCACCTTGATCGAGGAAAGCGAGGAGGACGGTACCGCTCCAGCCAATGGCCGCATGGAAGCAAGCGCCGCGCAGACCACTTTCGAAACACTGTCGGCGCAGTTGCCGGAACTGCGCATCGGGCTGGTGCACGGGCGGATGAAGGCAGCGGAAAAGCAGGCGGCGATGCGCGCCTTCAAGACGGCTGAAATCGATCTGCTGGTCGCCACGACGGTCATCGAGGTTGGCGTGGACGTGCCCAACGCTTCGTTGATGATCATCGAGAATGCCGAGCGCCTGGGCCTGGCACAGCTTCACCAGCTGCGCGGGCGAGTGGGGCGTGGCGCCACTGCATCAAGCTGCGTGCTGATGTACCAGGCGCCGCTTTCCAACATGGCGCGCGAGCGCCTGGAAACCATGCGTCACACCAACGACGGCTTCCTGATCGCGGAAAAGGATCTTGAGCTGCGCGGCCCTGGCGAGCTGCTGGGCACGCGCCAGACCGGGTTGGCTGAATTCCGCGTCGCCGATCTGCAGCGCGATGCGCCGCTGTTGCCGATGGTGCATGCGTTGGCTGAACGCCTGCTGCAGGAATCCCCGCAGCTTGCCGACCGTCTGGTCGGCCGCTGGATTGGTGGCGCGATGCGTTATGCATCGGCATGACGCATCGGCCTGATCGTGTGCTTCCACTGTCACGGAACAGATGACAGACTCCATTGCCAACCAGAGTGAAGCAGAAGATGAGCAAGAAGATACCGTTGCTGATTGATACCGACCCGGGTGTGGACGACGCGCTGGCGCTGTTGATGGCCTTTGCCGACGAGCGCCACGAGGTGATTGGTCTGACGGTGGCAGCGGGTAATGTCGGGCTCGACTACACCGTGCGCAATGCACTGAAGCTGTGTGAAGTGGCCGGTCGCGATGATGTGCCCGTGTTCGCCGGCACCGCCGATCCGCTGGTGTATCCGGCCGAAGATGCCGCGCACGTGCATGGGCGTGATGGTTTCGGCGATGTCGATCTGCCGGTCAGCGCACGCAAGGCCGAAGCCGAGCATGCCGCGCTGGCGATCCTGCGCCTGTCGCACGAGCATGCCGGCGAGCTGACGCTGGTCGCACTCGGTCCGCTGACCAACATCGCGCTGGCGCTGAAGCTTGACTCGACCCTGCCGCAGCGGGTGAAGCGTTTCCTGGTGATGGGCGGTGCGATCAACGGCCACGGCAACATCACCCCGGTGGCTGAGTTCAACATCGCCTTCGACCCGGAAGCGGCGCATATCGTGTTCTCGATGTTCCCGCACACCGAAGTGGCCGACTGGGAAGCCACCGTCGCCCACGGCATGCTGCATCGTGACGTGGAGCAGTGGCTGGCCGCCGATACCGACAAGGCGCGTTTCTACGAACTGATCTCGCGCCAGACCCGCCTGTGGTCGGAAGACAGCCGTGGCGAACATTGGTATGCCGCCGACGCCCTGGCCATGGCCTGGGCATTGCAGCCCGAAGGCGCCACGGAGCTGCAGCAGCGGCCGTTGTCGGTCGAGCTGACCGGAACCCGCAGCCGCGGCGCCACGGTGGTGGACTGGAACCGCCAGACCGGCGCCCCGGACAACACCACCTTGTTGATCGGCTACGACCAGGAGCGCTTCCAGGCCCAGGTGCGACGGGCCTTGGGCGTGTAAAGAGGAATATTTCCCGGTTTGGCTTGCCTATCGCGCCAAGCCGGGACTATAATGCCGCTCTTGACCACCAGCCCACACGGTGTGAGCCCATGAAGGCCGATATCCATCCTGATTACCACAACGTCGTTTTCCACGACGTCACTTCCGATTTCAAGTTCCTCACCCGTTCGACCATGTCCTCCAAGGAAACGGTCAAGTGGGAAGACGGCGAAGAGTATCCGCTGATCAAGGTTGAAATTTCCTCGGCTTCGCATCCGTTCTACACGGGCAAGCACAAGGTCATCGATACCAGCGGCCGCATCGACAAGTTCCAGAAGCGCTACGCGCGTTAATCTGGTTTTTGTTGCACGCCCGAACAACGGCCGCGCCCTGCGTGGCCGTTGTTTTGTGCTGTCTGCGGATAGCTGAATGAACATGCAATCCCGCTGGCATTGCATGTAACGGTGTGTCGCATTGCCGTTCCAGCTATAAGACTTTTGTCTTCGCAATCTGGAAATGCTGCTGTGCGATAATGGCGTGAACTGCGGCGGAAACCGCACAATTTCATTCACGCCCCTGTCCCGTCACCTCTCTGTCAGGACAGGCGCCTTCCACTTGAGGAGCGCACTGTGTCCGATCTTGATCAGGTCACGCTCAACGCCGGCGAGAAGTCGGTCGTTCTGCCTGTCGTCAAACCCGTTCTGGGCAATGATTGTGTCGATATCTCGAAGCTGACCAAGGAAACTGGTCTCTTCACCTACGACTCCGGCTATACCGCCACTGCCAGCTGCAAGTCGGCCATCACCTACATCGATGGTGACAACGGCGTGCTGCTGTATCGCGGTTACCCGATCGAGCAGCTGGCCGAGAAGTCCAGCTTCGTCGAAGTGGCTTACCTGTTGATCAATGGCGAGCGCCCGAGCGCCGAGCAGCTCAAGGCTTTCGAAGCCGAGTTGTCCGCTGAGGCCGGCGTCGATGCGTCGATCAATACGCTGATTGGCAGCTTTGCCAAGGACGCGCACCCGATGGCGATCCTGGCTGCCTCGATCGCGCAGCTCTCGGCCAAGTACCACGATTCGCTGGACCTGGCCGACGCCGAGCAGCGTCGCCAGGCTGCCGTGCGCCTGATCGCCAAGGTGCCGACCCTTTCGGCGCTGATCTACCGTCATGGCAAGGGCCTGCCGGCCAACACGCCGGACACCTCGCTGGACTACGTCAGCCGCTTCCTGAAGCAGACCTTCGAGTCGGCCGATGGCAAGTACGATCTGAACGAGGACGTGGTTAAGGCGCTGGACCTGCTGTTCATCCTGCATGCCGACCACGAGCAGAACGCTTCGACCTCGACCGTGCGTCTGGTCGGTTCCACCGGCGCCAACCCGTACGCTTCGGTCGCCGCTGGCGTGACCGCGCTGTGGGGTCCGGCTCACGGCGGTGCCAACGAAGCCGTGCTGAAGATGCTGGAAGAGATCGGTTCGGCCGACAACGTCGAGTCCGCCGTGCTCAAAGCCAAGGACAAGACCTCGGGCTTCCGCCTGATGGGCTTCGGCCACCGCGTCTACAAGAACTTCGATCCGCGCGCCAAGGTCATCGGTGAGATGACCAAGCAGGTGCTGGGTCAGCTGGGCGTGCAGGATCCGCTGCTGGATGTGGCCATCAAGCTGGAGCAGGCCGCGCTGCAGGACGATTACTTCGTCGCCCGCAAACTGTATCCGAACGTCGATTTCTACAGCGGCATCATCTACAAGGCGCTGAACATTCCGACTGAAATGTTCACCGTCATGTTCGCCCTGGGCCGCACCGCCGGCTGGGTGTCGCATTGGCTGGAACAGCAGGTCGATCCGGAAATGAAGATCGGCCGTCCGCGTCAGGTCTACACCGGCCACGACGTGCGCGACTACAAGTAAGCAATGGCATCGGCGCAGCGATGCGCCGCTTCCATCACAGCAAGGGCCCCGCAGAAGCGGGGCCTTTGTCGTTCAGGCGCTGGCGTCCACGCAGGAGCGGCGTCAGTCGCGAAGCTGGCAATGCGGCAGCGTTGGAGAGGGCTGCAATTGCAGGCTTCTGTATGGTCTGAGCCGCTACGAGCCTCGCGGCTGACGCCGCTCCTACAGGAGCAGGCTGCCTGCGTGTGGGGGAGCACCTGTCCAATGCCGTGCGGCAGTGGTTGGCCGCCGCCTCTGGACGTGGTGCAAGTCATCAGCAGCGCCAGCGTTCGCTTCTGTAGGAGCGGCGTAAGCCGCGAAGCTGGCGATGCGGCAGCGTTGGAGAGGGCTGCAATTGCGGGCTCCTGCATGGTCCGAGCCGCTACGAGTCTCGCGGCTGACGCCGCTCCTACAAGAGCAGGCTGCCTGTGTGTGGAGGAGCACCTGCCCAATGCTGCGCGGCAATGGTTGGCCGCCGTCTCTGGACGGGAGGCAATTCATGGGCAGCGTCAGCGTGCGCCTCTGTAGGAGCGGTGTAAGACGCGAAGCTCGCAATACGGCAGAAGTGAGGGGGCCTGCAATTGCGGGCTCCCGCCCAGTCGGAATCGCCACTCGCCGCTCGCCTCGCGGCTGAAGCCGCTCCTGCGAGCTGAGGATTGCCTACGTGGCGAGCAGCAACTGCTGCACCTGCGCCAATGTCGCGCGCGGCAGTGGCTTGCCGTTGTCGCCGGAGACCGGGGGGTGGCGCAGGGCGTCTTCGGGCAGGACGATCAGTTCGAAAGCGATGCCGTCGGCAGCAAACTCCCAGCCGGGGTAGTGCTGCCTGGAGGTGTGACCAGCCAGTTGCAACGGCCAGGCGCGCGCTTCGATGGGAATGCGTTGGTCATGCAGAAACTGCTGCACCGCTTCGGTGTCATCACAGTGCAGGTGCAGGATCACCGGGCTGTTGTCACCGGCCACGCCGGTCAGTACCGGCCCACTCAGTCGCGGCTGGAACGCATGCAGGAACTGCATCGCCTGCGCGGCCGATTGGCGGCGCTCGTGCAAGGCGCCAGGCTGGGTGGTGGAGGCAAACAGGCGTTGATGTTCGCGCAATGCCTGTTCGACTTCGCTCAGGCGCGGCCATAGCGCTTCATCGTGAATACCCAGGCGGGTGGCGGCCTTGCGTCGTGCGTGCTCGAAATCCTGGATGCCGCTTTCGACGATCAGGCGTGCCGCCTCCTGCGCCACGCGCTGGCGGCCGCGTTCAATGCGCTGGGCACTCTGGGGGCTGGATGGCATCGGTGTCTCCTGGTGGCTGCTGCGGGCCCGCACAGGCGGGCGGCAGGATGGTCCATCCCGCCGCCCGTGGCCCGGCTCAGAAGATATCGAAAGCGGCGTCGTCGGTCTTCTGTTCGTGCTGGCCGAAGTCGAAGTCCTGCACGCGGTCCATGTCTTCGTTCTTGACCCACTCGACCGCGCCGTTGAGGGTGGCCTGGACCATGCCCGAGGGCGGGTCGTTGCTGGCGATCGGCGCGTCCTTCAAGGCCACGCGCATGTAGTCGATCCAGATCGGCAGGGCTGCCTTGCCGCCGTACTCGCGGTAACCCAGCGAGCGGAAGTCATCACGGCCGACCCATACGGTGGTGGCCAACGGGCCGCCGAAGCCGGAGAACCAGGCGTCGCGGTGGTCGTTGGTGGAGCCGGTCTTGCCGCCGACATCCTCGCGTCCCAGTACCTTGGCTTGGGCGCCGGTGCCGCGCTGGACCACATCGCGCATCATCGATACCAGCTGATAGGCGGTGCGTTCATCGATTGCGCGCGGTGCGATGCGGGCATCCGGATTGACCGGCTTGGGCGCTTCCGTGGCTTCTTCCTTGCCCGTCGCGGGCGTGGCCGTGGCCGGGGGTGCTTCGGCGCCAAAGTTGAAGCCGTCGACCACCTGGCTGGCCGGGCTGGTGCTGCTGCTACCGGCGACGCCGCCGCAGCCGCGGCAGGCCAGCGCGGGATCTTCCTTGAAGATGACGTTGCCGTCGCGGTCGTTGATCTCGTCCACCACCCAGGTGTCCACGCGCGAGCCGCCGTTGGCGAACACGGCGTAGCCACGGGCCACCGACAGCGGCGTCAGCGAGGCGGTGCCCAGCGACATCGACAGGTTGGGCGGCAGCTCGGCTTCCTGGAAGCCGAACTCGCTGATGTACTTGCGCGCGTAGTCCACGCCGATGCTGTCGAGCAGGCGCACCGAAACCAGGTTGCGCGACTGCACCAGCGCTTCGCGCAGGCGCATCGGGCCGCGGAAGCCGCCGCCGTCGTTCTGCGGTTGCCAGGTCTTGCCACGACGGTCGCGGAACACCACCGGTGCGTCGAGCACGATCGAGGCCGGGTTGAAACCCTTGTCGAATGCGGCCGCGTAGATGAACGGCTTGAAGCTGGAGCCGGGCTGGCGCCGGGCCTGGGTGGCGCGGTTGAACTTGTTGCCGGCAAAGCTGAAGCCGCCCACCAGTGCACGCAGTGCGCCGGTTTCGGCATCCAGCGAGACCAGTGCGGCTTGGCCGCGCGGGATCTGGTCGATCAGCCACTGGCCCTCCTTGTCGCCGGCGCGCACGCGGATCATGTCGCCGCGCGTGACCAGCTTTGCAGGGCTGCGGTTGGTCCAGCGGCTGGCAGCGACCGGCAGCACCAGTTCGCTGCGGTCAGCCAGCACCACGCTGATGCTGCCGTCGGCATGGGTCGCCGAGACCACGGCCGGGATCAGGCCGGACTGGGCGGGGATGCCGGCAATATGCCGTGCCAGCGCAGTGGCGTCAGCGTCGGCAGCCACGTCGAAGTGCTGCTCCACGCCGTGCCAGCCGTGGCGGTGGTCGTACAGGATCAGGCCATCGCGAACGGCGGTGTTGGCCGCGTCCTGCAGTGCACCGTTGATGGTGGTGGTGACGTGGTAACCCTTGTTGAGTACGTCGCCGCCGTATTTGGCCACCATCTCCTGGCGCACCATTTCGGCCACGTAGGGTGCGTAGATCTCCACCGGCGGCTCGTGCGGCGTGGCGTGCATCGGCACCGCCTTGGCGGCATCGGCCTCGGCCTGGGTGATGAAGTTCAACTCGGCCATGCGTTGCAGCACGTAGTTGTCGCGACGCTGGCGGGCACGTTCGGGATTGCTGATCGGGTTGCCGCTGGAGGGGAACTTGGGAATGCCTGCCAGCGAGGCCATTTCGTCCAGATCCAGCTCGTTGAGCTTCTTGCCGTAGTAGTACTCGGCGGCAGCGCCCACACCGTAAGCGCGGTTACCGAAAAAGCTCTTGTTCAAATACAGCTCGAAGATCTCGTCCTTGCTCAGTTCGCTTTCGATCTTACGAGCGAGCAGGATCTCGGCCAGTTTGCGCGTGTAGCTGTACTCGGAGCTGAGGAAGAATTGGCGCGCGACCTGCTGGGTGATGGTCGAACCGCCCGGTACGCGCTTGGCGTCGGTGGTGGCCAGCAACCAGATCGCGCGGCCCACGCCCTTGTAATCGACGCCGTCGTGCTCGTAGAAACGCGCATCCTCGGTGGCCAGGAACGCCTGTTTCAGGCGCTCGGGAACGTCCTTCATCTGGATGGGGTAGCGCCGGGTCTCACCGAACACCGCCATTAGTTTCCCTTGGCTGTCATAGACATACATCGGCTCCTGCAACTCGACGTCGCGAAGGGTCTGTACGTCCGGCAGCTTGGAAGAGACAACGTAATAGAGCGAGCCGGCTGCGATCGCACCCACCAGGGCGAGGGCGACACACAGGGCCAGCAGCCAGCGCAGCCAGCGACGGAAACGTGCCATCCAGTAGGTTCCAATTGCGGTTTTTGTGGCCGCAGAGTATAGATTACGCAGGGGAGCGGCTGGGGCCGGGTCCTTGGGGAGAGCAAAAAGCAAACCTGACCGGGAGTGCGTGACGCGCATCGCGTCTCGTGTTCGGAGCGGTTGCCAATTGCTGTAAAACCGTTATTAATGCGCGGGCGCAAAAAGTGCGTCCAAGTGCCCATCGGCAGGGGAGAATCCGTGGGGCTTATCCCAAAGAGCCAGACGCCAATCATTGGTGTCGACATCAGTTCGACTGCGGTGAAGCTGCTTCAGCTTTCACGCAACGGCAACCGTTTTCGCGTGGAACATTACGCTGTGGAACCATTGCCGCCGAATGCGGTCGTGGAAAAGAACATTGTTGAGGTCGAAGCGGTCGGGGAGGCCATTCGACGAGCCGTAGCGCGTTCCGGGACCAAGGCCAAGAGCGCAGCCGCGGCAGTGGCCGGTTCGGCCGTGATCACCAAGGTGATCCCGATGCCGTCGGACCTGGACGAGGGTGAAATGGAAGCGCAGGTCGAGCTGGAGGCGGTGAATTACATTCCGTATCCGATCGAGGAAGTGAACCTCGATTTTGAAGTGCTCGGAGCAGTGCCGAACAATCCGGAAATGGTGCAGGTGCTGTTGGCCGCCTCGCGTTCGGAGAACGTGGAGTTGCGTCAGTCGGCGCTTGAACTGGGCGGATTGACAGCCAAGGTGATGGATGTGGAGGCGTTCGCGGTTGAGAACGCGTTCGCGCTCGTCGCCAGCGAGCTTCCGGTGGCCAGTGATGCGGTGGTGGCGCTGGTGGATATCGGCGCGACCATGACCACGCTCAACGTTCTGCGCGGCGGTCGCAGCCTGTACAGCCGCGAGCAGGTGTTCGGCGGCAAGCAGCTCACCGACGAAGTGATGCGCCGTTACGGGCTCAGCTACGAGGAAGCAGGCCTGGCCAAGCGCCAGGGCGGGCTGCCGGAGAGCTACGAGGTTGAAGTGCTGGAGCCGTTCAAGGAAGCGACGGTGCAGCAGATCAGCCGCCTGTTGCAGTTCTTCTATGCCGGCAGCGAGTTCAATCGCGTCGATCACATCGTGTTGGCAGGCGGCTGTGCTGCACTGGCCGGGTTGCCGACGATGGTGGAAGAACAGCTTGGCGTGGCTACCTCGGTCGCCAACCCGTTGGCACAGATGACATTGGGGCCGAAGGTGCAGGCACATGCCCTGGCACAGGACGCACCGGCGTTGATGATTGCCACCGGCCTGGCCATGAGGGGATACGACTGATGGCACGGATCAATCTTCTGCCGTGGCGCGAGGAGCGCCGCAAACAGCGTCAGCGTGAGTTCTACGCGATGCTGGGTTTTGCCGCGTTGACGGGTGTTTTCCTGTCCGGCCTGCTGTGGTTCTTCTACAGCCAGCAGATCAGCGGGCAGAACGAACGCAACGCCTATCTCGATACGGAAATCGCCAAGGTCAAGCAACAGAACGAGGAAATCCAGCGCCTGGACAAGCAGAAAGCACGTCTGCTTGCACGCAAGGCGGTGATCGAGGAGTTGCAGGGCAAGCGGTCGCAGATGGTGCACCTGTTCGATTCGCTGGTGCGCACCATCCCTGATGGCGTGGTGTTGACCGCGCTCAAACAGGAAGGCGACATCCTCACCCTGGAAGGTCGGACCCAGTCCAATGCGCGCGTGAGTACCTACATGCGCAACCTGGAAGGGTCGGGTTGGATGAGCAGCCCCGAGCTTTCGATCATCGAAGCCAAGGCCCAGGAAAGTACCGGCGCTGCGGTGGACATCAAATCGTTGCCTTACGTGTTCACCCTGCGGGTGAAGCTGCCGGCACCTGGTGAGAATCAGGAGCAGCAGCCTGCTACCGAAGCGGCAGGTGCGGCAACGGTACCGACTGATGCTGCTGCCAGCACCACGGGTGAACCCAAGGCCAGCGAGCCAGCGGCTGCGCCCGTGCAGAAGGAGGCGCGTTCGTGAGCAAGAAGTTCAACGCCAAAGAGCTGGATTTCAACAACATCGGCAACTGGCCACAGAAAGCGAAGATGGTTTTCTGCGCCTTGTTGGCAGTGCTGATCGTAGGCTTGTCCTACCTGGCGGTCGTCCGTGGCCAGGCGGAAGAGCTGGAAACGCTGGAAGGGAAGGAGGTCAAGCTGCGCGAGGAGTTCTCCAGGGAGCAGCAGCGTGCCGCCAACCTGGAGCCGCTGAAGCAGCAGCTGGCGCAGATGGAGCAGGTGTTGCAGCAGATGCTGCGGCAGCTGCCCAGCAAGACCGAGATGCCGGACCTGATCATCGACGTGTCGCAGACGGCGCTGTCCAGCGGTTTGAACAACGAGCTGTTCCAGCCCGGTGCCGAATCGCTCAAGGAGTTCTACGCCGAGAAGCCGATCGCACTGCGTCTGGTGGGCAGCTACCACCAGTTCGGTGCCTTCGTCAGCGGTGTGGCCTCGCTGCCGCGGGTGGTGATCCTGACCATGCACGACATCAACCTCAAGCCGCGCGATCCCAAGGGAGTGATCTCCAGGGGCGGGGCATTGGAGTTGTCCGGCACGGTCAAGACCTATCGCTACCTGGATGATGGTGAGCTGGAAGACCAGGAAAAGATGCTGGCCGAAGCCGAGAAAGCCAAGAAAAAGGGAGGGAAGTAAGACATGAACAAGACTTCCTCCCTCGCCATGGGCATCACTTGTCTGATGGCGCTTGCCGGCTGTACGCGAAGCGTGACCAGCACGCCGGGCGAAGCACCCAATCTGGAAAAGTGGGTGGCCGACGAACGCGCGCGCCCGGCCGAGGCTTTGCCGCCGCTGCCGGTCATGCAGCAGTTTGAAACCTTTGAATACGCAGCACAGGGGATGCGTGATCCTTTCAGTGATGCCTGGGTGATGGCCGATGGTGGCAACCAGCTGCGGCCCGATCCGGACCGTCGCAAGGAGCCGCTGGAAGCTTTCCCGCTCGACAGCCTGGACATGGTTGGCACGCTCGGTGGCGGCGGCGCTGGCATGGTCGCCCTGGTGATGGGGCCGGACAAGGTCACCTATCGCGTTCGTCCGGGTGTGTACCTGGGCCAGAGCGATGGCCGCGTCACCGGTGTGCGCGAGGACGGGATTGAACTGATTGAACTGGTGCCGGACGGCGCTGGCGGTTGGCTGGAGCGTCCAGCCTCGCTTGCGCTGGACGATCGTTGATTGATTAGGGGATAGCACGATGACTTTTACCAAAGCCCTGAGCCTGCGTCCCATCCGGCGCCATGCACTGGTCCGCGTCTGCGCCTTGGGAGTGGCGTTGGCAGCGGTGTGCGGCTCTTCGTTCGCAGCGCAGCCGATGGCTGCCGGTGGCAGTGCCGCCGGTACCCAGCAGGCGGCGTCGGCGGTTGCCGTAACCAAGATCGACTTCAAGCGCGGGGATGACGGCGCCGGTCGGTTGATCCTGCAGTTCGACGGACAGGGCGCGAGCCCTGACCTGCGCAACCAGGGCAACAGCGTGGTGGTGGATGTGGGTAATGCCACGCTGCCGGCCGAACTGCAACGCCCGCTCAACGTGGTGGATTTCGCCACGCCGGTGCAGCGCATCGACGCCAAGCCTTCTGGCGGTGGTTCGCAATTGGTGCTGAGCACCAATGGCCCGTTCGAGTCGTTGGCTTATCAGGCCGGCAATGAGTATGTGGTGGAGATCTCGCCGCGCCAGGAAGCATCCGCAACCGGTGCGATCACCGCAAAGACCGTGGCCCAGGCCGCAGCGACCGTCGCCGCCCGTGGATACAGCGGTCGCCCGGTGACCTTCAACTTCCAGGACGTGCCGGTGCGCACCGTGCTGCAGTTGATCGCCGAGGAGTCCAATCTCAATGTGGTGGCGTCTGACACCGTGCAGGGCAACGTCACGTTGCGCCTGGTCAACGTGCCGTGGGACCAAGCACTGGACATCGTGCTGCGTGCCAAGGGCCTGGACAAGCGTCGCGATGGCGGCGTGATCTGGGTCGCCCCGCAACCGGAGTTGGCCAAGTTCGAGCTGGAAAAGGAAGACGCACGCATCGCGATTGAAAACCGCGAAGGCCTGATCACCGACTACGTGCAGATCAACTACCACAACGCCGGCGTGATCTTCAAGGCGCTGACCGAGGCCAAGGGCATCGGCAGCAACGGTGGTGGCGGTGGCAATGGTGGAAGTGGCGACAAGCAGGAAAACGGATTCCTGTCGCCGCGCGGCATGTTGGTGGCTGATGACCGCACCAACACGCTGATGATCAGCGACATCCCGAAGAAGGTCGCGCAGATGCGCGAGCTGATCAGCGTGATCGACCGCCCGGTGGATCAGGTGTTGATCGAGGGTCGCATCGTCATCGCCTCGGACACGTTCGCACGTGACCTGGGTGCGCGCTTCGGCTTCCAGGGGCGTCGCATCGGTGACCGTACCCAGGCTGTCAGTGGTTCGCTGGAAGGCAACACCACGATCATCGAGGATGGCGAAGTCAGCACTGACGGCCTGAACGTCAATCTGCCGGCCAAGATCTTCACTTCGAATCCTGCGGGTGCCCTTGCGTACACCTTGCTGGGCCGCAACTTCTCGCTGGACGTCGAGCTGTCGGCCATGCAGGAAGAGGGCCGTGGCGAGGTGGTTTCGAACCCGCGCATCGTCACCGCCAACCAGCGTGAAGGTGTGATCAAGCAGGGTAAGGAGATCGGCTACGTCACCATCAGCGGTGGCGGCTCCGGCGGTGCAGCCACCGCCAACGTGCAGTTCAAGGAAGTATTGCTGGAACTGCGGGTCACCCCGACCATCACCCAGGACAACCGCGTCTTCCTCAACATGAACGTGAAGAAGGACGAAGTGGATTCCTACATGGACGTGGAGGAGTACGGCAACGTGCCGATCATCAACCGTCGTGAAGTGAATACGGCGGTGCTGGTGGAGGACGGCCAGACCGTGGTGATCGGCGGCGTGTACGAGTTCAGTGATCGCAGCAGCGTGGCCAAGGTACCTTTCCTGGGCGACATCCCGTTCCTGGGTGCGCTGTTCAAGAAGCGCGGCCGCAGCAAGGAAAAGGCTGAGCTGCTGGTGTTCGTCACGCCCAAGATCCTGCGTGTGGCCAAGGGCACCTGAGTCAGTTGACCAAAACCTGAAGAAGGGCCGCCCATGGCGGCCCTTCTTCGTTTGGCGCCAGCAGAATTGAAACTATTTCACAGCAAGTCGGTCAAACTGCGCCTATGGACCTGTCCCCCTCGCTGCCTACCCCGATGGACGCGCCGGCCGCTGATGCTGGCCTGCACCAGGAATTCACCGAACTGCGCGAAGCGCTGGCCAGCGAGATCGTCGGCCAGCAACTGCTGATCGACCGGTTGCTGATCGCGCTGCTGGCTGACGGCCACCTGCTGGTCGAAGGCGCGCCCGGCCTGGCCAAGACCACCGCGATCCGCGCCTTGGCCTCGCGCATCGATGCCAGCTTCGCGCGCATCCAGTTCACCCCGGACCTGCTGCCGGCCGATCTCACCGGCACCGATATCTGGCGCGCGGCGGAGGGGCGTTTCGAGTTCCAGCCCGGCCCGATCTTCCATCCGATCCTGCTGGCCGACGAGATCAACCGTGCGCCGGCCAAGGTGCAGTCGGCATTGCTGGAAGCGATGGGCGAGCGGCAGGTGACCGTAGGCAGGAACACCTACCCGCTGCCGGATGTGTTCCTGGTGATGGCCACGCAGAACCCGATCGAGCAGGAGGGCACGTTCCCGTTGCCGGAAGCACAGTTGGACCGCTTCCTGATGCACGTGCGGATCGGCTATCCCGACGCGAACGCGGAGACCGAAATCCTGCGGCTGGCACGCGAGCGGGCATTGCGCGCGGTGCAGCATATCGTGGCGGTCGAGCAGAAGTTGTCGTTGCAGAAGATCGAACAGGCACGACGTGCGGTGCTTGAACTGCATATGGCGCCGCAGCTGGAGCGCTATCTGGTGGCGCTGGTATTGGCTTCGCGCGATGCGCGTCCCTATGACGTTCGTCTGGCCGCGCGGATCGCATGGGGCGCGAGCCCACGCGGTTCAATTGCCTTGGAGCGTTGCGCACGTGCGCGTGCCTGGCTGGCAGGCCGTGACTATGTCACGCCGGATGACATCCGCTCGGTCGCGCCGGACGTGCTGCGTCACCGCGTTTTGCCCAGTTACGAAGCTGCGGCCGAGGGCTGGGATGGTGAGCGTCTGGTGGCGGCGTTGCTCGATTGCGTGCCGTTGCCTTGAGGCCGGCCCGATGGACCGCAGCCAAGGGCCAGCGCGGCGCGATGATGCCCGGATGATGTGGGGCGTTACATGAGTAGCCATGTGGCGGATGCAGCTGTTGCCGCCAGCGAGCCGGGCAACGGAATCGTTCCACGGCTGGCCGAGTTGATCGCCTTGCGCCAGTCCGCTGTGCAGGGGCGGCAGGGGCGCCGCGGGCATTACGTGGTGAGCGGTCGCGCCGCTTCGACACAGCGTGGCCGTGGCATGGAATACGCCGAGTCACGCGAGTATGTGGCCGGCGATGATGCGCGCCACATCGACTGGAAATTGACCGCGCGCACCGATGCGACACACACCAAGACTTTCCAGACCGAGCGCGAGCGGGTCACGTTGATCGTGGCCGATACCGCTGCCGCGCTGTACTTCGGCACGCGTGTGCGCTTCAAGTCGGTACAGGCCGCACGAGCCGGTGCGGTCGCGGCCTGGTCGGCGCTGCGCGATGGCGATCGCCTTGCCGCCCTGCGCGGGTCGCAGCAGCAGTCGCTGGTGCCGCCAGCCGGTGGAACGCGGGGCGTGCTTCGGGTGCTGGATGCATTGAGCCGTTGGTATGCCGAGCCACCGGCTGATGATGCCGGGCTGCAGTTGGCGCTGGAAAGGGCGACGCGCGTGCTGCACCCCGGCGCGCGAGCGGTGGTACTGGCCGATCCCGCCAGTGCCGTGGCGGTGCCGGCGGCAGTCTGGTCGGCGCTGTCGATGCATGTGGAAGTGCATCTCGTGCTGCTGCTGGACCCCTTGGAAACCACCCCACCACAGTGCGTGCTGCCGCTGGCCACCTCGGCCGGACGCATGCAGGTGGATCTGGGTTCCGAAAGCGTACGGCAGGGTTGGCACGCGGCGATGGTTGGCCCGGTGGAAACGTTGGCCCGGCAATTGCCCGGGCGACGAATCAGGGTCAGCAGCCTCGTCAGCGACGAAGCCAGCGATGCCTGGCTGACCGCGCCGATGCAGCGGGTGGTGGGCTGATGGCTGCGCAGTTGCCCCTGCGCGATGTGCATCTGCCGGCCGCACCGGCCTGGTGGCCGCCGGCTCCGGGCTGGTGGTGGGTGATCGCCGTCGTGGTTGCGCTGGCCGTGCTGGTGTTGGTCATGTACGGGCGTAGGCGACGCCAGCGTCAGCGTTGGCTGGCGTTGTTCGACCAGCAGGTGATGCGCGCGGCCACCGATGCCCCGGCACGATTGGCCGCGGCATCGGAACTGCTGCGGCGTGCCGCGCGGCGGGTGGATGCGCAGGCGGTGTTGTTGCAGGGGCAGGATTGGTTGCGCTTCCTGGATGGCCGCAAAGGCAATGATTTCAGTGCCGGTGATGGTCGGCTGCTGCTGGATGGTGGGTTTCGTGCAAGCGTGGATGCCGGGGCCGCCGATCGTGCCTGCCAACTTGCGCAGGCGCGTTTCCTTGAATTGATGGCGGGGCGGCGCTGATGCAGGCTTGGCTGGATGCGCTGCTGGCTACGCTGCCCGGTTTTGCCTGGCCGTGGTTGTGGCTGTTGTTGCCGGTGCCGGTGTTGATGCGTTGGTGGCCGTTGCGCGAGCAGGCCGATACGCCGGCCTTGCGCGTGCCTTATGCGCCGTCCCGGTTGCAGTTGCAGCATGTCGACGGGAAAGGTTCGGCCTGGTTGCGCGGCCTGCTGCTGTGGCTGGCCTGGTTCTTCCTGTGCGCAGCCATCGCACGGCCGCAGCAATTGGGCGAGCCGGTGGAGCCGCCGCGACAGGCGCGGCAGATGATGCTGGCGGTGGACCTGTCCGGCAGCATGAGCGAGCCGGACATGCAACTGGGCGGGCAGATCGTGGACCGGCTGACCGCTGCCAAGGCGGTGCTGGCCGACTTCCTGGAGCGCCGCGAAGGTGACCGCATCGGTCTGGTCGTGTTCGGCCAACAGGCTTATGCATTGACGCCGCTCACCGCCGACCGCGCCACCGTGCGCGAACAGCTGCGCGACAGCGTGGTCGGCCTGGCGGGGCGCGAAACCGCATTGGGGGATGCCATTGCGTTGTCGGTCAAACGTCTGCGCGACCAGCCACAAGGCCAGCGGGTGTTGATCATGCTGACCGATGGCGTCAATACCGCCGGCGTGCTGGACCCGCTGAAGGCCGCCGAGTTGGCCAAGACCGAAGGCGTGCGCGTGTACACGGTGGCCTTTGGCGGCAGCGGTGGCGTCTCGCTGTTTGGCGTGCAGCTGCCCGGTGGCGAAGACCCGGTCGACGAGCAGACCCTGCGCGGTATCGCAGAACAAACCGGTGGCCGTTTCTTCCGCGCGCGTGATACCGACGAACTGGTTGGCATCTACGCCGAGCTGGATCGGCTTGAACCGGTCAGGAGCGAAGGCCCGGCAGTGCGCCCGCGCATTGAACGTTATGCATGGCCGTTGGCGGTTGCCCTGCTGCTGGGTGTACTGGCGCTGGCCTGGCGTGGGGTGCGTGCATGAACCTGTGGCAGCAACTGCATTTCCTGCGCCCGGAATGGCTGTGGGCATTGTTGCTGGTGCCAGCGGCACTGCTCGGCAGCTGGTATCGGCGTCGGCGGCGCACGCGCTGGCATGAAGCGGTGGACCCGCATCTGCTGCCGCACCTGCTGGCCGGCAGCGGCAAGCACGGCTGGCTGGGTAGCGCGGCGTTGGTGCTTGGTTTGTTGCTGGCGGTACTGGCGTTGGCCGGGCCGAGTTGGCGCCAACTGGAACAGCCATTGTGGGAAGCAAAGACACCGTTGGTGGTGGTGCTGGACCTTTCCAACAGCATCCGCGCCACCGACCTTCCACCCTCACGGTTGTTGCAGGCACGCAGCAAGCTGGCAACGCTGCTGCGCGAGCGCAAGGGTGGCGAAGTGGCGCTGGTGGCGTTCGCCTGGGAGCCGTTCACCGTGGCGCCGCTGACCGACGACACCGCCAACGTGGCGTTGTTCCTTGACGCGTTGTCGCCGGAGATCATGCCGGTGGACGGGCACAAGCCGGACAAGGCATTGGCCTGGGCTGGCGAACTGCTCAAGCAGTCCGGCGCGCGTCAGGGGCAGGTACTGTTGATGACCGATCACAGCGATGCGGCTGCGCTTGCCGCTGCCGCGCAGCTGCGTGCGGGCGGTTATCAGGTGTCGGCACTGGGCTTGGGCACGCTGCAAGGTGCCGCGTATCGCGATGCGCGTGGCGCCATCGCGCACGCGCATCTGGATGAGGGCTCGCTACGTGCGTTGGCTGTTGCCGGCGGCGGTCGCTACCAGCGCATCGCCAGCACCGATGCGGATCTGCGCGCACTGGACGTGCTGGAGCCACTGGCACAGGCCACGAAGAACGCGCAGGACAAGACCGGCAAGGCCTGGCTGGACGAAGGTTACTGGTTGCTGCCGCCGGTGCTGCTGCTGGCGTTGCTGGCGTTCCGTCGGCCGCGTCGGGTCTTGCCCGTGGTTGCGTTGTGCCTGTTGTTGCCGATGATGCAGCCGGCGCACGCGGCCGAACCCGGTGGTTGGTGGCAGCGTGCCGACCAGCGCGAACATCAACGCCTGGCCGAGGGCGTTGATGCCTACCGGCGCGGTGATTTCGCCGCCGCACAGCAGCGCTTTGAAGGCATCCAGAGCGACCAGGGCAGATACAACCTGGGCAATGCACTGGCCCGCCAGGGCAAGTACGACGAAGCCATTGCTGCCTACGATCAGGCGCTGAAGCTGCAACCGGGCATGCCGGATGCGCTGGCCAATCGTGCGGCGGTCGATGCTGCGCGCAAGCGCGACAAGTCGCAGGGCCAGCAGCAAGGCCAGAAGGGCGACGCAAAACAGAATTCTTCGGATTCTCAGCAGGGCCAGGGGGCGAATGACCCCGCCGCGCAGCAGGGCCAACAGGGCCAGCAGTCCCAGCAATCGCAACAGGGGCAGGCGCAGGATCAGCAGCCGTCACCGGCGTCGAAACAACCGGGCAAGGATGAGCCGTCTTCACCACGTTCCGGTCAGCAGAAGCCGGAAACCGAAGATGCCGGCAAGCAGCAGCAGGCCGACCAGGCACAGCGTCAACGCATGGAGCAGGCGATGCGCCAGCAACAGGCACAGGCCGATCAGAACAAGGCCCAGAAGGATGCCGCGCGCGCGGCGATGACCCCGCAGCAGCGTGAGCAGCAGCAGGCGGTCGATGCGTGGATGCAACGTGTGCCGGACGAACCGGGGAATCTGTTGAAAGCGAAATTCCAGCTCGAGTACGAGCGACGGATGCGGGAAGGCCGATGAAGACGAACAACGGACGCGGTTACGCGAGGCTGTGGTTGCTGATGGTCCTGCTGGCCTGTGTAAGTGTGGTGCAGGCGCAGACCCGCGCCTGGCTGGACCGCGACAGCATCAACCAGGGTGAAACCGTCACCTTGAACATCGAGACCGACCAGGCGGGGGCGCCCGACTACCGGCCGTTGCAGGCCGATTTCGAAGTGAGCGGGCACAGCAGCAACCGCCAGATGCAGATGGGCAATGGCGGCATCCGCAGCAGCGCTTTGTTTGGTGTGGTGCTGAAGCCGCGTCGCAGCGGAACATTGAACGTCCCTGCATTGCAGGTGGGCAGTGCGCTGACCACGCCGCTGCAATTGGTGGTTCGCGAGGTGGCGGTGGCCACGCGCGGCAGCAACGCATTGGCCTTCATCGAAACCGAGGTGGATGACCCGCAGCCCTACGTGCAGCAGAGCGTCGGCGTGGTGGTGCGGCTGTACTTCGCCACCCAGTTGGCATCCGGTGAACTGGTGCTCGACACGCCGGCCGGTGCTTCTCTGCAGCGTGTTGGTGATGACCGTACTTCGACGCGCGATGTGGGCGGGCGGCGCTACAACGTGGTCGAGCGTCGCTTCCTGCTGATACCCGAGCGTAGTGGTCCGCTGGTGGTGGCCGGTGCGCGTTTCAGCGGCAAGGGCGTGGGCGGTTTCTTTGACGATTTCTTTGAACGTGACAGCGGCCAGCTCAGTGCACGCGCACCCGACCAGACCCTGCAGGTGCAGGCCATTCCGACCGATGCACCGCAACCATGGCTGCCGTTGAAGAACCTGCAGCTGCGATACATCGCTGCGCCGGACGCAGGCCGCACCGGTGAGGCGATCACCTTCGAAGTGCAGGCCACCGCCAGCGGCGCGACCAAGGCGCAGTTCCCGGAACTGCCGGTGCCTTCGCTGGGCGATGTGGCGCAGGTGTTCGCCGAGCCGCCGCAATACGATGAAACCTTCAGCGGTGGCAGCCCGCAGCTGACACTCAAGCGCCGCTATTCGATCGTGCCGCAGCAGGCCGGTGCCTTGATTGTGCCGGGTATCCGCATGCAATGGTGGGACGTGCAGGCCGGCCAGTTGCAGACCGCCGCGTTGCCGGAGCAGCGCGTGCAGGTGGCGCAGGGCAGCGGTGGGCTGGTTCCGCCGCCGCTTCCACAAGCCGCGCAGGCCACCTCGGTACTGGATGCGAACGCGCTGCCTGTGGCGCCTGCCAGCGGCGTGGGCTGGTTGTGGCCGGCCTTGGCCGCTGGCTTTGCATTGTTGTGGTTGGTCACCTTGATCTGGGGATTGTCGCGACGACAGCCGGCCGCGCCCGTGGACGCGCCGCAGGGCGGTGAGCGTTCTTCGCCGGGAACCACCTACAGCCAGACCGATCTGCGTCGTGCGCTGGATTCGGGTGGATTGGACGAGGTGGTCCACATCCTCGCGTCGATGGCCGGCGTGGCCGACCTGGATGGCGTGATCGCGCGGCTGGACGACGCTGGGCAACGGCAGGCGCTCGAGCGCATGCAACGCGCCCGCT
This sequence comes from Stenotrophomonas sp. SY1, assembly GCF_021202945.1. Classification (GTDB taxonomy): domain Bacteria; phylum Pseudomonadota; class Gammaproteobacteria; order Xanthomonadales; family Xanthomonadaceae; genus Stenotrophomonas. Next base: position 685,154 of record NZ_JAJOYR010000002.1, on the reverse strand, counting down.
GGGCCGGTGAGGGCGACGTGTCGCAGGCCCGTGCGCGCCTGCGCGAGGTGTTCCGCAAGGGCCCGCGATGGTCGAAGGCGGTGGCAACAACGGCGGAAAAACCGACGCTGGATCCCCTCTATCCAGAGCAAAGCTGAAAAGGACGGCCGTTCACTGTCTGTTAGGCTGTTCGATTCTCTGGAGGGAGCAACCCATGGGTCATGCAGCACCATCTAGCGGCAAGATGCCGTTCCACTGGAAGATCGGAATCGGCTTCGCCATCGGTCTGCTGCTCGGCCTGATCGTTCACTTCGTGAGTCCCGGCGCCAGTTGGGTGCACGGGGTCACCACGTACCTGACCACCCCGGTTTCCGGGCTGTTCCTGAGCCTGATCTTCATGCTCATCGTGCCGCTGATCTTCTCGGCGCTGGTGATGGGCGTGTCGGAGATGGGCGACATCCGCGCGCTGGGCCGCATCGGCTGGAAGTCGCTGGCCTACACGGTGGTGTTGTCCGGTGTGGCGGTGCTGATCGGCCTGGTGCTGGTCAACCTGCTCAAGCCTGGTGCGGGTGTCGATCCGAACGTCGCCGCGCAGCTGCTGGCCGAGAATGCCGAGCGCAGCAAGGAGATCGTGGCCGGTGTCGGCTCCCAGCCCAAGGGCTTGGAAATGCTGCTGTCGATCGTGCCGAACAACGTGCTCGAAGCGGCTTCCGACAACGGCAAGATTCTGTCGCTGATGTTCTTCGCACTGATGCTGGGCATCGGCATGGTGCTGTCGCCGGCCGAAAAGGTGGCAACGCTGCGCAAAGCCATCGAGGGCTTGTTCGAAGTCTCGATGACCCTGATCAACCTGGTCATCCGCCTGGCGCCGTATGCGGTGGCCTGCTTCATGTTCAACCTGGCGGCCATTTTCGGTTTCAGCCTGCTGATCAAGCTGGGTGCCTATGTGGGCGTGGTGGTGCTGGCGCTGGCGCTGCACATGTTCGTCAGCTTTGGTATTGCTGTGAAGCTGGCCGGCCGCTCGCCGCTGGCGTTCTTTCGTGAGACTCAGGAAGCCACGTTGATGGCGTTCTCCACCGCCTCGTCCAACGCGACCCTGCCGACCGCGCTGCGCGTGGCCGACCAGATGGGCTTCCCACACAAGGTTTCGCGCTTCGTGCTGACCGTGGGTGCCACCGCCAACCAGAACGGCACGGCGCTGTTCGAGGGCGTGACGGTGATCTTCCTGGCGCAGTTCTTCGGCGTGGACCTGAGCATCGGCCAGCAGCTCATGGTGATGGTGGTCTGCATCCTGGGCGGCATCGGCACCGCCGGCGTGCCGTCCGGTTCGCTGCCGGTGGTGGCGCTGATCTGTGCCATGGTCGGCGTCAACCCGGTCGGAATCGGCCTGATCCTGGGCGTGAACCACTTCCTGGACATGTGCCGTACCGCGCTCAACGTCACTGGCGATCTGGCCCTGACCACCCTGGTGGCGCGGGGTGAGAGCGACGACAGCCTGGGCCGGCACCACCCGCAGGGCTGAGCTTTCGACCAGCGCACGGCCAAATGGCCACCCTGAACGGGTGGGCATTTTGTTGGCCGATTGTGCAGCTTCCGGCTGCCGGCGGGGCCTTTCACGGACTGAACCGCGCGGTGGCTTGTGGGACAATAGGCCGCCCGCAGTTCCGCGGGAGCCTCCCGATTCCGACGAACCATGACGCAGCCCACCCGCCGCCAGTTGGCGAACGCCATCCGTTTCCTTGCCGCTGATGCGGTCGAAGCCGCCAAGTCCGGTCATCCCGGCATGCCGATGGGCATGGCCGATATCGCCGAAGTGCTCTGGAACGACTATCTCCGCCACAACCCGAACAACCCGAAGTGGTTCAACCGCGACCGCTTCGTGCTGTCCAACGGCCACGGTTCGATGCTGCAGTACGCGCTGCTGCACCTGAGCGGCTATGACCTGCCGATCGAGCAGCTCAAGGCCTTCCGCCAGCTGGGCAGCAAGACCGCCGGCCACCCGGAGCGTCATGAAACCCCGGGCGTGGAAACCACCACTGGCCCGCTGGGCCAGGGTCTGGCCAATGCCGTGGGCTTCGCCCTGGCCGAAAAGCTGCTGGCACAGCGTTACAACCGCCCGGAATTCGAAGTCGTTGACCACCGCACCTGGGTGTTCATGGGCGACGGCTGCCTGATGGAAGGCATCTCGCACGAAGCTGCGTCGTTGGCCGGCACCTGGGGCCTGGGCAAGCTGGTCTGCTTCTGGGACGACAACAACATTTCCATCGACGGTGAAGTGGAAGGCTGGTTCACCGACAACACCCCGGAACGTTTCGAGGCCTACGGCTGGAACGTGGTGCGCGACGTGGACGGCCACGATCCGGAAAGCATCAAGGCCGGCATCGATGCGGCGCTGTCGCAGTTCGACAAGCCGACCCTGATCTGCTGCAAGACCACCATTGGCTTCGGCTCGCCGAACAAGGCCGGCCAGGAATCCAGCCACGGCGCACCGCTGGGCAAGGACGAACTGGAAGCCACCCGCAAGGCGTTGGACTGGTCGTATGGCCCGTTCGAGATTCCGGAAGACATCTACGCTGGCTGGCGTGCAGGTGGCACCGGCACGCTGCGTCAGGCCGAGTGGGAACAGCTGTTCGACAAGTACGCCGCACAGTTCCCGGAACAGGCCGAAGAGCTGACCCGCCGTTCGCACGGTGAGCTGCCGGACGACTTCATTGCCAAGGCCGATGCCTACATCGCCCAGGTGCAGGCCGAAGCGCCGAACATCGCCTCGCGCAAGGCCTCGCAGAACGCGATCCAGGCCTTCGCACCGCTGCTGCCGGAGATCGTCGGCGGCTCGGCCGACCTGGCCGGTTCCAACCTGACCCTGTGGAAGGGCGCGCAGACCGTGGTCGGCGAAGATCCCAACGCCAACTACGTGCACTACGGCGTGCGTGAGTTCGGCATGAGCGCCATCGCCAACGGTCTGGCCCTGCACGGCGGTTTCCTGCCGTTCGACGCCACCTTCCTGGTCTTCAGCGACTACGCCCGCAACGCGCTGCGCATGAGCGCGCTGATCCCGGCGCACGTCATCCACGTGTTCACCCACGACTCCATCGGTCTGGGCGAAGACGGCCCGACCCACCAGCCGGTCGAACACGTGTCCTCGCTGCGCTACATCCCCAACAACGATGTGTGGCGCCCGTGCGACGCCGCCGAGTCGGCGGTCAGCTGGAAGGCTGCCATCGTGCGCAAGGACGGCCCGAGCTGCCTGATCTTCAGCCGCCAGAACCTGGCCCCGCAGCAGCGCAGCGCCGAGCAGGTCAAGCAGATCGAACGCGGCGGCTACGTGCTGGCCGATGCCGCCGGTACGCCGGACGTGATCCTGATCGGTACCGGTTCGGAAATCGGCCTGGCCATGGCTGCCAAGGCCGAGCTGGACGCCGCCGGCATCAAGACCCGCGTGGTGTCGATGCCGTGCACCGACGTGTTCGATCGCCAGGACGCGGCCTACCGTGAATCCGTGCTGCCCAACGCCGTGCGCAAGCGCGTCGCCGTCGAGGCTGGCGTCACCGGTTTCTGGCGTCAGTACGTGGGCTTGGACGGTGCGGTGGTCGGCATCGATACCTTCGGTGCTTCGGCCCCGGCCGACAAGCTGTACCAGCACTTCGGCATCACCACCGAAGCGGTGGTCGCCGCTGCCAAGGCCGTGGTCGCCAACTGATCGCTGTTGTCGGTTTTAGACGAAAAGGCCGGGGAATTCCCCGGCCTTTTTTGTTGCCCGGCCTGAAAGTGTGATCGGGACAGCACGGGCAGGGGCACATTGCAGACTCAATGAAGTGCGGCGTGTCCGGTGCTTGCGTCATCACGCTGCAGGACGATCAGCCTGCGCGCGAGCCGTCATGACAATGGCAATGGCGGAAAGACACTGCTTGCTGCTCTACTGTCGGCACAGCGAGCGCCGCAGCGACGGCGCTGATCTTGGCTTGAAGGGTGCTGGCGGTTGTCGGCAACGGGAGGACGTGGGATGGGGTTGGTATTGCTGCGGCGCATGGCCTGCGCGGCGTTGTTGATTGGTGTTGGCATGGGGCAGGCGGTTGCCGCCGCGCCGTCGCCAAAATCACATTTCGGTTTCGATATCGGCGATGACTACATGCTCGCCACGTACACGCAGACCGAAGCGTACTTCCGCAAGGTCGCAGCCGGCTCGGACCGCTTTCGCCTGGTGGAGCTGGGCAAGACTTCCGAAGGTCGCCCGCAATTGATGTTGATCGCCTCCTCGCCGGCCAACCTGGCGCGGCTGGAGGAATACCGCGGCATTTCCGAGCGTCTGGCGCGGGCGCGCGACGATGCCGATGCGGCGCGCGCGCTGGCCGCGCAGGGCAAGGCGGTGGTGTGGATCGATGGTGGTCTGCATGCCAATGAGACCGTTGGCCCGCACCAGCTGATCGAAACGGTGTGGCAGCTGGCCAGCCGTGACGACGCCGAGACCCGCCGCATCCTCGACGACACCATCGTGCTGCTGGTGCATGCCAACCCGGACGGCCAGGAGCTTTACTCCAACTGGTACATGCGCGAGCCGGTGCCGGCCAAGCGCGTGCTGGACAAGCCCGAGCGCCTGTACCAGAAGTACGCCGGGCACGATAACAACCGCGATTTCTACATGGCTGCGCTGCAGGAAACGCGCAACATGAACCTGGCGATGTACACCCGCTGGTATCCGCAGATCGTCTACAACCATCACCAGACCTCGCCCAAGGGCACGGTGATCGTGATTCCGCCGTACCGCGACCCTTACAACTACAACATCGACGCGATGATCCCGGTCGGGCTCGAAGCGCTGGGCGCGGCGATGAACCTGCGCTACCTGCAGGAGAACAAGCCCGGTGCGGTCTCCAAGGGCGGCAGCGTCTACTCGACGTGGTGGAACGGCGGCCTGCGCACCATGCCGTACTTCCACAACATGCTGGGCGTGCTGACCGAGATCACCGGCAACCCGACGCCGATGCAGATCCCGTTCATGCCCGAGCGGCAGCTGCCCGACAGCAACCTGCCGGCGCCGGTGGCCGCGCAGACCTGGCATTTCCGCCAGTCCATCGATTACAGCCTCACCGCCAACTGGGCGCTGCTGGATTACGCCTCGCGCGACCGCGAGCAGCTGCTGTGGAACATCTACCGGATGGGGCGCAACTCAATCGAGCGTGGCAGTGGCGACAGCTGGACCGCCAGCCCGACATTGCTGGCCAAGGCGGCCGAGCGCGCCAAGACGGAATCGGCCGGCACGCCGGCCGCCAAGTCCGGCGAACTGAATGGTGCCCAGGTGGCGTCTCTGCTGCGTCGTCCCGACCAGCGTGATGCGCGTGGCTACATCCTGCCGGCCGACCAGGCGGATCTGCCGACCGCGGTGGCCTTCATCAACGCCCTGCAGTTGGCGGGCGTGGAGGTGATGCAGGCCAGCAAGCCGTTCCACGCGGCCGGCAAGGCTTACCCGGCCGGCTCGTTCGTGGTACGTGCCGATCAGGCCTTCCGGCCGCATGTGCGTGACATGTTCGAGCCGCAGGACCACCCGCACGATTTCGAGTACGAAGGTGGTCCGCCGATCGCTCCCTACGACTCGGCCGGCTGGACCCTGGCGTTCCAGATGGGCGTGGCGTTCGATCGCGTGCTGGAGGGCTTCGACGGGCCGTTCGTGCCGCTGCCTGTCGGCACGCTGTGGACGCCCGACGACCAGGCCGTTCCTGCATCGGGCAAGGGCTGGGTGCTGGATGCCCGGCAGAACAACAGCTTCATCGCGGTCAATCGGCTGCTCAAGGCGGGCGTCGCGGTGCGACGCGTGCCGGCGCTGGATGGTGCGTTCCTGGTCCCGGCTGGCAGCCAACAGGTGCTGGTCACCGCATTGAGGGGTACCGGCGTGGCGGCCCGGCCGGCCAGTGGTGGAGAAGTGGCGGGCGCACCGCTGCGGACCCCGCGCATTGCGCTGTGGGACCACTACGGTGGCTCGATGGTGTCCGGTTGGACCCGGCTGGTGCTGGAAAACTTCGGTTTCGACTACGAAGTGGTCCACCCGCGCCAGATCCTGGCCGGCAATCTGCGTGATCGTTTCGACGTATTGCTCCTGCCCAGCGGCGCATTGCCGTTGCCGCAGGCACTGGCCATCGAAGGCAAGGCCGGGCGGACTGCGGCATCGCCCGATCCGGCGACCATTCCGGCGCAGTTCCATCCCCTGTTGGGCGAACTGGAGGGCGAGCCGGCGGTCGCTGTGCTGCGCCAGTTCCTGGACCAGGGCGGGCACGTGGTGACCACCGGGTCCTCCAGCGGCCTGGCCCTGCAACTCGGCCTGCCGGTGACCAGTCACCTGCGCAGGGCCGGGGAGGGCGGCCAGCCGCAGCCCCTGAACCCGCGCGAGTACTACATCCCGGGCAGCATCCTGCAGGTGGCGGTGGACAAGCGCAGTGCTGCCAACTGGGGGCTTTCCTCGCGGCTGGACGTGTATTTCTCCGACGGTCGCTGGGATAATGCGCCGGTCTTCAATCTGCCCGCCGGGCGCGGCGACATCCGGCCGCTGCTGCGTTTCGACACGGCAACCCCGCTGCGCAGTGGCTGGGCCTGGGGCCAGGAGTACCTGCAGGGCGGGGTGCTGGCCGCCGAGGCGGACGTGGGGAAGGGCAGGCTGACGTTCTTCGGAACCGACATCACCTTCCGTGCGCAGACCCACGCATCCTTCAAACTGTTGTTCAACAGTCTGCTGTGGGCCGGGGCGGAGCCATCCGGGCAGCCTGAATAGGCGCAGTGCCAATGGCGGCGGGCATCATCAAGCCTGCCGCCAGCTGAAGCCTCCGTAGCACCGATGGGGGGTGACTTGCAAACCCCAGAAAACACTGACAGAATGCACGACCACTCGCGAAGGTGCGTCTTACGCATGCTTCGCAACCAGCGAAAGGAGGAGCAGGACGCGCCTCGTATTCGCCAGACAAGGACAGGTCGCGTGGCTCACTCCGGGATTCCGGGGTGAATCTGCGCGTTTGAACATGTCTGGGGCGGGCCGGGTAACCGGGCCGCCTTGCTGTTTTGAAGGGATTCTCGTTGACGGGAGGTGCTTCGGTGCCGACCGTCGTTTTCATGGGGCCTGGTACACACAGAGATCAGGCCCGTCGCTCTTTAGACCTATAGGAACACCGTCATGGCGGACCAAAAGATCCGGATTCGGTTGAAGGCGTTCGATCATCGTTTGATCGACCGTTCGGCCAGCGAGATCGTTGAAACGGCCAAGCGGACCGGCGCGCAAGTGCGTGGCCCGATCCCGCTGCCAACCAAGATCGAGCGTTACACCATTCTCGTCTCCCCGCACGTCGACAAGGACGCGCGTGACCAGTACGAGACCCGCACGCACAAGCGCGTGCTCGACATCGTCGACCCCAACGACAAGACCGTGGACGCGCTGATGAAGCTCGAACTGGCTGCCGGCGTCGACGTGCAGATCAAGCTGACCTGAGGACTACGACCATGACGAAGAAATATTCGTTGGGCTTCGTGGGCCGCAAGGCTGGCATGAGCCGCGTTTTCACTGAAGATGGCCGCTCCATCCCGGTGACCCTGATCGAAGCAACCCCGAACCGCATCGCGCAGATCAAGACCGTTGAAGTTGACGGCTACAGCGCAGTGCAGGTGACCGTCGGCGCCCGTCGCGCTGCGCTGGTCAACAAGCCGGAAGCCGGCCACTTCGCCAAGGCGAAGGTGGAAGCGGGCCGTGGCCTGTGGGAATTCCGCGTTGAAGACGCCCAGATCGGCGACTTCGCCGTCGGTGGCGAAATCAAGGCAGACATCTTTGAAGTCGGCCAGACGGTTGACGTCCAGGGCGTCACCAAGGGTAAGGGCTTCCAGGGCACCATCAAGCGCCACAACTTCCGTATGGGCGATGCAACCCACGGTAACTCGCTGTCGCATCGCGCGCCGGGTTCGCTGGGTCAGCGCCAGACCCCGGGTCGCGTTTTCCCGGGCAAGAAGATGTCCGGCCACATGGGTGCTGTGCAGCAGAGCACGCAGAACCTGGAAGTGGTCAAGGTCGACGTCGAGCGTGGTCTGATTGCCATTCGCGGCGCCGTGCCTGGCGCAGCCGGTGGTGACGTGATCGTGCGTCCGGCGAGCAAGGCATAAGGAGAGATGACGATGGAACTCGTTATCACGGGTAGCAATAACAAGGTCTCGGTCTCCGAAGCCGTGTTCGGTCGCGATTTCAGCGAAGATCTGGTTCACCAGGTCGTCGTTGCTTACCGCAACGCCGCTCGCGCCGGCACCAAGGCACAGAAGACGCGCTCTGAAGTGGCTGGTACCACCAAGAAGTCGAAGAAGCAGAAGGGTGGTGGCGCACGTCACGGTGCCCTGACCGCTCCGATCTTCGTCGGCGGTGGTGTCACCTTCGCGGCCAAGCCGCGTAGCTTCGAGCAGAAGGTCAACCGCAAGCAGTATCGCGCCGCCATGTGCGCCATCCTGTCCGAGCTGAACCGCCAGGGTCGCCTGACCATCGTTGAGTCGTTTGATGTCGAAGCGACCAGCACCAAGGCACTGATCGGCAAGCTGGCTGGCCTGGAAGTGGGCAAGCGCCCGCTGATCGTCACCGAAGAGGCTTCCGAGCATCTGTACCTGTCGGCCCGCAATCTGCCTTACGTGCAGGTGCGTGACGTCCAGGGCCTGGATCCGGTTGCGCTGGTCGGTGCCGACACGGTCGTCATCACCGCTGATGCGGTCAAGAAGGTCGAGGAGTGGCTGGCATGAGCAGCAACGAAAAAATCTTCAGCGTGCTGCGCGCTCCGCGAGTCTCCGAGAAGACCGCGCGCCTGCAGGAAATCTCCAACCAATACGTCTTCGAAGTTTCGAACGAAGCCACCAAGGCCGATGTAAAGGCCGCGGTTGAGCAGCTGTTCGACGTCAAGGTCGAGTCGGTCAACGTGCTGAACGTCAAGGGCAAGAACAAGTCCTTCCGTAACCGCGCAGGCCGCCGCGGCGATTGGCGTAAGGCGTACGTGCGCCTGGCCGATGGCCAGTCCATCGATGTAACGGCCAAGGCCTGAGGTACATCCCATGCCATTGATGAAATTCAAGCCCACCTCCGCAGGCCGTCGTTCGGCCGTGCGCGTGGTCACGCCCGATCTGCACAAGGGCGCACCGCACGCAGCGTTGCTGGAGCCGCAGAGCAAGTCCGGTGGTCGTAACCACCACGGTCGCATCACTACCCGTCACGTGGGTGGTGGTCACAAGCAGCACTACCGTCTGATCGACTTCAAGCGCAACAAGGAAGGTATTCCGGCTCGCGTGGAACGTATCGAATACGATCCGAACCGCACCGCCCATATCGCCCTGCTGTGCTACGTCGACGGCGAGCGTCGCTACATCATCGCCCCGAAGGGCCTCAAGGCAGGTGACCAGGTCATCTCGGGCGCTCACGCCCCGATCAAGACCGGCAACACCCTGCCGCTGCGCAACATCCCGGTCGGTACCACCGTCCACGGGATCGAGCTGAAGCCGGGCAAGGGCGCTCAGATCGCTCGTGCTGCTGGTGCAGCCGTGCAGCTGGTCGCTCGTGAAGGCATCTACGCCACCCTGCGTCTGCGCTCGGGTGAAATGCGTAAGGTGCCGGTCGAATGCCGCGCCACCATTGGTGAAGTTGGCAACGACGAGCACAACCTGGAAAAGCTGGGCAAGGCCGGTGCCAAGCGTTGGCGCGGCGTCAAGCCGACCGTCCGCGGTGCAGCCATGAACCCGGTTGACCACCCGCACGGTGGTGGTGAGGCCAAGGCTGGCCAGGGTAATCCGCATCCGGTCACCCCGTGGGGTGTCCCGACCAAGGGTTACAAGACGCGCCATAACAAGCGCACTCAGCAGTTCATCGTCCGCGATCGTAGGGGCTAATCGACCATGGCACGTTCACTCAAGAAGGGCCCGTTCGTCGATCACCACCTCGTCAAGAAGGTGGAGGCCGCTGCGGGCAGCAAGAAGCCGATCAAAACCTGGTCGCGCCGTTCGATGATCCTGCCTGAAATGGTTGGCATCACCATTGCCGTGCATAACGGTAAAAACCACGTCCCGGTTCTCGTCAACGAGAACATGGTCGGTCACAAGCTCGGCGAATTTGCCGTCACCCGGACCTTCAAGGGTCACGGTGGCGACAAGAAGTCGGGCAAGTAAGGAGAGATGACAATGGAAGCGAAAGCAATCCTGCGCACCGCGCGCATCTCCCCGCAGAAGGCTCGTCTGGTCGCTGACCAGGTGCGTGGCCTTCCGGCCGAGCGTGCGGTCAACCTGTTGAAGTTTTCGGACAAGAAGGCTGCCCACCTGATCAAGAAGGTGGTGGAGTCGGCTATTGCAAATGCCGAAAACAATCAGGGCGCTGACGTCGACGAGCTGAAGGTCAAGACCATCATGGTTGATGAAGGTCCGACCCTGAAGCGTTTCATGGCGCGGGCGAAAGGCCGCGGTACCCGCATCCTCAAGCGCACCAGCCACATCACTGTGGTTGTGGGCGCCGGCAAGTAAGCGGAAAGGATAAAGACCATGGGTCATAAAGTTCATCCGATTGGTATCCGCCTCGGTATTTCCAAGGATTGGAACTCCAAGTGGTACGCCAACAAGGCCGAGTTCGCTGGTTACCTGGCGGCCGACCTGAAAGTGCGCGAAATGCTGCGCAAGAAGCTGGCTCAGGCCGGCATCTCCAAGATCCTGATCGAGCGTCCGGCCAAGACGGCGCGCGTGACGATTCACACCGCCCGTCCGGGCGTGGTGATCGGCAAGCGTGGCGAGGACATCGAGAAGCTGCGCAAGGAAGTGAGCGAGATGATGGGCGTCCCGGCGCACATCAACGTCACCGAAGTTCGCAAGCCTGAGTTGGACGCACAGCTGGTTGCCGAGTCGATCGCGCAGCAGCTGGAGCGCCGCATCATGTTCCGCCGTGCAATGAAGCGCTCGGTCGGCAACGCGATGCGCCTGGGTGCCCTGGGCATCAAGGTCAACGTGGCTGGCCGCTTGAACGGCGCTGAAATCGCCCGTTCGGAGTGGTACCGCGAAGGCCGCGTGCCGCTGCACACCCTGCGCGCCGACATCGACTACGGTTTCGCTGAAGCCAGCACCACCTACGGCATCATCGGCATCAAGGTCTGGATCTACAAGGGCGAAGTCTTTGATTTCTCCCAGGTTGGCCAGGAAAAGCAGGACGACAGCCCGCGCAACGATCGTAACGATCGCGGCGACCGTGGCGACCGTCCGTCGCGCCCGGCTCGTGAAGCGAGGTAACGGCAATGTTGCAACCCAAGCGAACCAAATACCGCAAGATGTTCAAGGGCCGCAATGACGGTCTGAGCTGGAGCGCGAATGCCGTCAGCTTTGGCGAGTACGGCCTGAAGGCAACTGCCCACGGTCAGCTGACCGCGCGTCAGATCGAAGCGGCTCGCCGCTCGATCAGCCGCTACGTCAAGCGCGGCGGCAAGATGTGGATCCGCGTGTTCCCCGACAAGCCCATTACCAAGAAGCCCATCGAAGTTCGAATGGGTGCCGGTAAGGGTGGCGTGGAGTACTGGGTCGCTCAGATCCAGCCGGGCCGCATGATTTATGAAGTCGAGGGCGTTACCGAGGAAGTGGCACGCGAGGCGTTCCGCCTGGCCGCTGCCAAGCTCTCGGTGACCACCACTTTCGTGACCCGGACGGTGCGCTGATGGACATCAAACAACTCCGCGAGAAGTCGGCTGACGAACTCAAGGCCCACCTGACCGATCTGCGTAAGGAGCAGTTCTCGCTCCGCATGCAGCAGGTCACCGGCCAGCTGCCGAAGACCCATGAAACCCGCCGGGTGCGCCGCGAGATTGCTCGCGTCAAGCACCTGATCGGCAGCACGAAGTAAGGATGGCTGCTATGAGCGAAAATACTGAAGTGAAAGCGCTGCGCACGGTCGAAGGCCGTGTCGTCAGCAACAAGATGGACAAGACGGTCACCGTGTTGGTGGAGCGCCAGGTCAAGCACGCCCTGTACGGCAAGTACATCAAGCGCTCGACCAAGCTGCACGCACACGACGCCGACAACGCCTGCAAGGAAGGCGATGTCGTTCGCGTGACCGAGATTGCTCCGATGTCCAAGACCAAGAACTGGCGCGTGGTGGAAGTCATCACGCGTGCGGCTGAATAAGGAGATCTGAATCATGATCCAGATGCAGAGCTACCTCGACGCCGCGGACAATTCCGGTGCCAAGGAACTGATGTGCATCAAGGTGCTGGGTGGTTCCAAGCGCCGTTATGCCCACATCGGCGACATCATCAAGGTCACCGTGAAGGACGCAATTCCGCGCGGCAAGGTCAAGAAGGGTGAAGTGTATGACGCCGTCGTGGTGCGTACCCGTAAGGGTGTGCGTCGCGCCGATGGCTCGCTGATCCGTTTCGACGGCAACGCCGCGGTCCTGCTCAACAACAAGCAAGAGCCGATCGGCACCCGCATCTTTGGGCCGGTGACCCGTGAACTTCGTTCCGAGAAGTTCATGAAGATCGTCTCGCTCGCTCCCGAAGTTCTGTGAGCGCCAGGAGATAATCATGGCTAACCGTATCAAGAAGGGCGACCAGGTTGTCGTCAACACCGGCAAGGACAAGGGCAAGCAGGGCGAAGTCGTCCGCGTCGACGGCGACCGTGTGGTCGTCGCCAACGTGAACATCGTCAAGCGCCACACCAAGCCGAACCCGCAGGCAGGTGTTGCCGGCGGCGTGGTCGAGCGTGAAGCTTCGATCCATATCTCCAACGTCAATGTCCTGAACCCGGCTTCGGGCAAGGGCGAGCGCGTTGGCTTCAAGGTGCTGGAGGATGGACGCAAACTGCGTGTGTTCCGCTCCAGCGGTGAGGCGCTCGACGCCTGAGGAATGAATTGATGAATTCCCGTCTCGAAAAGTTTTACAAGGAAGAAGTGGTGCCGGCGCTGACCAAGCAGTTCGGCTACACCAATCCGATGGAAGTGCCGCGCCTGGTCAAGGTCACCCTGAACATGGGTGTGGGCGAAGCTGCGACCAACAAGAAGGTTCTTGAGAACGCCGTTGCCGACATGACCAAGATCACCGGCCAGAAGCCGGTGGTCACCAAGTCGCGCGTCTCGGTGGCTTCGTTCAAGATCCGTGATGGTTGGCCGATCGGCTGCAAGGTCACGCTGCGTCGTGACACCATGTTTGAGTTCCTGGATCGCCTGATCAACATCTCGCTGCCGCGCGTGCGTGACTTCCGCGGCGTGTCGGGTCGTTCGTTCGACGGTCGTGGCAACTACAACATGGGCGTGAAGGAACAGATCATCTTCCCGGAAATCGACTTCGACGCCGTCGACGCGATCCGCGGTATGGATATCGCCATCACGACCACCGCCAAGACCGACGCGGAAGCCAAGGCGCTGCTGGCAGCGTTCAAGTTCCCGTTCCGTAACTGATTCGTCGAGGATACCGAAATGGCAAAGACCTCCATGGTCAACCGCGACATCAAGCGGGAAAAGCTGGCCAAGAAGTACGCCGACAAGCGTGCAGCTCTGAAGAAGATCGTGTCCTCCGTGGACGCGAGCTACGAAGAGAAGATCGAAGCCGCAACCAAGTTGTCCAAGCTGCCGCGCGATTCGTCGCCGAGCCGCCAGCGCAACCGTTGCGAGCTGTCGGGCCGTCCGCGTGGCGTCTACAGCAAGTTCGGCCTGGGCCGTAACAAGCTGCGTGAAGCCACCATGCGCGGCGATGTGCCGGGCCTGCGCAAGGCGAGCTGGTAAGACTTCCGTGCCGGGCCGCAAGGCCCGGCCGGAACACCGGAGGGGCAACCTGAAGGTGACTCAAAGAGTCCGACGCAAGTCGGACTTTTTGTCGTATAATCCCGCTCCTTGCCTGTCCGAAACTGACTGGCTGGTGTGGTAGGGGCCCTGGCCCATCCCAGGAAAACACGAGATTTTCGCGAAAGCGGATATCGGTGCACTCAAAGGTATCTACATGAGCATGACTGATCCCATCGCCGACCTGCTGGTTCGCATCAAGAATGCGGCCGCGGTTGGTAAGCAGACGGTGAAAGCCCCGTCGTCCAAGATCAAGGTGGCAATCGCCCAGGTCCTGAAGGACGAGGGTTACATTGCTGACCTGCGCGTCAACAAGCTGGAAAACAACAAGGCCGAGCTCGAAATCGTCCTGAAGTACTTCGAGGGCAAGCCGGTCATCGCTACCCTGAAGCGCTTCTCGCGTTCGGGTCTGCGCCAGTACCGCGGCAAGTCCGAGCTGCCGAAGGTCCTCAACGGCCTGGGCATCGCCATCATTTCCACCTCCAAGGGCATCATGACTGATGCGCAGGCGCGCCAGCACGGCGTCGGCGGCGAAGTCCTGTGCTTCGTGGCCTAAGGGAAGGAGTCCACTATGTCCCGTGTAGCCAAGAAGCCGGTCAACCTGCCCAAGGGCGTTGAACTGAACATCCAGCCGGAATTTGTCAGCGTGAAGGGCCCGAAGGGCACCCTGTCGCTGAACAAGGCCGCTGGCGTCGAAATCACTCTTGAGAACGGCGTTGCCACGCTGAACCCGAAGGACATCTCCTTCGATGCGCTCACCGGCACCGTGCGTTCGATCCTGGCCAACATGGTGCAGGGCGTGTCCGAAGGCTTCGAGAAGAAGCTGGAGCTGGTGGGCGTGGGTTACCGCGCTGCCATGCAGGGCAAGGACCTGAACCTGTCGCTGGGTTTCTCGCATCCTGTCGTGTTCGTGGCGCCGGAAGGCATCACCCTCTCGACCCCGACGCAGACGGAAATCGTCGTGCAGGGCGCTGACAAGCAGGTCGTGGGTGAAGTCGCAGCCAAGATTCGCGGTTACCGTCCGCCGGAGCCCTACAAGGGCAAGGGTGTGAAGTACGCCGGTGAAGTCATCATTCGCAAGGAAGCCAAGAAGGCCTAATTCTTAGGTTTTCAGCTTTCGAGGATAAAGAACATGAACAAGAACATTGCTCGTCTGCGCCGCGCCAAGTCGACCCGTTCGCACATCCGTACCCTGGGTGTGGCACGTCTGTCGGTCCTGCGCACCGGCCAGCACCTGTACGCACAGGTCTTCACCGCCGACGGTTCCCTGGTGCTGGCTGCTGCCAACACCGCCCAGGCTGAAGTCAAGGAAGGCCTGAAGAGCGGCAAGAACTGCGAAGCCGCTGCAAAGGTCGGCAAGCTGATCGCCGAGCGCGCCAAGGCTGCGGGCATCGAGAAGGTCGCTTTCGACCGCTCGGGCTACCGCTACCACGGTCGCATCAAGGCGCTGGCTGATGCCGCCCGTGAAGGCGGTCTGCAGTTCTAAGTAATCAGGGAAGGGGCCTTGCGCCCCTTCCTGTCTGCCTGCCGTCACGGGAAGTGCCGGGCGGCCGTGGTTCTTCTGCAACCGCGGCTGATTCAACGCTTCACTTCACAACCATAAGCGGCCCCGAGCCGTACATACCCAACCAATCAAGGAATCAACATGGCAGAAGAACGTCAGTCGCGGGGTCGCGATCGCGATCGCAACCGCGAAGAGAAGATCGACGACGGCATGATCGAAAAGCTGGTCGCGGTCAACCGCGTCAGCAAGACCGTCAAGGGCGGTCGCCAGTTCACCTTCACCGCTCTGACCGTGGTCGGCGATGGCGAAGGCAAGGTCGGTTTCGGCTATGGCAAGGCGCGCGAAGTGCCGGTTGCCATCCAGAAGTCGATGGAGCAGGCCCGCAAGAACCAGGTCAGCGTTGATCTGAACAACGGCACCCTGTGGCACACCATCAAGGATGGTCACGGCGCTGCTCGCGTGTTCATGCAGCCGGCTTCGGAAGGTACCGGTGTGATCGCCGGCGGTGCCATGCGCGCCGTGCTGGAAGCCGTTGGCGTGAAGAACGTGCTGGCCAAGGCCACCGGTTCGCGCAATCCGATCAACCTGGTGCGTGCCACCGTGAAGGGCCTGTCTGCTGCGCAGTCGCCGGCTCGCATCGCGGCCAAGCGCGGCAAGAAGGTGGAGGATCTCAACCATGGCTAATGAGACCAACAAGACCGTGAAGGTGCGCCTGGTGCGCGGCCTGCGTGGAACCCAGTCGCGTCACCGTCTGTCGGTGCGTGCCCTGGGCCTGAACAAGCTCAACGATGTGCGTGAACTGAAGGACAGCCCGCAGGTTCGCGGTCTGATCAACAAGGTTCAGTACCTCGTCCAGGTTGAGGAGTAATCGACCATGACTATGCGTCTCAATGAACTGAGCCCGGCACCGGGCGCCCGCACCGAGCGCACCCGCGTCGGTCGTGGCATCGGCTCCGGCTTGGGCAAGACCTGCGGCCGCGGCCACAAGGGTTCGTTCGCTCGTAAGGGCGGCGGCAAGATCAAGGCTGGCTTCGAAGGCGGCCAGACCCCGATGCAGCGTCGTCTGCCGAAGATCGGCTTCAGCTCCCGGACTGCCAAGGACACCGCCGAAGTGCTGTCCTACCATCTGGACCGTCTGGAAGCCGGTGAGATCGATTTCGCCGCACTGCGTGCAGCGAAGCTGGTCCCGTCGACGGCCAAGAAGGCGAAGATCGTCCTGAAGGGCGAGCTGACCAAGGCATTCACCCTGAAGGGTGTTGCGGCTACCGCCGGTGCCAAGGCTGCGATCGAAGCTGCCGGCGGCAGCGTACAGGAGTAACTGGAACATGGCGCAAGCTGGCATCGGTAACCTCGCGGGCGGGATGGGCAAGTTCACGGAACTTCGCCAGCGTCTTCTGTTCGTACTCGGGGCATTGCTCGTCTATCGCATCGGCTGCTACGTGCCGGTGCCGGGCGTCAATCCCGATGCCATGCTTGCGCTGATGCAGGCGCAGGGCGGCGGTATCGTGGACATGTTCAACATGTTCTCGGGCGGCGCCCTGCACCGTTTCAGCATTTTCGCGCTGAACGTGATGCCGTACATCTCGGCATCGATCGTGATGCAGCTGGCTGTCCACATCTTCCCCGCGCTCAAGGCGATGCAGAAGGAAGGTGAATCGGGCCGTCGCAAGATCACCCAGTATTCGCGCATCGGCGCGGTGCTCCTGGCGGTGGTGCAGGGCGGCAGTATTGCGCTAGCACTGCAGAACCAGGTGTCGCCGGGCGGTGCTCCGGTCGTCTACTCGCCGGGCATGGGCTTTGTGCTGACCGCCATTATTGCCCTGACCGCCGGCACCATCTTCCTGATGTGGGTGGGTGAGCAGGTTACCGAGCGTGGCATCGGCAACGGTGTTTCGCTGATCATTTTCGCCGGCATCGTCGCCGGCCTGCCGGCCGCGGTCATCCAGACCGTGGAGGCGTTCCGTGATGGCAGCATGAGCTTCATCTCGCTGCTGATCATCGTGCTGGTGGTGCTGGCCTTCACCTACTTCGTGGTGTTTGTCGAGCGCGGCCAGCGCCGTATCACGGTCAATTACGCCCGCCGTCAGGGTGGTCGTAATGCCTACATGAACCAGACCTCGTTCCTGCCGTTGAAGCTGAACATGGCGGGCGTGATTCCGGCCATCTTCGCCTCCAGCATCCTGGCTTTCCCGGCCACGCTTGCAATGTGGTCCGGCCAGGCCAGTTCGGCCACGTGGCTGCAGAAGGTTGCCAACGCGCTGGGCCCGGGCGAGCCGCTGCACATGATTGTGTTCGCTGCGCTGATCAGCGGCTTTGCGTTCTTCTACACCGCGCTGGTGTTCAACTCGCAGGAAACCGCGGACAACCTGAAGAAGTCCGGTGCTCTGATTCCGGGCATCCGTCCGGGCAAGGCGACCGCCGAGTACATCGACGCCGTGCTGACCCGCCTGACGGCCGCCGGTTCGCTGTACCTGGTCATCGTCTGCCTGCTGCCGGAAGTCATGCGCACCCAGCTCAATGCCTCGTTCTACTTCGGTGGCACGTCGTTGTTGATCGTGGTGGTGGTGGTGATGGACTTCATTGCCCAGATCCAGGCGCACCTGATGTCGCACCAGTACGAAAGCCTGCTCAAGAAGGCGAACCTGAAGGGTGGCAACCGCGGCGGTTTTGCACGCGGCTGATTCACCGGTTATAATTTCCGCTTCATTGCGTGAAGGCTGTCCCGGTTCCCGGGGCAGGGCCTTCAAAACAGAAGGGCGGCCCCTGCAGCGGTTTCGGGTGGGGGTGTGATGTGGTTGTTCCGCGCGGGAGTAGCGCGGGCGGCTCGGGGAAACTTCCCCTTGCCAGGCACATCCGGCGCCGGAGCGCGGGCACACTCCCCACGCCGGGCTCATGGAACCTTGTGTTCCACGGGCTTCCAAGCAAACCGAGACCTTGTTAGTATCGCTAGTTCACTTTTTTGATCCATCCTGCCGGATTGGCGCGCCCATTGGTGCGCATTCGGCCATCACTCAGCTGGAGAACCGCGTCATGGCGCGTATTGCAGGCGTCAACCTGCCAGCCCAGAAGCATGTCTGGGTCGGGTTGCAAAGCATTTACGGCATCGGCCGTACCCGTTCGAAGAAGGTCTGCGAAGTCGCAGGCGTTGCTTCGACCACCAAGATCCGTGACCTGTCGGAGCCGGAAATCGACCGACTGCGTCTGGAAGTCGGTAAGTACATTGTCGAAGGCGACCTGCGCCGTGAAATCGGCATTGCCATCAAGCGTCTGATGGACCTGGGCTGCTACCGCGGTCTGCGTCACCGCCGCGGTCTGCCGCTGCGCGGTCAGCGCACCAAGACCAATGCTCGCACCCGTAAGGGTCCGCGCAAGGCTCTGAAGAAGTAAGGGACCTAGAAAATGGCTAAGCCCGCTGCTGCTAAGACCAAGAAGAAGATCAAGCGCGTCGTCACCGACGGCGTTGCCCACGTCCACGCTTCGTTCAACAACACCATCGTGACCATCACCGACCGTCAGGGCAATGCATTGTCCTGGGCGACCTCCGGTGGCGCCGGTTTCCGTGGCTCGCGTAAGTCGACTCCGTTCGCCGCTCAGGTTGCCGCCGAAAAGGCTGGCAAGGCTGCGCTGGATTACGGCCTGAAGTCGCTGGAAGTCCGCATCAAGGGTCCGGGTCCGGGCCGTGAGTCGGCCGTGCGTTCGTTGAACAACGTCGGCTACAAGATCACCAACATCATCGACGTGACGCCAATCCCGCACAACGGGTGCCGTCCGCCGAAGAAGCGTCGCGTCTAAAGGAGCGATAAGAAATGGCTCGTTATATCGGTCCTACCTGTAAGCTCGCCCGCCGCGAAGGCGCCGACCTCTCCCTGAAGAGCCCGGCCCGCGCGTTGGACTCCAAGTGCAAGCTGGAGCAGAAGCCCGGCCAGCACGGCGCGACCGCCCGCAAGGGCAAGCTGTCCGACTACGCCACCCAGCTGCGTGAAAAGCAGAAGGTCAAGCGTATCTACGGTCTGCTGGAGCGTCAGTTCCGCAACTACTACAAGAAGGCCTCGACCAAGAAGGGCAACACCGGCGAGAACCTGCTGCAGTTGTTGGAAACCCGTCTGGACAACGTCGTCTACCGCATGGGCTTCGCTGTGACCCGTCCGGCTGCTCGTCAGCTGGTCTCGCACCGCGGCGTCACGGTCAACGGCAAGTCGGTGAACCTGGCTTCGTACCAGGTCAAGGCTGGCGACGCGATCGCCCTGTCCGAAAAGGCTGCCAAGCAGCTGCGCGTCCAGGAAGCCCTGGTCGTTGCCGAGCAGCACGACCTCAGCCCGTCGTGGGTCGAAGTCGATTCGAAGAAGTTCAGCGGCGTCTTCAAGGCTGTGCCGGATCGTGCCGACCTGCCTGCGGATATCAACGAAGCGCTGATCGTCGAGTTGTATTCGAAGTAATTCACAATGGAGAACCTCCGGGTTGCACCGGAGGTTCGCAGGAGAACCCGCAACATGACGGTTACCGCAAACCAGGTTCTGCGTCCTCGCGGTCCGCAGATCGAACGCCTTACCGAGACCCGCGCCAAGGTCGTGATCGAACCGCTGGAGCGTGGTTACGGGCATACGTTGGGCAACGCCCTGCGTCGCGTGCTGCTGTCGTCCATCCCGGGCTTCGCCATTACCGAAGTCGAGATCGACGGCGTGCTGCACGAGTACACCACGGTTGAAGGGCTGCAGGAGGACGTGCTTGAAGTCCTGCTCAACCTGAAAGACGTGGCTATTCGCATGCATTCCGGCGACAGCGCCACGCTCTCCCTGTCCAAGCAGGGCCCGGGCATCGTGACCGCTGCCGACATCAAGGTTGACCACAACGTCGAAGTGATCAACGGCGACCATGTGATCTGCCACCTGACCAAGGACGCAGCGATCAACATGCGTCTGAAGATCGAGCGCGGTTTTGGCTACCAGCCGGCGGCTTCGCGCCGTCGTCCGGACGAAGAAACCCGTGCCATCGGCCGTCTGGTTCTGGACGCTTCCTTCTCGCCGGTTCGTCGCGTCGCCTACTCGGTGGAAGCGGCCCGCGTGGAGCAGCGTACCGACCTGGACAAGCTGGTCATCGATATCGAAACCAACGGCACGATCGATGCCGAGGAAGCTGTCCGCACTGCGGCCGACATCCTCAGCGATCAGCTGTCGGTGTTCGGTGATTTCACCCACCGCGACCGCGGTGCGGCCAAGCCGGCCAACAACGGCGTGGATCCGGTGCTGCTGCGCCCGATCGACGACCTGGAGCTGACCGTGCGTTCGGCCAACTGCCTGAAGGCGGAGAGCATCTACTACATCGGCGATCTGATCCAGAAGACCGAAGTGGAGCTGCTCAAGACCCCGAACCTGGGCAAGAAGTCGCTCACCGAGATCAAGGAAGTGCTGGCCCAGCGTGGCCTGTCGCTCGGCATGAAGCTGGAGAACTGGCCGCCGGCCGGTGTCGCCGCTCATGGCATGCTCGGCTGATAAAGCAAGACCTGTTCCCCCGCATGGGTGACCATGCGGGGGAATATTGTTTGCAGTACCCGCGCAGACGGCTGACAAGGCCGCTTCGCAGGCTGTCCAGGAGGGGCGGCCAAGGACCATCCGCAGTCCGTGCAACAGCGCCAGGAAGGCGACAACGAAGTCCAACGTCCCATCATTAACCAAGGAATAGACCCATGCGCCACCAGAAATCTGGCCGTAAGTTCAGCCGTACCAGCGCCCACCGCGAAGCGATGTTCAAGAACATGGCCGCCTCGCTGTTCAAGCACGAGCTGATCAAGACCACCCTGCCGAAGGCCAAGGAACTGCGCCGCGTTGCCGAGCCGCTGATCACCCTGGCCAAGGTCGACTCCGTCGCCAACCGTCGTCTGGCGTTCGCCCGCCTGCGTGACAAGGAAGCCGTCGGCAACCTGTTCACCATCCTGGGCCCGCGCTACGCGGCTCGTCCGGGCGGCTACCTGCGTCTGCTGAAGTGCGGTTTCCGCGCCGGCGACAACGCACCGATGGCCTACGTCGAGCTGGTTGACCGTCCGGCCGCTGTTGCCGAAGAAGTCGCCGAGTAATCGCGCACTTCCATCCTTCGACGGATGAAGCAGAAGCCCGGCCCTGGCCGGGCTTTTTGCATATGCAATCAGGCAATGGCCGGCACTGCTGCCAGCAGTCGATCAGCCTGCTACCCTTGCGGCCTTGTTGAACCGGAATAGCGCGATGAATCCTTTGCGTTGGAGTTTCCGCACGCAGTTCCTGCTGGGTTTCCTGGCATGTGCGGGTTTGTTGGCATTTGCCATCTTCACCCAGTTGCAGATGGGGCTGGAGCCGTGCCCGCTGTGCATCTACCAGCGGATCGCGTTCGCCGCGCTGGGCGTGGTGTTCCTGCTGGGCGCACTGCACGGTCCGACACGACGCGGCGGTCGCGCCGGTTACGGGGTGCTGGCGTTCCTTGCCGCTGCGGTGGGGGCGGGCATTGCCGGGCGCCATGTCTACGTGCAGTTGCTGCCGAAGGACCTGGGTAGCAGCTGTGGCCCGCCGCTCAGTTTCCTGAGTGAGACGATGGGCCCGTTCGAAGTGTTCCGCACGGTGCTGACCGGTACCGGTGACTGCGGCAACATTGACTGGACCTTCCTGGGCTTGAGCATGCCGATGTGGAGCCTGGTGTGGTTCGTGGTGCTGGGCCTGGGTGGTTTGTATGCCGGCCTGCGTGCGCGCAAATCCCGCCGGATCTGATTTTTTCTCGTACTGAAACGGTATTTCCAATGAGTCTGTCCCAACCCCTGTCCCCGGCCGCCATTGATCCGACATGGGCACCTGACAGCTGGCGCGGGAAGCAGGCGCTGCAGATGCCGACCTATCCCGACGCTCAGGCGTTGGATGCTGCGATGGCCGAGTTGCGGCAGCTGCCGCCGCTGGTGACGTCATGGGAAATCTTCGCGCTCAAGCAGCAGTTGGCCGAGGCGCAGGAAGGCAAGCGCTTCCTGTTGCAAGGCGGCGACTGCGCGGAGAACTTTGTCGATTGTGAGTCGGGGACGATCTCCAACCGGCTCAAGGTGCTGCTGCAGATGAGCCTGGTGCTGGTGCACGGGCTGCGCAAGCCGGTGATCCGGGTGGGGCGTTTCGCCGGACAGTACGCCAAGCCGCGCTCGGCCGATACCGAGACGCGCGGCGAGGTGACCTTGCCGAGCTATCGCGGTGACGTGATCAATGCACCGGAGTTCACTGAAGCGGCGCGGGTGCCGGACCCGCAGCGGATGATCACCGCGCATTCGCGTTCGGCGCTGACGATGAATTTCGTGCGCGCCCTGATCGATGGTGGCTTCGCCGACCTGCATCACCCCGAATACTGGAACCTGAGCTGGATGCGCTGCTCGCCGCTGGCCGAGGAGTACCAGAAGATGGTGGCTTCCATCGGTGATGCGGTGCATTTCATGGAGACGCTGTCCGGTTCGCAGGTGCACAACCTCAACCGGGTGGATTTCTACACCTCGCACGAAGCGTTGCTGTTGCACTACGAGCAGTCCTTGACCCGGCAGGTGCCGCGCCAGAGCGGCTGGTTCAACCTGAGCACGCATTACCCGTGGATCGGCATGCGTACGGCGGCACTGGACGGTGCGCACGTGGAATACCTGCGTGGCGTGCGCAATCCCATCGCGATCAAGGTGGGGCCGTCGGTGCAGCCGGATCAGCTGCTGCGTTTGATCGACGTGCTCAACCCCGAGGACGAGCCGGGCAGATTGAGCTTCATCCATCGCATGGGCGCGACGCAGATCGCCGAGAAGCTGCCGCGATTGCTGGAGGCGGTGAAGCGCGATGGACGCCGGGTGTTGTGGGTTTGCGATGCGATGCATGGCAATACCGAGAGCACCAGCAATGGTTACAAGACGCGTCGCTTCGACAACATCCGCAGCGAAGTGGAGTTGTCCTTCGACCTGCACGCCGCAGCCGGCACACGCCTTGGTGGTGTGCATCTGGAGCTGACCGGCGAAGACGTCACCGAATGCACCGGTGGCGCGCGGGAGCTGACCGAGCGTGACCTGGAGCGTGCCTATCGCTCCAGTGTTGATCCGCGCTTGAACTACGAGCAGTCGCTGGAGATCGCGATGGCGATCGTGCATAAGCAGGGCGGCCTGTAGAGCGGAGCCGCCATGCTCCGCTGGGGTATTGCCGAGCATGGTTCGGCAATACCGGGGGCTTGCCTGATTCGTCTGCTGGCTGGTGGTTTAGGATTAGCGGCAATGGCCGTCGGCATCTTGGCCCGATGGCCAGCCCTAGACTTCTGCGCGGACGTGTCTACGTCGTCAATGGGTTTGTTCGATTACCACGGTGACGGCTGGGCGTGCGCCGTTATTCGTCGATCCGCGCAATGCGGAACTGGTGATTGAGGCATTGCGTGACTGCGGGTCCGCAGGCCTGAACCGGCCGTATGCGTGGGTGTTGCTGCCCGATCATCTGCATTGATTGATGCAGTTGCGCGGTGGTTCGCTGAAGACGTGCTTGCAGCGCCT
Source organism: Stenotrophomonas sp. SY1 (assembly GCF_021202945.1). Taxonomy (GTDB): domain Bacteria; phylum Pseudomonadota; class Gammaproteobacteria; order Xanthomonadales; family Xanthomonadaceae; genus Stenotrophomonas. The sequence goes on along the minus strand of NZ_JAJOYR010000002.1, from coordinate 661,370 downwards.
CAAGTCGCGCTCGGGGCGCACTGTTGGCCAATACCTTACTCGCGCTGGTGGGATCTGGCAGGCGGGCTATCACGATCATGCGCTGCGGCGGGATGAGTCGCTGCAGAAGGTTGCCGGGTCTCTGATCTACATCCCGGTTAGGGCAGGGTTGTGCGAGGTGCCGGCGGAGTACCCGTACTTGTGGTGCCGCTGGGGGCTGTAGAGCGGAGCTGGGGCTTTATCGAGATGGCCCGCGATGCCGAGCATGGCCCGGCAGTACCGGTGCTCAGTGTTTGCGGCGCTTGCCGATGTCGCGCGCCAGTACCCATACGACCAGGACATTCACTGCCAGCAGCAGCCAGGAGGCCCAGCCGGGGTGCTTGATGATGGCGTAGATGTCCAGCGGCAGGTACAGCGCGGCGGAGATGCAGCCCAGCCAGGAGGCCCAGACCTTCGCGCGCCACAGGCCCCAGGCTTCAAGCATGCGCAGCAGGCCGTAGGCGACCAGAATGGCGGCGCCAAGGTGGACGGTGTCGGGAGTGATCAGGCCGAGCAGCGAGGAGAACGAGCCGTGCTCGGGGTCGCCGCCGATGCGCAGGATCAGCGCATTGATGATGTTGCGTAGCGGACCGGGCCCGGAGATCTCCAGGCCGGCCGCGGCAGCAAAGGCCAGGATGGCCTTTGCCGCTTCCAGCAGCGCGATGGCTGCCAGACCCGGATGCGCGTGCGGATCCGGGTTGTAGGGCGTGTTGCCGGCCAATGGATCAGCCGCCGCGCGAAGCCTTCTTGCGGTCGCTTTCGGTCAGGAACTTCTTGCGCAGGCGAATTTCCTTCGGGGTGATTTCGACCAGCTCGTCGTCATCGATGAAGTCCAGTGCCTGTTCCAGCGAGAACTTGATGGCCGGGGTCAGCTGGATCGCATCGTCCTTGCCCGAAGCGCGCATGTTGGTCAGCGGCTTGGTCTTGATCGCGTTGACGGTCAGGTCGTTGTCCTTGGAGTGGATACCGATCAGCTGACCTTCGTACACGTTGTCGCCTTCAGCAGCGAACAGCTTGCCGCGTTCCTGCAGCGGGCCCAGCGAGTACGCCGGGGTGGCGCCCGGGGCGTTGGCGATCATCACGCCGTTCAGGCGCTTGGCGATGGCGCCCTGTTCCTTCGGGCCGTAATGGTCGAATACGTGGAACAGCAGGCCCGAACCCTGGGTCAGGGTCTTGAACTCGTTCTGGAAGCCGATCAGGCCACGCGCCGGGATCTTGAAGTCAAGGCGCACGCGGCCCTTGCCGTCCGATTCCATGTTCTCCAGCAGCGCCTTGCGGGTGCCGAGCTTTTCCATCACGCCGCCCTGGTGCTGCTCTTCGACGTCGACCACCAGCTGCTCGATCGGCTCCATCAGCTGGCCATCGATTTCCTTGATGATCACTTCCGGGCGCGACACGGCCAGTTCGTAGCCTTCACGACGCATGGTTTCGATCAGCACCGACAGGTGCAGCTCGCCACGGCCGGAGACCAGGAACTTGTCGGCGTCTTCGAGCTGCTCGACCTTCAGTGCAACGTTGTGCACGGTCTCGCGCTCCAGACGCTCCTTGAGCTGGCGGCTGGTCAGGAACTTGCCGCCGGACAGGTCCTTGTTGCCGGCGAACGGCGAGTTGTTGACCTGGAAGGTCATCGAGATGGTCGGCTCGTCGACGGTCAGGGCCGGCAGCGCTTCCGGGGCTTCCAGGGCGCAGACGGTGTCGGAGATGGTCAGTTCCTGGATGCCGGAGATGGCGATGATGTCGCCCGCCTGGGCTTCCTCGACCTCGATGCGCTCCAGGCCCATGAAGCCGAGCACCTGCAGGACCTTGCCCTGGCGCTTCTTGCCTTCACGGTCGATCACGACCACCGGCTGGTTCTTCTTGACCTTGCCGCGCTGGATGCGGCCAATGCCGATCACGCCGACGAAGTTGTTGTAGTCCAGCTGGCTGATGCGCATCTGGAACGGGCCGTCGGCCTCGACTTCCGGCACCGGCACGTACTTCATGATCGCTTCGTACAGCGGGGTCATGTCGCCGTCGCGCACGGTGTCTTCCAGGCCGGCGTAGCCATTCAGGCCCGAGGCGTAGACGATCGGGAAGTCCAACTGCTCATTGGTGGCGCCGAGCTTGTCGAACAGGTCGAACACCTGGTCGATGACCCATTCCGGACGTGCGCCCGGGCGGTCGACCTTGTTGACCACGACGATCGGCTTGAAGCCCATCGCGAAGGCCTTCTGGGTGACGAAGCGGGTCTGCGGCATCGGGCCGTCCATGGCGTCAACCAGGATCAGCACCGAGTCCACCATCGACAGCACGCGCTCCACTTCGCCGCCGAAGTCGGCGTGTCCGGGGGTGTCGACGATGTTGATGCGGTTGCCATTCCACTTGATGGCCGTGTTCTTGGCCAGAATGGTGATGCCGCGTTCCTTTTCCTGGTCATTGCTGTCCATCACGCGCTCGGCAAGCACCGTACGCTCGGACAGGGTCCCGGACTGCTTCAGCAGCTGGTCGACTAGGGTGGTCTTGCCATGGTCAACGTGGGCGACGATGGCGATGTTGCGAAGATTTTCGATGGACATGCGAAAGACGGCCAGCCGGCGCCGTGAATGGGGAAAAGAAGTCCAACATTATACGGATATGTGTGGCCAACGGGAAAAGTTCCCGTTCATGCCCCCAATGGGGCATTCAGCTGGGGTCGGAAGGGCCTGGGGATTCGACCGGACGGGGGCCGGGTGTATCCTATGGGGCTGGCGAAAGCCGTCTTCTTTCACAAGGATTCCCATGTCCCTGACCGCTAATTTCGACACCTCCCGCGGCCTGATCAAGGTTGAGCTGTTTGCCGACAAGGCGCCGCTGACCGTGGCCAACTTCGTCAACCTGGCCAAGCATGGCTTCTATGACGGCCTGGCGTTCCACCGCGTGATTGCCGACTTCATGATCCAGGGCGGCTGCCCGGAAGGTTCCGGCCGCGGCGGCCCGGGCTACCGTTTCGAGGACGAGACCAACAACGGCGTGCGCCATGATCGCGGCGTGCTGTCCATGGCCAATGCCGGCCCGAACACCAACGGCAGCCAGTTCTTCATCACCCACATCAAGACCGATTGGCTCGACGGCAAGCACACCGTGTTTGGCAAGGTGACCGAGGGCCTGGACGTGGTGGATGCGGTCAAGCAGGGCGACGCCATCAACAAGATCACCATCGAAGGCGACGTCGATGCCGTGCTGGCCGCCAAGGCCGACCGCGTGGCGGAGTGGAACAAGATCCTCGCCGCCTGATCTGCCCCCGACGGCCACCTTGCAGGTGGCCGTTTCTGTTTTCGATCTGATTCCGGCCCTGGTGCCGCTCCCGCGCGGTGGCAGGGCTACAACCCCACGACACGCTTCTTAGCAGAGGAAACCCCCATGAAAGCACCCGTACGTGTTGCCGTAACCGGCGCTGCCGGCAATATCGGTTACGCCCTGCTGTTCCGCATCGCTTCCGGCGAAATGCTCGGCAAGGACCAGCCGGTCATCCTGCAGCTGCTCGAAATCGACAACGAAAAGGCCCAGGCCGCCCTGCAGGGCGTGGTCATGGAACTGGAAGACTGCGCCTTCCCGCTGCTGGCCGGCGTGGTGACCACCGCTGATCCGCTGGTGGCCTTCAAGGACGTCGACGTGGCCCTGCTGGTCGGCGCGCGTCCGCGCGGCCCGGGCATGGAGCGCAAGGACCTGCTGCTGGAAAACGCCAAGATCTTCACCGTGCAGGGCAAGGCCCTGAACGCCGTCGCCAAGCGTGACGTGAAGGTGCTGGTGGTCGGCAACCCGGCCAACACCAATGCCTACATCGCCATGAAGTCGGCTCCGGACCTGAACCCGAAGAACTTCACCGCCATGCTGCGCCTGGACCACAACCGTGCCCTGAGCCAGCTGGCTGCCAAGACCGGCAAGACCGTGGACAGCTTCGAGAAGTTCACCGTGTGGGGCAACCACAGCCCGACCATGTACCCGGACTACCGCTTCGCCACCACCGGCGGCGCTTCGGTGGCCGAGCTGATCAACGACCAGGAATGGAACGCCAACAACTTCATCCCGACCGTTGGCAAGCGCGGCGCGGCGATCATCGCTGCCCGTGGCCTGTCCTCGGCTGCCTCGGCTGCCAACGCCGCCATCGACCATGTCCATGACTGGGTGCTGGGCAGCAACGGCAAGTGGGTGACGATGGGCGTGCCGTCCGACGGCTCCTACGGCATCCCGGAAGGTGTGGTGTTCGGCTTCCCGGTGACCACCGAGAACGGCCAGTACACGATCATCAAGGACCTGCCGATCGACGACTTCTCCAAGAAGTACATCGACATCACCCTGGGTGAGCTGGAAGAAGAGCGCGCTGGCGTTGCCGACCTGCTGTAACCGCAGCGGTTCAGTGTGACGCAATGAACGGGGGAGCTTCGGCTTCCCCGTTTTTTGTGGGGAAGAATGATGTGTGGAGCGGAGCCATGCTCCGTTGTGGCATAAGCGATGGAGCCCCTGTCGAGCCCAGCTCGGCACTACCGCTGCAAATTTTGTGAATGGCATGAACAACGAAATCACGCTGCATTACATCGACGACGCGCTGCTGGTGGCCGAGAAGCCGACCGGCCTGTTGTCCGTGCCCGGGCGCCTGCCGGAGAACCAGGATTGCCTGGTGTCGCGCTTGCAGGCGCAGTATCCGGATGCGTTGACGGTGCACCGCTTGGACCAGGTGACTTCGGGGCTGATGTTGTATGCGCGTGGCAAGGAAATGCAGGCGGCGTTGTCGAGCCAGTTCGAGAAGCGTCTGGTCAGCAAACGCTACGAGGCCGTGGTGCAGGGGCTGATCGAAGGTGATGCCGGTGAAGTCGCGTTGCCGTTGATCTGCGACTGGCCGAACCGACCCAGGCAGATGGTGGATTTCGAGCGTGGCAAACCGGCGTTGACGCGGTGGCGGGTGCTGGCGCGGGATGTGGAAGCGCAACGCACGCGGGTCGAGCTGGAGCCGGTGACCGGGCGCAGCCATCAGCTGCGGCTGCATATGGCGAGTCTGGGGCATCCGATCATCGGCGACGTGCTGTACGGAGCGGAGCCGGCGGCGCGGGTGCAGCTGCATGCGTGCCGGTTGCAGTTTGTGCATCCGGTGAGTGGGGAGGTTGTTGGGTTTGTTTCGGAAAGCCCTTTTTGAGGCCAAAGCAGCCCTCACCCCACCCCCTCTCCCGCAAGCGGGAGAGGGGTCAGTTCACTGCGAGTCGACGCATTCCGAGCCCCTCTCCCGTACACGGGAGAGGGGCCAGTTCACTGCGAGCCGATGCATTCCGAGCCCCTCTCCCGCTTGCGGGAGAGGGGGTGGGGTGAGGGCCGCTTTGGCCTTTGGTCTTAAGACCAAAGACGCAAGGAGAACGATGACGGCTGCGGACTATGCTCGGCTCAGATCAGGCAGGTTCCGGAGGGTGTCATGCAGTACGAGCAGATCTACCGCCGTTCCATCGAGGCGCCCGAGGAATTCTGGGCCGAGGAGGCCAAGGCGATTCACTGGCATCGCCCGCCGCAGCAGATCCTCGATTACTCCAACCCGCCATTCCGCCGCTGGTTCGTTGGTGGCGAAACCAACCTCTGCTACAACGCGGTGGACCGCCATCTCGTCGAGCGCGCCGACCAGCTCGCACTGGTCGCCATTTCCACCGAAACCAACATCACCCGCGAGATCACCTACCGCGAACTGCATCGTGAAGTGAATGCCTTCGCCGCCGTGCTCAAACAGCTCGATGTGGGGCGCGGTGATCGTGTCGTCATCTACATGCCGAACATGGCAGAAGCGGTGTTCGCGATGCTGGCCTGCGCACGCATCGGTGCAGTGCATTCGGTCGTTTTTGGCGGCTTTGCCGCGCACAACCTGGCGCTGCGTATCGATGATGCACAGCCCAAGCTGCTGATCGCCGCCGATGCCGGCATGCGCGGCGGCAAGGTGATTCCGTACAAGGCGATGGTGGACGCTGCCTGCGCCGAAGCGCAGAGCCCTCCGCCGAAAGTGCTGATCGTGTCGCGTGGTCTGGATGCGGCAGAGCCGAAGGTCGCCGGGCGTGATGAGGACTACGCAGCACTGCGTACGCAGGTGGGCGATGCCGAAGTGCCGGTGGAATGGCTGGAGTCCAACGAACCCAGCTACCTGCTGTACACCTCCGGCACCACCGGCAAGCCCAAGGGCGTGCAGCGCGATGTTGGCGGTTACGCGGTGGCGATGGCGCAGTCGATGCGCACCGTGTTCGACTGCGCGCCGGGGCAGGTGATGTTTTCCACGTCCGATGTCGGCTGGGCGGTGGGTCATTCCTACAACGTGTATGGGCCATTGATCGGCGGCTGCACCTCGTTGTTGTACGAAGGCCTGCCGATCAATCCGGACGCCGGTATCTGGTGGGCGCTGTGCGAGCAGTACGGCGTGCGCACGATGTTCTCTTCGCCTACCGCGATCCGCGTATTGAAGAAGCATGATGTGGACTTCATCGACCGCCATGATCTGTCTGAACTGAAGTACCTGTTCCTGGCCGGCGAGCCGTTGGACGAGCCCACCGCGCAATGGATCAGTGGCGCGCTGCGCAAGCCGGTGATCGACAACTACTGGCAGACCGAAACCGGCTGGCCCGCACTGACGTTGTTGCCTGGCGTGGATATGAAGCCGGTGAAGTTCGGTTCGCCCGGCTTTCCCAACCTCGGCTACAGGATGAAGGTGATCGACGAGCAGAGCGGGGTGGAGGTGGCGCCTGGGCAGAAGGGCGTGCTGGTGATCCAGCCACCGCTGCCGCCGGGCTGCATGAGCACGGTGTGGAACGACGATGAGCGTTTCCTCAAGAGTTACTTCAGTCACTTCAAGGAGCTGCTGTACAGCTCGCTGGACTGGGCCATCCGCGACGAGGACGGCTACACCTTCATCCTTGGCCGCACCGATGACGTGATCAACGTGGCCGGCCATCGGTTGGGCACGCGGGAGATCGAGGAGGCCATCAGCGGGCACCCGCGGGTGGCCGAAGCGGCGGTGATCGGCGTGCATGACGAATTGAAGGGCCAGGTGCCGCTGGTGTTCGTCACTCTCAAGCAGGCCGCGGACGCGGAGGAAGCGCCCATGCTGGCAGCGGAAATGATGCAGCGGGTCACCGCGTCGCTGGGGGCGGTGGCGCGGCCGGCGCACATCCATATCGTCAACGCGCTTCCCAAGACGCGTTCAGGTAAGCTGCTGCGGCGTTCGCTGCAGGCATTGGCGGAACGGCGTGACCCGGGCGATCTGTCGACACTCGACGATCCGGGCGCGCTGGAGGAAATCCGCCGCGCGCTGGGGACATAGCGCAGGCCGCAGGCGCAGCGATCGCAAGGGGGCGGCACGTATACAGGCAAGTCAGTCGGGGCGGGGGCCCCGGCCAGCGTTTGCGCGTGCCGTGGTTGCGATGCACAAAGTGGGAGGGGAAATGGCACTGATTCATGCCAAGACGGCGGCTGGCCGTCGTGAGATCGAGGACCGTGGCCTGCGCCTGGCGCCGGGGTTGCGTTCGGTGCTGCTGCTGGTGGACGGGCAGCGTGACGGGCACGAACTGCAGCAGATGGCGCAGGGGCTGCGCGCGCCGGACGACGTGCTGGAACAGCTGGCGGCGCTGGGCCTGATCGAGGTGGTGGGAGGCAGCGTCGAACGCAAGCCGGCGGTGCCGCTCACCACCCATCTCGGGGATGACCCGTTGCGCTACCAGCAGTTGCGTGACTGGATGGCCGAGTCGGTGCGCAAGCACCTGGGTCTGAAGGGCTACCTGATCCAGCTCAAGATCGAGCGCAGCCGCAACGCGGTGGGGCTGGAACAGCTGTGGCCGGAAGTGGCCTCGGCGCTGGGCAAGGCCAAGAGCCCGGCCTTCGCCAACCGTTGGCTCGAGGAAACCCGGGCATTGGTGCTGACGTGACGGACGGTCGCGCCGCTGCCCTGCCTGCGGCGGCCCTGTCCGGGGTATGTCATGGGGCCGCAGGACCGGAACTATGATGGCGGCTTGTACCCAGTGGAGTGCCCGGCATGGATCAGCAGCACCGCGGTGACATCAGCACGGCCGGCTGGGATGCCATCAATGCCGCAATGGCGGCGGTGCATCCCGGGCAGACGCCGAAGCATTACGGCACGCTGCTGTCCTACACGCTGGGCGGCAACGACCCGCTGGACGGCATCAGCATCTACTGGAGCGAGGTGCCGCGCCCGCACTGGCACTACGTCACTTATGGCTTCTCCGAGCTGTACGACAAGCAGAGCGACGACCTTGCCGAAAGCGGCTTCGGTTTCGAGCTGACCTTCCGCCTTGCCGCAGCGGCGGGTGATGGTCCGGATGGCGAGCCACCGCTGTGGCCAATGAACCTGCTGCAGAATGTGGCGCGCTATGTGTTCAGCAGCGGCAACGTGTTCGAGACAGGACACCATCTCGATGCCAACGGCCCGATCGCGCAGGATGCCCAGACGCAGTTGCGCCACCTGGCTCTCGTGGCCGACCCGCAGCTGCCGGCGATCGATACGCCCAATGGCCGGTTGAGCTTCCTACAGTTGGTGGGGGTGACCGATGACGAGATGGGGGCGATCAAGCGCTGGTCGACGCTGGGCGTGCTGGACGTGTTGATGCCGGCGATGCCGCTGTGGATCACCGAGCTTGAACGCGACTCGCTGCTGGCCGATCCGGCGCTGGCCGCGCAGGTGGAAGCAGGCAGCCAGCGTGAAGGTTCCAGCACCGGCATGTTGTTCGTGGAAACGCTGGACTGGTCGGTGGACGAACAGATCACGACGCTGGTGCTGGGCGCCGGGCAGGTGGCCAGCGTGCTGGAGCTGCTGCCGCTACGCCTGCTTCACGACAAGCCGCTGGTGGTACTGGGCCGCGAGCAGCAGTGGCGCTTCGAGCCGGGCGTGGCCGATGACCTGCAACTGGACGACGACAGCGCACGCTGCGTGCTGTCCGATGACAGCCTGCGGGCGATGCTGCAGGACATGCGCGCCGAACGCGGCATCTATCCGTTGCCGGGCGGCAGGCTGCAGGTCGAGGTGAAGCCGACGCTGCTGCGCGACGGCGAAGGCAACGTGATCCTCGAGATCGGCTGACAGCGCCGCCGATACCACGCTGCTTCGATCGGCGCTTCAGCGGTTGCCTGAGCGGTTGCCGGCCGTCGCCAGCGAGAACACGAACACCGCACCTTCGCGGCTGTCGGCCAGCGCGATGGAGCGGTGATGCAGCTGCAGGATGCGGTGCACGATCAACAGGCCAAGGCCGCCGCTGTCCGGGCGCTGGCTGCCGAGTGCGGGCGGAGTGATGAACAACTGCGCGTGCCGCTCCGGTGCGATGCCGGGGCCGCTATCGGAAACGGTGACCTGCACCTGTCCATCGGCAGCGTGCAGTGCCACCTGGATGTGGCCGCCTTCGGGCGTGTGACGAATGGCGTTGTCGAGCAGGTTGGTCAACACGCGCTCGATCAGGCCAAGGTCGGCTTCCACCGCAGGCAGTCCGGCGGGAATGTCGGCGGTGAGTGATTGCCGTCGTGACTGCGCGGCCAGCTCGAATTTCTGGAACACGTCCTGCACCAGGTCCGGCAACGAGAACGCCTGCAGTTCCAGCACCACGCCACCGTGCTCCAGCCGCGCCAGTTCGAACAGCGCCTGCGCCAGATGGCCGACCTTGTTGCTCTGCGAAAGTGCGATGGACAGGTAACGTTGGCGCTCATCGGCACTGAGCGTGGCGTCTTTCAGTGCCAGCGTTTCCAGATAGCCGTGCAGCGACGACAGCGGCGTGCGCAGGTCGTGGGAGATGTTGGCGACCAGTTCACGGCGTTGCAGGTCCTGCTGACGCAGCTGCTGCCATTGCTCGCCGATGCGCTGCGCCATGTGGGTGAAGCTGTGCTGCAGGATGGTGAGCTCGTCACGCTCACCGGGCCGCAGCGGTGCGGCAGGCACGGGTAGTGCCGGAGCGCCGCCTTCGACGTCGAAGGCCTGGATATCGCGGGTGAGTTGGCGCAGTGGCCGGGTCACCCAGCGGAAGGCGATGACGCCGGCCAGCAGTCCAATGATTGCCACGATTGCCAGCGACCACAGCGTGGTTCGCAGGCTGGCATTGGCCGCGATATCTGCTGCCAGTGCTTCGCGTTGCTCGCCGACCAGCACCACGTAGATGTAGCCGACCTGCTTGCCCTGCACACGCAGCGGTGCGGCGTTGAAGACCTTGCGTCCGTTGCTGCGAGGGTCATCGCCGAGGATGGGCAAAGGCGCGCCGGCAAGCAGCGCCTGCACGGGTGCCAGGTCGACACGGTCGCGTTTGAGATGCCCATCGGGTGCGTCATGGCCGAGGATTCGGCCCTGGTCATCAAGCAGGTAGACCTCGACGCTGGGGTTGACCGCCATCAGTTTACCGAACAGTGCGCGCACTTCACCATCGCGCATGCCGCGTGCATCCATCAGCTCGCCACTGCGTGCGATATGTTCGGCAAGCCCACGGGAAAGACGCTGCACGGTTTCCTGCTCGTGCATGCGCGTGCTGCGCATCTGGATCCACGCCAATGCGCCACAGCAGATCAGTAGCAGCCCGAAGAACGCCACCGACAGGCGTTGGGAGAGGGTCAGCCGGTTCATGCGCCGCTCCCGTCACCACCGGCCAGCTTGTAGCCGCGCCCCCACACGGTGAGGATGCGCTGCGGTGCAGCCGGGTCACGCTCGATCTTGTTGCGCAGGCGGTTGATGTGGGTGTTGACGGTGTGTTCGTAGCCGTCGTGGCGATGGCCCCAGACCTGGTTGAGCAGGTCCATCCGCGAGTACACCTGCTCCGGATGCTGGGCGAAGAAATAGAGTAGGTCGAATTCGCGCGGGGTCAGGTCCAGTGCGTTGCCATCCACCTGCGCGGTGCGCGCGATCGGATCGATACGGATGCCGGCGATGTTGATCTCGCCTGCATCGATGCGCGCGTTCTGTGCCATCGCCTCGACCCGCCGCAACAACGCCTTGACCCGCGCCACCAGCTCCAGCATCGAGAATGGTTTGGCCAGGTAGTCGTCGGCACCCAGCTCCAGGCCGAGGATGCGATGCACTTCACTGGCGCGTGCACTGGTGATGATGATGGGCGTGTATCGCGTCATCGCACGTGCGCGCCGGCAGATTTCCAGGCCGTCCACGCCGGGCAGCATCAGGTCCAGTACGAGTGCGCTCCACGCCGTTTCCTCGAGCAGGCGCAGGCCTTCGTCGCCGGTAGCCGCGTGCGTGACCTCATAACCCTCATCGCGCAGATGCATGCGCAGCAGGCTGGCGATGTGGACATCGTCCTCGACGATCAGGACACGTTTTGCACTGCTCATCGACAGGACTGGCCGGCGGGAAGATGGGCTCCATTGTCGGCGGATATCGCCGGCGATGTGTCACGGAAAATTTAACTCTGCGTGAGGATTCGTTGACCGGCCGGGGCGCAGCATGCACCTGTCGCTTCTGTCTGGAGACCGGTCATGTCCCTCACCCGTCGCAAGCTGCTGGGCATCGGTGGCGCAGTGGCCGCGGCCAGCCTGTTTGGGCTGGGGGCCTGCGGCCGGGCGGCACCGGTGTCGCCTGCCAGCCGGGGCAACTTCGAAGTCATGCGCAGCGATGCCCAATGGCGGCAGCAGCTGACGCCCGCGCAGTACGCGGTGCTGCGCGGGCAGGGCACCGAACGTGCCTTCAGCAGCCCGCTCAACGACGAACACCGACGCGGCACCTTCCATTGCGCCGGCTGCGCACTGGCGTTGTTCTCATCAGCCACCAAGTTCGACAGCGGCACCGGTTGGCCCAGTTTCTGGGCGCCGCTGCATGGTGCGGTCGGCGAGGACCGCGACACCACCTTCGGCATGCTGCGGGTAGCGGTGCATTGCCGGCGCTGTGGCGGTCACCTGGGTCATGTCTTCAACGATGGCCCGCGTCCGACCGGACTGCGCTACTGCATGAACGGCGTGGCCATGAACTTCATTGCGGCCTGAGCGCCGCCATCTTCGATTCCGCATAAGGACGCTTCCATGCTGCTTCTGCTGGCCTACCTCGGTGGTGTGCTCACCATCCTCAGCCCGTGCATCCTGCCGGTGTTGCCGTTCGTGTTCGCGCGCTCGGATCGGCCGTTTCTGCGCAGCGGACTTCCGTTGCTGGTCGGCATGGCACTGATGTTCGCGGTCGTGGCCAGCCTGGCAGCGGTCGGCAGCCAATGGGTGGTGCAGGCCAACCAGGTCGGGCGCTGGATCGCCCTGGTGGTGATGGCGGTGTTCGCGCTGGCCTTGCTGTGGCCTGCACTGGCCAATCGCTTGTTGTCACCGTTGCAGCGGCTGGGCGTGCGGCTCAGTGCGTCGGCTGACGAAGGGCGTGGCGGGATCGGCAGTTCGTTGTTGATCGGTGTGGCCACCGGCCTGCTGTGGGCGCCGTGTGCCGGGCCGATCCTTGGACTGATACTCACCGGCGCAGCGTTGCAGGGCGCGAACGTCGGCACCAGCGGGTTGTTGCTGGCGTATGCGCTGGGGGCGGCGACGTCGTTGGCGCTGGCGGTGTGGATTGGCGGCCGCGTGTTCGCCGCATTGAAGCGGCACCTGGGGGCCGGTGAGTGGATCCGGCGCGGGCTGGGCGTTGCCGCGTTGCTGGCAGTGGTCGCCATTGCGATGGGCTGGGACACCGGTGCGCTGACCCGGCTGTCGACGGTGAGTACCGCGCGCCTGGAGCAGGGCCTGCTCGATGTGCTTCCCGCACAGGAAGCGGCGGTGGGTAGCTCGATGATGATGATGTCCGGCAACGATGCCGCGATGCCGGCGCTGCCGGTCGAAGGTTCGCTGCCGTCACTGGCCGGCGCCACTGGCTGGCTCAACAGCCCGCCACTGGATGCGCAGGGTTTGCGCGGCAAGGTGGTGCTGGTCGATTTCTGGACGTACTCCTGCATCAACTGCCTGCGTGCGCTGCCGCATGTGCGCGAATGGGCGCAGCGCTATCGCGATCATGGGTTGGTGGTGATCGGCGTGCATGCGCCGGAGTTCGCGTTCGAGCGTGATGTGCGCAACGTGCAGCGCGCGGTGGAGGATCTTGGCGTCAGCTATCCGGTGGCGCTCGACAATGATTTCGCGATCTGGCGCGGCTTCAACAACCGCTACTGGCCCGCGCACTACTTCATCGATGCGCAGGGACAGATCCGCGCCCATCACTTCGGCGAAGGCAACTACGCACAGTCCGAACAGATCATCCGCCAGCTGTTGCGCGAAGCGGGCAACACGCTGCCCGGTGACGTCGCACCGGCAATGACGATGTCCGCTGCGCGCAGTGGCGTGGAGCGCGAGGCGGACATGGGCAACCTCAAGTCGCCTGAAACCTATATCGGCCACGCGCGTGCCGAGCACTTCGCTTCACCGGGCGGGCAACGTGCCGACAGCGCGTTCGACTACACCGTGCCGGCCACGTTGACGCTCAATCAATGGGCACTGGGTGGGCGCTGGGTCGTCGATGACGAAGACGCGCAGTTGCAGCAGGCAGGTGGACGCATCGCATTCCGCTTCCATGCGCGTGATCTGCATCTGGTGCTGGCGCCGCAGGTGGCCGGCAAGCCGGTGCGGTTCAAGGTGCGCATCGACGGGCACGCACCGGCTGCGATGGCGGGCGGCGACGTGACTGCCGATGGCGATGGAAAGGTGGACGGCAACCGCCTGTACCAGCTGATACGCCAGGACGGCGAAGTGAAGGAGCGCAGCTTCGAGATCGAATTTCTCGACCCGGGCGTGCGCGCCTATGCCTTTACGTTTGGTTGAACCACGGAGGCCAGCGATGAAACCCGCAATGGACAAATTGATTGCCGGCGGCATTGCCGCCTTGATCGCGGGCCTGCTGCTGCTCGGAGTGTTCAGCCTTGATCGCCCCGTGCATGCCGCATCGGCAACGGTGAACGTTCCCGCGCCCAGTGGCACTGCTGATCTGCAGCAGCCCGGCGTCCGCCGTGCGCGCGTGGTTTTCGCCGGCGGTTGCTTCTGGGGCGTGCAGGGCGTGTTCCAGCACGTTAAGGGCGTGGAGAGCGCGGTGTCCGGTTACATCGGCGGCAGTGCGGCCGATGCCAGTTATCCGCGGGTGAGCCGTGGTGATACCGGTCACGCCGAAGCCGTGCAGGTGACCTACGATCCGGCGCAGGTCAGTTACGCGCAGTTGATGCAGGTGTTCTTTTCGGTCGTGCATGACCCCACGCAGCTGGACCGGCAGGGGCCGGACCGTGGCAGCCAGTACCGTTCGGCGGTCTATGCGGACGACGCACCACAACGCGCGGCGACGTTGGCCTACATCGACCAGTTGCAGCGCAGTGGTGTGTTCAGGACAGCGCTGGCGACGCGGGTTGATGGCGGCAAGCGCTTTTATACGGCGGAGGCTTATCACCAGAATTACCTCACGCTGCATCCGGACGCGCTGTACATCCGCATCAACGACCTGCCCAAGATCGAAGCGCTGAAGCGACAGTACCCGGCGCTCTATCGTGACAAGCCGCAGTTGCTGGCGACATTGTCGGTGCGTTGAAACCCGGCCTTCTTGGCAGTGCCCTGAAACGCGACGGGCCGCCGGTCATGCAACCGGCGGCCCGTTGGCTTTCATGCGTTGGCGTGCGGCCTCAGCTCAGGCCTTCGGCCTTCATTGCCGCCTGCACGGCCGGATCGGCCTGCATGCGCTGCTCGAAGCGGTCCAGTGCGTCCATGCCGGCCAGGTCCAACTGCAGGCCACGTGCCCAGCGCAGGGTCACGAAGGTGTAGGCGTCGGCGATGGACGGACGCGGCGTGCCGCCCAGCCAGTCGACCTGCGCCAGTCGGTCATTGAGGCGCTGGTACAGGGCCTTGAGCTTGTCGCGCGAGTTCTGCTGGGTGCGGGCGATGACCGCTTCGTCTTCCAGGTACTTGGTCGAGCCGAAGATCGGGTAGTACACCGGGTGCAGGTCGGCGTTGACGAAGGACAGCCAGCGGTTCACTTCGGCACGGGTGCGCGGATCGGTGCCGCCGTCCAGGCCGGCGCCCGGTGCCTTGTCGCAGATGTAATGCAGGATGGCCGCGTTCTGGGTCAGCACCCAGCCGCCGTCTTCGAGCACCGGCACCGCACCAGCCGGGTTCATGGCCAGGTAGGCCGGCGACTTCATCGTCGCGTGGTCCACGATCTGCACATCGAAGGGCAGGCCGGACCAGATCAGCGCGATGTGATCGGCCAGGGAGCAGGCGCCGGGTTTGGTGTAGAGCTTCATCGGGTACCTCGGGGTGAAAAGTCCCCGCATTATCGCCAGCGCCGCGTTGCTGCGGCGTGGTGACTGGTATGACCGTGAAGAAAGATGTGTTTCAGGACGCGCGCGGCTTGAGCGATTGCACCTTGAAGAAGGTGTGCCCGCCGATGGTGGCGACCTGGTAGGCATTGCGCCAGCTGGGGCTGGCAATGGACAGCGCCGCGAAATGGCTGGCGCCAGGCACGATTTCCTTGCGCTCACCGGCCGGCAGCGCCCAGTTGCGTTCGGCGGCAAAGGCCACGTCCACCGCCTCGGCCCAGGCGTCGTTGTTGCGCAGCTGGGTGCCGGGGGCAACCAGGGTCGGGGCGAACTGCTTGCGCGCGGTCACCACCTTGCACATCGAGTCACCCCACAGACCGCTGTCCAGTCGCCGCAGGGCGACTTCGGCCACGGCCTGCTGGCCGCGAAGGGTCTGGTCGCGGGCTTCCAGGTAAACGGTGGTGCTCAGACACAGCGAGTCGGCGGCAGGCTGCGGCAACATCTGTGACAGCCAGAGAATCCAGGCCAGTTTCATAAATCTCCTTGCTCCGTATGGGCCGCAGCTCGCCTGTTCCTTGAAACGAATGGAACCGGTCGACTGAAGGCTTGGCGTTATGGGGAGGCGGCCGTGGCATCGGGGCCGCCCCGTGGGCGGCCCTCAAGTAGTTGGGGGAGGTCCGCGCCTTGCTCACCAGAACTGGTGGGTGAGCGATGAAGTGCGCGCAAGGTAGGGGGCGGAACCCAAACTCATCCTGAATGGCCTTTCTTGACATTCAGGTTTGTTGCAGGGGTCGAAGTGTGATGGATTTGTGATTTAAAGTGAGATTGCGTGAGCGGATCGGCGCAGGGAGGGTAACTGCACTGTCCTGGATATTCCCCCGGCGCAGCGCGCGCCGGGGATTGAAGAAGGGAACTTTGCTCTCAACAGTTCACGAGGTCAGAGCGCCGCCGCCAGACGGCTGCCCTGATCGATCGCGCGCTTGGCATCGAGCTCTGCCGCCACGTCGGCGCCACCGATGATGTGCACGTTGCGACCACCGGCCTGCAGCGCATTGGCCAGTTCGCGCTGCGGCTCCTGGCCGGCGCAGATCACCACGTTGCCGACATCGAGCAGCTGTTCCTGGCCGTCCACGCGGATGCGCAGGCCGTGGTCATCCACGCCCAGATACTCCACGCCGCCCAGCATGGCCACGTGCTTGGCCTTGAGCGTGGCGCGGTGGATCCAGCCGGTGGTCTTGCCCAGGCGGGCGCCGGGTTTGCCCGGGCTGCGCTGCAGCAGCCAGACCTTGCGTGCGGGCGCTTCGGGCTGCGGCTTGACCAGGGCGCCACGCTTTTCGAAGGTCGGATCCACGCCCCATTCGGCCATCCAGCGCGCGGTATCCAGCGAGGGCGATTGGCCTTCATGCACCAGGAATTCACCCACGTCGAAGCCGATGCCACCGGCGCCGATGATCGCCACCTTGTCGGCGGCGGTGACCCGTCCCTGCAGCACATCCAGGTAGTTCACCACCATCGGGTGGTCGGCTCCGGGGAAATCCACCTTGCGTGGCGAGATGCCGGTGGCGATGACGACTTCATCGAAACCAGCCAGTGCGCCGGCATCCACGTGCGTATCCAGGCGCAGGTCCACGCCGGTATCGGTCAGCCGGTGGTGGAAGTAACGCAGCGTCTCGTGGAACTCTTCCTTGCCGGGAATGCGCTTGGCCACATTGAACTGGCCGCCGATTTCGCTGGCGGCATCGAACAGGGTGACCTTGTGGCCGCGCTCGGCCGCCACCGTGGCGCAGGCCAGTCCGGCCGGGCCTGCGCCGACCACCGCCACGCGTTTGGGTGCGGTGGTCGGGCGGTAGACCAGTTCGGTTTCATGCGCGGCGCGTGGGTTGACCAGGCAGGTGGCGCGCTTGTTGACGAAGATATGGTCCAGGCAGGCCTGGTTGCAGGCGATGCAGGTGTTGATCGTTTCGGCCTTGCCGGCGCGGGCCTTGGCCGGCCATTGCGGATCAGCCAGCAACGGGCGCGCCAGCGACACCATGTCGGCATGGCCGTCGGCCAGCACCCGTTCGGCCACGTCGGGCATGTTGATGCGGTTGACCGCGATCACCGGTACGTTCACATGCGGGCGCAGCTTGGCGGTAACGCCGGTGAAGGCCGCACGCGGTACCGAGGTGGCGATGGTCGGCACGCGTGCCTCATGCCAGCCGATGCCGGAGTTGATCAGGGTGGCGCCAGCGGCTTCGATGGCCTTGGCCTGCAGCAGGACTTCTTCCCAGTTGCTGCCGTCTTGGACCAGGTCCAGCAATGACAGCCGGTAGATGATGATGAAGTCCGGGCCGCAGGCTTCGCGGATGCGGCGCACGATCTCCACCGCAAAGCGCATGCGCTTGGCCGGATCACCGCCCCAGGCATCGTTGCGCTTGTTGGTACGCGGAGCGATGAACTCGTTGATCAGATAGCCTTCCGAGCCCATCACCTCGACGCCGTCGTAGCCGCCGTCACGGGCCAACCGGGCGGCACGGGCGTAATCATTGATATGTCGCTCGACACCTCGTGCTGTCAGCGCACGCGGGGTGAACGGGTTGATCGGCGCTTTCAACTTTGACGGCGCCACCTGCAGCGGGTGGTAGGCATAGCGGCCGGCATGCAACAGCTGCATGCAGATCTTGGCGCCATGGCTGTGCACGGCGGCGGTTACCTGACGGTGGCGGCCCACTTCCCACGGCCAGGACAGCTTGCTGCCGAATGGCGCCAGCCAGCCCACCACGTTCGGCGAGAAGCCACCGGTGACCAGCAGCGCAGCGCCGCCCTCGGCGCGCTCGCCAAAGTAGGCGGCCAGCTTGGGGAAGTCCCGGACGTGATCCTCCAGGCCGGTGTGCATCGAGCCCATCAGGATGCGGTTGCGCAACTGGGTGAAGCCCAGGTCCAGCGGCGCGAACAGGTGCGGATAGGCGGAATCAGTGGCTGGCGTCATGTGGATACGCTTGCGTATGGAATGTCCCCATTCTGACTGGCAATGCAGGCGTACTCAATCCTCGGCGTGGACGAGGGCTTGAGTACTGCAATCCATGACCGAGTGATTACAATGCGCGCCGCTCGCCCACGATCGGGCAGCAGTCGTCAAGGATTGATTGTCAATGCACGCACGTTCCCTGCCTTCACAAACGGCGCGGCTGTTCCCGCGGCTGTGGCTGCTGGTTGCCACAACTGCCGCGCTCGGCGCGGTGGCGCGCCTGTGCCTGTGGGTTGCCTATGCCGGCGCCGAGCGGGGCAACGAGCTGCTGTGGCCGGCGTTGTTGCAGGGGTTGCGCTATGACCTGGTGGCCGGCGCGGCCGCCGCGCTGCTGGTGGGCCTGCTGATGGCGCCGCTGTGGCTGATTGGTTGGCGCGGGCGGGCGGTACGCTGGGCGCAGTGGATGCTGGTCGGCGTGCTGCTGTCGTTCGTGCTGTTGTCCGTCTGCGAACACTTCTATTACGCGTTCTATAAGACGCGCTTTGATCCGATCGTGTTCGGCATGTTCGAAGACGACACCGGGGCCATCCTGGAAACCGTCTGGCAGGACTATCCGGTCATCCCCGGCTTGTTCGGCCTGGGCGTGGCGGCGCTGGTGCTGCACTGGAGCGTGCCGCGCGCTGGTCACTGGTTGGGCGCGCGCTGGCCCAAGGCCGGCGGCAACTGGGGCAGGATCAGCCTGCTGGTCGTGCAATGCGTGCTGCTGGTGTTGCTGGCACGTGGCAGCGTGGGGACATTCCCGCTGGTACGGCGCGATGTGACCGTGTCGGCGGATCCTTTCGTCAACGCGCTGGTACTCAACGCGCCCTTGACCCTGTATCGCGCCGCGCGCATCCGCGCCAAGGAAACCGACATTGGTGCCGATCCGCTGGTCGGTGTTCGTCGCCTTGGCTTTGCCAGCCTGGAGGAGGCCGCACGTGTGGCCGGTCTGCCTTCCGGTGAGCCGGAGCAGGTGCGCGCCGCGCTGTTTCCGGTGGCGCCGGGCCAGCCACGGGCATTGGCCCAGTCCCCGCACGTGGTAATGGGACTGCTGGAATCGTTCGGCCAGGACCTGCTGTTCAGCGATGGCCCCGGCAATGATCTGCTGGGCCGATTGCGTGCCGAGCTGGCCTACGGCCATCGCTTCGACAACTTCATCTCCGGGCAGAACGGCACTCACCCGCAGCTGGAAAACCTGCTGCTGGGGTCGCCGATCACACCGCTTACCGGTGGCCGCAACGCGCGGCTGTCGTTTGATACTTCGGCGGCGCTGCCCTTCAAGCGGGCCGGCTATCGCACCGTGTTCCTGTATGGCGGCGGCAGCGACTGGCGCGAGATCGGCACTGCCTTCACCCGCCAGGGGTTCGACCGCGTGTACGACGCGCGCGATATCCGTGCGCGCTTTGCCGATGCCCATGGCACTGACTGGGGCTTGTATGACGCCTGGCTGTTCCGCTTCGCCGAGGACCTGCTGGTGCAGGCCGATGCCAAGGGGGAGCGGTTGTTCCTGGTGTTGTTGACCACCACCAACCACCCGCCGTTCGAGCTGGATACGCCGCGCCGCAACCTGCCGCTGGACCCTGCCGCGCTGGGCCCGCGCGCGCTGGACGACAAGGCCGAGCTGCGCAGCATGTTGGCCACCTACCAGTACCAGGCTGACGAATTCGGCGGCTTCGTGCAGACGCTGCGACAAGGGCCGCTGGGCGAACGCACCATCATCGCCGCAGCCGGCGACCATAATCTGCGCACCCATTACCGCTACGACCTGCCGGCCGAACAACCCGATGTGGACCGCGTGTTTGCATGGCTGCGGGTTCCGGATGCCTATGCGCCTGCCGGTGCCGGCCCGGATACCCGCGCCTTCGCCGGTCATGCGGACCTGATTCCAACCCTGGTGTCGCTGGCAGTGCCTGGCCAGCGCTACTTCGCCACCGGGCGCAACCTGTGGCAGGCGCCGGGCGATGGCGGTCAGGCCTTGGCCCAGTTCGACCGGATGTATACGGCCGAAGGCATGCTGATGCCGTTGCATGCACCACTGCTGCATGCCTGGCACAGCCCGCGCCAGGTGCGGCCCGAAGGCACGGTGCCGGACGCGGCTGCTACTGTTTCAGCGCGTCGTGCCGCTGCTGGCGTGGCGTTGCGTGACTGGTACATCCGCGACCAGGTGCTGCGCGTCCGCAAGTAGGCCGGGCACCCCTGACCCCCGGTAGTGCTGAGCCATGCTCGGCAAAGCGCCACCGGCGTTGCCACCAGGTAACACTCAGCGGAAGGAGCTCCTCATGGATCGACCTGTGCGCCCGGGCTGGGGGCCTCCTGCCGAGCATGGCTGGGCAGCACTACCGCTCAGGTGGCGGCTGGGGCCACGGCCCTGTTGCCTCGGTCGAACAGCGGCAAGGTAAGCCCGCACAACGGGCCGATCAGCAGCGCGAAGGCCAGCGTGCCCAGGCCGACGTTGCCGCCCAGCCACCAGCCAACGCCCAGCGCGCTGGCTTCAATCAAGGTACGTACCCGCCAGATCGCCCAGCCGGTGCGTGCATGCAGCCCGGTCATCAGGCCATCGCGTGGCCCCGGCCCAAAGCGGGCACCGATGTAGAGGCCGGTGGCGATGGCCAGCAGCACCAGCCCGGCGCCGAACACCAGCATCTGCCAGAACAGGCCGGTGACCGCTGGCAGCAACCACAGGCCGAGCTGGGCGCTGGGGCCGATGATCAACACGTTCAGCACGGTGCCCAGTCCAGGCTTCTGCCGCAGTGGCAGCCACATCAACAGCACCACTGCGCCGACCAGGTTGGTCACCAGCCCGAACGACCAGCCGCTGCGCAGGGAGATGCCCTGGCTGAGCACATCCCACGGCGCGATGCCGATACCCGCCCGGATCATCAGCGAAGAAGCGATGCCGAACAGGAACAAGCCGGCCAGCAGCTGCGCCAGGCGCAGCAGGAACGTTGAAGTGAACATTGCCAGAGAAGATAAGGAGGCGGTGCCTTGCCGTGACGGGGTAGGGCAGCGCGCCGCGACACCGCGCGCTGCCGGTTGCACATCCTGATGTGGCCTGGGTCGCTGCTCAGTCCCAGCCTTCCAGCGCCAGCTTGCCGATGCTGCTGCCGGACTCCAGCAGCTGATGGGCCTGGCGCAGGTTGCCGGCGTTGATCGCTCCCAGGCGCCGGGTCAGGGTGGTGCGCAGTTCGCCGGCATCGATCAGGCTGGCGGCGCGGGTCAGGATGCGGTGCTGCTCGATCATGTCGGCGGTCCGGAAGCGGGCCCGCGCGAACATGAATTCCCAGTGGATGCCGATGCACTTGGCCTTGTAGGGATCGCCGATGCGCAACTCGCCGGCCGGCTCCACGATCAGCCCGACATGGCCCTGCGGCGCCAGCAGTTCACCCAGCTGCTGCCAGTACAGGTCGGTGTTGGCCAGGTTCAGTGCCGCGTCCACCTGGGTGATGCCTACCGCCTGCAACTGCGGAGCAAGCGGCTGGCGGTGGTCGATGGCATGGTCGGCGCCCAGCTGCCGGCACCACTGCAACGATTCCTCCCGCGAGGCGGTAGCGACCACGGTGAAGCCGGCATGGCGGCCCAGCTGTATGGCGATGGAGCCCACGCCGCCAGCCCCGCCGATCACCAGCAGCACCTTGCCAACATGGCGTTTGCCGTCCAGCTGGTAAGGCATGCGCTGGAACAGCAGTTCCCAGGCGGTGAGCGTGGTCAGTGGCAGCGCGGCGGCCTCGGCGAAATCCAGCGTATTGGGCTTGCGGCCAACCAGGCGCTCGTCCACCAGCTGCAACTGTGCGTTGCAGCCCGGACGGGTGACATCGCCTGCGTAATAGACCTCGTCCCCCACCTCAAAGGCGGTGACTTCCGGCCCGACCGCCAGCACCGTGCCGGCAGCATCAAACCCCAGTACACGCGGCGGGTCTTCCTGTTGCGCCTTGGGCGCACGCAGCTTGGTATCGACCGGATTCACCGAAACCGCGTGTACCTGCACAAGCAGATCCTGGCCCTGCGGCGCGGCGGGAGCTGGCAGGTCGAAATCCTGCAGGGAGCGGGCGTCGTCGATGGGGAGGTACTGGGTGAGGCCAATCGCTTTCATGCGGAAAAGTTCCGTTGCTTGGGGGCCAAATGATCATACCCAGCAAACGGTTCAGCTGGCGGTAACCGGCCGACGCAGCCCGTGTTTCCGGGGGTTTGCCGGATGCAACCACCCGCAATGCAGCAATAACGCCAGAACCCTTGCCATGGCTGACTATTGCGCCCCTTGATGAAGCTGTATACGGTTCGCCCAGCCGGACACGTGGAGGTCTGGTGGCCGCTTCATTTGTTATATGGCCGTTAACATCGTCTTCACGGGCCAGCGCATAATCTGCCTCGCGATGGCGTGCGGAAACGGCCGTCTCTGAACGCGACGAATATCGCTGTGCTGGACCATGCCTCTACCGGTTTCATACCCCCGAAACAAGGAGCTGTATTTCATGAACAAGAAGATCCTTACCGCCGCGCTGCTGGGTGGTCTGGCTTTTGCCCAGGCCGCTTCGGCTCAGGAATTCGACGACCGCTGGTACCTGACCGGTTCGGCCGGTTTCAACTTCCAGGACGGCGACCGTGGCACCAACGACGCTCCGTTCGCCACGCTGGGTCTGGGCAAGTTCATCAGCCCGAACTGGTCGCTGGACGGTGAGCTGAACTATCAGAACCCGAATTTCGACGACAACCAGGACCAGAACTGGTCGCAGTACGGCGTGTCGCTGGATCTGCGTCGCCACTTCATCAATGAAGGCCGCGGCTGGAACCCGTACCTGCTGGCTGGCCTGGGCTACCAGAAGTCGGAAGAGGAATACCTGACCACCGGTGGTGAGCTGAAGGACCGCAAGGACGGCAACCTGGCTGCCAAGGTCGGCGTCGGTCTGCAGACCACCTTCGAAAAGCGTGTTGCCGTTCGTGCCGAACTGGCTTACCGCGCTGACTTCGACGACCAGAGCGTGCGTCAGTTCAGCACCGACAACGATCGTCCGGATTGGTTCGGCGACGTGCTGGCTTCGGTCGGCGTCGTGATTCCGCTGGGCCCGGCCCCGGTTGCTGCCGTTGCTCCGGCTCCGGTTGCTCCGAGCTGCGCCGACCTGGATGACGACGGTGACGGCGTCAACAACTGCGACGACAAGTGCCCGGATTCGCAGCCGGGTCAGACCATCGGTCCGGACGGTTGCCCGGTGCCGGTCTCCATCGACCTGAAGGGCGTGAACTTCGACTTCGACAAGGCCACCCTGCGTCCGGATGCTGTTTCGATCCTGAGCGAAGCCACCGAGATCCTGAAGCGTTACCCGGATCTGCGCGTTGAAGTTGCCGGTCACACCGACTCGAAGGGTACCGACGCTTACAACCAGAAGCTGTCTGAGCGTCGCGCCAAGACCGTGTACGACTACCTGACCACCAACGGTGTGTCGGCTTCGCGTCTGCAGGGCCCGATCGGCTACGGCGAGAGCCGTCCGATTGCCCCGAACACCAACCCGGATGGTTCGGACAATCCGGAAGGTCGCGCCAAGAACCGTCGTACCGAGCTGAACGTCCAGAACTAATCGGACGCTTCGGTTGAAACACAGCAAGGCCCGGCATCTGCCGGGCCTTGTTTTTTTGCGCCCGCGCACAGGCTTGGCCGCTGGTCGCAGATAACGGTTGAAAGCGGTGCAGGCGCTGCCTACACTCGCCGCGTTCCCCTGATTTAATGGAAATCCGATGCTGCGTATTGCCCTGGCTGGTCTTGTCGTGTTGGCCGCCGTGCCTGCCGCCCATGCAGCAGTGGATTGTTCGGCCAGTGCGATCCCGGCCGCGCCGCTGCCGGCGACGGTCATCGCACCGGTGGCTTCGGAGCTGTATGTGCGTCCGGGCCAGCTCGGCCTGCCTTCGGGCGTGCTCAGCGGCGGTGGCGAGGAATCGCTGGACCGCGTGCTGATGCGCCTGCGCGTGGAAAGCTGCAACAACGTGGCCAGCGCGATGCCGGCACGCCCGGCGGTCAACGCCAACGGCCCGGCCGCCTACAAGCCGCAGACTGAATTCGACAACACGCCTTGGCGCTTTGACATGAGCCAGAACGGCAAGCGCATGACCGCCGAGGAGTTCGACGCCTGGATGAAGGCGCGCGGTGTGCGTGTGGTCAAGGCACGCCCGGTTCCGGCCGAAGCCGCCGCGCCTGCCGCGCAGCCGGCCACCGAGGTCAAGTAAGGCGGCGGGAGCCGCCCTGGATACGCATGGCCTCCCGCAAGCCTCCGCATCAACCGAACGCCCGCCCGGCTAAACCAGGCGGGCGTTCGCATTCCCGTGGCAATGGCACGCAGGTGCGCCACGGCCTGGCGCGGGTGCTGTCCAAGGCCGGCATCTGCTCACGCAGCGAGGCGACACGGCGCGTGCTTGATGGGCGTGTCTGCGTGGACGGGCGGGTGATTCGTGACCCCGAATTTCCGGTGGTGGCCAGCCGCAACAAAGTGCTGCTCGACGGCCAGCCGCTGACCACGACGCGGCGGCTGTACCTGGCGCTGAACAAGCCGCGCGGGCTGGTGACCACGGTGCAGGACGAGCAGGGCCGGGACACGGTCTATCGCTGCCTTGAAGGCGCGGGCCTGCCGTGGCTTGCGCCGGTGGGGCGGCTGGACCGTGCCAGCGAGGGCCTGCTGCTTTTCAGCAACGACCCGGAATGGGCTGCGCGCCTGACCGACCCGGCAACCGGCCCGCTGAAGACCTACCACGTGCAGGTGGATGCGCTGCCCGATGCACGGCAGCTGGCGTGCATGCAGGAAGGGGTGGATGATGCGGGCGAGCACCTGGCCGCGCATTCAGTGCAGGTGCTGCGTCACGGCCAGCGCACCGCGTGGCTGGAGGTGGTGCTGGACGAAGGCCGCAACCGGCATATTCGTCGTCTGCTGGAAGTGCTGGGCTTTGAGGTGCTGCGGCTGATGCGGGTCGCGATCGGGCCGGTGCAACTGGGTGAACTGGCCAAGGGACAGTGGCGCGAGCTGGATCAGGCGGAACTGAATGCGCTGGCCGCAGGGAATGCGATACCGCTCTCACTGAATACGGTAATTAGTTCAACAAATTCAGTGGAATAGCTGGACTTGCTGTAGTGATGCATTAGACTGGTGCTCTAATTCACTGAGGTCAGGGCCATGCAAACGCTCATCCGTGTATCAGGCATTTCGGCGCTGCTGGCATCGGCCGTGGTTCTCGCCGGCTGTGCGTCCTCAGGCAAGCAGGTCAAGGCCGGTGGCGATGAAGTCACGGTAACGGCGACCGCGCCGGTGGTGGAGAAGGATGCGCTGGGCAATTACCGCTTCCTGATGCAGCAGGGCGAAAAGCGGATGAGCGCCGACCAGTTCGACGCGTGGATGAAGGCCAACGGCATCCGCGTTGCCAAGGGTGCACCGGCGCCGGCTACGGCCGCCGCAGCCAAGCCGGCCAAGAACTGAGCATCTTGATGTAGTGCCGAGCCATGCTCGGCAGGTGGCAAGGCCCCAGCGGAGCATGATTCCGCTCTACAGCAGGCTTTGTCGGTAGGACTCCAGCGGAGCATGACTCCGCTCTACCGGGAAACGAAAACAGGCGCCGTTTAGGCGCCTGTCTTGTTTTTCGTGCAGGCGATGCTCAGCCCTTGATGACGCCCAGCTCCTTGCCGATGCGGGTGAAGGCATCGATCGCGCGATCCAGGTGCTCGCGGCTGTGCGCGGCGCTGATCTGGGTGCGGATGCGTGCCTGGCCCTTGGGCACCACCGGGAAGAAGAAGCCGATCGCGTAGATGCCTTCTTCCAGCAGACGCTCGGCGAACTTCTGTGCCAACGGCGCGTCGTACAGCATCACCGGGCTGATTGGGTGCACGCCCGGCTTCACGTCGAAACCGGCAGCGGTCATCTTCTCGCGGAAGTAGGCGGTGTTCTCGGCCAGCGTGCCGCGCAGGTCATCGGCGGCGGCGAGCATCTCGAACGCCTTGATGCCGGCGGCGACCACGTGCGGCGGCAGTGAGTTGGAGAACAGGTACGGACGCGAGCGCTGACGCAGCAGTTCGATCACCTCGGCGCTGGCGCAGGTGAAGCCACCCAGCGCGCCGCCCATGGCCTTGCCCAGAGTGCCGGTGATGATGTCGATCTTTTCCAGCACGCCCTTCACTTCGGCAGAGCCGCGACCGGTGGCACCAAGGAAGCCGGTGGCGTGGCATTCGTCGATGTGCACCAGCGCGTTGTACTTCTTGGCCAGCGCGGTGATTTCATCGAGCGGGGCGATGAAGCCGTCCATCGAGAACACGCCATCGGTGGTGATCAGCTTGGTCTTGCAACCGGCGGCGTCAGCAGCCTGCAGCTGCGCTTCCAGATCGGCCATGTCGCAGTTGGCGTAACGGAAGCGCTTGGCCTTGCACAGGCGCACGCCATCGATGATCGAGGCGTGGTTGAGCGCGTCGGAGATGATCGCGTCGTTCTCGCCCAGCAGCGGTTCGAACAGGCCGCCGTTGGCGTCGAAGCACGCCGCGTAGAGGATGGTGTCGTCCTTGCCGAAGAACTCGGCGATCTGCTTCTCCAGCTGCTTGTGCAGGTCCTGGGTGCCGCAGATGAAACGCACCGAGGCCATGCCGAAGCCGTGGCTGTCCAGTGCGTCCTTGGCGGCCTGGATCAGGTCCGGGTGGTCGGCCAGGCCCAGGTAGTTGTTGGCGCAGAAGTTCAGCACGGTGCGGCCATCGTCCAGGGTGATTTCGGCCGATTGCGGGCTGGTGATGATGCGTTCGGACTTGAACAGTCCCTGCGCGCGGATGGCGTCCAGTTCCTCGGCGTAGTGCCGGGTGAGCGGGGAGGTGTTCGCAGTAACGGTCATGGCGGGTCTTGCGGCGGAAAGGAACCCCGATTTTAGCCGGCCCCCGCCGCTGGCGGCGGCGTCATGCGCGATGGCTATAAGCGCCGTGCCCGAAGTCATTTCTCCGGCCGGGTGTGCGCCCGCAGCATCGACGCTCCACCCAACCTTCACACAGGAGCCGCCGATGACTGCCCAACCGCCCCCGTTCACATTGCCGACCAGGAAGCTGTTGTCCCTCAGCCTGGCCGTGGCGCTGTGTGGGGCTTGGTCATCGGCGCAGGCGCAGCAGCTCACCGTGGAACAGTTGCAGCAGCGCCTGGAACGGCTGGAGCGCCTGGCCGGCGTATCCGACGGTGCACCGATCGAAGGTGCTGGCCTGGCCGACCTGGACCAGCGCCTGCGCATCCTCGAGCGCCGCCTGGAGTTGCAGGAAGAAGAACGCGTGGCCACCGCCAAGGCCGCACCGAAGATCACCGTCGACCAGAAGGGCGCCTCGTTCAAGTCCGGCGACGGCAACTACGAGCTGAAGCTGCGTGGCCTGCTGCAAGGCGATGCGCGCGTGTTCCTGGGCGACAGCAGCCAGAACGACACCTTCCTGCTGCGCACCGCGCGGCCGACGCTGGAAGGCTCGCTGGGCAAGCTGGTGGCCTACCGCTTCACCCCGGAGTTTGCCGGTGACAGCGCCAGCATCGTCGATGCCTACGCCGACCTGCGCTTCAACCCGGCCTACACGGTGCGCGTGGGCAAGTTCACCTCGCCGGTCGGACTGGAGCGCCTGCAGTCATCCGCCGCGTTGGTGGATGTCGAACGCGCGCTGGCCAGTGAGCTGGCACCCAACCGCGATCTCGGCGTGCAGTTGCAGGGCGAAGTGGCCAAAGGCAAGTTCAGCTATGCGCTGGGCATCTTCAACGGCGCGGTGGATGGCCGCGATGCGGTGAGCAGCAATCCGGACGACGATTTCGAGTACGCCGGCCGCGTGTTCTTCGAGCCGTTGAAGGGCAGCGACAGTGCCTGGGCCGGGCTGGGCTTCGGCCTGGGCGCGAGCGCCGGTGAAAAGCACGGCAGCGGCGCCAACTACCTGCCGCGTTACCGCACGCCGGGTCAGGCCACGTTCTTCAGCTATCGCAGCGCAGTGCTCGCCGATGGCGACACGCTGCGCTGGTCGCCGCAGGGCTGGTTCTATCGCAACGGGTTTGGACTGCAGGGTGAGTACATCGTCTCGCAACAGGAAGTGGCGCGTGATACACGGCGCGAGGACCTCAAGCACCACGCCTGGCAGGCCACGGCCAGTTATGTGCTGACCGGCGAGGACGCCAGCTATCGCGGGGTGACGCCATCGCGTCCGTTCGGCGTCAATGGTGGATTGGGTGCCTTCGAGCTGACCGCGCGCTACGGCGAGTTGGATATCGACGAAGCCGCGTTCCCGTTTTCTGCCGACCCCAATACGTCCGCTTCGCATATCCGCTCGTGGACCGTGGGTGCCAACTGGTACCTCACGCCCAACCTCAAGCTGGCGACCAACTACCTGCACAGCAGCTTCGATGCCGTCGCCGGTGCCGCCAAGCTGCCGAATGAAAAAGCCGTTTTCTCACGCCTGCAAGTTTCCTTCTGACGGAGAGCCTTCGTGAAGCATTCCTTTCTTGCCCGTACCGGTATCGCCTCGCTGGCTTTCCTGCTGACCTTGAGCGCAGGTGCGGCGTTCGCGCGTGACATCCAGCTGCTCAATGTTTCCTACGACCCGACCCGCGAGTTGTACCGCGACTTCAACGCCGCCTTCGCCAAGCATTGGAAGGAAACCAAGGGCGACAACGTCACCATCGAAACCTCGCACGGCGGCTCCGGCAAGCAGGCGCGCGCGGTGATCGATGGCATCGAGGCCGACGTGGTGACGCTGGCGCTGGCCTACGACGTGGACGCCATCGCCGAGAAGGCCAAGCTGTTGCCGGGCAACTGGGAGGACCGCCTGCCGGACAACAGCGCACCGTACACCTCGACCATCGTGTTCCTGGTGCGCAAGGGCAACCCCAAGGGCATCCGCGACTGGCCGGACCTGCTGCGCAGCGGCGTGTCGGTGGTGACGCCCAACCCGAAAACGTCCGGCGGCGCGCGTTGGAATTATCTGGCCGCCTGGGCCTACGCCGATCACATCTTCAAGGGTGACCGCGACAAGGTGCTGAACTACATGCGCGCGCTGTTCCGCAACGTGCCGGTGCTGGATACCGGTGCGCGCGGGGCGACGACCACCTTCGTGCAGCGCGGCATCGGTGACGTGTTGCTGGCCTGGGAGAACGAGGCATTCCTGGCGCAGGAAGAGCTGGGCCCGGACAAGTTCGAGATCGTGGTGCCGCGCCAGTCGATCCTGGCCGAACCGTCGGTGGCGCTGGTGGACCGCAACGTGGATCGTCACGGCACCCGCGAAGCGGCCCAAGCCTACCTGCAGTATCTGTATTCGCCGGAGGGCCAACGCATCGCTGCGCGCCATTACTACCGTCCGCGCAGCCCGGAATATGCCGACCGTGCCGACGTTGCCCGCTTCCCGCAGCTGCAGCTGGTCACCATCCGCCAGGCGTTCGGTTCATGGGAAAAGGCGCAATCCGAGCACTTCGCTGATGGCGGTTTGTTTGACCAGATCCAGGCGAGCAAGTAAGCGGTGAGTACAAGCACTGACGCATTACCGCCGCGCGTGCGGCGCCAACGCCGGGTTCTGCCCGGCTTTGGCATTGGTATGGGCATCACCCTGTTCTGGCTGGGGTTGATCGTGTTGATCCCGCTGGCCGGCGTGTTCCTGAAAGCGGCCGGGTTGGGCATCGGCGGTGTCTGGCAGATATGGACCGAGCCGCGCGTGTTGGCCGCATTGCGGCTGAGCTTTGGCACCGCATTTGCGGCGGCCGCATTCAACACGGTGATGGGCACCTGGGTGGCGTGGGTGTTCGTGCGCTATCGCTTTCCGGGCCGACGCCTGTTCGATGCAATGATCGACCTGCCATTCGCCCTGCCCACCGCCGTGGCCGGCATTGCCTTGACCGCGTTGTATGGCGGCCAGGGCTGGGTCGGGCGCTGGCTGGAACCGCTGGGCCTGAAGGTGGCCTACACACCGCTGGGCATCACCGTCGCGCTGGTGTTCGTGGGCCTTCCGTTCGTGGTGCGCATCGTGCAGCCGGTGCTTGCCGAAGCCGAGCGTGAGCTGGAGGAAGCCTCGGCAACCTTGGGCGCGAGCCGCTTGCAGACCATCGTGCGGGTGGTGGTGCCGATGTTGTGGCCGGCGATGCTGACCGGCTTTGCGCTGGCCTTCGCGCGCGGCGTGGGCGAGTACGGCTCGGTGATCTTCATCGCCGGCAACCTGCCCAATTTCACCGAGATCGCACCGCTGCTGATCACCATCCGCCTGGAAGAATTTGATTACGCCGGTGCCACCGCCATTGCCGGGGCCATGCTGCTGCTGTCCTTCGTGGTGCTGCTGCTGGTCAACAGCCTGCAGGCATGGTTGCAGCGTCGGGGGTCGCAATGAACGAACAGGTACTGGAGTTGCCGGTGCAGGCAGAGCAGGGGGCGGCGGTGCGTACCCGTCAACGGGTGACCAGCGAGCCGCGCTGGGTGCAGGTGCTGTTGATCCTCGGCGCGCTGGGGTTTTTGTTGTCGTTCCTGCTGCTGCCGTTGTTGCTGGTGTTCGTTGAAGCACTGCGTGGTGGTGTGCAGGGTTTCTGGTTGGCCATCAGCGAGCCGGATGCCTTGTCGGCAGTGAAGCTGACCTTGATCGTCACCGCCGTCGTGGTGCCGCTGAATCTGGTGTTCGGCGTGGCCGCGGCGTGGGTGGTGAGCAAGCACAGCTTCCCCGGCAAGCGCTGGCTGGTCACCTTGATCGACCTGCCGTTCTCGGTGTCGCCGGTGGTGGCGGGCCTGGTGTTCGTGCTGCTGTTCGGGCGCGATGGCTGGTTCTGGCCGTTCATCGAGGATGGCGTGCGCCTGCATCTGCCGGTGCTGGGAGAAACGCTGCTGCAACTGCCGCGCATCGTGTTCGCCATTCCGGGCATCGTGCTGGCCACGGTGTTCGTCACGTTCCCCTTCATCGCGCGCGAGTTGATGCCGCTGATGGAGCAGCAGGGCAGCGATGAGGAGCTGGCTGCACTGACGCTTGGTGCCAATGCCTGGCAGATGTTCTGGAAGGTGACCCTGCCCAACATCCGCTGGGGCCTGTTGTACGGCGTGCTGTTGTGCAGCGCGCGTGCGATGGGCGAGTTCGGCGCGGTGTCGGTGGTGTCCGGGCACATCCGTGGGCGCACCAACACGCTGCCGCTGCATGTGGAAATTCTCTACAACGAATACGCCTACAGCGCGGCCTTCGCCTGCGCCTCGCTGCTGGCGGCTACCGCGTTGCTGACGCTGGTGGTCAAGACTTTCCTGGAATGGCGCCACGGCCAGTCGCTGGCCGCCGCGCATCGCCACTGAGGTGAACTGATGAACATCCGCATCCAACAATTGGGCAAGCGCTTCGGCGCGTTCGCCGCACTCGACGGCGTCAGCCTGGACATTCGCAGCGGTGAGCTGCTGGCGCTGCTGGGGCCGTCCGGCTCGGGCAAGACCACATTGCTGCGCGCCATTGCCGGGCTGGAGCAGCCGGAGCAGGGCAGCATCCTGTTCGATGGCGAGGACGCCACCGGCTTGAGCGTGCAGGCGCGGCGGGCGGGTTTCGTGTTCCAGCACTACGCCCTGTTCAAGCACCTGGACGTACGCCGCAACATTGCCTTCGGGCTGGAAGTACGGCGCGGCGCCGAGCGCTGGCCGAAGGCGCGCATCGACGCGCGCGTGGACGAGCTGTTGTCATTGGTGCAGCTGGAAGGACTGGGCGGCCGCTATCCGGCGCAGTTGTCAGGCGGCCAGCGCCAACGCGTGGCGCTGGCTCGCGCCTTGGCCATCGAGCCGCGCGTGCTGCTGCTGGATGAGCCGTTCGGCGCGCTGGATGCGCAGGTGCGTCGCGACCTGCGCCGCTGGCTGCGTGAACTGCATGACCGCACCGGCCTGACCACGGTGTTCGTCACCCACGACCAGGAGGAGGCGCTGGAGCTGGCCGACCGCGTCGCCATCCTCAACCGTGGCCGCATCGAACAGGTCGGCACTCCGGGCGAGGTCTACGACCAGCCGGCATCGCCGTTCGTGTACGGCTTCGTCGGCGAAGCCAACCGGTTGCCGGCGCGGCAGCAGGGCGAGGTGCTGGAAGTGGCCGGCGCGCGCTGGCCGCATGCAGCGACGGCGCAGGACGACGCGCCGCTGGAAGTGTTCGTACGTCCGGAGGACCTGGTGATCGATGCTGGTGGCCATTGGCCGGCGACGGTGGGCGCAGTGCAGCGCAGCGGGCCTCGCCAGCGGCTGCGCGCACGCCTGGAAGGCGTGGCGGCCGAGCTGGAGGTGGAGCTGCCGCCCGGCAGTCCGGCCTACGCAACGGGTGAATCGATCCGCTTGGCAGCACGGCGCTACGGGATTTTTCCGGCCACGGGAGGCTGAATACGGGAAAAAGGGCACGCGGATGTTGCATCGCAATATCATTGCGGTTAAAAATTCGTGAATCGGATTGGTTCGATCCGATGCCCCCCACTTCCTGGAGAGTCCCTGATGCACAACAAGCGTCTTGTCGCCGTTGCCTGCGCCGCCCTGTTGTCCGTTCCGTTCGCCGCCTGGGCCCAGGACAGTGAGGAGGAGGCCACGTCTCCGTTCAGCGCTTCCTTCGCGGTGACCACCGATTACGTGTTCCGTGGTGTGTCGCAGACCGACAACGGCCCCGCGTTCCAGGCCAGCGCCACCTACACCGCACCGTTCGGCGTGTACGCCACCGTGTGGGGCTCCAACGTCGATTTCGGCGAAGGCGGCCCGAACTTCGAAGTCGACTACAACATCGGCTGGAGCAAGGACCTGTCCGACAGCTGGAACATCGATCTGGGCATCAACCGTTACACCTACACCAATGCCTCCTCGGGCTACGGTGACATCGACTACAACGAATACCTGGCCAAGGTGACCTGGAATGGCCCGGTGACCGTGAGCGGCCTGCTGGGCTACGCCAACGACTACAGCAACAGCGGTGCCGAACAGACCTACTCGGCGCTGGAAGCCAGCTACGACATCGGCGAGTCCGGTTTCTCGATCGGCGCTTCGGCCGGCTACACCACCATCAAGGAAGAAGCCAACGAGTGGCCGCGTCGTGCGGACTACTACGACGGTTCGATCTCGGTGTCCAAGGCCTTCGGCCCGGCGACCGCGACCCTGGGCTACTACGACACCTTCGGTTCGGACGCTTCGCTGCTGCGCCGCGAGTCGGACACCTACAAGCCGGGCGTGGTGTTCACCGTGTCGGTGGACGTGCCCTGATTCTTGTTTGATGCGTAATGGAAAAGGCGCCGAAAGGCGCCTTTTTCATGCTGTTTTTGTAGGAGCGGCGTCAGTCGCGAAGCTGATGATGTTCCAGGTTGCGTAGATGCCGGTCATTTCATTGTTTCGGGCTTCGCGGCTGCAGATATACGAAAGGCGCCTTGCGGCGCCTTTCGTGTGCATCGCGCTGGCGATCAGTTCCAGCTCAGCACGAC
The DNA here is from genome assembly GCF_021202945.1 of Stenotrophomonas sp. SY1. Lineage (GTDB taxonomy): Bacteria > Pseudomonadota > Gammaproteobacteria > Xanthomonadales > Xanthomonadaceae > Stenotrophomonas. The sequence goes on along the minus strand of NZ_JAJOYR010000002.1, from coordinate 627,750 downwards.
CTTGCCGGCCTTGCCCTGTTCCATCAGGTCGAAACCTTCCTGGAAGCGGTCCACCGGCAACTGGTGGGTCATCACCTTGCCCAGCGGGAAGCCGGACAGCACCAGCTGGGTCATCTTGTACCAGGTCTCGTACATCTTGCGGCCGTAGATGCCCTGCACGGTCAGGCCCTTGAAGATGATCTTGTCCCAGTCGCAGCCGGCGCCCTTGGGCATGATGCCGAGCATGGCGATCTTGCCGCCGTGGTACATGCAGTCGAGCATGTCGTTGAACGCACGCGGGTTGCCGCTCATTTCCAGGCCCACGTCGAAGCCCTCCATGTGCAGTTCCTTCATCACTTCCTTCAGCGACTGGTTGGCGACGTTGACCACGCGCGTGGCGCCCATGTCGGCGGCCAGCTTCAGGCGGAAATCATTGACGTCGGTGACCACCACGTTGCGCGCGCCGATGTGCTTGCAGATGCCGGCGGCGATGATGCCGATCGGGCCGGCGCCGGTGATCAGCACGTCCTCGCCGATCACGTCGAACTCCAGCGCGCAATGCGCGGCGTTGCCGTACGGATCGAAGAAGGCGGCCAGCTCGGACGGGATCTGGTCGGGGATCGGCCACAGGTTGCTGGCCGGCATCACCATGTATTCGGCGAAGGCGCCGTTGACATTGACGCCGATGCCGACGGTGTTCGGGCACAGGTGCGGGCGGCCGCCACGGCAGTTGCGGCAGTGGCCGCAGACGATGTGGCCTTCGGCCGACACGCGCTGGCCGATTTCATAGCCGGTCACGCCCGGGCCGATCTCGGCGATGCGGCCGACGAACTCATGGCCGATGGTCAGGCCCGGCTTGATGGTGCGCTGGCTCCAGTCGTCCCACAGGTAGATGTGCAGGTCGGTACCGCAGATGGCGGTCTTTTCCAGCTTGATCAGCACTTCGTTGGGGCCGGGCGTCGGTACCGGCACCTCTTCCATCCAGATGCCCTTGGTCGCTTCGCGCTTCACCAGCGCCTTCATCGTCTGTGCCATTGCAGGAAAACCGCAGTGTGAAAAAGAGCCGCGATTATATGCCTCCCACCGTAACCGCCCCGTACTGACCGATGGCAGGGGAAGGGGGCGGTTCCAATCGTTACAATCGGCCGTTCCAACCTTTCGGAACTGCCTCATGCGCGTGAATTTGCTTGCGTTTTCCATCGTCGCCGGGCTGGGCATGGCCCAGGCCGCCCAGGCCGCTGAAGGCATGTGGGTGCCGCAGCAGCTGCCGGAGATCGCCGGTCCGCTGAAGCAGGCCGGTCTGAAGCTGGACCCGCAGCAGCTGGCCAACCTGACCGGCGACCCGATGGGCGCGGTGGTTGCGCTGGGCGGCTGCACCGCCAGCTTCGTCTCGCCGCAGGGCCTGGTGGTCACCAACCACCACTGCGCCTACGGCTCGATCCAGCTGAACTCGACCGCTGAGAAGAACCTGATCAAGGACGGCTTCAACGCGCCGACCTACAAGGACGAACTGAGCGCCGGCCCGAACGCGCGCATCTACGTGCTGGACGACATCACCGACGTCACCACCCAGGCCAAGGCCGCCATCGCTGGCGCCGGCAACGATCCGCTCAAGCGCACTGAAGCCCTGGAAGCGTTGGAGAAGAAGCTGATCGCCGACTGCGAAAGCGACGACGCCTACAGTTGCACCCTGTACAGCTTCTCCGGCGGCAACACCTATCGCCTGTTCAAGAACATGGAAATCAAGGACGTGCGCCTGGCGTACGCGCCCCCGGGCAGCGTCGGCAAGTTCGGTGGCGACATCGACAACTGGATGTGGCCGCGCCACACCGGTGACTTCTCCTTCTACCGCGCCTACGTCGGCAAGGACGGCAAGCCGGCCGCATTCGCCGCCGACAACGTGCCGTACCAGCCCAAGCATTGGCTGAAGCTGGCCAACCAGCCGCTGGGCGAGGGTGATTTCGTGATGGTGGCCGGTTACCCGGGCCGCACCGACCGCTACGCGCTGGTCAGCGAGTTCGAGAACACCGCCAACTGGAGCTACCCGGCCATTGCCAAGGCCTACAAGGACCAGATCGCGCTGGTCGAAGCGGCCAGCAAGGACAACAAGGACATCGCGGTGAAGTACGCCGCGAGCATGGCCGGCTGGAACAACACCAGCAAGAACTACGACGGTCAGCTGGACGGCTTCAAGCGCAACAACGTGCTGGCCCACAAGCAGCGCGAGGAAGCGGCGGTGCTGGAATGGCTGCGCGGGCAGGGTGCTGCCGGCAAGCCGGCACTGGACGCCTTCGCCCAGCTGCAGGCGCTGGGCCAGCAGTCGCGCGCCAACCAGGCCCGTGACCTCAACCTGGCCATGCTCAACCGCACCGGCACGCTGGGCACCGCTGTGCGCCTGTACCGCCTGGCCATCGAAAAGGCCAAGCCGGACGCGCAGCGCGAAGAGGGTTACCAGGAACGCGACCTGCCGGCCATCGAAGGCGGCCTGAAGCAGATGGACCGCCGCTACGTGGCGGCCATGGATCGTCAGTTCCAGCAGTACTGGCTGCAGCAGTACGTGGCCCTGCCGGCCGCACAGCGCCTGCCGGCGTTCGACACCTGGCTGGGTGGTGACAACGCCGCTGCGGTAGCGGCCAGCGTGACCCGCCTGGACGGTTCCAAGCTGGGCAGCCTGGACGAGCGCCTGAAGTGGTTCAACGCCGACAAGGCTGCGTTCGAAGCCAGCACCGATCCGGCCATCCAGTACGCGGTGGCAGTGATGCCGGCACTGCTGGAGCTGGAACACCAGCGCAAGGTGCGCATGGGCGAGGAGCTGGTGGCGCGTCCGCTGTTCCTGCAGGCCATTGCCGATTACAAGAAGACCCAGGGTGAGTTCGTCTACCCGGACGCCAACCTGTCGCTGCGCATCACCTTCGGCAACGTGAAGGGTTACACCGGCCTGGACGGCAAGGTGCAGCCGGCCTTCACCGACCTGGAAGGCATCGTGGCCAAGGAAACCGGCGCCGATCCGTTCGATTCGCCGAAGGCACTGATCGATGCGGTCAAGGCCAAGCGTTACGGCGGTCTGGAAGATTCGCGTATCGGCAGCGTGCCGGTGAACTTCCTGTCGGACCTGGACATCACCGGTGGCAATTCCGGCTCGCCGGTGCTGGACGCGCATGGCCGTCTGGTTGGCCTGGCCTTTGACGGCATCTGGGAATCGGTCGCCAGCAACTGGGTGTTCGACCCGGTGATGACCCGCATGATCTCGGTGGACGAGCGCTACATGCGCTGGATCATGCAGGAAGTGGCGCCGGCGCCGCAGCTGCTGAAGGAAATGGACGCCGCCTCGAAGTAAGCACGTCGAGCGGTCCAATCAGAAGCCCGGACGGGAATCCGTCCGGGCTTCTGCGTTTGCGGGCAACGCGTTGCTGATTCCTTCGGCTGCGGTCTATTGGCCCACCGCAGGAGCGGCTTCAGCCGCGAAGCTGACGATGCTCCAGGTTGCGGACGTGCCTGTCATTTCACTGATGCGAGCTTCGCGGCTGAAGCCGCTCCTACGCGTGCTCGCAGATAGCAAGAGAGACACGATGCGGCTTTTTCAGGTTTTGTAGGAGCGGCGTCAGCCGCGAAGCTGACGATGCTTCAGCTCGCGGACGTGCCCGTCATTTCATTGATGCGAGCTTCGCGGCTGACGCCGCTCCTACAAGGGTCAACCGAACGCCCGAATCAGCCGAACTCAGCGATAAGGCCCGGGGCCGCGCCAGAGCAGCTCGCCGTAGCGATAGACGTACATCACGATGACGAACTGCCGCGCATCGCCGATGGCCTTCAGTTCGGGCGAATCCGACGGCAACATGCGGCACTTGCTTGAACCACGCCGGAGCGCGACCTCGGCCGGGCAGACCATCAGGTAAGTGGTGCCGGGCAGGGGGATCAGCAGCTCCTTCATGCCCTGGTCCATCCAGGTGCGCAGCTTTGTCTCGCTGAGCAGGTCGTAGATGATCTGGTAGCCGCCCACTTCCATGGCCGGCTCGCCACCGCTTCGATCGACCAGGCGACCGGTCTGGTTGCCCTGGCCGGTGGAACGCCCGTTGTCGTCGGGATTGGCCGGCCTTTCCAACAGGCCGGGCGGGCGCCCGGTCCAGGTCTGCGGACGCTGTGTCGCGCTGCCCGAGGGGGCCGCGGCTGGCGGCGGCGTGGCTTCGGCCTGCGCCTGGTCGGGTGTCGGGTTTTCTTCCTGCTCGGACGCGCTGGGCGGCTCGATGTAACGGGCTTCCGCTACCGGCTTGCGGTCCGGGCTGCGGCGTTGCGCCTGCGTCTTGTTCTGCGAGGGGGGTGTTTGCCGGGGCTTGGGCTGCGCTGGCTTCTGCTGGGGCTGCGGGGGCGCCGCTGCGTCACCGACGAAATCGACCTTGACCCGGCCGCCACCGGAAGCGCCGTCCGGCGAGGAAACCACCGGCGGGTTGGAATGCAGCAGGAGCAGCAGCAACAGCAGGTGCAGCAGCACGGTGATCAGCGCCGCCGCCCAGCGGTTGCGGGGCTCGTTCCAGAATACGGAGATGGGATGCTTCGGAGAGGGGCTGCTCATGCCACGCCGGGGGCCTGGAAGTTGTTGGCCCTCATGCGGAAATCACACCGTGCCACCGATAGGAAGCGGACATGGTAACGCCTGTGCCGGGCACGCAACTGTTCCGTCTGCGCTATTGGCTGTTGCCGTTGCAGCTTTGAATCCTGGGCGGTGGTAACCGGTGGAAGCCGTTCGGCCATGGCGGCGGGGGCCGATCCGTATCGCTGGTAACCGTGGGCTGCTTCCTCGCGCGGCCGGGCTATGATGCGCCTCCTGCCGTATCGACCCGGCGGGCCCCACACAACAATGGAACTTGCTGCATGCGCATCCTGCTTGCCCGTCACGGCGAAACGCCGTGGAACGCCGAAGGCCGCTATCAGGGCCAGATCGACATTCCCCTTTCGCCGGTTGGCGAAGCCCAGGCCAAGGCCCTGGGTGAACGGCTGGCCGATGTGCAGATCACCCGTGCCGTCGCTTCGCCGCTGAGTCGCGCGCAGAGCACCGCCAAGGCCGCGCTTGGCAGCAACCGCGAAGCGATGCTGCTGACCGAGCCGGACCTGCAGGAAATCGCCCACGGTGAGTGGGAAGGCCTGCTGGCCAGCGAGATCAACGACAAGGACCCGGCGCGCCTGCGTGCCTGGCGCGAGGAGCCGGACACTGTGCTGATGCCCGGCGGTGAATCGCTGCGTCAGGTGCTGGACCGCAGCTGGCGCGGGCTGACCAAGGCCGCCGAAGGCCTGGGCGAGGACGACACCCTGCTGGTGGTCGCCCACGACGCGGTCAACCGGGTGATTCTGTGCAAGATCCTGGGCCTGCCGATCTCCAAGCTGTGGACCTTCCGCCAGGCACCGACCACGCTCAACCTGCTCGAAGGCCCCGATGTGGAGCACCTGGAAGTGGTGCGCCTGAACGACTGTGCCCACCACACCCCATTCTTCGGCGAAGCCAAGCACCGCGCGCTGTGAGGTGATGCGGCGCGTTGCGCCGCCGGAATTGGAGATTCGCGATTCGGTAGAGCGGAGCCATGCTCCGCTGCGGTCTTTCCCGTAATGCCCCCGCCGAGCACGGCTCGGCACTACCGATCTGCTCCCCCCTTTGCCGCAGGCAAGGGGAGGGCTGGGGAGGGGTAGCCCTTTGCGAGAACCCTGCCGTCATGTACGCCCGAGTCACGCTCGGCGATGCGGCCTGCCTGGTAGTGCCCCGACTGGGCACGGCTCGGCACCACCCAAACGCAGGGCCACCCGCAAGCCCGCTGTATTATGGGCACCATTCCCGCGCGCAACGCGCTGCCGGCCATCCTGGCCTGGCCCATGATCCAGAGAGCCTTCGCATGTCTTCCGTACGTCCCGCCACGCTTGAACAGTGGCTCGCCCATATCGAACAGCAGCACCCGCACCCCATCGCGATGGGTCTGGAAAGGGTCCGCGAGGTCGCCCAGCGCATGCAGCTGGGTAAACCGGGTGAGTACACCATCGTGGTCGGCGGGACCAACGGCAAGGGTTCGACGGTGGCCTTCATCGAATCCATCGCCCGTGCTGCCGAGTGGAAGGTGGGTGCCTACACCTCGCCGCATCTGCTGCGCTACAGCGAGCGCGTGCGCATCGACGGCGCCGACGTTGACGACGCCACCCTGGTGGCCGGTTTCAATGCCGTGGAGGATGCTCGCGGCGACACGGCGCTGACCTATTTCGAATACGGCACCTTGTGCGCATTGTGGGTGTTCCAGCAGGCCGGGCTGGACCTGGCGGTGCTGGAAGTGGGCCTGGGTGGCCGCCTGGACGCGGTCAACATCATCGATGCCGATGTTTCGGTGATCACCACCGTGGACATCGACCACTCCGATTGGCTGGGCAACGACCGCGAAGCCATTGGTGAAGAGAAGGCCGGCATCATCCGCGGCTGGAAGCCGGCGATCCTGGGCGAGATCGACCCGCCGTCGAGCGTGCTGCGCCGCGCCTACGTGCTGGGCGCCAATGCCATCCGGTTCGGCAGCGATTTCTTCGCCGAGCCGATCGATGCGCAGAACTGGCGCTGGCGCGATGTGGCGTTCCGCATCGAACTGCCGCAGCCGGCCTTGTGGGCGCCGATCCAGCGCAACAATGCCGCAACCGCCATTGCCGCGTTGCGTGCGCTGGACAAGCCGGTGCCGCGCACCGCGTGGGCGCAGGGTGTGGCCGATGCGCGGATTGCCGGGCGTCTGCAGCGGTTCGAACGCGGTGGCGTGGAGGTTCTGGTTGATGTCGGCCATAACCCGCAGGCTGCCGCGACGCTGGCCGCCGCACTGAAGGCACAACCGGCCAGCGGCCGCACGCTGGCGGTGTACGGGGCATTGGCCGACAAGGACGCCGAGGGCGTCGTGCAGGCGTTGCAGGAGCAGGTCGATGGCTGGTGGCTGGCCGGGCTGGACGGCGCACGTGGGCAGAGCGCGGCGCAGCTGCATGAACGGCTGAAGGCAACCGCCGCCGCCAACGGGGTGCAGGCCGGGAGCGTCAATGCGGCGCTGAAGCTCGCACTGGCCCAGGCCGGGGTAGGGGACCGGGTGTTGGTATTTGGTTCGTTCCACACCGTGGCCGAGGCCTTGCCGCTGCTGCAATCAGCGGGCTGACGGGGGCCAGCAAGCCGGTGCCACACCGAGATCGCGCGATCATGAACGGTTCCCGCGGCCGCGTGGCGGATGCCCCGCATATAATCGCCACGGCAACCCGCCACGCCCCTTGTGTACGCCATCTGTGGATACTCCTCTGAAACAGCGACTGATTGGTGCCATCGTTCTGGTGGCTTTGGCCGTGATCTTCCTGCCGATGCTGGTCAAAGGGCCGGCGCCGGACAGTGGCGTCCAGGACGTGCCGTTGAAGGCCCCGGCCGCCCCGGCCGATGGCCAGTTCGAAACCCGTGAGCTGCCGCTGGTGGCGCCTGCCGGTGGTGCAGTGGGCATGCCGGCCGCGCAGCCGGAAGCCACCACCGCGCCGGCCGTCGCAGCCACTGGCAGCGGCCTGCCGCCAGCCGTCGCCGCAGGCAACTACGCGGTCAACTTTGGTGCCTACGCCAGCCAGGCCGATGCCGATGCGGTGATCGCGCACCTGAAGAAATCCAACCTGCCGGGCTTCCACCAGGCCGACACCATCAATGGCCGTCCGGCCTGGCGTGTGCGCATTGGCCCGTACGCCGACCGCGCCCAGGCGGAACTGGTGCGGCTGGAGGCCGGCAAGGTGCGCAGCGACGTCAATGCACAGGTGGTCGTGCTCAACGCCAGCGCCGAAGCGCCTGCCACCGCCCCGGTGGCGAGCACGGCCACGGCCGCGCCGGCAACGGCTGCGGTGCAGACCGAGGCGCTGCCGCCGGAACCGGCCAGGCCGGTCGCCGCCGCGCCCAAGCCGGAAGTCAAACCCGAGCCGGCCAAGCCTGCGCCGAAGCCGGAACCGGAACCGGCCAAGCCGGTGGCAACCACGCCGGCCAAGCCGGAAGTGCGTACTCCGGCAGCACCGGCCGCCAGCAACGTCGGCTTCGCTGTGCAGCTGGGGGCATTTGGCCAGGCGGCCGATGCCAACGCCCTGCGCGACCGCGCACGTGCGGCCGGCTTCAGCGCCTTCGTCGAGCAGGTGCGCACCGACAACGGCACGCTCAGCCGCGTGCGCGTCGGGCCGGTGGTCAGCCGTGCCGAGGCCGAGCAGCTCAAGGCCCAGGTGGCCGCCAAGGTGGGTATCGCCGGCATGGTCCGTCCGCATCCTTGATGCGTAACGGCCTGCAAAGCCTGACCGGCTGCGCCGCGGTCCTCGTTGGCGGAGTGCGCGGTGCTTGATCTGCTGTTGTTGGGGCTGATCGCCATATCGGCCCTGCTTGGGCTGATCCGCGGCTTGCTGGCTACGGTGCTGGGCGTGGCCTCGTGGGGGCTGGCTGCCTGGGCGGCGCTGCTTTACGGCGAAAGCGCCGCGCAGTTCCTGTCCGCCGGTTCGCCGGCCGAGAGCGGTGATTACATCGGCGGCTACCTGCTGGTGTTCATCGGCGTGCTGCTGGTGATGGCGTTGCTGGGCATGTTGCTGCGCGGTGTGGTCAATGCCACGGTGCTGCTGAAGTGGCCCGATCGCCTTCTCGGCCTGGGCCTGGGCACGCTGCGCGGGGTGCTGCTGGCGGTGCTGGCGGTGTTCGCGCTGGGCTTCAGTTCGATGCGCGAGGCACCGGCCTGGCGCCAGTCGGTGGTGCTGCCGTGGTTGCAGCCGATGGCAGATTGGCTACGTGAACAACTGCCAAAGCCCTCACAGTCACCGGCAATGTCGCTGATGGACTTGGGCAAGTCGGTGCTGGCAGGCGATAATGGCGGACCGAACGAGTCAGATGCGGGCAGCGGGTTGCTGCCGGCGCTGCTGGAACAGGTGGGCAATGACCACCGCCAGCGCGCAGGCCAGGACAACCCGGTGGACCCGGCGGGGGCGTTGCCCTCCAACATCGATCCGGCGCAGGTGCGCCCGGGTCAACCCGATCCCACACGGGTCGAGGTACACGGCCAGGCACGGCCACCTTCACGTTAACCGGGCGCCTGCGCCCAGCGGAGATCGCGCAACATGTGTGGCATCGTCGGAATCGTCGGCAACCAGAACGTCGCCGGGCAGCTTTATGACGGCCTGACCGTCCTCCAGCATCGTGGCCAGGATGCGGCCGGCATCGCCACCGCGGACGGTACGCGGCTGCGTGTGGAAAAGGCCAACGGCCTGGTACGTGATGTGTTCGACGAGCGGCGCATGGCGCTGCTGCAGGGCCGCATCGGCATCGCCCATGTGCGTTATCCCACCGCCGGCTCCGAAGGCACCGACGAGGCGCAGCCGTTCTACGTCAACTCGCCCTACGGCATCGCGCTGGCGCACAACGGCAACCTGATCAATACCGAGGCGCTGCGTCGCCAGGTGTTCGAGGCCGACCGTCGCAACATCAATACCGACTCGGACAGCGAAGTCCTGCTCAACGTGTTCGCCTACGAACTGGATGCGCAGCGCATGCTCACCCCGGAAGCGGCCATCCGCGCTGTGGCCGGCGTGCACCGCCGCTGCAAGGGCGGCTATGCGGTGGTCAGCGTGGTGCTGGGCCTGGGCCTGGTGGCTTTCCGCGACCCGCATGGCATCCGCCCGCTGGTGCTGGGCAAGCGCACCAATGCCGAAGGCGACGAGTATGTGGTGGCTTCCGAATCGGTGGCGCTGGACGTGCTCGGTTTCGAGCGCATCCGTGACGTGGCGCCGGGCGAAGCGGTGGTCATCACCGAGCGCGGCGAGCTGTTCACTGAAGTGTGCGCGGCCAACACGCAGCAGACCCCGTGCATCTTCGAGTACGTGTATTTCGCACGTCCGGACTCGATGATGGACAACGTGTCGGTGCACAAGGCGCGCATGCGCATGGGCCAGAAGCTGGGCGAGAAGATCCTGCGCCTGCGTCCGGATCACGACATCGACACCATCATCCCGATCCCCGACACCTCGCGTGACGCGGCGCTGGAAATGTCCAACGTGCTCGGCGTGAAGTACCGCGAAGGCTTCGTCAAGAATCGCTATGTCGGCCGCACCTTCATCATGCCGGGGCAGGGTGAGCGGGTGAAGTCGGTGCGTCGCAAGCTCAACCCGATCCATCTGGAATTCCGCAACCGCGTGGTGCTGCTGGTCGATGACTCGATCGTGCGCGGCACCACCAGCCAGCAGATCGTGCAGATGGCGCGTGACGCCGGCGCGCGCAAGGTCTACCTGGCCAGCGCCGCGCCGCCGGTGCGCTACCCGAACATCTACGGCATCGACATGCCGGCCGCCGAGGAACTGGTCGCGCACAACCGCAGCGTCGAGGACATCGAAAAGCACCTGGGTTGCGACTGGCTGGTCTACCAGGACCTGGAAGACCTGGAGGTGGCCGTGCGTGAAGGCAACCCGGACCTGAAGGAATTCGATTCGTCCTGCTTCAATGGCGAGTACGTCACCGGCATCGAGCCGGGTTATTTCGAGCGCATCCAGCAGTTGCGTTCGGACGAAGCCAAGAAGCAGCGCCGCGCCTGACACACTCAAGCCCCTCTCCCGCTTGCGGGAGAGGGGTTGGGGTGAGGGCCGAACAGCGCCTCGATGTTTGGATGCCGATGACCACGCAACCTGCGCAGAACACGGAAGTGACGCCGGGCGTATCCGCACCGGAACCCGCTGGCTTCTCCCTCCTCGACGCGGCCTGCATCTGCCTTGCCGAAGCTGACCCGCTGCGCAAGGTTGAGCTGACCCAGCATTACGCCAGACGCTTTCGCGCCGGCAATTTGAAACTGCCCGCGCAGGCCTCCGATCCCGAGCCGATCCGCATGCCCGGCCGTCCGGCGCAGCTGGTGCTGGTGCATCCGCGCGACCTGCCGCGACGTGGTCTCGGCTCGCAGGAAGGGCGTGCTGCCTTCATCCACGCCATCGCCCATATCGAACTCAACGCCATCGACCTGGCCTGGGACGCGGTCTACCGCTTCCGTGGCCTGCCCGGCAGCTTTCATGCCGATTGGGTGAGCTGTGCCGATGACGAGTCGCGCCACTTCATGCTGCTGCGCGAACGCCTGCTGGCACATGGCCACGACTACGCCGATTTCCCCGCGCACAACGGTCTGTGGGAAATGTGCGAGAAGACCGCACACGACGGCCTGGCGCGCATGGCGCTGGTGCCGCGCGTGCTGGAAGCACGCGGGCTGGATGTCACTCCGGCCATGATCACCAAGCTGCGTTCGCTCGGTGACGATGCGACCGCCGATGTGCTGGAAGTGATCCTGCGCGAGGAAGTCGCGCACGTGGCGGCCGGTTCGCGCTGGTACCGCTGGTACTGCGAACGTGCGGGCGTTGAGCCCCGCGCACGCTTCAAGGAACTGCTGCGCGAATACGCCGGTGGCTATCTGCACGGCCCGTTCAACATCGAGGCGCGTCTGCTGGCCGGTTTCGACGAGGACGAACTGGCCAACCTGGTCGAGCAGGCCGGTTGACGCACGTCGCTGCCCGGTGACGAAGATGTCAGCGTGGCCTGTCGTGGCATTCGGGGCGCGCGTGAGCGTTACATCACAGTTGATATCACCGGTCGGCGCGGGTGATCGCGCGAATCCTCAGTTCACCAGCCATAGGCATGCGCTGGTGTTCAATGACCGCTTTCGTACAACAAGGAACCCGCTGATGAAGCATGCATGGATTGGATTGGCGCTGGTGATGGGGCTGGCAGGCTGCAAGCAGACGCCGCCTGCCGCGCCGGAAGAGGCCGCGGCACCGGCGGTGAGCGAGCAGGCTGTGCACGCTGCGGCGGAGTTTCCTGCGGTCCTGCAGGCGTCGGGCACCGAGCCGTTCTGGGGTGTGTTGGTGGACGGTGGTCGGCTGACCTACACCACGCCGGAAACCATGGACAAGCCGCGCATGTTCGAGGGAACGCACGAGGTGAAGGACGGTGTGCTGACCGTGAAGGGCGGCGAGGGCGATGCGGCCTTCGGCCTGACCATCCGTAAGGGCGAATGCTCGGACGGCATGTCCGACCTCCGCTACCCCTTCACCTCCGAGTTCGTACTCGGCAAGGAAACCTTCAAGGGCTGCGCACGCGATCCCTCGGTGCGGGTCGAAGCTCCCTGACGCCAGGTCAGCCCAGTCAGCCGGTGTCGAGCCATGCTCGGCACGGCAACGCCGGGAAATTCCAAGTAGTGCCGAGCCATGCTCGGCAGCATGTCACCGGTAAAGCACCAGCCGAGCGCGGCTCGGCTCCACCGGCACAAGGCAATCAGCGGGCGGCGCGATTCGTGCCCGCTCGTGTTCTCAGCCCTGCAGCGCTTCCAGCCGGAAACCATCGGCATCCACGCGCAGCACCGAACCCTGTTCGTACCAGTCGCCGAGCACGATGCGCGTGCAGATGTGCTCGCCTGCCTGCACGGTGTGGATGGCAGGGCGATGGGTATGGCCGTGGATCATCGTGTCCACGCCATAACGCTGGAAGGTGGAAACCACTTCGGCCGGCGCCACGTCGGTGACGGTCTCGAACTGGGCGCGGTCGCCTTCCTTCATTTCCGACTGACGGGCCTGGCTGGCGGCACGGGCCTTCTGTGCGAACGCGATGCGCGCTTCCAGCGGTTGCGACAGGAACTGAGCGATGAAGGCCGGGTCGCGGGTCTGCGCGCGAAACGCCTGATAGGCGACGTCGTCGGTGCACAGCAGGTCGCCGTGCTGCAGCATCACCGGTTTGCCGTACAGCTCGATCACCGCCGGGTCCGGCAGGATGCGCATGCCGGCGCGTGCGGCGTAATCGTTGCCGACCAGGAAGTCGCGGTTGCCACGGATGAAGAACACCGGCACGCCGCTCTCATGCAGTTCACGCAGGGCGCCGGCGACGGCATCGGCGGTACTGGAAGGCGTGTCATCGCCAATCCAGGCCTCGAACAGGTCGCCCAGGATGTACAGCGCCTCGGCCTGGCGCGCTTCACCGCGCAGGAAGCCGAGGAACAGTTCGGTGATGGCTGGACGGCTCGGGTCCAGATGCAGATCGGAGATGAACAGCGTGGTCATGGCCCGCATTGTAGGGCGTGTGCTGCGCCGTCGTGCAGGCCGGCCAGGATCAGACCACCAGCGGCCACAGCTGCAGCGAGGCGGTGCCCAGCAGCAGGCCGATGCCGGTGGCCGCCAGCACGTCGCTGGGGTAATGCAGGCCCAGCACCACGCGCGACAGCGCTACGCCGGCGGTGAACGGCACCAGCAGCGGCGCCAGCCACGGGTAGTAGGCCAGCGCGACCACCGTGAAGGAGACTGCGTGCAGGGTGTGCCCGGAAGGGAAGCTGTATTCATCCAGCGGTGCCACCCAGGCGCGGATATGCAGGTCAGCGGCGAACGGGCGCGGGCGTCGCGTCCAGCGCTTGAGCGCCTTGTACAGGGTCAGCGCGATCACGCCGGTAGCGGCCATGTGGATCGAGGCCTCCAGACCGTCCAGTCCGTCGGCCAGCACCAGGGCGCCCATCAGCATGTACCAGAACACGCCGTCGCCGAGCCGGCTCAGCACCGAGAACACCCGGCGGATGCCGCGTCGGCGGCCGTAGCGGTTTGCGCGACGGCACCAGCGGGCCTCGCGCGCGGCGATTCCTTCAGGCGGCAGCAAAGGCATGGGGGCGTCTCCGGTTGGCCAGTGCGCTCAGCAGTGCATCGAATTCGGCGACCACCTGCTCCGGATGCAGCCGCTGCATCGCGCGGCTGGCGTTGGCACCGAGCGTGGTGCGCATCTCTTCATCACTGGCCAGCTGGACGGCTGCGGCAATGAAGCTCTCGTCGTTTTCCACCGCGACTCCGTTGTGGCCGCTGCGCAGGTGTTCGCGCGCGGCTCCGTAGTTGAAGGCCACCGTCGCCACGCCGCTGGCCATCGATTCCAGGGTGACGTTGCCGAAGGTCTCGCTGCGGCTGGGAAACAGGAACAGATCACCGCTGGCGAAGTGCCTTGCCAGCGCTTCACCGCGCTGGATGCCGCAGAAGATGAAGTCCGGGTTTTCGTAGGCCAGCCTCTCGCGCAACGGGCCATCGCCCACCCACACGAAACGCGCCTTCGGCCGCTGCTGCTGGATGCGACGGAAGGCTTTTACTGCCAGGCCCAGATTCTTCTCGGCGGCGATGCGGCCGACATGGATCACCACCAGCCCTTGGCCTTCAATGCCCCACTCGGCGCGCAGCGCGGCGCTGCGTTGTTGCGGATCGAACTGGCGGCCATCGACCGCGCGTGCGAGCTGCCGCGGCCGCGCGAAGCCGTTGTCCTGCAGGAACTGGCGCAGTTCCTGGGTCGGCACCAAGGTGACATCGGCCTGGTTGTGGAATCGTCGCATCCACGCCAGCGCGGCGGCTTGCAGCCACGCTGCGCCGTAGTCGGGCAGGTACTCGTCAAAGCGTGTGTGCAGACCGGAGGCCACCGGAATGCCGAGCCGGCGTGCGCTGCGCATGGCCGACCAGCCAAGCGGGCCTTCGGTGGCGATGTAGATCGCATCGGGACGACGCTGCTGCCAATGCTGGGCAAGCCGCTGCGGGGCCGGCAGGCCAAAGCGAAGGCCCGGATAGCGGGGCAGGGAGGCGCCGCGGACCAGCACTTCATGCGTGGCGGCGGTGTCCTGCGACTGTCGTGGGCGGATTAGATCCACCTCATGGCCGCGATTGCGCAGGCCATGTTCCAGGCCCTGGACGGTCAGGGCAACGCCGTTGACCTCCGGCGGATAGGTCTCGGTGACAATGGCGTAGCGCATGGCGGCCTCCGGGTTTGCCGGAAGGATGCGCTCGGCCTGTGGCGGGCATATGTCGGTGATGTTCCGCCTGGATGACAAGCGCCGAAACCGCCAAGCCGGTAACGCCGAGCCATACCCGGCGAGGTTTTCCTCCCGGGCAAGCCCTTGCCGAGCATGGCTCGGCACTACATGGTGCGGGTGAGGCTCAGGCCACGAACGGCCGGAAGTTGATGCCCAGCCCGGTCATGCCTTCGGCTTCGCCGACCAGGTCGGCACGCAGCAGCGGGCGGGCGTCAATGAAGCTCTTGGACAGCACCAGCGACAAGGTGTTGCCGTCCACCGCCAGTTCCAGCGTGGGGATTGGCGTCTGCTCGTGGGCGCGGTGCAGCAACACCGCAAGCCGCAGCAGGGCGGCGGTGCGCTTGGCCGGCAGCAGCAGACGCTCGGGCAGGGCATCGAAAGCGGATTTGGAAACGCTGCGACGATGGCTGCGGATCAACGCTGCCAGCATCTGCTGTTCCTGGCGCGAGAAACCGGCGATGTCCGAATGCTCGATCACGTAGCTGCCATGCGTGTGATAGCCGCTGTGCGCGATCATCAGGCCCAGCTCATGCAGGCGTGCGGCCCAGCCGAGCATGCGTGCATCGTCCGAATCCAACTTCCAGGCCTCGGCAACCTGCTCGAACAGGCGCTGCGCAGTGGCTTCCACGCGCTGCGCCTGGGCGGTGTCGATGCCGTAGCGCTGGGTCAGTGCGGCCACGGATTCATCGCGCGGGTCGTTGTCGCTGGCGCGGCCCATGATGTCGTAGAGGATGCCTTCGCGCATCGCGGCCTTGCTGACCAGCAGTTTCTGCAGGCCCAGCGCCTGGAAGGCGGCCTCCAGCACCAGCACGCCGCCGGCGATGATCGGGCGACGTTCGCTCGACAGCGTGGGCAGATTGATGTCGTCGATGTGCTTGGCGCGCAGCAGTTCCTCGCGCAATTGCGGCAGGGCCTCGGCGGTGATGGCGCCCTTGCTGAGCTTCATCGCCGCGCAGATTTCGCTGATTGCCTTGTGCGTGCCGGAGGAACCTAGCGCTTCCTGCCAGCCCAGCGTCTTGTACTTGTTGGCGAAGGGTTGGAACTCGGCGCCGATTTCGGTCAGTGCATCCTTCCAGCGCTTCTTGCTCAGCTTGCCACCGGGGAAGAAGCGCCGCGTGGAGGCAATGCAGCCAGCCTGCAGGCTTTCGCGTTCCAGGGTCTGCATGCCCTGGCCGATGATGAACTCGGTGGAACCACCGCCGATGTCGATCACCAGTCGTCGCTGGCCCGGCTTGGGCGGCTGTGCGTGTGCAACACCGAGGTAGATCAGGCGCGCTTCCTCGCGCCCGCTCACCACTTCGATGGCGTGCCCCAGCGCGGTTTCGGCCGGCATCAGGAACGACATGGGCGAACGCAGCTGACGCACCGTATTGGTGGCCAGCGCGCGGACCCGGTAAGGGGGGATGTCGCGGATGCGCTGGCCGAAACGGGCCAGACATTCCAGCGCGCGCTGCCGCGCTTCGGTCGATACCCCGCCCTTGCCATCCAGGCCGTCGGCCATGCGCACGGTTTCGCGCAGGCGATCGACCACACGCAACTGCCCGAGCAGATAGCGGGCGATGACCATGTGGAAGCTGTTGGAGCCCAGGTCGATGGCGGCCAGCAGGTCGCCGTCCTGGAGGGGCGGGGGAGTCGTGGAGGACTGGGGCATGACGGGGATGGTAATGCCAGGAGCGGGGGGAGGGCGAGAAGAGGAAGTGAGCGAAGAGGAGTCGGGTGAGGCAGCGGCAGGGAGGCTGGCCGGCAGCGCTTTGCTTTTTTGCCGTCATTCCCGCGCAGGCGGGAATCGCTCTGGCATTTGCTCTTTGCCGCAGGGTTCAAGGAACAGCGGAAAGCCGGGAACGATGCGCCGCCGCTCGTCGGTTGAGATCCCGGCCTGCTCGGAAATGAAGGCCGAGGGCAGGAGCGCGGCTGCTCTCACTGCCCTTCAGTCACGCGGCCCTCAAAGCCCCTCGAGCAACGCCTGCTGGGCCGAATGCGGCGGCTGGTCGGCGGCCGGCTCGCATTTTTCGTAGCGGCCATCGGCACGCAGTTCCCACGCATTGAGGTTGTCGTCGAGGTAGTTCTGCAGCACTTCGCGATAAATGCGCCGGGACAGGTCGTTGTCCAGGATCGGGAAGCAGGTTTCCACCCGGCGCAGCAGGTTGCGTTCCAGCCAGTCGGCGCTGGCGCAGTACAGCTCCGGCGCGCCGTTGTTGCCGAACCAGTAGACGCGACTGTGCTCCAGGAAGCGGCCGACGATGGAACGCACCCGGATGTTGTCCGACACGCCCTCCACGCCCGGGCGCAGGGTGCAGGCGCCACGCACGATCAGGTCGATCTGCACGCCAGCCTGCGAGGCGGCGTACAGCGCGCGGATCACCTGCGGTTCGTTGAGCGCGTTCATCTTGGCGATGATGCGCGCCGGTTTGCCCTGTTCGGCCAGCCGCATCTCGCGCTCGATGCGCTTGATCAGCCCCGGATGCAGGGTGAAAGGGGACTGCAGCAGGCACTTGAGTTTCATCTTCGGTGCCAGCCCGGACAGCTGCTGGAACAGCAGGTGCACGTCGTTGCCGATATCCGCGTCGGCGGTGATCAGGCTCAGGTCGGTGTACGCGCGGGCGGTGCCGCTGTGGTAGTTGCCGGTGCCCAGGTGCACGTAGCGGCGCAGCTTGCGGCCTTCACGGCGCACGATCAGCAGCATCTTGGCGTGGGTCTTGTAACCGACCACGCCGTAGACCACCTGCACGCCGGCATCCTGCAGGCGGTCGGCCAGGCCGAGGTTGGCTTCCTCGTCAAAGCGCGCGCGCAGCTCGACCACCACGGTGACGTCCTTGCCGTTGCGCGCGGCCAGGATCAGTGCCTCGACGATCCCCGAGTCCTTGCCGGTGCGGTACAGCGTCTGCTTGATCGCCAGCACATTCGGGTCCACCGCCGCTTCGCGGATCAGCTCCAGCACGGTGCTGAACGAGTCGAACGGATGGTGCAGCAGGATGTCACTTTGCGCGGCCTTCTCGAAGATGCCTTCGCTGGCCTTGAGCACACGCGGCGTCATCGGTGGGTACTTCAGGTCCGGCCGTTGCAGCAGGTCGTAGACCTGGATCACCCGGTTGAGGTTGACCGGGCCTTCGATGCGGTAGGCCGCGTTTTCGGGCAGGCCGAAGTTCTGCAGCAGCGTCTGCATGATCGGCTTCGGGCAGTCGTGCGCGATCTCCAGCCGCACGGCCGGGCGATAGCCGCGATCGACCAGCTCGTCGCGCAGCGCCAGCGCCAGGTTTTCCACTTCTTCCTCGTCCACCACGAGTTCGGAGTTGCGGGTGACGCGGAACTGGTAGGCGCCCTGGACTTCCATGCCCGGGAACATCTCGTCGACGAAGGTCGACAGCACTGCCGACAACAGCACGAAATTCTGCGGGCCGCCCAGTGACTCGGGCAGTTGGATGATGCGTGGTAGCGAACGTGGTGCCCGCACCAGCGCCAGGTGACCGGCGCGGCCGAATGCGTCGGTGCCCTTGAGCACGACGACGATGTTCAGTGACTTGTTGAGGATCTTCGGGAACGGATGCGAGGGGTCCAGCCCCAGCGGCGACAGCACCGGCATGATCTCGTTGCGGAAGTAGGCGCGCAGCCAGCGCCGCTGGCGCGGTGTCCACGAGCGCTGCGCGAGGATGCCGACACCGGCCTCGGCCAGCGCCGGGCGCAGCACGTCGTTCCAGCAGCGGTACTGCTGGTCCACCAGTTCGGCGGCGCGGTCGTGGATGGCGGTCAGGATCGCCTGCGGGCTCATGCCGTCCGGTGCCGGCGGCAGGCCGAACTCCTGCGCGTGGCGCACCGCGGCTGCACGGATCTCGAAGAACTCGTCCAGGTTGGTGCAGGAGATGCACAGGAAGCGCAGGCGCTCGAGCAGCGGCACCTGTTCGTCCATCGCCTGCGCCAGCACGCGGAAGTTGAAGTCCAGCTGCGACAACTCCCGGTTGATGTACAGCGCCGGATCACGCAACGGATCGTTGGCGGAGGCGGGCAGCGTGGGGACGGGCGGGTTCATGCCGGTGAGTCTTCCGTGGAAGCGGTCGTGGAGGTGGAGTTGCGCGGGCGCACGTGCTCGGCATCGAAGTGGCACGAGAACGTGCTGCCCTTGCCGACTTCGCTGCGGATATCCAGGCGCGCCTGGTGCAGCCCGAGGATGTGCTTGACGATCGACAGCCCCAGCCCGGTGCCGCCACTTTCGCGCGAACGGCTGCTGGAGACGCGATAGAAACGTTCGGTCAGGCGCGGCAGGTGGTTGGCCGGGATGCCGTAACCGGTATCGGTGACGGCCAGCACCGCGCCATTGCCCTCGCGGGCGAAGGTAAGCGTGATGCGGCCGCCGGCCGGGGTGTAGCGCACCGCGTTGGTCAGCAGGTTGGAGAAGGCGCTGTGCAGTTCCTTGTTGGAACCGGCCAGGTCCACGCCGGCCTTGTCTTCGACGACGATGGTGTGACGTCCCTGGCTGTGCGCTTCGGCTTCACGCCGCAGCGAGGCCAGCATCGAGGTCATCGCCACCGTTTCCAGTTCGGTGTGTTGCTGCGACTCCAGCCGCGACAGCGTCAGCAGGTCTTCCACCAGCTGCGCCATGCGCTGCGACTGCTTGCGCATCTCCGACAGCATCGGCCCGGTATCGGGGAAATCCTCCGGGTCCATCATGTCCAGGTAGCCGTGCACGACGGTCAGTGGCGTGCGCAGTTCGTGCGAGACGTTGGCCACGAAGTCGCGACGCACCTGCTCCAGGTGCAGCAGCTTGGTGACATCGCGCGCCACCAGCAGCCAGTGATGGTCTGAATACGGAATCAGGCGCAGGTGCAGGCGGATGCTCGGATCGACCGGCGAGTTCGCATCGAGGATCGGCTCGGCATTGCGGCCGCCGGCCAGCCAGTGCGCCAGCGGCAGCGGCAGCAGGCGTTCGACCAGCGCCGCTTCCATGTCGGCCGGATGCTGAAGCCCGAGCAGCGCCGTGGCTGCTTCGTTGAACCACTGCACGCGCTGGGTATTGCGGTCCACCACCACCACCGCATCGGGCAGGGCCGCAGCGGCGGCGCGGTAGCTGCGCAGCATCTGGATCAGGCGCCGCTTGCGTGCGCGCATTTCCTGCTGGTTGCGGTACAGCACCCGGTCCAGTTCGTTCCACACGCCGGTGCCTTCGGTGGTTTCCCAGCGCTGGCGCGCGGTCAGTCGCATCAGCACCTGACGCAGCCGCCAGTAGTGCCAGGCCAGGACCGCCAGTGCCGCTATCGCCACGCAAAGCGCCGGGTGTCCGATCGCCATGCCCAGCAGCCCGGCCAGCAACAGCAACGTGGCCACGGTGGTCAACGTCTTCAACCAGGCGGATCGGAATTGACGGGGCATTGCGCTCTCGGATGGTGCGAAGGGTTCACAAGGGTGAACCCGGTTATGACATCAATCCTGGCTTACGGCCAGCGGTCGCCGCGGTGTGGTTCAGATCGACGCGGAAAAGCGGTAACCCGACCCGCGCACCGTCTGCACCATGTTTTCCGCGCCAAACGGCTCCAGGGTCTTGCGCAGCCTGCGGATGTGCACGTCGATGGTGCGTTCTTCCACGTACACGCTGCCGCCCCAGACATGGTCCAGCAGCTGCGAGCGGGTATAGACGCGCTCGGGATGGGTCATGAAGAAATGCAGCAGGCGGTATTCGGTCGGGCCGATCGGCACCGGCACATCGCCGGCGAACACGCGGTGCGCGGCGCCATCGATGCGGATCGGGCCGACCGCGACGCTGCCGTCCTCGTCGTCGTCGCGGGTACGGCGCATCACCGCGCGGATGCGGGCGAGCAGTTCGCGGGCCGAGAACGGCTTGACCACGTAGTCGTCAACGCCGGCCTCCAGTCCACCGACCCGGTCGTTCTCCTCGCCACGGGCGGTGAGCATGATGATCGGGACATCGCGGGTCAGGGCCTCCTTGCGCCAGCGCCGGGCCAGTTCCAGGCCGCTGGTGCCAGGCAGCATCCAGTCCAGCAGGATCATGTCCGGCACGCGGTCGGCAATGGCGGTCTGGGCTTCGAGGGCGTCGCCGGCATGCACCGGTTCGTACTCCCCCTTGCGCAGGGCGAAGGCGACCATGTCTCGGATCGCGGGTTCGTCATCGACAATCAGGATGCGTTTCTGCACGTCGTGCCTACCGTAAAGCCCATCGAGCGGGGGATGCGCCCAGTAGACTACGGTTTGATGACCGGTTTGTGACATAGCTGGCCTACCGTATGTAGGCCGGC
This sequence comes from Stenotrophomonas sp. SY1, assembly GCF_021202945.1. Taxonomy (GTDB): domain Bacteria; phylum Pseudomonadota; class Gammaproteobacteria; order Xanthomonadales; family Xanthomonadaceae; genus Stenotrophomonas. The sequence continues at coordinate 606,692 of NZ_JAJOYR010000002.1, read as the reverse complement.
TTCAGCCGCCAAACAGGCGCCGCGCTCCGACTGTGGCGTCATCCGTAATTGCAGGCGGGTCCGCGGCGGGTGTCGCAGGGGCTCCGCGTCGGAAGTCACTGCCGCCACGGCCGGGGTTTGCTGTCAGTTGCGTGACATGTCCGGGTCACGCTGGCCGAGCCGGCGCATTTCCAGCACGGTGGGCATGATCGTTTCGATCCGGGCATCAACCCGTGCCCGGCTCACGTAATCCAGCCCGGGTTGCTTGAGCAACGCCTGGAACTGGATCAGCGCCTGCTCCGGGCGCCCGTTCAGGTAGGCGGCCTCGGCGTACGCCTCGCTGGCGCGGCTGGAGTCGCCGGCCAGTTCGCTGGCGCGGGCAAAGGTGGCCTGGAACACCGCGTCGTCACCGGCCCGGGCCAGCAGCGGTCGCAGCATGGCCTGGGCACGCCTGCCGGCTTCGACGCCACCTTGCTCGTTGAGTACCCGCGCATAGGTCAGCGCGACCGGCCGGCTTTGCGGCAGACGCTTGAGCAGCGCGTCGAAGCGCCGGTTGGCTTCGGCATGCAGCCCGTTGCGGGATTCGGCTTCGCCCAGCGCCAGCTCCACCCACAGGTTGTCGGGGTATTCGGTTTCCAGCTGCTGCAGCTCCACCAGCGCCTGCTTGCTGGCGGTGCCGCCATCACGCAGACGGGCGATGGCGACGCCGTAGCGCTGCGCATCGGTCAGGCCGTCCTTCTGGCTGCGCTTGAGGCCTTCGTACTCGCGGACCAGCTCCGAAGGAGTGGTCGCGCTGAGCACGCGCAGGCGTTCGCGGGCCCAGTCGAACTGGCCGGTGGCGCCGCGCGGCAGGCTGCTGTCGGGCAGCGACAGTTGCAATCCACCCGGTAGCAGCGGGTTGCCCTTGCCCAGCGGATCGCGGCTGGCGTCCGGCTCGGACGGGTTGACCCGTTCCTGGCGCACGCCGGTGGGCGTCTGCGTGGTCAGCAGCACCGTGTCCTTCTTCATCTGCTCGGCGCGCGACTTTGCCTCGCTGATGCGGGTGATGTTGACCGGGTGGGTGCGCAGGAAATCCGGGGTGGAATAGCCACCCTCGTTGCCGCGCATCGCCGCGGACATGCGCTCGAAGAAGCCGGCCATCGCATCCACGTCGTAACCGCTGCGCGCCAGGGTGCGGATGCCCAGGCGGTCGGCTTCGGATTCGTTGGAGCGGGTGTAGTTGATCTGGCGCTGCTGCATCAGGCCCATGCCGGAGGTGATCGCCGCCATGGTGGCGTCACCGGAAGAATTGCCACCGGCCTGCTGCGCGGCAACCACCGCCGCCAGCATGCCCAGCAGGATCGGGATCTGGTCGCGCTGGGCGCGCTCAACGCCACGCAGCACATGCTGCTGGGTGACGTGGGCGATTTCGTGCGACAGCACCGCGGCCACCTCGTCCTCGCGCTCAGCGGTCAGCACCAGGCCGGCATTCATGCCGATGTAGCCGCCCAGCGTGGCGAAGGCGTTGATCTGGCGGTCCTTCATCATGAAGAACGTGTAGCGCTGTTGTGGCTGGGCACTGTTGGAGCCCAGTCGCGTGCCCATGGTGTTGAGCCAGTCATCCACCAGCGGGTCGTCGAGCAGATAGCCGTAGTTGCGCAGCTCACGCAGCATCATTCCGCCGTACTCGGCCTGCCGTGCCGGAGTCAGCAGCTCGCCGGCCGACGAACCGATGTCCGGCAGCTTGGTGTCGTCGGCGAAGGACGGCGGGATGGCCAGGGCCAGGGTGACGGCGGTGGCTAACAGCAGCGTGCGCAAGCAGTTACTCCGGTTGGGGCGGGGCGGAGGATGACAGTGGAGCGGAGAATGACGGTGAAGCGGTGGAACGATGTGAAGCACAGGTTAATGGGACGGGGTGTCGTGTGCTGCGTTTTCAGCGCCAAGCCGGCTGGCAGCGGCTGATGTCCGTGTCGCAGTGTTCCGCTGGTGCGTCTCGAAAACCGATCCGCCGCTACCATATACAGACAATGTTTCCAGTCAGGAGTTTCCTTGTGAGCAATGAATCCAATGGCGGCACCCCGGGCGTACCGGAGATCACCATTTATTCCACCGCCGTGTGCCCGTACTGCGTGGCGGCCAAGAATTTCCTGAAGAGCAAGGGCCAGTCCTGGACCGAGGTGCGCATCGACCTGGACCCGGCCGCACGCGAAAAGATGATGGCGACCACCCGCCGCACCAGCGTGCCGCAGATCTTCGTCGGCGACGTCCACGTTGGCGGCTATGACGACATGATGGCCCTGCATCGTGAAGGCAAGCTGGAGCCGCTGCTGGCCGGGCAGAGCGCATGAGCCAGCCGACCGACAAGGACCGCCTGGCCGAATTCACCGAATTCCGCCAGCGCATGAACCAGCGCATCCTGGCCGAGCCCAACCAGATGGTCCGGCGCTTCTTCGCGTTGGACACCCAGACCTACCAAGCCGGCGCGCTGGACGTGAAGACCAAGGAACTGCTGGGCCTGGTGGCGTCGCTGGTGCTGCGTTGCGATGACTGCATCAGCTACCACGTGGCCCAGTGCAAGGAGGCCGGGGTCAACCGCGAGGAGTTCTTCGAGACCTTCTCGGTCGGCCTGGTGGTCGGCGGTTCGATCGTCATCCCGCACCTGCGCCGGGCCGTGGACTTCCTCGACCAGCTGGAAAACGGGGCTGTCGAGGCACCGGCCGGGCACGATCACGGCTGAACCCAGACCATGGTCCAGTTGGGAGGAGCGGGCTGGATCGGGCATAATTGACAGTTGAAACCTTTTAAAAACGCGCCGGTATCCGGGCAGCCGGACGGGCGCTACCTCTCCTCCCTGTTCGGAATACCAACAAATGACGCAGACAATCACCGTCATCCGTGGCGATGGCATCGGCCCGGAAATCATGGACGCCACCCTGTTCGTGCTGGACAAGCTCGGCGCCGGGTTGCAGTACGAATTCGCCGATGCCGGTCTGGTCGCGCTGGAAAAGCACGGTGAACTGATCCCGGCTTCCACGCTGGAATCGATCACCAAGAACAAGGTCGCCCTGAAGAGCCCGCTGACCACCCCGGTGGGCGGCGGTTTCAGCTCGATCAACGTGGCCCTGCGCCGCCAGTTCGACCTGTACGCCAACGTGCGTCCGGCCATCTCGTTCCCGAACACCAAGTCGCGCTACGAGAACATCAACATGATCACGGTGCGCGAGAACACCGAAGGCGCCTACCTGGCCGAAGGCCAGGAAGTGTCGGCCGACGGCGAGACCGCGTTCTCCGGCACCCGCATCACCCGCAAGGGTTCCGAGCGCATCGTGCGTTACGCCTTCGAGCTGGCCAAGAGCACCGGCCGCAAGAAGGTCACCGCCGTGCACAAGGCCAACATCATCAAGTCGACCTCGGGCCTGTTCCTGGACGTGGCCCGTGAAGTGGCCGCCAAGTACCCGGAAATCGAGTTCCAGGAAATGATCGTCGACAACGCCTGCATGCAGCTGGTGATGCGTCCGGAGCAGTTCGACATCCTGGTCACCACCAACCTGTTCGGCGACATCATCTCCGATCTGTGCGCCGGTCTGGTCGGCGGCCTGGGCCTGGCCCCGGGTGCCAACATCGGCAAGGACGCGGCGATCTTTGAAGCCGTGCACGGCACCGCACCGGACATCGCCGGCCAGGGCAAGGCCAATCCGGTCGCACTGCTGCTGGCAGCGGCGCAGATGCTGGACCACGTGGGTCAGCCGGAAAATGCCGAGCGCCTGCGCAAGGCCATCGTCGCCACGATGGAAGCCAAGGATTCGCTGACCGGCGACCTGGGCGGCACCGGCACCACCATGGGCTTTGCCCAGGCCATCGCCAGCCGCATCTGATCGCAGCAGGCAATTGCCAGTGGTTGAAGAAACGGAGCGCGGAAGCGCTCCGTTTTTTGTTGCCTGCGATGTCGCCGAGGCCAGTGTTTCAGCTCCCTCCCTTTCGCCGAAGGCGAAGGGGAGGGTTGGGGAGGGGTAAGCCGCTCTCGCCGTGAAACAACCGCAAGCCTGGACTGCACTCCACCCAGCGCGGTCCACAGAGCCCCGCGCACAAAAAAAAGGGCGCCTCGCGGCGCCCTTTCATGCAGTTCCGAACGAAGTGCTCAGTTGCGCGACTGCAACTTCGACAGCAGGCGCAGGAACTCGATGTACAGCCACACCAGCGTGACCATCAGGCCGAACGCGCCGTACCACTCCATGTACTTCGGAGCGCCGGCTTCCACGCCGCTTTCGATGAAGTCGAAGTCCAGCACCAGGTTCAGCGCCGCGATCACCACCACGAACAGGCTGAAGCCAATGCCGATCAGGCCCGACTCGTGGATGAAGGGAATCTGGATGTTGAACATGCCCAGCACGATGGTGGCCAGGTAAACCAGCGCGATGCCGCCGGTTGCAGCCACAACGCCCAGCTTGAAGTTCTCGGTGGCCCGGATCAGGCCGCTGCGATAGGCGAAAAGCAACGCGAACAGCGTGCCGAAGGTCAGGATCACCGCCTGGAACACGATGCCGTTGAAGCGGGCTTCGTAGATGGCCGAGATCGAGCCCAGGAAGAAGCCTTCGGCCAGTGCATACAGTGGTGCGCTGACCGGTGCCCAGGTCTTCTTGAAGATCGTCACCAGCGACAGGATGAAGCCGACGATCATGCCGCCCCACAGATACAACTTGCCGGAGGCGGCCAGCTCGCCGGTATCGGTGAGCGTGTTGTTCCAGGCAAATGCTGCCGTCAGCACCGCCAGCAGCAACAGGATGCCGGTCTTGTTGACGGTGCCGTTGATCGTCATCGCATCGGCGCCGCGCGAGATGACGCTGCCGCTGCCAAGATCAAGGAAGGTCGAATCGGAAAGGGCTGGGTTGCCGCTGCGCATGCCGTGCTCCATGGCTGAAGGAAGAGGGGTACTGAGCGAAAGGATACCCGTATCCACGAAGATGAAAATTGTCGTTGACAGATACTGCCGCAGTTCCGACAATAGCCGACCTTTCCGGGGTAACCCGAGAGATTCACCGCCGGGGTATAGCGCAGTCTGGTAGCGCGCCTGCTTTGGGAGCAGGATGTCGGGGGTTCGAATCCCTCTACCCCGACCATCCGATGCACTCGATGCGCACCGGAGTGCGACGATCCGGTTCAGAGCGCCCGTAGCTCAACTGGATAGAGCACCGGCCTTCTAAGCCGGCGGTTACAGGTTCGATTCCTGTCGGGCGCGCCAATCGGCGCAAGCGGTAGGTAAGTTGTTGGTTTTCAGTGGTGGCTGTAGCTCAGTTGGTTAGAGTACCGGATTGTGATTCCGGTGGTCGGGGGTTCGAATCCCCTCAGCCACCCCACTGAACAAAGAGGCTTCGAAGTGAAATTCGGGGTTTCAAAAAAAAGAAGGGTGCGGTAACATTCGCCCCCTGATTTTCAGGGCTGTTAGCTCAGTTGGTAGAGCAGTTGACTCTTAATCAATAGGTCCAAGGTTCGAATCCTTGACAGCCCACCAAATCAAGAAGCCGCTTGAGCAATCAAGCGGCTTTTTCCTTATTTATGTAAGTCCCGTGTTTTCGGGCTGGTGCGATAAACACCTTCGGGTGTAGAATTCGCACCCAGAGTTTCAGGGCTGTTAGCTCAGTTGGTAGAGCAGTTGACTCTTAATCAATAGGTCCAAGGTTCGAATCCTTGACAGCCCACCAATTTGAAGCCACCGGAGCGATCCGGTGGCTTTTCTTTATCCGCATCGTTGTCGGCTTCCGCTTTGCGCGCCTGCCTGCAACAATGCCGCCCTGAACCGGCAAAGCGAAAGTGGCGGAATTGGTAGACGCCCTGGATTTAGGTTCCAGTGCCGCAAGGCGTGGGGGTTCGAGTCCCCCCTTTCGCACCATTGCCCGGCATCTCGCACCCGCCCCGGGTGCTGCCCTCGACCCTGAACGACCGCCGCTGCTGGCGGTGCCGGGCGATATCGGCCAAACTAAAGGGCTGCGGCGGTTATCGGCGCTCTTAACAATCGTTTCAACCATCACATCGTGCCGGGGCTGTCGCCACCGGTGGCAGGAGTCAACATGCAAGCTTCGATCGAATCCACCGGCAACCTGGAACGCCGCCTGAGCTTCTCGCTGCCGGAAGACCGCCTACAGGGCCACATCAGCGGCCGTCTGGGCGAAATCGCGCGTACCGCGCGTATCAAGGGCTTCCGCCCGGGCAAGGTGCCGGCCAAGGTGATCGAACAGCGTTTCGGGCCGCAGGTGCGCGCTGAAGCACTGGATGGCCTGCTGCGTGAAACCTTCGACGCCGCGCTGCGCCAGCACGAGCTGCGCATCGCCGGCAACCCGCGTATCGACAAGGCCGGTGAAGGCGAATTCGACTTCGTTGCCACCGTCGAGCTGATCCCGGACTTCGGCGATGTCGACGTGACCAAGCTGACTGTGGTCCGCCACACCGCTGAGATCAGCGATGCCGACATCGATCAGATGATCGAGAACCTGCGCCAGCAGCGCCGCACCTGGAAGCCGGTTACCCGTGGCGCCCAGGAAGGCGACCTGGTCGGCCTGGAAACCTGGTCGCAGGCCGGTGACGAGCGCCTGCCCGCTGAAGGGTCCGAGAAGGGCACCATCATCATCGGCCAGGGCATGATGTTCGAGCAGATCGAAAAGGGTCTGATCGGCCTGGCCAAGGGCGAGGAAAAGACCCTGGACGTCGAGTTCCCGGCTGACTGGCGCGTGCCGGCACTGGCGGGCAAGACGGTCCAGGTGACGGTCAAGGTCACCGAGGTTTCCGAGCAGGAAGTGCCGGAAGTGGACGCCACCTTCATCAAGAGCTTCGGCGTGAAGAACGGCGACGTGGAGCAGTTCCGCGCCGACATCCGTTCCAACCTGGAGCGCGAGCTCAAGGGCGCGCTGATGAACCGCCTGCGCCGCGAAGTCGGTGAGCAGCTGATCGCCGCCTATTCCTCGGTGGAACTGCCGCCGCGTCTGGTCGAGAACGAAGCCCGCTCCATGCTGGCCCAGCAGGTTGACGCCATCCGTCGCCAGGGCGGCAACCCGGGCGAAATCCCGGCCGATGCCCACGAAGGCTTCAAGGACGCCGCTGGCAAGCGCGTGCTGGTCGGCCTGCTGGTCGGCGAAGTGGCCCGCAAGAACGAGCTGCGCCTGGACCCCAAGCGCCTGAACGAAACCATGCGCCTGATCGCTTCGACCTACGAAGAGCCGGAGCAGGTCATTGAGATGTACCGCAATGATCCCCAGCTCATGGCTGGCCTGCAGAACCGCGTGATGGAAGAGCAGGTCATCGACTGGATCGCCGAGCGTGCCCAGCACACCGAGCAGGCGTTGACGTTCCAGGAAGCCATCCGCCAGTAAGCTGGTGGTCGTTTGATCCCCGCGCCTCGGCGCGGGGCGTACCCCTCCAAGACAGGTGCCTCACGAAATGGACAACCGAACCAAAGCCCTGAACATGGTTCCGATGGTGGTCGAGCAGACCGCCCGTGGCGAGCGCGCCTACGACATCTATTCGCGCCTGCTCAAGGAGCGCCTGATTTTCCTGGTCGGGCCGATCGACGATCACATGGCGAACCTGATCGTGGCCCAGTTGTTGTTCCTTGAATCGGAAAACCCGGAAAAGGAAATCAACATCTACATCAACTCGCCCGGTGGCGTGGTGACCGCCGGCATGGCGATCTACGACACCATGCAGTACATCCGGCCGGACGTGAGCACCACCTGCATCGGTCAGGCTGCTTCGATGGGCGCGCTGCTGCTGGCAGCTGGCGCACCGGGCAAGCGTTACGCGCTGCCGAACTCGCGGGTGATGATCCACCAGCCGCTGGGCGGATTCCAGGGCCAGGCCACGGACATCGACATCCATGCCCGTGAAATCCTGACCCTGCGTTCGCGCCTGAACGAAGTGATGGCCAAGCACACCGGCCAGCCGCTGGAGACCATTGCACGCGACACCGAGCGCGACAATTTCAAGAGCGCGTTCGACGCCAAGGCCTATGGCCTGGTGGACCAGGTGCTGGAACGTCGTCCGGAAGAGACGATCCAAGCGTCTTGATGGTGCAAGTGGCCGAAAACACGGCATTTTTTGCAGGGTCGGAACTGGACTGGCGTCCATCCGGCCCTGTGCTATTCTCGAAATCGAACCCCCTGTTCATAGGGGGAAGCAACTGGGTAAGCGAAGCATGAGCGAAGACCGGCAAGGTCGTTCCGGGGACAGCAGCAGCGGCAAGATCCTGTACTGCTCGTTCTGCGGCAAGAGTCAGCACGAGGTACGCAAGCTGATCGCGGGCCCGAGCGTGTTCATCTGTGATGAATGCGTGGAGCTGTGCAACGACATCATCCGTGAAGAACTCGAGGAAAAGGCGCAGTCGGCGCGCAGCTCGCTGCCCAAGCCGCGCGAGATCCTCGAAGTCCTGGACCAGTACGTCATCGGCCAGAACCGTGCCAAGCGCACGCTGGCGGTGGCTGTCTACAACCATTACAAGCGCATCGAAAGCCGTCAGAAGAGCGACGAAGTCGAGCTGTCCAAGTCCAACATCCTGCTGGTCGGTCCGACCGGTTCGGGCAAGACGCTGCTGGCCGAAACGCTGGCACGCCTGCTCAACGTGCCGTTCACCATGGCCGATGCGACCACGCTGACCGAAGCCGGTTACGTGGGCGAGGACGTGGAAAACATCATCCAGAAGCTGCTGCAGAAGTGCGACTACGACGTCGAGAAGGCGCAGCAGGGCATCGTCTACATCGATGAAATCGACAAGATCTCGCGCAAGAGCGAGAACCCGTCGATCACTCGTGACGTGTCGGGCGAAGGCGTGCAGCAGGCACTGCTGAAGCTGATCGAAGGTACTGTCGCCAGCGTCCCGCCGCAGGGTGGTCGCAAGCATCCGCAGCAGGAATTCCTGCAGGTGGACACCAAGAACATCCTGTTCATCTGCGGCGGCGCGTTCGCCGGCCTGGACAAGGTGATCCAGCAGCGTTCCTCGGAAACCAGCAGCATCGGCTTCGGTGCCAAGGTCAAGAGCGCCGAGCGCAAGCAGGAAGTTGGCAAGGTGCTGGCTGAAGTCGAGCCGGAAGATCTGATCAAGTTCGGCCTGATTCCGGAGTTCGTCGGCCGTCTGCCGGTTGTGGCGACGCTGGAGGAGCTGGATGAGCCGGCGCTGATCAAGATCCTGACCGAGCCCAAGAACGCGATCACCAAGCAGTTCAAGAAGCTGTTCGACATGGAGAACGTGGAGCTGGAGTTCCGCCCGGATGCGCTCTCGGCCATCGCCAAGAAGGCGCTCAAGCGCAAGACCGGCGCCCGTGGCCTGCGCACCATCGTCGAATCGGTGCTGCTGGACACGATGTACGAGCTTCCGTCGCAGGAAAACGTCAGCAAGGTGGTGGTGGACGAGTCGGTCATCGAGAACAAGTCCGAGCCGTACATCATCTACCAGACGCCGCCGGCACCGCCCAAAGCCGCGTCCGGCGACTGAACCAGTCTCATGGCGGTTTGAGCTTTCCGCCGCGTAGTCAGGTTCAGTTTTCAGCGCCTCTTGCAACACTCCGCCGATGGCCCCATAACGGGGCCATCGGCTTTTTTATTCGGCCTTTCCTGACATCAGCGGAGCCCGCCCCCCATGGCCCAGTCCCAACTCGAAGTTCTCGACCTGCCGGTCCTGCCACTGCGTGACGTGGTGGTGTTCCCGCACATGGTCATCCCGCTGTTCGTGGGCCGCGACAAGTCCATGCAGGCGCTGGAACGCGCCATGGAAGCGGACAAGCGCATCCTGCTGGTCGCGCAGAAGTCGGCCGAAACCGACGACCCGACGGCAGCGGACCTGTACTCGGTTGGCACGTTGGCCCAGGTGCTGCAGCTGCTGAAACTGCCTGACGGCACCATCAAGGTGCTGGTCGAAGGGCTGTCGCGCGTGGCCGTGGACAAGGTCTACGAGCGCGACGGCGCGCTGCAGGGCCATGGCGAGGAAATCGAATCGGACGATTCACGCGAGACGCGAGAGATCGAGGCGATTGCCCGTTCGCTGATGTCGCTGTTCGAGCAGTACGTGAAGACCAACCGCAAGCTGCCGCCGGAGCTGTTGCAGACCCTGGCCGGCATCGAGGAGCCGGCACGTCTGGCCGACACCATCGCCGCCCATATCGGTGTGCGCCTGGCCGACAAGCAGAAGCTGCTGGAAACGCTGCAGGTCGGTGACCGGCTGGAAATGCTGGTCGGCCTGGTCGACGGCGAAATCGACGTGCAGCAGCTGGAAAAGCGCATCCGCGGCCGCGTGAAATCGCAGATGGAAAAGAGCCAGCGCGAGTACTACCTCAACGAACAGATGAAGGCCATCCAGAAAGAACTGGGTGACCTGGACGACGCGCCGGGCGAGCTGGACGAGCTGGCCCGCAAGATCGCCGAAGCCGGCATGCCCAAGCCGGTGGAAACCAAGGCCAAGGCCGAACTCAACAAGCTCAAGCAGATGTCGCCGATGTCCGCCGAAGCGGCCGTGGTGCGCAACTATCTGGACTGGCTGCTGGGTGTGCCGTGGAAGAAGCGCACCAAGGTGCGCAAGGACCTGAAGGCCGCGCAGGACACGCTCGATGCCGATCATTACGGTCTGGACAAGGTCAAGGACCGCATCCTCGAATATCTCGCCGTGCAGTCGCGCGTGAAGCAGATGAAGGGGCCGATCCTGTGCCTGGTCGGGCCGCCGGGCGTGGGCAAGACCTCGCTGGGTCAGTCCATCGCCAAGGCCACCAACCGCAAGTTCGTGCGCATGTCGCTGGGCGGCGTGCGCGACGAAGCCGAGATCCGTGGTCATCGCCGTACGTATGTCGGTTCGATGCCGGGCCGCATCGTGCAGAACCTCAACAAGGTCGGCAGCAAGAACCCGCTGTTCGTGCTGGATGAAATCGACAAGATGTCGATGGACTTCCGTGGCGATCCGTCCTCGGCGCTGCTGGAAGTGCTCGATCCCGAGCAGAACAACGCCTTCAACGATCACTACCTGGAAGTGGACCTGGACCTGAGCGAAGTGATGTTCGTGGCGACGTCCAACTCGCTCAACATCCCCGGCCCGCTGCTGGACCGCATGGAAGTGATCCGCATCCCCGGTTACACCGAGGACGAGAAGCTCAACATCGCCACGCGTTACCTGGTGCCCAAGCAGCTCAAGGCCAACGGCCTGAAGCCGGAGGAGTTGGCGATCGAGGAAGATGCGATCCGCGACATCGTGCGTTATTACACGCGCGAATCCGGTGTGCGTAACCTTGAGCGCGAAGTGGCCAAGATCTGCCGCAAGGTGGTCAAGGAAATCGCGCTGGCCGGCCCGCAGCCGGTGAAGAAGGCCGCCAAGAAGAGCGCGAAAAAGCCCAAGGCGCTGGTGGTGGTCGACGGCAAGAACCTGGACAAGTACCTGGGCGTGCGTCGTTTCGACTTCGGCCGCGCCGAGGAAGAGAACGAGATCGGCCTGGTTACCGGCCTGGCCTGGACCGAAGTGGGCGGCGACCTGCTGCAGATCGAATCGACGTTGATTCCGGGCAAGGGCGCGGTGACGCTGACCGGCCAGCTCGGCAACGTGATGAAGGAATCGGCGACGGCGGCGCTGTCGGTGGTGCGTGCACGCGCCGAGGCATTGGGCATCGACGTGGATTTCCTGCAGAAGCACGACGTCCACCTGCATGTGCCCGATGGCGCTACGCCCAAGGATGGCCCGAGTGCCGGTATCGCGATGGTGACCTCTCTGGTTTCCACCTTGACCAAGGTGCCGGTCAAGGCGGAGGTGGCGATGACCGGCGAAATCACCCTGCGCGGGCGCGTCACCGCCATCGGTGGCCTGAAGGAAAAACTGCTGGCCGCGCTGCGTGGCGGCGTGCGCACGGTGATCATCCCGGAGGAGAACCGCAAGGATCTGGCCGACATTCCGGCCAATGTCACCGATGGTTTGAAGATCCTGCCGGTGAAGTGGATCGACGAAGTGCTGGATATCGCGCTTGAGTCGCCGCTGGCGGCGCCGAAGGCACGCAAGAGTGCGCAGCGCGTCACTGTGCGCGGCAAGTCCAAGTCAACTCCGGCCGCGCGCGTCAAGCATTGAAGTGTGAACGCAAAATCCCCCAAAACCCGCGTCATTGCTGGCTTTTCAGCTTGCGTGGGTAGGGGGGCGCTGGTATAAAAGTGCGACTCACGTACCTGCTGATCTGCAGCTGACGTGTTTCAAGGATCTTCCGGTCATCGCAGTCTTCCAGCATGCGAAGACCACCCCAACTATTTCGCGGATTCGCCGCAAAGGGAGTTTTACAGAATGAACAAGACCGAATTGATTGATGGCGTTGCCGCTGCTGCTGACCTGTCCAAGGCCGAAGCTGGCCGTGCAGTTGACGCTGTCATCGCCGAGATCACCAAGGCCCTGAAGAAGGGTGATGCCGTGACTCTGGTGGGCTTCGGTACGTTCCAGGTTCGCGAGCGCGCAGAGCGCACTGGCCGCAACCCGAAGACCGGCGAAGAGATCAAGATCGCCGCTGCAAAAAATCCTGCCTTCAAGGCTGGTAAAGCCCTGAAGGACGCTGTAAACTAAGCGGCTCACCGGGGGTGCTTAGCTCAGTGGTAGAGCGTCTCCCTTACACGGAGAGGGTCGGGGGTTCGAAACCCTCAGCACCCACCAAAAGCACCAACGAGCAGTATTGAAAGTGGAGCGGTAGTTCAGCTGGTTAGAATGCTGGCCTGTCACGCCGGAGGTCGCGGGTTCGAGTCCCGTCCGCTCCGCCACTTCATACGCGCCCCTGAGCAATCGGGGGCGTTGTTTTCTCAAGGCCCCAGGGTTGAGAGAAAACAAAAAAGGTTAAATGCGGAGCGGTAGTTCAGCTGGTTAGAATGCTGGCCTGTCACGCCGGAGGTCGCGGGTTCGAGTCCCGTCCGCTCCGCCATTTTTCCAGTCACTCTTCGGAGTGCGCATCATCGGGTTTCCGGTGGTGGTCGAGTCAAAACGTGGAGCGGTAGTTCAGCTGGTTAGAATGCTGGCCTGTCACGCCGGAGGTCGCGGGTTCGAGTCCCGTCCGCTCCGCCAGTTGTCTCAAAGCCCTCGGCGCAAGCCGGGGGCTTTTTCTTTGTAGCCCAAGCCCGGACTGGCCCGGTTGGGACTCGGGCGGGAAGCGGGTTACACTGCCCGGCTCGCCAATAGGCCCTGATTTTTCCCATGCTGCAGAAACTTCGCGACAAGACCTCAGGCTGGATCGTTACCGTGATCGTGGGCCTGTTGATGATCCCGTTCCTGTTCGTGATCGACAACAGCTACCTTGGTGGCGTCGGTTCGCAGAATGTGGCCAAGGTATCGGCGCCGCCGACATGGTGGCGTTCGGCGCCGTCCTGGTGGCCGGTGTCGTTCCTGTGGAGCCACCACGAAATCAGCGTCGAGGATTTCCGCACGCGTTTCGAGCAGGCGCGCATGGCTGCACGCGAGCAGCAGGGCGACAACTTCGATCCGCGTGAGTTCGAGACGACCGAGAACAAGCTCGCCGTCCTGGACCAGCTGGTGGACGAGCAGGTGGTTCGCCTGGCCGCCGAGCAGGCACACGTTGTCATCGGCGACAAGGCCGTGCGCGACTACATCAACGGCATCGAGGCGTTCCAGCGCGACGGCAAGTTCGATCCGGACCAGTACCGCATGGTGCTGGCGCAGAGCATGCCGCCGCGTACGCCGGCGATGTTCGAGCAGGTGGTCCGCACCAGCCTGCAGCAGTCGATCATTCCCACCGCGTTGGCCGAGTCGGGCTTTGCCACCAAGGGTGAAGCCGAGCGCATGCTGAAGCTGTTGGGTGAAACCCGTGACGTCGAGTTCGCGTTGCTGCCGCCGGCCGAAGTCGATACCGCGCCGGTCAGCGATGCTGAAATCAAGCAGTGGTACGACGGCCACGCGAAGGATTTCCTGCAGCCGGAGAGCGTGTCCATCGAATACGTGGAACTCAACGCGGCCAGCCTGCCGGCTGCGACGCCGGCCGATGAAGCAACGCTGCGCAAGCGCTATGAAGACGAGAAGGTGCGTTTTGTCGCACCGGACCAGCGCCTGGCATCGCACATCCTGATCAGTGCCAGCAGCGATGAAGCCTCGCAGAAGGCCGCCGAAGCCAAGGCCAACAAGCTGGCGGCCGACGCCAAGCTGCCGGGTGCCGACTTCGCCGCGCTGGCCAAGGCCAATTCGGACGACCCGGGTTCCAAGGAAGCCGGTGGCGACCTGGGCTGGGTGGAAAAGGGCGTGATGGTCAAGCCGTTCGAGGACGCACTGTTCGCGATGAAGGCTGGCGAGATCACCGGTCCGGTCAAGACCGAGTTCGGCTATCACGTGCTGATGCTGCGCGAGATCAAGGGCGGCGAAGGCCGTCCGTTCGAGGAAGTGCGTGACCAGCTGGCCGCCGAGCAGTTGCAGGCCGACAGCGAGCGCGCCTTCAACGAACTCAGCGGCCGTCTGGTCGACCTGGTCTACAAGAACCCGACCGCGCTGGAACCGGCGGCCAAGGAAGTGGGCGTGCCGGTGCAGACCATGGGGCCGTTCACCCGCGCCACTGCCAGTGGCATTGCCGCCACTCCGGCCGTGCTGCGTGCGGCGTTCTCCGATGCGCTGGTGGAAGACGGCACGGTCAGCGACCCGATCGAGATCGCGCCCAACCACAACGTGATGATCCGCGTCACCGCACATACGCCGGAGCAGGCGATTCCGCTGGAAAAGGCGCGTGAGCAGGTGATCGCGGCAGTGCGCGCGAACCGTGCCGAGGAAGCCTCCAAGAAGGCTGCCGATGCATTGCTGGCCAAGTTGGCCGCTGGCCAGACGCTGTCGGCACTGGCACAGGAAGACAAGCTGCAGTTGCTGCCGATGCCGGGCCTGCCGCGTGGTGCGCCGATGCCGAGCGCCGAAGCCAACCGTGCGGTGTTCAGCGCGGCACCGCCGGCGGGCGACAAGCCCAGCTACGGCAAGGTGGAAGTGGAAGGCGGTCGTTATGCGGTGTTCGCGCTGACCAAGGTCACGCCGGGCAATATCGCCGAAGTGCCGGAACAGCAGCAGCAGATGCTCAAGCAGCAGTTGAGTCAGATCGATGGCGCCGCTGCGGCCAAGGCGTACGTCGATGGCATGCGCAAGCACTTCAAGGTGCAGGTGCAGGAAAGCCAGCTCTGATCGAACGCGTTTGGTTACAGAAAAAGCCCGGTCGTCTGACCGGGCTTTTTTTTTGTCTGACAGCACGGGCTCGACGTGATCTGGAAGCCGCGTCGGCGCGGGGCAGGAGCCGTGTCGACGTTGGGCGCTATCGGGAACGTCGCTGCCGAGCGTGGCTCGACACTACGGAGCGGAGACGCAGGCGGGGACAAAGCCCCGGCATCCCGTGTCGGATGTTGGCCGGCAAGCCCGGGAATACGCTGGGCTGCATCCCAGCCACAGCGCCGCTGTCGGAATGACAACCGATAAACAGAAAGCCCGGCGGGTGCCGGGCTTTCCAGGTTGCTTCCAGAGAGTGATCTCAGCGCGCTTCTTCGAAGCGCAGCACCATGCCCGGCTTGAGGATCGCGCGGGCATCGAGATTGTTGGATGACAGCAAGGTCTTGACCGAAATGCCGTAGCGACGAGCAATGGTCCAGGCCGACTCGCCGTTGCGGACCGTATGCCGACGCGCGCCGCTGGCTGCGGCCACCGTGCGGACCGGTGCAGGGGTCCTGGTCTGGGTCGGCTGGGGCGGACTGTCGCTGATGGCGACCAGGGCTTCGACCGGCGGTTCGGTGCCGCCGCCGACCAGGGCCGGTGCCAGCACACGCGTACCGGCGCGGCTGCCGCTCACCGCCGGATTGAGGCGGGCGATGCGGGCCGGTTCCAGTGCGTTCTGCGATGACCAGGCGGTCAGCGAGGTGTTGGCCGGCAGCGTGTGTCCTTTCAGAATCGGAACCGGCCGGTTGAGCGAGGCCATCATGTCCGGCTCGGTCTCGGCCTGTTCCAGCACGCAGGCAAGCGCGTGCAGCTTCTCCACGTAGGCGTAGGTGATGGGGGACAGGCCGGGCAGCTCGGCGGCGCGGGCGTTCTGGGCGTTCATGCCACCGCGACGGAGGGCCTGCAGGATGCGGTACTCGCCGGCGTTGTAGGCCATCACCGCCAGTTGCCAGTCACCGGCGAACATGCCGTGCAGTGTTTTCAGGTAACGCACGGCCGCGCGGGTGGAATCCACCGGCGAGAGGCGCCCGTCATAACCCTTTTCCATCGGCACGCGGTGGTTGCGCGCTGTGGTGGCGATGAACTGCCACAGCCCGGCCGGGCCGCTGGCGTTGCGGGCTCCGGGGCGATAGCCGCTTTCCACGAACGGAATAAGCGCGAACTCGGTCGGCAGACCGGCCGCACGCAGCTCATCGACCACATAGCCGAACAGCGGCAACGCGTCGTCTTCGACATTGCCCAGGCGTGCAGGCGCGTGGGCGAACTGCTTGCGCCAGCGGGGGCTTGTGGCCTCGGCATCACACTGCGGCGCCGCCAGGCCTTCGCGGAAGCTGGCGAAGATCTCGCGGCCGTTGCGGGTGGTGGCCGGCGGCAGCGATGCCGGATCTACCGGCAAGGCGCCCAGGGCGGCCACGTTCTGGGTCAGGCCGCTGCTGGTGGGCAGTGACTGCCCGCTGGCAACGGTGCTGCCGGCGCCGAGCAACAACCCCAGCGCCAGCGAAAGACCATGCCGCCTCACGTGCGGAAACCGTCTTTCCACCGCCGCAATTCGGCGAACACTTCCACCTCGTCGGTGGGCGCGCGCCCAAGGCGCGCGGCAACTGCCTCGACGATGTGGGCATCGCCGGTACGCAGGAATGGGTTGCATTGAAGTTCACTGGCCAATACGGCCGGAACAGTAGGACGGGAACGGCTGCGCATGTCCTGAGCTTCCTTCTGGCGGCGTTGCAATGCCGCGTTGGTGGGATCGACATGCCGCGCGAACACGGCATTGGCCAGCGTGTATTCGTGCCCGCAGCAGACCTGTGTCTGTGGGGGCAGGGAGGCCAGTCGCCGCAGCGAGGCCAACATCTGGGCGGGCGTACCTTCAAACATGCGTCCACAGCCCAGGCTGAACAGCGTGTCGCCACAGAACAGATGGTCGTGGCCAAGGTAGGCGATGTGGCTCCGGGTATGGCCGGGAACGGCCAGTACGTTGAACGCGAAGCCGGGCAATTGTACCCGGTCACCTTCGGTCACCCGTTCACAATCCAGAGCGATGCGTTCATCCTCCGGCGCGAACACCGGCAGCTGCGGCCAGCGCCGGCGTAACTCGGCCACGCCGCCGATGTGGTCGTCGTGGTGGTGGGTGAGCAGGATGGCAGCCGGTTGCAGGCCTTGGTCGGCCGCTTCAAGCACCGGCGCGGCCTGGCCCGGATCGACGAGGACGGCAGGGCCATCGGGTGCTTGCAGCACCCAGATGTAGTTGTCCTGGAATGCAGGCAGGGCGGTCAGTCGCATAGAATTGCAAAATGCCTGCCGCCCCGTCCCCCCGTCAAGCCGCAGTCTCGCCATGGTTTGAGATGGTTGGCGCGCTGACGATCCGGGATTGGGAACACAAGCACCTGCTGGAACGGCTGCGCAGCGTGCCGGCCCAGCCTTGGTTGTGGCTGGCGCCCAGCCCGGTCTGGCTGCCCGAACAGGCACCGCCTGGGCGCGGCATGCGCCTGCATCGGATGCCGGATGGGCGCGAATGGCGCGGCGACCTGCGCTGTGGGCTGCCCCTGCCTTTGCCTGCCGAAGCGGTCAACGCCATCGTCATCCAGCACGCCGAGCCGGCCGACCTGGCGCCGTTGCTGGCCGAATGCGCGCGGGTGCTGATGCCCGGTGGCCGGTTGTGGATGACCGTGCTCAACCGTTACAGCCCGTATCGCGCGCACTGGCAACTTCAGGGCGCGCGACCCGTATCGGTGGCGCGCACGCGCGTGCTGCTGAAGCGTCAGGGGCTGCGCTGTCATTCAATCGGGCACCACGGGCCGCTGTGGAGTCCATCCGGTGGAACGGCGGGAACGACATTGTCGGCACTGCGCGCGTTGTGCGTGCTGGAAGCGGAAAAACGAACCGAGGCGTTGATCGGGCCGATCAAAGCCAGCCAGGTAGGCTGGCGCCGGCCGATGGCGACCTGAATCACCAACGGAAGCACATGAAGTCAATTGAAATACATACCGATGGCGCCTGCCTCGGCAATCCCGGGCCGGGCGGTTGGGCTGCGTTGCTGCGCTACAACGCGCATGAGCGCGAACTCACCGGCGGCGAAGCCCACACCACCAACAACCGCATGGAGCTGATGGCGGCCATCGCCGGGCTGGAGGCGCTCAGCGAGCCGTGCAACATCATGCTGCAGACCGATTCGCAGTACGTGCGGCAAGGCATCACCGAGTGGATGTCGGGCTGGGTGCGACGCAACTGGAAGACCGCTGGCGGTGACCCGGTCAAGAACCGCGACCTGTGGGAACGCCTGCACACCGCCACCCAACGGCACCAGATCGAGTGGCGCTGGGTGAAGGGCCACAATGGCGACCCGGACAACGAGCGCGTGGACCAATTGGCCCGTGATGCAGCCATCCGTGCGCGCGATGGCGCGGCAAGCAACTGAGGTAGACCATGCGCCAGATCGTTCTTGATACCGAAACCACCGGCCTGGAATGGAAGAAGGGCAACCGGGTGGTCGAAATCGGCTGCGTGGAGCTGCTTGAGCGCCGCCCCAGCGGCAACAACTTCCATCGTTACCTGAAGCCGGACTGCGATTTCGAGGCCGGCGCGGCCGAAGTGACCGGCCTGAGCCTGGACTTCCTGGCCGACAAGCCGCGCTTCGAGGAAGTCGTCGATGAGTTCCTGGCCTATGTGGACGGCGCCGAGCTGATCATCCACAACGCCTCGTTCGACATGGGCTTTCTCGAAAACGAGATGACACTGCTCGGCAGGGGCCGCCTGGCAGAGCGGGTGACCGTCACCGATACGTTGGCGATGGCGCGCGAGCGTTTCCCCGGCCAGCGCAACTCGTTGGATGCATTGTGCCGCCGGCTGGGCGTGGACAACTCGCATCGACAACTGCACGGCGGCCTGCTCGATGCGCAGATTCTGGCCGACGTCTATATCGCGCTGACGTCCGGACAGGAAGAGATCGGCTTTGGTCAGCCGGAAGCGGAGATGACCAATGCTGCCAATGTGGTGGAGGCGTTTGATGCGTCGGTGCTGCTGCCGCGCCCACGGGTGGTGGCGACGGCATCGGAGCTGGAAGCGCACGAAGCGCGGCTTGCCCGGCTGCGCAAGAAGGGCGGTCACGCCTGGTGGGACGGTGAGCGCGCGCCAGAGCCGTCCGAAACCGCTTGAGTCTTCTTCCCGGCCGCACGTAGGAGCGGCCTTGGCCGCGAAGCTCGTGGCGGTGGATGCGTCAGTCGAACAGCAGATGCAGTGAGCCGGCTGCGATGACGGGCGGCGCATCGAGCGTGAACATCGGTGGCTTCGCGCCTGAAGGCGCTCCTACGGCTGCAATCAGTCCTGCGGTCAGTGGCAGCGCACCAGCACCACGGTGACGTTGTCCGAGCCGCCGCCATCGAGTGCGGCTGCAATCAGTGTGTCCACGCATTCCTGCGCGCTGCAGTCGGCATGGCCCAGGGTCTGGGTGAGGTTGAGGTCGTCCACTTCTTCGGTCAGGCCATCACTGCACAGCAGCAGCTGCATGCCCGGGCGCAGTTCGCCGGTCATCGTGGCCACGTTGAGGTGGGCCGGGTCGGTGACGCCCAGTGCCTGGGTGACCACGTTGCGGTGCGGATGGGCGCGGGCCTGTTCGGCGGTGAGCGTGCCCTGGGCGATCAGTTCCTGCACATAGCTGTGGTCCTGGCTCAGCTGGGCCAGCTTGCCGTCGCGCCACAAATAGGCGCGGCTGTCACCAACCCAGGCCACTTCGAAACGGTTGCCCTGCACGCGTGCGGCCACCACGGTGGTGCCCATCGGCAGGCTGTCGTTGCGACGGCGCGAAGTGCGGATGATTTCCTCATCGGCGATGCGGATGGCCTGTTCGAGCGGGGTGCCATTGCGGACTTCGCGCACGATGGTTTCCCGTGCCAGCGCGCTGGCCACCTCGCCGCAGGCGTGGCCGCCCATGCCATCGGCGACCAGCCAGAGGCCAAGCTCGCCGTCACCGTAATAGGTGTCCTCGTTGAGCTGGCGACGCAGGCCAACATGGCTGAGATGTCCGAATTCGATCATGGATGCCCGAACGGGCTGAGTGTGAGCGGGATGGCAACGCATCATCGCGTTCATGGAGATGGACGGCAAGCGTCGGGCGTTGCTGCGGCCAGCTCCCGGAAAGGTGGCGGGATGTGGCGGAAATGCACGGCTGACAACAAAGCGCTTGTCGACGCTGGCAATGCCCCTTATCATTCGCACCCCGGTTCGCCGGGACCATCTGGAGAGGTGGCAGAGCGGTTGAATGTACCTGACTCGAAATCAGGCAGGCGTTTATAGCGCCTCGGGGGTTCGAATCCCCCCCTCTCCGCCAGATACATGAAAAAAGCCGCCTCCGGGCGGCTTTTTTCATGGGCCAACGTTCGCAGCGTTTCCGTTCGCAGGATGGCCAGCGAAGTGAGACGGCGGGGGGATGAGGAGCACCGGTGGGGTTCGACCGCCGGCGCAGCCGGTGGGACGGCGTAGCCGCCCGAAGGGTGAGGCGCGTAGCGTCGAATCAATCCCCCCTCTCCGCCAGATACATGAAAAAAGCCGCCTTAGGGCGGCTTTTCATTTCACTTGTCCTGGCGCGATGGATTCAACGCAGGAGCTCGCTGGCCTTGGCTTCAGCCTCGGCGGTGCTGCCGACGATCAGCATCGGGTAGCCCCAGAAATTCTCGAAGAATCTGCTGAACGCTTCGGCGTTGCGCTGCTCTTCCTCGTTGGCGGTGATATGCAGGTGGGCCTTGATGAATTTGACGATGGCCGGCTTGTTCGCCTTCATCCAGTTGGCGACCATGCGCCGCTCGTCCAGATCAGGCTCTCCCTGATCGAAGCCGCCGCTGGCGATATAGACGAAGGGTTGCTCGCGGGCCAGAAGCGCGGTCATGTCAGCAAGCACGGTTTCAGTGCTGTCGGCATTCTCCGGGGCATGGTCCAGGCGGACCAGCGGAAAGTGGGTGGAGTCAACGCGCATTGTTGTATCCTTTTCTACAAATAAGAATCATTATCGTTTAACAAGGAGCTGATGCGCAATCGCTCCGCTGCCCGGCTGTGGCGAGACTTCCGCCACGGCCATCGCGGCTGCGATGGCAGTGTCGCGGCTTGATTGCAGCGACGGGCTAAACTGTGCGGCACGTTATCCAGGTGTCCCTCATGTCTGAAATTCTCGTCCCCGTTTCCTTTGGCGAACTGCTCGACAAGATCTCGATCCTGCAGATCAAGTCCGAGCGCATGAGCGATGCGGCCAAGCTGGCCAATGTGCGCAACGAGTTGGCGGCGCTGGACCGTACCTGGTCGGCGCATCCGGCCGCCGCGCAGGACATCACTGTGCTGCGGGATGAGCTGAAGGCGGTCAACGAGCGGTTGTGGGACATCGAGGACGACATCCGCCTGAAGGAAAAGGCGCAGTCCTTCGATGACGGCTTCGTGCAGCTGGCCCGCAGCGTGTACATCCAGAACGATGAGCGCGCACGCATCAAGAAGGCGATCAACCTGGCGCTGGGCTCCACCTACGTGGAAGAGAAGTCGTACCAGGATTACCGCGCCGGCTGAGGAAGAGGGCTGACGGTGATAAAGAAGGGCCGCCCATCAGGCGGCCCTTTGCGTTCTGTACGCGCGCTGCCGGCCTCAGGCGTGGTCGCTGCGGTAGCGCTCGAAGGCGGCGATGGCATCGTCCACGGTGATCAGCGACATCACCTCGTCGAACTCGATCTTGGTTCCCCATTTCAGTTCGCTGGCGGGCTTGTGCAGGTAGCGGCGAGCGGCAGCGTCGTAGCGGTCCACGCAGTAGCGGCGGTCCGAGTAGGGGCCGCTGCGCTCGGGGTTGCTGGCCGCGTGCAGGCCCAGCACCTTGGTGCCGACCGCGTTGGCGATGTGCATCGGCCCGGAATCGGGCGTGACCAGCAGCGAAGCGCGTGCCAGCAGGGCCGGCAACTGCTTGAGCGTGTCCTTGCCGACCAGATCCAGCGCCGGGTGCTTCATCGCCGCGAGGATGGCATCGCTGGTGGTGCGCTCCAGCTCGCTGCGCCCGCCACACAGCACCACCCGCCAGCCCTGCGCGGCGGCGTGGTCGGCCAGCGCGGCGTAGCGGTCGGCATACCAGTTGCGGCGCTGGTGGCTGGAGCAGGGCGAGATCATCAGCACCGGGCGGCCATCCTCAGGCCACTGCGCGGCCGCCCATTCATGGGCCTGCGCGGGTGTGGCCAGGTCCCAGCTGATCTCGGTCTGCTTCAGGCCCAGCGGCTCGCAGAAGCTGCCGATGGCATCGAGTACATGGATGCCGGGGCGGTCGGGGATGCGTTCGTTGATGAAAAGGCCGTGCAGGTCCTTGGAACGGGACTTGTCGTAGCCGATGCGTCGCCGGGCCGGAATGAAGGCCGACAACACGTTGGCGCGGAATGCCACCTGCATCTGCAGCAGCGCCTCGAACCGGCCCGCCGGCAGTTCGCTGCGCAGCGCGCGCATTCCGGCCAAACCGGTGTTCTTGTCGTAGACGTGGAAGTCCACGCCGGGCAGGCCGTCGAGCAGTTTGTGCCCGGCCTTGTCGATCACCCAATGCAGCGGTGTGCCCGGAAGTGCCCGCTGAAGAGTGCGTACCAGCGGCACCACATGGGTCACATCTCCCAGTGCCGAGAGGCGCAAGAGGCACAGCGGGGAGGACGTTGCAGGCATGGTGTTGTTAGACTCGCAAAGAATGGTCGCTTTCGACGCCAATGAAGCATTGACGCCTTGCCGCGATGGTCGCGGCTACGGCGCCATTCTGTTCGACCGCCAGCGCCTGCGGCAAGCCGACCCTGGCTTGTTCTCGCCCGCGCAATGGGAAGACAAGGCGCGGCCCGTGGGCGAGGGTGGACGCGGCGGGGCATGGTTCGTCGATGCGCCGTTCGGCCATTGCGTGCTGCGGCATTACCTGCGCGGCGGTGTGGCAGCCAAGCTCAGCCGCGACCGCTACGTGTGGCGCAGCTCCGAACGGACCCGCAGCTTTGCCGAGTTCCGGCTGATGCGCGAGCTCATTGCGCTGAAGCTGCCGGTGCCGCGTCCGTTGGCGGCGTTCTACATGCGTGACGGGCTGAGCTACCGCGCGGCGATCCTGATGGAGCGGCTGGAAGACGTGCGCTCATTGGCCGACCGCGCGCTGGTGGCCGGGCGCGGCGCGCCCTGGGAAGAAGCGGGGCGGCTGATCGCGCGCTTCCATCGCGCTGGCCTGGACCATGCCGATCTGAACGCCCACAACATCCTGTTTGATGCCAATGGGCGGGGCTGGCTGATTGATTTTGATCGCGGCGTGATGCGCATCCCGGCCACGCGCTGGCGCGAGCGCAACCTCAAACGCTTGCTGCGCTCGTTGCTGAAGCTGCGTGGTGAGCGCAGCCGCGAAGATGTCGAGAAAGACTATGCGCGGCTGCGCCGTGCCTACGATCTGGCTTGGAACCGGGGCACGTAATGAACTGGGCGTTGCGTTTTCTGGGCGTCGGCAATGCCTCGGCCGTCGAGCTGGGCTCGCCGATGTCGGTGATCGAGCGCGATGGCCGGCCGTGGCTGACCATCGATTGTGGCGGCGAAGGGCTGACCGCCTATCGTGCCCAGTACGGGGCTATGCCCGATGCGCTGTTCGTCACCCATGTGCATCTGGACCATGTGGCTGGTTTCGAGCGGCTGTTCGTCGATGCGTTCTTCAACCGGCAGCGGCGTGGCAAGGTGCGGCTGTACGTGCCGGCCACGGTGGTGCCGCTGCTGCACAAACGGGTTGGCGACTATCCGAACGTGCTGGCCGAAGGCGGCGCCAATTTCTGGGATGCGTTCCAGCTGATCGTCGTCGGCGATGCGTTCTGGCATGAAGGCGTGCGCCTGGAAGTGTTTCCGGTACGCCACCATTGGCCGGAGACCGCCTACGGCCTGCGTCTGCAAGGCTCGGTGGTGTGGAGCGGCGATACCCGGCCGATTCCGGAAATGTTCGCGCGATACGCCAGCGACAACGAGCTGATCGCGCACGACTGCGGCCTGCACGGCAATCCCTCGCACACGGGCGTGGACGACCTGGAGCGTGAATACGACGCCGCCATGCAGGCGCGGATGATGCTCTACCACTACGCCAGCGCCGCCGATGGGCAGGCGCTGCGTGCACGCGGCCATCGCGTGGCGATGCCTGGCGAGTGCGTCGTCCTGGCCGATCCGACGGCCCCGCAGGTCGCGCTGGAAGACTTGCCCTGAAGAGGGGCGGCCCGTCCGTCCCGGAGGCAGTGGCCGTGGAGCTGGTCGCATTGGAGCGCGCCTTGCACGACCCGGCGGTGCGCGCTGATCTGAAACGTCTGGATGCCCTGCTCGACGAAGCGTTCAGCGAGATCGGTCGTTCCGGGCGCTGTTACACGCGCGCGCAGATGCTGCAGCACCTGCCTGCCGAAGCGGCGGGAGTGGCGATCGAAGCCGATGGTTTTGTCGTGGCGCTGCTGGCGCCGGATCTCGCGCAGGTGCGCTATCGCAGCCGCTATCTCGATGCGGGACGGGCAGGGGAGTGGGCTGAACGCAGTTCGTTGTGGCGGCAGCACACAAACGTTTGGCGGCTGCTGTTCCATCAGGCAACGCCTGCACGGTAGCAAGGGGCATCGCCGAAAAGGCGGTGGCCCCGCCGGCTGACCTCGGCGCCCGCGTCGATCGATACCGTTGCTGCCTTCCGGCCCTGGCGGGATTTTCGACCTAGCGTCGCGAGGGGCCGACGGGGCCACCATAGAGACGGTTTGGCCGCGCAGTGCGCGGCCATTCTCAATCTGGGGAAACAGGGGCGATGGGTTCATCAGCCGCCGTGGATCACAGACCGGACACAAACCGGAGCAGATCCTGTCGTGTGTGGCGATTGTAGCGTATGCGTGCGGCATACGGCCAGATCCGCGGTTTGAACCTCATGTAACCCGGCAGCGGCTGCGGTAGGCCATTGTCGGCCCC
Source organism: Stenotrophomonas sp. SY1 (assembly GCF_021202945.1). Classification (GTDB taxonomy): domain Bacteria; phylum Pseudomonadota; class Gammaproteobacteria; order Xanthomonadales; family Xanthomonadaceae; genus Stenotrophomonas. The sequence continues at coordinate 581,638 of NZ_JAJOYR010000002.1, read as the reverse complement.
GTTGGCTAGAATGCCGGCCCATCGGAGGACGACCTCCCCCAGCACGGGAACGTATCCAGGACGGCCTGGCCCCCTCAAGGAGGCTTTCATGGCTTGGATCTATCTGTTGATTGCGGGTTTGCTGGAAATCGTCTGGGCATTGGCGATGAAACAGTCCCATGGTTTCACCAAGCTGGTCCCCAGCATCGTCACCATCGTTGGCATGATCGCCAGCTTCTGGCTGCTGGCCGTGGCCATGCGCACCCTGCCGCTGGGCACCGCGTACACCATCTGGACCGGCATCGGCGCGGTGGGTGCGTTCCTGATCGGCATCTTCTTCCTCGGTGAGCACGTCAGCGCGATGCGTATCGGCGCTGCGGTGCTGATCGTCAGCGGTCTGGTGCTGATGAAGTTGTCGAGCAGCTGAGTGCGGTGCGGTTGTCGTCCATCGACAACCGCATTTCCACTGCATCGAGGCCCTGGCCGTGTCCATCGGGCACGACCCGGGTCACCGCAAATCCCAGACGCTCATAGAAGGCCTGGATGTGCTGGCTGGTGCTCAGTTCGATGTATTTGATATCCGGGTGCTGCAAGGCTTGTTGCAGGCGGGCGTTGGCCAGTTGCCGACCCAATCCCTGCCGATGGTGGCTGCGCAGCACCATTCCCCAGCAGAAACCGGCGATGCCCGTGGCATCGACGGAAAGGCCGCCGCAGGCAAGGATGCGCCCCTGTTCTTCGATGACCTGGTAAGCGCATTGCATGGCCTGGTCATCGAGAAACCGCTGGAAATCCGTGCGCTCGCCGCGCGCAAAATACTCCGGCACATTGCTGTCGAATACCGACAGGCAGCCAGCGGCATCAGCGGCTTGATAAGCGCGTAGCGTCATACGCGTGAATGTAGCGCATGACGCTGGGCCCGCCCCGGATCATCGCGACATGGAATACGGCAGCTTCGTCGCATCTGTCGCCCACTCGCGGTTGGGTTCGGCCTGCATGCTGAAGTGCAGTTCGCCGCCGGCAAGAATTTCTTCGTGCGTCAGATAGGCGCGATCCAATGGCCTGCCGTTGAGGGTGACGCTGCCCACATAGGCGTGCGCGTCATCCAGCCCGTTTGCGACGATGCTGAAGTGCTTGCCGTTGGGCAGGTTCAACGTCGCGCGCGGCAGGAATGGGCGGCCGATGATGTATTGGTTGCTGCCTGGTGTGACCGGGTAGAAGCCCAATGCGGTGAATACGTACCAGGCCGACATCTGCCCGAGGTCATCATTGCCGGCGAGGCCGTCGGGGCGCGCGGCGTACTGCGTGTCCATGATCTGCTTCAGCCGCGCCTGGGTGCGCCACGGCTGCCCGGCGTGCGCATACAGATAGGCGACGTGATGGCTGGGCTCGTTGCCATGCGCGTACCAGCCGATCAGGCCGGTGATGTCTTCCATGTGCGCGAAGATCGATGGATCCACCTTGGCCTCGAACACTGCGTCCAGTCGCGCCATCAGCTTTTCGTTGCCACCGTGCGCAGCGGCGAGGCCGGCAACATCCTGCGGCACGTACCACGAGTACTGCCACGCATTGCCTTCGGTGTAATCGCTGCCGTAGCCGCTGGCGCTGGGATCGAACGGCTCGCGGAAACTGCCATCGCGCTTGCGTGCGCGCATGAAGCCGGTGACCGGGTCGAACGCATGCTTCCAGTTGCCGGCGCGCTTGCTGAACTCGGCAGCGACGTCGCTCTTGCCCATCGACCGCGCCATCTGCGCGATGGTCCAGTCGTCGTAGGCGTATTCGAGCGTCTTGCTGGCGGCTTCGCCTTCCTCATCGATGGGCACATAGCCCAGTTCGCGGTACTGGGCGATGCCGTCGTAGGGGCCGTAGTTGGCGCTGGCCACCATCGCCTGCAGGGCTTCATCGGTGTCATAGCCGCGAATGCCTTTCATATAGGCATCGGCGATCACCGGTACCGCGTGGTAGCCGATCATGCACCACGTTTCCAGGCCGTGGAACGACCACACCGGCAGCACGCCGTGCGCGCTTTCGCGGCGTGAGGCGAGCAGTGAATTGACGAAATCATTGGTGCGTTGCGGCGGCTGCACCAGCGTCGCCAGGGGATGCAGTGCGCGGTAGGTGTCCCACAGCGAGAAGGTGGAATAGTTGGTCCAGCCCTTGGTTTGATGCACGGCGTTGTCCGGGCCGCGATAGCGCCCGTCGCTGTCCATGAACAAGGTCGGCCCCAGCAGCGTGTGATAAAGCGCGGTGTAGAAACGCGTGCGTTGCGCTTCGCTGCCGTGTGCATCCACCGCACCCAATGCCTCACTCCATTGCTGCTTGGCAGCGGCGCGCATGCCATCAAAATCCCAGCCCGGTGCTTCAGCATCCAGATTGGCGATAGCGCCTTCCTCGCTCACTGGCGAAATGGCGACCTTCACCAGCAGCGGCGTGCCTGCGGCCGGCGCCACATCGAATGCGGCGACGAGCTGACGGCCTTCGATCTGCGCGCGCTGCTCCGGGTTCTTCTCGCCCGGCGGCGGGAAGCCCTTGTAGGGGATGTCCTGCTCGGTGTCGTGCAACTGATGGCCGCTGAGTGGCTGCGAAAAACGCAGGGCGAAATACAGCTGGCGTCCCGGCGCCCAGCCGCGCGTTTCGCGGAAACCGGTGATCGTGCCGTCCGGACGCACGCGGATGCGCGACCACAGAATCTTGCCCGGGTAGTCATACATGCTGGTACGCAGGTCCAGCACCACATGCGCCGGCTTGCCGGCAGGGAAGGTATAGCGGTGCATGCCGACCCGCGCACTCGCGGTGAGTTCGGCGTGGACGTTGGAGTCATCCAGCGTCACCGCGTAGTAGCCGGGCTGCGCCTGCTCGGTGGCATGACGGAAGCGCGAGGTGTAGCCACTCAAGGGCTGGTCGGGATTGCCGCGCTCCAGTTTCAGTTCGCCGCTGGTGGGCATCAGCAGCAGGTCGCCCAGGTCCGAATGGCCGGTGCCGGAGAAGTGCGTATGCGAGAACCCGACGATGGTGCTGTCGTCATGGCGGTAACCCGCCGCCCAGCCGTAACCATCCTTGCGCGACTGGATGCGGGTATCGGGCGAGAGCTGGACCATGCCGTAAGGAACGGTGGCGCCGGGATAGGTGTGGCCTTCGCCACCGGTGCCGATGAAGGGGTCGACCGCAGCGTAGGCGGCTTCGCCACTGCCACGTGGTGCTGCCGCTGAGGATGTCGCGGTCGAGACACCCGCGACCGTTGCCAGGAACAACAGTGCCGCACCAAGTTGCTTCATCCCGCACCTTTATTTGGATCGGTCTAATTCGGGAAAGCTAGCATAGGGTCGGCGGGCCGGTCATGGGCCATCGTGGGAGTGCACGCTGGGGGCCGGCTTGTTTGCCGAATGATCGAGAGAACTGGTCGGAGGGGCGTTCCCGAGCCGCTGCGTAGGGGCTCGGGGCGGCGCCGGGCGATTTTCTGTGGGTCCAGGCTGGGATGACGCTTGAATTCGGGGTTCAGGTGTTCCGGGATTGCTCCTGTTCGGCTGCACTGGCCTGCGCAGAAATGGCACAAATGAAAAGCCGCCCATGGGCGGCTGCTTTGAATTCTGGAAAGGGGATTGATTCGATGCTCCGCATCTGGCCCTTCGGTCGGCTGTGTCGTCCCACCGGCTGCGCCGGCGGTCGAATCCGTCGACGCTCTCATCTCCCATGCTTTCCCCCAGATAAAAAGAAAAGGCCACCCGATGGGCGGCCTTTTCTTTTTATCTGGCGGAGAGAGGGGGATTCGAACCCCCGAAGCGCGGTTTAGACGCTTACACACTTTCCAGGCGTGCTCCTTCAACCACTCGGACACCTCTCCGGATCCTGCCGCTGTAACACCTCAGCAGGGGCGCAGATTCTATAGGGCTTGGTGCGCCGCCACAAGCACCCTTAACCCGGGTGCTGGCAGAAGGGTGGGCCGTGGCACAATGGCCGCTCAGATGAAGACGGTACCCTGATGTCCTATCTCGTCCTTGCCCGCAAGTGGCGTCCGAAGCGTTTTGCCGAGCTGGTGGGCCAGGAACACGTGGTCCGTGCCCTGAGCAATGCGCTCGACAGCGGCCGTGTCCACCACGCCTTCCTGTTCACCGGTACCCGCGGTGTCGGCAAGACCACCATCGCCCGTATCTTCGCCAAGTCTCTGAACTGCGAGCAGGGCACCAGCGCCGACCCGTGCGGCCAGTGCCGAGCTTGCCTGGATATCGATGCCGGGCGCTATATCGACCTGCTGGAAATCGACGCCGCATCCAACACCGGTGTGGATGACGTGCGTGAGGTGATCGAGAACGCCCAGTACATGCCCTCGCGCGGCAAGTACAAGGTTTACCTGATCGACGAAGTGCACATGCTGTCCAAGGCGGCGTTCAATGCGCTGCTCAAGACGCTGGAAGAGCCGCCGGAGCATGTGAAGTTCCTGCTGGCCACCACCGACCCGCAGAAGCTGCCGGTCACCGTGCTCAGCCGCTGCCTGCAGTTCAACCTCAAGCGTCTGGACGAGGAGCAGATCCAGGGGCAGATGAAGCGGATCATGACCGCTGAGGAAATCGAATTCGACGACAGCGCCATCGTGCAGCTGGCGCGTGCGGCCGATGGTTCGCTGCGCGACGGCCTGTCGCTGCTGGACCAGTCCATCGCCTATGCCGGCGGCGCGCTGCGTGATGACGTGGTGCGCGCGATGCTCGGCACGGTCGACCGCACCCAGGTGGCGGCGATGCTGGATGCGCTGGCCGATGGCGACGGCGCCCGCCTGTTGCAGGTGGGCGCGGCGCTGGCCGAGTTCTCGCCCGATTGGAGCGGGGTGCTCGACGCGCTGGCCGAAAGCCTGCACCGCATCCAGGTGCAGCAGCTGGTGCCGGGCGCGAGCGTGCCCGGTGAAGGCATCGATTCGGCTGCCTATGCCCAGCGCCTGCGCCCGGAAGTGGTGCAGCTCTGGTACCAGATGGCTTTGGGTGGCCGCCGTGACCTGCATCTGGCACCGAGCCCGCGTGCCGGCTTTGAGATGACTGTGCTGCGCATGCTGGCGTTCCGCCCGGCTGGCGCGGTGCCTGCGGTGCCGGAAGGCTCGGGTCAGGGCGCAGGTGCCGGTAGTGTTGCGCCGGTTGCCACGGGGGTGGGTGTTGCCGCCTCTGCCGCAGCCAGCCCCGCGCCGGTTGCCAAGGCGGTTGAGCCTGCGCCGCAGCCGGTCGTTGCCGCACCCGTGGCACCGCCCGCGGTAGTGGCTGCGCCGGTGGTCGAAGTCGTACAGGAATCGCCTGTCCCGACGCCGCCTGCTCCCGCCGCATCTGCTCAGACGCCGCGCGCTGCCGCTGACGATCTACCGCCCTGGGAGACGGACGCCGCCGAAGCCAGCGCGCGGGACGAAGCCATGGCCATGGAAATGGCCGGGCCTGAAGACGTCGAACCCGAGCCGATCAAGGCCGCGCCTGTCCGCCCGGCGGCGCCTGTCGAAGCTCCGCCCGCGCCTGCTGCGGCTCCCGCACGGCCGAGCGGCATCGCCATCGAGCCGAGCAAGCCGGTGGCCGGTCGTGCGCTGGAAAGCGCCGAGCAGTGGCTGGATCTGGTGGACGACAGCGGCCTGTCCGGTCCCTCGCGCGAACTGGCGGCCAATTGTGCATTCGTCGGTTTCCAGCATGGCGTGCTGCGTCTGGGGTTGCTGCCGGGGTTTGAATACCTGCAGTCCGAACGTGCGCTGACCGCGTTGGCGCAGGCCTTGTCGCAGGCATTGGGCAGCACGCCTAAAATCGTGATTGAAACCGGCAACGTCCAGGCCGAGACGTTGCACGAGCGCGCGGACCGCCAGCGCGGTGAACAACAAGTTGCGGCCGAAGCCGTTTTCATGGCCGATCCGCAGGTGCAGCAGCTGATCCAGCAGGGCGCCCGGGTCGTGGCCGATTCCATCCGTCCATTCAAAGAGTAAGCAACCATGCGCGGCAATATCGCCCAGATGATGCAGCAGGCCCAGAAAATGCAGGAAAACCTGCAGAAGGCCCAGGAAGAAATCGCCAAGTTGGAAGTCACCGGCAGCGCCGGTGGTGGCATGGTCACCGTGACCCTGAGTGGCACGAAAGAGTGCCGCAAGGTGCGTATCGATCCGTCGGTGCTGTCCGACCAGGAAATGGTGGAAGACCTGATCGCCGCCGCGTTCAACGATGCCTCCAACAAGATCGACAGCGAATCGCAGAGCCGCATGGGCTCGGCCACGGCCGGCATGAAGCTGCCGCCGGGCATGAAGCTGCCGTTCTGATGATGCGTGTGCCGGCGCTGTCCGGCACCTGCGTTGCCCGCGTCGCGAAGCTCCCGGGCTTCGCGCGTTTGTTTTTGAACAAGAGCCTGTCGCGATGAGCCTGCCGTTGCTGGAACAACTGATCGAAGCGTTCCGCGTGTTGCCGGGCGTCGGCCAGAAGACCGCGCAGCGCATGGCCTACCACGTGCTTGAGCGCGCCCGCGAGGGCGGCCAGCGGTTGTCCGAGGTGCTGGCCGAGGCCATCGAGAAGATCGGGCATTGCGCGCAGTGCCGGGATTTCAGCGAAACCGAAGTGTGTCCGGTCTGTGCCAGCAGCAGCCGCGAGCGGCAGATGTTGTGCGTGATCGAGTCGCCGGCCGATCGCCTGGCCATCGAACATGCGACCAGTTATCGCGGCGTGTACTACGTGTTGCAGGGGCGGTTGTCGCCACTGGACGGCATCGGCCCGCGCGAGCTGGGCCTGGATAAACTGGAACAGCGATTGGCAGAGGGTGAAGTCACCGAGCTGATCATCGCCACCAACTCCACCGTCGAAGGCGAGGCCACCGCGCATTACCTGGCGCAACTGGCACGCCGCAACAAGGTGCGTCCCAGCCGCTTGGCGCAGGGGCTGCCATTGGGTGGTGAGCTGGAGTATGTGGATCGCGGCACCTTGTCGCATGCTTTTGGCAGCCGCAGCGAAATCAGCGAATAGCCGATGCAGGGGCGGTAAGCTGTAGGCCGTTTCCGCCAGTGAGCCGTCGCATGACCGACACGATTTTCGGCAAGATCATCCGCCGCGAGATTCCCGCCAACATCGTCTACGAAGACGAGGATGTGCTGGGTTTCCAGGACATCGCACCGCAGGCGCCGGTACATGTCCTTTTCATTCCGAAGAACGACGTCATCCCGACCCTGGACGACCTGCAACCGGCGCAGGCGCACCTGATCGGCAAGCTGGCCTTGGCTGCGGCCGAGTACGCGCGCCGCGAAGGCTTCGCGCAGAACGGCTACCGCATTGTCATGAACTGCCGCGAGGATGCCGGGCAGACGGTGTTCCACATCCACATGCACCTGTTGGCCGGCGCGCCGCTGGGGCGTTTCGGCGCGGCCTGAAGGTCCAGTGCCGTGGATAGGGGCGTTCGTTGACCGTGGGAATCAAGTGCGGAACCGGGGTTCCGCCTTGAAGGGGGATTTTCGATGTCGCGAAGCATCTTCAGGCGTATCTGCCTGACGCTGTTGATGTCCACTTCGGCCGGCGCATCGGCGCAGGCCGCATTGGATTCTTCGGCCGCCATGACCGTGTTCCAGCGCATGCAGGCATTGTGCGAGGCCGATGGTGGAACGACCTGGGGTGTGAGCCTGTGCGGCCCCATGCTCCTGGCAGACCCGGCGACGCGGCAGTTCGTCGCCAACATCGACGGTGGGGAAACCGCGCTTGAGCGCGATGGCGCGGTTTTCCGGGGGCGTCTGCCTGACGCCGTTCCGGTTGCGAACACGTCGGTGAAATGGAACGGCCGCAGCTGGACGATGCTGATGCTGCCGTTGCCCGACAAGGAGCCGGCGCTTTCCATCCTGCTCATGCATGAAGCCTGGCATCGCATCCAGGGGCAGGTCGGCCTTGCCGCGACCAACGCCGACCAGACGCAGCTCGAGACCGAGCAGGGGCGATTGTCACTGCGGCTGGAACTGCGTGCCCTGCGTGCTGCCATCACCGCGACAACGCCGCTAGCGCAGCGCCAGGCCACGCTGGATGCGTTGACCTTCCGTGCGTGGCGGCAGGCACGTTTCCCGGAAGCACGGGAAGCAGAAGATGCGATGGAGCGGCACGAGGGAATTGCCGAGTACACCGGCCGCATCCTGTCGCAGGATGCGGCGATGTCTGCGCATCTTGCAGAGCACCTGCTCAAGGGCGATACGGTGAAGGCCTACGCCCGTTCCTTCGCGTATTACACCGGACCGGCCTATGGCGTGCTGCTGGACCGCGCGGCTCCGGGTTGGCGCGGGAGCTGGAACCGGCGCGATGGATTGCCGGAACAACTGGCGGCTGCACTGAAGCTGGATATCCCTGCCGACGATGCGGTGTTCAACGAACGCGCGCCGCACTACGGACTTGTCGAGATCCAGGCGCAGGAATCGGCACGCACCATCAAGCAGGCCGAAGTGGTTGCCGGATTGCGTGCACGGCTGATCGACGGTCCGGTGCTCATCGCGCCCGTCAACGGCGCCAGTTTCACTTTCGACCCCAGTCGGGTGACGCCGCTGCCGCCGGCGGGCGCGGTCTACGGCACCATCCGTGCCGCAGCGCAGTGGGGTGTGCTGGAGGTGGCGAGCGAAGGGGTGCTTTCCACCGACTGGTCACGGTTGTCTGTTGCTTATGCGGGTACAGCGGTGGCCGGCGAAGAGGTGAAGGGGAGCGGTTGGAGCCTGCGCCTGAAGCCGGGTTGGACACTGTCGCCCGGCGAGCGCGCGGGTGACTGGACAATCACGCGACCGGACTGAGCGCCGGTTGCCGGTGGTCACCGACGCGGAAGCGCCATTTCCGACAAACGAAAACGCCGCCCGGAGGCGGCGTTTCGTTCATTGCAGCGTGGTGCTTACCACCAGCCGCTGCGCCAGCCCCAACCCCAACCCGGGCCGGGGCCCCAGGCCGGCCCCCACGGGCCGTAGGGATAGGCCGGCACCACGTCCACTTCACGCACCACCGGCCACAGGTAAACCACGTCGGCGGCGATCTTCGGCAGCGGATAGTCGTACTCGCCGATCTTGGTGGTCTGGTAGCCATCGATGCGGCCGATGAAGGTCACGTCGCGGCCCGGCTCGAACACCGCCGGGTCGTAGAAGCCGGAGCGGCAGGCGATGAAGCGGCCGTCGCTGGCATCGGAGGAGGTGCTGCTCGGGCGACCGCTGCCGTTGAGTGGGCGGGCGATCATCTGGAAGCAGGTTTCACCCTGGCCAGGCAGGGTTTCGATGATGCGGCCACCCCAGCGCACCGGCGTGCCGGTCTGCTTCTGGGCAACCGAGTCGCGCGGGGAAATGGTGCTGAACTGCCCCTGCAGCGGTTTGGGTGCGGTGGCACAGGCGGCCAGCGTCAGGCTGGCAGCAAGGGTGATGAGGATGCGGGTCTTCATGTTCGTGCTCCGGAATTCGGGCGATGCCTGTGCAGGTCGGCCAATAATGAAACGGTGTCGGACTTGGCGCCAGCGTATCTCGCATCGGCGAAACGCTGGCTGAGTGCCAGCAGACCATTGCCGGGATGGATAAGTTCCACGCGCCGGGCCCATTCGATTGCCGGTTCGTGCGGCTCTCGGCCCAGGCCAAGGCGTGCGTAGCGATGGCCCAGCCGTTGCCAGGCGCGCAGCAATGGATCGCGCTGGCGCTCGCCTCGTGCGAGCAGCAGCGCCATCGCGCCCACGGCGAGCGCGGCGAAACCACCGAACAGTGCGACCAACTGCCAAGGCTCGAGTCGGTCGATGCCGAACGGGCGCAGCAAACGCTGCTGGCGGTTGGCGTCGAAGGACAGGAAGGCGGTGTTCCAGCCGCGCCGCATCCAGTCGCCGAACTGCCTGAGGCTGTCCCAGCGGCCAGCCAGATCCAGGCCGGCGGCGTTGCCCTGGCCGAGGCGGTCCTCCAGCGTGTCGTAGATGCGTTCAGGCGCGACCGCAGCGGTGGGGTCCACCCGTACCCATCCACGGCCGGACAGCCAGACTTCGGCCCAGGCATGGGCGTCCATCTTGCGCACGACCCAGTAATCGCCGAACCGGTTGCGGGTACCGCCAGCGTATCCGGTGACCACGCGCGCCGGGATGCCGGCGCCGCGCATCAGCACCACGAACGCCGAGCTGAAGTGTTCGCAGAAGCCGGCCTTCTGCTCGAACAGGAACTCGTCCGCGCTGTGGCGGCCAGCCAGCGGCGTGGACAGGGTGTAGGCGAACTCCTTGTGTATCCAGTCCAGACTGCGGCGCACGATGGCGTCGTCGTCATGACCGGCCTGTGCACGCCATTGCTGGGCCAGTGCGCGCGTGCGCGGGTTGAAGCCGGTGGGCAGTTGCAGGGCCAGCTGCCGCAAATGATCCGGCAGTTGTGCCTGGAAGGCCGGCTGCGGGGCGGACTGCATCCGCCATCGGCTCAATGCGGTCAACGGTTGCGCGCTGGACAGGCTGTAATCCGCGTCCAGATGCGCCTGTGCCGGCGCGGCCAGCGGCAGATCCAGTGCGACCAGTTGGCGGTCGTCGGTGGGCTCGTACTCGATCTGGTAATCCCAGCCCTGGGTGCGGTTGCTCAGCGCGGCCGGCGCGGTGCGGCGCTGGCTGTCCAGGCGGGTCCAGCTGCGCCCGTCGAAGCGGGTCAGTACCGGGCCGCGCCAGTAGCGCTGCTCGGGAGCAGGTGTCGGGCCGAAGAACTGCACCCGCAATGCCGGGCTGTCATCGGCCATCAGGTCGATCCATTCGCCCGGTTGCATGCTGTCCGACAGCCCGGGGCGGGCGACCGTGCGCTCGGGCAGGCCCCATAGCGGGCTGCCCAGGCGCGGCACCAGCCAGAACGCGGACAGTGCCAGTGGCAAGGCCAGCAGCATCAGCCGGCCGACCGTGCGCAGTTGCGCCGCTGCGGGCAGGGGCGCGCTGCCGGCTTCCTCGTCGGCCAAGCGCTGCAACGCCAGCAGCGCGCAGATCACCGCGATGGCGGCCAGCACCAGAGTGAGTGGCCCCTGATCGAGCAGAAACGCGGCGAACGGCGCGAACAGGGCAAAACCGAGCAGGCTGCGCGCATCGCGCAGGCTGCGCAGCTCGCTGGATTTGATCGCCAGCATTGCGGCCAGCAATGCACAGCCGGTATCGCGGCCCGGATGCGCCCCCATTTGCCAGTAGATGGCCAGCAGCATGCCGACGATCAACAGCAGCCGCAGCGGCAAGGCCAGCGTGCCCCGCCAGGACAGCCCGGCTACTGCCAGTGCGACGGCGGCGAATACGCCCGCCAGCACGCCGGGCAGCTGCAGCAGCAGCGGCAGCAACGACAGTGCCGTGGTCAGCAGTACCCACGCACGCGTGCCAGCGCTGGGCTGTGGTTGTGGCAGGCGGCTCATGCGGGTGGCAACAAGGCAAGCGCGCGCAGGCACAGGTGGCGATGCGAGTCGCCATTGGCCGGGCCCAGCGGTGGAGCGCCGGGCAGGCGCAGCTGATAGCGACGTCCTTCGCGCTCGGCCTCGTTCACCCAGTGCGCCAAGCGGGCGATGCGGCGTTCGTGGGGAAGCGCGCGCAGTTCCTGCCAGTCCAGCACCAGTTCGGCGCCGCTTGGCCGTTCGTACTCGCGCACCAGCAGGCCGTCGCGCCGCGCCGAATGCTTCCAGGCCACGGTGCGCAGTGCGTCGCCGGCTCGATAGGGACGCAGTTGTTGCAGTTCATCGCCCTGCGGGTGGATGCGGGTGTGGTTGGAATGGGTGTCGCTGTCCGGCAGTGGCGGAGCGTTGGTTTCCGGGGCGGGGTAGACCAGTATCGGTGTGTCCGGCCAGAACCAGCTCCATGCACGTACCAGCCCCAAGGGTTGGCTGGTGGAGATGCGGATGCGCGAAAGGTCCATCCAGCCGCGCGTGCTGGTGGGCAGCCACAGATCCACTTCGACCTGATTGCCGTGTTGCAGGTCGGTACTTGCCTGCGCAGCATCGTGGTTGAGTTGAAGCGCACGGCGGTTGCGGGTGTCGGTGCGTGCCAGCGCCAGTCGCAGCTGGATGGGCGAGCCGGCGGCCACCGGTTCGGCCGAAAGGGCTTCCAGGCGCAGGCCGGACAGCTGCAGATGCGCATGCAGTGCACTGGTCAACGCAGTGGCCGCCAGTGCGAGCGCAAGCAGCAGTGCCGGATTGTTGTTGTAGTTCAGCGCGCCCAGCAGCATCGTCGCCAGCAATGCGCCAAGGAACAGCCCGAAGCCGGTGGGCAGCACGTAGATGCGCTGGCGATCCAGCACGGCAGGCAGCGCTTCGGGCTGGCGTGGCCGGGCCAGCCATTGCAGTGCAGACGCGCGTTGCCGCAATTGTCCGAGCAACTCAGTCCACCCGGACGCTGTGCAGGATCGCGCGCGCCAGCGTCGGCCCGGACGAGGATTCGGCCTCGGCAACCAGGCGATGACCGGCCACTGCAATGAACAATGCCTGCACGTCCTCGGGCACGACATGGCCGCGGCCCAGCAGCAGTGCATGTGCCTTGGCCGCGCGCAGCAGGGCGATGCCGGCACGTGGAGACAAGCCGACCTTGATTCCGGGGTGCTGGCGGCTGCGGGTGACCAATGCCTGCACGTAGTCGATCAGTGCATCGCTGGCGTGGATCTGCTCGACAGCCTCGCGCAGCGCCAGGATTTCCTGATCGGACAGGCTGGGCGTGGTGCGGGCGATCAGTTCACGACGGCTGCGCCCGGCCAGCAGTTCGCGCTCGGCGTCGGCGTTGGGATAACCCAGGGTGAGCCGCAGCAGAAAGCGATCCAGTTGCGAATCAGGCAGCGGAAACGTACCGGACATGTCGACCGGATTCTGCGTGGCGATCACGAAGAACGGATCCGGCAGCGCATGGGTTACGCCGTCGAGCGTCACCTGCTGCTCGGCCATCGCTTCGAGCAGCGCGCTCTGCGTGCGCGGCGGCGCGCGGTTGATCTCGTCGGCCAGCAGCACGTTGCAGAACACCGGGCCGGGATGGAACTGGAAACTGCGGCTGTGGGCTTCGTAGACCGAAATGCCAAGCACGTCGGCCGGCAGCAGGTCCGAGGTGAACTGCACGCGCTGGAACTGCAGGCCCAGGCTGGAGGCCATTGCATGGGCCAGCGTGGTCTTGCCGAGCCCAGGCAGATCCTCGATCAGCAGATGCCCACCGGACAGCAGGGCGACAAACGCCAGGCGCACCTCATGGGCTTTGCCAAGCAGCAGTGAATTGACCTGGTTCTGTGCCGTGTGCAGGGATTGCAACGTGACATCGGTTAGCATTCCGGGCAGCGCCACAGTCATGGTCGTCTCGTAATTCCAAAGGTTGGGGGAGTGTAAGTGGCAATCAGGGGTGAGCAACGCGCATACCTTACGTTCCTTGTGCTGTGGGCGCTGGTTACCACCGTCAAGGTTCTGATTGCCGCGCAGCTTCCGCTGTTCGTGGATGAGACGTTCTATTGGCAGGAAGGCCAGCACCTGGCCGCGGCGTACTCCGACCTGCCCGGGCTGACTGCCTGGCTGACGCGGCTGGGCGTGGAAGTCGCCGGTGATCATCGGCTTGGCGTGCGCCTGCCGTTCCTGCTGCTCGGCGCAATGTTGCCGTGGATGGTGGCCAGCATCGCCAGGCGCTGGTTCGGCGGGCGCGTAGGTTGGCAGGCTGGTTCATTGGCGTTGTTGATGCCGCTGTCGGCCACGCTGGGAATCCTGGCGGTGCCGGATGTGCCCATGGCCTTTGCCGCGGTGCTGTGTCTGGGGGCCGGTGCGCGGCTGCTGCGCAATGTCGATGCCGGTGGCGCGCTGATGCTGGCGCTGGGACTGCTGGTCGGTGCATTGAGCCACTACCGCTTCATCGGCGTGATCGTGGTGGGTTTCATTGCCTTGATGCTGCTGGCCGAAGGCCGCCGCGTGCTGCGCGATCCCCGCGTGTGGATTGCATTGGCCGTTGGCATCGTGGCCTGGTTGCCGCTGCTGGTGTGGAACCTGGACAACCAGGATGCCGGGTTGAAGTTCCAGGTTGTTGATCGCCATCCATGGGCGTTCCATTGGGAGGGCTGGTTGTTCCTGGTCATCCAGCCGCTGATGGTCACCCCGTTGCTGTTCATTGCCATGGCAGTGGTGGCGCGTGGTGGATTGGTCAGGACGCAGGGCGGGCTTCACCACGTGCAGTGGCGTTACTTCGCGCTGGTCGGCACCACCTCGACCGTGCTGATTTTCCTGCTGGGCTTCCTTACCGACGTGGAGCGGCTCAGCTTCCATTGGCCGCTGCCGGGTTATCTGGCGTTGCTGCTGGGTGTGCCGTTGCTGCTCAATCGCGGCTCGCGGCTGTGGCGGCGCAGTGTCTGGGCGGTCGCTGCGATCGGGCTGATCGCAGCGCTGGGTTACTACACGGCGATATCGATGCCGTCGCTGCGCGAGCAGCTGGCCGGCAGCAAGTACTACCCGCGCAATTTCGCCGGCTGGCAGCTGCTGGCCGAGGGCGTGCGCGAAGAGCTGGCCGACATGCCCGCCGACACCACCGTGCTGGCCGGTAGTTTCAAGGTGGGTTCGGAATTGGGCTTCCGCCTGGATGATCCTTCGATCAAAGTGCTGCCGCATCAGCTCAACGATCACCACGGCCGTACGGCGCAGCTGGCGCTGTGGGGATTGATCAGCGATGGCAGCCGCACCGGCCCGCAGTTGCTGGCACTGGCGCCGGATGACCAGCGTTACCGCGACCTGCTGACGTACTACCACCAGGTCTGCGAACAGGTAGGGCCGCTGCCGCCGCCGCGGGTGATTTCACTGGACCACGGCTTTCGGCGCTTCCTGTTGTTCCGCCTGCCGGCGCAGAAGCAGGATGGCCCCTGTGTCACCCCGGCGATGGCCTGGGTGGATGCGCCCACCGCTGGTGCAACGGTTGCCGACACGCTGCAGGTGCAGGGGTGGGCATTCAAGGATGGCGTGGGCCTGTCGCGCGTGGAGTTGCTGGTCGATGGGCGCAGCGTGGGCGATGCCAGATACGGCCGGGAGTTCGACATCCGTCCCGCGTGGCCGGGCACCAATGATCCCCGACACCCGCACGTCGGCTTCGACGCGGAGCTTGATGTCAGTGGGCTGGCGCCCGGCAGGCATTGGCTGGGCTTGCGCCTGTACGGCACCGACGGCAGCGTCGAGCAGTGGCTGGAGCAGCCATTCAAGGTTGAGCGCTGAGGTGCGCGGCCAGGCTGCCAGCTTTCAGGGCAGCGTGTATCCGGCCTGGCGCAGCAGGCCGCTCAGTGCGATCAGGGGCAGGCCGATCAGTGCGGAAGGGTCGCTGTTGTGGATGGCCTCGAACAGGCTGATTCCCAGACCTTCACATTTGAAGCTGCCGGCACAGTCGAGCGGCTGTTCGGCGTCCACGTAACGGGCGATTTCCCCGCTCGTCAGCGCCCGGAACTGAACACGGGTCAGATCGCAGGCGTGCAGGTGCTGGCTGCCGTTGCTCACGCAGATGGCGGTATGGAACCGCACCTGCTGGCCGGACATCGCCGCCAACTGCGCGCAGGCGGCCTCATGGCTGCCGGGCTTGCCCAGTGCGGCCCCATTCAGATCGGCCACCTGGTCCGAACCGATCACCCAGCTGCCGGGTCGCAGCAGCGCCACCGCCCGCGCCTTGGCGGCAGCCAGGCGCCGGGCCAACGCATCCGGGGCTTCGCCGGGAAGCGGGACTTCGTCGACCTGCGGGGCCATGGAGCTGAACGGCAGCCGCAGGCGCGACAGCAGTTCGGCTCGGTAACGTGACGTGGAGGCGAGGATCAGGTCGGTCATGTGGGAAAATAGGCGTCTTGGGGCTGGCAGTCTGCTGTCGCCAGGCTGCGGCGGCAACGGTTTCGGCGCTTCCGGGTTTGACAGCGGCGGGGCGACTGCCTACCATTCTGCGGCTTATGTCCGCGAACGTGCCCGAATTGCTGGATGCTTGGCGGATGGTCGCAGCACGCAGGTGCTTCGACGGCCAGGTGCCCTTGTCCGAACTGACCCGCCTGCAAGGCCTTGTTGCCGATGCCGAAGGACAGTGCAGCTATGCGCTGGAATTTGGTCGCGATGAGGTGTTGCAGGTAGCCTATGTCGAGCTGACCATCGATACCGCGCTGCCCCTGATCTGTCAGCGCAGCATGCAGCGTTTCCTGCTGCCGGTGTCGATCAAGCAGCGGCTGGGCTTGATCCGCGATGAGGAAGAGGAATCCGCGCTCCCGCCGGATTACGAAGCGCTGCTGGTGCCCGAAGACGGCAACCTGCACCCGCTGGAAATGGTCGAAGACGAATTGGTGTTGGCGGTGCCCGTGGTGGCGCTGGCACCGGGAAGCGAGGCGGTCGAAAGTGACTGGCCCGCGACCGAAGAGGAACAGAGCAAGGCCAATCCGTTCGCGGCATTGGCGGCGCTGAAGAAACAATAGCGGCCGGTTATCGTCGGCGGTCGCGGCGAAAGCGAGAGTAGTGCTGGACGCTGGCGTCCCGTGCAATTAAACGACGAAGCAAACGAACCGAGTTTGGAGCAATCCCATGGCTGTGCAGAAATCCCGTGTTACCCCGTCCCGCCGCGGCCAGCGCCGTGCGCACGACGCCCTGAGCGCCAAGCAGCTGTCCACCGATCCGACCACCGGTGAAGTGCATCTGCGTCACCACATCACCGCTGACGGTTTCTACCGCGGCAAGAAGGTGATCGCGACCAAGTCGTCCTCGGTCGTCGAAGAAGATTGATTCGTGACTGCCACCACGGTTGCGTGGTGGCAGTTTCACTGATTCTTCCGGGGCCGCCTTCGGGCGGCTTCGCGCAACAGGAAACAGCATGAGCAAGCGGATCTACTCGAGGATCGCGGGCACCGGTAGTTACTTGCCCGAGAAAGTGTTGACCAACGACGATCTGACCAAGATCGTGGACACGACCGACGAGTGGATTGAGTCGCGCACGGGTATCCGTGAGCGGCATATCGCAGCTGAAGGCGAAACCACCAGCGACCTTGGCTACCACGCCGCAATGCGCGCGCTGGAAGCCGCAGGCATCGAGGCTTCGCAGCTGGACATGATCATCGTGGGGACCACCACGCCGGATCTGATTTTCCCGTCTACCGCCTGTCTGATCCAGGCACGCCTTGGCGTGGCCGGTGCGGCGGCGTTTGACGTCAATGCGGCATGTTCGGGCTTCATCTTTGCCCTGAGCGTGGCCGACAAATTCATCCGCAGCGGCGACGCCAGGCATGTGCTGGTGATCGGTGCGGAAACCCTGACCCGTATCGTCGACTGGACCGACCGCACCACCTGCGTGTTGTTCGGCGATGGCGCGGGCGCCGTCGTGCTCAAGGCCGACGAGGAAACCGGCATCCTCAGCACCCACCTGCATGCCGATGGCAGCAAGAAGGAGCTGCTGTGGAACCCGACCGGCGTATCGGTCGGCCTGGACAAGCCGGGCAAGATCAACATGAAGGGCAACGACGTGTTCAAGTACGCCGTCAAGGCGCTTGATGGCGTGGTCGACGAAACCCTGCAGGCCAACGGCCTGGATAAGTCCGACCTGGATTGGCTGATCCCGCACCAGGCCAACCTGCGCATCATCGAAGCCACGGCCAAGCGCCTGGACATGTCGATGGAGCAGGTTGTGGTGACCGTGGACAAGCACGGCAACACTTCGGCCGGTTCGGTGCCGCTGGCACTGGACGCTGCGATCCGTTCGGGTCGCGTCGAGCGCGGCCAGTTGCTGTTGCTGGAAGCCTTCGGCGGCGGTTTCACCTGGGGCTCGGCACTGCTGCGCTACTGATTCAAGCCGCTGTATCGGCTGGTTTGTCGATATCAAAGGAATACACGTTCGGGCAGCCATTGGCTGCCCGATGTCGTTTCAGGGCCTGCTACGCAACATGTAGGAGCGGCGTCAGCCGCGAGGCAGATGGTGGTTCCGGTGGTTGGCATGCCTGCAATTGCAGCTTCTCCTTAGATATTTGAGGCGGTATCGGCTTCGCGGCTTAAGCCGCTCCTACGGGGGGCGGCGGGATCCCTCATGCGGGCCGAAATAGCGGGCTTTGCAGGTTTGCCGAGGCCGGCTGCATACGCGCCAGTACAGACGAGCGGGCGCTTTCGCGCTTATGATTCGCGGCTTCGATTTGTGCAGCAGATGACCGCGTGACTGATTCCCGACTCGCTTTCGTGTTCCCCGGCCAGGGCTCCCAGTCCTTGGGGATGCTGGCTGAACTGGCTGAACTGCACCCGCAGATCCGTGAAACCTTCGTTGAGGCTTCCGAAGGCGCGGGCGTGGACCTGTGGGCGCTGTCGCAGGGCGGCCCGGAAAAACAGCTCAACCGCACCGAGTTCACCCAGCCGGCGCTGCTGGCGGCGAGCATCGCGGTGTGGCGCCTGTGGAATGCGCAGGGCGGTGCCAAGCCGGCGGTGCTGGCCGGTCACAGCCTGGGTGAATACACCGCGCTGGTTGCGGCCGGTGCGCTGACGCTGCGTGACGGCGCCCATCTGGTGCGCCTGCGCGGGCAGCTGATGCAGGACGCGGCGCCGACCGGCGTGGGTGCGATGGCCGCCGTATTGGGTGCCGAAGACGCGCTGGTGCAGGAAGTCTGCGCCGAAGCGGCGGGCAGCCAGGTGGTGGTGCCGGCCAATTTCAATTCTCCCGGTCAGATCGTGATCGGTGGTGATGCCGCTGCGGTGGACCGTGCGCTGGCGCTGCTGGCCGAGAAGGGCGTGCGCAAGGCGGTCAAGCTGGCCGTCAGCGTGCCCTCGCATACGCCGCTGATGCTGGAAGCCGCCAACCGTCTGGCCGAAGTGATGGCCGGGCTGGACTGGCGTGCGCCGCAGCTGCCGGTGGTGCAGAACGTCGATGCCAAGGTGCATGAGGGCGTGGATGCGATCCGCCAGGCGCTGGTGCAGCAGCTGTACCTGCCGGTGCAGTGGACCGGTTGCGTGCAGGCGCTGGCCGCACAGGGCGTGAGCCGCGTGGCCGAATGTGGTCCGGGCAAGGTGCTGACCGGCCTGATCAAGCGCATCGACAAGAGCATTGACGGGCGTTCGCTCGCCACCCCGGCTGATTTCGCCGGTGCGCTGGAAGAGTGGGCCCAGTAATCAACCGGCTCGGGGCGCGGTCCGCGCCCGGCCATGACCGGGAGCCGCCAGCGGCGGCCTCGCAGCAAGAGGAAACAGCATGAGCAAGCCATTGCAGGGTGAAATCGCGCTCGTCACCGGCGCCAGCCGTGGCATCGGTGCGGCCATTGCCGACGAACTGGCCGCCCAGGGCGCCACCGTCATCGGCACCGCCACCACCGAGTCCGGCGCTGCCGCCATCGGCGAACGCCTAGCCGCGCAGGGCGGCCACGGCCGCGCGCTGAACGTGACCGAGCCGGGCGCGGTGGAAGCGCTGATCGAGGCGGTCAGCAAGGAGTTCGGCGCCATCACCATCCTGGTGAACAACGCCGGCATCACCCGCGACAACCTGCTGATGCGCATGAAGGACGAGGACTGGCAGGCCATCCTCGACACCAACCTGACCAGCGTCTACCGCACCTCCAAGGCGGTGATGCGCGGCATGATGAAGGCGCGCAAGGGCCGCATCATCAACATCGCCTCGGTGATCGGCGTGACCGGCAACGCTGGCCAGGCCAACTACGCCGCCGCCAAGGCCGGCATCATTGCCTTCTCCAAGTCGCTGGCCAAGGAAATCGGCAGCCGCGGCGTGACCGTGAACGTGGTCGCCCCGGGCTTCATCGATACCGACATGACCAAGGACCTGCCCGAGGACGCCAAGGCGGCGATGCTCGGCCAGGTCGCGCTGGGCCGCCTCGGCGAGCCGGCCGATATCGCCCGCGCGGTGGGCTTCCTGGCCGGCCCGTCGGCCAGCTACATCACCGGCGAAACCCTTCACGTGAACGGTGGCTTGTACATGCCGTAAGCGTGTGGTGCAGGGACTGCGCCCAAGTGGTTGATAGCCGGGGTTTTTTGCCAGAATGCATGGCCCCGGTGCTTTCCACTACACTATCCCACGGCCATCACCACGTGATGGCGTCTTTTGAACCACTACTCCATCTGGAGCGATATCCAATGAGCACCATCGAAGAACGCGTCAAGAAGATTGTTGTCGAGCAGCTTGGCGTCAAGGAAGAGGAAGTCACCACCAGCGCATCGTTCGTCGATGACCTGGGTGCCGACTCGCTGGACACCGTCGAGCTGGTGATGGCGCTTGAAGAAGAGTTCGAGTGCGAGATCCCGGACGAAGAGGCTGAGAAGATCGGCACCGTTCAGGCCGCCATCGACTACGTCAAGGCACACGTCAAGGCTTGATCCACGCCTGACAGGACGCGGCCGGCATGTACTTCCGACCGCGTTGCAAATCCATGGGGCCGCGCATGCGGCCCTGTGCTTTTCACCGCTTCAACCCCCGTGAATGGGGCCAGGAGAATCCGCAATGAGTCGTCGCGTCGTCGTTACCGGCATGGGCATGGTGTCGCCGCTGGGCAATGATCTGGCCAGCAGCTGGGAAGGCATCATCAATGGCCGCTCGGGCATTGGCCCGCTGACGAACGTTGCAGATGCCTATCTGGAACGTTTCACCACCAAGATCGCAGGTGAGGTCAAGGATTTCGACATCACCGCCGACAATCCGTTGTTCGGCAAATTCCGGGTCAGTGGCAAGGATGCCAAGAAGATGGACCCGTTCATCCATTACGGCCTGGGTGCCGCCTTCATGGCGCTGCACGACTCGGGCCTGGAAATCACCGACGCCAATGCCGACCGCATCGGTGCCATCGTCGGTGCGGGCATCGGCGGCCTGCTGGGTATCGAAGAGCAGACCATCGAGTTCCATGAGGGCAAGAAGATCTCGCCCTTCTACGTGCCCAAGACCATCATCAACATGCTGCCGGGCCAGCTGAGCATCATCGCCGGGCTGAAGGGCCCGTCGTTCTCGGCGGTGTCGGCCTGCGCCACGTCCAACCACTCCATTGGTACGGCGATGCGCATGATCCAGTACGGCGATGCCGACGTGATGGTTGCCGGTGGCGCCGAGCGTGGCTCTTCGCCGACCGCACTGGGTGGCTTCTGCGCGATGAAGGCCATGTCCACCCGCAACGATGATCCGACCAAGGCGTCGCGTCCGTGGGACAAGGGTCGTGACGGCTTCGTGCTGGGCGACGGTGCCGGCATCCTGATCCTGGAAGAATACGAGCACGCCAAGGCGCGCGGCGCACGCATCTACTGCGAGCTGGCCGGCTTCGGCGCAAGCTCGGACGCGTACCACATGACCGCACCGAGCGAGAACGGCGAAGGCGCCGCTCGCTGCATGGTCGCGGCGATGAAGGACGCGGGCGTCACTCCGGAGCAGGTGGGCTACCTCAACGCACACGGCACCTCCACGCCGCTGGGCGACCTGGGCGAGACCATGGCGATGAAGACCGCCTTCGGTGAGCACGCCTACAAGATGCTGGTCAGCTCCACCAAGTCGATGACCGGCCACCTGCTCGGCGCGGCCGGCGGTGTGGAAGCCATCTTCTCGGTGATGGCGCTGGAAACCGGCATCATCCCGCCGACGATCAATCTGGAAGACCCGAGCGAAGGCTGCGACCTGGATTACGTGCCGAACGTGGCGCGCAAGGCGCAGGTGGATGTGGTGATGTCCAACGGCTTCGGCTTCGGCGGCACCAACGGCACGCTGGTGTTCAAGCGCATCTAAGGGTTCGTCGCTCTTGCTTGAGCCCCTCTCCCGCAGGCGGGAGAGGGGTTGGGGTGAGGGCAGAGCGAAGCGGAGTTGGTGAGCTGTCGAGTTGTTGAAAGCACCCAACGTTTGTTCTTTCCGCTTTGAAAGCTTCCCCTCATCCGCCCTTTGGGCACCTTCTCCCGCAAGCGTGAGAAGGGAGCCACGAGTTTCTCACGACTCTTCCCCGGGCCTACGATGCACTTCCTTCCCCTGCACGCCGACACCGACCTGCTGGCGCTGCACCGGCTTGCGCCGCATCGCTACCCCGTACTGCTGGAATCCACCGCTGCCGGCAAGCAGGGCCAGTGGGACATGCTGCTGATTGCCGATGGCGGCCAGCTGCGGCTTGACGCCCATGGGCACGTACATCGCGAGGACGGCACGCCGGTGGAAGGTGACTTCCTGGACGTGCTGGATCGCGAATGGCAATCGCTGCGCCTGGCGCGCAATCCGCTTGAAGCCGACATCCCGTTCCGTGGCGGTTGGGCGTTGCTGCTCGATTACGAACTGGCCGGGCAGATCGAACCGATATTGAACCTGCCACAGCGGACCGACGGCCTGCCGTCGGCCATCGCGCTGCGCTGCCCGGCGGCGGTGTTGCGCGAGCGCGACAGCGGCCGCTGCGTCGCGGTGGCTGAAGATGACCACGCAGATCTGCTCGCGCAGCTTCAGCACGACATCAGCGACGCCGCGCAACTCCCGGCATTGCCGCACTGGCAGCCGCCGCATGCAATTGACGAAGATGATGGTCAGCGTTTCACCGATGGCGTGCAGCGGGTGATCGATTACCTGTGCGCCGGCGATGTGTTCCAGGTGAATCTGTCACGCCGCTGGCAGGCGCACTTCGACGCGCCATTGGCGCCCGAAGCGCTGTACGCACGGTTGCGCAAAGCCAACCCGGCACCGTTCGCCGGACTGTTCAATGCGGCCGGGCGTGCGGTAGTGAGTTCCTCGCCGGAGCGGCTGGTATCGGTCAGTGGCGACCTGGTGCAGACCCGGCCGATTGCCGGCACCCGCCCGCGCTTTGACGGTGACGACGATGCTGCGCGCATCCAGGAACTGGTCGGCCATCCGAAGGAGCGTGCCGAGCACGTGATGCTGATCGACCTGGAGCGCAACGACCTGGGCCGCATCGCCGCACCGGGCACGGTTGAGGTTGATGAGCTGATGACGGTGGAAAGCTACGCCCACGTGCATCACATCGTCAGCAACGTGCGTGCACGGCTGCGGCCAGACGTGACGCCGGGCGAGGTGATCGCCGCCACGTTCCCGGGCGGCACCATCACCGGCTGCCCCAAGGTGCGCTGCATGGAAATCATCGCCGAACTGGAACAGACCGCACGCGGCGCCTACACCGGCGCATTCGGCTGGCTGAACCGTGACGGCGACATGGACCTGAACATCCTGATCCGCACCGCCGAAGTACAGGGCGCGGTGGCGACGTTCCGTACCGGTGCCGGCATCGTGGTGGATTCGGATCCGGTCAAGGAACTGGACGAAACCCGCGCCAAGGCGCGCGGTCTGTTGCGGGCGCTGGAACCGCAACAATGAACGCGCCGCTTGGCCGGTGTTCGCGGTGGCGCGGTATCCTGCGCACCGGTTCTATTCAAGCGGAGTGAGCATGGCGGGTGCGAAACGCGGATGTCTGGCAGTGCTTGCGGTAGTGGTTCTGCTGGTGGCATTGGCCGGGGTGGGCGCATTTGCGCTGTGGCAGCGCCTTGGCAGCTTCGCTTCCACGCCTGTGACGCCGGACCAGGCCAGCATCACCATCGCCCCGGGCGATTCGTTCAGCACCGTGCTTGGCAAGCTGCGTGCGGCCGGCATCGACGAAGGCCGCGATGTGCAATGGCAGCTGCTGGCACGCCAGCTCGATGCGGCGGGCAAGCTCAAAGTGGGCGAGTACGCGCTGGAGCCGGCTCCCACGCCGCGCGAACTGCTGCGCAACATGCGCCAGGGCAAGGTGCTGCAATACCGGGTAACGATCGTTGAAGGCTGGAATATCCGCCAGCTGCGTGCCGCGCTGAACCGGGCGCAGCCGCTGCTGCACAAGACCGCCGAATTGAGCGATACCGAGTTGATGGCTGCGCTTGGTTTCCCGGAGCAGCATCCGGAAGGGCGCTTCCTGCCGGAAACCTACATCTACCAGCGTGGCGACAGTGACCTGGATGTGCTCAAGCGCGCGCATGCGGCGATGGAAAAGGAACTGGCTGCTGCGTGGGCATCGCGTGCCGACGACCTGCCGCTGACCTCGCCGTATGAACTGCTGATCCTGGCCTCGATCATCGAGAAGGAAACCGGCCTTGCCAGCGAGCGCCCGCAGATTGCCGGCGTGTTCATGCGCCGCCTGAAAATGGGCATGCGCCTGCAGACCGATCCGACCGTGATCTACGGCATCGGCAGTGCTTATGACGGCAATATCCGTCGCAGCCATCTGACCACCGACACGCCGTACAACACGTATACCCGCGCCGGTCTGACGCCGACGCCGATCGCCATGCCCGGCCGCGATGCGCTGCATGCCGCCGCGCAGCCGGCACCGGGCAATGCGCTGTACTTCGTCGCAGTGGGCGATGGCAGCGGCGCGCATGAATTTTCGGCCACGCTGAGCGATCACAACGCGGCCGTCGCGCGTTATCTGCAGCGCTTGCGCCAGTCCCGCAGCCAGGCGGTGCAGCAGTGAACCGGGAGTACCGCGCATGAGTGATGCATTCGCACCCTGGCAGCAACGGGCCTATGAGCAGGCCGTCGCTGCGCTGGACGCCGGGCGCCTGGGCCATGGCCTGTTGATCTGCGGGCCGGCCGGCATGGGCAAGCGCGCGGTCGCGCTGAAGCTGGCCGCGCACGTGCTGAACCACGGCGTGGATGCAGCCGGCCGCCAGCGCAACGCGCAGCTGATTGCCGCAGGCACCCATCCGGACCTGCTGTTGACCTCGTTCATCCCCAACAAGACCGGCGACAAGCTGCGCACCGAGATCGTGATCGAACAGGTGCGCGATATTTCGCAGAAGCTGGCGCTCACCCCGCAGTACGGCGTGGCCCAGGTGGTCATCGTCGACCCGGCGGACGCAATCAACCGCTCCGCCTGCAACGCGCTGCTCAAGACCCTGGAAGAACCCTCGCCGGGCCGCTATCTGTGGCTGATCAGCTCCGACCCCGTGCGTTTGCCGCAGACCATCCGCAGCCGCTGCCAGCGCCTGGAATTCCGCCTGCCGCCGCGCGAGGAAGCAATGGCCTGGCTGCAGGCCCGCGGCTACACCGAAGGCGTGGCCCGTGAAGCGCTGGATGCCACCCGTGGCCATCCGGCGCTGGCCGATGCCTGGCTGCAGGGCGAGGGCATGGCGCTGCGCCGGCAGGTGGCCAGCGAGCTGGAGCAGCTGGTGTCGGGCAAGCTGGGCAGCGTGGAGCTGGCCCAGCGCTGGACCGGCGACGAGCACGCCGACCTGCGCCTGCGTCATGCCGCCGATCTGGCCCTGAAGAAGGCAGCCGACGGCTTGACCGATTCCTCGCGATTGAACAAGCTGGCCGCCTGGTTCGACGCCGCCAATCGCACCCGCGACCTGCTGCGCACCACCGTTCGCGCCGACCTGGCCGTGGTGGAACTGCTGCTGGCCTGGGGCGCCGCCAACCAGGTGCAATCCAAGGGGACTAATCGATGAGTGCGATGAACGCGCGCCAGGGCATCCTGTCCCTGGCGGTGAAGGACAAGGCAGCGCTGTACAGCGCCTACATGCCGTTTGTGAAGAATGGCGGTGTCTTCGTACCCACGCCCAAGCGCTATTTCCTCGGCGACGAGGTGTTCCTGCTGATGACCTTGCCCGACTCCAACGAGCGCCTGCCCATCGCCGGCAAGGTGGTCTGGGTGACGCCGCTGGGCGCCCAGGGCAACCGCCAGGCCGGCATCGGCGTGCAGCTGGCCGATGGTGCTGATGGCGAGGCAATCCGCAACAAGATCGAGACCCTGCTGGCGGGCACGTCCGGCTCGGACAAGCCCACCCAGACGATGTGAAGAAGTTTGTGAAAACCGTTGACGTGTCCGCTCAGCTCCCTATAATGAGCGGCTCGCAACACGGGCGGTTAGCTCAGCGGTAGAGCATTGCCTTCACACGGCAAGGGTCGCAGGTTCGAACCCTGCACCGCCCACCATAAAAATCAAAGTGTTGCAGAAGAACCGGCGAAAGCCGGTTTTTTGTAGGTGCGTGATAAGTGCCATTGGTATTGGTCATTAGGATGTTGGCCTACAGGGGGCTAGATGCTGTCCTTCGCTACTGATTTTCCGGTTTCTTTCGGTGCCACCAGTTCGGATTTCATGGATGCAGTGCGGCAGTAGATCTCCGGCTCTCCGCACAACGTCCTAACGAGCGAAGACTTGGCTGTCCTCAATGCCCACGGGCGGGCTTCATCAGAACGAGGGCGGGCAAAGCTCGACTCCCTGCGGTTTGTTGACTCTGCAGTGGACAGTGGAGCGATCCGTTACGTCGTCCAAGATGGAGTGCTCCAGTGGATGACATTAGCTACTTTCTCAAAGCGCACCGCCGACAGCTGGGTTTCTGTTCGAACTCTCTGCGAGTCACGGCACCCAGCCGCGGTGCTGCCGTCCGGCAAAAAGCCTTTGCTGGTCAAGCAACTACTCGAGCATCTTGGGGGGGGCGATGACAATGGGCTTGTTTTGGGGAAGCCCATAAGTTTGACTAACGCGGACATGGCCCTTGCTATTGACCTGATAGCAGGAAAGGCGGGAAATCGTCTGCCTATCGTTTACGTAAGCGCACCCTCTTCGAATAAGCACTTTGTTCGTATTGGCAACCTTAGTCATAAGCTTGCTGGAATGGCGCACTTAGTGGTCGAGCCAAGCCGGTCTTTCTCTTGGCGACTACGTGACCAGGTCAACTCAGAGAATGTCTACGGTGGGGCAGTAGGCATTTATTGGCCTGATAGTGGTGGTCGTAGGTCTCAGTTCCGTCGAGGGGACTTCTCGTCGATAAATGAGATGGAGTCAGCGATTGAGGAGGAAGTTCGGGCAGCCCTCATCAACCGGCGGCCACTAGATCGTTGCACATTCTCCTCCGTCGATTCAGCCATCTCGCGTAGTGAAATCGAGCACTACAAAAAGGAAGGCAATAAGGGATTTGATGAATATGCTGCGCATTTCGACGTTGAGTTGCTAGCTAAGGATGAGAGTCTCGAAAGCGCAGAGCGTGAAATCGCTCGTCTTAAGGCCGAGATCAGGGAGCATGAGCGAATTCGAGCAATGCAAGGTGGGGTTTCATTCTCAGTCGGACAAGAAGCAGACTTGTACGCTGGGGAGATACTGGATGTTGTGCTTGGAGCTGTTCAGGCAGAGGTCGGGCGGGCGATTCAGGGGACCCGGCGGCGACACATTGTGGAGGCCATCTTGGAATCCAATAAGGTTGTTGGAATGGCTCCCCGTAGTCGCGAGAAAATCAAGGAAGCGCTGCGCGACTACCGGAGTTTAGATAAGAAGACGATCGCGATTCTAGAAGAGTTAGGCTTCGTTGTTGAGAAGGGTAATCATCCGCGGATAGTGTTTCAGGGCGATGAGCGATATGCGTTCGTCTTGCCTGGCACTGGTGGTGATTGGCGTGGTGGAATGAATGCTGCTTCGGATTTGGCAAACCTCGTATTCTAGACTTCCCACTTCGTAGGGTGACGACAGCTTTTTTGAAGAACAGGGGTCGAAGAACAGGAACGAAGAACAGGGGTCAGAGTCGAGTTTTAACAAGGACCTGACTCTGCTCACTGTCTTTCAGGTTCAATACCTGTAACTCCCACCATTCAAATCGGAGTGTTGTAGAAGAACCGGCGAATGCCGGTTTTTTCGTATGCGGGCTGTAGGTTGTTTCTGCTTGGCTTCGGTGCGATATGGCGGCCAGCTACGCACTCACCGCGTCCGCTTGACCCACGCACGAATCAGCAGCGCCACCAACGCGCTGAACACCAGCCACGAGATCACGTCGAATACGCCGTCGCCGATCAGCGCGCTGACCAGGCCGAGCAGGCTGGCGGCGGCGATCCATGCCGGGGCGGCGAAGGGATTGCGTGGTGCGGGCGCGGGTTTGCTCATGCGCTGGCTCCGGTCTGCGCGGCGCGCTCGAGTTCGGTGATGCGTGCTTCGGTGCTGCCGCGTTTCACCCATAGATACAGGCCGCTGATCAGCACCGCGATGGTGAGTAGATCAAGCAACGCCCACAGGATTTTCAGCGGCAGGTGGCCGTAGTCGCCGAAGTGCAGTGGCTGGCTGAGCAGCAGCACGCTCATGTAGACCGGCAGCTGTGGTTGCGCGGTGAGTGCGCCGGTCTGTGCGTCGATCAACACCGGGCGGTACAGGCGCTCGGTCAGCGGGGTGTTGCCCTGCATGAAGACGCCGTAGTGGTGGTCGCCGCTGTAGCCGGTGCCGGGGAAGCTGACGAAAGCCGGACGCATACCGGGTGCGGCGGCGCGTGCGGTGTCCACGGCGGCCTGCAGTGAAGCCAGCTGGGTGGGGCGTGGCTGGCCGGCGTAGCGTGCGGCGAACTCGCCGAGCTGCTCGGTCTGCCAGGCCTGTTCGAGTGGCTTGGCGATGGTGTTGATGGCGCCGGTGATGCCGACCACCAGCGCCCAGCCGAAGGTGACGATGCCGAGCACGTTGTGCAGGTCCAGCCACGCCAAACGCCGGCTGCGGCCGGTGCGCAGGGTGCCGAATGGCTGGCGGCGCATGAAAGGCCCATACAACACCAGCCCGGAGATGATCGCCACGGCGAACAGCAGCGCCATCGTGCCCATGAACAGCATGCCGGGCAGGCCAAGGAACAGGTCGGTATGCAGGCGGTAGAGGAAGAACATCACGCCTTCGTTGAACTGCGCGGCCGGTAGCACGTCGCCGCTGACTGCATGCAGCAGTGCGGTGTGCATCTGCGGCGGTGGCGTATCCGGGCGCGCGCCGGTGTTGACGTACACCGTGGGTGCATCCGGGTCCCAGCCGACGAAGAGCGGTACGTCGCCGGGATATTCGGCCAGTGCGCTGCGCACTTGTGCATCCAGGTCGCGCGGTGTGGCGTCGGGTGCGACGGCGGCGACTTCGGGTTCACTGAGGTGGGCGATTTCTTCGCCGAATACCAACGGCAGCCCGGTCAGGCACAGCAGCAACAGGAACAGGGTGCAGACCAGGCTGGTCCACTTGTGCACCAGGAACCAGGCTTTGAGGGTCGAACGTTGCATGGGGTTCCCTGGCGATGGCTGGAGACGATGCGATGACCGGCCCGGTCAGCGTGATGCCGACCGGGCCGGGTGAAACGTCAGAACCGGTAGCTGATCGTGCCGGTCACGGTACGCGGATTGCCGCTGAAGCAGTCGCCGAAGTTGCGGCAGGGTGCGAAGTACTGCTTGTTGGACAGGTTGGTGATGTTCAACGCCATGGTCCAATCGGTGACCTGCACTTCCATCAGCGCATCGACCAGCGTGTAGCTCGGCGTGCGGATGAAACCGCCGTAGCCCAGCGACTGGGTGTTGCCGACGTAGCGGCCACCCACGCCCACGCGCAGGCGCGCATCGTCGTCGAGCTGGAAGCCCTTGGCCACCCACAGCGAGGACAGTTCCTGCGGCGTGTCGTTGAGGCGCTGGTCCACTTCCATGGCGAAGTTGCTCTTGGTCACTTCGGCCTTGTTGTGTGCATACGCGGCGGTGACGGTCAGGTCGTTGGCGAAGGAGAACTGGCCTTCCAGTTCCACGCCCTTGGACTGGATCTCACCGGTCTGCACCACGTTGAGCACGTTGTCCGGATCGTTGGTCTGACGGTTGGTTTCGGTGATGCGGTAGACCGAGGCGGTGACCAGCATGTTGCGCGCCGGCTGCCACTTCACACCGGCCTCGCTCTGACGGCCCTGCATCGGCTTGAACGCGCGGCCGTACAGATCCTGGCCGGTGACCGGCAGGAACGATTCGCTGTAGCTGATGTACGGCGAGAAGCCTGCACCGATCTCACCGATCAAGCCGGCACGATAGGTGGTGGCGTTGTCGGTCTGGCTGGGCAGGCCTTCGGTCTTGCTGCGTGCGTGGTCGCGGCGTGCACCGAGTACCAGCGACACGCGATCGGCCCAGCGGATCTGATCCTGCACGTATACGCCCAACTGGGTGTTACGCTGCGTGGGCAGGCGGTTCCAGCCATTGACGGTGACGCCGCCGGAGACCGGCGCGTAGATGTCGATCGGCGTGGCGGTGGCATCGACGCTGGATGATTCCTCGCGGTAATCGTTGTAGTCCACGCCGGCCAGCAGCAGGTGCTGGAACGCGCCGGTGGCGAAGTCGAACTGCAGTGCGGTGTCGCTGGTCAGCACACGTACGTCGGGCTTGATGCCGTAGGCGTTGCGGGCGAGGACGCGGCCATCGGCATCGATGAAGGGGTTGGTCGGGTTGCTGTAGCTGTCCGGGAACAATTCCTGGAAGGTGGTCTTGCCGTCCAGGTAACGTACCGACGCACGCAGGCTGATGCTGTCGTTGAAGGCGTGGTCGAACAGTGCCGAGAGGCTGTACACGCGCGAATCAAGCTTGTCGAAATCCGGGTCGCCGAGGAAGGTTGACGGGTCCAGGCTCGGACGCCCGGCCGGTGCATTCAAGGTGGCGGCAACCGGCAGGAACTGCTGGCTGGAGGCGGTCTGGTCGCGCTGGTAGCTGGCCAGCACGGTGAGGTTGCTGCGCTCGCCGCGCCAGCTGATCGACGGCGCGATGTAGATGCGGTCATCGTCGACGAAATCGGTCTGCATGCCAGCGTCGCGGACCACGCCGACCACGCGCCCGGCAACGGTGCCGGCATCATTGAGCACGCCACCGACATCGCCCTGGAACTGCTTGCGGTCGAAGTTGCCAAGCTGCACGCCGACCTCACCACCGATGTCACCAAAAGTGGGGCGCTTGGTCATCGCATTGATGATGCCGCCGGTGGCGCCGGCGCCGTACAGCACCGAGGACGGGCCGCGCAGCACTTCCACGCGCTCAAGGCCGTAGACCTCGGTGCGTGCCATCGGGCTGAAGCCGTAGCTGCGACGCATGCCGTCCAGGTACTGCACCGGGTCCAGGCCGCGCACGGTGCTGCCGTCGCTGCGCGTGTCCAGGCCCCAGGCATCGGCGGTGACGCCAGCGCTGTAGCGCAGGGTTTCCTGCAGGTTGTGGGCGTCACGGTCGGTGAACAGGCTGTTGGTGACCACGCTGATCGCCTGCGGCGTCTGGGTCAGCGGGGTGTCGGTCTTGGTGGCGGTGCTGGCACGCTCGGCGATCACGCTGACGGCGTCGAGGGTGCGGGCTTCGGGCGAGTCCTGCGCCTGGGCGAGCGGGGCGGCCAGCGCGGTTGC
Source organism: Stenotrophomonas sp. SY1 (assembly GCF_021202945.1). Lineage (GTDB taxonomy): Bacteria > Pseudomonadota > Gammaproteobacteria > Xanthomonadales > Xanthomonadaceae > Stenotrophomonas. Next base: position 550,697 of record NZ_JAJOYR010000002.1, on the reverse strand, counting down.
GATGGCAAGGGCGAGCAGCATGGGGCGGCGGGGCGGCAGTGAAGCGGGCATCGGGGGTGGTCCGGCAATGACAATGATGGCGGATTATCCTGATGCGTTAATGCGAATACAAACGATTATCAGCAATGGCGCTTATTGATCCCGCTGGTGGTGTGGCCGAGCCGGGGGGGCGGCCGGGCCGGCTGTGGGCAGGAGCGGGGGCAGCGTTGAGTCATTACGAACCAGGCACAGGGCACTGTTCTTGTGGAACTGACCGTGGCCAGAGAAGCTGCGGCCGGCAGGACTTCGTGGCTGTTGTTCGTGCCGAGCATGGCTCGGCGCTACTGGCGGCGCTGAGACACGTGGGTTAGGCGAAACGGGAGAGCCTGGTCCTGGGCTGTCCTGGTTGTATCCAATGCCGCCACCCTGAACTCGCGCCGGCACCTGCTACATTCGGCTGGCTCAATCGCCGGGGGATGGATATGAGGGCAATCGCACTGACGGCGCTGCTCCTGCTTGCCGCTCACGCAGCCGCATCGGATGAACATCCCCCCGTGCAGTTGTTGCGGTCTTTGCCGCCGTGCGTATCGGAGCGGCTTGGGCAGGTTTCGATCGCGCTGGGGACCAGGGAGCCCAACATGCGGACTGGCATGGCGCCACTTCCGGTCAGCTATCAGCAAGCGTTCGAGCAACTACTGAAGGCGGCAAGCGCGAGAGGCGGGGAGGCGATTGTCCTGCGCGGGCATGAAGCGCAGTTCTTTACGAAGGGCGCGCGAATCGCGCGGCGTCCAACATTCCTTGAGCTGAGAGGAAGCGTTGTGAATCTCCAGGCGCATGGCCAGGGCTGCAACCTCGTCGAACTTGATCCGGTTGAATTTGAGCACGAAGCACTCGCTCGCGAGGGCGAAAGCCTGGAGCATTCAACGGGAGTGGCATTCTAGGGCTCGTTCCTGCGCGGGGCGGAGGCGATTCTGCGTCGGGGTAGCGTTTCATGCACCAGCGGGCCTGCCGTTGCGCGATCCGTGAAACCTGCGGTGATTGGCACGGTTCATCGCGTGCTGCATTGAAGGGCGGCCACTGCCGGGCATGGCTCGGCACTACCGCTGCTCAACGCCGGATCTGGCTTGGGGTTACGTTCAATCGTCGGCGCAGCAGGCGTCGAAGCGTCGCCGGATCACCAAGCCCCACCTGCGATGCGACTTCTTCCACCGACAGCTTGCTGTTTTCAAGCAACGCGCGTGCCTTGTTCACGCGTACTGACTGGATCAGGTGCTGCGGGCCGTAGCCCAGTTCCTTGCTGACCAGACGCGACAAGGTACGCGTGGACATGTTCGCCTGCGCGGCCAGCGTGGCCACCGACACCGGAGCGGGCAGCGCGCTTGTGATGTGTGTGGTGAGCTTGGCGATCAGCTTGCTCTCCGGCGCCATCAACGCCGGCGACATGTAAGGCGATTGCAGGCGCCGGCGCTCCACCAGCAGTGCCTGGCCGATGGCCGTGGTCAGGCGTTCGCCGAAGCGTTGGCGGATCAGGTGCAGCAGCAGGTCCATATGCGCCAGTGCAGCGCCGGCGGTGATGATCGGGCCGTCTTCGTGGACCATCCGCTCCGGTTCGACCTGTGCCAGTGGGGCCATGCGGCGCAGCGTGGAAGCGAGCCACCAGGTTGTGGTGACACGGCGTCCGTCGATCAGGCCGGCGTTGTTGAGCACGAACACCGCAGAACACGACGCCGCGACGACGCCTCCCTTGTTCGCATGGCGACGCAATGCGGCGGCCAACGGCGCCATGTCCGCGTGTGCCAGGCGTGATTCAAGCTGCGCGGCGTCGTCCACGGCCAGCCCCGGCACGATCCAGCAACCCAGGCCCGCCGATGCAGCGCTCAGTCGCTGGGCTGGCAATTGCATGCCGTTGGCCAGTTGCACGGGCCGCGCCGACAGGCCGCAGACCCGCCAGCGCGGTGCGGCGAGCCCCAGCCGCGGCGCGAGTTTGGCGGCGGTGGAGAGCACGTCCATCGTAAGGGTCACGCTGGAACTGAAGGCGCCATCCGGCACTACGAGGGTGAAATCATGCATTGGCCGATTTTGCACGAATGATGTCATCTCGGCCACTTTCCGGCCGCAACGCTCCGGGCTTCAATCAAGGGGCCTTCAATCCAGGAACAAGGGTCATGCCCACCATTTTCATCAAGACTCCTTCCGGCGCCTTGAGCGCGGAGCAACGCGAGCGGTTGCTGGTCGCCGTGAATCAGGCGGCCACGCAATGCAGCGGACTCGGTTCGGATCCTCGGCAACGGGCCTTGTGCGGGGTGATTGCAGAGGAGGTGCCGGCATCGCAGTGGCGCTGTGGCGGCAGCGATGACTTCAGCCGGCTTGTGCCGTGTTTCGTGCAGGTGCTGGTGCCGGCCGGCGTGCTCGACGATCAGCGTCGTGCCAACTACGCCGCCGCCATCCATCAGGCGATGACCGACGCGGTTGGCTTGCCGCATACGCGGATGCTGGCGACCTCGATCATCGTCAGCGATGTAGAGGATGGCGCGTGGGCGGTAAACGGTCAGCTGTGGAAACTGCCGACGTTCATTGCCGCCGCCGGATACGCGCATCTGCAACAGCCGGTGTGCGTGTGATCGTGTGATGCCTTGACGGGCAGGGCGGTCATCGCCCTGTCACGAGCAGAGAAAGATCATCGCCGACCTCGTAACACCGCGACCACGGCAGCGGCTGATTCCTTCGCGCGCTCTTACGAACGGCAGCTGCGCCGCCAGTGTGCTGGTGACATGCCGAAGCGTGCCTGGAACGATCGCTGGAATTGACGCTCGGATGCAAAGCCAACTTCGTACAGCAACCAGGTGAGGCTGCACGTCGGATCGCGTTGCAGATGCCGGTATGCAAGCTGCAGACGCCGCTCGCGGATGTAGTTGGATACGCCGCCAAGCAGCTGGAAACGGCGGTACAACGTGGCGCGCGAAAGATTGAATCGCTCGCGAATCATGCGTTCGTCAAGCTCGCATTCGCCAAGGTGCACGTCGATGTAATCGAGCACGCAGCTCATCCACTCTTCTTCCGTCACCACTGCATCCTGCTTGAAGGATGCAGCGGTGCGGCATGCGTGCGTGGAGCGAAGGTCAGCAGCCAGCGGGCCGGCCACGGAGGCAGCAAAGGCGTTGCGCATTGAGGTGAGCATCGGCCCACAGTTCGGGGCCTGTCATATACAAAAACCGTGGAAAGCAGGAATAGAACATCACGACTCGGTCACAAAAAATGATGTTGAGCAGCTGAGACGAATTGTCGCGTGCGCGATGCCTGCGCGTTCCTAGACTTCAGCGACATCGAAACCCGATGCTGCGGCGATATGCCGAATGGATCGGGTGGCGATGCGCGATTCAATCACCGGCAGCGCATCGCGCATGGCGGGGGGGCAGGACGAAGACGTGGCTGCAGCAGTGCCGGCATGTCATCGGCAGGCGCCTTCGCGCCGGACCTGGATGCTCAAACCGGAGGCCAACCATGGCAAACAGCCAGAAATTCATAGCGCGCAATCGCGCACCACGCGTGCAGATCGAATACGACGTTGAGTTGTACGGCGCACAGAAGAAAGTGCAGCTGCCGTTCGTGATGGGTGTCATGTCCGACCTGTCCGGTGCCAATGCGGGCGAGTTGCCGGCACTGGAAGAGCGCAAGGCGCTCGAGATCGACGTGGACAACTTCGACAGCCGCCTGCAGTCGATGCGCCCACGCGCAGCGTTCTCGGTGCCCAACACGCTGACCGGTGAGGGCAGCCTCAACGTCGATATCACCTTTGAAAGCATGGACGACTTCTCGCCTGCGGCCGTTGCCCGCAAGGTGGCGCCGTTGGCCAAGCTGCTGGAAGCACGCACCGCGCTGGCCAATCTGGACACCTACATGGACGGCAAGGCCGGCGCCGAGGAACTGATCGCACAGGTGATGCGCGATCCGGCGCTGTTGCAGGCGCTGGCATCCGCACCCAAGCCCGACGCGCCGGAACAGGAGTAAGTCATGAGCACCGAACAACTGGCTGAAACCGGCAGCGTTGCCACGCTGGAAGAAGGCGATTTTGCCGCGCTTCTGAGCAGGGAATTCAAGCCGAAGAGCGAGCGCGCGAAGGAAGAAGTCACCTCGGCCGTGCGCACCCTGGCCGAGCAGGTGCTCAGCCGCGCCGACATCGTTGGCGATGATGTGTCGCAGACGCTGAAGGCCTACATCGCCGAGATCGACAAGAAGCTCACCGAGCAGCTCAACGTGATCATGCACCAGGCCGAGTTCCAGCAGCTGGAAAGCGCCTGGCGTGGCCTGCACTACCTGGTCAACAACACCGAGACCGACACCCAGCTCAAGGTGCGTGTGTTGAACATCTCCAAGAAGGAGCTGGGCAAGACGCTCAAGCGCTACAAGGGCACGGCGTGGGACCAGAGCCCGATCTTCAAGAAGGTGTACGAGCAGGAATACGGCCAGCTGGGCGGTGAGCCTTATGGCTGTCTGGTTGGTGATTACTACTTCGACAACAGCCCGCCCGACGTGGAACTGCTGGCCGGCATCGCGCAGGTTGCTTCGGCCGCGCACGCTCCGTTCATTGCTGCCGCCGCGCCGAAGCTGATGGGCATGGACAGCTGGAATGAGCTGGCCAATCCGCGTGACCTGGCCAAGATCTTCTCCACGCCCGACTACGCGGCTTGGCGTTCGCTGCGCGATTCGGACGACTCCAAGTACATCGGCCTGGCAATGCCGCGCACGCTTTCGCGCCTGCCGTACGGCGCCGACACCAACCCGGTGGACGAGTTCGATTTCGAAGAAGACACCGCCGGTGCCGATTCGTCCAAGTACACCTGGCAGAACGCGGCCTATGCGATGGCAGTGAACATCAACCGTTCGTTCAAGCAGTACGGTTGGTGCTCGCGCATCCGTGGCATCGAGTCCGGTGGCGCGGTGGAGGGCCTGCCCACGCATACCTTCCCCACCGACGACGGCGGCGTGGACATGAAGTGCCCGACCGAAGTGGCCATCACCGACCGTCGTTCGGCGGAGCTGGACAAGATGGGCCTGATGCCGCTGGTGCATCGCAAGAACTCGGACATGGCCGCTTTCATCAGCGCGCAGTCCCTGAACAAGCCGGCCGAGTACGACAACCCGGAAGCCACCGCCAACGCTGCGTTGGCTGCGCGCCTGCCGTACATGTTTGCCTGCAACCGCTTCGCGCATTACCTCAAGTGCATCGTGCGCGACAAGATCGGCTCGTTCTCCAGCCGTGAGCAGATGCAGACGTGGTTGGGCAAGTGGATTCTCAACTACGTCGATGGCGATCCGGCCAACTCCAGCGAGGAGTACAAGGCCAGCCATCCGCTGGCAGCGGCTGAAGTGGTGGTGGAGGAAGTGGAAGGTGCGCCGGGTTACTACACCTCCAAGTTCTTCCTCAAGCCGCATTACCAACTGGAAGGGCTGACGGTTTCGTTGCGGCTGGTGTCGCGCCTGCCGTCACAGGCCAAGGCCTGATCCACGGTTCCAGATATGCCGGCCGCCCCGAGGTGGCCGGTGCTTTCCGTCTGCTTGTGTATTTCCAAACTTGAAGGAGTTGTTCCATGGCTTTTGACATGCATCTGAAGTTCAAGGGTGGCTCGGTCACCATCGAAGGTGGCTCCACCCACGCCAAGCACAAGGGCGAGATCCCGGTGCTTGCCTGGTCCTGGGGTGTCAGCAACAGCGGCGACCTGCACAGCGGCGGTGTCAGCTCCGGTGGCAAGGCGCACATCCAGGACATTTCGCTCACCAAGTACGTGGACAAGAGCTCCAACGCCATCCTGCAGGCCGCCTGTACCGGTGCGCGCCTGGAAGAGGCGTGGCTGTACGTGACCAACGCAACCGGTGAGCAGACCGACTACGTGGTCATCCACCTGTCCAACGGTGTACTCGTCACCTCGGTGTCGACCGGCGGTTCCGGTGGCGAAGATCGCCTGACCGAGAACATCACGTTGCACTTCGGCAAGTTCCAGTACGGGTTCCAGCCGCAGACTCCGGACGGCAAGGCCGATGGTGGTCAGAAGACCTTCACGTACGACATGCAGGCCGTGGCCAAGGCGCCCTGATCGGCATGAGCATCCAACTGACTTCCGGCCCGGTTGCCACAACCGCCAACGAGGCGGCTGCGCTGTTGCGTGCCGGGCAGTTGGATCAGGCATTGCAGGCGCTGACCGCACGCGTGCGGTCAGCGCCGGGCGATGCCAACGAGCGGGTGTTCATGTTCCAGATGCTGGCCGTGCTCGGGCAATGGGGCCGGGCGGGCGAGCAACTGCGTACGGCGGTACAGCTGGACCCGAGCCTGGCCTTGCTTGCCACCACGTGCGAGGTGCTGCTGCGTGCCGAAGACGAGCGTGCAGCGGTGTTCGCCGGGCAGAATCTGCCGCATGTGCTGGGCTCGCCGGAGCCGTGGTTGGCGCTGTTGTTGCAGGCGCTGCAACTCGAACAGCAAGGCCAACCGGATGCCGCCGCCGCGTTGCGAGAGCAGGCGCTGGAGCAGGCGCCGGCGGTGCCGGGCACGCTCGACGGAACTGCATTTGACTGGCTGGGCGACGCCGATTCACGTTTTGGGCCCTGCCTGGAAGTGATCAGTCACAGCGGCTATGCGTGGGTGCCGATGGCGCAGCTGCGTGAGTTGCGCATCGATGCGCCTGGTGATCTGCGCGACACGGTGTGGCTGCCTGGCGAACTGGTCTGGGCCAACGGTGCGCAGACGGTTGTCTTCCTTCCGGTGCGCTATCCCGGCAGTGAAGGCGCTGGCGAGGACGCGCTGAAACTGGCCCGGCGCACCGAATGGGACGACGCCGGGCATGGCGTCGGGCAGCGCATGTTTGCCACCGATGGCGGCGAGCATGCGTTGTTGAACACGCGCGTCATCACGTTTGACGCTGCGGCGTGACGGTGGCCGCCGATGGCCGAGCTGACCACCACCGAACGCCTGCAACCCTCGTTGCTGGACCGGCTTACCGACGAAGAGCCGCAGCGTGCCGCTGAAGGCCGCGACCAGCGCGTGATCTCGCCCAGCCGCCTGCGTGAGTGCGTCAGCCGCGATCTGTCCTGGCTGCTCAACTGCGTGCAGATGGACAATGAGCAGAAGCTTGCAGCATTCCCGGAAGTGGCCGCGTCGGTGGTCAACTATGGCATTCCCGACCTGACCGGGCTGGAGCTGGCCGGGCTGGACGTGAGCCAGCTGCAACAACGCCTGCGCGCGGCGATCCTGGCCTATGAGCCGCGCCTGATCGCCAGCACCTTGCAGGTGACCGTGCACGCACACGCCGAGCGCATGGACCGCAAGTCATTGGTGTTCGAGATACGTTCGGACATGTGGGCCCAGCCCATTCCGTTGGCGCTCTATCTCAAGACCGAGGTCGATCTGGAAACAGGCAAGCTTGATCTGGTCGAGGGGTATCTGTGATGGACCCGCGGCTGCTGCGTCACTACAACCGCGAGTTGCAACATGTGCGCGAGATGGGCGCCGAGTTCGCGCGTGAGTTCCCCAAGATTGCCGGCCGGCTGGGTATGGACGGCATCGAGTGCGCCGATCCGTATGTCGAACGCCTGTTGGAAGGCTTTGCGTTCCTGACCGCGCGCGTGCAGCTCAAGCTTGAAGCGCAGTACCCGGTGTTCACCCAGCACCTGCTGGAAATGATCTACCCCAATTTCCTGGCTCCGCTGCCATCGATGGCGGTGGTGCAGATGCAGCCGGACCCGAAGGGCGCCAACCTTGCGGCCGGGCATCGCGTGCCCCGGCACAGCGCGCTGCGCGGGCAGATCGGCGCCGAAGAGCGCACCGCCTGCGAGTACCGCACCGCGCATGAGGTCACGCTGTGGCCGCTGTCGCTGGTGGAGGCCAAGTATTTCGAGAGCCCGGCAGCGCTCGCTGCGGCGGACATCGCGCTGCCGGCAGGCGCCACGGTGCGCGCTGGCCTGCGGCTGCGGTTTGAATGCCAGGCCGGCGTGCCAGTGCAGGATCTGACGTTGGACACGCTGCCGCTGTTTCTTGCCGGTGGCGAGGCGGCCAATCGTCTGTACGAACAACTGCTGGGCAACGCGGTGGCCTGGCAGGTGCGTGGCTCCGGCGTGACCTCGCCCTGGCACGGGCCGGACAGCTTGCGCGAATGCGGCTTTGACGATGCACAGGCGATGCTGCCCTACGACGGCCGCTCGTTCGGTGGCTATCGTTTGTTGCAGGAATACTTCGCCTGCCCGGAGCGGTTCCTGTTCGTGCAGTTCAATGGCCTGCGTCGCAGCTTGCAGCGTGTGTCCGGGCAGGTGTTCGAGATCGTGGTGCTGCTGGACCGCAGCGTGGCGAGTTTGCAGAGCGCGGTATCGGCGGAGAACTTCCGCCTGTTCTGCACGCCTGCGATCAATCTGTTCACCCGCCGTGCCGACCGCATCCACCTTGAGCCGGGGCGGCATGAGTACCACGTGCTGGCCGACCGCACGCGTCCGGTGGATTTCGAGATACACAGCGTCAGCCGGGTGGAAGGCTTTGGTGACAGCCAGGAGCCGGAGCAGCGCTTTGAACCGTTCTATGGCGGCAATGCGCGCACCTGGCACGACAGTCATGCGGCGTACTACACGTTGCGCCGGGAGCCACGACAACTGTCGGCGCGGCAGCGCCGCCAGGGCGCGCGTTCAAGTTATGTCGGCAGCGAGCTGTTCGTCAGCCTGGTGGATGCGCACGACAGCATCTATCCCAGCCGCCTGCGCCAGCTTGGCCTGGAACTGCTGTGCAGCAACCGCGACCTGCCGTTGCAGATGCCGGTGGGCAAGGGCCAGAGCGACTTCCAGATGGACAATGGCGCGCCGGTGGCATCGGTGCGCTGTGTGGCCGGTCCGACGCGACCACGTGCCGCCGGTGATAGCGGGGAGAGCGCGTGGAAGCTGTTGAGCCATCTCCAGCTGAATTACCTGTCGCTGTTCGAGGATGGCGACGAGCGCGGTGCCAACGCGCTGCGCGAAATGCTGTCGCTGTACTGCGACGCGCACGACGCCGGCGCACAGCGGCAACTGGAAGGACTCAAGTCGGTACGCGCGCAGCCGATCGTGCGGCGTATTCCGGTACCTGGCCCGATCACCTTCGGTCGCGGACTTGAGATCACTCTGACGTGCGAGGAGAACGCTTTCGAAGGCAGCGGTGCGTATCTGATGGGCGCGGTACTGCGGCATTTCTTTGCCCGCTACGTGTCGATCAACTCCTTCACCGAGACGGTGCTGCGCACGGTCGAGCGCAATGAGGTGGCGCGATGGACAGCACGTCCTGGCGCTCTGGCAACGCTGTAGCCGCCACGGCCGGCGAGCGCGCGGCGCTGCTGGAGGCGCTGTCCAGCACGCCGGAGCGCTTCCAGCTGCTTGCGGCCCTGCGCCTGCTGGAGCGCGCCTACCCGGAGCAGCCGCGCATCGGTCGTTCGGCGCGGCCGGTTGACGACCCGGTGCGGCTGCGCCACTCGCCCTCCTTGGCTTTCGCTGACCGCGATATCGACCGCTTCGAACCCGTGCGCGGCACGGCGCCGCCGGCATTGCATGGGCTGGTGCTGGGCCTGTTCGGCCCGAACGCACCGCTGCCGCTGCACCTGACCGAATACGCATTGCAGCGCCAGAACAATGCGCGTGACCGCAGCCTGGTGGCCTTTGCGGATATGTTCCATCACCGCCTGCTGGGTTTGTTCTATCGCGCCTGGGCAGATGCCCAGCCAGTGGTTCAGGCCGACCGGCCCGAGGACGATCGCTTCCGCTTCTACCTGGGCGCGTTGATCGGCCTGGCCACACCGGCGTTGCAACAGCGCGACATGCTGCCCGATGACTACAAGCGGCACTTTGCCGGCCGCATGGTGGCGCTGGCGCGTAACCGTGAAGGCCTGCAAGGGCTGTTGCAGCACGCCATGCAGGTGCCGGTGCAGGTGATCGAGTTTGTTGCCGAATGGATGCGCCTGCCCAATGATGCGCGGCTGCGCCTTGGGGGGCGCAACGGTGCCAACCAGTTGGGAAGCAGCGCCGTGCTGGGCGCGCAGGTGCGTGGTTGCCAGCACCGCTTTCGCCTGCGAATCGGCCCGTTGGATGCGCAGGCCTTCCGCCATTGGTTGCCGGGCGGGCGTGCGCTGGCACAACTGACCGCTGCGGTGCGCGGCTACATCGGCGATACGCAGAGCTGGGATGTGCAGCTGATCCTGCGCGCCGACGAAGTACCGCGCATGCGCCTGGGGCGCAGCGGCCGGATCGGCCTGGACAGCTGGATTGGACAACGCACCTGGAGCGTGACCGACGCCGACGAGGTGGTGGTGCGCCCGCGCCTGGGCAGCGCCTTCTTTGATTCGAAAGGACCCCGACAATGACTGAAATCAGCCGCAATGCCCTGTTCGGCAAGCTCAACCCGCTGGCCTACCGCGCCGTTGAAAGCGCCACGGTGTTCTGCAAGCTGCGTGGCAATCCGTATGTCGAACTGGTGCACTGGATCCACCAGATCCTGCAGCTCCCCGACTCGGACCTGCATCGCATCCTCAAGCAGTTCCAGGTCGAGCCTTCGCATCTGGCGCGTGACGTGACCGCCGCGCTGGACAAACTGCCGCGCGGCGCCGGCACGCTGACCGACCTGTCGTCCAACGTCGAGGAAGCGGTCGAGCGTGGCTGGGTGTACGCGTCGCTGAGCTTTGGTGAAGCGCAGGTGCGCACCGGCTATCTGCTGGTTGGCATCCTCAGCGTGCGTACCTTGCGCAGCGTGCTGACCGGCATCTCGCGCGAGTTCGAGAAGCTCAAGCCCGAAGCCCTGGGTGACCGCTTTGCCGAGATCGTAGCCGGTTCACCGGAGGACGGGCAGCGGCCCAGCGATGGCTTCCAGCTCGGCAACGCCGGTGCGCCGGGTGAAGCCAGTGGCGCGATCGCCCCGGCCGCGATGGGCAAGCAGGAAGCACTCACGCGCTTCACCACCGACCTCACCGCGCAGGCACGTAGCGGCAAGCTGGACCCCATCGTTGGCCGTGACGACGAGATCCGACAGGTGGTGGACATCCTGATGCGCCGCCGCCAGAACAACCCGATCCTGATCGGTGAGGCCGGCGTCGGCAAAACCGCCGTGGTGGAAGGCTTCGCGCAACGTATCGTGCGTGGCGATGTGCCGCCGGCTTTGAAGGACGTGGAGCTGCGCGTGCTCGACGTGGGTCTGCTGCAGGCAGGCGCCAGCATGAAGGGCGAGTTCGAGCAGCGCCTGCGTGGGGTGATCGAAGAAGTGCAGGCCAGCACCCGCCCGATCATCCTGTTCGTCGACGAGACGCATACGCTGGTCGGCGCCGGTGGCGCGGCCGGCACCGGTGATGCGGCCAACCTGCTCAAGCCGGCCCTGGCACGCGGCACATTGCGCACCATCGGCGCGACCACCTTTGCCGAGTACAAGAAACACATCGAGAAAGACCCGGCACTCACCCGGCGCTTTCAGTCGATCCAGGTCGACGAGCCGGACGAGGCCAAGGGCGTACTGATGATGCGCGGCGTGGCCAGCACGATGGAGAAGCATCACAAGGTACAGATCCTCGACGAAGCGCTGGAGGCATCGGTCAAGCTCAGCCATCGTTACATTCCCGCGCGTCAGCTGCCGGACAAGTCGGTGAGCCTGCTCGACACGGCCTGCGCCCGCGTGGCGGTGAGCCTGCACGCGGTGCCGGCGGAAGTGGACGACAGCCGCCGCCGCATCGAGTCGCTGGAGACCGAGCAGGGCATCATCGGCCGCGAGAGCGCCGTGGGTGTTGAAACCGCCGAGCGCGCAGCCACGGTCGAATCGGCCCTGGCAATTGAGCGCGAACGCCTGTCCGGGCTTGAAGCGCGTTGGCAGGCCGAGAAGTCACTGGTGGACGAACTGCTGGCTCTGCGCGCCCAGCTGCGTGGCGGCACCGCCCCGGTCGAAGGCACCGGCAGCGCACTGGAAGCTCAGGCCAGCACCGAGGCAGCGCAGCAGGAGGTAGCGGTCGAGGCAGTCTCCGAAACGCTCGTGGATCGCCAGGCATTGCTGGAACGCCTGCGCCAGGTGCAGGCGGCGCTGGCGCAGTTGCAGGGCGAGAGCCCGCTGATCCTGCCGACCGTGGACTACCAGGCGGTGGCTGCGGTGGTGGCGGACTGGACCGGTATTCCGGTCGGGCGCATGGCGCGCAACGAGATCGACACGGTGCTGCGTCTGCCCGAGCTGCTTGGCAAGCGCGTGATCGGCCAGGACCACGCGATGGAGATGATCGCCAAACGCATCCAGACCAGTCGCGCAGGTCTGGACAACCCGGACAAGCCGATCGGCGTGTTCATGCTGGCCGGCACCTCGGGTGTGGGCAAGACCGAAACGGCGCTGGCCTTGGCCGAGGCGCTGTACGGCGGCGAACAGAACCTGATCACCATCAACATGAGCGAGTACCAGGAAGCGCACACCGTCTCATCGCTCAAGGGGGCGCCGCCGGGTTACGTGGGCTACGGCGAGGGCGGTGTACTGACCGAAGCCGTGCGCCGCCGCCCGTACTCGGTGGTGCTGCTGGACGAAGTGGAGAAGGCGCATTCGGACGTGCACGAACTGTTCTTCCAGGTCTTCGACAAGGGCTGGATGGAAGACGGTGAAGGCCGCCGCATCGATTTCCGCAACACGCTGATCCTGTTGACCAGCAACGCCGGCACCGACCTGATTGCCAGCCTGTGCAAGGACCCGGAACTGATGCCTGACCCGGAAGGCATGGCCAAGGCCCTGCGCGAGCCGCTGCTGAAAGTGTTTCCACCCGCGCTGCTCGGCCGCCTGGTGGCCATCCCGTATTACCCGCTGAGCCCGGACATGCTCGGCCAGATCGTGCGCCTGCAGTTGAACCGCATCAAGAAGCGCGTCGAGCAGCGTTACCGCATTCCATTCGAGTACGACGACGGTGTTGTCGAACTGGTGGTCAGCCGCTGCAACGAAAGCGAATCGGGTGGACGCATGATCGATGCGATTCTGACCAATACGATGCTGCCGGAGATTTCGCGTGAGCTTCTGGGCCGAATGATCGACGGCGCTCCCGTGACAGGAGCAAGTGTCGGAGTTGATGCCGCACGTTTCACATACGCGTTCGATCAGTCTTGACGGACTGGGCCGATCCTACTGCCAACGAATGAGCAAGGAGAATGGGCATGCCGAATACGAAGCTGGCTGTTTATGAGTACGGTGCAATCACCCGAAGCTACGTCGTTCCCAATGGAGTCGTGCGTACCGATTGTGTCTGGAACGACTGCATCGATGCCCTCAATGCTCTGGGAGTGGATTTTCGTCCTGTTCAGTGGCCGAATGCGGCAGTTCGTCGGCCCAATGCGTGGTCGAACCCAGGGAACAACATCGGCGCCAACGCAGCGAGTACGGCCTACGGTCCAGCGGTTCTGGGAAGCCCGCACGTTCATGGCGGTATTGGCCCGCAGCATCGGGCGGCTATTGGATGCACGACGAACAATCAGCCTCCCCTCGGGAACATCTATCCATTCATGAAGATTTACATCGGGCAGTTCAGTTGAGTCCGCTTTCGCTCTGGATGCGGGAGCGAGAGAAGGAAGGCTGGCCCTGGATCTTCGCTCAGTACGGGCTTCGAAGAAATTGAAGGTTGGGCTTTGATGAAAGCTCGCCTTCCATTTGCTGATTGAGTGGCACGATCCGAGGGTGCGGAGCCCCTGCCACTTAGCCGCTCCATGTGCTTTTGACGTCGATATCGCAACGTTCTAGTTGAACTTTCAAGATGAAAGATAGGAGAAGTGTCAGATGTTTTTTTTTGGTTCCAGGAGCGCACAGACGTCCAATGAGTCAGCTCAGAATTCAGATGCCGGTGGGGGCGGTGCTGTTGAAAATGCGGTGAAGGGCTACATAACCGCGGCCATGAATTCCGGAAATCCTGTCCAGGTTCACCATATGTGGCGAAAGCTCAGTCGTGACGGCGGGTTCCTGACGCCTCATCACAGTCAGCTGTTTGTTACCAATCTCAACGGCGTCATTCTGTTCAACTTCGGCTTGTGGAGTGACGAGGATGGCAAGGTTGTATTTGCGGAAGAGCAGGAAAAGAACATCAGGCACTACACGTTAAGTGATACCTACAGCCCCAATCCGGTGCGGGTGACGCCTGGGCAGTTGATGCTGGCATTCCTTGCTACAAAGGTGAAATGTGGGCCTGACTACAAGCAGCTTCATAACAATTGTCAGAAGTTTGGTCGGTTGTTCATGACTGAACTCGGTGCCAAACACAGCCGCAGCCTCTTCCATCTTTGATTCTTGCTCGGCCGCTGGGAACTCCAGATGTGCTGTGCGTTGGGCCAGGTGACGACAGGTTTCGGTCTGCCGGCGTGCCGCCGAAGAGTCGACCTTTGGATCTTCCGCAGGATGTAAGTGAGCGGCGAGGTTCGTTGGCGATGCCGCGTGGAGACAAATGGTCGGGTTGCAGGAGGTGGAGCTGCTAGCGTGTGCATATCTCAGCGCATGCAAGCCAATGCAACCCGCAGCCCGCCTGACTGATCTCCACACCTGCCCGATGGTCACCGGCATCGTTCCGCATGTCGGTGGCCCGATTCTTGCGCCCGGTGCGCCCACGGTGTTGATCGGAAAACTGCCGGCGGCGCGGGTGACGGACATGTGTACCTGCGTCGGTCCGCCGGACACCATCGTCAAAGGTTCGACCAAGGTGTTCATCAAGGGCTTGCCGGCCGCGCGGATGGGCGATACCACCGCGCATGGCGGTGTGATCGTGCTGGGCTGCTTCACCGTGCTGGTGGGCTGACAGCAGCACGCTCGTGCCGTGATCGCGGTGCTTCGATCCGGGTACGTGTGCGTGCTCCGTGGTACGACTGAGACAAATTGTCGGCTCAAGTCGCAGCGCTCATGTGAGCATCGCCTGGCAGGCCGGTGCCAGCGCGATGGCGCTGCGTGGCTGATGACAAACTTCCTGAGTTCCGGACCTGGTGATGGCGCGCACTATTTCTCTGCAATCCGACCTCGGCGCGCAGCTGCGGTTCGTGCGGTTGCAGGCAACCGAGGCGTTGGGCCAGCCGTTCCGCTATGAGGTGGAGGCGCTGTGCGCCACGCTCGCACCGGACCTGCCGGCGCTGCTGGGCACACCGCTGACGGTATCGGTTGCCTATGACGGCGGCGAACGGCACTTTCACGGCATCGTCGCGGCGGTGGAGCAGGGCAGCGGCGGGTTGATCGACAACCTGGTGCAGGTACCGTTGCTGTTCACGCTGGTACCCAAGCTGTGGCTGCTGGGCCAACGCGTGGATTGCCGCATCCACATGGACGTGAGCGTGCCGGACCTGGCGCGTCAGCTGCTGAGCGAAATCGGCTACAGCGATGTGCGGTTGAACCTGTCGGCGCGCTATCCCAAGCGCGAGTACTGCGTGCAGTACAACGAGAGCGGCCTGGACTTCCTGGCGCGTCTGTTCGAGCAGGAAGGCATCTATTACTACTTCGAACATGGCCCGGGCAAGCACACGCTGGTACTGGCCGATGGCCTGGGCGCGCATGCTCGCCACGCGCCCTATGAGAGTCTGCCGTGGCGCGGTGAAGGTGCGGCACAGGGCGAGCACATCGCATCGATGACGCAGTGGCGGCAGCGCCGCGCCGTGCATCCCACGCGCTACCAGTTGGATGAGTACGATCCGCTGAAACCGCGCGCCAGCCTGATGGGCGAGGACGCCTTGAAGGGTGACGGTTTGCATGCGGTTGCCGGGCTGGAAAGTTACCACTGGCATGGCGCACATCCGGTACAGGCCGATGGCCAGCGCTACGCTCAGGTACGTGCCGAAGCACACAATGCCGAACGTGCCTGCTTCCAGGGCCAGACCAATGCGCTCGGCCTGGCGGTGGGGCATCTGTTCAAGCTCAGCGGATGCCCGCAGACCGGCTGGGACCAGGAGTATCTGGTGACCACCGCTCGGACCGAACTGAGCCAGGCCGACGCCAATGCCGGCGCTGGGCCGGTGCTGTCGAGCAGCGTGGAAGTGCTGGAAAGCCGGTTGCCGTACCGCTGCGTTGCACGTACCTCGCGCCCGCGCATTGCCGGGCTGCAAAGCGCGGTGGTGGCCGGTGACCGCGATGAAGACATCGCCGTGGATCAGCATGGCCGGGTCAAGGTCAACTTTCACTGGGCCAAGCCGGCGCGCAAGAACGGCAAGGTGTCCTGCCCGGTGCGGGTGGCCTCGGCCTGGGCTGGCAAGGGTTGGGGTTTGCAGGCCATTCCACGCGTGGGCCAGGAGGTGCTGGTCGCGTTCCTGGACGGCGACCCGGACCGGCCGTTGATCGTCGGCAGCGTCTACAACGCCGATCACGTGCCGCCGTATGCCTTGCCGGACCAGCGTACCCGCAGCGGCATCCGCAGCCGCAGCCATCCCGATGGCGGTGCGGAAGACTTCAACGAGATCTGTTTCGAAGACCGCAAGGGCAGCGAGGATTTCCTGCTGCACGCGCAGAAAGACATGCACGTGGAGGTCGAGAATGACCAGATGGTGCTGGTCGAGCATGACCAGCAGATCGACGTGCGCCACGACCAGCGCTACACCATCGACAACGACCAGACTGGCAAGGTCAAGCATGACCGCCGCGTCGAAGTGGACAACGAAGACGTGCTCAAGGTGGGCGCCAACGCCACCACCACCGTGCAGAACAAGTTCAAGCTCGATGCCGGCTCGGAGATCGAGCTGGTGACCGGCGCATCGAGCATCGTAATGAAGAGTTCCGGGGAGATCACCATCAAGGGAGTGAAGATCATCATCGAGGGTTCGCAGTCGGTCAGCGCCGAAGGCAAGGTGCAGGTCAACGTCAAGGCCGGCGCGACGATGGATATCGGTGCCGGCGCAAGCTTGAAGATGCACTCCGATGCGATGTTGCAGGTGCAGGCCGGCGCACAGGGCGAGGTGAAGGCGCCGATGCTCAGCCTGTCTGCCGATGCCTTGGCCAAGGTGGCCGGGCCGCTGATTCTGATCGGGTGATGCACGTGGAAGACGACCGTCAGCCCTTTGCCGAGGCCTGTGAGCAGATGCAGATCGCCGAAGCGGCGTGCGCGCTGCTGCGTCCGGGCATGCGCCCGGCGCAGGCGGTGCTTGCGCTGCTGGAGGGCAGCCAGCCACAGGCGGCGTTGCAGCTGGCCGCGCGGTTGCTGCCCAAGCGGTACGTGGTGGCCTGGTTGTGCCAGTGTGCGCGTGGCCAGGCGCTGGCGCCGGAAGCGCGCGCCGGTGTGGCGTTGGCCGAGCGCTGGCTGCGCGACCCGGTGGAGAGCAACCGTCGTGCGGCTTACGAATACGCCAACGCTGGTGGCTACGCGTCGCTGGGCACCTGGTTTGCCGCTGCGGTCGGCTGGGCCGATGGCAGCCTGGCACCGGCCGGGCAGGCCGCCGTATCACCACCGGAACACCTGACCGCCCGCGCCACCGTGGCGGCATTGAACCTGCTGGCCGCCGCACAGCCGCAGGATTTCGCCGAGCGCCGCGAAGCCTATGTGCGCCAGGCGCTGGCCCTGCTCGATGGAGCAGCGCAATGAACATGCGTCGCGCCGCCGGCCATTGCTCGCCTTACTTTTCTGGAGTGCTGCCAACGTGTCCCTCTTGCAGAATCTGATCCTGACCGTCAGCGGGCGCCAGGCCAGCCAGTTCGGCAACGCCGCGCAGAAGACCTTTGTCCAGCACGGCGGCAGCATCGGCCGCGCCGATGAGTGCGACTGGGTATTGCCAGCGTCCGGCGTGTCGCGCACGCACGCGATGGTCCGCTATCTCAATGGCATGTACTTCGTCGAGGATTGCAGCACCAACGGCATGCTGCTCAATGGCTCCGGGCTGGCGCGTGGCGAACCGGCGATGCTCGGCGACGGTGACCGCCTGCAGGTGGACAGTTTCGAGATCGAAGTGCGGTTGCAGACCATCGGTGCGCCACCGGCATCCTTGCCGAGCGCCGACATGGCCAACCCCGACCTCACCCAGGTGGCCATCACGCCACCGCAGCGCAGCGCTGCCGATCAAGCGTTGCCCATGGACGATCCGTTCGACCAGTTGTGGGGCGGCGCGCCCTTCGCCACGCCCGTGGCCGCCGCGCCGGCTCCGGGCTTTGTCGAGCCAATGCCGGCGCAGGCGCCTGCGGAGCTGGACCCGATGCGACTGCTGCAACCTGCGCAGCCGGCACCGGTCGCGCCGCTGCGTGGCGAGGCCGGTGGCTGGAATCACAGCCACGCAACCCAGGATCATTTCCGCCCGCCGCAGGTGAGCGGGGGCGGAAATCATCTGCCCGAGGATTGGGACCTGACCTCAGGCGATTTCGCGCCGCCGCCAGCGACGGCCATGCCTCCCATGCCGACGCCGCACGTTACGGCTGCGCCGACGGCGCTGGCCGAAGCCGAGCGTGAGCGCATCCTGCATGTGGTCACCGAAGGTGTGATGGAAGTGCTGCGCGCACGTTCGGAGATCAAGAACACCTTCCGCCTGCCGGTCACCGTGATCCAGCGTTCGGAGAACAATCCGCTCAAGTTCGCCGCAACCACGGAAGACGCATTGCATCGCATTGGTGCAGCGCCCGGTGGTGCGTTCCTGACCGGTGCGGCGGCGTTTGACGATGCGTTCGACGATATCCGCGGTCACCAGATGGCGATGTTGGCCGGCATGCGTGCCGGTTATGAGGCGGTGCTGCGTCATTTCGACCCTGATCGGCTGGAGCAGGACGTGGACCGCAGTGGTCGGCGCCTGGGCTTCAGTGGCCGTGGCCGTTACTGGGAACGCTACCGCGAACAGTTCGAGGCCTCGGCGCGTGATCCGGACGATTGCTTCCGCCGCCTGTTCGGCGAGGAGTTCGCGCGTGCCTACGAGAGCCAGCTCGCACGCTGCAAACGCGTGCGTTGAGCTGAGACGAAATGACGGGCCGTGATGGCCCGCCGCTGGCCAGAATCAACCGCATCGGTCACCGACATCGCGGGGCGTGCGTTCGGCCAGCCGTGGCCAACGGGGACGACCGGATCTTGATTCCTGATTGGTGTCGCAACGGCGTGCGCACCGCAAACTGCGAGCTGCGCCGATGACCCTGAACAACAAAGTCGTATGGAGTGAAGGGCTGTTCCTGCGGCCGCAGCACCTGCAACAGCAGGATCGCTACTTCGAACGGCACGTGGATCTACGCGTGGCACCGTTGCAGGCCCAGGGTTGGGGCTTCAGCGAACTGGAACTGGAAACCGACCTGCTGGCGGTGGGCAAGCTGGGCCTGCGCCGTGCACGCGGGGTGTTCCCGGATGGCACGCCGTTCTCGATGCCCGGTGACGATCCGTTGCCGCCGCCGCTGGAGCTGGACTCCAACGCACGCGACAAGACCATCTACCTGACCCTGCCGATGCGACAGCCGGCGCAGCCGGACACCGCGCGCGCGGAGTCGCCGCAGGACCAGCTGTTCCGCTACCGGGTGCGTGAGTCCGAAGTGCTGGACAGTTCCGGCAGTGTGGATGAGTACGTGTTGATGGAAGTCGGCGGGCTCAATACGCGGCTGGTGCTGGAAACGCAGCCGCTGGAAGGTCTGTCGCGCATTGCCCTGGCACAGCTGGTGGAAGTGCGGGCTGACCGTCGCGCGCAGATCGATGAAGGCTTCATTCCCAGCGTGACCGCCTGCGAGGCGGCGCAACGCCTGGCCACGTTCCTGGTCGAGTTGCTGGGCCTGCTGCATCAGCGCGGTGAAGCACTGGCTGGGCGGGTTGCGGTGTCCGACCGCGGCGGCGCAGCGGAAATCGCCGACTTCCTGATGTTGCAGTTGATCAACCGCTGGCAGCCGCTGCTGGCCCATTGGACCGCCACGCCCAGGCTGCATCCGGAAACGCTGTACAGCGGCTTGCTGGCGCTGGCCGGCGAGTTGGCAACGTTCACCGCACCGGGCAAGCGCCCGCCGCAGTTCGCGCCGTATCAGCATGATGCGCTGCGTGAGAGTTTCGAGCCGCTGATCAATGCGCTGCGCGGCAGCCTCAGCGCGGTATTGGAACAGACCGCATTGGCTATTCCGGTGCAGGCACGCAAGTTCGGCGTGTGGGTGGCGGTGATTCCCGATCCCGGCCTGCTGGACAGCGCCCAGTTCGTACTGGCGGTCAAGGCCGACCTGCCGGCCGAAGACGTGCGGCGGCGGCTGCCGGCCCTGGCCAAGATCGGCCCGGTGGAGCAGATCCGCGACCTGGTCAACCTGCAGTTGCCCGGCATCACGCTGGCGCCGCTGGCGGTGGCGCCGCGACAGATTCCGTATCACGCCGGCCATGTGTACTTCGAATTCGACAAGCAGTCGCCCATGTGGCGTGCGCTGCAGGGCGCCGGTGGGCTGGCGTTCCACCTCGGCAACGAGTTCCCGGGCCTGGCCCTGCAACTGTGGGCGATAAGGGGGTAGGGCGATGAGCGTGCGAGGCTTGGAAGGTGCGGTCCTGCAACGGCCCGCGACCGCGTCGGAGACGACACAGACCGGCATCAACGAACTGCTGGGCGACAGCCTCAATCCGCTCGTGCAGGCTGCCACGCCGTTGCTGCTGCTGGCCGTGCAGCTGCGCCACAGCGCCTACGCGCCGGACCTGGTGCGCCTGCGCGAACAGGCCGAAGCGCAGGTGCGCAAGTTCGAAGCGCGGGTGCGCGAAGCCCGTTGCAGTCCCGAGTCGGTGATGACTGCCCGCTATGTGCTGTGCGCGGCGCTGGACGAGGCGGTGCTCAACGCGCCGTGGGGCGAGCGCAGTGGCTGGGCGCAGCGCACGTTGCTGGTCACCTTCCATGGTGAGGCATATGGCGGTGCCAAGTTCTTCGCCATCCTCGAACGCCTGTGCGAGGACGTGCCGCGTCATATCGACCTGCTGGAACTGTTGTACCTGTGCCTGGCGATGGGCTTTGTCGGGCGTTACCAGATCGAGGCCGATGGCGCGGCGCGCATCTCCGCGATCCAGGACGACCTGCACCGGCGCATCCGCAGCCAGCGTGGCATTGCGCCGCAGGTGCTGTCACCGCAGTGGCAGGGTGTACAGGACCAGCGTCATCGGCTGCTGCGCTGGCTCCCGTTGTGGGTGGTGGCCAGTGCCGCAGCGTGCGTGGTGCTGGCAGTGTTCGTGCTGCTGCATGCACGGCTCAACGCAATGTCCGCGCCGATCAGCAGCGAGCTGGCGCAGATCGGGCTGGAAGCGGCGCAGGTGCCTGACAGCAAGCGTGCGCCACCGACGCTGCGCTTGAGCCAGCTGCTGGCGCCGGAGCAGCGCGCCGGCCTGCTGACGGTGGACGACCAGGCCGACGGCAACGCCCGCGTGCGGCTCAATGCCGCGGCCATGTTCGCCTCCGGCGGCGTGGACGTGGACCCGTCACAACAGCCGTTGCTGGCCAAGATTGCCGCAGCGCTGGACCAGTTGCCGGGCCGGGTGATCGTGGTCGGGCATACCGACGACCAGGCCGTGCGCTCGCTGACCTACAAGGACAACTTCGCCTTGTCCTCGGCGCGCGCGCAGGCGGTGGCGCAGGTATTGGGCAACGGCCTGCGCGATCACGCGCGGGTGGAATCCTCCGGCGCCGGTGATTCGCAGCCATTGGCGCGGCCCACCGGGCTGGCCGCCAATCGCGCGCGCAACCGCCGCGTGGAAATCCTGTACCAACCGGGGGACTGAGTGATGTCTGCATTCATGGAGAAACTCCGTCGCGGTGGTTGGGTGGTGCTGCTCGGCGCGCTGCTGGTGGCCGCCCTGGTCTGGTTTGGCGGCCCGTACCTGGGCATTGCCGGCCGGCAGCCCTGGGCCGGCGTGATGGCGCGCGTGGTGACCGTGCTGGCGCTGGCCTTGCTGGTGGTCGCCGTGTACTTCGCGCGCCGTGCCTTGGCCCAGCGCCGCGCGCGGCGCATGGCCGCCGCGCTGGATGACGATGACCGTGTGCAGCGCGCAGCCGGAGAGCGCAGGCAGCTGGAAAGCCGCTTCCAGGAAGCACTGCAGATGCTGCGCCAGCGTCGTGGCGCAAATCTCTATTCACTGCCTTGGTATGCGGTGATCGGCCCGCCGGGCTCGGGCAAGACCACCTTGTTGCAGCATTCGGGGCTGCATTTCCCGCTGGCCGGCCGCTTCGGCAACGAGTCGGTGCGTGGCGTTGGCGGCACCCGCCAATGTGACTGGTGGTTCACCGATGAAGCGGTGTTCCTGGATACGGCCGGCCGTTACACCACGCAGGATTCGGACCGCATGGTGGATGCCGGCGGCTGGCAGGATTTCCTGCGCCTGCTGCGCAAGCACCGGCCACGGCGTCCGCTCAACGGTGTGGTCGTCACCATGAGCCTGTCGGACCTGCTGACGTTGGACCCGGGTGAGCGGCTGGAGCATGCGCAGGCCATCCGTCGTCGCCTGGATGAGCTGCACAACCAGCTGCACCTGCAGGTTCCGGTGTACCTGGTGCTGACCAAATGCGACCTGCTGGCCGGCTTCAGCGAGTTCTTCGATGACCTTGATGGCGACCAGCGCGCCCAGGTCTGGGGCGTTTCGTTCCCGCTGGAGAAATCACTGGACGGCAGCGCGCCGGCCGCGTTGGCCGGCGAGTTCGCGCGCCTGCTGGACCGGCTCAACGCCCGCGTGCTGCAACGCCTGCACGACGAGCGCGAAGGCAGCCGGCGTGCGGCGGTGCTGGCGTTCCCGCCACAGTTTGCCGCAGCAGCCGAGACCGCGCGGCAGTTCGTCAGCGCGGTGTTCAGTGGCCAGGCCTTGGCGCCGGCACCTTTGCTGCGCGGTGTTTACCTGACTTCCGGTACCCAGGAAGGCACGCCGATCGATCGCATGCTCGGTGCGGTGGCGCGCAGCTTCGGGCTGGATGCACAGCAGACCCCGGCACCCACCGCGCAGCCAAAGACCTATTTCGTGCAGACGCTGTTGCGCTCGGTGGTGTTGAGCGAATCGGGCCTGGCCGGCTTCAACCCGCGCCACCAGCGGCGCCGCACCTTGCTGCATGCCGCCGCCTGCGTGGCGGTGGCGCTGGTTGCGGGCGTGTGGGTGGCGGCCATGTTTGGCAGCTACCACGGCAACGCGGCGTATCTGGCGCAGGTGGAGCAGGCACTGGATGCGCGCCCGCACACGGAAGATCCATCGCAGGGCAACGATCTGCGTGAGTACTACGCGCGCGCCATCCAGCGCTTGCAGGCCACCGAAGCGGTGGCCAAGGTAGCTGCGCCCGCCACGCGGGTGCCGTGGTCGCAACGTTGGGGGCTGTACCAGGGCAATGCCATCGGCGCGGAAATGGAACAGGCCCGCACCCGTGAGCTCAATGCCTTGCTGGTGCCCGGGCTGGCCGCGCAGTTGCGGCGTGGTCTGCAACAGTCGGCGACCGAACCGCAGGCGCTGTACTACTACCTCAAAGGCTATCTGATGCTGGGCGAAACCCAGCACCTGCAGGCCGACGATCTGCGTGCACTGGTGGAGCTGGACGCGCAGCGCCTGTTCGACGGCGATCCGGTGCTGGTCAAGGCACTGGACGCGCAACTGGCCAGGCTGGTGGATCGCCCCGGCCAGCTGCGTGCGATCAGCCCGGAACCGCTGCTGGTGGAACAGGCGCGCAACACGCTGCGCTCGGCCAATCTGGCCACGCTGGTGTACAGCAACCTCAAACTCGGCGCGCGTGCGATGCCGGGCGCGCCGCTGCGGCTGGACCGCGCGCTTGGCCTGCTTGCCGACGTGTTCCAGCGGCGCAGCGGTACCGCGCTTTCAACGCCGTGGCCAGCGCTGTACACGCAGCCGGTGTTCGCCGAGCTGGCTGCCAGCGGCATCGACGAAGCGGTCGAGCGGTTTGTCTCCGACGATTGGGTGCTGGGCCGTCAGCGCATGGATGCGATGACGCGTGCGCGCCTGTCCAACGAGGTGCTGCGGCTTTACGAACAGGACTACATCCGCGCCTGGGATGGGCTGCTGACCGATCTGCAACTGGCGCCGGATGCGGACCCGGACGGTGCCTCGTCCACGCTCGCCAAGATTTCCGGGCCCAGCTCGCCGTTGCGGCTGCTGCTGGGCCTGGTACGCGAGCAGACCCAGGACCTGACCCGTGCTCCGCCTGCCAGCGCTGCGGACAAGGCAGCAGGCGTGGCCGCCGACAAGGGCGAAGCGGCGGCCGGCAAGCTGGCGGCACAGGCGGCGGGGCGTGTTCCCGGTGGCAATGCGGCACTGAAAGCGGCCCTGGCACCGGCCGCAGACCAGCTGCCAGCGGTCGAACCCGGCGCGGCGATCAGCGAACACTTTGCCGCGCTCAACCAACTGTGCGCAGGCGCACCGGGCAGCACGCCGCTGGATGCGGTGCTGGCCACGTTCGAGCAGTTGGGCCGGCAGTTGCTGGCGCCTGTGCCGGGCACGACGGCAGCAGCGTCCAACGAGGCGTTGCTGTTGGCCAGGCAACAGGCGGCGCAGTTGCCGCCACCGGTCTCGGGCTGGTTGCTGGCCTTGAGCGGGCAGGGCTCGGCGCAGCTCAACCGGCAGAGCCAGGCCGCGCTGGACGACAAGGTGGCGCGTTCGATCAGCCAGGTCTGCGCCGAGTTCGTGCGTGGCCGCTATCCGTTCGACCCGGCCGCGACCGCCGAGATACCGGTACAGAATTTCGCCGAGCTGTTCGGCTATGGCGGACGCTTCGATGCGCTGTACCAGCAGGCACTGGAACCGCTGCTGGACACCGCCGGCCAGCGTTGGCAATGGAAAGACCCGACCACCGTCGCCGCAGCCGATCCGGCATTACCGGCGCGCATGCAGTTGGCCGATGCGATCAAGCACAAGTACTTCCGCAACGGTGCGTTGCCGGAAGTGGGCTTCACCGTGTTCGCGCCGGTACTGGCCGAGGGCGTGGCGCGGCTGGCCATCGATATCGACGGCCAGCACTACGACTACCAGGAAGGTGCGCCACCGAACATGCCGATGAAATGGCCCGGCCCAACACCGGGCCGGGTCACCATCGCCGCCTTCGACGCCGCCGGCAAACGCTTGGGCGGCGTTGCCTATCTGGGCGACTGGGCGCTGTTCCGTGCCTTGCAGGCGGGCAAGCTCGAGTTGCAGTCGGACCTGCGCTATGTCGCCACGTTCGACCTGGAAGGTATCCCGGCCCAGTTGCCGTTGCAGGCCAGCAACCTGCGCCATCCGTTCGGTGATGCCGACGTGGCGCGTTTCCGGTGCGGGAGCTGAGCATGCACAAGGCTGTTGCAGCGTCTGCCAGCGGGTACTACGGCAAGGTGCCGTGGGCGGGTGATTTCGTGCAGCGACGTCTGCCGCAGGATCTGGTGCAGGCATGGGACATCTACCTGAGCAACCTGTTGCCGACGCTGCCGTCCGGCAACGGCGTGGCCGGCGCGGCGCAGCCGTGGATGTTCCTGTGCGCACCGGGTGTATGCGGTGAAACGGCATTCGCCGGCGTGGTTGCAGCGAGTGTGGATCGTGTTGGCCGGCGCTTTCCGTTGTTGCTGGCACGCACGGTGCGCAGCGACGGCAATGCTGGTGGTGTGCTGCGTGGTGGACTGCCGTGGTTCAACGCTGCCTGCCAATTGCACACGGACGTAGTCAGCGGCGTGGTGGTCGGCATGGATGCGTTCGATGCGCGCGTGGCAGCGCTGGATGCTGACCCCGATGAAGGCATTGCCGATCCGGCCATCACCGTGCCGGGCGCGGTTTCCGATCGCGCATTGCGCAGCCGCCTGGATGCCTGGGCGTGTTGCGTGGCCGAAGGTGGCAGCGTGTGGTGGCGCGGCGTCAGCGGCGCGCCATGCCTGTTGCCGGGATTGCCGGACAGCGTGCACTGCCAGCGTGCAGGGCAGGCGATTTGTACTGGGGAGGTGGATGCATGAACGCAGTGGCGCAACCCTATATCTCGGCCGGGCACACCGACGTTGGCAAGGTGCGGCGGCTGAACGAGGACGCCATTCTGGTGCGTGACGACCTGGGCCTGTGGGTGGTGGCCGATGGCCTGGGCGGGCATGCGGCCGGTGATTACGCCAGCGCCTTGATCGTCGAGCGTCTGGGCGCACTGCAACGCAGTGGCGATGTGGTGGATTTCATCGAGGCCATCGAAGACGCGCTGGAGCAGGTCAACCGCGAGTTGCTGCAGCGGGCGCGCAGCCAGCAGGTCGATGTGATCGGCTCCACCGTGGTGGTGCTGGTCTATGACCGCGATTTCATGTTGTGCGGCTGGGTGGGTGACAGCCGCGCCTACGGCGTCAGCGACGGCAGGTTGCGCCAGCTTACCCGTGACCACGTCCATGGCATGAAGGATGACGCCACCCAGTTCTCCGGCAGCGGTGCCAGCCCTGGCGCGTTGACCCGCGCGATCGGTGCGCAGGAGCCATTGCTGGTGGATTGGGTGGTGGCCAGCCACGCCGCCGGCGGCCCGTTCCTGCTGTGCAGCGACGGCATCAACAAGGAAATACCCGATGCCGAACTGGATCTGGAATGCCGCCGCGTGCGTGAGCCCGGTGCATTGCTGGCGCGGCTGTTTGAACTGGCGCTGGGGCGTGCGGCGCGTGACAACGTGTCTGCCGTTGCCGTGCGCCTTCAGGAGTAACAAACGTGCAAGAGGACACCGTCTCCGTGGTTGAACTGGTAACTGCTTTCCGCATCGGCAAGCTGGATCTGCATGCGCTGCTCGAGGCCCTGGCCCAGCGCCAGTCGCTGGCCGAGGACGACTACCGCACCGGCGTGGATACGCTGTGGAAGATGCGCGAGGAAGGCGCCATCGACGAGATCACGGTCAGCACGCTGCTGGAGCGGTTGCAGGGGCTGCGGGCCAAAGCGCCGTCGGTTGCGGCCGACGATGTCACCGTGGTCAAGCCGACGCGCAACCCTTTGCCGGACGAAGACATCACGCGGGTGCTGCCTTCCAGCGATGCGCCGGTCAGCGATGGCGAAGGCCGCACCGGCAGCAGCCATTCGCACGCATCCAGCCTTGGCAGCTGGGCGCAGGTGGCGGCCGCCAGTGGCCAGCACGTCACCGTGGGCAGCACGCTCAAGGGCCGCTTCCTGCTGGAGCGTGAACTGGGCCGTGGCGGCATGGGTGTGGTCTATCTGGCCCAGGACGCGCGCAAGGTGGAAGCACGCGACCGCGACCCGTGGCTGGCGGTGAAGGTGCTCAGTGACGAGTTCCGGCGTCATCCCGATTCGCTGATCGCGTTGCAACGCGAGGCGCGCCGCTCACAACAGCTCGCGCACGACAACATCGTGCGCGTGTACGACTTCGACAAGGACGAAGGCATCGTCTTCATGACGATGGAGTACGTCGAAGGCAACGACCTGCGCACGCTGATCCGCGAGCAGGCAGCCAGCGGCATGCCGTTGGCACGCGCACGCCCGCTGATCGAGGGCATGGCGCGGGCATTGGCACGGGCCCATGCGGCCGGCATCGTACATTCGGATTTCAAGCCCGGCAACGTGATGGTCACCACCGACGGGGTGGCCAAGGTGTTCGACTTCGGCATCGCCCGCGCCGGCCAGCACAAGGCCGATGTATCCGGTGAGCAGACCGTGTTCGACGCCGCCACGCTGGGCGCGTTGACGCCGGCCTATGCCAGCCTGGAAATGCTGCGCGGGCAGGCGCCGACGCCGGCCGATGACATCTACGCGCTGGGCTGCGTGTGCTTCGAGCTGTTGGGCGGACGCCATCCCTTCGACAAACTCAGTGCGGAAGTCGCGCTGAAGGAAGGGCGCAAACCACCGCCGCTGCCGGGCCTGAGCAAGCGCCAGTACCGCACCTTGTGTGCGGCGGTGGCGTTCGATGCCAAGCAGCGCCTGCCGGACGTGCAGGCCCTGCTCGATGGGCTGCGCGACGTAAGCTGGCGCGAGCGCGCCCTGCCGGTGGTGGGCTATGGAACGGCGGCAGCACTGGTGCTTGGCGTGGCCGGCACCCTGGTCTGGCGGCAGGCCCAATCCAGCCATCTGGCCGAGGTGATCGGCCGCTTCAACCTGGACGCCGCCGATCGCTATCGCGATGAGACGCAGGCCTGGGAAGGGCTGGGTTCGCTGGGCGATGACCAGCGTGCACGTGTGGTGGTGGAGCGTAGCGACACCATCGAGAAGTTCCTGCAGGCGCGTCTGGACGAGCTGTGGAAGCCATCGGCAGGACGCTTCAACTACCCCGGCACGGCAGCGGTGTTCGCATTGCGCGACCGCCTGCGCCTGTACGCGCCAGCACTGGACAAGCGCCACGACCAACTGGAAGACGAGCGCGATGTGCAGCTCAACACATTGGACACCCGCCTGGCCGACGGCTTGGCGCAGGCCGATCTGTTCGGTGCAGGTGCCGACAGCATGCAGGAGACATTGGCGCGCATACGCGCCATCGATCCCGGCAGCCCGCTGTTGCGCAACACGGACCTGGAAGTGGGGTACGCCGATGCCATCGCCACCGCCCTGCAGGCGGGCGATCTGTCCGTGGCCAAGCAGCGCCTGGCGCTGGCCCAGCAGCAGTTCCCGGATTCACTGCGCTTGCAGATGCTGGCCGCGCAGTCGCGCGTGCAGGCACGTCCGGCGATGGCTGTTGCAGCGGCGGGTGATGCCGCGCAGTCACGCGCGCGGGTCGAGGCGCTGTTGCGTGAAGCGCCAACCAGCGCCGGTTGGCAGGAGCAGATGCATGCAGCACTGGCGTCGTTGCGGTCGACGCCCGATTTCGCACAGTTGCAGGAGCGTGTGGGCCAGAGCATCGCCACCGCGCTGGCCGGCCACGACCAGGCCGCGCAGTTGCCAGACGATCTGGTGCTGCTCAGCTTCGGTCTGGAACAGGCGCCGCAGTCGGCCCCGTTGCAGGCCCAGCGCGACCGTTTGCAGCAGCGTCAGCAGGCATTGATGGCCAGCCTGGAAAGCGAGCGTGCGCAGGCCGGTCTGGTCGCACGCAGCGAGTCGCTGCGCCGGGCCGTGGCCGCGGGCGATCTGGACAAGGCCGAGCGCCTGCTGCTCAACCTGCGCAAGGATCAGCCGGAAGCCGCGTTTGTGCGCGAGCAGGCACCGGCATTGTTGGAGCAGGCCTACCAGGGCAATGCCACCACCCAGTTCGCCAAGGGCAATTTCAGCGCCGCAGCAAGCGGATTGGAGCGCGCTACCCGCGTCCTCGGCGACCGTCCGTCGTTGCGGCAGGCGCTGGACCGCTATCAGTTGATCGCGGCAGTGATGGTCGTTACCGACAGCACGCCTGCGGCCGAGCGCGAGCGGTTGCGCCAGCGTCTGGAAACGGGCTATCGCAATGACGCCACCGCATTGACCCGGTTGGAGCGCGAGATGCAGGTACGTGGGCAACTTCCGCAGGGTTCGCTGCGCGCCCGTCTGCAACGCGACGTGCGCGAAGCGGCGCCGGCCACGGTGGCCGCCAGTGCCGCTCCGGCCGCTGCAACAGCGGCGGCCAAGCCTGCCGCGCGGCCGGTTGCGCCGGCAGTGCTGCCCGGTGCCAGCGCCGAGGAAGAACCGTTGCCACCGGTACCCGATGGCCCGGACCCGTGCGAAGGGCTGGCCGGTCGCGCGCGTGGTTGTTTCGATCCGGTGGCCGGCGGTCGCGGCCCGATGATGATGGTGATTCCGGCAATGTCCGGTGGCAAAGCCTATGCGCTGTCGCGTGGCGAGATCGCCGTGGATGACTTCAACGCGTACTGCCGTGCCACCGGCCGCTGCTCCGTGCAGAACGTCAGCGGCGCCGAACAGGGCCGGTTGCCTGCGCAGAACATCACCCTGGCACAGGCGCGTGGCTACGCACGCTGGTTGACCCGCGCCAGCGGCGGCTGGCGCTACCGCCTGCCCACCGACGCCGAATGGCTGCACGCCGCACAGGCTGACCGGCAGTGGCGACAGGCACCGGATTCGAACTGCATTCCGCCTACCGCCACCGGCGAGCATGTTGGTGCGCCGGCCGGTGTGCGCGGTCGTGAAGCCAATCCGTGGGGCCTGGTGAATCTGTCGGGCAATGTCTGGGAGTGGGTGAGCAACGGCGAAGCCGGCGCGCTGCGTGGTGGCAGCTACACCAGCTTCTGGTCCGACTGCAGTGTGCAGGCGCGTCGCAACGCATCTGGTGCCGCGCAGGCTGACGTAGGCCTGCGGATTCTGAGGGAGCTCAAATGAGCGAGTGGGAACGCCACGCAAATCACAGCCTGCGCAGCCTTGGCGATGCGCTGCAGCGCGGGCAGCTGGACCGTGCCGAGTATCGCGCGCGTCGCCGCCGCATCCTGCATGCCGGTTCGGTGCACAACGCACAGACCCAACCTAATGCAATGCAGCCGTCGGCAAGCGTCGGTACCACGCCGGCCGCGTCGGCGTCGCCCTCATGGGGCCGGTGGCTGGCCGTGGGGCTGGCGGTGGGTCTGTGTCTTGGGCTACTGGCGTGGTGGGGGGTAATCAGATGATGATGCGCGACGTGCGGCCAAGGGGTGTTGTGCGATGTGGGTCGATCGGCCAGCCATGTCGGCGGGCATCGACTACAGGGAAATCGCAGGCTGCCGTTTCCGAGGGGGACATATGTTGTTGATCAGGAACACAGCGCTCGCGCTGGTGGCAGCGCTTGCTGCGCCCGCCGCATTGGCGCAGGACAGCGCGGGTGTGACCGCTACCGCCGTGCCGAGCATGAGCGAGCGTGATGCAAACGTAAGAGTGGAAGTGCGCGGACTGCGGGTGACCGAAGTCGGTGCGCATGCCGAGCAGGGCATCACCCCGCAGACGGTGCAGGCCGTGGCCGATGCGCAGTTCGCCAAACTGGCCGCAGGCGCGTCCTCGGCGTGGCTGGATTTCGCGCAGTTGCAGGCGGTAGCCGATGCCATCACCGAGGAGTATCGCCGCGCCGGCTTCCTGGTCAGCGTGGCGTACCTGCCACCGCAGAACCTGGGTGCGGACAAGATCGTCGAAATCCGCGTCATGGAAGGCCGCATCGGCAAAGTGATCGTGCAGGGCAACCAGCGTTACGACAGCCGCACCGTCGGCGATGCTGCACAGCGCCTGCAGGGGCGTCCGTTGCGCAAGGCCGATATCGACAGCGCATTGCTGTACGCGCGTGATCTGCCAGGCGTGTCGGTGTCCTCGGTGTTGCAGCCGGGCGAGAACGAAGGCGAAACCGATCTGGTGCTGGTGGCCAGCGAGAGCGGGCGTCCGTGGGCGGTCAATCTCAGTGTGGACAGTTACGGCACCGAGACCAGTGGCCGTGGCCGCGCCCAGGCCGGCTTGACCTGGGGCAATCCGCTGGGCCGTGGCGACATGTTCGCCATCAGCGGCATCTGGCAGTTCGATCCCTCCGCCAGCCGCAATGGCGCGGTGTCCTACAGCCTACCCATTCGCGGCGTTACCGGTCTGTCGGTGCTGGCCGGTGCCAACCAGAGCGAACTGGAAATCAACAGTGGCCCGCTGGCGTTGCTGGATCTGCGTGGCCCGGCCGCGCAGCGCTATGCCGGTGCGGACTGGAAGTTCGTCAACACGCAGATGCTGCAGCTGACCAGTTCGCTGCGCTACATCCACGAAACCTCGCGCTTCGAAGCAATGGGCATGAAGCTGTCCGACCACCGTTACGACGTGGCCGAGCTGGGCCTGGGCATGCGCCACAACGACGCCGGCTGGCGCGGGGTCAATCTGGCCCAGCTCAGCGTGCGTCGCTCGTTGCATGACGGCTCGGCGCCGCTGGATGTGGTCAACCCCAATCGCGACAGCCAGTTCACCCTGGCGCGCCTGGGGCTGATGCGCATGCAGTACCTCACCCGCACTCAACGCCTGCTGTTCAAGTTCAACGGCCAGTGGACCAACAACGCATTGCCGGCGATGGAGCAGTTCCAGCTCGGTGGCCATGACAGCGTGCGCGGTTACGGGCAGGGCGAGAGCCTGGGCGACCGTGGCTACTTCGTGGGCCTGGAGTACCAGGTTGATGCGCCGGGCTTTGCCGACAAGGCATCGCCGTTCCAAGGCCTGGCCTGGCGTGAAGTGCTGACCCTGGATGTGTTCGCCGACCACGGCAAGGTGTCCAACATCTATGGCCCGGCGGGTCCGTGGGAGCTGGCCAGTGCCGGTGCCGGCATGACTTTCCGGCTGCCGCGTTTCTACAACCTGGAACTGCGCCTGGCAGGCGCGGTGCCAACCAGTTCCGCCGAGCCGTCCGATGGCCGCAACGCTCGCCTTTACGCACGCTTGGGCATGACCTTCTGAGGATCACCGCATGAATCGTATCTATCGTCTGGTGTTCAACGTGGCCACGGGCCAGGTCCAGGTTGCCTCCGAACTTGCCGCCGGCAAGCGTTGCAGCGCAAAGCGCACGCTGTTGGCACCGGCTGCCTTGCGGTTGCTGCCGCTGGCGGTGGCGCTGGGTTGGGCCGGCGCCGCACAGGCCCAGGGGTTGCCCACGGGCTTCAGCTCGGGCGATGCGACGCAATTGGTCAATGGCAACACGATGACGATCACCCAGACCGGCAACAAGGCACGGGTCAACTGGGCTGATTTCAGCATCGGCAATGGTTCGACGGTCAAATTCGATGCACCCAGTGCCGCGTCGGTGGTGCTGAACGTGGTGACCTCCGCGACCCCGAGCCTGATCAACGGCAATCTGAACGGGAACGGGCAGGTATTCGTCATCAACCCGAACGGCATCGTGTTTGGCAACCTGGCGCAGGTCAACGTGGCCGGGTTGGTCGCCAGCTCGCTGGCCCTGGATCAAGATGCCGGCAACGAGTACACATTCAAGCGCGGCAATGGCGGTGCGGCGGCAGTGATCAACCAGGGGACGATCAAGACCAGCGGCGGCCCTGCGGTGTTGCTTGGCTCTGCAGTCACCAACCTGGGTGTCATCAAGGGCACCGACGGTAACGGCGCCAACCCTGGCAGAGGCGGCAGCATCACCCTGGCTGCCGCCTCGGAAGCCAAGGTCACCTACGAGCCGGGCTTCGGAGTGGTCGTCGTCCTGAACGTGCCGACCGATAATCTCGTGGGTGGCAGCTCGGCGGTAAACAACGTCGGCACGCTGGATGCCTCCCTGATTTCATTGCAGGCATCGACAACCCAGGGCCTGGCTGCGACTGCCATCAACATGGGCGGAAGCATCGGTGCCAGCTACTTGATTGCCAATGGCAGCGGTGGCGCCCTGGCGGCAACCGGGACGATCACTGCGGGCGACGTGAGCCTGAGCAGCAGCCATGCGCTCAGCCAGGACACGGACAGCCGTCTGGAGGCCGGCGACCTTGTGCTCAACATCGGCGGCGACGCCGTACTGCCGGGTACCGACAACCGGATCGCAAGCATCGGCGGCACAGTCACCGGCGATCTGATACTGAAGAGTACGGCGGCGCTGGTGCAGAGCCAGGCGCTGAGCGTTGGTGGTCAGACCGCCATCGACGTTGACCCCTTCAGAATCACTCTGAACAACGCGGGCAACAGCTTTGGTGGCAAGGTGCAACTGGCCGGTGGCGTCGTAGACATCAGCTCTTCGACACCGCTGAGCCTGGGTAACGTCACGGCCGAATCGCTGACGGCACGTGCCAGCAGCATCACGTTGAACAACAGCATCGCTACGGACGGTTGGCAGACCTACGATGGCGATGTGCAGCTCGGCAACGATCTCACCCTGAGCAGCGCCAACAACGGCAGCATCGAGTTCAGGCGCAATCTCAGCGGCAGTGGTCATGACCTGGTTATCCAGTCCGACGGCAACGCCGTGTTTTCCGGGACCACGGCGCTGGACAGCCTGTCGGTTTCGGCCGACAGCATCTCCATCGGCGGCAATGTCACAACATCCGGGCAGCAGGACTACCAGAACGCGGTCTCCCTCACCGGCGGGGCCACATTGGCCAGCACCGGCGGCGGCAGGCTTCGCTTCGGCAACACGATCAACGGCAATTATGTGCTGACCACCAGTACCTCGGGCGAGACGCGCTTTGAAGGGGCGATTGGTGGAAGCAGCGCGCTGTCCTCGCTGAGCAGCGTGGGGGGCGGCACCACGTTCCTGTACCACGACGTGAGCACGATGGGCACGCAGCGCTACGACAATGCCGTGAAGCTGGAAGGCAACGTCACGTTGAGCAGTCTCATCGGCGGCAGCCTCGACTTTGGCAGTACGGTCAACGGCCCGTTCGCGCTGATTACCGACAGCTCCGGAACGACGCGGTTCTCAGGTGCGGTGGGTGGGATACAGGTGCTGGACTCGCTCACCACCACGGGCGCAGGCGTGGTCGCCTTGGGCAACAGCGTGACCACGGTCAATGAGCAGGTTTACGGCAGCGCGGTGGTGTTGACGGGCGATACCACGCTTACCAGCACAAGCCCCGATACCAGCAGAGGCAACATCAGCTTCCATGGCGAGGTGAATGGGCAACATGCACTGACCACCAGGGCCGCCGGCAGCACGGTGTTCGGGGCTGACGTCGGCAAAACCATTTCCCTTGGGTCCCTGAGTATCGGTGGCGGTGGAACCACGCATTTTGGCGGGACGATCAGGGCCGTCAACGATGTGCGTTTCAACGATGCAGTGTCCCTGGCAAGCCCCAGCAAGGTCTTCAGCAGCGCCGGCCACGTCGTGTTTGGCAACACGGTCACCGGCCCGTGGCAGTTGGATGCTGGTGGCAGCGCGGGCACGGCATTCCTTGGAAAGGTTGATGTGGGCCTGTTGGATGTCACCGGCGGTGTGACCACACTGGGCGCGGATGTCGATGTGGCGGTATCGGCGAGGTTTGCTGGTCCGGTGACGTTGTCTTCCGACGTGAAGGTGAGTGGCCGGATATTGCAGTTCGACGGAGCCATCAACGGCGGACATGCGCTGGACCTGCAGGCCACGACTGTCACGGTGGGCGATGATATCG
This sequence comes from Stenotrophomonas sp. SY1, assembly GCF_021202945.1. Taxonomy (GTDB): domain Bacteria; phylum Pseudomonadota; class Gammaproteobacteria; order Xanthomonadales; family Xanthomonadaceae; genus Stenotrophomonas. The sequence goes on along the minus strand of NZ_JAJOYR010000002.1, from coordinate 515,968 downwards.
GTGCGGTGGATCCCCTGGCCTCGCTGAAAATCAACACGCAGATTCTCAACCTGGCCGGTGGTATCGCCACCAGCGGTGGTCTGTCATTGAAAGCCGTCGGCGGTTTGACCCAGGGCGCCGCGTTCGAGGTGGGTGGCGCAGCCAGCTTCACGTCCGAAAGCGACATCACCCTGGGCAATGCCGGCAACCGCTTTGACGGTTCGGTCACGCTGGATGGTGCGGATGTGACCATCAACGCCAGCACCGGGTTGGATATGGTGAGTGTGCAGGCCGACAGCCTGGATGCCACGGCGGTTGGCCAACTCAATCTGGCCAATGCGGATAGCACCGGCAACAGCACGCTTCGCGGCGGTGCCATCGACCTGAACAACGTGCAGGTGGGCGGTAACCTGCATGCAACCAGCGATGGCACGATCACTCAGACCGGCGCTGTGCACGTCGTCGGCGGCAGCACGTTGAACGCAGCGGGCAACATCACGCTGCAGAACACAGCCAACACCTTCGACGGTGCACTGCAGTTGCAGGGGGATGCCGTGGCGATCCGGGCCGCCGGCAACATGCTGGTTGCAAGTCTGGCCAGCGGTGCCAACGCGGCGGTGACATTGGTCGCCGGAGGCGTGCTCCAGGTGCAGCCCGTGATCAACACCGGCACTGCAAATCTGGCCCTGCGTTCGTTGGGCGGCAGCCTGAGCATCGGCAATGCCCTGACCGGCGCACAGGTGGCGTTGGAGGCGCGCGATGGTATCTCCATCGCCAGCGATGTGACGGCTTCGCGATTGTCCCTGCACAGCCAGAGCGGGCCGATCACCCAGACCGGCGGCAACCTGCTGGTAAGCGGTACCAGCGACGTGGACGCAGGTTCGAGCGACATCACGCTTGCCAATATCGGCAACTATTTTGGCGGGGCGGTCAGCCTGACCGGTGGCGCGGTCAAGATCGCCGCAGGCAGCGCTTTGCAGCTGGACGACGTGACCGCCGGCAGTCTCCTTGCCACCGGCAACAGCGGTTTGAGCGTGGCCAACGCGGGCATTGACGGCCTTGCAACGCTTGACGCGGGCAGCGGCGCTCTGGTGCTGAGCAATGTGCACGTGGGTGCCGACCTGATAGCCACCGGCGCGTTGATCACGCAGACCGGCACACTGGACGTCACCGACACGGCAACGCTGACCAGCCCAGGGAGCATCGCGCTGAACGGCATTGTTGCCGGCGACCTGGTCGCCAATGCGGGCAACGGCTTGAGCGTCATTGGTGCGGATATCGGTCAGAGCGCTTCACTGCATGCCGGCCTGGGTGCGTTGACGCTCAGCGACGTGGACGCAGGCGCCGATCTGACCGGCAGCGGAACCTCGATCACCCAAACCGGAACCTTGGCCGCGGCCGGCGTCGCCACGCTGACCAGCGCAGGCACCATCGCGCTGCGCAATGTCGGTGGTGGCAGCCTCATCGCCAGTGCCGGCACCGGTCTGGACGTGAATGGCATGAATCTCACCGGCGACGCGTCGCTGGATGCGGGCACTGGCGCGTTGACGCTCAACAACGTCGGCGCGGGTGGTGATCTGACCGGCAGCGGTAGCTCGATCACGCAGATGGGAACGCTCACTGCAACCGGTGTCGCCACGTTGACCAGCGCAGGCACCATCGCGCTGAGCAATGTCGGCGGTGGCAGCCTTGTCGCCAATGCCGGAGCCGGTCTGGACGTGGATGTCGCGTATCTCGCCGGCGACGCATCGCTGGACGCGGGCAGTGGCGCGTTGACGCTCAACAACGTTGTCGTTGGTGGGGATGTGACCGGAACCGGCGCATCAATCACGCAAACCGGAACGCTCACTGCAAACGGCGTCGCCACGTTGACCAGCGCAGGCACCATCGCGCTGAGCTATGTCGGCGGTGGCAGCCTTGTCGCCAATGCCGGCACCGGTCTGGACGTGAATGGCACGTATCTCGCCAGCGACGCATCGCTGAACGCGGGCAGTGGCGCGTTGACGCTCAACAACATCCGCACGGGCGGCAATCTGACCGGTACCGGCAGCTCGATCGCGCAGACGGGAACGCTCGCTGCAAACGGCGTCGCCACCTTGACCAGCGCAGGCAACATCGCTTTGAGCAATGTTGGCGGTGGTGGCCTTGTCGCGCGTGCCGGCAGCGGCCTGAGTGTCGGTGGAGCCAATGTTGGCCGCGATGTGGTGCTGGATGCGGGTAATGGGGCGTTGACGCTCGCCAACGTGCGGGCGGGCGGCAACCTGACCGGCACCGGTACGTCGATCAGGCAAACCGGCGCGCTTGCCGCAGCCGGTACCGCCACGCTGACCAGTGCAGGAAACATCGCGCTGAGCAATGTGGGCGGTGGCAACCTGGTCGCCAATGCCGGCACCGGCCTGGAGGTGGTTGGCGCAGACCTCGCCCGCGATGCTTCGCTGGATGCGGGCAATGGCGCGCTGGCGCTCAGCAACATCCGCACGGGCGGCAATCTCACCGGCACCGGTGCCTCGATCACGCAAAGCGGAACCTTGACCGCAGCCGGTACCGCCACGCTGACCAGCGCAGGCAATATCGCATTGAGCAACGTCGCTGCTGGCCGTCTTTCCGCCAGCGGTGAGGGCCTGAGCGTGACCGGCGGGGCGATCGGGGGGGATGCCGCGCTTGCCGCCGGAAACGGTTCGCTGTCGGTGGGCAATCTGGCCGTTGGCGGAAACCTGCAGGCCAGCGCTGCGCATATCGGCCAGAACGACACGCTCAACGTTGCCGGCAACACCGACCTGCGCAGCAATGGCGACATTGTGCTGGACAACGCAGGCAACCACTTTGGTGGTGCCGTGGCACTGAGTGGGCAGCAGGTAGCGATCGTGGCCGGTGACGGCCTGGAGCTTGGTCAGGTGGACGTCGCATCGTTGCGGGCTCACTCCGGTGGCGCGCTGCGTGTGCGCAACGCGGTCATCGCCGGCAATGCCATGCTGGAGGGGCAGGGCGTTCTGACTGGCACCACCCGCGTGGGCGGCGACCTGAGTGTGGTCAGTGGTGCGGGCATCGACCAGGACGGCAGCAGCCAGGTGCAGGGCAGCAGCAGCTTCGTCGCGGCGGGGCCGATCACGCTGGACAACGACGGCAACGATTTCCGTGGCAGCGTGAGCGCCAGCGGCGACGGCATCACCCTGGTCGATGCCAACGATCTGCAGGTGGCTGCGCTGTCCAACGGTGCTGGCTCTGGCAGTCCGCAGGCGGCAGCTTCCAATGGCGGTGGGTCGGGCAACATCACGGTGGTGGCAGGTGGCAACCTGTCCCTGCCTGCGAGCGCGATCGATGCCGGCAACGGCGTACTGACCCTGCGTGCCAATGGTGGCCCGCTTGCGGTGCGCGGTGCACTTGCCGGGCGCGAAGTCGTGTTGGGGACCAGCGGCGAGATGACGCTGGGCGCCGACATCAGTGCCCGCGATGTGCTCGACTTGCAGGCCGGCGGTGGCATCAACCAGACCGCTGGCAGGCTGTCGACGGCAGTGCTGCGTGGCCAGGCAGGCGGCAATGTGAATCTGTCCGGTGACAACCGGATTGCCGCGCTGGGCGATTTCAGCGCCAGCGCCCTGCAACTGGTCAATGGCAGCAGCCTGGCGCTGACCGGCAATGTGCAGGCCGGCGGCAAGGCGCTGCTGGATGTACGCGGGGGTGACCTGCGCCTGGATGGGCGATTGGCCGCCGATGCGGTGCATCTGCAATCGTCCGGTGCGATCACGCAGGGCCAGGGCAGCAGCATCGTTGCCGCACAGCTCAGTGGCCGCTCCGGTGGCGCCACCCAGCTCGGCAGCGCCAATGGGTTTGCCGCCAACCGGGTCGGACTGCTGGGCAACTTCTACGCCGGCAATGGCTTCAGCCTGACCAATGCCAGCACGCTGACCTTGGGTGCGGTAGACGGCAGTGCCTACAGCGTTGATGCCGGCAGCGGCGCGTTCTATCTGAAGGTCGATGGCGGTGACTTGTTGCAGCGGGGGACCACGCCGGTTCTTGCCAGCAAGTCGAACTGGTGGTCCAGCGGTGGTATCGGTACGGCCACTGCACCGATCTACCTGATCACCACCGCAGGGGGCACCGTGGTCGATTACGTCGGCAGGCCACCGGCCTATTTCAACGCGTTGCAGGCCGACGGCAGTGCCGTGGCGATCAATGGTTCGGTCAACCTGCCGGTGGTCGCCATCGGCAGCCGCGCGCAGAGCGGTTCGATGCGGCGCATGGCCTATGTGGATGTGGGTGCGTTGAGTGCGGAGTACCGCGCCTTCGGCATCGTCAAGCCGGGCATCCGTCTGCCGGCCCATCAGGTGGTCGCCTGCGACGCGGGCGATCCCGATGCCGAGTGCGCGCAATGAATCCCATGATCTGGATGCACAGGAGAGTTCGTCGATGAGCGGTCAATACGATCTGCAGGCCTTGTGGGCGGACCTGTCCGAGCAGGCACCGTGCGGGCTGGATCTGGAATACGACGCCGAGTTCATGGCCCTGGAGCGGGTGGCCACCCAACGGAGTGAACGGGCCATCGGCGACAGCGTGATTGCCGCCGAGCCGCCGGATTGGGAGCGGGTGGGCGAGCAGGCCATGGCGCTGGCGCAGCGCACCCGCGACCTGCGCGTGGCCATGCACCTGACCCGCGCCTGGACCCGCCAGCGCGGCCTGAACGGCTGGGCCGACGGCCTGACCCTGCTGCGCGGTCTGCTCGACCAGCAATGGGCGGCGGTGCATCCGCAGCTGGATGCCGATGACGACGACGACCCCACCGCGCGGGTCAACGCGCTGATCGGCCTGTCCGACCCGCAGGATGCGTTGGCGCTGCTGCGAGGCACGTGGTTCGTGCAGTCGCCCCGGCTTGGTCGCTTCAGCCTGCGCGACCTGCGCGTGGCCGAAGGCACGCTGCAACCCAGCCAGGGCAGCGATACGCCGCCGCCGTCACTGTTGGAAATCGAAGCCTGCTGCCGCGATTGCGAAGCGCAGGCACTGGCCGACACCGCGCAGGTGCTGCGCCGCGCGCTGGACGATGCGCGTGCGCTCGACCAATTGCTGTCGGAGCGGCTAGGCACTTTGGCACCGGACCTGAAGGCGCTGCTGACGGATCTGTCGGAGCTGGACCGCTTCGTGCAATCGCAGTACCAGGCACGCGAAGGCAATGCGATGCCGGCGGCGGAGGATGCGCAGGCACCGGTCGCAGCGGGGCAGCCCGTCGCGGTGCCGGGGCAGATCAACGGGCCGGAGGATGTGCGTCGGCGCCTGGACGAGATCTGCGATTTCTATGCGCGCAACGAACCCTCCAGCCCGGTGCCGCTGCTGCTGCGGCGCGCACGTCGATTGGTGGGTTGCGACTTCCTGGCCCTGCTCAAGGACCTCACGCCCAACGGCCTGGACGAACTGGAACGGGTGGTTGGGCGCAGCGAGGCGGAGTAACCGGGAAGGAGAGTGGCCGGTGTACCCGGCCGTGGATGTTGCCGTTCACCGGCCAGCACCGGCGCCGGGGCGCAGCACCTGGCCTGGCCCATGATTCTCGCGGTCCGGGCATAAATCGATAAAAAACAATGGGTTGATGGCTCCGTCGGCCGTTTCGGAGCCACATCGACAGACAGGCCGCCCGTCCGCATTGGCGCGCTTCCCGTAATCCACCCCGACCGATACCTGCCTGATCCCACGCTTTCACTCTGATTCCTGCGTCCGGCACGCTATCGTTGCGCCGGGCCGCCGAGGCCCGTGAATTGACGGCAAGGCTGGCCGACAGGCGCAGCCGGTATGGCATGGAGGTTGGTGTGGCGAATGTTGGGGTGCGGGGCCTGCATAGCGTGATGCGGGGTATCGGTTGCGGCGTGCTTGCCCTGTTGTGTCTGGCGGTGGGTATATGGGGCGGATTGGCGTTGTGGTTCCAGTTCCCCGGCAACGTCGTGGCGCGGGTGGCGGTGATCCTGGTGTGGTGCATTCCCGGCGTATGGGCGCTGCGTGCCAGTTTCGGGCCGAAGCGGCGCTGGCATTCGTTGGCCGTGTTTGCTGCGGTGTTCGCGTTGATGCTGGTCTGGTGGGCAACGATCACTCCACGCCAGGACCGGGTATGGGCCGACGATGTCGCCCAGCCGCTGCGCGCACGCATCGAAGGCAATCGCCTGCTGATCGACAACGTGCGTGATTTCCGCTGGCGCACCGAGAAGGATTACGACATTGCCTGGGAGCGCCGCGAGTACGACTTGTCGCAGGTGCAGTCGGTGGACATGATCCTGTCCTACTGGATGGGCCCGGCCATCGCCCACACGCTGGTGTCGTTCGGCTTCGCCGATGGCCGACAGTTGGTGTTCTCGCTGGAGATCCGCAAGGAACAGCATGAGTCGTTCTCCGCGCTGGGGGGCTTTTTCCGCAAATTCGAAGTGGTGCTGGTGGCCTCGGACGAGCGCGACATCGTGCGTGTGCGCAGCAACGTGCGTGGCGAGGATGTCTATCTGTACCGCCTGCATGGCCTGAGCCAGGACGAGATGCGCGCGCTGCTGCGGGTGTACGTGGAGCAGGCGCAGCAGCTGGAGCGCGAGCCGCGTTTCTACAACACGCTGACCAGCAACTGCACCACGGTGGTGTTCGCGCTGATGCGTGGCATCGTGCCGGGCCTTCCGCTGGACTACCGCCTGCTGCTGTCGGGCTATCTGGCCGAATACGCCGCCGATGTCGGCGGGCTGACGCCGGGCGTGAGCCAGGCGCAGCTGCAACAGCGCGGGCGCATCACCCAGCGCGCCCGCGATGCCGGTGATGCAGCTGATTTCTCCCGCCGGATACGCCAGGGCGTGCCGGGAATTCCCAGTCAAGGAAATGCTCCATGAGTTCAGCGTCACAGGCACGGATACGCCGTTGGTTGCCGCTGTTTGCGGTGATGGCGCTGCTGCTGAGCAGCGGCTGCGCGATGGTGAAGATGAAGTCGGTCACCACCACCGACCATGTCATGGCCAAGCGTGGCGATATCCTCAACAACGGCAAGTTGAGCGCGTTGTCGCAGGAAGCCTTGTCGGTGATCGGCTTGACCGCCAGTGCCTGCGACAAGGACCTGGCCGCCTGCCGGCAGACCGTGTCCACCGTGGACGGCCTGCAGACCGAACAGCGGCTTTCGACCCTGGCGGAACTGTGGATGCAGGAAGCGCTGGCGCTGACCCCGAAGAAGGGCGGGGAGGACGTCGAGCTGCCACCACAGGCGCTGGATGCATGGCTGGAGACGGCACGTTACTCGTACGCCTATCTGTTCTTCAGTGGGCGCACGCCTGCGCAGCGGGCGTTGGAAGACCGGCTCACCCAGGTGCGTGACTACTACAACTACGCCGCCGAGCAGGCATCCTCGGTGGTGTTCCAGCGCACGCGCATGCGGGCAATGGAGGGTGAGGACATCCTGCGCCCGGTGCAACTGGACCGCTGGACCATCAGCACCGATTTCGCCCGCCTGCCGGTGACCAGCATTCCCAAGCAGCTGCTGTCGGCCTCGTCGGTGAGCTTTGCCGGCCTGCGTAGTTCCTATCGACGCGATGGCTTCGGCGCCGAGCTGGTGGTGGTGATGGAGAAATCATCGCTCGCACTGCCGGTGGATGGCCCCGGCGATGACGCGCCGAAGCTGCCGGTTTTCAGCGAGATGCCGGCGATCAACGCCACCACGCTGCTGCATTTCTCCGGTGACACATTGGAGCAGGTGCTGGCCACGCGCGAGGTCCGGCTGGAGGCTTATTCGCCGGACACCACCACCAGCATCGTCCTGCGCGGGCAGGAAGTGCCGCTGGCGGCCAACTTCACCGCCGCCTACGGGGTGTGGCTGGCGCAGTCCGGTTTTGCCGGTGAATCGCTGCGCACGCTGTTTGGCCGAGGCGAGGGCATCCGCGAGCCGCACATCTACCTGATGCAGCCCTACGATCCCAACCGGCGCATCATCTTCATGCTGCATGGCCTTGCCAGCAGCCCGGAAGCGTGGGTGAACCTGGTCAACGAGATCATGGGTGATACGGAGATGCGCAAGCACTACCAGGTGTGGTCCGTGTACTACCCGACCAATGCGCCGATCGCCTTGAACCGTTACACGGTGAGCAATGCCTTCAACGGCACGCTGCGCCACTTCGACCCGAAGGGTTCCGCGCCGGCATCGCAGGACATGGTGTTCATCGGCCACAGCATGGGCGGGGTGATCGCGCGGCTGATGCTCAGCAGCTCCGGCGAGGTGCTGTGGGACGACGCGGTGCAACGTTACAAATTGCAGGGCGAGCGTCTGAAGCGGGTGGAAACCCGGCTGGGGCCGCTATTGCATTTCACCCCGCAGCCGAACGTGGAGCGGGCGATCTTCATCGCCTCGCCACATCGCGGCACCGAAGCGGCCAGCAACAGCCTCGGCCGCATGATCGGCAAGCTGGTGCGGCTGCCGATCACCATCCTTGGCAAGTTCGCCGATGTGTTCCTGGACCTGCAAAGCCCCGATGAGAACGGCGCCAAGCCCAAGGAACCGCGCGTGGGCACCAGCATCGACAACCTCAAGGCCAGCGACCCGTTCATCGAGTTGTCGTCCACGCTGCCGATCGCACCGGGCCTGAAGTACCACTCCATCATTGCCCAGCGCAAAGCCGACGTGCCGCTGGCCCAGTCCGATGACGGGCTGGTGCCGTACTGGAGCGCGCACCTGGATGGCGCGTTGTCGGAGAAGGTCATCATCTCCGGCCACAGCGTGCAGGAAACACCGGAGGCGGTGCTGGAAGTGCGGCGCATCCTGCGCCAGGACCTGAAGGACGAGAACGCCTTGCCCGCAGGCGAAAGTCCCTGAATGCCAGGGCAAGCGGTGGGCCGTTCGGGCCCACGCTTGCCGCCAGCTCGCAACCGGTCAGATCTGCGCTTCGATCAACGGCATGGCCAGGCGCGAGCGGGTCAGCGCCATGCCCAGGTTGGCGGTGCGACGGCAGACGAACACCATCACGTAGTCCGGGTAGCGCTTGCCGCGCATGAAGATGTGGATCAGGTTTTCACTGTTGACGATGATTTCCTGGAAGTAGTGCGCGCCTTCCTGCTCCTGCAGGCCGCGCGCACGACGGAACATCTGCTCGATGGTGCGGATGTTCGGGCCCTGGTACAGATCGGCGGTGGCGGCGGCCACCAGGTCCAGCACTTCGCGCGGATGCGAGTCCACGGTCTTGACCGACAGCAGCATGCCGGAGCTGATATCGACGTAGCCGGCGGCCACGCATTCGGGAATGGAGGCGACGGATTGCTGCAGGACGCTGTCGAGGGACATTGGGGGGAGTTCCTTGGGGGAGGGAAAACAACAGCCGTGCCGGCCCGACATGCGGGCCTGTGGCAGGCAAAGAGAGTCAGTTCACTGGCAGGCGCGGATCAGCAGGTTTTCTTCCAGCGCGTACAGCAGCGCTTCCTGCTCGTTGGACTGGACGAAGCCAGGCTCGATGGTGCGCAGCCGGCGCAGGGCTTCCTCCGCGGTCAGCCCCTGCTGGATCAGCCAGGCGGCAAGCACCAGACCGGTACGGCCCAGGCCGGCCAGGCAGTGCACCGCCACCACTTCACCCTGGCGCAGCATCACTTCGATCTTGGCCAGCAGCAGCTTGGCCCACAGCAGCGGCGGCGCCCTGCGGTCGGCGATGCCCAGGTGATAGCTGCGCAGGCCGTGGCGGGCCAGGGCCTCGGCCGGCATGGCGTTCTCGGTCAGATTGACCAGCACGGTGATGCCCACGCCGCGCAGCAAGGCCAGGTCGTGGTCGATGGCGAACACCACGCCGGGCATCGGGCAACCGGCCAGCTTGCCCGGTTCCAGCCAATGAAAACCATTGGGACCACGGCGCAATGACGTGGCTTGCAGCATCACCTGCGACGGCGCGGCAAGCTGCGCAGCAGTGCTGATCTGGACGGGAACGGCCAGGGCCGGACTTTCCTGCATGGGGGGGGCGATCACGGGAACTGCGACGTTCTCGGCCAGATCCTCGGCGCGTGCATCCGGTGCCGGGACATGGCAACTGCCAGTGCGCAGAAACTGCGCGAGCACCGGGTGCTGCGCGCGGTTGGCGAAGAAATCATCGGCCGCTGCATCCACCTGCACCTGGCCTCCGGCCAGCAGCAGCACCCGCGAGGCGATGCGCCGCGCCTGGCCCTGGTGATGCAAGCTGACCAGGCAGGTGTGGGTGAGTGCAAGCCGCTGGATCAAAGACAACACCGCGTCGGCATCGTCGGCGGGCAGTTCGCTGGTGGGTTCGTCGATCAACAACAACGGGCTGCCGGTGAAGGCGGCGCGCAGGATCGCCAGTTGTCGCGCCAATCCACGCGGCAGGTCGATCACGCGCTGCTGCAGCCGTTCGGCCAGTGCGTCGGCGCCCAATGCAAGCAGGCGTTCGGTAACGGCCTGGCGCAACGCCAGTGGTGTAGCGCTGCACTGCTGGCGCAACGCCAGTGGTGTAGCGCTGCACTGCTGGCGCAACGCAGCGGCCAGGTTTTCGAGGACGCTGAAGCCCAGTTCGCGTGGCAGTTGCTGGACCAGTGCCGGTGGCGACGGTGCTTCGCTCAGCGGCTGGCCCTGGAACAGCAACTGCCCCCAACGCTCACCATGAGCGCTGTGCTGCCCGGACAGCGCATGCAGCAGCGAGGACTTGCCGGTGCCGGCTGGCCCCATCACCACGACAACACCCGGGCCATCGATAGTGAGATCGAGGCTGGCATGCACGATGCGGCGGCCACGGCTCATGCCCCAGGCCTGGAGTTGGAGCAGTGGAGCGGTACTGATTGAAGCCGGACAAAGGGAATGCATGCAGCGTTGTCCGCGTCGATGACCTGCATCGACAGCGGACGCAATCTAAAAAGTGGCGGTCAGTATGGTTGGCAACGCATGCAAGTCAATTTGAATTTTGTGCCGGAGTCTGCGCAGCGGCTGCAATCGCGCGCCGGCTGCTGCCTGCCGGGTCGCGTCAGCTATCGAATTGATCGCAAAGGCAAACCGCGTTGGTGTTGCGCACGGAAAGTGGCAAGACAGTGCGGTCGTGGCAACAGCAACAAGCCATTTGCGTCACGTTTCCGGGTTTTGATGATGTTCAGAAATTGCGCTCGAAGCGGATGTTGCCCTGGCCCTTGTCCGCAATTACCTGCAACTCCACCCGCAGTTGATCGTGCGGATGCGCATCCAGCACGCCGATCAGATCGGTGTATTCGCCGGTCTGCACCGGGCGCAATGCAACCTGCTGGCGTTTGCCTGACAGATCCACTGCGGTGGCGGTTACCTCGCCGCTGCCGGGCAGCTCATCGCCATCGCGCAGTTCGCGCAACGCCACCACCAGCAGGGCGCGGTTGGCCTCGCGGCGCACGCCGTAGCTGCCGGCCACCGCGTCATTCATCGCCAGCGTCGGCAGCAGGTTGTAATGCACACGCACCGTGCCCAGGTCGGCATGGCCCGGTTGTGGTTGCACCGCCGTCGCCGGACGCGGGATTTCCTGTGCGCTGCAGGCAGCCAGCAACAGCAGGCCGATCGACAACAACGGCTTGGTCGAATGACGCATGGTGGTGCTCCGGAAGCGATGGGAAGGCAATTGCCACAACCCCGTAGGTGCGGCTTCAGCCGCGAACCTGTTGATCCAGCCGCCGCCGGAGCATCCGCAGTTGCAGGATGTTCCGGCATGGGACGAATGGCCAGCTTCGCGGCTGACGCCGCTCCTGCAGGCCAGTGCCGCGGTATCAATCATTGGCCGCCGACAGCTCCCCGCCTCGGCGGGCAGCAGCGGCGATCGCGCGCGATGTCAGCGCCTCGAAGCCGCCGGCCTGGAACGTCTCGATCGCGGCCTGGGTGGTGCCGCCGGGTGAAGTGACACGGCGGCGCAGCTCGGCCGGGGCCTCACCGCTTTCGGTGAGCATGCGTGCCGCGCCCAGCACGGTGTCCAGTACCAGCATGCGCGCCGCGTCGGCCGGCAGGCCCTGTTCGAGCGCGGCTGCTTCCATGGCCTCGGCCAGCAGGAACACATACGCCGGGCCGCTGCCGGAGACAGCGGTCACCGCATCCATCTTGTCCTCGCTGGCAATCCAGACGGTGCGCCCGGCGCTGGCCAGCACCTGCTCGGCCTGGGTGCGTTGTTCGGCCGAAACCCGTGCATTGGCGAACAGGCCGGTGACACCGGCGCCGAGCAGGGCCGGCGTGTTGGGCATGGCGCGGACGACGGACTGGCTGCCACCGAGCCAACGCTCCAGCTGTGCGGCGGTGATACCGGCAGCGATGGAGACCACCAGCGGCTGTTGCCGTGCCGCATGCTCGGCCAGTGCCGCGCACACGCTGCGCATCACCTGCGGCTTGACCGCCATCACCCACAGCGTGGCGTGGCTGGCGGCGGTTTCGGCCTGCTCATGCGGGGTGATGCCGAAATCCTGTTGCAGCGCCTCGCGCAATGCCGCCACCGGCTCGGCCACGTGGATGCGCGCACCGGGCATGCCGCGGCGCACCAAACCGGCAATCAGGCTGCGGGCCATGTTGCCGCCGCCGATGAAGGCGATGTCGGTATCGGGAAGGGCGGCATGTTCGGTGGCGGTCATCAGCGGTCTCGACGGCGGATCAAAGGGAAGGGCGGGGGCCAAACAGCGCGCTGCCAACGCGCACCATCGTCGAACCGGCGGCGATGGCTTCGGCAAAGTCGGCGCTCATGCCCATCGACAGTGTATCCACCTGCTCGTGGCGCGCCGCCAGGGTGTCGAACAGGGCACGCATGCGGGCGAATGCGGCCTGGCGCTTTTCCTGCTCGGGGAAGGGCGCGGGGATGGCCATCAGCCCGCGCAGGCGCAGCCGCTCGTGGCCGACGATTGCCTCGGCCAGCGCATTCACCTGCTCGGGCCGGCAGCCGTGCTTGCTGTCCTCGTCGTCAATGTTGACCTGGATCAGCACGTTGAGCGGGGCCAGCCCGGCCGGGCGGTGCTGGGCCAGGGCCTGCACCAGCTTGGGGCGGTCCACGGTCTGCACCCAGTCGAAAATGCGGGCGGCCAGCTCGGCCTTGTTCGATTGCAGGTGGCCGATCAGGTGCCACTCCAGGCCCTGCCCGGAAAGCGCCTGGATCTTCGCATCGGCTTCCTGCACGTAGTTTTCACCGAACGCGCGCTGTCCTTGGGCGGCCAGTGCCGACACCGCCTCGGCCGGCTGCAGCTTGGAAACGGCCAGCAGGCGGACCGGCCGGGTGGGGCTGGAAACCCCGGCGATCTGGCGCTGGAGTGTGGCAAGCGACACGGTTTGCACGTGGGTCAACCTCTTACTCGGGAACGCTATACTGCCCGGCAGGGGAAACACCTTCCAGATACTCGCAACAGGGGATAACGCGGCGTATGGATATCGCTGAACTTTTGGCGTTCTCGGTCAAGAACAAAGCCTCCGACCTTCACCTTTCCGCCGGCCTGCCGCCGATGATCCGCGTGGATGGCGACGTACGTCGCATCAACATCCCGGCGCTGGACCACAAGCAGGTGCACGCGCTGGTGTACGACATCATGTCGGACAAGCAGCGGCGTGATTATGAGGAATTCCTCGAAGTCGATTTCTCGTTCGAGATTCCTTCGCTGGCACGCTTCCGTGTCAACGCCTTCAACCAGAACCGTGGCGCCGGTGCGGTGTTCCGTACCATTCCCTCGGAAGTGTTGACGCTGGAAGACCTCGGCTGCCCGCCGATCTTCCGCCAGCTGATCGAACAGCCGCAGGGCCTGATCCTGGTGACCGGCCCGACCGGTTCGGGCAAGTCGACCACGCTGGCGGCGATGATCGACCACATCAACAAGAACGAATACGGCCACATCCTCACCGTCGAGGACCCGATCGAATTCGTGCATACCTCGCAGAAGTGCCTGATCAACCAGCGCGAAGTGCACCGCGACACGCACGGCTTCAACGAAGCGCTGCGTTCGGCGCTGCGTGAAGACCCGGACATCATCCTGGTCGGCGAATTGCGTGACCTGGAAACCATCCGTCTGGCATTGACCGCTGCCGAAACCGGCCACCTGGTGTTCGGTACGCTGCATACCAGCTCGGCGGCCAAGACCATCGACCGAATCATCGACGTGTTCCCGGCCGGCGAAAAGCCGATGGTGCGCTCGATGCTGTCCGAGTCGCTGCGCGCGGTGATCTCGCAGGCGCTGCTCAAGCGCGTAGGCGGCGGCCGTATCGCCTCGCACGAAATCATGGTGGCCACGCCTGCCATCCGTAACCTGATCCGCGAAGACAAGGTGGCGCAGATGTACTCGTCCATCCAGACCGGTCAGGCGGTGGGCATGCAGACCCTGGACCAGAACCTGCAGGACCTGGTCAAGCGCAGCCTGATCACGCGCAACCAGGCCAAGGAATACGCAAAGGACAAGCGGTTGTTTGAGTAAGCAGGGAATGGAAAGCAGGGTAGTGGGAACGGCTTGGCTGTTCCTGCGCCTGTTTTCCGGCTCGCTGTCAACGACATCCTGATTCCGTTTTCCTTTTCCTGGCCTCGCCGGAGCATTCCATGAGCAGCATCGATTTCACCTCCTTCCTCAAGCTGATGGCGCACCAGAAGGCCTCGGACCTGTTCATCACCGCCGGCATGGCGCCGTCGATGAAGGTCCACGGCAAGATCTCGCCCATCACCCAGACCCCGCTGACCCCGCAGCAATCGCGCGACCTGGTGCTCAACGTGATGACGCCGGCCCAGCGCGAGGAGTTTGAAAAGACCCACGAGTGCAACTTCGCCATCGGCCTGTCCGGTGTCGGCCGTTTCCGCGTGAGCTGTTTCTACCAGCGCAACCAGGTCGGCATGGTGCTGCGTCGCATCGAGACGCGCATCCCGACCGTGGAAGAGCTGAGCCTGCCGCCGGTGATCAAGACGCTGGCGATGACCAAGCGCGGCGTGATCCTGTTCGTCGGCGCCACCGGCACCGGCAAGTCCACCTCCCTGGCGGCGATGATCGGCTACCGCAACCAGAACTCGACCGGCCACATCATCACCATCGAAGACCCGATCGAATTCGTGCACAAGCACGAAGGCTGCATCATCACCCAGCGCGAAGTCGGCATCGACACCGACAGCTGGGAAGCGGCGCTGAAGAACACGCTGCGGCAGGCGCCGGACGTGATCATGATCGGCGAAATCCGCACCCGCGAAGGCATGGACCACGCCATCGCCTTCGCCGAAACCGGCCACCTGGTGCTGGCCACGCTGCACGCCAACAACGCCAACCAGGCGATGGACCGCATCATCAACTTCTTCCCGGAAGACCGTCGCAACCAGCTGTTGATGGACCTTTCGCTGAACCTCAAGGGCGTGGTCGCGCAGCAGCTGATCCCGACTCCCGACGGCAAGGGCCGCCGCGTGGCGATGGAAATCATGCTCGGCACGCCGCTGGTGCAGGACTACATCCGCGAAGGCGAGATCCACAAGCTCAAGGAAGTGATGAAGGACTCCGTGCAGCTGGGCATGAAGACCTTCGACCAGAGCCTGTTCGAGCTGTACCAGGCCGGCGAGATCAGCTACGACGACGCACTGCGCTACGCCGATTCGCAGAACGAGGTGCGCCTGCGGATCAAGCTCTCGCAGGGCGGCGACGCCAAGACCCTGTCGCAGGGCCTGGATGGCGTGGAGATTGCTGAGGTCCGCTGACCGGTAGTTCCCAACCGACATCGATGAAGGAGTGGCTGCATATGGAAGTGCGAGATCCCTACCAAGCCCCGGCAGCCGTGCTGACGGCCACTCCTTCGGCACCGGTTGTGCCAGGGGTCATCGAAGAGGAATGGGTGCATCCGGAGTTGTTCGCCCCCTCGACCGGCAAGCTGGTGGTCATGAGCCTGACCAGCCTGGGGCTGTACGTGCTGTATTGGTTCTACCGCAATTGGCGTGCCATCGCCGATCAGGAGGGCACGGCGATCTGGCCGTTCTGGCGTGCGGTGTTCGCGCCGCTGTGGGGTTTCAGCTGCTTTGCCCAGCTCAACCGTTACGCATCCGGGCGGCGCCGACAGCTGGCGTTTCCGCCGGTGGTGCTGGCCTTGGTCTATCTGTTGATCAATGCCGTTGCCAACTGGTCGGTGCTGTTCCCGCGTGATTTTGGCCGGAACTTGTGGGTGCTGGGGTTGTTCACCTTTCTGCCGCTGCTGCCGATGAACTCGCTGATGCGCGGTTATCAGCAATCACTGCGCATGGACATGCGCCGCCAGGACCGGCTGACGGTCTGGCACGTACTGGTCATCGTGTTCGGCGGGCTGTTTGTTGGCCTTGCGCTGCTCGGCGCCCTGCTGCGCTGAGGAAGTGACGCAGCCGGAATCTCCGCCGGGTAGCATCGAGCTGCGCTCGCCGGGCGCCTTCCCGGCATCAGAGCCGTGCGCTCCTACAACCGCCGGGCTGCGTCAGCCCCCTGTAGGAGCGGCTTCAGTCGCGAAGCCGGGGCAGGGGCCGGTTGCAGGAAAGCCGGTGATCGCATGTTCCCGAGTGCCGAACTCCAAAGCGATTCCCGCCTGCGCGGGAATGACGGGCTGAGAGTTGGTTGGGAGCTTCGAATCCCCAATCCCAGCCAGCTACTCCCTCATCCACATCGGCTTCAACGGCACCAGCCTTGTGTAAACCGGGCAATCCTCGCGGTGTGAACCGGGCAGGTAGCCCAGGCTCATCAGGAACTCGCCGGTGATCTCGCCGCCGGTGAAACGGAAAGTCTTCTTGAACAGCTTCACCCACTCGGCCTTGGACAGCGGGTGGTGGGCATCAAGCCATTGCGCGAACCCGCCGTGCGAAGCGCGCAACCCTTGGATGACCTGCGCGTTGTGAATGGCGGCAAGCACCTTGAGCCGGTTGCGGATGATCGCCGCATCGGCCATCAGCCGCGCGATATCGGCATCGCCGTAGGCGGCCACCGCATCCACGTCGAAGCCGCTGTAGGCGGCGCGGAACCCTTCCCGCTTGCGCAGGATGGTCTCCCAGCTCAGCCCGGCCTGGTTGATCTCCAGCAGCAGGCGCTCGAACAGTTCGCGCTCATCGCGCTGCGGGAAGCCGTACTCATTGGCGTGGTAATCGGCATGGACCGGGTGGCCGGGAGCGAAGTCGCAGTAGTAGACGGTCATGGAGGCTCACTGACGGGGAGATGTGTCGATTATTACCGCCGCGAGCCCTTGACGGCGGCAACCGTTAGAATGCGCACATGTCCGCGTTGTCGCCCCCATTGTCCAACCACCTGCTGGTCGCCTTGCCGTCGCTGGCCGATTCCACGTTCGCGCGCGCCGTGGCACTGATCTGCCAGCACGATGACAATGGCGCCATGGGCGTGGTGGTCAATCAGGCTTCGGATTTCACGCTGGGCGAGGTGTTCGCGCAGATGGAGATCGACACCGACGACGGCGACCTGCGCAGCGTGCCGGTGCTCAACGGCGGCCCGGTGCATCCGGAGCGCGGTTTTGTGATCCATGACGACGCCCGCAGCTGGGATTCCAGCCTGAAAGTGGCCGAAGGCCTGTACCTGACCACCTCGCGCGACATCCTCGAAGCGATGGCCGCCGGGCAGGGCCCGCGCAACGCGCTGGTCACCCTGGGCTGCGCCGGCTGGAGTGCGGGGCAGCTTGAGCAGGAGCTGGCTGACAACAGCTGGCTGACCGTTCCGGCCGACGCCGCGCTGCTGTTCGCAACACCGCTGGACGAGCGTTGGCAGCTTTCCGGCTCGCGCATCGGCGTGGACCTGTTCAGCATGGCCGGGTACAGCGGTCATGCTTGAGCCGTCAGCGCTTTCCACCGACAGCACGGTGCTGGGTTTCGACGTTGGCTCGCGCCGGATCGGCGTGGCCATCGGCAGCGCGTTCGGCGTTGGCGCACGCGCAATCGCAGTGATCGACGTGCACGCCAACGGCCCGGACTGGATCGCCCTGGACCGCCTGCACAAGGAATGGTTGCCGCAGGGCATGATCGTCGGCGACCCGCTCACCCTGGAGGGCGAGGACCAGCCCAACCGCAAGCGCGCGCACGCCTTCGCCCGGCAGTTGCGCCAGCGCTACAAGCTGCCGGTGCTGCTGGTGGATGAACGTTCCAGCTCGGTCGAAGCGGCAAGCCGTTTCGCCGTCGAACGTGCGCAGGGCCGCAAGCGCCGCCGTGATGCCGCCAATCTCGACGCGGTGGCTGCCGCGGTCATCATCGAACGCTGGCTGTCGGCGCCGCACGACGCCACCCCCATTTCCTGACTCACAAAGACCCGCCATGACTGCCTCGCAACTCGATGACCAAGGACGCCTGCGCCACCTGCTGACCCTGGAAGGGTTGCCCCGTGAAGTCCTGCTGCAGCTGCTTGATCGCGCAGGCCAGATCCGCGACGCTGCCGTGGGCCGCATCAACAACAAGCGTTCGGTGCTGGCCGGGGCTGCGGTCTGCACCCTGTTCTTCGAACCGTCCACGCGCACCCGCAGCTCGTTCCAGCTGGCCGCGCAGCGGCTGGGCGCGGACGTGCTGAACTTCGATGCGTCCACGTCCTCCACCCGCAAGGGCGAGACCGCCTGCGACACGCTGAAGAATCTCGAGGCGATGGGGGTGCGTGGTTTCGTCGTGCGCCACCCCGATGACGGCGCGGTTGCCGCGCTGGCCGCTGCCGCTGGTGAAGGCACCGCGCTGATCAATGCCGGTGACGGTCGCAGCGCGCATCCCACCCAGGGCCTGCTCGACATGCTGACCTTGCGTCAGGCCAAAGGCGCGGACTTCTCCAAGCTCAAGGTGGTGATCGTCGGCGACGTGAAGCACTCGCGCGTGGCGCGTACCGACCTGCATGCCATGCGCACGCTGGGCGTGGGCGAGATCCGCGTCTGCGGGCCGCAGTCGTTGCTGCCGGACGACGAGACGCTCAAGGGCTGCGTGGTCAGCCAGGATTTCGATGCGATGCTCGAAGGCGCCGATGCGCTGATGATGCTGCGCCTGCAGCGCGAGCGCATGGAAGAAGGGCTGGTGCCGTCGCTGGAGCAGTACCACGCGCAGTACGGCCTGGGCGTGGAGCGCCTGAAGCGTGCGGCCAAGGACGCGGCGGTGCTGCATCCGGGCCCGATCAATCGCGGTGTGGAAATCACCGATGAAGTGGTCGACGGCCCGCAGTCGTGGGTGCTGCGTCAGGTCGCCAACGGCGTGGCCGTGCGCATGGCCGTGCTGGAAACCCTGTTGGGCTGAAAGCCGGCGTAGGAGCGGCGTAAGCCGCGAAGCCGGGGGCGATCAATGATCAGTCCCCGGCATGGTTTTCGTAGGAGCGGCCTTGGCCGCGAAGCTGATGCCGTTCCAGTCAGGGCGATGCTCGCGATTGCACGATGAGCTTGGATGGGGCGTCTGGGAGCTTCGCGGCCAAGGCCGCTCTTCCAGAAATCCCGGCCCATGGCGTCATTCGCGCGGAGCCATCGCCAGGATCGCCAGCTGCTGCTGCGCTTCCTCATTGCCCGCCTCGGCGGCGGCCTTCACCTGTTCCAGGTTCGGGTGCTGCACCACCAGCACCGGGAACTCGCATTGCGGGCAGCTGTACTCGGTCTGCTCGTCGTGCAGCTCCATTTCCATCTGTCGCGAATTGCCCTGCCACTCGCAGGCAGGGCAGGTGTGGACCTGCTCGCGCCAGCCCGGCTGGTAATAATCGTGGACGGTGGTGGTCATGACGGCAGCATCCTGCGTTTGGGGCGTTGGAGTTTACGCCGCAGCCGCACCGCGCGCTTTCAGCCGTCGCGTCCGTCCTGGCGGGGCAGCAGGTAGATGCGGCCGATGCGCGCCACCCAAGGTGAGAACGCCAGCAGCCAACCGATCGCACTGAGCGCCTGCCATGCGGCAGCATCGGGCATGAGCTCGGCCACCACCCGCATCACCGCCACCGCCTGGATGGCGATGAAGGCGAACCACGCTACCGGCGTCATCTGCAACGGTCGCCCGGAGTGGCCCTGCGTTACCCGCGTGACCATCGCCACCAGCAGGCTGCCGAACAGGCCGATGAACAGCGCATGGGCCGGGCCACGGCCCAGCGTCAGCGGCCAGCCCAACGCGTCGGCAAGGCTTTGCACGACATACAGCGCAAGGCTCACCGGCAACCAGGCCAGACCGATGAACAACACCCGCAGCAGCCCGGGCATGGCACCGCGCGGCCACCAGCGCCATAGCGCGAGAACGCTGAGGAGCAGCAATGGCAGATCAGCCAGCCACAGCCACGCGCTTTGCGCACGCAGATCCAGCAGCAGATGCAGCACGAGGAACAGCCAGAAGGCGCCCAGCCACCACAACGGACGCCAGGGCTGGTAGCCCGGCACAACATTGCCGGCGAAGAACGGAAACATGCGATGCGCGACGCTGACGTAGATCGGCAGCAGCAGGCCGAAACCACCAAGCTTGATGCCCACCATCACCCAGGCCGGGCTGGCGCCGAAGACGACGAACGCGGCAAACGCCCACAGTCCGGCGTAGCCCAACAGCAATGCCGCCATGCAGGAGCGCGCATGCCAGGTGCGCCCGCGCTCGGACAACAACAGCCGTCCCAGCTGCCACAGGCCGATGCTCCAGCCCAGCAGGGCCAGCACCAAGGCGATGGGGAGGGCATAGGGCAGTCCGAGTGTGCCGAGCAGCAAGGTCAGCTGCCCGCCGATCAGGCCGATACCCACCGGCAGGTAGTGATGGCGGGCCAGCTCCGGCAAGCCCATCCAGCGCGGAAACACCGTCAGCAGAAATCCGAAAATGAAGCTGGGGAACACCAGGTAGACCATCACCAGCGCGTGCAGCCAGCCGGGGTAGACATCGGGCATCGGCATGGACGGTTGCTGCCAGCGGGCGTGGATCAGCCACAGCGCCCACCAGGCCATCGCCAGCAACAGGTTGCTGGCGCCGATGAAGAACATCAGCCGGTGCGGGGTGCGGCCCAGGTTGCGTAATGCCATGCCGGGCGAGGAGGAGGGCGTCTGCATCGGGCCATGGTGCACAACCCATGTGCAAGTCGCCTTGACATCCATCAGCCGCCCCGCGCCTACAGGAATCCAGCGCCGTGGACCGGGCTGGAGCGCAGGTAATCCAGACCTGCGGCCTGCACTGAGCCAGGTTGCATCAGCCACGCCCGGCCGTTGCTGGAGCGGTGTGAGCCGCGAAACGGGGAATCACCAACGTGGCCGCAACCGCTGCAATTGCAGACACGCCGCTGCCCGTGGCTTCAATAGCTTCGCGGCTGACGCCGCTCCTACGGAATCGCGGCGATACCCAGGGAGCGCGGGGATGTCATCCCGGCCCGCTCAGTGCATCAGCACCAGCGTCGCCAGGCCGAGGAAGGTCAAAAAGCCCATCGTGTCGGTCACTGCGGTGAGGAAGATGCCACTGGCCAGCGCCGGGTCGAAGCCCAGCCGCTTGAGCGTCAGCGGCACCAGCACGCCGGCCGAGGCCGCGAGCAGCAGGTTCAGGGTCAAGGCGGTGGCGATCACCAGCGACAAGGCCGGGTTGTGGAACCAGACCAGCACCACCACGCCCAGCACGGTACCCAGCAGCAAGCCGTTGAGCAGCGCCACGCGCAGCTCCTTCCACAACAAGGTGCGTGCGTTGGAAGCGCCCACCTGGCCCAGCGCCAGGCCGCGCACCATCAGTGCCAGCACCTGGGTGCCGGCGTTGCCGCCGAGGCCGGCAACAATCGGCATCAGCACCGCCAACGCCACCAGCTTGTCGATCGTGCCCTCGAAATGGCCGACCACGCTGGAGGCCAGGAACGCCGTGCACAGGTTGATCGACAACCACATCAGGCGCCGGCGCATCGCGCGCCAGACCGGGCTGAACAGATCCTCGTCCTCGTCCAGGCCGGCGGCGCCCAGCGCCTGGTGCTCGGCCTGGCCACGGATGATGTCCACCACGTCATCGATGGTGATGCGGCCGATCAGGATGTTGTTGTCGTCCACCACCGGTGCCGAGACCCAGTCATGGTCGGAGAACTGGCGGGCCACCTCGTCGGCGCTCTCGCCGACATCGATGGCCGGCTGCTCGTCGTCGATCAGGCGGTTGATCGGCGTGGTGTCCTCGTGGGTCACCAACGAGGCCAGCGAAACCCGGCCAAGGTACTGATGACGACGGCTGACCACGAACAGGTGATCGGTGTGGTCCGGCAACTCGCCGCGCAGGCGCAGGTAGCGCAGCACAACGTCGACATTGACGTCGGCACGCACGGTGACCACATCCGGGTTCATCAGTCGGCCGGCGGTGTCCTCCGGATACGACAGCACCTGCTCCAGCCGCTCGCGGTTCTCGCGGTCCATCGACTTGAGAACTTCGTCGATGACGGTGTCGGGCAGATCCTCGACCAGGTCGGCCAGGTCGTCGATGTCCAGGTCTTCGACCGCGGCGATGATTTCGTCCGGGTCCATGTCCGCCAGCAGGCTTTCGCGCACGTCGTCGCCGACATGCACCAGCACCTCACCGTCGTCCTCGGCATCGACCAGCCCCCACACCACCTCGCGCTTGCCGGGCGGCAGCGATTCGAGCAGGTTGCCGATCTCCGCCGGCGAGAGCGTGTTGACCAGGCGGCGTACCGGGCCAAGCCGACCACTGTCCAGCGCGTCGGAAAGCAGGCGCAGCTGTCGTGCGGTCTTGTCGTGGCGTACCGCTTCGGCCATGCGCTGCTCCCGGAATGAAAAGGCCGCTATCCCGGGCAAGGATGCGGCATCGGCGGTGTTGAGCCCGTCATTATCAACTGCGCGGGCCAGCGTTGCACTGGCTTTGCGCGGGAAACTCAGTCGTTGCCCACGCTCGCAACCCAGCGTTCGATGCCGCGACGGTCGCGCGCGGCGAGCAGCTGCGGCGCCTGCGCACGCAATGCGGACAGGTCCATGCTGCGGATGGCACGGCGCACTTCCAGCAGCGTGCCGGGGTGCAGGCTGAACTCGGTCAGGCCCAACGCCAGCAGCAGCGGGGTCATGCGCGCATCACCGGCAATCTCGCCGCAGACCGCCACCGGCGTGCCATGCCGCTGTGCGGTTTCGATCACCTGCAACACCAGCCGCAACACGGCCGGATGCAGCGGGGAGTACAGCTCGCTGACGGCCTCATTGTTGCGGTCGGCGGCCAGCAGGTACTGCACCAGGTCGTTGGTGCCGATCGAAAGGAAATCGACCTGATCGATGAAGCACTCCAGCGCGATGGCTGCAGCCGGCACTTCGATCATCGCCCCGACCGGGATGTTCTCGGCCACCTCATGGCCTTCATTGCGGAGCAATGCGGCCAGCCGCGACAACCGGCGGCGTACCGCCATGATCTCCTCGCGGGTGCTGATCATCGGCACCAGGATGCGCACCGGGCCATAGCCGGAGCTGCGCAGGATGGCGCGCAGCTGGGTGTCGGACACCTTCGGTCGGGCCAGCGACAGGCGCACGCCTCGCAGGCCCAGCGCGGGGTTTTCCTCGGTGCCGACCACCAACCCGGTGCGATCGGCCTTGTCCGCGCCCAGGTCCAGCGTGCGGATGGTGACCGGCAGGCCGCTCATGCCCAGCACGGTGTCACGGTAGACGCGGAACTGTTCTTCCTCGTTTGGCAGCTGGTTGCGCTGCAGGAACAGGAACTCGGTCCGGTACAGGCCCAGGCCGCGCGCGCCCAGTGCATGTGCCTGGGTGACGTCGTCCTGGGATTCGGCGTTGGCCAGCAGGGTGATCTCGACCCCGTCCACGGTGCGGGTGGGCTTGCCGCGCAGTCGCCCCAGCTCACGTTGTTCGCGCGCCAGTTCGCGTTGGCGGGCGCGGTACTGGCGCAGGTCCGCCGCCGCCGGCTCGATCACGATCTCGCCGCTGCCGCCGTCAACGATCAGCACATCGCCGTCGTTGATGCGGTTCAGCACCGCGCTGGCGCCCACCACCAGCGGCATGTGCAGGCTTCGCGCAAGGATGGCGCTGTGCGAAAGCGTGTTGCCGCTGCTGCTGACAATGCCGACCACGCCCTGCGATTGCAGTTGTGCCAGTTCCGAGGGGGCCACGTTCTCGCAGACCAGGATTTCCCCGGACAGCCCCTTCACGTTGTTGGGGCGTTTGTGCAGGAACGACTGGATGCGCCCGATGACGTGATCCAGGTCGTCAAGGCGACTCTTGAGGTAGGCGTCTTCCATGCCCTGGAACACCTGCGCCAGGCGGTCGCGCTGCACGCGCAGGGCATAGCTGGCGCTGTAGCGCTTGCTGCGGACCAGTTCGTCCAGTGCCGCAAGCAGCTCAGGGTCGTCCAGCAGCATCGCGTGCAGGTCGAGGAATTCGCCAACTTCGGCGGGCAGCGCGCCCTGCAGGCGGCTGCGCAGCTCGCGCATTTCGGCGCGGGCGGCATCGGTGGCGCGGTGCAGGCGTTGCAGCTCCTGGTCAACCGCGCCAGCGGCAATGCGCTTTTCACCGGTTTCCTGCACCTGCGGCAGGCGCAGCCGGGCACGGCCCAGAACGGTGCCACGCGAGGCGGGCTGGCCCTGCAGCCGGGTCACGGCAGCAGGCTCCGGCAGATATCGCCTGGCGCGGCCAGCGGCATCAGTTGTCCTCGTCGAAACGGCGCTCGAACAGGGCGGTTACCGCTTCAAGCGCGGCCGCTTCGTCCTCGCCATCGATGCGGACGGTGACCGGGGTGCCCTGCGCGGCGGCCAGCAGCATCACACCCATGATGCTCTTGGCGTTGACCTCGCGGCCTTTGGCCACCAGCGTGGCATTGGCGCGGAAGCCGGACAGCACCTGCACCAGCTTGGCGGTGGCGCGGGCGTGCAGGCCCAGACGGTTGGAAACGGTGAGTTCTTGTTCAAGCATCGTCGACGATGACTCCATTGCGTGCGCCCGCCGCCGCAGTGGCGGGCAGTTGATCCAGTCCCTGTTCCGGATAGTTCATTACCCGCAGCAGCATCGGCAGGCTCAAGCCCGATACGCGCCGGGCCGGTGTGCCCAGACGTGCCAGCTGGTTGGCCAGGTTGCTGGGGCTGGCACCGTACAGATCGGTCAGCACCAGCACGCCGTCTTCACCTTCCACCCGGCGCATGGCCGCCGATGCTTCGGGCAACAGCACATCAAGGTCAGCGTCGAAGGGGACTTCGAACGCTTCGGTCTTCAGGGGCAGCTGGCGCAACAGGGTGGTCGCCACTTCCAGCAGGGAAGTGCCGACGCCGGGATGGGTCACAAGGAGAATGCCGCAGGTCATGTCCGAACGTTAACAGGTCAACATGACCCCGCGATAGCGCTGAAAACGTGTCTTCTGTGTGCCATTGCGGACAAGCCAATTCATCTGGGCCCGCGCCGGCCCTAATCCTGTTCCCGGTGGAAGGTGGCCACGTCCTGCCAGCCGCGCTCACGTGCATGGCGGGCGAGCCGTTCGGCCAGGTACACCGAGCGGTGCTTGCCGCCGGTACAGCCGAAGGCCACGGTCACGTAGCTGCGGGTTTCGCTGCCGAGCTTGGGCAGCCAGGTGTCGAGCAGGTCTTCGAGCTGGGTGACGTAACGCACCACTTCAGGCTGGGCGTCCAGGTACTCCCGCACTTCACGGTCGCGGCCGGTCAGTGAGCGCAGCTCAGGGTCCCAGTGCGGGTTGGGCAGCACCCGCGCATCGAACACGAAGTCCGCTTCGGCGGGGACGCCGCGCTTGTAGGCGAAGGATTCGAACAGCAACGACAGGTTGCTTTCGTGGCTGAGTGCGAATTCGGTGATCACCCTGCGCCGCAACTGATGAACGTTGAGCCGGGTGGTGTCGATGATCGCATCGGCTTCGCGCCGCAACGGTGCGGTCAGTTCGCGTTCGCGGGCGATGGCTTCGGGCAGGGACAGGCCCAGATGGCTGAGCGGGTGCCGGCGTCGGGTATCGGCGTAGCGCGCGAGCAGGGTGTCGTCGTCGGCTTCGAAGAACAACAGGCGTGCATCGATGCCGTGTTCACGGGCGGTCTGGCGCCAGCGCGCCAACTGGCTCAGGTCACTGCGGCCACGCACGTCGATGCCGACGGCCAGCCTTGTCGGGCTGTTCTCATTGCGTTCGCCAAGCACGTCGCGTACGAACTCGGGCAACAGGTTCAGCGGAATGTTGTCCGAACAGTAGTAATCCAGGTCCTCAAAGGTCTTCAACGCGACCGATTTGCCCGAGCCGGACAGGCCGCTGACGATCACCAGCACCGGTGCCTGTGGGGTGTTCATGAACTGCGTTGCTCCAGCAGGTTGCTGTGACGGGCGATGAACATCGCAGCCGGATCGATGCCCTTGGTGCGCAGGATGTGCAGGCGCGTGGCGGCCTCGGTCAGCACGGCCAGGTTGCGGCCGGGCATCACCGGCAGGGTGATCAGCGGCACGTCCAGGTCCAGCACGTGGCGCTTGCCGGAATCGCCAGTCAGGCGCTCATAACCGTAGGTGCTGGGCTCGGTCATCGGCTTGGTCAGGTGGACGATGAGGCGAAGGTACTTGTTCTTCTTTACAGCCGTGTCACCGAACATCTGGCGTACGTTGAGCACGCCCAGGCCACGCACTTCCAGCAGGTCCTGCAGCAGTTCGGGGCAGGTGCCGTCGAGCACGTCCGGGGCGATCTGGGTGAACTCCGGGGCGTCGTCGGCCACCAGCCGGTGTCCGCGCGATAGCAGTTCCAGCGCCAGCTCGCTCTTGCCCGAACCGGCCTCGCCGGTGATCAGCACGCCGATGGAGTAGATCTCCATGAACACCCCGTGCAGGGTGACGCGTGGCGCCAGGGTGCGGGCCAGATGATAGCTGAGGTGGTTGAGCAGCTCGTGGCCGCGCTTGGGCGAAACCCACAGCGGCGTCTGTGATTCATCAGCGGCCGCGCGCAGGTCTTCCGGGCAACCGTGGCTCTTGGTGATGACCAGCGCCAGCGGGCGCGCCTGGATGATGCGTTCGATCACTTCCCAGCGCTGGCGCGAGTCCAGCGAGTCCAGCCAGGTCAGCTCCTCGGTGCCGAGGATCTGCACCTTGTTGGGGTAGATGGTGTTCAGGTAGCCGGCCAGCGACGGGCGGCGCGAGACGGTGTTGCCGGCTTCCAGTTCGCGTTGCGCGCCCTTGTGGCCCGCGACCCAGCGCAGTTCAAGCTTTTCGCGCTGCTGGTCGAACAGTTCTTGGGCGGTGATGCTGGTATTCATCCGCGGCACGCCTGTTGCGGGTGGGTGATGAGGTGTTTGAGGGTTGTCGCGTCGGGTGCATCGCGCAGCGCCTGGCGGATGCTGGCATCGGAGAACATCTCCGCCAGCTCGGACAACAGCATCAGGTGCTGGTGCGTGTAATGCTCGGGCACGGCCATGGCGAACACCAGGTCAACGGCTTCGTCACCACCGAAGTCCACCGGCCGTTCCAGGCGCAACAAGGCGCCACGGGGTTGGGTCAGGGTGGTGGAGCGGCCATGCGGGATGGCGATGCCATGACCGATGGCGGTGCTGCCCACGCGTTCGCGTTCGCGCAGGCTCTGGAAAAGGCTGTCAGCCCCGGCTTCGCGACAGGCGAGCAGTCGCGAGGCGGCGAGAAGGGTGGTATCACGGTCGGCGGCCGCAAGTACCTGGGTACTCACGGCCGCCATAAGGTCGGTCAACGGCATGATTGCTACGGATGTTGGCGTCTAGATGCCATTGTCGCGCAGAGCATGCGATGCGTGGGGAAGATGCTTTTCCTTGTGCTTGATGACCAGGCGGTCCAGCTTGTCTGCAAGGACGTCAATGGCCGCGTACATGGTCGGGGCGGCGGCGTCTGCGTGCAGGGTGCGCCCGGGGAGATTCACCGTGGCGACAACGAGAAAGTCAGGCTTGCGGGTGGATAGCTGCACCCGTATCTCGCAGTGTTGGTCGAAATGCCGGCCCAACCGCTCCAGCTTGGTTTCCACGTACTCCTTCAGGGCGGGTGTCACTTCGATCTGCTGGCCATACGTCTCGATACGCATCGGATTCCTCCTGTGGTTCGGGTTTGCCTCATGAACCCCCGCGCCAGAACAGCGATTGCCTCAGACGATGCGTACGCGTTCGTGGGAGGCGGAGATGTTCATGGCTTCACGATACTTCGCAACGGTGCGCCGCGCTACCGGTATTCCACTGGTTTTGAGCAGCTCGGCCAGCTTGGCGTCAGAAAGCGGTTTGCGCGGGTTTTCCGCGTCGATCAGATTGCGGATCATCGACTGGATGGCGGTGCTGGATGCTTCACCGCCGCCGTCGGTATCAATGCCCGAGGCGAAGAACGCACGCAGCGGCAAGGTTCCGCGCGGGGTGCGCACGTACTTGCGGGCAATGGCGCGGGAAATGGTGGATTCGTGAAGGTCGAGTTCACCGGCGATTTCACGCAGCGTCAACGGACGCAGCGCCTGTTCGCCGAATTCCAGGAAACCGGCCTGGTGGTGCAGCAGGCTGGTGACCACCCGCAACAGGGTTTCGCCGCGGGCCTCCAGGCTCTTGAGCAGCCAGCGGGCTTCCTGGAGCTGGCCGCGCAGGTAGCTGGCGTCGGCGTCACCGCAGCGTCGGATCAGCTGTTCATAACCACGGTTGATGACCACCTTGGGGCCGGCATGTGCGGCCAGCGCGCAGCGCCACACGCCGCGCTGGCGCCAGATCACCACATCCGGCACCACGTAGGTGTCGGTGGACAGTTCACCCAGTTGCTTGCCCGGACGCGGGTCCAGTGAGCGCAGCAGCTGCACGGCCTGTTCGACGTCGGCCAGCGGTTGCTTCAGTTCCTGGGCGATGCCGGGAATGCCAGCACGGGGCAGGCGCTCCAGCGGTCCCAGGGCGATGGTCCGGGCCAGGGCCAGCCCGGGCGTGCAGGCGGGCAGGGTGTCTAGTTGCAGGCACAGGCATTCGCCCAGTGAGCGTGCACCCACGCCGGCAGGGTCGAAACGCTGGATCTGCCGCAGGACGGCGAGGATTTCGTCTTCGCCGGCGCGGATGTCGGGCAGCAGGGTCTGGATGATGCTGGAGAACGGCTCGCGCAGGTAGCCGTCTTCGTCCAGTGCGTCGATCAGGGCCACGCCAATGGCGCGATCGCGCCTGCCCAGATGGGACAGGTGCAGCTGCCAGAGCAGATGGTCCGACAGCGTGTCCGGCTCGGCGGCCTGTTCACGCTCGCCCGGCTCGCCATCGTCATCGAAGGAGCCGGAGCGGCTGCTGCTCCAGTCCTCGTCGCCGCCTTCCCAGTCCTGGCTGTCGTCGTTGATGTCGCCCTGGGCGGGATCGGCAGGTTGTTCGTCGGCGCTGCTGGTCGTCGGCTCGTCGTCGCCGGCGGCATCGCCGGCTTCGGCCCATTCCAGCAATGGATTGGTTTCCACTGCTTCGACCAGCTCAAGTTCAAGCTCGGTGCTGGACATCTGCAACAGACGGATGGCCTGACGCAACTGCGGCGTCATGACCAGGCTCTGTCCCATCGATGTCTGCAACCGAGCTTTCATGCCGGATTCCGTCAGGCGGGAGCGTGACGTGGTGCGGCTGCTCAGAGGGTGAAGGCATCTCCGAGGTAGACGCGGCGCACGTCGGTGTTGGCCAGCAGTTCTTCCGGTGCTCCCTGCGCCAGGACGCTGCCCTCAGCGAGGATATACGCCCGGTCGCAGATTCCCAAGGTTTCGCGGACGTTGTGATCGGTGATCAACACGCCGATGCCGCGTTGTTTGAGGTGAGTCACGATGCGCTGGATTTCGCCGACGGAAATCGGATCCACGCCAGCGAAGGGTTCGTCGAGCAGGATCAGGCGCGGTTTGGCAGCCAGTGCGCGGGCGATTTCGCAACGGCGACGTTCGCCGCCGGACAGGCTGGCGCCGGCCTGGCTGGCGACATGGCTGATCTGCAGTTCTTCCAGCAGCGCATTCAACTCGTGTTCGCGGCCGGCGGCATCAAGGTCTTCGCGCAGCTCCAGCACCAGGGCGATGTTGTCGGCCACGCTGAGTTTGCGGAACACCGAAGGCTCCTGCGGCAGGTAGCCCACGCCCTGTTTGGCGCGCGTGTACATCGGATCGCCGGTGATGTCCTTGCCGTCGAGCACGATGCTGCCGGCATCGGCGGCGACCAGGCCGACGATCATGTAGAAGCAGGTGGTCTTGCCGGCACCGTTGGGGCCGAGCAGGCCGACCACTTCACCGGCGTCGAGGGTGAGCCCGAAATCCTTGACGACTTCGCGGTTCTTGTAGCGCTTGCGCAGACCTTTGGCGACGAGCATTACTTCTTCTCTCCCTGCGCGGCAGGTGCCTTGTTCTTGGGCTGGATGACCGTACGCACGCGGGTGCCGTCGCCGCCGCTCTGCATGGCGCCGGTGCGGGTGTTGTAGACCATGCGCTGGCCGGCGTTGGTGCCGCGGTCGGATTCGACGTTGTAGTTGCCGGTCAGCACGATCACTTCGCTGGTGACGTTGTAATCCATGTTGTCGGCACGGGCATTCATCCAGGTGTTGTCGTCCATCTGCTGCTTCAGCCGGGCCTGCTTGCCGGTGAAGATCACCCGCTCGGTCTCGCCGTTCTTCTGGATCACATCAGCCGTATCGGCCTGGATTTCCAGCGTGCCCTGGGTGATGACGACGTTGCCGCTGAACTGGCATTTGCCGTTGTCGCTGAAGTTGCAGTCGCTGTTGGTCGAGTCGATGGTCATCGGCTGGTTGCGATCGGATGACTTGGCCCACACCGCGGCAGGCACGAGCAGGGCGGCGAGCAGGGTGATCGACGCAAGCTTAGCGGGCAGCATTGGGTTCATAGCGGGTCTTGACCTGGGAAAGGAGGGAGTACTGCTTGGACTTGAGGTTGGCCTGGAAGCCGATGCCGGTCTGGGTAAGCCCCGGGCGGGTCATGGTGACGCGGCCATCGGTACGCGCCAGGCTTTGTTCGGTGAGTACGTCCAGCGCATCGGTACGGAAGGTGGTGGGCGGGGTCTTGCCGTCTTTCGGGCTGTCGCCGGAGACATTGCCGCGCAGGCGCAGTTCTTCGCCCTTGGGGCTGACCCAGCCGGTGCTGGCGCGCAGTTCCCAATGCTGGCCGGCGGCATCGGGCATCAGGAACAGCGGTGAGGTGATCATGGACGTCTGGTCGGCGCGATTGCGTTCCATCGCTGGCGCACGCAGCGTCATGGACTCCTTGCCTTCCTTGTCCAGGGTGATGATCTCGAAATCCTTCAGCACGAAGTCGGTGCTGCCTTCCTCGGCAGCCTGCGGGGTGCTGCTGGCGCGATGGCGCCAGGCCGACCAGCCGCTGATCAACGCCGCCAACAGCAATCCAATGCCCAGTAGGGAGCGCCAGCTCATGCCGAGAACCTCGCCAGAACATCATCGAGCTTGCCCTGCGCTGCGAGCAGCACGTCGCACAACTCGCGCGCTGCGCCACGGCCGCCCTGGGCGCGGGTCTGCCAATGCACGCGTTCGGCGATCCACGGATGCGCATCGGCCGGAGCGACCGCCAGGCCGACATTGCACAGCGGTGCCAGATCGGGCAGGTCATCGCCAAGGAAGGCAACCTGGTCCAGGCCGATGCCATGCGCCTCGCACAGGGCGCGCACGCTGGCCAGCTTGTTGCCGACAGCGATCTGCGTGTCGATCCCCAGATCCGCTCCACGCTTCTGCGCCGAAAGGCTGTTGCGGGCGGTGATCAGCACCGGGTGGATGCCGTGCTGCTGCAGCAGTTTCAGGCCCAGCCCGTCCTGCACGTAGTACGCCTTGCTCTCGTTGCCGGCATGGTCGTAGTACAGGCGCCCGTCGGTCAGCGTGCCGTCCACGTCGAAGCAGGCCAGCCGGATGCGCGCAGCCACGGCGTGCAGCGGGGCGGGGAAGTGGTCGAGCGGGGAATAAGGCATCTGCGGGCAGGATCCGTTGCGGCGGGCGTGGGGAAGGCAGGTTGAATGGGGATTGTGGGGGCTTTAGACCACTTTTGCCCGCAACAGGTCATGAATGTTCAGGGCGCCGACCGGTCGGTTGTCGGCATCGACCACGATCAGGCCGTTGATCTGGTGTTTCTCCAGCAAACGCGCCGCTTCCACGGCCAACTGGTCGGCATCGATGGTGCGCGGGTTGTGGGTCATCACCTGGGCGATGCCGGCGGTGCGTACGTCCAGGTCGGTATCCAGCGCACGACGCAGGTCACCATCGGTGAACAGACCGACCAGGCGGCCGTCGGCATCGATCACCGAGGTCATGCCCAGGCGCTTGCGGCTCATTTCCATCAGGGCCTGGCTGAGGCTGGCGTCTTCACGCACGGCCGGCAGATCGTCGCCGCCGTGCATCACGTCGGTGATGTGCAGCAGCAGGCGGCGGCCGAGGCTGCCCGCCGGATGTGAACGGGCGAAATCGTCGGCGGTGAAGCCGCGCGCATCGAGCAGGGCCACCGCCAGCGCATCGCCCATCGCCAGCGAGGCGGTGGTGCTGGAGGTCGGGGCCAGCGCCAGCGGGCAGGCTTCATGGTCCACGTTCACGTCCAGGTGCACGTCGGCGGCCCGGGCCAGGCTGGACTGCGGCTTGCCGGTCATCGAAATCAGCGGATTGCCCTGGCGCTTGAGCACCGGCAGCAGCATCAGCACCTCGTCCGACTCGCCGGAGTAGGACAGCGCCAGCACCACGTCGTCCTCGGTGATCATGCCCAGGTCGCCGTGGCCGGCTTCGCCCGGATGCACGTAGAACGAGGGGGTGCCGGTGGAGGCCAGGGTGGCGGCGATCTTGCGGGCGATGTGCCCGGATTTGCCCATGCCAGTGGTGACCACCCGGCCGCGCGAGGCCAGTACCAGCCGGCAGGCGGCGGCGAACTCGGCGCCGAGGCGGTTGCCCACCCGGTCCAGCTCGGTGCGTTCGATCTCGAACACACGACGGCCGCTGGATACCAGGTCGGCATCGCGCAGGGTATCCAGGGAAAGCGAAGAAGCAGCCATGCGGGCGCCACTCGGAATAGTAGAATGGGTGTTCATTTTATTAGGAAAGCGCTTTGGACGCCGAGACCATCCGAAACCTGATCGAAGCCGGGCTGCCCGGCGCCCGCGCCGACGTGCAGGGTGAAGACGGCGTGCACTTCGAGGCGACGGTCGTCTGCGAGGCGTTTGCCGGCAAGATGCCGCTGGCCCGCCACCGCATGGTCTATGCGACGCTGGGCGACCTGATGGGCGGCGCGATCCATGCGCTGGCGCTGAAAACCGTTACTCCGGGTGAAGCCGGCTGAGCCGGCTCCCCTCCATTCCCCATATCCGGTTCTCACATTCATGGCAAAAATCGTAGTCACCGGCGGCAAGACGCTGAACGGTGAGGTGTACATCTCCGGCGCCAAGAACGCCGTCCTGCCGATCCTGTGCGCCACCCTGCTGGCCGATGCGCCGGTGGAAATCACCAACGTGCCGCACCTGCACGACGTGATCACCACCGTGAAGCTGCTCGGCGAGCTCGGCGCCAAGGTCACCATCGACCAGGGCACGCTGTCGCGTGGCAGCGCCATCGTGGTCGACCCGCGCAGCGTCAACCAGCACGTTGCGCCGTATGAGCTGGTCAAGACCATGCGCGCTTCGATCCTGGTGCTGGGCCCGCTGCTGGCCAAGTACGGCCAGGCCGAAGTGTCGCTGCCGGGCGGTTGCGCCATCGGCTCGCGCCCGGTGGACCAGCACATCAAGGGCTTGCAGGCGCTGGGTGCGCACATCACGGTCGAAAACGGCTTCATCAAGGCCCATGTCGATGGCCGTCTGAAGGGTGGTCATTTCACCTTTGACATGGTCAGCGTCACCGGCACCGAGAACGTGCTGATGGCCGCCGTGCTGGCCGAAGGCACCACCGTGCTGGACAACGCGGCGATGGAACCGGAAGTCTCGGATCTGGCGCATTGCCTGATCGCGCTCGGCGCGAAGATCGAAGGCATCGGTACCGCGCGTCTGGTGATCGAAGGCGTCGAGCGCCTGAGCGGCGGCCGTCATGCGGTGCTGGCCGATCGCATCGAAACCGGCACCTTCCTGGTGGCCGCTGCGATGACCGGCGGTCGCATCGTGGCGCGCAATGCGCGCCCGGACACGATGGACGCGGTGCTGGCCAAGCTGGTCGAGGCTGGCGCGCACATCGAAACCACCGACGACACGATCACCCTGGACATGCAGGGCAAGCGTCCGAAGGCGGTCAACCTGACCACTGCGCCGTACCCGGCGTTCCCGACCGACATGCAGGCGCAGTTCATGGCGCTCAACTGCGTGGCCGAGGGCGTGGGCGTGATCAACGAGACCATCTTCGAAAACCGCTTCATGCACGTGCAGGAACTGCAGCGCCTGGGCGCGGACGTGCAGATCGAAGGCCGTACCGCGATCTGCCGTGGCAGCGATCGCCTGACCGGCGCACCGGTGATGGCGACGGACCTGCGTGCCTCGGCGTCGCTGATCCTGGCCGGCCTGGTGGCCGAAGGTGACACCACCATCGACCGCATCTACCACCTTGACCGCGGCTACGAGAACATCGAAGAGAAGCTCGGTGCGCTCGGTGCCGGCATCCGGCGCGTGTCATGATCCTCAAGGGCCGTTTCACCCCGCGCCGCAAGGCATTGCTGATCCTGGTGCTGCTGGCCATGGCCTGGCTGGGCTGGGGCTGGTACAGCGGCGTGGCCATCACCCGTGGCGTTGAAAAGGAACAGATGGACTGGAATGGCGACGGCCAGGTCAGTCGCGAAGAGCTGTTCCAGGCGTTCTACGCGGTGAAGGTGAATGACGTGGAGGAAGGCAATCGCCAGTGCCGCAGTTTCATGTGGCGCAGCAGCGGTGAAGAGTTCCGTCGCGACTGCAGGACCGTGTTCAAGAAGGACGCCGAAGCAAAGTAAGTCTTCGTTTCGCGTTCAACAAAAAAGCCCGGCAGATGCCGGGCTTTTTCATGTGCGGGTGGTAGTGCCGAGCCACGTTCGGCAGGAAGCGCTACCGGGAAATCCCAGCGCAGCATGGCTGCGCTCTACGGGTTCCGGGTTTGGATCAGTTGATCGACTTGATGGTCAGGTCCAGCGCGTCGCGTCCGTCCTCGCGCTGCAACAGCCGTGCCGGGACCGGCATGCCCGGCACGATCCAGGCGATCTGTTCCTTGTTGCCATCCACGCGCGAAACCTTGGTCGCTTCCTGCGCCTTGCCGGCGACGGTGACGTTCTCCTTGCCGATCACCCGGTAGGTCATCGGCTTGATGCGGCCATCGTCGACCATGCGGTACGTCAGCGGCCTGCCGGCGTCGAGGTCGCGGGCGATGGCCAGGTTGATCAGCAGCGCATCCATGTCGCCGTTCTGCAGGCGGATCGGGCCGCGGCGCTCAGGCTTAACGTCGCCGGTCCAGCTGGCCTGGTTGTTGCTCCAGTCGTAGCGCGCATCGATCTGTTTGCGCTTGACCAGCACCACCGAGCGGTCGTGGCTGCTGAGCGGACGCAGCTTGCCATTGTGTTCGTCGAACACGGTGCTCTGGCTCAGGTCGGCCATCGGGTTCTTGATCTGCAGGCTGTAGCGGTAACGATTGTCGCCTTCGGCGGTCAGGGTCATCACGCCATTGGCCTGCATGCCCATGTAGTTGGCCTGGTAATTGGCGACAAAGGGTTGCATCGCCAGCGCCGGCAGGCTGGACAGGGCCAGTGCGGCGGCGGCCAGGAGGCGAAGAGGGCGCAGGATGGGTTTCATGCTCAGGCTCCTTGGTATTCGATCAGGCGCAGGTCGATTTCGTCCTCGCCATCTTTCCGTTGCAGGATGCGGACCGGCGTTGGCACGCCATTGGCGATCCACAGGATGGTTTCGTCGTTGCCGCCGTTGGTGCGGTAGACGCGCAGTGCGTCGTAGCTGAGTTCGCCGACCTGCACGTTCTCGGTGGCATCGGCGGCGCGATATTCGTACTGGCGCACCCGGCCCACGTCCACGTAGCGGTACTGCAGGGCCTTGCCGGGGCGCGCATCGCGCATCAGCGAAAGGTTGAGCAGCAATGCGCTCTGGTCGCCGCGTTGCAGTGCGATGGGCTGCCGGCGCTCCTTCTTCAGGTCGCCCTGCCATTGCGCGGTGCCGGCCTGCCAGTCGTAAAGGCCGGTGACCTTCTTGCCGAGGAACAAGGCTTTCTTGACCGTGCTCTGGCTCAACGGCGTGTACACGCTGCCCTCATTGGCGAACACCGTGCTCTGCTCGATGTTCAGGCCGAGCACGCTGGCAAAGCCGCGCTTGCCGACCACGGCCATGTCCACGCGCCACTGCGTGCCTTCGTTGTGAACCACGCGCATGGTCGCATCACCGGCTTCCTTGCCCTTGTAGAAGGCCTGGTAGGTAGCAACGAACGGCTCCAGCGGCGGCGCGCTCCACTCCATGGCCGGCAGCATTACAGGTGCAGGTGCAGGTGCAGGTGCAGGTGCAGATGCCGGTGCAGGCACTTGCTGGGCATGCGCGGCTGTCGTCGTCAGCAGAGCGGCCAGTACCAGCAATTTCGAGGACGGCAGGGTCATGCGGGTTCGGCGAAGGAAGTTAAGGGGGGAGCATGCCAGCAGGAAGGTCAGTGGCATGTAGGCATCAACCAACCAGCACGCCGGCCGAATCTAGGCGTAGCGGCCTGAGCAGGGACTGACCATCGCACAGGATCTCCCCATCCTGTTCAGTTATGCGGCCGGTGACCAGCAGGGCCACGCTGGCCAGCAGCAGCGGGTGTTCCACCGTCAGCACCCGGTTGGCCAGGGTTTCCGGCGTATCGCTGGGCAGCACCGGTACCCGCGCCTGGGCCAGCACCGCGCCGGCATCCAGCTCCGGCACCACGAAATGCACGCTGGCGCCGTGTTCGGCATCGCCGGCCTCGATGGCGCGGGCATGCGTGTGCAGGCCCTTGTGCAGCGGCAGCAGGGACGGGTGGATGTTGATCAGGCGCCCGTTGAAGCGTTCGACGAAGCCGGTGCCGAGGATGCGCATGTAGCCGGCGCAGATGATCCAGTCCGGGTTGCAGGCGGCGACTGCGTCGGCCAGTGCCTGGTCGAAGGCTTCGCGGTTGTCGAAGTCTTTGGGGGCAGATGCCCAGCGCAGTTCCGGTGCGACCTTGTCCAGCGCGGCGGCACCGGGCTTGTCCGAGAAGACGCCGACGATCCGTGCATCGAGCTGGCCACTACCGATGCCGTCCAGCAGGCATTGCAGGTTGCTGCCGCGGCCGGAGGCCAGCACGGCGATGCGTGCGGGGCTGTTCATCGGCTTGCCACCTTGTGCGCCAGCGGCCAGACCAGCAGGCTGCCCAGCGTGGCCAGCAGCATGTCGGCATGTGCATCCCACATATCGCCTTGCTGGCCGTTGTAGGCCTCGGCCGCGTCAGGCGATAGCAGCAGCGCGATGCCCCATTCGAACCATTCGTAGGCCAGGCTGGAACACATGATCACCATCACCGCCAGGGTGAACGCATGGCCGAGGCGCAGCGCAGGCCAGGCATGCCGCACCAGTTGGGTGAGCGCCGGGGTGAAGCACACGCCGTACAGGAAGTGGATCAGCCGGTCGAAATGATTGCGCTCCCAGCCGAACGCGGCATTGGGCGACCAGCCCAGCAACGCCTGGAACCATTGCTCGTAGGGCACGTTGGAGTACAGCCAGCGCGCAGCGATGCAGTGGACGACGATGAAAGCGCAGATGGCGATGAACGCGCCGGCGCCCAGTCGCCAACGTCGGTCAACCCACCACAAGGCGGCCAGGCCCAGTACGGTCAGTGTGCTGTGCAGGGCCTGTTCGACCGGCCACAGCGGCTTGATCCAGGTGATCAGGAATACGGCCAGCACGCCGATGAAGGCAATCTTCTTGGCGTTGGTCATGCGGTGCGACCCAGGCAACAAACGTGGTCGTCAGGCGACGACAGCAGGGTATTCAAGCGAAAGCAGCCTTGACGGAGGGGCGCATCAGCACGATCAGGGTGAACACCCCCAACACCGTGCCGATGGGCATCAACATGCAGGAAATCGCCGCAACGACCAGGCACAGCGTGTGACGCCGGCGCTGCGCCAGGCAGCGCCCGGCGTAGGCCATGTAGCCGGCCAGCAGCAGGCCGCAGGCAATGAACACGGCGGCGAAGATGACGAACAGCCAGCCAAACAGCCGGGGGTCCACGTCCTGGACATCCGGGTTGCTGGCGTTCACCGGAAGCTTGCCGCTGACGATGCCAAGCCCTATCACCAGGTGCATGACCGGGAACAACGAAAACAGGCCGGTCAACGCCGCCACCACGTAGTGGAAGATCGACAGAAGACGCAACTGGTTGGCGTCTTCTTCGGTGATTGCTGGCGGCGGAGCGGGGGGATTCACTGCATCCATGAGTGGCACCTTGCAGGTTGGGCGGTATCAGCCGATGTGGACGCGTTCGCCACCGTTGGCAGCGACCACTTCGCCGATCTGCCAATGCGCCAGCTCCAGCGCATCGAGTGCGCTGTTGATGGCCGCGGCCTGGTCGGCCGGAACCAGCAGCACGAAGCCGATGCCGCAGTTGAAGGTGCGCCACATCTCGCTGTCGGCAACATTGCCTTCGCGCTGCAGCCACTGGAACACCGGCGGCAGCGTCCAGCTGCCGGCATCGATGTTCAGGCCCAGGCCTTCCGGCACCACGCGGATGATGTTCTCGGTCAGGCCGCCACCGGTGATGTGGGCCATGCCGTGCACGGCGGCACCGTGCGACTTGAGCAGCGACAGGATCGGCTTGACGTACAGGCGGGTCGGCGCCATCAGCGCGTCGACCAGCTTCACGCCATCTTCCAGCACCAGGTCGGTCGGGCTGCCGGCGCGCTCATAGATGCGGCGCACCAGCGAGTAACCGTTGGAATGCGGGCCGGAGGAGGCGATGCCGATCAGCACGTCACCCTGCTGCACGGCCGAGCCGTCCTTCAGTTCGCTCTTTTCAACGCCTGCGACAGTGAAGCCGGCCAGGTCGTATTCACCCGGGGCGTACATGTCGGGCATTTCGGCGGTTTCACCGCCGATCAGCGCGCAACCGGCCTCGGTGCAGCCGTTGGCAATGCCGCCGACCACCGCCGCAGCGGTGTCGATGTCGAGCTTGCCGGTGGCGAAGTAGTCCAGGAAGAACAGCGGTTCGGCGCCCTGCACCAGCACGTCGTTGACGCACATGGCGACCAGATCGATGCCGATGGTGTCGTGGCGGCCCAGCTGTTGTGCCAGCTTCAGCTTGGTGCCGACGCCGTCGGTACCGGAGACCAGCACCGGCTCGCGGTACTTGCTGGACAGATCAAACAGCGCGCCGAAGCCACCCAGCCCGCCCATGACTTCAGGGCGGAAGCTGCGCTTTACCAGCGGCTTGATGCGCTCGACCAGTTCGTTGCCCGCGTCGATATCGACACCGGCGTCACGGTAGGTCAGGGGGGAGTTCGCAGAGGTCGGGGAGCTGGTCACGGGCGGCTGCACTGGCGGGGTGAACGCGGCATTTTAACAGGCCACGTTGGCGCGAAGGCCCCATTCGGGCAACAATTCCCTCCGGAATCGTCGAGCAATGGAATATTCAATGCGTCGCAGCCTGGTCACAATGCTGTTTCTGGCGCTGAGCCTGTCCGTTTTCGCGGTGCAGGCGCAGTCGGACATGCGTACCGAAGGGGACGTTGCCAGCGCCAAGGGAGCCTACGAGGCCGAGGTGCCCGTCAACAGCCAGTCCGAGTCGGACCGCAACGGCGCAATGACGCGGGCGTTGGGCGTGGTACTGGGCAAGTTGTCCGGCGATCGCGGCACGATGGCCCGTCCCGGCGTGGCGCAGGCCCTGCGCAGCGCCCGTGACATGGTGGAAAGCTACGACTACCGCCAGGACCAGGGCGTTGCCGCCAGCGGCGCGCCGAGCTTTCGTACCGTGCTGGTGGCGCGTTTCCGCCAGAGCGACGTGGATGAGCTGGTCGCCGCACTGGGCCTGCCAGTGTGGCCGCAGCCGCGGCCCAAGCCGGTGGCCTGGCTGGCCATCGACGATGGCAGCGGCCCGCGTCTGGTCAGCGTGCAGCAGTCCAATGCGGCGCGGCCGTTGCTGGATCGGGCGATCGAACGCGGCTTCCGCTTGGGCCTGCCTGCCGGCGGTGCAGCCGAACAGGCCCTGGTCGGCGCGATCTGGCGTCAGGATACGGCCGCTGTGGCACGGGCTTCGGCCCGCTACGCGCCGCCGATGCAGCTGGTCGGCAAGCTTTACCGCGCCAAGGCCGGCGGCGGCTGGCAGGCGGACTGGGTGTTCGTCGACAACGGCCGTGAACTGTCCAAGTGGACCACCCGTGACAGTGACGCACGTCGCGCCATGGTGGGCGGTGCCGATGGCGCGGCCGACGCGCTGGTGCGGCGTTATGCCAAGGCGCCGGCAGCAACCGGCGCGGCTGGAACCTACCGCATCGTGGTGAGCGGCATCGGCAGTGCGGATGATTACCTGCGGCTGGCCTCGGCCCTGCAGCGGGTGGCGGTGGTCAAGTCGATCATGCCGATCCAGGCAGCGGGAGACCGCCTGGAGCTGGATGTCGAGTTGAGCACCGGCCTGTCGGGCCTGAATCGCATGCTTGGCCAGGACAGCCCGCTGCAACCGGTGAGCACGGTCGAGGATGACCCCGCCGACGGCGAGGCAAGCATCAGCAGGCGCGCCGAGTACCGCATCCGATGAGCATCGTTACCCCGGAAGTTGAAATCGCACTGTTCCTGCGTCGCCTGAAATGGGTGGTGCTGGCCGTGTTTGGTCTGTGGGTGATGGGGCTGCTGGCACCGATCCTGACGCCGTTCGTGATCGCGCTGGCCTTGGCATGGCTGGGCGATCCGCTGGTGGACTGGCTCGAAGCACGTGGCCGTTCGCGCAACACCGCAGTGGTGCTGGTGTTCGTGGCGATGGTGCTGCTGCTGACCTTGGCGCTGTTGATCCTGGTGCCGCTGATCCAGCGTCAGATCGTCACCCTGGCCGCAGCGTGGCCGCAGGCGCAGCAATGGCTGCTGGGCACGGCGCTGCCGTGGATCGAGCAGAAATCCGGTTTCGAGCTGATGAGCTGGCTGGAGCCCGAGCGCCTGATCGAATGGGTGCGCAGCCACTGGCAGCAGGCCGGCGGAGCCGCCAGCGCGCTGTTTGGCTACGTGTCGCGTTCGGGTTTTGCGATGGTGGCGCTGGTGGTCAACCTGGCGCTGCTGCCGATCCTGACCTACTACTTCCTGCGTGACTGGGACAAGCTGGTCGAGCGTGTCGCCTCGCTGATCCCGCGCAACCATATCGAGATCGTGTCGCGGCTGGCGCGGGAATCCAACGACGTGCTTGGCGCCTTCATCCGCGGCCAGATCGTGGTGATGATCGCGCTGGGCGTGGTCTATGCGGCCGGCCTGACGATGGCCGGGTTGAACCTGGGCCTGCTGATCGGCCTGGTCGCTGGCCTGATCAGCTTCATCCCGTACCTCGGAGCGACCA
This sequence comes from Stenotrophomonas sp. SY1, assembly GCF_021202945.1. Taxonomy (GTDB): domain Bacteria; phylum Pseudomonadota; class Gammaproteobacteria; order Xanthomonadales; family Xanthomonadaceae; genus Stenotrophomonas. The sequence continues at coordinate 474,774 of NZ_JAJOYR010000002.1, read as the reverse complement.
CCGGCGTGGTGCTGGCGGTGCTGGCTGCATTGGTACAGGCGCAGGGCTTCGACCTGCAGTTGCTGGTGTTGGTTGGCGTGGTGTTTACCGTCGGCCAGCTATTGGAAAGTTACGTGCTGACCCCACGTATCGTGGGCGACAAGATCGGCCTGCACCCGGTGGCGGTGATTTTCGCGGTGATGGCCGGTGGTCAGTTGTTTGGCTTCCTGGGCATGCTGCTGGCGTTGCCGGCGGCGGCGGTGATCAACGTGCTGCTGCGCTATGCGCATGAGCGCTACCGCCAGAGTGAGCTGTATGCCGGCCATGGGTCGGCAATCGTGCTGGATGCGCGCGGAGAACCGTCCGTGGGTCCGGCCATCCTATCCAAGGACGCTGAACCGAAGTGAGTGTGCCGCAGTTGCCGTTGGCCTTGCGTTATCCGCCAGACCAACGATTCGAGACCTTCATCGGCGCGCCGGACGGCGCGCTGGCCCAGTTGCGCGCGCTCGCCGTAGGCAGCAGCCACGACTGGATTTTCCTTGCCGGCGCCGGTGGCACCGGCAAGACGCACCTGTCGCTGGCCACCTGCGCGGCAGCGCTGCAGGCCGGGCGCAGGCCTGCCTATCTGCCCCTGCAGGCCGCCGGCAAACGCCTGGACGAAGCGCTCGAAGCGCTGGAAGGTCATGACATGGTGGCGTTGGACGGGCTGGAGTACGTAGCCGGCCGGCGTGAGCAGGAAGTGACCCTGTTTGAATTCCACAATCGTGCGCGTGCGGCCGACGTGACCCTGCTCTACACGGCGCGTTGTACGCCCGATGCGTTGGGGCTGGTACTGCCGGACCTGCGTTCGCGATTGTCGCAGTGCGGCCGGATCATGCTTGACCCGCTCGACGACGAAGGCCGTGGCGCGGTGCTGCGCGAGCGCGCGGTACGTCGTGGCCTGGTGATGGACGAGGCCACGCTGGAATGGTTGTTGACCCGCACCGGCCGTGACCTGAGCGGCTTGGTGGCATTGCTGGAAAAGCTCGACCGCGAATCACTGGCGGCCAAGCGTCGCATCACCGTGCCGTTCCTCAAGCGCGTGCTTGAAGCGGGGAACGGGGAGTAGCGGATTCGCTGGCGGCGTGTGTTGTCCGTTCGCTGCGAAAAGCACTCCTCCCAAATTCTCCCCTTTGCTGCGCAAAAGAGAGGGGCTGGTCATGCACAATCTGTCGGGCTGCTGCGAAGCCCGCTTCTGCTCCCTCCCTTTGCCGTAGGCAAGGGGAGGGCTGGGGAGGGGTAAGGCTTCTAGCGCTGATCGGCTTCACCGACGCAGCAATCAGCTCCGCATCCCGTGCAACTGCGCATCCAGCTGGTCAAGTCGTTGCGGCGTCCCCACATCGGTCCAGCGGCCATGGTGATGCTGGCCACTCACCGCATCGCGCAACATCGCCGCACGCAGCAACGGCGCAAGTTTGAAACGCGGCGGTGTCTGCGTGCTGCCCTCGGCCTCGCCGATCACCGCCTGCCAGCCTTGCAGCAGCGCTGGTTGATAGACGCCAATGCCGGCGAAGGTCAGGCGCGGCGCATCACCGTCATCGTGCAACCTGCCATCGCGGCCCAGGACGAAGTCGCCACCGGGGTGGTGCTCCGGATTGTCGACCATCACCAGATGCGCCAGCCCGTCCAGGCTGCCTGGCAGAAGGGCGAAATCGAAATCGCTCCAGATGTCGCCATTGACCGCGATGAACGGCGCATCGCCCAGCAATGAAAGTGCATTGAACATGCCGCCGCCGGTTTCCAGCGGCACCGGGCCTTCGTGGACGAAGTGCAGGCGCAGGCCCCAGCGGCTTCCGTCGCCCAGTTGCCGCGGGAACTGCTCGGCCAGCCAGCTGGTGTTGATCACCACATCGGCAACGCCGAGCGCAGCCAGTCGTTGCAGGTGCCATTCGATCAGCGGCTTGCCGGCCACCTGCAGCAGCGGCTTGGGCGTGTGATCGGTCAGCGGGCGCATGCGCTCGCCGAGGCCAGCTGCAAAAATCAGCGCTTTCATGCGGCCGCCTTGGCAGCCATCGCCGGCTTGATGCGCTGTTCAAGCAGATCAAGCAACGGCGCCAGTTCCGGATAACGCGGCAACACTTCGTCCAGATAGCGGATGAAGCGCGGCGCATCCTCGAAGTAATGGCGCTTGCCATCGCGATCACGCAGGCGCACGAACAGGCCGAGAATCTTGAGATGACGCTGCACGCCCATCCAGTCGGCATCGCGCAGGAACTGCGGCCACGGCCGCACCGGCAGCCCGGCTTCCAGCGCACGCGCGTGGTAACGCGCCAGCCAGCCATCGACACGCTGCAACGGCCAGCTCAGGAACGCATCCTTGAACAGGCTCACCGGGTCATAGGCAATCGGGCCACGCACCAGATCCTGGAAATCCAGTACCGCGGGGCCACCGTGTTCGATCGGCATCAGGTTGCGCGGCATGAAGTCGCGGTGGGTGAGTACCTGCGGCTGGTTGAGTGCGTTGTCCATCAGGCGCCGATGCACAAGCTGCAACTGCTCCACTTCACCGCAATCCAGCGACACGCCCAGGTGGTGTTGCAGGAACCACTCATCGAACAAGCCCGCATCACGCTGCAGCAACGCTTCGCCGAAGGCGCCCATGCCGTCGGGCACCGGGATCGACTGCAGCGTGATCAGCTGTGTGAACGCTGCATCGAACCAGGCATCGGCATTGTCATCGTTGATGTGCCGGGCCAGGGTCGGGCCGCCAAGGTCCTCCAGCAGCAGGAAACCGTTATCGACATCGCGAGCCAGTACCTGCGGCACCCGCACGCCGTTGGGTTCGAGCAGGTCGTGCATGCGCAACCACGGCCGGACATCTTCCAGTGCCGGCGGGGAGTCCATCACGATGTGGCTGCCGCGCGCGCTGGTGGCCCGCCAATAGCTGCGGAAACCTGCATCGACCGAGGCGCGGTCGAGTCGGGTGGCCGGGTCGCCAAGTGCGGCGCAGGTCCACTGCTGGCGTTGTTCGGCGCGCAGCGGATCGGAAGCAGGATCATTCATGGACGGGTACGTCGAAACCGCGCCGACCGGCGCACAGGAAAAAGAAAGAGACTCAGCGCTTGCCGCCGCTGACCAGCCGCAACAGCGCGAGGATGACGATCGCACCGACGATGGCGCCGATGAAGCCAGCCGGTTCACCTGCCGAGTACCAGCCCATTTCGCGGCCGAACCAACCGGCAAACACCGCGCCGGCAATACCCAGCACGATGGTCAGCAGGCAGCCCATGCGGTTGTTGCCGGGCATGAAGAAGCGGCCCAGCAGGCCGACGAAGAAGCCGATCAGGATGATGTACAGCCAGCTGTCGCTGCCAAACAGTCCGCTCATGTGCCTGTCCGCCAAATGGAAAGACGCAGCCTAGCAAGGCCAGGCTGCGTCCGTCATCAAACCCTCATCCGCTGGCCGCGACCGGCTGCGCAGGCAGCACGATCGCGGGCCGGCCGGATCAGCAGCAGCCGTGGCCGCCGTGACGGGTGCCGCTGTCGGCAGCCACCGGCGAACCGCTGGTCTCGCCGCGCAGGCTGGCCGCGTGGTGGTCGAACAGCACCTTGGACACGCACGAGGTAACGCGCTTGCCCATCGGGATGTGCAGGAACTCGTTCGGGCCGTGCGCGTTGGAGTGCGGGCCCAGCACGCCGGTGATCATGAACTGCGCACCCGGGAACTTCTCGCCCAGCATGCCCATGAACGGGATCGAGCCGCCTTCGCCCATGTACATCGCCGGCTTGCCGAAGAACGCCTGGCTGGCGTCGTCGATGGACTTTTCCAGCCACGGTGCCATGGCCGGGGCGTTCCAACCGGTGGAGGCCTTTTCCAGATCCAGGCTGACGTGAGCGCCATTCGGCGGATCGCGCAGCAGGGCTTCCTTGAGCAGCTCCCCGCAGACCTTGCCGTTGGCGGTCGGCGGCAGGCGCAGCGACAGCTTCACCGAGGTTTCCGGGCGCAGCACGTTGCCGGCCGATTCCAGCGGCGGCATGCCACCAATGCCAGTAACCGACAGCGCCGGGCGCCAGGTGCGGTTGAGGACCAGTTCGGTCAGCTCATCGCTCATCGGCTTGAGGCCATCAACCAGCGGGAACTTGTCGAAAATGGCGGTATCGACCACGTCGGCAGCGCGCTTGGCCTGCTCCAGACGCTCGGCCGGCACTTCCACGTGCAGACCGTCGAGCAGGATGCGGCCGGTCTTTTCGTCTTCGATGCGCGACAGCAGCTGGCGCAGCAGGCGGAAGCTGGACGGCACCACGCCGGACGCATCACCGGAGTGCACGCCCTCGTTGAGCACCTTCACAGTGAAGTTGCCACCGGTCAGGCCGCGCAGCGAGGTGGTGCACCACAGCTGGTCGTAGTTGGCGCAGCCCGAATCCAGGCACACCACCAGCGATGGCTGGCCGATGCGGTCGGCCAGATGGTCGACATAGGCCGGCAGGTCGTAGGAGCCGGACTCTTCACAGGCTTCGATCAGGATCACGCAGCGGGCGTGCGGCAGGCCCTGCTCCTGCAGCGCAAGCACGGCGGCCAGCGAGCCGAAGATGGCGTAACCGTCATCGGCGCCACCGCGGCCGTACAGCTTCTCGCCACGCAGCACCGGCTTCCACGGGCCCAGGTCATCATCCCAGCCGGTCATTTCCGGCTGCTTGTCCAGGTGGCCATAGAGCAGCACGGTGTCATCACCGGTTTCCGGGCCAGTGGCCGGGATTTCCAGGAAAATCAGCGGAGTACGGCCTTCCAGACGAACCACTTCGACCTGCAGGCCGGGGATGTTCTGCGCCTTGGACCAGTTCTCCATCAGGCTCACTGCCTGGTCCATGTAGCCGTTGGCGACCCAGTTGGCGTCGAACATCGGCGACTTGTTGGGGATACGGATGTAATCGACCAGTTGCGGGACGATGTCCTTGTCCCACTTGTCGCTGAGAAATTGGCCGATCTTGGCGCTGTCCATCTGGATCTCCAGTAGCAATGTCAGGTGTAACCATTCTACGCCGCCTCCCCTGGAATCGGACCTTGTAGGAATTTTCCTACAAGCGCTCGGGGTATTCGCCGGCTGTGTGAGCGACGTGTGACGGATAGTCTGTGTTCATGTGGCGCGGAACACTGGTTCGACCGGCGGGAATGCCGGCAGACCAGCCCAAGTCACAAGGAGTGTAGCGATGCAGCTTTTTGCCGTGATGCTGAAGTCACTGGTTCTGGCGTTGTTGTTGACCGTATCGGCGCAAGCCACGGACAAGGTCGACATCAACACCGCCTCTGCGGCGGAGCTGGGCCGGGTGATGGTGAATGTTGGCCCTTCCAAGGCGCAGGCAATCATCGATCACCGACAGGCGAACGGGCCTTTCAGGAGCGTCGAGGAACTGGCGCTGGTGAAAGGGATCGGATTGAAAACGGTCGAACGGAATCGTGACCTGATCGAAGTGAGGGCCGGAGTTGCCCCCGCCAAGAAGCCCGCCGGGACGGCGGTGCCCAGACCGATAGAAAGGCGTTGAGCGGAAAGGACGCGAAATTGTGGACCACCCGGATGGCGGAACACCAGGAACCCAAACAGGGCAGGAAGCTGGGGAAGGCAGGACGCCAACAAGGATGTGAGATCGTCCGGTGTTGCACAGTGACGTGCAGCCGGGCGATTGTTTCCTGTTATGGAAACTGGAAAGGCCCGAGCTTGCTCGGGCCTTTTTCATTTGGCGGCCGGTGATTGATTTGCCGTTTGCCTGCGTCCGGCGCCGCCGAGCCAAGCCAGCCCAAGCTGAGCTGAGCTGAGTCAAGCTGAGCCAAGCCCCATCCTCAAAACTCAAACCAGCCCGGTGGCGTAGTACACGCCGATGATTGCGAATACCGCCAGGGTCTTGATGATGGTGATGGCGAAGATGTCCTTGTAGGACTGGCGATGGGTCAGGCCGGTGACGGCCAGGACAGTGATCACCGCGCCGTTGTGCGGCAGGGTGTCCATGCCGCCGGAGGCCATCGATGCCACGCGGTGCAGGACTTCCATCGGAATGCCGGCAGCCTGCGCGTTGGCGATGAAGCTGTCGGCCATCGCGGCCAGCGCGATGCTCATGCCGCCGGACGCCGAGCCGGTGATGCCGGCCATGGCGGTGACTGAAACGGCTTCGTTGATCAGCGGGTTGGGGATCGATCCCAGCGCATCGGCCACGACCAGGAAGCCCGGCAGGGCGGCGATGACCGCACCGAAACCGTATTCCGACGCGGTGTTCATCGAGGCCAGCATGGCGCCACCGATGGCGGACTTGGTGCCTTCTGCGAAGGCGCTGACCACTGGCTTCCAGGCGAAGGCGATGACGCTGAGGATGCCCAGCAGCAGGGCACCCTGCACGGCCCAGATGGCGGCCATCTTGGAGACTTCCTGCACCACCGGCGCCGGGTTGCCGATCACCGCCGGCACGAACGACTGGGTTTGCCCGTAGAAGCCGGGAATCCAGCGGGTCAGCAGGAAGTTGGATACGCCGACCAGCAGCAGCGGCAGGATCGCCACCAGCGGATGCGCCAACGTGTCGCCGTGGAAGGGTTCCGGTTCGTTGCGCAGTTCCTCGCCAGTGCCGGCGTAGCCTTCGCCCTTGGCGATGGCCGCGCGCCGGCGCCATTCCAGGTAGCTCATGCCCAGCACCAGGATCACCACGGTGCCGATCACGCCCAGCCACGGGGCGGCCCAGCCGGTGGTGCCGAAGAACGAGGACGGAATGATGTTCTGGATCTGTGGCGTGCCCGGCAGCGCGTCCATGGTGAAGGTGAAAGCGCCAAGCGCGATGGTGCCGGGAATCAAGCGCTTTGGGATATTGCTCTGGCGGAACAACTCGGCCGCGAACGGGTAGACCGCAAACACCACCACGAACAGCGACACGCCGCCGTAGGTGAGCAGCGCGCAGACCAGCACGATGGAGAGCATCGCGCGCTGGGCACCGACCAGCTTGATGGTGGCGCTGACGATGGACTTGGAGAAACCGGAGATCTCGATCAGCTTGCCGAACACCGCGCCCAGTACGAATACCGGGAAGTACAGCTTCAGGAAGCCGACCATCTTGTCCATGAACAAGCCGGTGAACATCGGCTGGACCAGGGTTGGGTCGGTCAGCAGCACCGCGCCCAATGCCGCCACCGGGGCGAACAGGATCACGCTGTAGCCGCGGTAGGCCACGAACATCAGGAAGCACAGGGCCGCCAATACGATCAGAAACGACATCCACGGCTCCCCGGCCAATACGTTGCCGGCGAGTATCAGGATGCGGAGGCGTGCGGCCCACTGTACGAACGGACGATACGCGCCGAGCTAACGCCTCGTTAACGTGCGCAGCATGGCGGCATCCGTGTGCCGTTACGTCATACCCGGGAGGAGGGAGACCAATGAAGCGCAAGTATCTGAGCATGGCCATCGGCGGCATTCTGCTGGCGCCGGCCGCATTCGTGCAGGCCCAGGAGCAGCAGGCGGCAGCGGGGAATCAGGCCGCCACGACGCTGGATTCGATCAAGGTTACCGCACGCAAGCGTGAGGAAACTTTGCAGGATGTGCCGGTAGCGGTGACGGCGTTTACGCCCGAGACGCTGGACAAACTCAACATCAAGGACCTGAGCGACCTGGATGGGCAGGTGCCCAACCTGACCATCTACGCCGCACGTGGTTCCACCAGCACGGCCACCGTGTATATCCGTGGCGTCGGCCAGGCCGATCCGCTGTGGGGCGTGGACCCGGGCGTGGGTATCTATCTGGATGACGTCTACATCGCCCGTCCGCAGGGTGCGCTGCTGGATGTGTTCGACGTGGAGCGCATCGAAGTGCTGCGCGGCCCGCAGGGCACGTTGTATGGCAAGAACACCATTGGCGGTGCCATCAAGTACATCTCGCGCGGGCTGCCGCAGGAAACCAGCGGCTTTGCTTCGGTGACGGTGGGCAACTACAACCAGCTCGACGTGAAGGCCGGGCTGGGTGGTGAGATCGGTGGCAAGGACAGCGGGCTGCGTGCCCGGGTGGCCGTGGCCAGCATGAACCGCGACGGTTTCGGCGAGAACAAGTACACCGGGCAGGATGTCAGCGACAAGGAAATCAATGCGGCGCGTCTGCAGCTTGGCGCGTACTCGCAGGATGATTTCGACGTCCAGTTTGCGTTCGATTACATGGACGACAAGTCCGGCATGCGCGGCTCGCAGATGCTGGCGCCGAACCCGCTGGCACCGGCTTATCCGCCGTTGTCTGACCGCTACGACATCCGCAGCGGCATGAAGAATGTCAACAACACCGAGATGAAGGGGGCTTCGGCAACGGTGAACTGGCGCCCGAGTGAGGACTGGGCGTTCAAGTACATCGTGGCCAAGCGCGAATCCGATACCGAGACCAACATCGATTTCGACACCACGCCGCTGCCGCTGGTGGACGTGCGTGCGTTCTACAGCGACAGCCAGGTCAGCCAGGAACTGCAGGCCAACTTCGACGCAGGTGGCCGCGCACGCGGCGTGATGGGCCTGTACTGGTTCAATGGTGATGCCGGTGGCCAGGTGCTCAACCACTTCTGGAACCCCAAGCTGCCCACGGCCCTGGCCAATCCGCTGTTCGGTGATACGCAGGGTGTAGTCAACACCAAGAGCATCGCCGTGTATGCGGACTGGACGTTCGACCTGACCGATCGCCTGAAGCTGGACGTGGGCGCGCGTTACACCGACGAAGACAAGAATGCGGTGGCGTTGAACCGCTTCTACACCAACAACCAGTACGAAACCTCGTGGGGTACGGCGGCCAATTTCGACAAGACCGTCAACTTCAAGAACACCTCGCCCAAGGTGTCGCTGGATTACGAGTTCACGCCGGACATCATGGCGTACATCTCCGGCTCACGTGGTTTCAAGTCCGGTGGCTTCAACATCCGCGCCAACACCACGTCGATTCCGCGCTCGGGTGAGCCGTTCCAGGATGAAGTGGTGGACAGCTACGAGATCGGCAGCAAGATGTCGTTCCTGGACCAGCGTGCGTTCCTGAACCTTGCGTACTTCCACAACAAGTACAAGGACATCCAGCTGTCGGTGTTCACGTCGTACACGCTGCCCGGCGGCGGGCAGAGCTTCTTCGGCGACTTCACCAATGCCGGCAAGGGCACGGTGCAGGGCGTGGAAGTGGAGTACCAGTTCCTGCCGACCCGCAACTGGATGATCAACGGCAACCTGGCGTGGCTGGATGCCAAGTACGACGAGTTCATGAGTGGCGGCGTCAACATCGCCGACACGCAGTACTTCACCAATGCGCCGGAGTTCTCCGGTGCGCTGAACGTGGAATACCGCACCGATCTGGCCAACGGCGGCAATCTGTCGGCGCGGGTGGGCTATTCGTATCAGTCGGAAGTGTGGCCGACCACCGACCTGAGCCCGGCGATCAAGCAGGACGGTTATGGCCTGCTGGGCGCAGGCGTGATCTGGAAGCTGGACGACGCGTGGACCTTCTCGTTGCAGGGCACCAACCTGTCCGATACCAAGTACCGCACCACCGGTTACAACATCGCTGCCTATGGCGTGTTGACCGGTTTCTACGGTGCGCCGCGCCAGTACACGCTGACCGCGCGTTACGAGTTCTGATGGTTGAATCGGGCGGGGGTTCTTTCCCTGCCTGATTGAAGGAATGAGAGCCCTTCCCGTGTGATGCGGGGAGGGCTTTCTTTTTTCAGCCGCCCTCACCCCAACCCCCGCTCCGCGCCCTGGCCCTTGCGGGCGCGCAAGGGCAGGGGCGCGGGAGAGGGGCTCGGAGCGCTGTGGACTGTCACGCTTCAGTCCCTATCCGACGAGAGGATCTTGGAGCACTGCGGACCGTTGCGCTTCAAGCCGCTCTCCCACGAGCGGGCTCTGGGAGCCGCAGATCGTCACGCTTCAAGTCCCTCTCCCACGCACGGGCTCTGGCAGCTGCGAATCGTCACGCTTCATGCCCCTCTCCCGCCTGCGGGAGAGGGGTTGGGGTGAGGGCAGGCCTTTTGCCGCCGACTTCCTTGGCCGACAGCGCAACGGATTGTCCCGACGATCACTGCGGCTTCCGCCGCGGCCCACGCGGGCGCGTTCTGGAACCCGTTTTCTGCGGGGCAGCGGGGCAGGATGTCCGACCCTTCATCGCCGCCTGCTTACTCCGTATCCTGCAAGGGAGCATTCGGGGGAAGCTGCACACATGTTGAGTCTGGTGACGGTTGCGCTGGCGGGGCTTGCCTGGCTGGCGCTGATGTTCGGCGCGGCGCTGTATGGCGAGCGTCGGCCGACGGCGTTCGCGCGGCACTGGCGGCATGTGTATGCGTTGTCGCTGGCGGTGCATTGCACCTCTTGGACGTTCTACGGCACCGTCACCCAGGCCGCGCGCCATGGCTGGCCGCTGCCGCCGACTTTTGTCGGCGCGATCCTGTTCTACGCGTTGGCGGTGGGTGTGATGGTGCGGCTGGTGCGTCTTGCGCGTGAAACCAACGCAACCTCGCTGGCCGACCTGATCGCCGCACGCCTCGGTCGCGATGCGTGGCTGGCGGCAACGGTCACGCTGGTCGCCGCGCTTGGCCTGATTCCGTACATCGCACTGCAACTCAAGGCGGTGGCGATGAGCTTCGGCATGATCACCTCGCGTGCGGTGGATGCCGGGCAGAGCGGGTCGCCGTGGCATGACAGCGCGTTGTATGTGGCATTGGCGATGGCGCTGTTCGCCATGCTGTTCGGTGCGCGTCGTGCCGACGTGTCCGAACACAACCGCGGGCTGGTGCTCGCGATGGCGGTGGAGTCGGTGTTCAAGCTGTGCGCGATGCTGGCGCTCGGGCTGTTCGTCTGGTTTGGACTGGAAGGGTTGCCGACGGTGCCGGCCGCGCCGATGGAAGCGCCGGCTGGCGGCTTCGTGCCGCTGGTGCTGCTGGGCGGGTTGGCGATGTTCCTGCTGCCGCATCAGTTCCATGTCGGTGTGGTCGAGTGCCGAGATCCTGCCGACGTGCGTACCGCGCGCTGGTTGTTTCCGCTCTATCTGCTGTTGATCGCCTTGCCTATCCTGCCGCTGGCCAAAGCCGGCACCGCATTGCTTGGCAACAGCGTGCCTTCGGACATGTACACGTTGGCGTTGCCGTTCTCGGCAGGGCATGAGGGCATTGCGTTGTTTGCCTTCCTCGGTGGCCTGAGTGCGGCCACCGGCATGGTGGTGGTCAGCACGCTGACGCTGAGCCTGATGATCGGCAACCACTGGTTCGCGCCGGGCCTGCTGCGCGGTGCCTGGGCACGTGCCGGTGGTGGCGATCATCGGCGTGAACTGGTGTGGCTGCGGCGTGTTGGCATCTGCGTGATCATGCTGCTGGCCTGGGGCTACAGCCGCCTGATCGGCGGCGGCAATGTGCTGGCCGATATCGGCGCGGTGTCGTTCTCGGCGCTGGCCACGCTGGTGCCGGTGCTGGCCTTCGCCATCTGGCGCCCGCAGACGCCTCCGCGTGCGGCGATCGCCGGTGTGCTTGCCGGCTTTCTCACCTGGGCCTGGGTGCTGTTGCTGCCCTCGCTGCTGGAAAGCGGCGGACACATGCCGGCGTGGGTGGCCGAGGGGCCGTTTGGCTGGCGCTGGTTGGCGCCGCAGGCATTGTTCGGGCTGACCGGCTGGACGCCGCTGGGGCGTGCGGTGGGTGCAAGCCTGTTCGCAGGCACGGCGGTGACGCTGCTGGCGATGGCATGGCGACGCGATGCGCCCGATCGCGCGCGGCGCAATCTGGACGCTGATGCGCTGCGTGATGCCGGCCGCCGCTTCCTGCCGTTCGAGCAGGTGCAGCGTCTGCTGGCCGATGCGCCGCGCAATGGCCCGGTGCCGGCGTTGATCGAAGCGCAGGTGGAACGTGAACTCTCCGCCGTGCTCGGTGCGGCGTCGGCGCGCCTGCTGCTGGATGCGGCGCGGCGCGAAAGCAGCGAGCTGGCGACGGTGGCCGCCATCGTCAGTGAAGCCTCGCAGGATCTGCGCTTCAGCCAGCAGGTGTTGCAGGCGGCGTTGCAGAACATGAGCCAGGGCATCAGCGTGATCGACCGTGAGCAGCGGCTGGTGGCATGGAACCGGCCGTATGCACGGATGTTCGGCTTCCCCGACGAGTTGCTGCAGGTGGGACGGCCCATCGTTGATCTCACCCGCTGGGCGTTGCAGGCGATGCCGCAGCGTGGTGGCGATGAGCGCGCAGTGGACCGGCGGTTGGCCTTCATGCGCGCCGGTACGCCGCATCTGACCGAGCGCGTGTTCCCGGATGGAAAGATCGTGGAGATTCGCGGCAACCCCATGCCCGGCGGCGGCTTCGTTGCCACCTTCACCGATGTCACCGAATTCCGGCGCAGCGAGCGCGCGCTCAAGCGCAGCAACGAGACGCTGGAGCAGCGCGTCAGTGAGCGGACCGCATTGCTGGAATCGGCCAAACGCGAGGCTGAGCGTGCCAACGATGCCAAGAGTCGCTTCCTGGCGGCAGTGGGGCATGACCTGCTGCAGCCGCTGCACGCCGCGCACCTGTTCACCGACACGCTGGTCGAGCAGGTGGGAGCCGAGCAGCAGCGGGTGGTGGTGCAGATACGCGGCGCGCTGGATTCGACTACCGATCTTCTGACCGGCCTGTTCGACATGTCACGGTTGGAGGCGGGCGGGCTGGTGCCGCAACCACGCGACATGCCACTTGCCGAAGTGCTGGACCCGCTTGCCTCGGAGTTCCGGGCGCTGGCCGCCGCGCGTGGCCTGGCGTTCCACTACGTGCCGTCTGCGGTCTGGGTGAACAGCGATCCGCAACTGCTGCGGCGCGTACTGCAGAATTTCCTTGCCAACGCGGTGCGCTACACCGTTCAGGGCGGCGTGCTGCTGGGCATCCGCCGCGAAGGCACGCAGGTGCGCATCGAAGTGCACGACACCGGTCCGGGTATCGCCAAGAGCGAGCAGCGCAGGATCTTCGAGGAGTTCCGTCGTGGCGAAGACAGCAGCGGCCAGGGGCTCGGGCTGGGCCTGGCCATCGCCGATCGCATTGCCGGCTTGTTGCACGCACCGTTGCGGCTGCGCAGCCAGAAGGGGCGTGGGACCGTGTTCTCCGTGTCGGTGGCTGCCGCGCTGGTGCCATCGCTTGCGGCGGTGCCGGCGACAGAACGCGCCGAGTCCGCCGGCGATGCAATCGGCGTGCTGGTGGTGGACAACGACCCGGCCGCGTTGCACGCGCTGGCGGGCCTGCTGCGCGGCTGGGGATACACCGTGGCCGAGGCGTCGGGCCGCGCGCAGGCAATCGCGGTGATGGAGGCACAGCCCATCGCGCTGTGGTTGTTTGACTACAACCTGGACGATGGCGATACCGGCACCGCCTTGCAGTGGAGCCTCGCCGAGCGGTTTGGTGCGCGGCCAACGCTGATTCTCAGTGCCGACGACAGCCTGGCCACGCGCCGCGAGGTGCTGGAGCAGGGGCTGACCCTGTTGCAGAAGCCGGTGCGGCCGCTGGCACTGAAATCGATATTGGACCGATTGTTGGCCGCGCGGACTGTCGCGCAGGTTTAGGGACAGCTGTAGGAACAATGCAAATGTAGGAGTGGCGTAAGCCGCGAAGCCAGACGCGCCGCCGCAACCTGGATTGATGCAAATGCAGCAATCACAGTAGGTGAAATCATCACCAGCTTCGCGGCTTACGCCGTTCCTACAGCTCGGGCTGTTCGTGCGCTATGCAATCCGCCTGCGTTTGTCTTTTTCTTTCCCGCAATACGCTTCATGCAGTGCATGCATCACGCCCAGCGCCGGGCTGTCGGCCAGTGCGTAGTAGATGCTTTGCGCTTCGCGTCGGGTGGTGACCAGCTCGGCATCGCGCAGCACCGCCAGGTGTTGTGACAGTGCCGACATCGACAGCCCAGATTTGGCCTGCAGTTCACTGACCGAAGCTTCACCTTCAACCAACTGGCACAGCACCCGCAGCCGCGCCGGATGGGCGAGCGACTTGAGCAGCTGCGCGGCCTGTTCGGCGTGTGCCTGCATCTGTTCGAGGTCGAGGTTGGACGCATTCATATGCGGGTGGGAACCGGTGCTTGTACTTTTGTCGCGACGAGCTTAGTTTAGAAACATCTAAATTACAAAACCGAGGCTTCCCCATGGGCCAGACCCCGTACCCGCAACCCTTGGTTGAAGCCTTCTTCGACCGGGACACCGGCACCTTCAGCTACGTCGTTTACGACGAAGTGGAGGGCGCGGCGGCGATCATCGATCCGGTGCTGGACTACGAGCCGAACGGTGCACGTATCGGCACGACATCGGCCGATGCGATGCTGGACTTCGTGCGTGAGCGACGCTTGAAGGTTGAATGGATCCTGGAAACCCACGCGCATGCTGACCACCTGAGCGCCGCCGGCTACCTGGCCGACATCCTGCATGCGCGCATCGCCATCGGTCGCGGCATCGTGCAGGTGCAACAGCGCTTCAAGACGATGTTCGGGCTGGGCGAGGAATTTGTCGCCGATGGCCACCAGTTCGACCGCCTGTTCGTCGATGGCGACCGCTTCAACATTGGCAGCGTGCAGGCGCAGGTGATCGCAACGCCGGGGCATACCGACGACAGCCTGACGTATGTGATTGGGGATGCGGCCTTCATCGGCGACACCGTGTTTGCTGCCGACACCGGCACCGCGCGTGCCGACTTCCCTGGAGGGGATGCGCATCGCCTGTACGCTTCGATCCAGAAGATTCTTGCGCTGCCGGAAGACACGCGCATCTTCCTGTGCCACGACTATCCGGGCAACAAGCGCGATGCACAGCCGCAGACCAGCATTGCCGAACAGCGTGAACAGAACGTCCATCTGAAGGACGGCACCGATGAGGCCGCCTTCGTGGCGCTGCGGCACAAGCGTGATGCAACGTTGCCGGTGCCGCGGCTGATCCTGCCGGCGTTGCAGGTCAATATCCGCGGCGGGCGCCTGCCCGAGCCGGATGCAAACGGCATCCGTTACTTCCGTTTGCCGCTGGATCAGATGGGAATTGCGTCATGAGCAGCTGGATGAGCGCGCTTGCCGGTGGTGTGCTGATCGGATTGGCCGCAACGCTGTTGTTGTGGCTGACCGGACGCATTGCCGGCATCAGCGGCATCCTGGGTGGCGTAATCATGCCGAGCAAGGGCGAGTGGGGTTGGCGTGTTGCCTTTCTTGTCGGTTTGATCGGCGCCGGCGCGGCGTGGTTGTGGTGGGTGCCCGGCGCGTTCGTGCCGAGGCAGGGATTCCCGCCGCTGTTGCTGGTCGTTGCTGGCCTGCTGGTCGGCTTTGGCACGCGGATGAGCAATGGCTGCACCAGCGGTCACGGGGTGTGCGGATTGGGGCGGCTGTCGCCGCGTTCGATGGTCGCGGTGATGGTGTTCATGGCCACGGCGATCGCAACCACCTACATCGTGAGGCACGTGGCATGAGCAGCCTGCGGATCACCCTGGCGGCATTGTTGTCCGGTGCGTTGTTCGGTCTGGGCCTGGCGTTGTCGGGCATGACCGACCCGTTGCGCATCCTCGGTTTTCTGGACGTGTTCGGGGACTTCGACCCGGCGCTCCTGTTCGTGTTGGGCGGCGCAGTAGGTACGACGATGCTGCTGTTTCGCTTCGTGCTGCGCCGACCGGCACCGTTGTGGGACGAGCGCTTCCGGATATCGGATCTGCGCGGCGTTGATCGCCCGCTGCTGATCGGCGCAGCGTTGTTCGGCATCGGCTGGGGGCTGGCGGGTTACTGCCCGGGCCCGGCGTTGGTCGGGCTGGGCGTGCTGTCGCCGGAGACGCTGTGGTTCGTGCCGGCGATGATCGCGGGCATGGTGCTGCACCGGCTCGTTCGCGGGAAATGAATCCGTTGTAGGAGCGGCGTAAGCCGCGAAGCTCGTAGCGCCTGGAGTGAAGATATTCGTGCAATTGCATGACGTTCCGGCGATGACGTGATGCGAGCTTCGCGGCTTACGCCGCTCCTGTAGTGGCTTGGCGCACGGCTTCCCGCCGCTGATCGGGCCTTGTCAGCATCGCGGCCGAGGCCGCTCCTGGGTTGGTGGTTCAGAGCACCTGACGCGCGGGGTCGCTCAGTTCCAGTTCGCGCAGCACCACGCTGGCCTGGGTGCGGTTGCGCACGCCCAGCCGCTCGAAGATGGCCGAAAGATGTGCCTTGACCGTGCGTTCCTGTACGTCCAGGCGGTCGGCGATCTGCTTGTTGAGCAGGCCCTCGGCCACCAGTGCCAGGACGCGGAACTGCTGCGGCGAGAGGCTGGCCAGGCGTGCAGCCAGTTCGCTGTCGTGGCTGGAGGACTGGGCGCGTGTCACTGCCGAGCGCAGCGAGGCAGGCAGCCATTGCTCGCAGGCCATCACGCTGTGGATGGCCTCGCGCAGTTCGTTCAAGCCCGAACTCTTGGGCAGGTAGCCGGCGGCGCCGTGGTCCAACGCGCGTCGCACCACGCGTGGGTCGTCATTGGCCGACACCACGATCACTGCGACGCCCGGATGTTGCGCGCGGATGGCGGCCAACCCGGCCAGGCCGTGATTGCCCGGCATATGCAGGTCGAGCAGGATCAGGTCGGTATCCGGCGCGGCGTCCAGCATTGCCAGCACACCGTCCAGCGATTCGGCCTCGCGCACCTGCAGGTCGCCGATGGCCTCGCTGGCGGCCTGGCGCAACGCGGCGCGGAACAGAGGATGGTCGTCGGCGATCAGCAGGCTTGGCATGGGAAGCCGGTGGTGAATGACAGGTGGGTGCAAGGTAGCAGAGCGGGGAGTGAGGGGGAGGGGGCGAGACGCGAGGAGTGAGGAAGGAGAAGTGAGAAACGAGAGAGCCCGGTGTTGGCTTTGGCGTTTGCCCTTACTCACTCCTCACTTCTCCTCACTCACTTCCTGCTCATTGCGCCGTCCACGCGCCGTCCATCGGCATGGCCGCGCCGGTGATGTTGTGGGCCTCGCGACGGCATAGCCACACCACCATCGCCGCGATGTCCTCCGGCAGCGACATGCGCAGGCTTGGCTGCTTTTCCTCGAGCAGGGCGCGTACGCCGTCGTCGCGGCGGCCGCCGTTGCGGTGCGCCTGGATCTGCGGCTCGATCAGCGGGGTTTCCACCCAGCCGGGGCAGATGCAGTTGACGGTGACGCCACCGCTGTCACGGCTGCCTGCCGCAGCGTATTCCAACGCGGCGACCTTGCTCAGGCCGACGATGCCGAACTTGCTGGCCACGTACGGCGCCTTGTTCTTGGAGGCGACCAGCCCATGCACCGAGGCGATGTTGAGCACGCGCCCGTAGCCGCGTTCGGCCATGCCCGGCAGCGCGTGCTGCATGGTGTGGAAGGCGGCGCTGAGGTTGATGGCGATGATGTCGTCCCACTTCTGCGCGGGTTGTTCGGCCAGCGGCGCGGCGTGCTGGATGCCGGCGCAGTTCACCAGGATGTCGATCTGGCCCCAGGCCTGCACCGCTTCGAGCAGCGTGGTGATTTCGGCGGGCTTGCGCAGGTCGGCAGCGAAATGACGCGTCTCGCTGCCGGCATTGGTCACGCTTTGAAGTGCGTCGCCAATCTGCTCCGGCGTACCCAGGCCGTTGATGGCCACGCGAGCGCCGGCGGCGGAAAGCGCCTGGGCGATGGCCAGGCCGATGCCGGAAGTGCTGCCGGTTACCAGCGCGGTGCGGCCTTGCAGAAAGCGGTCCATGTGGGGGACTCCATAAAACGTGGGAAAGTGCGGGAAACGTAGCAGCCGCCGCGCTAAAAGCGTGTGGTACCAAAGTACGATGAGCCGGGCTGGGGGGCTCTGCTAGGGTGCGCCCATGAGCCAATCCCTATTGCGTGCCGCCTGCGGCCTATTCGTCGGACTGAGCCTGGCGTCCTGTGCCAGTGGCCCAGCTTCCAAGTCCGTGGAGCCTTCCATGTTTAGCAACGAACTGCGCAGCGAACACCGCGGCACGGATGACCTGCTCACCGCCGGCCTGGGCCTGGCGGGCCTGCGCAGCATGGCGCCGCCGGCCTTTGCCGACGCCAACGCACCGACAGTCGAAGAGCTGCGCCGCCGAGCGTTGTGGGGCAGCTGGCGTGGCATCGCCGATCTTGCACCGGGTGGTGGTTATGGCGAACTGTTCGGCAGCTTGGCCGGTGTGCCGGGACGTGAGTACTCGGCCTACGCGCGCCTGCCCGATGCCAAACAGCCGCACCGCGTACTGGCGCAGGTGCCGGACAGTTTCGATCTTGCCAAGCGCTGCGTGCTGGTGGCCCCGGCGTCGGGATCGCGTGGCATCTACGGTGCGGTATCGGTGGCCGCGGCGTGGGGCCTGCCCAAGGGCTGCGCGGTGGTCTACACCGACAAGGGCGCCGGCAGCGATTACTACGACCTCGATGCGCAGATGGGCGTACGTGCCAATGGCACGGTAGGGACGCTGGGCGAGGTTGCCGATCTGGCCTTCGTGCCCGATGCACCGATCAATGCATCGGGCGTGGCGTTCAAGCACGCCCATTCCAAGGACAACCCGGAGGCGGATTGGGGCCGCCATGTGAAGCAGGCGGCCGAGTTCGCGCTGCTGGCGCTGGATCAGGCGTATCCGCAGGCGGCGCCGTTTACCTTCGACAACACCCGCATCATCGCCGTCGGCATTTCCAACGGCGGCGGCGCGGTGCTGCGCGCGGCGGAACTGGAAGGCGATTGGTTGGATGCGGTGGTTGCGGGCGAACCGAGCGTGTTGTCCGACGGCCCGGGCGCACGCGCGCTTTACGACTACGGCACCGAAGCCGCGCTGCTGATGCCGTGCGCGCAGCTGCACATGAGCAACCTGCCGCAGCCGCCGTTGACCGCAGCATTGCAGGCGGGCGCGGCGGTGCGCTGCGGCACGCTGGCGGCGGAAGGTGTGATCAGCGGTAGCACGCCGGCCGCGCAGGCCAAGTCGGCGTACGAATTGATGTTGAGCAAGGGCTGGACCGACGAAGCGCTGCGTGCAGGTGCCTTGTCCACAGGGTTTGATCTGTGGCGAGCGGTCGCTGCAACGTACGCATCGGCGTACGGCCGCTATGGCGTGGGTGAGCATCCGTGCGGCTTCAGCTTTGCCGCGCAGAACCCGGATTTCTCGCCACGTCCGGTGACGGTTGCCGAGCGCGCTGCCTGGATCTCCGATGGCAGTGGCATCCCGCCGGGCGCCGGCGTCGGCCTGCTGGACAGCAAAGTGCAGTTGCCTGACCTGACCTACGCCGGCCTGAAATGCCTGCGTGGCCTTTGGGACGGGCAGGGCGAGGATGCAAGGCGCGTGCGGGCCGGTATCGAGGCTACCCGCGCCGGGCTGCCACGCGAGGGCCTGCCGGTGATGGTGGTGCACGGCACTGACGACGGCCTCATCCCGCCGGCGTTCAGCAGCAGGCCGTATGCCGCTGCGGCCAAGGCAGCAGGCCGTGAGGTGAGCTACTGGCAGGTCAAGCACGTGCAGCACTTCGACGGCTTCCTCGGCCTGCCTGACTACGCCGCGCGCTACCTGCCGTTGCTGCCTTACGTGTATGCCGCGCTGGATCGCGTGCAGGCGCGTCTGGACAACGGCACGGCGCTGCCGGCCGATGCGGTGATCACCACCACGCCGCGAGCGGGCAAGCCGCTGACCGCCGAGCATCTGGCGGTGCCGAGGTAATCGGAGTTTCCCGTAGGAGCGGCTTCAGCCGCGAAGCACGTGTAGTTGCGGCTCTCATGCTGCTGGCCATCCGGTGATGCGTGGGTGCGGTCGTTCCGGCGGTAGGGGTGTTTCCAGTTTCGCGGCTGAAGCCGCTCCTATAGGAATGGCGGGGCGTCGTAGGAGCGGCTTCAGCCGCGAAGCACATGAAGTTGCGGCTCTCATGTTGCTCGCCATCCGGGAATGCGTGGGTGCGGTTGTTCCGGTGGTGGAGATGTTTCCAGCTTCGCGGCTGAAGCCGCTCCTGCATGGGCGTTGTCTCGCGGCAATGGCATCATGCGCCGATGGAACTCTTGAACTCTCCTTCCCGCGTCATCCCTTCAGCCGACTACCACCGCGAGCGCTGGCGCAACGGTCTGGGTTGGACCCGCGAAATCCTGCGCCTGCCCGAACAGAGCGACTGGCAGCTGCGGCTCTCGATTGCCGAGATAGAACAGGATGCGGCCTTCTCCGCTTTCCCCGGCGTCGAACGTGAACTGGTACTACTGCAGGGCGAAGGCCTGCGCCTGCGCTTCGCCGATGGCCGCTGCGAAACCCTGTTGCCGCCGTACCAGCGCCTGCGTTTTGCCGGTGAAGCCGAAATCACCGGCGAACTGGTCGATGGCTACACCCAGGACTTCAACCTGATGTGGCGGCGCGATGCCTTGCAGGCAGAACTGCTGCACCGGCCGCTGGTCGGCAACATGCTGTTCTTCACCGAGCCGCAGGCGGCCTGGGCGATTCATTTGCTGGCCGGGCAGGCCGTGTTTGAAGGTGATGTGCTGCCAGCAATGGCTGCGGGCGATACGGCGTGGCTGGCGGCGGGCGAGCGCACGCGGTTTGCGTTGAACGGCGGCGGTGAGCTGCTGGCGATCCGGGTAACGCCGGTCGCTGCCGCATAAGGCGGAGCGGCATGCCATCGCAGGTCTCACCGAGCGGTGCTGGCGCCTTGCCAAGGGCGGCAGAATGGCAGTATGCACGGCAACCTGCCAATGGCTGGCAGCACACAGGGGCGTGAGCATGGCGCGGACAGACGCGGTATCCGTGGAGACGTTCATCGCGGCACTGGATCATCCGCTGAAGCAGGAGATACTGGCCCTGCGCAGGTTGTTGCTGGCGGTTGATCCGTCCATCGGCGAGCAGGTCAAGTGGAATGCCCCCAGCTTTCACACGGGCGAGCACTTCGCCACGATGCAGCTACGCAAACCCGATGCAGTGCGGTTGATCCTGCATCTGGGCGCAAAGGCGCGAAAGCAGCCCGCCCTGGTGATCGTTGATCCGGAAGGGCTGCTGACCTGGCTGGGCCCGGACCGCGCGTTGCTTGAGTTCCATGACGCAGCGGAGCTGGCCGGTGGCAGTGAGGCGCTGACGGCCATCGTGAGGCAATGGATCGCCCACGTTTGAGGTCTGTCTGGATTGGCCGGACCTGCCGGGTTCAGTAAACGTCGCGCCGATAGCGCCCGGCGATGCGCAGGGCTTCGTGGGCTTCGCTGCCCAGGGCGCCGATGATCACCGCATCCACTGCGGGAGCCATTCCCTGCAGGCTGCCGCAGACCAGGATGGTGGCGCCTTGTTCCACCCATTCGCGCAACCGCAGCGCATGCACGGCGAGCGCGTCCTGCACGTAATGGAACGGACCATCGTCACGGCTGAACACCGTATCCAGATGCTCGATCCAACCTTCGCGCTGCCACTTCTGCAACTCGTCGCCGAAGTGGAAATCGTGGGCGGCGTTGCGCTCGCCGAACAACAGCCAGTTGCGACGTGCGCCGATATCGATGCGCGCGCGCAGATGGGCGCGCAGGCCGGCGATGCCGGTGCCGTTGCCGATCAGGATCAGCGGGGCATCGCCCGCCGGCGGATGGAAGTTGCGGTTGCTGCGCAGGCGCAGGTCGATCATGTCGCCGCTTGCGGTGTAGTCGCACAGCCAACCGCTGGCCAGGCCCGGGCTACCGTCCGGGCGCAGTTGTCGGCGCAGCATCAGCTGCAAGCTGCCTTCCGATGGCATCGAAGCGATGGAGTATTCGCGATGCGGCAACGGCTTGAGCGTGTTGACCAACCCAGCCACGTCAACGCTGTTGGTCTGTTCGGGCAACTGCGAGGCGGCAAGCAGGTCACGCAGCGGGCGACCATCGGGCAAGGCGGTGGCCGCATCAATGCCATGTGCCTGCATCCAGTCCAGCACCGCGTCCGGCGACTGGCGCGGACCAATCTCGGCGATGTCGCCGGCCTGCCAGGACGGCAGGGCGCCAATGGCGGGTTGCAAGGCGAGGTGGAACACCTTGCCGCCGACGCTGCCCGGGTTGAGCACCTGCCGTGCCTGCAACCGCCACGGCTGGTAGTCGGGCGTGCTCCAGTCCGGCACGTTGGCCACATTGCCTCCCAGCTGGCCCAGCAGCTGCTGCCAATGGCGCAGCGCGTCCGGATCGGCGTTGTCGACTTCGACGATATCGAACAGCGCCTGCGCAGCGTGTTCGCGCAGCCAGTCATCGAGCTGGTGGCCGAAGGCGCAGTAATGGTCGTAGGTGCGGTCGCCCAGCGCGAGCACGGCGTATTGCAGCTGCGGCAGAGCTGCCGGTTGCGGCATCACCCGGCTGAGGAAGGCAAGGGCGTGGTCGGGCGGGTCGCCTTCGCCGGTGGTGCTGACGATGAACAGGGCTTTGCGCGTGTTCTGCAGCAGGGCCGTGTCCACCTGGTCCAGCGCACGCAGGCGGGTGCTGTGGCCGGCGGCACGCAGGCTTTCCGCGCTGCGTTCGGCCAGCTGCTGAGCAAAGCCGGTCTGGCTGGCCCAGACCACCAGCAACGGTGGTTCACCATCCTTGGTGGCCTCTTCCTTGCGCGGGCGCACGCGCCACCACAAGGCAAAGCAGGCAGCGGCGTAAATGGCGAATGCGACCAATGCGCTCCACCATTGCGCCGGCAGCGGCGAGGCCAGCCACCAGCTCTCGCCCAGATGCAGGCGCAGCAACAGGAAAGCGATGAGCGCCAGTGCGGCGATCATGCCGAGATTGCCGAGCAGGGCACGTGTGGAGCGGTTGGAGCTCATTGCGGGTTTGCGTCCAGGTACTGCTGGAAGGTGGGTGTCATCATTTCCTGCAGGCCGTCCGGGCCGCGTGAGACGAAGCGTGCGGCCAGCCCATGTCGCGTGGCGAATGCCAGGCCCTGTTCGGCGCCCATCACGGTCAGTGCGGTGGCCCAGGCATCGGCGCGCATCGCTTGGCGATCAATCACCGTGACTGCGGCGGCGGCGCGCGTTACCGGCGCCTGCGTGCGTGGGTCCAGGGTGTGGCTGTAGGAAACACCATCATGTTCGTAGTGATGCCAGCGGTCGCCGGAGGTGGCCACCGCGAGGTCATCCAGTGCAAGCACACGCGGCGGGTACTCGGCGCCGGCATCTTCTTCCGGTGCGGATTCAACCAGCACGCGCCACGGCTGGCCATCGGGCTTGAGCCCGTAGCCGTGCAGTTCGCCGCCGACTTCGACCAGCGCGGCCTCGATGCCGCTGCGGCGCAGCCAGCGGCTGACCAGGTCGACGCCATAACCCTTGGCGATGGCCGACAGATCCAGCTGCAAATCGCCGGGTTGCAAAGCCGACTGTGCCTGTTGATCCAACTGCAGCTTCTGCCAGCCGCAGTGGCTGGCGACCTCTGTTCTTTCTGCAGAATCGGGTACGCGCTGCGCGCCGGCCTGCGCACCGAAGCCCCACAACGCGACCAACGGGCCGATGCTGGGATCGAATGCACCGTCGCTGCGCTCGGCGATGTCATGCGCGGCGGTGAGCACGTTCCAGAAGTCATCGGGAAGCGTCTGCCAGTGGCCGGCAACGGCACGGTTGTAGCGACTGATGTCCGAGTCCGATTCCCAGGTGCTCATCTGCGCGACCACGCGATCGAGTTCACCCTGGATGCCCGCGTGCAGCGCATGCAGGTCACGGCTGCGCGGCGCGACCAGCTTGACGCTCCAGGTGGTGCCCATGGTGTGGCCGCCAAGGGCGGCGATGTCGGAGTTGGGGGACATCAGTGTCGGGAATCGGGCAGGAGCCTTTTGTCCTTCTCCCGTGTGCGGGGGAAGGTGCCCCGAAGGGGCGGATGGGGGAAGCGTTTGCTGAAGTTGGTCAACAACAGGGTGCCCTCACCCCAACCCCTCACCCGCGTGCGGGAGAGGGGCTTTCGGCACATTACTGCGGCAGCACTTCCAGCGTGGCGACGTAGGTCAGGCGACGCACGTTGGCCTGCGGTACCGAGGTCTTGTTGTCCTCGGTGCCGGTTTCCAGCCAGTACATGCCAGCTTCCGGCCAGGTCACAGAGAACTCGCCCTTGGCGTCGCTGGTGACCTTGATCTCTTCCTGCGCGTTGCGGTAACGGGTGCCACCGCGGGTGATTTCCACTTCCAGGCCTGCGTGCGGCTTGCCGTCCACCAGCAGGCGGAAGGTGGCCTGCTCACCGGCGACCAGATCGTTCGGGTGCGCCAGCGCAACCATTTCCAGGCCCTTGCCGGTCGGCTTGAGCGCGGTGTCGTTCGGAGCACCGTTGGTGACGAAGGTTTCGATGCGGCCGGCGGTCTCGGAGACCTTCAGTTCCGGCGCGTTCTTCGGCACTTCGGTGGCGAAGCTCGCAGCGTTGCCGCGCCAGCGCTTGGGCTTGCCGTCTTCCTGCCAGTTGGCCGACAGGCCGGCATTGACGTTGGCCAGGCGGTAGGTGCCCTGCTGGGTGAGTTCGACGTCGAACACGCTGCGGTACTTGCCGGTGGCCACGTTCTGCGGCTGCACGGTGCTGCCGTCAGGCGCGGTGATGACCAGGTTGTCGATGCGCAGCGGCACATGGTTGAAGTAGAACAGGTCGTTGGAAACGGCCGCGTCCACCGTGATCCACGGGTTGGTACCGGAAATGACAGTCTGCGACGGCTGCAGCCAGGCCTTGTGGGCGGAGGCGGCGAACGGGAGTGCCGCGGCAATGGCGGCGGCAATCAGGAGGGAACGCTTCATTCGGTGAGCTCCAGTGCGTGGTGCGGATCAGGGCTTGACGGACAGGGTGACGGCGCCGAGTTCGGACGTGCCCTGGGCACTGCCGTTCTGGACGCTGCGCGCCGGCCAGGTGAAGGGAATCTTGACCAGTTCGCGGCCACCGACTTCGCGTGCGGCTTCCACCACCAGCGTGTACTGGCCGGCGGCCAGGCCGCGCAGCTGCGGCTGGCGGTCGCTGAAGCTGAGCTGGTGCTTGCCGACCGGACGGGTCGGCCCGGTGACGCCGTCAACCGGTACCTGCAGGGTGCGGCCGCTCTTGCGCCACCACTGACGCAGGTCCGGCAGCCACTTGGTGCCATGGCCTTCGGCGGTGTCCTTGAGCTGATACCAGACCGACAGGTTGGCGGCGACCTTCTGGTCAGCGCCTTCGATCCACACCGCGACATACGGGCGGTGGTATTCGGCCACGTTGAGCTTGGGCACTTCGACGTTGACGTCGAGGCTGGCGGCGTAGGCGGCCGGGGCGGTGGCGATCAGGCCGCTCAGGGCGATGGTCAGGGTGACGCGCATGGTGCGACTCCGGAAGGAATGACGATCAATGGATGAGAAGCAGGGCGATCAGCAGCGGGATAAGCAGGCCCAGGCCGACCAGCGGCCAGGTCATGCGCCGCTGCCGCGCATGCAGATGCAGCAGGAACAGGCCGGTGATGCAGAACACCAGGCAGGCCACGGCGAACAGGTCCAGGAACCAGCCCCAACCCGGTCCGGCATTGCGGCCCTTGTGCAGATCGTTGAAGTAGGAGACCCAACCGCGGCGGGTCTTCTCGAACTCCACCGCGCCGGTTTCACGGTCGATGCTCAGCCACGCATCGCTGCCGGGGCCAGGCATGGACAGATAGATTTCCTCCGGTGACCACTCGGCCGGGCGCTTGCCGATGGAGACATCCAGCTCGCGCGAGAGCCAGTCCGACACCCTGGTCGGCAGCGGTGCGTTGCCGTCTTCCCGATCACCCAGTGCCTTGAGCACGGGAGCGGGCAGTTCGATCTGCTGGTTCTGCACCTGCGGCGTGGCTTCGATCTTGGATGCGTGGTTGAGCGTGATGCCGGTGATGGAGAACAGCAGCATGCCGATCAGACAGACCGCCGAGCTGATCCAGTGCCATTGATGCAGCGTGCGCAGCCAAAAGCCGCGGCTGGCCTGTTGCTGCACGAGATTGGCGGAAGTGCGGTCTGCTGACACGGGGAAGGGGGAAATGGGAGGCCCGAAATTAGACCATTAATGAGAATGATTCGCAATTTGTAACGTTTTGTATCGTTTGGATCCATACGAAGGCGGGTGGAGCAGCCACAACAGCCACAGCAGCCGTAGGAGCGGCGTCAGCCGCGAAGCTGGCGATGCAGCAGCGGCGGAGAGACGCGCAATTGCAGGCTTCTGCGTATTCGGAGCCGTTGTCAGCTTCGCGGCTGACGCCGCTCCTACGGCCTGCTGCCTGCCTTCATGCAGCTTCCGCAAAAAAGCTCCCCCGCAACGCCGATACAACAACGCCCCGACCTGACCGCCGAAGCGGCCCGGCCGGGGCGTTTCCCCGAACCGTCAGAAGCGGGCGTTGAGGCTCAGCCAGAAGCTGCGTGCCTTGTCCTTGTTGTTGTAGTCGTCGAAGTACAGGACTTCATTGGTGTTGTCGGCATAGGCGCCGTCACCGTTGAGATCGGTGAAGGTGGTCTGGTAGGTGGTGAAGTCACGATCGAACAGGTTGTTGATGCGTGCGTTGACGGTCAACCATTGCGTGGCCTCGAACGAAGCACCCAGGTGGAACACGGTGTAGTTCTTGTAGTACAGCGGCTCACCGGTGACGGCGCTGATGTCGTTGAAACGCTTGGAGCGCGCTTCGCCGGTCAGGAACAGGCTGAAGCGATCATTGGCCTGCCAGTTGAAGGTGGCATTGGCCATGTGCTTGGCGCTGTTGCCCAGCGGCAAGCCCTTGCGGGCACCGCTCTTCTGCTCGCTGTCGGTGTAGGTGTAGTTGGCGCGGAGGCTGAAGGCGTCGTTGATTTCCCAGCGGCCGGCGACTTCGGCGCCCTGGATCACCACCTCATCGATGTTCACCGTCTTGCTGCTGCTGGCGTAGCCGAGGTCGGCATACTCGCCGGTGCTGCTGCAGGCCAGGGTCAGGCCGGCGCCGCACGGCTGGGAGGAGATCTTGTCGTCGAACTTGTTGTGGAAGAGGGTGGCGTTGAAGTTGTGGCCATCCGGGTGCTGCCAGTAGACCGCCAGCTCGGTGCTGGTGCTGGTTTCCGGCTTCAGGTCCGGGTTGCCGAACATCGGCGAGGTGCCCTGGCCACCGAAGCCGGTGACGCCGTCATACAACTGCGTGGTCTTGGGGGTCTTGAAGCCGGTGCTGACACCGCCCTTGACCGTCCACTGCTCGTTGACGGTGTACACGCCGTACAGGCGCGGGCTCAGGTGGTCACCAAACACTTCGTGATCATCGAAACGCAGGCCGTAGGTGATGGCCAGCGGTGCGATGACGGTCCAGGTGTCCTCGGCGAACAGCGAGTACATGTTGTGCTCCTGCTTGCGGCCCGGGTTGCCGACTTCCATGCCGAACACGCCGTCGGTCAGTTCGCCGCGGATCACCTGCGTACCAAACACCGCGACGTGGTCACCGGCGGCCTGGAACGGGACGTCGAGCTTGGCATCCAGCGTGTACTGCGCGCTTTCCAGCGTGCGCTGCGGGCGCGGCAGGAAGGTCTGCTCGGCGGCAGCGCGGCGCTGCGCTTCGCTCAGGCCGGCGTACGCACCGGTGGCGTTGAGCATCTGCAGCAGCTCACGGCGCTCGGCCACGGTGAACGGCATGGTGCGGCCGTCGTTGTTGGTGGCCACGTGCGAGAGCGAGACAAAGCTGTTGCCGAAGTCCCACTTGCCGTCATGGGTCAGTGCCCAGGCGTCACGGGTGAACTCCTGCGTCGGACCATAGCCCACGCGGGGATCGGCACGCGTGCAGTTGCGGCGGGCGATGCAGCTGGTGGAGTTGCCACGCCAGATCGAGGCGATGCCGTCGACCGTGCCGACCGGGTATTCCTCGACGCCCTGGTCGTTGATCTTGATCGAGTTGTCGTATTCCTGACGCGAGGTGTCGTAGTCCAGGGTGACGGTCTGCGACTCGGTCGGCGTCCAGGCCAGGCTGATGCCACCGGCCTTGTTGGTGTTGTCCACGGTCTTGCCGCCGCCGCCGAAGCCAAGTGCGCGGTTGTGCTCGACCCCGGCCGGGTCGGTGACCGAGGAGTACACCGGGTTGGAAGCCTTGCGGTCGTACCAGCTGGCGCGCGCGCTCACGTTCAGCACGCCCGGCACGAGCGGGCCGGTGACGAACAGGTCGGCGGTGCTGTCATCGCCGAACTCGTCGTTGGTTTCGAAGGTACGCGCGACGGTGACCGAGCCGTGCCAGCTGTCCAGCGTGCGCTTGGTGATGATGTTGATGACGCCGCCCATCGCATCGGCACCGTACAGGGTGGACGCAGGACCGCGGATCACTTCGATGCGTTCGATCGCATCCAGCGGCGGGATGTGGTTGAACTGGTTGCCGCCGAAGTTGTTCGGGTAGATGTCGCCGTGATTGTTCTGGCGACGGCCGTCGACCAGGATCAGCGTGTAGTCCGAACCCATGCCGCGCATGGAGATGGTGCCCTGGCCGGTCTTGTCGCGGGTTTCGCCCACGTCCACGCCTTCCAGGTCACGCACCGCATCGAGCAGCGTCATGTAGGGGCGCTTGGTCAGCTCTTCCTGGGTGATGACCGAGATGCTGGCTGGTGCATCGGCGATCTTCTGCTCGAAGCCGCTGGCGGTGACGACCACCTTGTCCAGCGTGGTGGGTGCGCCACTGCCGCTCGCGTGGGCGGTGGTGGACAGCACGCCGAGTACAGCGGCGGCAAGCAGGTGGCGGGAAACGGACGCACGACGACGATGGCGCAGGGCCATGGGGTTACCTCGGATAGGCATAGAAAAGAAGGGGGTGCGCCAGTGCTGCCGGCGAAGGCGCCGGTGCGGTGGCGGTTGTACGGAGAGCTGACGCCGTGGGGGCGTCGGAGACGGCTGGATCAGACCAGCGGTGGCGCTTGCCCGCGCTGTTGGCGCAGGCCGGGTGCTGTGTGGCGCACCTTGTGTGGGCTGTCGACCATCAGCGGGCCGGCCGTGATCACGCCGTGCGCCAGATGACGGGTGTCCAGCGCCGGTTGCGGCTGTGCAACGCGCGGTGCGTTCAGGCTGGCTACCCGGCGCAGCTTGGCCGGAGATTCTTCTTCAAGATGCCGTTCGCCGCCGCGTTCTTCCGCAGGAACGGAGTTGCCGGCGTGCGTGAGGCCATGGCGGAGTGAAGCTGGCCCGGCGTGGGCCAGGGACGCCAGCAATGACAACAGCAGCACAAAACACATGGCCAGCGAACGAACGGCATGGACGCCGCGCGCTGCGTTGGTCAGGTGTTGCGCTTGCCGTGGTTGCTGCACGTGATGCCCCTGGATGCGCACGCGGCGGTTGGCCGGGTGCCTGCGGGGCGGAATTGTAGATGGGATTCGTTAGCCTGTGCAAATGAGAATTGATATCGATTGACATAAATCAGTCGATATTGGCAGGCGCGGATGCCGACGGTCGCTGTGCGGCATCGGTGCGCCACGCTTTCCTGGCTCAGGTTTCAGCCCATTGGCGCAGCAGGTTGTGATAAACGCCAGTGAGGCTGACCAAGGAAGCATGCTGCGGCACGTCGCCGGTCAGTTGCTGGATGGACAGGTCCAGCTCCCACAACAGGCGCCGCCGGGCGTCGTCACGGACCATGCTCTGCACCCAGAAGAACGAGGCGAGCCGCGCACCGCGGGTCACCGGTTCGACCTTGTGCAGGCTGCTGGACGGATACACCACCATGTCGCCGGCCGGCAATTTCACTTCGTGCTCGCCGTAGGTGTCGCTGATCACCAGTTCGCCGCCGTCGTAGTCCTCCGGCTCGCACAGGAACAGTGTGCAGGACACGTCCGAGCGGATGTGGCTGCGTTGTTCGCCATGGCCGACGGTCATCACCGAGCCGTCGACATGGAAGCCGTATTCGCCACCGCCCTGGTAGCGGTTGAAGCGCGGGGGCAGGATCCGCAGCGGCAATGCAGCGGCGAAGAACTGGGGGTTGCGCTCCAGCGCGGCCAGTACCGCAGTGCCCAGCGAGGCTTTGAGTGGGGAGCTGTCGGGCAGCTGCTGGTTGCGTTTGACCTGTGCGCCGCGATGGCCGACGGTCTCGCGACCGTCGGTCCAGTCGGCACCATCCAGTGCCTGGCGGATGGCCGCCAGCTCCTGGGCCGTCAATACATTCGGGATGTGCAGCAACATGGGCGTTTCCGATGGTGGCGCGGGGAGGATATCCCCGCGCCGCCCGGCTCAGAAGCGGAAGTCCGCGCTGAACACGAAGGTACGCGGGGTACCCGGGGTGTAACGGTAGCCGCTCTTGTTGATCGCCGCGACATACTGCTTGTCGAACAGGTTGTAGGCGTTCAAGCGCAGCACCAGGTGGTCGTTGATCGCATAGGACGCCACGGCGTCATAGACGGTGTAGGACTTGGTGAAGGCCGGAGTGCCACGGGCACCGTCGGTGCCGCGGTGCATTTCACCCGAGTAACGGGCACCGCCGCCGATGGTCAGGCCAAACGGGAAGTCGTAGCTGGTCCAGGCGGTGAATGCCTCGTCCGGGGTGTAGGTCAGGTTGTTGGTACCGTCGGCGGTGACCAGGCTGCCGGTGTCGACCTGGGTGTTCATGTGGGTGTAGCCGGCCGAGACCGACCAGCTGTCGGTGATGCGGCCAACCGCGGAGACTTCCACGCCTTCCACGGTCTTCTGGCCGTTCTGGAAGTAACCCTCGGCAGCGCTGCCGGTGATCTCGTTGGTCACTTCGGTGCGGAACAGGGCGACGTTCAGTGCCAGCGCGTCATCCATGAAGTTCCACTTGGTGCCCACTTCGATGGTGGCCGCTTCCTGCGGGTCCATGTTGATGTTGTTGACGTTGCCGGCGGTTTCGTTCAACTGGAAGTTGCTGCCGCCGGGAGGCTGCTGCGACACGGCGTAGTTGGCGTACACGCTGACCGCGTCGCTGGGCTTGTAGAGCGCGCCCAGCTTCCAGCTGACCAGGGTGTCCGAATCTTCCTGCGAAGGCAGGTTGATCAGCGTGCCCAGCGGCTTGCCGGCGCAGTTGGCGGCCGTACACAGGGCAGCGGCGTCGTACTCGGTCTTGTAGTGGTCGGCACGCACGCCTGCGGTGACCATGAAGCTCTCGGTGAACTTCAGGGTGTCAAACACGTACAGCGAGGAGGTGGTGGTCTTGCCCTCGGTGTTGGCGCCGGTGCGGCGGGTGGTCAGGCCGCTGACATTCCAGTTGGGGTCGTACAGATTGGCCGGGCCCCAGCCTGCGCCGACGGTGCCGGCCTTGCCCCAGCTCTTCTGTTCTTCCCGGGTGAATTCCAGGCCGGCGTTCAAGTTGTGCTGCACGGCACCGGTGGCGAAGTCCACGCGCAGGTTCAGCTGGTCGGTCAGGATGGAGTTTTCCTGATCCTTGTAGGTGAGGTTGCTGCGATTCATCGTGTAGGTGGACAGATCGTTGATGTCCGTCCACTTGATGTTGCCGCCCTGCGGGTTGGCAGCGGTACCGCCGGTGGACATGAACGCGGTCAGCAGATAGTCCTGCTCGGTCTTGCCCCAGCGTGCGGTGTTGGTGAGCTTGAAGGTGTCCGAGAAATCATGCTCGAAACGGAACGTGGCCTGCTGCGTGGTCACATCGTCGTGGTCATAGACGGTGCCGTAGAAGTTCTCCGGATTCACCGGATGGCCGGCCAGATGCTCCAGACCCGGCTGCGGGGTCCAGCCCGGCAGGCCGATGGTCGGCACGAAACCGTCCGGGATGTTGTCCTGCTTGAGGTACTGCAGGTTCAGGAAGTAACGCGTCGCGGTGCCCAGGCCGAAGGCGAACGACGGTGCGAGGCCCCAGCGCTTGTTGTTGACGTGGTCGCGGCCGGCGACATCGCTGTCCTGCCACATCGCGTTCAGGCGCAGCGCAGAGGTGGCGCCCAGGGTCTGGTTCCAGTCGGCGGTGGCGCGCTGCTGGCCGTCCACGCCGGCGGAGAGGCTGCCGGAGACCGCATCACGCAGGTTGGCCTGCTTGGTGATCATGTTGATCGCGCCGGTCGGCGCGGTGCGGCCGATGTCGGTGCCGGCCGGGCCCTTGAGCACTTCCACCTGCTCGGTGTTGAACACGTCGCGGGAGATCGAACCCAGGTCGCGGATGCCGTCCACGAGGATGCTGCTGGAGCTGTCGAAGCCGCGCATGTACACCGTGTCACCGGTGCTGGTGTTGCCGTTCTCGCCCGCGTAGAAGGTGCCGACGCCAGCGCTGTTGCGCAGGGCTTCGGTCAGGGTGGTGGCGCCCTGCTGGTTGAACAGGTCACCGGTGATGACCTGGATGGTCTGCGGGGTGTTCTGCAGCGACTGGCTGTACTTGTTGTTGGCCGACTTCTCACTCTTGAAGCCGGTGGTGGCATGCACCTCGACCTGGTCCAGGGTGCGGGCGTCGCGCTCGGCGGACTGCGCCAGGGCCAATGAAGGGAATGCGACCAGGCCGGTGATCAGGCCGGCGGTCGAGGCCAGGGTGCCGACGCTGCGGGTCGGGGAAGCATGCTTGCGGCTCTTGATATGCGTCATGGGTAATCGGCAGGTAGGGAAAGGGGATGGAGGCAACGCGCCCGATGGCGTTGAAACGACGCTGGGGGCGGACGCGCAGCAGAGGACGGATCGATATCGACGGCTGGCGGGCAACGACAGGGCAGGAACAGCCCGGTTTCGGTGGCTTGCAGGCGTCTTGAAGGGAACTGGATTGCGGTTGAAGCGCTGGCGCGAGGCCAGGGACGAACGCGATCAGGCCAGCGGCGGGGCGTGGCCGGGGTTCAACAGCAGATAAGGTGCCGCCGGATAGTGGTGCGAGCGCTCAAGCGCATGCCGCAGCCGGGTGTCGGTTGCGGCAGCCAGGAACATGCGGCTCGGTACGACGCCGATCATCAATGAAGTGAGCAGGTCGGCCGGGGTCGGGCGCGGACGTGCAGTGCGTGAGGATTCGGCGCCGGATTCGGAAATGGCAACCATGTCCGGCAGGTCTGCCGGATGACCGCCGCCAGGAACGGCACTGACCTGGTCGAAGCC
This sequence comes from Stenotrophomonas sp. SY1, assembly GCF_021202945.1. Classification (GTDB taxonomy): domain Bacteria; phylum Pseudomonadota; class Gammaproteobacteria; order Xanthomonadales; family Xanthomonadaceae; genus Stenotrophomonas. The sequence goes on along the minus strand of NZ_JAJOYR010000002.1, from coordinate 441,995 downwards.
CGTGCTCGGCAACGCATCTGGTGCCGCGCTGGGGTGTCCTGCCAGCATCGTCCAGGCCAACAGCAACCCGAATGCCAGCATCAACCACGGCAGGCGCTGCAGCACGAAGGCGGCAGGTCGCTGAAGAGCCGTGGAGGGAGGGTGGGGCATGGGTTCGTTGTGTTAAAAAATCATTGCAAAGTGCAATGGATGCGCATCTTATTGAGAATTGTTTGCGTTATCAATATTGGGTGGCCGGCTGAAGGTGTTCCCGGGACAGTGGGCTGGCATGTTGGGCCGCTTGTTTCCCAAGCGCCGCCAGCTCTGAAACCGTTGCCGACCGGGCTGTGGCGACGGCGACCTGGACCGAAGTGGGACAGCCGGTATTGCGGGGCCGCCGGCGCTGTCGTGCCTGCCGAGCCCATGACGGCGAGATGGGCGTAACGTCTGTCGAAGCCGGTTTTGCGCGGGGCAAGGGGCACGGCTGACGCCCGCCATGGGCCGGAAGCCGGAGGCGGGCATTGCGGGAGGATCAGGAGAGGGGCGCGGCGCGGGTTTCGCGCCCGGGTGGTGCCGTGGGGTGGTCAGTCGCGGTCGTCGCGCGACCAGATGCCGCCGTGCTCGCGCTTGACCGGGAACTTGGGCACCGGCGTATAGGCCGGTGCGCACAGGGCGTTGCCACTGCGGATATCGAAGCGGGCGCTGTGCAGGATGCACTCGATGCTGCCTTCGGCCGGGTCGATCACACCCGAGGACAGTTCGAATTCCTCATGGCTGCACTGGTCTTCCAATGCATACAGTTCGCCATCGAGGTTGAACACGACCAACGGGGTGCCGGTTACCTCGTCGAAGGCGGTCTTCATTTCGCCGGGCAGCAGTTCCTCGCTGGCACAGATGAAGGTCCAGGTCTCGCTCATGCGGTGGCTCCCAGCGGCTTCTCCAATACCTCGAACTGCAGGTCATCGCGCTTGGGAATGCCGAAGCGCTCATCGCCGTACGGGAATGGCTTCTTGATGCCGGTGCGGACATAGCCACGACGTTCGTAGAAAGCGATGAGCTCGTCGCGGCAGTCGATCACCGTCATCTGGATCAGCGGCAGTTGCCACTGCTCCAGCACATGGCGTTCGGCCTGCAACATCATCTGCTTGCCGACACCGCCGCCCTGTGCCTTGGGGTTGACCGCGAACATGCCGAAATAGCCATGGCCATTTTCGTCAGCGACATGGCAGCAGGCCATCAGTTGGCCGGCCTGTTCGGCCAGCAGAATCACGCTGCGCGGACGCTCCAGGTCAGCCTGGATGCCTTCGGCATCAATGCGCTGCCCATCAAGGATGTCTGCTTCGGTGGTCCAGCCCACGCGCGAGGCGTCGCCACGGTAGGCGGAGGTGACCAGTTCGATCAGGGCCGGGATGTCGGCGGTGGTAGCGGTGCGGTAGGTGATGGCGTCCATGGTGCTCATTCTAGCCCGGCTGTTTCCTGCGGGCCTTTGCCGGCGCCGGTTTGTGCAGAGCCGGTTGCGGCCGCGGCTTGCTGCTTGTGCATTGCCCTGTCGAGAAAGCTGGCGATCTGCTCCCATGCCCTGGTCTTGTTGGCCGGCGAGTCGAAGCCATGCCCTTCATCATCAAAGTAGAGTTCGCTGGCCGGCCTGCCCGCCAGTGACAGCATCCGCGCCATGCGTCGGCTGTGTTCAAAATCCACGCGTGCGTCCTGTTTGCCATGTACCAGCATGACCGGGGTGGTCAGCACCTGGTACTGGTACAACGGCGAGGTGCTGCGCATGGCGGCCAGATCCTCATTGGGGTTGCCCATCAGCTTCTCGGCCAGTTGGCGGCCTTTCTCACTTCGCGCGGTGTCGCTGGCGGTAAAGAAAAGCAGACGATCACTGACCCCGGAAATGGAGACGGCACAGCGAAACCGCTCAGGCCAGCGCACCGCCGATACCAGCGCAGAGTAGCCGCCGTAACTGGTACCCACCACGCACATGCGTTGTTCATCGATCGGATACCGGGCGAGTGCGAATTTGATCGCGGCATCAATGTCATTCTCGATGCCGCTGCCGTAATTGCGGTGCCCGGCCTCGCGGAACGCTCGGCCGTAGCCTTCAGAGCCACGGAAATTCACCCGCAATACCGCGTAGCCGCGCGAGGCGAAGAACTGCACTTCGGGATCGAAGTGCAGGCTGTCGGCCACGCCGATCGGGCCGCCATGCGGAAACACCACAAGCGGCCTGGGCGCGGCGCCCGCCGGAAGGGTCAGGAATGCATCGACCTTGAGGTCATCTGCGGCGGTGAACTGCAGGGTATGCGTGGGAGCGAACGTGCGTTCGGCCAGCCACGGAAACGACTCGCCCACCTGTGCTGCCACGCCTTTTGTCACGTCCAGGTGGTAGAGCTGCGGCGGCATGTCGGCCGCGTCCACGCGCAGGATCAGGCTGTGAGCGTCACGGCTTCGTTCCACCAGCTCGACCGTGCGACCGGGAAAGGCCGCAGCGACCTGCGCGGCGACCTTCGCATCGGCCTCCTGGAAGTAATGCGTCAGCAACTGCCCGCTGCGGTAATACTCCACGCCGATGACATTGCGTTGTTCGTCGAACAGTGCCGTGTGCACATCGGTACCGGGTTGCGTATACAGGGTTCGGGTGATGGTTCGGGTCGCGACGTCGAACTCCACGAGATCGCGCTGGGCGCGATCCTTGTCGGTCAACGCGTAGATCCTGGAGGCGTCCGGAGAAATGCCGATGGGATCGAAATCGTTCTCTTCGGACAGGTTCATCACGTCCTCATGAAGCCCCAGGTTGCGGCGGACCAGGAAGTGGTCCTCGCCGCGACGGACAATGCCCATGCGCAGGGCACCATCACCGTCGGCCAACCACCAGACGTCATCGGACAGCCCGCTGTTCAAGCGCTCGCGAAACTGAGGGCGGAAGGCTTCAACCGCCGCCTTGTTGCCCACCTCCAGCGTATGCACCATCAGCTCGCCTTTGCGGCTGTAGCTGGCAAACAGGATGTGGTCCGGCTGCTTGGGCAGCAGGTCCAGCACCGAGCCGTTGATCGGAATCTGATACGTTGAAAAGGAGCGCTTGCCCTGCGCATCGCTTTGCATGCGCACCACCGAAACGCGATGGGTGCCGTCGGACAAGCGGGTTGAAACCAGCAGCGTCTGGTCACTGGCCCAGCGCAAGCTCGCCAATGGCATGTCGGCCGAGGCCAGGCGGATGACGGTGCTGTTGCGCAGGTCGATCAGGTCCAGGTCCCATTTTCCGGGTGCCTGGCGGACCTGTTGCACCAACAGCGTGCCGGCCGGATTGAGGCTGGTAGCGATGATCCTGGAATGGCGCCACCACGGATCGGCTGCGGCTTCCTGCTTGGCCAGCTCCTCATCCTTCTGCGTATCGGCGCCACCGGTCCCGGCAGGAGTCGGATCCGGCGGCGGTGGCGTCTGCGACGCGGCAATGTCCTTGTAGAACGCAGGGAACGGATCCGGGTAATGGCCCGAGTAGTTCAGGGCGTACTGGCTGTAGATCGCCGGATGGTTGCGCTGCAGCCAGTTGATCGCTGCAAGGCCCCGGTTCGAGCGACGGATATCGGCACGCCAGAACGAGGTGGGGCGAAAAACCAGATCGCCGGGGTAGGCAATGGCGCCGGCGGCAACGTCGAACTCAAATTCCTTGTCGTTGCCCAGTTGGTAGCGGAACCCGTAGGCCAGCGACAGTTCACGCCATTTGTAGCGGCCCACCGGGGCGACGTACAGGCGGTAGCTCTGGCCGCTTTTCAGGTCGGTCATGGTGCCGCTGCCCCAGACCTTGCCGTCGCGATTGACGCGCACCTGGTACAGGTCGACGTTGCTGTCCACGGCGACCAGCACAAAGCCTTCGTCCGGCTTGAGCGCCGGGAGCTGTCCCGGCTTCACCACATCCATCGCGGCCCATGCCAGGCAGGGCCAGAGCACCGTTGTCATCAACCATGCCAGCGCCCAGTACCGTTCCTTGTTTACGCTCATGCGCTTCCCCCGAGGCTCGGTCGGGAGGCTGGCACAGTTGCGAAGGGGCGACAAGATGGTCGCCCGGTACCGCCGTTCAACCCAGCAGGGCGCGGACCTTCTTCAATGCTGCCATGAACGATTCGATCTCTTCATGCGTGTTGTAGAACGCGAGCGAGGCGCGGCAGGTGGCGGCGACGCCGTAGTACTGCAGCAGCGGGTGCGCGCAGTGCTGGCCGGAGCGGACTGCCACGCCCTGCAGGTCGAGCAGGGTGGCCAGGTCGTGCGAGTGCGCGCCTTCGACCAGGAACGACACCACCGCGGCCTTGTGCGGCGTGGTGCCGAAGATGCGCACGCCATCGACGCGCTGCAGTTCCTCGGTGAAGTGGGCCAGCAGTTCCTGCTCGCGTGTTTCGATGTGGCTGCGTCCCAGTTCTTCCAGGTAGTCCACCGCCACGCCCAGGCCGATGAAGCCGGCGATGTTCGGGGTGCCGGCTTCGAACTTGTGCGGGGCATCGTTGAACACGGTGCCGTCGAAGCTGACTTCCTTGATCATCTCGCCGCCACCGATGAACGGCGGCATTTCCTGCAGCAGCTCGCGGCGTGCCCACAGTGCGCCGGTGCCGGTCGGGCCGCACATCTTGTGGCCGGTGATCGCATAGAAATCACAACCGATGGCCGCCACGTCCACGCTCAGGTGCGGGGCGGCCTGCGAACCGTCGATGACGGTGACGATGCCGCGCTTGTGCGCTTCACGGCAGATTTCGCGCACCGGGTTGATGGTGCCCAGCACGTTGGAAACGTGGGTCAGCGCCAGCAGTTTCACTTCCGGGGTCATTGCCGCGTGCAGCGCGTCCATGTCCAGGCTGCCATCGGGGCTGATCTCGGCCACACGGATGGTCGCGCCGGTACGCTGTGCCACCAGCTGCCACGGCACGATGTTGGCGTGGTGCTCCATGCGCGAGACCAGGATCACGTCACCGGCCTTCAGCCGCGGCAACGCCCACGAGTACGCCACCAGGTTGATGGCGAAAGTGGTGCCGCTGCACAGCACCAGCTCATCGCTGCGTACGTTGAGGAAGCGCGCCAGCTTGGTGCGTGCGCCTTCGTAGGCGTCGGTGGCCTCGGTGCCCAGCGCATGCACCGCGCGGCTGACGTTGGCGTTGTAGCGGCGGTAGAACTCGTCCACCGCGCCGATCACCTGCAGCGGCTTCTGCGCGGTGTTGGCGTTGTCGAAATACACCAGCGGCTTGCCGTTGACCTCACGCATCAACAGCGGGAAATCGGCGCGCACGCGCTCCCAGTCGGGGGCGGTGGCCGGGGGATGGATCGGACGCGGGGAGGAGAGGTTCATGCCATGCCAGCCTGTTGCAGTGCCTGGTCCAGGTGACGGGCCAGCTTCTCGGTGAGGACCCCGTCCACGGCTGCCAGCGGCTCATGGCAGAACGCGGCGCTGAGCATGGCGCGGGCCTGTTCGGCCGGCACGCCGCGCGAGCGCAGGTAGAACAGCGCATTGGCGTCGAGCTGGCCCACGGTCGCGCCATGCGCGGCCTTGACCTCGTCGGCGTCGATGACCAGCGTCGGCTGGGTATCGATCTCGGCGTCGGCGGACAGCAGCAGGTTCTTGTTGGACAGGTTGGCGTCGGTACCGTCGGCGCCTTCGCGGATGTTGATGCCGCCATGGAACACCACGCGGCTGCGGTTGGCCGCAACGCCACGCCACAGCAGCTCGGCGCTGGTGTCGCGGGCGATATGCTCGATGCCCAGGCGGGTATCGATGTGGCGGCGGCCGGTGCCCAGCAGCACGCCGTTGGCGACCAGCTTTGCGTTGTCGCCTTCCAGCCGCACGTTCAGCTCATGGCGGCTCAAGCCCGCGCCCAGTTCCAGATCGATGCGGCGGTACTGCGCATCGCGCGCCAGCACAGCGTCGGTGCGCAGCAGCGAGGTGACGCGGGCGCTGTCGGCCTGCACGCGGGCATGCGAGAGCACCGCGTCCTGCGCCAGGTGGACGTGCACCAGGGTGTTGTCCAGGTGCGCGCTGTCGCCGGCCTGCAGGTGGTGCTCGACCAGGCCCAGCGTGGCGCCGCGGCGCAGCTCGATGAAATGACGGTGGTGCCAGGCGCGGTCGCTTTCGTCCGGGGCGCTGACGAACACCAGGTGCAGCGGCGTGGTGCTGCCGGTGCCGGCCTCCACCTGCACCAGCACGCCCTCGTCGGCGAGTGCGGCGTTGAGCTGGGCGAAGACTTCCTCGGCACGGTTGAAACGGCGGCCGAGGAAACGGGTGGCTTCCGGCTCGCTTTCCTTCACCGCCGACAGCGTGCGTACCTGCACGCCGGCATCCAGCCCGGACAGGTCGCTGTGGGCGTCGCTGGGGCGGCCATTGACGAACACCAGGCGCGGGGCCGGAATGTCGGCCAGCAGCGCGGCGTCGATGGACGGTGCCTGCAGCGGCGCGGCGGTGAAGCGGCGGCGTTCGAGCTGACGCAGCGAGGTGTACTTCCACGCTTCGTTGCGCGCGGCGGGCAGGCCGGTCTTCAGCGCGGCCTCGAGCAGCTCGGCGCGCTCGTTGCTGCCGCAGAAGCCGGCGGCCAGTGAGTCGAGCAGGGCATTCATTACTTGGCCGCCTCGCGCACCACGCGGTCCTTCAGGAAGTCATAGCCGTGCGCTTCCAGTTCCAGGGCCAGCTCCGGGCCGCCGCTCTTGACGATGCGGCCCTCGGCCAGCACGTGCACCACGTCCGGCTTGATGTAGTCGAGCAGGCGCTGGTAGTGGGTGATGACCAGGAACGAGCGCTCCGGCGAGCGCAGTGCGTTGACGCCGTCGGCCACGCTCTTGAGCGCGTCGATGTCCAGACCCGAGTCGGTTTCGTCCAGGATCGCCAGCTTCGGCTCCAGCACGGCCAGCTGGAAGATCTCGTTGCGCTTCTTCTCACCGCCGGAGAAGCCTTCGTTGACACCACGGTGCAGCAGCTCGTCCTTCAGGTGCAGCACGGCCAGCTTCTGCCGGACCAGCTTGAGGAACTGCATCGAATCCAGTTCTTCCTGGCCACGTGCCTTGCGCTGTGCGTTGAGCGCGGCGCGCAGGAAGTAGGTGTTGTTCACGCCGGGGATTTCCACCGGGTACTGGAAGGCCAGGAACAGGCCGGCAGCAGCGCGTTCTTCCGGCGCCAGCTCCAGCAGGTCGCCGTCTTCAAACTGCACGCTGCCTTCGGTGACGTCATAGCCTTCGCGACCGGCGAGCACGTTGCCCAGCGTGGACTTGCCGGCGCCGTTGGGGCCCATGATGGCGTGTACTTCACCGGGCTTCACTTGCAGCGACAGGCCCTTGAGGATTTCCTTGTCGCCGATGCTTGCGTGGAGGTTTTCGATCTTCAGCATGAGGGTGCGGTCTTCAATAAGTAGGGAGCGGGGCGATCAGAGGTCGCCTTCGGCGCGATCGATGAAGGTGGCGCGTAGCCACTGGGTGCGCTGCCGGGTGAGGTCGGCCTTGGCGGCGGAGTACAGCATCGGGTACATCGAGCCGTACAACACACGCGGGTTCTCATCCTTGCCAACCGGGTAGCGCGCGGCGATATCGGCATCGCGCAGTGGAATCCACAGGCGCTGGGCGGCGCGCAGCTTTTCCACGGCCACCGGCTGGCCCTGCAGCTGCTGCATCACCTGCCGGTACACCGCGTTGAGCTCGGCATCGGCGGCGCTGGCTTCCTGGGCGGCGCACTCGTTGATTTCCAGCTGGGTGCGGGCGTTGTCGCAGGCCTTGCCGGGTGAGGCGGCGGAGGCCGCAAGCGGCAGCAGCGCCAGCAGGAGCAGGGGCAGGCGGCTCATCCGACCGACCCTTCCAGCGAGACTTCCAGCAGCTTCTTGGCTTCTACCGCAAATTCCATCGGCAGTTCCTTGAACACCTGCTTGCAGAAGCCGTCCACGATCATCGACACCGCGTTTTCCTGGTCGATGCCGCGCGAGCGGCAATAGAACATCTGGTCGTCGGAAATCTTGGAGGTGGTGGCCTCGTGCTCGACGGTGGCGCTGGGGTTCTTCACCTCGATGTAGGGGAAGGTGTGGGCGCCGCACTTCTTGCCGATCAGCAGCGAGTCGCACTGGGTGTAGTTGCGCGCGCCATCGGCACCGGCGGCCACCTTGACCAGACCGCGGTAGGTGTTCTGGCCACGGCCGGCGCTGATGCCCTTGGAAATGATCTTGCTCTTGGTGCGCTTGCCGACGTGGATCATCTTGGTGCCGGTGTCGGCCTGCTGGCGGTGGTGGGTCAGCGCCACCGAGTGGAACTCGCCCACCGAGTCATCGCCCAGCAGCACGCAGGACGGGTACTTCCAGGTGATGGCCGAACCTGTTTCCACCTGGGTCCAGGTCACCTTGGAGCGTGCACCACGGCATTCGGCACGCTTGGTGACGAAGTTGTAGATGCCACCGACGCCGTTCTCGTCGCCCGGGTACCAGTTCTGCACGGTGGAGTACTTGATCTCGGCATCTTCCAGCGCCACCAGCTCGACCACCGCGGCGTGCAGCTGGTTCTCATCGCGCATCGGCGCGGTGCAGCCTTCCAGATAGGAGACGTGGCCACGGTCCTCGCAGATGATCAGGGTGCGCTCGAACTGGCCGGTGTTGTTGGCGTTGATGCGGAAGTAGGTGCTCAGCTCCATCGGGCAGCGCACGCCGGCCGGGATGAACACGAAGCTGCCGTCGGAGAACACCGCCGAGTTGAGCGCGGCGAAGTAGTTGTCGCCGACCGGCACTACCGTACCCAGGTACTTCTGGACCAGCTCCGGATATTCGCGGATGGCTTCGGAGATCGAGCAGAAGATCACGCCCTTCTCGGCCAGCTCCTTGCGGAAGGTGGTACCGACGGACACCGAGTCGAACACGGCATCCACCGCCACGCCGGCCAGCTTGGCCCGTTCATGCAGCGGCACGCCGAGCTTGTCGTAGGTGTCCAGCAGTTCCTTGGGCACCTCATCCAGCGACTTGTATTTCGGGCCCTTCGGCGCGGAGTAGTAGCTCAGCGCCTGCAGGTCGATCGGGGCGATCTCCAGCTTGGCCCAGTCCGGCTGGTGCATGGTCAGGAAGTGACGGTAGGCATCCAGGCGCCACTGGGTCATCCATTCGGGCTCTTCCTTCTTGGCCGAGAGCGCACGGATGACGTCCTCGTTCAGGCCCGGCAGGAACGAATCGGATTCGATATCCGTGACGAAGCCGGCGTCGTACTTGCGACCCAGCTGTTCGTGGATCTCACGGTTCGGGGTGTCGGTGGTGCCGACGTTCTCAATGATTTCGGTGGCCATCGGGCTGCCTACGTTTGTTCAGGACACGACGTCGACGCTGATGCGCCGGCGTTCGCTTGCAAGGGGAAGGGGGTGCAGCATCTGGGCAAGGGTGACGCCGCGCAGGGCATCGGCGACCACGTCGTTGATCAGCCGCCAGTTCGCGCGCACGCCGCATTGGCTGGCGATGCCGCAATGGCTCTGGCCCTGGCTGCATTCGGTGATCGCCAGCGGGCCTTCCATTGCCTCGACGATCTCGATCAGGGTGATCTCGTTGGCCGGGCGGGTCAGGCGGTAGCCGCCGCGCACGCCGCGCAGGCCTTCCACCAGTCCGGCCTGTGCCAGCGGCTTGAGCAGCTTGCTGACGGTGGGCGGCTCGAGCCCGGCGGCCTCGGCCAGCTCGGTCGCGCTCAGCACTTCGGCTGGCCGTGCGGCAAGCACGGTCATGACGACGGTGGCGTAATCGGTGAGCTTGGTGACGCGGAGCATCTCGGCGGCTGGCGATCAAAGGGGACCAAAATTGTACGCTTTGATCGCCTCCGGTCCAAGTTTTGCTGTTCAGGAAACGGCGGGATCGGGCGTGAACGAATGACGGGCGAGGAGGAGCGGGCTACCACGAAGCGCATCGGAGGCGGCCTGCGTCGTTGTCCTTGCGCATTTCTCATACCAATTAATTGGAGCCTGCCGGCCCCGCGGGGGATCTTCCAATCCTCATGTCCTGTTCCATGTTTCCCGCGCTATGGGCGAGAATCACTGACTTCCCTCAAGTTCCGGCCAGATACATGCCCAAGAAGATCCAGGCGCGCAAATCCAGCATCCACGGCAACGGCGTCTTTGCCGTGGCAGACATCAAGAAAGGTGCGCGCGTCATCGAGTACAAGGGCAAGCGTCGTACCCACGCCGAAGTGGATGCCGACGACACCGGCGATGTGGAAAGCGGGCATACCTTCCTGTTCACCCTGAATGACGATTACGTCATCGATGCCAACCACAAGGGCAATGACGCGCGCTGGATCAACCACAGCTGCGACCCGAACTGCGAGGCGGTGATCGCCGAGGCCGAAGGCGATGATCGCGCTGCCGACAAGGTGCTCATCGAAGCCCTGCGTGACATCAAGCCGGGCGAGGAACTGACCTACAACTACGGCATCACCCTGGCCGAGCGCCACACCGCGCGCCTGAAGAAGATCTGGGAATGCCGCTGCGGCTCGCCCAAGTGCACCGGCACAATGCTCCAGCCCAAGCGCTGAGCCTGGGCGGGGATCGGGGAACTGTGGTCTCCGCCGCTCGCTGATGGGCGCGCCATCGGCAGGGATTCCATCCCGGCCTGCACATACAACGAAGGCCGCTTGCGCGGCCTTCGCTCCGTTTACGGTGGGCCGATTGCTTCAGTTGCCGAGCAGGCCCTGGGGCACGAAGCTGCCCAGGTTCTTGTTGAAGTTGACTGCGATGCGGCCGTTCTCGATGCCCACCGACTCCACCTGCAACGCGCCCATCACCTGGGCGATGGCCGGGTCGATCTTGTAGATCGGCTCGCGTCGGGCGTAGTCGGCCAGCCAGCTGTTGAGCAGGCTGCGGGTGCTGGAATCCAGCTCGCCGCCGGCCATCGCCGGCTGGAACTCGTCCACGGTGGGCTGCTCCAGGTGGAAGCCCTGCGTCTGCGGGTTGTAGCGCAGGCCGCTGCTGATCTGGACGTTGCCCACCGGCATCGACGAACCACCGGCGGCCATGGCCAGGCTGAAAGCCAGGTCCAGGCGGCTGCCCTGCGGAAGGGTCAGCCGTGGTTGGCTGACGGTCAGTGCCAACAAGCCGCCCAGGGCTTTCTGCGTGCGCGGGAAGCTGCCATCCAGATACTGCTGCACGTCGGCAGCACCGACCGTGAGCTGCTGCCCTTTGACCTGTGGCGCGGCGTGGGCGGTGGTAGCCATCGCCACGCAGGCGATGACGGGCAGGAGCAGGTGGCGCAGGTTCATCGGAGGGCTCGCGGCAGTTGCATCAAGGATGGAGTACGCACGATAACCGCACCGGGTGAACGGTCAATTAGCGCCGCACCGGTATCAGTCAGTGACCTGCAGTTGCTGCAGCTTGTGCAGGAGCTGGTCCAGTTCCGGCTGCAGCGTGGCCAGCGGGCTGTCCGGCCTGGCGGTGGATTCAGCCAGGGTTTCCAGCAGCCCGGTGACGACGACCACGCTGGCGTCATCGTTGCAGGAAAGCCGGCGTTGGCTCTGCGCGGACTCGAGTTGACGCATCCAGTTGTACTGGCTGCGCTGTTCAAATTCGATGGTGCAACGACCGCTGCACTGTTTGCCGTCGGTTTCGATGGGCGTAACGGTGATGCGGTAGCGATGCTTGCTGTATGACATGTTGGCGGCATCGGTAGGGAGGGGGATGGGTGCCACCATAGGCCGGGTCCCGCCCCGGGACGAGGCGTTGAGCCAACACGCTGTGTTCCAGTGCAAAACTGGCTTCGCACATGGAACGCTGAGGCCCATGCAGCGCTTTCTGCCTGATGGCAGTGGCTGTCGGGTTCCGGCCGGCGATGTGTTCCAGCGCGGGCCCATCCGGAAAAGTGACGACCAAGTTGAGCGCTGCCGCACATCGCACGGGCAAAAAAAACGGGACGGCAGCGCCGTCCCGTTCTGGTCCGTCAAAGGCGGGCGCTGATTACAGCGCGGCGTCCTTGAGCTTCTTGAGCGGACGAACCTTCAGCTTGGTGGTAGCCGGCTTGGCGGCGAACCACTGCTCTTCCTTGGTGAACGGGTTGATGCCCTTGCGCTTCGGCTTGGCAGGCACGCTCACGGTGGTGATCTTGAGCAGGCCCGGCAGGGTGAAGCTGCCAGCGCCCTTCTTGTTGACCGAAGCGGCCACGGCGCCTTCCAGGGCGGCGAACACGGCGCGCACGTCCTTGGCAGCAACGCTGGTGGCTTCGGCGATGTGAGCAACCAGACCCGACTTGGTCAGAGCTTCCTTGATCGGCTTGGGAGCGGCCGGCTTGGCTGCAGCCTTGGTGGCGACTTTCTTCACTGCCTTCTTCGGGGCAGCCTTTTTAGCGGTCTTTGCCATGATTTCCTGTTCCATTGAACGGTTGGTTGTTGGTCGTGCCGACCCCGTCGGCAAGCGAAATGTAGGGCATCAATTGCACGCCGCCAATAGGCAATCGACAAAAAAGCCCATAAAAATTGCTTCTGAGCACCTTTGAGCCGCTCATCGATGGCAGAAGTGGCTGGAAAACAGCGCTCGACTGCATGCGTTGCGCGGCCTGCCATGGTTCGCCGGTCGGCAGCGCAGGTCCTGGTCGCCGCGCCGCACAATGCGCTAACAGTTCCTGTTCTACGCTGGCCACGCATCCACCAACAGGAGTCGCTCCATGGGTATCTCGCGCCATGCAACCGCACATTGGGAAGGTGATCTGAAGACCGGACAGGGCCGGCTGAGTACGCCACAAAGTGGCTTGATGGAGAACACCCGCTACGCCTTCAACAGCCGCTTCGGCGATGAGAAGGGCACCAATCCGGAGGAGCTGGTCGCCGCCGCGCATGCCGGCTGCTTCACCATGGCACTGTCGGCCAAGCTCAGCGAAGCCGGCTTCCCGCCCAAATCGTTGGACACCCGCGCCGATGTCGATCTGTCGATGGAAGGCGGGCCGCAGTTCTCGCAGATCCGGCTGAAGGTCAAGGCGGTGGTGCCGGGCCTGGATGAGGTGAAGTTCCGCGCGATTGCCGATGACGCCAAGCAGAACTGCCCGGTTTCCAAGGCGCTCAGCGCAGTGCCGATTACGCTGGAAACCGAGTTTTCCGCCTGATCGCGAAGCGGACGGGCAGGGCCATCGAGGCCTTGCCCGTCCGGTTCAGGGGCGTTTCACCCTGCGCGGCTGAGCATCGCGCTATTCCACCCGGGTGCGCCTTCGCCATGCTTCGTTCGCTGTCTCTTGCCGGTGTTCTGACCCTGGGCGGCCTGGCCGCCTTCACTGCATCGGCCCAGCGTTACGACGACGGCCAATATCGTCCTGATCCGCGTTACGACGATGGCCAGTACCGGCCTGCGGGCTACCCGAATGACAACAGCCCCGCCTACGACTACGCGCGCGTGGTGCGGGTGGACCCGATCATCGTTGGTCACAGCCAGGGCCAGAGCGAGCGTTGCTACCAGCGCAGCGAGGGCGACTACGTCTACGGCGGCGATGACGGCGCATACCGCAACGATGGCCGCTACGACGGTGGCTATGACAAAGGCGCTTACCGCCAGGGCACTGACTCGGGACGGCAGGTCGCCATGGTGATCGGTGGCCTGGCCGGCGCTGTGCTTGGCAGCCGCGTTGGTGGCGGTGATGGCCGTTACCTGGGCACCGCCGTCGGTACGATTGCCGGTGGCGCCGCAGGCCGGGCCATCTATGACGCCAACAGCCGCAGCCAGGACTATCGCCGTGGCGACGTGCGCGTGTGTGAGCCAAGCGGATACGGCAGTGAGCAAGAGCGTGTCGATGGCTACGACGTCACCTACGAATATGCCGGCAGGCAGTACCACACGCGGCGCGACTATCACCCCGGTGAGCGCATCCGGGTGCGCGTGGACGTGAGCGCCGACTGATTGCAGGCCCGCCAGGCGGCCCTGGACAAGTCCGGTTTGTAAGCCCAACAGGATGTCGGCATAGTCGCCGGGTCCTGTTCGGGAGTGTCCGCAATGCGCCGTGCTGCCTGTCTTGCCCTGTTGCTTCCCTGTCTGCAGTTGAGCCCGGCCCACGCCGAAGTGCGGGTGCTTGTCGCCGATACCATCCGCACCGGTGATCCGGCCCAGCCGTCGGCCGGCGCCTTGGCATGGGATACCGAAAGCGGTCGTCTGCTGGACGTGGGCAGCGCCGAGGCCATGTTGCAGTTGTATCCGCAGGCGCCGCGCATCGATGCCGGCGATGCGGTGGTGGTGCCGGGTTTGATCGATGCGCATGCGCACCTGGTCTACCTGGGCAACACGCTGGCGCAGGCCGACCTCACCGGTGCGCGCAGCCGCGCTGAAGTGGTGGAGCGGCTGAAGGCGTTCGAGAAAACGTTGGCCCCGGGCGAATGGCTGCTGGGCGCGGGTTGGGACCAGAACCGCTGGGACAACACCGCATTCCCGACCGTGGCCGACCTGGATGCGGCGTTCCCTGAGCGGCCGTTGTACTTGGATCGCGTCGATGGCCATGCCGGTTGGGTCAACAGCGCGGCGCTGCGCATCGCCGAAAAGGCGGGCAAACCATTTGCGGGTGACTGGCAGCCGGAAGGCGGGCGCATCCTGCGTGATGCCGCTGGCAAGCCGACCGGCGTTTTGATCGATGGGGCTGCGGCGCTGGTCAGCGCACACATTCCTGCACCGGATGACGCGGTACGCGAGAAGCGCCTGCTGGCCGCGTTGCAGGCGGCTGTGCGCAACGGCCTGACCGGTGTGCACGACATGGGCGTGTCGCGCGAAGACCTGGCCCTGATGAAGCGCCTGGCCGACCAGGGCAAGCTGCCGCTGCGCATCGACGCGTACGCCGACGGCAACCAGGGTGCGTTGGACGACCTGTGCCGCAACGGGCTTTACGCGCATCCGGGCGGTCGCCTGCAGATGTGGGGCGTCAAGTTGTTCATGGACGGCGCACTGGGCAGCCGTGGTGCCGCGTTGCTGGCCGACTACAGCGACGATCCGCACAACCGTGGCCTGCTGATGACCTCGCCGGTGGACTACGAAGTGGCCGTGCGCAAGGCCGACGGCTGCAAGGTGCAGGTCGCCACGCATGCCATTGGTGATCGCGGCAACCGCATCGTGCTGGACACCTACGAGAAGGTGCTGGGCACGCACAAGGACAATGACCATCGCTGGCGCGTGGAGCACGCACAGGTGGTGTCGCTGGAGGACATTCCGCGCTTCGCCAAGCTCGGCGTGATCGCCTCGATGCAGCCGACGCACGCGACCTCGGACATGGGCTGGGCCGAGCAGCGGGTGGGGCCGGAGCGGGTCAAGGGCGCCTACGCGTGGCAGCGCTATCTGCACAGCGGCGCGCGACTGGCGTTGGGTTCGGACTTCCCGGTCGAGCAGGTGGACCCGCGGCTGGGCCTGTATGCAGCGGTGACCCGCCAGGATCGCGAAGGTCAGCCGCCCGGCGGTTGGCAGCCGGAGCAACGCCTGAGTGCGGCCGAGGCACTACGCGGTTTTACCAGTGACGCGGCGTGGGCCGGCCATGACCAGAGCGAAGTCGGCACGCTGGCGCGTGGACTGCGCGCCGATTTCGTGGTGCTGGACCGCGACCCGTTGACGATGCCCGCCGAACAACTGGATGAGTTGAAGGTGCTGTCGACCTGGGTGGATGGCGAGCTGGTTTACAAGATGGTCGCTACGCCTGAGGGCTGAAAGCTGCCGCACCTGCAGGAGCCCAACCAGAGTGGTGAGGATCGCCCATGGCCAGCGCCAGATTGCCAACCGCGTTGACAGCTAACTTCGACAAACTCATCGATTCCGATGATTTTCCCGCTGCGCGTGCGCTGATACAGCCTCTGCTTTCCTCCGGTGATGCTGAAGCACTGTTCTTGTCTTCAACAATCTCTCTTTCAGGTGAAGATCAAGATGGTTTTGAGATTCGCAGTTTGATGGACTTGAGACGTGCAGCAGCCAAGGGCTATGCGCCTGCTGTTTACAGACTTGGTTGCTATTACAGGTTCGGGGATTTTGTTCAACGCGATGACGGCGTTGCAGCGGGCTATTTCAGGGAGGCTGCGGATGCTGGCCTTCCTGCCGCGCAGTATGAATATGGTCTTTGCCTCCTTCGGGGGAAAGGGGTGGCAAGCGATCAGGAAGCAGCATTGCGTTTGGTGCGAATGGCCGCGTTTGGTGGTGATGAGCTCGCCTTGCACTTCCTGCTGAACGAGAGCAGTGATACCGGCTAGTTTCGAATGTCGTTCGGGAAATTCCAGGAATGCTGCTGTGCCGCTTTCGCCTTTGGAGCGCGTTGCCGAAACTGGAGAGTTCGAATTTGGGGCCAAGTCATAAGAGATGCGGCTTGCCCCTTATCCCGAGACGATCGCCCGAGGTCAGATGTAAGCGCTCAGCGCCTGCAGGACGGAACGCCCGTCCTGCAGCGAGGGGTTCCCCTGCTGGCCTACTGTTTTCCAGCGCTGACGACGGCACCTTGATCTGCCGGAAGGTCGTGCAGATCACGTAGCTTGCGCTTGTTGATCTTGCCCACGCTGGTGCGTGCTATCGCATCGACAAACCGGATCCGTTCCGGGATCGCGTAGCGGGAGATGTCGCCGGAGCGGCTGCGCGCGGCGACCAGTTCGATGATTTCGGCTTCGGTCAGTACGCTGCCTTCGCGCTTGACCACCAGCGGCAGTGGGCGCTCGCCCCATTTGGGGTCGGCGATGCCGATGACCGCGACCTCGCTGACCTCAGGGTGCATCGCGATGATGTCTTCCAGCGCGAGCGAGGAGATCCATTCGCCGCCGGTCTTGATGACGTCCTTGATGCGATCGGTCACGCGCAGGTAGCCGCCGGCATCGATGTTGCCGATGTCGCCGGTGTGCAGGTAGCCGCCGGCCCATAGCGTGGCCGATGCCGCCGGGTCGTGCAGATAGCCTTGCGTCAGCCACGGCGTGCGCACGACCACTTCACCGGTTGCATGGCCATCGTGGGCGACGTCGTTCATGTCCTCATCGACGATGCGCAGGTCCACCAGTGGCACCGGGATGCCCGCCTTGGTCCGCAGCGACAGTTGCTCGTCCTCGGAACCGGCCAGTGCCTCGGTATCGAGCTGGGCGAGGGTCAGCAGCGGGCAGGTCTCGGACATGCCGTAACCGCCGAAGATGTCGATGCCGCGCGCCAGTGCCTGCTGCGCCAGTGCGCGTGGCAGCGCCGCGCCGCCGATGACGACTTTCCAGTTGCGCAGGTCGGTCTGTGCGGAGGCGGGATCGGCGAGCAGCATGTGCAGGATGGTCGGCACGCAGTGCGAGAAGGTCACCTTCTCCCGGCGGATCAGTTCCAGCAGGCGACCCGGCAGGTAGCGGCCCGGATAGACCTGTTTGATGCCCATCAGTGTGGCCACGTAGGGCAGCCCCCAGGCATGGACATGGAACATGGGCGTGATCGGCATGTAGACGTCGTCGCGATGCAGGCGACCTTGCTGGTGCGCGCTGCCCAGTGCCGCCATCGCCGCCAACGAGTGCAGCACGAGCTGGCGGTGGCTGAAGTAAACGCCCTTCGGCAGGCCGGTAGTGCCGGTGGTGTAGAACGTGGTGGCGCGGGTGTTCTCGTCGAAGTCGGGGAAGCTGATGACCGGTTCGGCCTGGCGCAGGCCCGCTTCGTATTCCGTCGCAAAGCCGTCGGGCAGCGGGCCGCCTTCGTCGTCCAGCAGGACGCGTGTGCGCAGGTCCGGCAGTTGCTCGGCGATGCCGTCGAGCACCGGCAGGAACTCGCGGTTGGCCAGGATCACCCGGGCGCCGCTGTGGTTGAGCGTGTAGGCGATCTGTTCCGGCGCCAGGCGAATGTTCACCATCATCAGCACCGCGCCGATCATCGGTACGGCGAAATAGCTTTCCAGATAGCGATGGCTGTCCCAGTCCATCACCGCCACCGTATCGCCGGGTTTCACCCCCAACGATTGCAGCAGGCCGGCCAACTGGCCGATGCGCGCATGCAGGGTGCGGTAGTCATGGCGCACGTTGTCGCCATAGACGATTTCCTGCCCGGGGCAGGTCGCCAGGGGCGTGTGCAGCAATTGCTTGATCAGCAGCGGATAGGCGTAAGCACCCGCATCGGACGGGTTTGACGGCGGTGTGGAGGGCATCGGGAGTTCCTGGGGGAGCAACGCGGTGGCCGTGTCAGCGGCCGGATGCGGAGGGAATCGAAAGCTGCGCGGGCTGCAACGGGGCTTCCGCGCGCGGTGTGGTCTGGATCAGCGCATCCTGCGGAAGGCCGCGTGCCGGGTCCTCAAGGTGATTCCACACCTGGTCCATCGCCGCGAACAGGTAGGGCAGCAGCGGCACATAGCGCTTGCGGTAATCCGGGAAGGCCAGCAGCGAGTCGAAATGCTGTGCATTGGTCAGGCGCCAGTAGGCGATCTGCGCGCCGGCCGCACGCGCCAGCGGTACGTAGCGGTCGCTGGTCAGGCTGATCGGCACCAGCCCATCATCGATGCCGTGGATGACCACGATGGGAAGCCCGGTGCGGGGCGCCTTGGCGGCGGCGCGGGCGATGCCGGCGCGTACCCGCTTGGCATCGGCGCTGTCGCCGGTGGAGAGCGAACGCAGGCAGCTGAGCCCGCGCAGCGGATCATTCGGTGCCTGCGCCGCATTGCCGTCCACCAGCATCACGCCGCTGCCCGGCGGGATGCCACCGGCTTCGCCCCACCAGCTCGCGCGCAGTTCGGCGCTCGCAGTGCCCGGTTTGCCATCGGCAGCGGTGGCCGAGAACGTGTAGCCGCAGGGATGTTGGCCAGCGGCGTAACCGCCGTAGGCCGATGCGTAGGTGACTGCGATGGCGCGCCACAGGTCGAAGCCGGTGGAGAATGCACCGGCGCGCAAGGCGCCTTCGCTCAGGCCTGCCTTGGCAAGTTGCTCACGGGCCGAGTGCGCTTGTGCCTGGGTGTCCTCGCCCTGCACCAGCCCGGCCGTGCGCAGTGCCGCGCATTGCTGTGTCCATACCGGCCGTGCCTGTGCCTGCACCGGCGGCTGCGGCAGATCATCGACCGCCAGCAGGGCGCAGGGCATCAGCAGCGCGGCCTGGGTCACGAAGTCGTAGAGCGGCGCTGCGCCGGCGACCGACACATTGGGTTCGCCGGCCACCATCGCGTCAAACCAGTTGCCTTCGATCTCGGCAGCGCGCAGCACCGCACCACCGCCGTTGGATACGCCCACGCCCAGCGTGCGTGTGTTGGCCGGAGTGAAGGGCGCCGACTGCGGATAGGCGCGATCGAGGGCCTGCAGGCCGAACTGCACGGCTTGTACCAGGTGCTGGCCCCAATCGGCTTCCGGGTTGTCGCCCGAATGTGCGTGTTTGAACGCGACGCCGTGCGCGGCCGTTCCCTTGGCGGGGGCGAACGCCAGCGCGCCATCGGCAGCCGGGGTGCCATCGGCCTGGAAGCCAGTACCCGCGTCCAGATCGTAGTAATCGCTGCCGGCGCCCTTGTCCGTGTAGGCAACGGCGCAACCGTGGGCCAGGCCCCAGCTGCCGGCCACGGAAATCGCGCCGTAGATGCCGCGCGAACCGGAGGACGCCGTCGCTACCAGGCAGCGGCGTGCGGGATCGAAGTTGTCCGGTATCTGCACCAGGACACGATGCGGCTGGCTGGCGCCAGGGATGCGGCCGTAGGCGGAGAACTCGCGGCCCGGTGCGGACTGGAGCGTGCCGTAGATTTCGCCGAAGCCGCCACCCGGGGTCAGGTCGGCGATGCCCCGCCAGCTGCTCCAGATCGCACGCCGCCTGGCCTCCCCGGCCGTAGGCGAGGCGGGGTTGGCGAATGCGGGAGCTACGCTGGCGCGCAGCCCTGCAAGCCCAAGCCCGGCCGTCATCAGGTCATCGCCGCCGCGATGTGGCGTCTCGCGCCATTGTTCGAACACCGGCGCGGCGGCCGGCGCGCGGGGATCGGCGGCATCCGCGACGGAGATGCTGCCCGCGAAGATCGGCAACATGGCGCAAAGCAGGGAAGCACGGCGGGAAGTATTCATCGCTGCACACTATCAATCCGGTCTGGAGATACCAGCGTACCTAGGTACCCGTGCTCAGCCGCGATGGGATTTGCTAACCTCGGCCCGAGATGCCAACCCTGCTCATCGCCGATGACCACCCCTTGTTCAGAGCCGCGCTGCATCGCGCGGCCGACGAGGCGGTGGTCGATCTGCAGATCAGCGAAGCCGATTCGCTCGATGGCGTGCTTGAGGCACTGGAGAACCAGCAGATCGACCTGATGCTGCTGGACCTGCACATGCCGGGCAATCACGGCCTTGCCGGCCTGGCGACGATCCGCGCATTGCAGCCGGGGCTGGCGATCATCATCGTTTCGGCCAACGAAGAGCCGCAGGTGATCCGCCGCGCCATCGACCTGGGTGCGGCTGGCTACCTGCCCAAGAGTTCAGGGCTGGTGGATCTGCAACAGGCGTTGCAGACCGTTCTCGATGGCGAGCGCTGGATACCGGCGATGCTGCGCGAAACCGTCGCGCGGGTGGCGCCCTTCAGCAAGGACGCCGACCTGGCCGCACGCCTGTCCAGCCTGTCGGCGCACCAGTACAAGGTGCTGAGCCTGGTGGCCGAGGGGCTGCTCAACAAGCAGATCGCCGACCGCCTGGGCGTGCAGTTGCGGACGGTCAAGGCGCATATGACGCGCATCATGGGCCGGCTCGGTGTGCGCAACCGCGCACAGGCCATCCGCGTCCTGCACGAGCTGGGCCTGACCGATGCCTCGCGGCAGATCGACGATGTCCAGGAACTGCGGCTGCGCGAACAACCCGAAGACGCCTGAGTTGACTGCCTGCCGTTGTTGATCAACGGCAGGCAGCTGCGCCTGCCTACGTGCCTGCCGTGGCCGCGCCACGTGTGGCGAGCAGGTGGTTGATCGCCCAGCGCAGCGCCAGTGGTTTGAACGGCTTGTTCAACAACGACAGGCCGGCCTCACGCACCGCTTCACGGGTCTGGCTGCCGGTATCGGCGCTGAGGATCACGGTAGGGCGCTGCCCATGCGCGGCAGCCAGCCGGGTCCACAGCTGGACGCCGGTATCGCCATCGTCCAGGTGGTAGTCGAACAACCACAGGTCCGCGTCGCGGGCCGACGCCTCGACGGCATCGCCGTTGGGCACCGCGGTCACCTCGCAGCCCCAGGCCAACAGCATCTGGCGCATGGCTTCCAGCGCGTCGGGATCATTGTCGATCACCAGCACCCGCGTCCCCTTGATGGTGCTGGTGGTGGCCTGCGGTTCGCTGCGCGAAGGCTGGACCGGATAGGCGCGCGATACCGCGATGGCGAATGCCGAGCCATGGCCGATCACGCTGTGCAGGGACAGCGGTGCGTGCAGCAGGCCGGCGATCCGGTGGGCGATGGCCAGCCCCAGGCCCAGCCCCTGGCCGTTGCTGCGATCGCCGCGCTGGAACTCCTCGAACACGACCGTCTGCTGTTCGGGCGCGATGCCCGGGCCGCTGTCGTGTACGCCGATGGACAGCGTGTCGCCTTGGCGACGGACGCCCAGCAGCACGCCGCCGCTGCGGGTGTAGCGGATGGCATTGGCCAGGAAGTTCTGCAGTACGCGGCGCAGCAGCAGCGGGTCGCTGTGCACCCAGGCGCGCGTAGGGACGTAGCGGAACTGCAGGCCGCGTGCGGCGGCCAGCACGGAGAACTCCTGTGCCAGCGGGTCGAGCACGTTCGACAACGCGAACGGACGCGGATCGGCGACCAGACCGCCGGCCTCCAGTCGTGAGATGTCGAGCAGGCCCGAGAGCAGGTCATCGGTGGAGTCCAGTGCGCCACGGATCTGGCGCAGGAAGCTGTCGAGGAACTCGGACTCGATGTGCTGTGACATCGCATCGGTGAGCAACTGCGCGGCGTGCAGGGGCTGGATCAGGTCGTGGCCAACGGCGGTCAGGAACCGGGTCTTGGCCACGTTGGCGCGCTCGGCCTCGTGTACGGCCAGCTCCAGGCGCGCGGTGCGATCCTGCACGCGGCGCTCCAGGGTTTCATTGCTGCGCTTGAGGGCGTCCTCGGCGCGCCGGAACGCGGTGACGTCGGTGAAGGTGGCGACATAACCGCCGCCGGGCATCGGGTTGCCGCGGATCTCGACGATGGTGTCGTCGGGGAATATGCGCTCGGAAAGATGCGGTGTACCGCGGCGCATGTGTGTTACCCGCCGGTTCAGTGCCTTGGCCGGTGTGTCGCCCGGTGTGCTGCCGATCTTCAGCTGCCCCAACGCCCATGCGGTGAGATTGGCCACCGGCTGACCGACCTGCAGCAGTTCGGGTGGAAATTTGAACAAGGCCGCGTAGCGGCTGTTCCACGCAACAAGCTGGAGCTGGGCATCGACTACGCTGATGCCCTGGCTCATGTTTTCCAGTGCTGCTTCCAGCAGCCGCTGGTTGAAGCGTAGTACCTGGGTGGCCTCGCCGACGGCGCGGGTGACCGCTTCCAACGGCGCCGCGCCGCCATCGCGTGCGGCCTCGACCAGCAGCCGTGCCATGCCCGCGCCCACCACGGCGGTCAGTTCGCGCTCGATGGCGGTGACGCGTTGGTCATCGAGCATCTGCCCGGCATGCCCGGCCATCAGTTGCCGTGCGCGTTCCTGGCCGAGGAAACGTCCGGCGGTCTTGCGCATCGACGCTGCAGCCACGCCTTCGCGCCGCTGCGGCAGCGAGGGCCGCACCGCGCGTGCCGTGACCGCGATGGTGAGCAGGTTCACCAGCAGGCTGGTGCCCATGCCGATGGCGATGTGCCCGGTCTGTATCCGCAACGGGAAGAACAGCATCCAGTGCAGTCCGTCCGAGGCCGGCGGCGGCGACATGATCATCGGCAGCAGCACCAGCCACAGCCATACCAGCGAACCGGTCACGATGCCGGCGATGATCGCCGGCGACGGCGTACGCGGGCGATACACCGCCAGCAGCACGGCCGGCGCCAACTGGGCCAACGCCGTGAACGACATCAGGCCGAAGTCGCTGAGCGCTTCTGTTCCGCTCATCGCGCGGCTGTACAGCCACGACATCAGGAACACGGCAAGGATGCCGCCACGTCGGAATGCCAGCACGCGGGGCCGCAGGTCGGCGCCGGCATCGCCATGCATGCCGCCCAGCAGGCGCGAGCCAAAGCCGTGGTTGCCGAGCATGATCGACAGGGTCAGCCCCGACAGGATCATCATGCCGGTGGCGGCGCTCAGACTGCCGAGGTAGGCAAGCAGGGCCAGTACATGGTGGCCGGCGGCCTGCGGCAGCATCAGCACGTACACGTCGGGCGAAACCGACTGGCCCAGCTGGGCGGCTCCGGAGAGCGCCATCGGCACCGAGGGCAGGCCGATCAGCAGCAGGTAGAGAGGAAACAGCCAGCGGGCGGTCTTCAGGTCGGAGGATTGGCGCAGTTCCACCACACCGACGTGGAACTGGTGGGGCAGGGTGAAGGCAGCCATCGCCCCCAGCGCGACCATCGTGATGAAGTCCGGCACCACCGCAGGCGGCGCCAGCTGCAGCATCTTGTCCAGCAGCGGAGCGTCCGCGCGTATCGACAGCGCCGCATACAGGCCGATGGCGAGTAGCGCCGCCAGTTTGAGCAGCGACTCCAGGCCCAGCGCCACCACGATGCCGCGATTGTGCTCGGTTGCCGACGCCTTGCGCGCCCCGAACAACATGGTGAACGCCGCCATCGTCAACGCGAACCAGAACGATACGTCCGGCTGGCTGCCGCCGGCCGTGACCTGGTCGCCGAGCAGCGCGCCCAGGCCCTGGCTGATCGCTGTCAACTGAAGTGCGATGTAGGGAATGATGCCGAACAGGGCGACCAGGGTGATGGTCATGCCCAGTCCCTGGTCAGTGCGCAGCCGTGCCACCACCAGGTCGGCGATGGTTGCACTGTTGTGTTGCTTGGCCAGCCGTCCCAGTTGTGCCAGGAACGGCAGGCCGAAGGCGAAGATCAGGGCCATGCCGATCAGCGTCGGCGGGATCGCAAAGCCCCATTGCGCGCCTTGCGAGGCGGCCCCGTAGTAGGTCCATGCGGTGCAATGCACGGCCAGCGACAGCGAGTAGATGACCGGCCAGGCACGCGAAAGACGGTGACCCTGGCGCTCGCCCCACAGCGCGACACCGAACAGCAGCACGGTCCAGGCAAGGCAGGCCAACAGCACGATGGAGGGCGTCAACATCGCTCCAGTGTAGAGAGAACAGCCATGCTCATGCGCGGGGTCCGGCGCGGGAACCCGTCGTGCAGCCGGCGATGGACGTCAGGGCTCGACCACGATCAGCGACAGGTGTTCGGCGACCAGGGCCACCTCGCCAGCGGGCAGCAGTTCAACCGTCTTGTGCTGGGTCAGCAGCCATTGCCCAGGTTGCCGGCATTCCAGCGAGGCCAGCCGCGAGCGCACCCGGATAGCCGAACCGCTGGGCACCGGGGCAAGGAAGCGCACCTTGTTCAGACCGTAGTTGAGCACGCGGGCGATGCCGGGGAAGCCGACCAGCGCCGCCACGTCTTCCTCCACGGTGAGTGAAAGCAGCAGGAAACCATGGGCGATGGTCTGCCCACCCGGCAGTTCGGTAGCTGCGCGCTCCGGATCGACGTGGATCCAGTTGTGGTCACCGGTGGCGTCGGCGAAGGCATCGATGCGCGACTGCGCCACCTGCACGCTCGCGCCCAGCCGTTCGGTCGCAGCCCATTGTCGCAGTGCTTCCAGTGCGGGTGGGATGTCGGTGTTGGTGGTGCTCATTTCACGCGCTCCAGAAGGGCGAGGATCGCGTCCTTGGCCACAGGCTCGGACAGCGTCGGGGCGTGGCCCACATCGGGTACTTCGACCAGGCTCGCGTTCGGCGAGGTTGCGGCCATCTGCCGTGCGACCTCCGCCGGCAGTATGTCCGACAGCGCACCGCGCACGACCAGTACTGGCGCACGGCTGGTCAGCGAGCGTACCGCGCGCCACAGCACCGGCCGCAGCAACCACAGCACCCAGGGCCGGGTGGTGCGGATGATGGCCGGGTCGTAGTCCAGCTCCAGCAGGCCGTCGTCGCGCTTGCGGAACATGCGCGAGGCCATTGCCCGCCAGTCGTCACTGGTGAAGCGCGGGAAGGAGGCCTTGCCGATCGATTCGGCGTAGGCAGCTGCCTGCTCCAGATCCATCGGTGGCAGGGTCTTGCCGGCGTACTTGCCGATCCGCGTCAGGGCTTGGCGCGGCACCTTGGGCCCGGCATCGTTGAGCACCGCCGCGGCGATCAGCCCGGGCGTGCGCGAGGCAACGGTGATGGTGACCAGCACGCCGAGCGAGGTGCCGATGAACACAGCCTTGTCCACGCCCTGGGAGTGCAGCAGCGCGGCCATGTCGTCGGCGTAGACCCGCGCGTTGTAGCTGGTCGGGTCGGTCGCGCGGGCCGAGCCGGCCCGTCCACGCAGGTCAACGGCAAGCACGCGCCAGCCGCCAGCCGACAACAGCTGCGCGAGCGCATCGAAGTCGGCGGCGTTGCGGGTCAAGCCCGGGATGCAGACCACCGTGCCGCGCGGGGATGTCCCCGCGTCGGCCGGATAGTCGCGCGCATGCAGACGCAATCCATCGTTGCTGTTCCAGTACAGATCATCGTAAGGCTGCGTCATGCGGTGGTTCCTAGAAGTCGTAACGAGCGCTGAGGCTGTACTGGCGTGGCGGGCCGTAGAAGCCGATCAGCGTGCCGACCGCCGGGATGTTGTAACCGGTGGTCCGGTACTCCTTGTCGGCCAGGTTGCTGCCTTGCAGGGAGAACGTCCAGGCGTCGTTGAGCTTCCAGATCACGCCGGCATTGACCAGGCCGTAACCATCCTGCTTGATCACCGGGCTGAGGTCGGTGGTCGGCCAGACTTCGCTCTGGTAGCTGTAGCCGACCCGGGCCGAGAGATTGCTGCCGTTGGACAGCTCGGTACGGTACTCCACGTTCAGGGCGCCCGAGAATTCCGGCGCATTGGTGAACTTCATCTGGTCGGCGACGTTGACGCCGCGATCCATGTACTCGTCGTACTTGGTATCCAGCCAGGCAAGGTTGCCGGAGAAGAGCCAGTTGCGCGTCGGCAGGAACTGATACTCGACTTCCACGCCGTTGACCGTACCGGCACCGGCGTTGGTGAAGTCACCGAAGAAGGCGTCGTTCACGCCATCGCCATTGGTATCGATGCCGGTGAACACCGACAGCTGGATGTCCTCGTACTTGTTGTGGAAGGCCGACAGGTTCAGGAACAGGCGCTGGTCGAGAAAGCCCATCTTGCTGCCGATCTCGAAGCTGTCCACGGTCTCGTCATCGAACGGCTCGGCCGAGCGGGGTACCGCCACGGCATTGGCGCGGATGTTGTAGCCACCGGACTTGAAGCCGCGTGTTGCCAGGCCGTAGATCATGATCTCCGGGGTGATCTCGTAATCCAACGACACCTTCGGCGAGACGTTCTTGAAGTTGGTGGTCTTGTCGAAATCGGCCGCGACCGCGATCGGCCGGGTGAAGCTGGCATCGGAATAGAAGCGGTTCAGCACGATCGCGCGCTTGTCCTCGTCCGTGTAGCGGGCGCCGACGTCGAGCTTGAGCTTGTCGGTCAGGTCGAAGGTCCAGTCCGCATACAGCGCGATGCTGTCGGTCAGAACCTTGCCACGCGTGTCGCCGAACTGCAGGTTGAAGAAGTTGTTGCGGATCTGCCCGCCTGCTTCACCGCTGAACTGGTACAAGCCCACCACGCCGCGCGCGCGTCCGCCGGCATCGTAGTTGACCTGCACTTCATTGCTGACCTGGCTGTCCTCGTAGAAGCCGCCGACGTCGGCCAGCTTGACCGGCGTGGTATCGAAGTCGATGTTGGAATGGCTGTCCGATTCGCGCTTGGCGACCACGTACTTCAGTGCCCAGTCTTCGTTGGGCCGCCAGTTCACCGTGGCCGAGGCACCCTTGGTCTCGACGCTGTTGAGGTTGCGCATGCCCGAGCGGATGTCATAGCGGTCATCCATCGGCGGATAGGCCGGCGTGAACCGGTTGGGTTCCAGCATCTTCGAGCCGCGCATGCCGGATTGGTCATCGGCCCAATCCAGTGCGAACTGCACGTCGAAATCATCACCGGCGTAAGCGCCCAGATTCAGTCGCGCCGAGTTGACCTGCTTGTCGCTGACAGGCTGGTTGGTGAAGGTGTTTTCGCCAAAACCGTCGTGGTTCATGCTGGCCACCGCGATGCGTGCGCGCAGGCCGCTGTCGGGTCCGCCGAGCGGGCCGCCGATGGCCGCCTTGGCGTCGAGCTGGCTGTAGTTGCCCACGGTGATCTGGGCGAAGCCCTCGGTCGTGGTCGGCAGGCCGCGCGAGATGTACTTGATCGCGCCACCAATGGTGTTCTTGCCGTACAGCGTGCCCTGCGGGCCGCGCAGTACTTCGATGCGCGAGACGTCGAACACATCCAGCAGGGCGCCCTGCGGACGTGCGATGTAGACGTCGTCCAGGTAGATGCCAACGCCCGGGTCCGCGCCCCAGGTGGGATCGGACTGGCCGATGCCGCGGATGTAGGCGGTGACGGTGCTGCTGGCGCCGCGCGCTGCGTAGATGGTCAGGTTCGGGACCTGTCCATCCAGGTCGCTCAGATCCTGCACATTCAACTTGTCCAGGGCCTCGGCAGTGAACGCCGTGACCGCCACGGGAACTTCCTGCAGGGTTTCCTCGCGCTTGCGCGCGGTCACCACGATGGTGTCCAGGTTGGTAGCCGAAGCGCCCCTGTCCGCCGATGGCGCCGGTTGCGGCGCCTCCTGTGCCAGTGCCGGCCCGGAGGCCAGCAGTGTGCCAATCATCAGGCTCAAACAGTTCCGCTTCATTCGGTCCTCCCCCAGGCAATGTGCGTTGCAGATGGCCCATTGCCACCCGTGGAGCCTAGGCTAGCGGCGTGCCTGCACTCCAGCGAGTGGACCTAGGTCCAGTCGGCATCGGCCACCAGATCCGGATACTTGGCGCCTTCTCAACTGGAAGCGCCGTATGTCGTTACTGATCGTACTTGCAGCGCTGGGCTTCCTCATGTTGGTGGCCTACCGTGGCTACAGCGTGATCCTGTTCGCGCCCATCGCAGCGCTCGGGGCGGTGCTGCTGACCGACCCGTCGCTGGTGGCGCCGATGTTCACCGGCCTGTTCATGGACAAGATGGTCGGCTTCCTGAAGCTGTATTTCCCGGTGTTCCTGCTGGGTGCGGTGTTCGGCAAGCTGATCGAGCTCTCCGGTTTCTCCAAGTCGATCGTCGGTGCGGCGATCCGGCTGTTTGGTCCGCAACGGGCGATGTTGTCGATCGTGCTGGTGTCGGGCCTGCTGACCTACGGTGGCGTCTCGCTGTTCGTGGTGGTGTTCGCGGTGTATCCGTTCGCTGCCGAGATGTTCCGTCAGAGCGATATTCCCAAGCGTCTGATTCCGGCCACGCTGGCGGTGGGTGGTTTCAGCTTCACCATGGATGCGCTGCCCGGTACGCCGCAGATCCAGAACATCATTCCAACCACGTTCTTCGGCACCGATACCTGGGCCGCACCGGTGCTGGGCATTCTTGGCAGTGTGTTCGTGCTCGCGGTGGGCATGGGCTACCTGGAATGGCGCCGTCGCTCGGCCGTGGCCAACGGCGAGGGCTATGGCGACCCGGCGACGCTGGTCAACGAGCCTGCACCGTTCGGCGGCACAACGCTGGCCAATGCCGGTGTGGCGATCCTGCCGTTGGTGCTGGTGTTTGTATCCAACAAGCTGCTGACGCTGGGCATCCCGCACTGGTACGGCGCCGAGCACAGTTTTGTTCCGGCGGTGCTGGGCAAGGCCGCGCCGGTCGTGCAGGAAGTGCCGAAGATCGCGGCGATCTGGGCGGTGGAAGGCGCGCTGCTGGTCGGCATCGCCTCGGTGCTGGTGCTGGCCTGGCGCCCGGTGGTCAGCCAGTTTGCCGAAGGCACCAAGACCGCCATCAGTGGCGCATTGCTGGCGGCCATGAACACCGCTTCGGAGTACGGCTTCGGTGCCGTGATCGCGGCTTTGCCGGGTTTCATGGTGGTGGCTGACGCGTTGGGTTCGATCAAGGACCCGCTGCTGCATGAGGCGGTCACTGTCACTGGCCTGGCCGGTGTTACCGGCTCGGCATCGGGCGGAATGAGCATCGCCCTGGCGGCGATGTCGGAAACCTTCATCGCCAACGCGCAGGCGGCGGGCATCCCGATGGAAGTACTGCACCGCGTCGCGTCGATGGCCTCCGGCGGCATGGACAGCCTGCCGCACAACGGCGCGGTGATCACCCTGTTGATGGTGACCGGGCTGACCCACCGGCAGGCCTACAAGGACATTTTTGCCGTGACGATCATCAAGACCCTCGCGGTGTTTGTGGTGATCGGCATCTATTACGCCACCGGTTGGGTTTGACCACAGCGTTTCAACACCTGCTGGACGCTTCGTCCAACGGGCACTTCGGTACGACTTCATCCACGACTCACGCATGAGGATATGGTTATGAAATCTGGCATCGATACGATCAAGGCGGGCATTGCGTTTCTTTTCGCATGGATTGCGCTGGCCGGTAGCGCGCATGCACAAACGGCGGCCGGGCACTGGGATATTGGCCTGTACGGGAATCTCTACGGCAGTCGCGAGTACCAGGTATGGGTGCCTGCCGGCTACGACCAGACGCGGCCGCTGCCGTTGTTGCTGGTGCTGCACGGTTGCGTCAACGGGCCGAACCTGATGGGAGAAGCCTCGGGCTTCAATGACGTTGCCGACACCGAGGGCTTCATCGTGGTTTACCCAAGGCAGAACGTTACCGCCAACCCGGCGCGTTGCTGGAACTGGCAACTGCCAATCAACCAGGCGCGTGGCAGCGGTGAGGCATCGATCCTGGCCGGCATCGTGGATGCGGTGAAGGCCGGTTACGCGATCGATCCGCGCCGGGTCTATGTCACCGGCATTTCGGCAGGTGGTGCGATGACCTCGATCATGCTGGCCTGCTATTCGGATGTGTTTGCAGCCGGTGCGGTGCATTCCGGCGGCATGTACAAGGGGGCGACCACGGTATCGGGCAGCGCCTACGCACTGCTGGCCGGCAGCATCTACTCGCCCGACAGCAACGGGCGGCTGGCCTGGCAGTGCTCGGGTTCGCCATCGCCGCGCCCGCTGCCGGTGCTGGTGTTCCATGGCAGCGTCGATGCCACGGTCAATCCGGTGAATGGGCAGCAGGCCGTGCGGCAGTTCCTGCAGACCAACGATCTGGCCGATGACGGCGTCGACAACGACTCGGTCAAGTACGTACCGACCAGCACCATCAATGCCCAGGTGCCGGGCGGACGCGCCTACACCATCGACAACTACAACTACGGCGGGAAACTGCTGGCCCAGCACTACGTCGTACACGGCATGGGCCACGCCTGGAGCGGCAGTGATTCCGGCCTGCCTTTCACCGATCCGCAAGGGCCGGATGCGACGTTGATCACCTGGTTGTTCGTGAAGGGCTATACGCGGTGATTGGCTGAAGCGGGTTGCTTTCCGAGCGACGTTGGTTCCCGGCCATGCTGCCGGGATAGCCGGGAACGCACATCGCAGTACCTTCTCCCGCGAGCGGGAGAAGGTGCCCCGCAGGGGCGGATGAGGGCGCTGTTTTTTTTTGGAGATCACTCGCACCGGGCTGTTCCCACTTCGGACGCTGTCCGCAACTTGGTTACTTCATCTGTTCCCCATGCGCGCTCACGCCAACCCCCGCTCCGCGCCCCGGCCCTTGCGCTGACGCAAGGGCGTTCGATGGACCGCGAACCGATGGTTCGCAAGCGGCCCCTCTCACCCCGCCAGCGGGAGAGGGGCTTTGGTCAGTCGGGTAGCGGGCATGCATGTGGTGAGCATTGGGCATCGGTCGCAACGATCGTGGCCCGCCCGCGATGGAAGTGCCATCGAAATGCAACCTTGTGCAGTGATGATCTGCGCGCTTTCGTGCCGCGCCATCGGTGCTGTCTGGGCCGAACGGACTCATTACCTGCCAACCAAGGCCAACTCCATGCAGCTTCACCCTGTTTCACGTGTTTTCAATCGTTCCATCCGCACGCTGCCGCGCCGTTCGCTGCTGGCGCAGGCCTGCGCACTGCTGGTCCTGCCGCTGGCCGCACAGTCCGCGCTGGCCCAGGACGCCGTGCCGGCCACCGAGCGCAGCGCCGCCACCGCGCTGGACACCATCACCGTCACCGCCGAGCGCCGCGAGCAGAACCTGCAGGACGTGCCGGTCTCGGTGGGCGTGGTGCAGGGCGAGGCGCTGCGCAGCTACACCGAAGGTGCGGACGACACCTTGCTGGCCTTGTCCGGCCGCGTGCCCAGCTTCTACGCCGAAACCACCACCGGACGCATCTTCCCGCGCTTCTATATCCGCGGGCTGGGCAACATCGACTTCTATCTGGGCGCCTCGCAACCGGTGTCGATCATCCAGGACGACGTAGTCCTGGAGCACGTGGTGCTCAAGTCCAACCCGGTCTATGACGTGGACCAGGTGGAAGTGCTGCGCGGCCCGCAGGGCTCGCTGTTTGGCCGCAACACCACCGCCGGCATCGTCAAGTTCGACACCGTCAAGCCGAGCCAGGAAGGCAGCGGCCGGGTGAATGTCAGTTACGGCAGCTACAACACCGTCTCCATCGACGGCGGCATGGGCGGGGCGATCAACGATGTGCTGTCCTACCGCATCTCCACCCTGTACCAGCACCGCGACGATTGGGTGGACAACACCTACAGCGGGCCCAGTGCCGACGGCACGGTGACGCCGAAGAAGGACACGATGGGCGGTTACGACGACCGCAACCTGCGCCTGCAGCTGCTGTTGCAGCCCAACGAGCAGTTCTCGCTGCTGGCATCGGCCCACACCCGCGACTACGACGGCACTTCCACGCTGTTCCTGCGCAATGCGCTGAGCAAGGGCAGCAACCGCGTGGATGTGGCGCGCGACAAGGTCGCCTACGACGAAGCCGAGAACAACCCGCAGGCGTACAGGACCCACGGTGGTTCGATCAAGGCGACCTACGATTTCGGCAACACCACGCTGACCTCGATCAGCGCCTACGAGACCACCTCCGGCTACAGCCGTGGCGATACCGACGGCGGCGCCGCGGCGGACTTCCCGGTAAACGGCATGCCGAATGGTTACGGCCAGTCGATGGGCCAGGTGCGTGACCTGGACCAGTTCACCCAGGAAGTGCGTCTGGCCTCCAACACCGTTGACCCGTGGTCGTGGCAGGTGGGCGCGTTCTACTTCGATGGCCGTGACACCACCGATTTCTACCAGCGTGCCTGGTTCCTCAATACGGCCGCGCACAACCCGAACAACTGGGTGCGCCTGCGCAACATCAATACTTCGTGGGCGGGCTTCGGCCAGGTGAGCTGGAAGGCGACCGACGCGCTGACCCTGACCGCCGGCATCCGCGGCACCAAGGACGAGAAGAGCACGCGCCTGCTCAAGACCGCCGACACCGCCGCTGGCGCGGTGACCTACAAGGGCCGCCACAACGTCGAGATGTCCGATACCCAGCCCAGCTGGGACCTGAGCGCGATGTATGAAGTCAGCCCCGAGTTGAGCGTGTACGCACGTGTGGCAAGCGGCTTCCGTGGCCCGACCATACAGGGCCGCTCGGCGGTGTTCAACGCCGACTTCACCACCGCCGACTCGGAGACCATCCTGTCCTGGGAAGCAGGCATCAAGAGCAGCCTGTTCGACAACCGCCTGCGCCTGAATGTCAGTGGCTTCACCTACGTGGTGGACGACATCCAGCTCAACGGCAACGACTCCAACGGCAACGGCGTGCTGTTCAATGCCGACAAGGCGCGTGCCTATGGCCTGGAAGCCGATCTGGACTGGCGCCCGATCCCGAACCTGTCGCTGACCGCCGGCCTGAGCCTGTTGCACAGCGAGATCGAGGACAAGCGCGTGTACGCGCAGGTCTGCGCGCTCAATGGCGTGGTGGTGTGCACGGTCAACGACCCGACCATCAAGATCGGCAGCAACGTCTACGCGCAGATCGACGGCAACCCGTTGCCGAACGCACCCAAGTACAACCTCAGTCTGGCCGCCCGCTACGACATCCCGATGGGCGACGACGGCGCACTGTTCTTCGCCACCGACTGGAACAAGCAGGGCGAGACCCAGTTCGTGCTGTACAGCAGCGACGAGTTCTATTCCAAGGGCAACTTCGAAGGCGGCCTGCGCGTGGGTTACACGGGCGGCTACGGTGCCTGGGAAGTGGCGGCGTTCGCGCGCAACATCACCAACGAGAAGAACCTCAAGGGCGTGATCGAGAACTACATGGCGGCGGTGTACAACGAACCGCGCATCATCGGTGTGTCGTTCAACTACAACTGGCACTGAGCGCGTCGGAGCCCACTTGAGCCCGCTTGAGCCCCTCTCCCGCGTGCGGGAGAGGGGTTGGGGTGAGGGCGCTCTGGCTTGTGCCGGATTGAACTGAGCACGGAAACATGTGGTTGCTTCGCACCGGCCCTCATCCGCCCTGCGGGCACCTTCTCCCGCTCGCGGGAGAAGGGAGCGGCATCGCCACATCAGCGGGCCAAACCTGAGCCCCTTCTATCGCCAGCGGGAAGGGCCGCATCGCCGCATCAGCGGGTCAAGCTTGAGCCCCTCTCCCGCGTGCGGGAGAGGGGTTGGGGTGAGGGTGCTCTGGCTTGTGCCGGATTGAACTGAGCACGGAAACATGTGGATGCTTCGCACCGGCCCTCATCCGCCCTGCGGGCACCTTCTCCCGCTCGCGGGAGAAGGGAGCGGCATCGCCACATCAGCGGGCCAAACCTGAGCCCCTTCTATCGCCAGCGGGAAGGGCCGCATCGCCGCATCAGCGGGCCAAACCCGAGCCCCTTCTCTCGTCAGCGGGAGGGGCCGCGTCACCGCATCAGCGGGTCAAGCTTGAGCCCCTCTCCCGCGCGCGGGAGAGGGGTTGGGGTGAGGGTGTTCTGGTTTGTGCAGGATCGCTACGGGCATGGGGACGCCTCGTCCTCGCCCCATCCACCCTTCGGCCATGTTCGCGACGACAGCTCAGCAAGGAAAAGGGCACGCAAGGGGCCTTGCAGATCATGTTGCGCACGGACGTGCCCGGCGCCGGGGACCGGATCATACTGGCCCCTCATCGGGCGTAACGGGAGCGGGGCGATGCGCGCATTTCTGAAAGGGCTGCTGGCGGTGGTGCTTGGTTTCATCGCGGGCAGCGCGGTGAACATGGGGCTGATCCTGCTCGGTGCCCGCATGGTGCCGGCACCGCCGGGCATGGACACGACCACCACCGAAGGGCTGACGGCAGCCATGCCGTTGCTGGGGCCGGTGCATTTTGTGTTTCCGTTCCTGGCGCACGGGCTGGGGACGTTGGCCGGCGCGTTTGTCGCTACGTGGGTGGTCGGGCGCAAGGGCTGGATACCGGCCGCAGTGATCGGGCTGCTGTTCCTGGCCGGTGGCGTGGCCAGCTGCTTCATGCTGCCGGCGCCGCGTTGGTTCGAGGTGCTGGACGTGCTGGTGGCCTACCTGCCGTTTGCCTGGCTGGGCTACATGCTGGCACGCAGGCACGAAGTCAGCCGATGACAGTTGCGGCCGTAGCTGCGACGTGGGCAGCGGGCTGACGAACCATGGCCGTTGCGGCCCTGCATGCACGTGCCGGCATTCCTGCGGCGATTGCTTTGCCGGCTTCGTGGCTCAGGCCACTGTTGCGACAGCACGTTGTTTCAACAGGATCGGGCCGGGACTTCCTTCCGGCCTTTCTCGTGTTTCAGCAGCACGGTTGCGGCTGCGGTAGCGGCTGGCCGAAGGTCAGCACGTTGCCGTCCGGATCGGCAAGGCTGAAATCACGCATGCCATAGGGACGGTCGCCGATGGCGACGCTGATCGGCACGCCGGTGCGTTGCAGGTGTGCGTGGTAATCATCAATCGCATCGATGCCGATGTAGATCCGGCTGATGCCGCCGGGCCTGGCATCGCTGCGGCAGGTGAGGGTGATCTCCACCTGGTCACGGCACACCGCTGCCACTTCCAGCGGGCTGCCCCATTCCCAGGCAAGGTCGAACCCGAGTTTTCCCTGGTAGAACGCCAGCGCGGCAGGCAGATCGTCGGTGCCGAGAAACGGGGAAATCGACTGGAAGCGGGACGGGATCACGGTCTTCTCCGGGGTGCGATGACGGCCGGATAGTGGCACGATGCCAGCCGCAAGGACACATCGCCTGGGCGAGCAGCTCGTTGCAGGCATCACCCAAGGATCATGGAGGTGCCCTGGTGCGATCTTCTGTGGCTTTTTTGCGGTTGCTTGCCGTTGCCTGTCTGCTTGTTCTGTCTGCCTGCGCCTCCATCCCCCTGTCCACTGCGCTGCGGCTGTCCTCGTTGGATGAGAAGGCGGTGCATCAACTGGATCCAGCCGGAATAGGTGTCCGGGTATCGGTCCCGCGCGGCAATGAAGTGGACGTGGCCGGCACCCGCCTGAAGCTGGAGTTGCAACCCGAGGGAGCGCCGGCGCTGGTGGCAGACATGCAGTTGAGACTGTTGGGGACGACCGAAGAAGAACGCAGCGTCGGGCTGTTCAGTGCCAACGTTCCCGTTACTACCTACGAACTTGCGCTGACGCAGGAGGGCGTACGACAACTGCGGCAAGTGCAGGCGCAGATGCTCAAGGGAACAGGGCCGGTCAAGTTCGGCTTCAGTGTCAACACTCCGTTTTCGAAGATGGTGCCGGGCATCCAGGAGATAACGTTCTGGAGTGACCTCAAGCTTCGGTCAAACGATGCATACATGCCGTTGATCGACGGGGCGAAACTGAAGTTCACGTTCAAGGACAGCTGACCCTGCCCATGGGCAGGAAGCGCCTACTCGTATGTCCGCGCGACATTGCCGCGGTTGTCGTGCAATTCGCGTATCCACCATTGATGCGGCGTGGTGTTGCTGATGAAACGCAGATGGGTGGCGATCACCAGCAGCGCGCTGTCATCCAGATCCAGTTGTTTCCACGCGTAGCTGATGATGTCCGGGGCCTGTTCGATGAAGTCGAAGCCATCGTGGTCGAACAGGAACACGTGCCCGGCCTGCTCGCCGGTGGTGGGTATCAGCAGGTAGTTGCCGGTCCCGGGTTCTTCGCCGATGACCAGCGCCGCATCGACCCATTCGGGCAGATATTCCTCGCGCTCGGCTGGGCCCATGGCTTCCGTCCAACCATCGAAATGCCGGCGTAGATGCGTCCAGTCCGAAGGCGAAGCCAGCAGGACGGCAGCCTCGCCACTGTCGTCATCGACGTAGAACAGCACGCTGCCGAATTGGCTGTAGAAGGCACGCAGCCCGGGGAGCTCGGGGACGTCTGCAGTGTCGTGTGCCGGCGTGATGCGGTGGGAAAAGCCGATGCTGCGGGTGATGGCGGCATCGGACAGCGCTTCGCAATGGAAGGTGCCGGAGTGGTTGGCGATTGCGTGTTGCAGTTCCATCGGTAGTCCGGGCTTCCAGTGGCGAGGGGCAGATGGCGTATCAGCCGTGGCGATGGGATTTTGCGTAACTGTCACGGTCGATGTCGAGGATCTCGACACTGGTCTGCAGCTCCAGTCCGTCGGCGGCGATGGCGGCCTCCAGCGCGACCAGCAGCGCCTGCGCGATCTCGCGTTTGGTCTGGGCCGTGCGCCCGCTGAGGATGGACAGCTTTGCCGCGACAAAGGCACGCGCGGTATCGGTGCTGCCGATGGCGAAGTCGTCAAAGGCAATCGCGCGACTCTTGATGTCGGCCTCCTGGAACTGGCCGGTGCGCATCAGCGCCCCATTGGCTGCATGGAGCAATGCAGGTGCAAGGGCGTTGCCCAGGTTGCTGCTGTATTCGATGGTGAGATGGGGCATGGCGATGGGGTTCCCGGTTATCGCGGTGTGGCTTGCAGCATTGCGGTGATGCGCTGGACCTCGGCATCGGAATACGTGATGCGGGTCGGCGTGTCGCTCAGCGGCGCGGGTGCATTGGCGTCCCGCAGGGTGGCGTCCAGGCCACTTTTTGTGCCGTAGATGGGGGCGTCAACGGTGAAGCCACGTTCCGGATAGCGGCCGTGGACGGCCCGGTGAAGTTGGACTGCATCCAGCAGCGTAAGCGCGGGGCCGGGATGCATGCCGTCGGTGGCAAACCACGGTAGCTCCGGGGCAGCGGTCGATGCGCTGCGCAGCACTTCGGATATTTCCACGTAAGGGATGCCTGCCTGCGCTGCCGCCGCTGCCTCCTGCTTGACCAGCTCGGCCGATGCGCGTGGATGACTCTGGTAGCTGCCGAGCAGGAATACCCGGGTGCCGCTGTCACGACCGGCTTGGGCCAAGGCTTTCAATGCTGCCTGTGATTGCACGCAGGCTTGCTTGTCGGGCCAGCACAGCAGCGCGCCGCCTTGTTCCTGCAATACCAGTATCGCCGGACGCTCGGTGTTCAGCGCACCATGCACGGCGCCATCGGCCAGGCGTTCGTTCAACCTGGCACCACCTTTGACGATCATCTGGCTGTGAACCGGCTGGCCATTGGCCTGACTCATCGCTGCAAAGGTGGCGGGCAGGTTGCCGACGTAGACCAGGCTGTTGCCGACGAACAACGCCCGCTCCGGTTCCTGCGTGACATTGCTGGCGGCTGCGCTGGTTGCCAGCGCGAACAACATCGCCACCTGCACTATCCATCTGCGCATTGCCTGCTTCCTTCAACCGGGCGGGTAAGAGACGGCCTGTGACCCGGCTTACCAGTCGATGGTTCCCTGGATGACCGTCTGCACCTGTCCGCCCGACCAGACATCGCCATGCTCATCAATGCTCAGTTGCAGCAGTGCGTCGTGACCGACCTCGCGGCCCTGGCTGGCGGTGTAGCGCTTGCCGGTGCCGGGTAGTGCATCGCGTTCGTCCAGCCATGCGGCAAGCACGGCATTGGCAGCACCGGACGCGGCATCTTCGAAGCGCCGGCCGTTGCCGACGAAGGCGCGTACCACCAGTTGATAGTCATCGCCTTCACTGCGCGCATAGGCAAACACGCCCATCGCTCCGGTGGCTTCGGCCAGCGTGGCGATGGCGTCCCAGTCCGGGCTGAGCGCGCGCAAAGAGGCTTCGCTGGTGACTTCAACCACCCACCAACGGCGGCCGCCGTCCATCAGTGCCGGTGGCAGTTCGCCCAGCGGCCAACCGTTGATGGCCGGCTGCAGGCGCGCGTCATCGGCAGCGACCACTTCGGCCACGGAAGCGCGCGGTGTACGAATGGCGATGGTGCGCACGCCGTTGTGCTCGCTGATGCGTAGCGGCAACTGGCCGGCGATACCGTCCTGGATGAACTGGCCATCGACCGGTGCGGCGACGCCGGCCTCAAGCACGGCATGTGCGCTGCCAACGCTGGGGTGGCCGGCGAACGGCACTTCCTTCTGCGGCGCGAACATGCGGATGCGGTAGCTGGCGCCCGGCGCGGTGGGCGCGCTGATGAAGGTGGTTTCGGGCAGGCGCGTCCAGCGGGCGATGGCCTGCATGGCGGCATCGTCCAGGCCCTCGGCATCGAGCACCACGGCAAGCGGATTGCCGGTGCCGGGGCGGGGGGCGAAGACGTCGAGTTGCATGAAGCGGCGGGTGGTCATGGGCAATCCGTGGAAAGCTGATTTTCATGGCCCCTCTCACGCGCGCGGGAGAAGGGGTGGTATGAGGGAGGTCGAAGTTCAATAGCCGAAAAGTGGATGGGGTCTTCCCTGGGTCAAAGACGATGGGGTGTGCCTTGCACAGCGCCCCTCATCCGCCCCTTTGGGGCACCTTCTCCCGCAGGCGGGAGAAGGAAATGTCCCGCTATCTGATCGACCCGCTCCAAGAGCGTGCCTCACCACTCGATCTGCCCGGAAATCACCTGCTGCACTTCGCCACCGATCCAGATCTGCGCGTCCGCATCGACCTGCACGCGCACTTCGCCATTGCGGCCCAGCTCGCGGCCCTGGCTGGCGAGGTACTGCTCGCCCGGCTTCAAGCGGCCTTCGAGAAGCAGGTGCGCGGCGACCAGTGCATTGGCGCTGCCGGTCACCGGGTCTTCGTTGACACCGACACCCGGGGCGAAGGCGCGCACCGCGTACTGGTAGCCCACATCCGGGCGGTCGGCCGGGGCGAACACGGCCAGCTTGCCGCGGCCGGGCAGGGCGCCGATGGCGGTAAGTTCCGGCTTGTAGCGACGCAGGGCGGCTTCACTGCCGGCCTCCAGCAACCACCAGTCCGGGCCGTTGTTCCATAGCGCCGGGGATTGGCCGGGGCGAGCCAGTGCGGCCAGGCCTTCGGGCAGCTCGACCGGCGCCATTTCGCGGCGTTCGGCCTTGGGGCTGCGCACGCGGATCTGGCGGAACCAACGCCCGCCCTGGACATGCACCGGCAACAGGCCGGCAGCGCACTGCTGGACCAGCCGACCCTCGTCGTCCGGCGTGGCAAGGCCCAACTCAACGGCGGCCCATGCCGCGCCGACGCTGGGATGGCCGGCAAACGGCAGCTCACCCTTCGGGGTGAAGATGCGGATGTGGTAACTGGCGCCTTCATCGGCTGGCAGGAAGAAGATCGTTTCGGAGAGATTCAACCAGGCGGCAATGGCCTGCATGCCCTGGCTGTCGAGGCCATCGCTGTCGACGATGACACCCAGCGCGTTGCCGGCGCCGGCGCGGGCGGAAAACACATCCAACTGCAGGTAACGACGTGTGGGCATTGCAAGCGTGTTCCAGACGGGGGTTGGGCAGCTTACCAGCGCACCTGTCCGTCGATTACCCGTTGCACCTGACCGCCGATCCACACCGTGCCCTGCGCATCCACCGACACCTGCACGCGGCCGTCCCGGCCGACTTCACGCCCCTGGCTGACCACATAGCGGCCCCCGGTGCCGGGCAATTGCCCGTGCCGATGCAGCCAGGCGCCGATCAAGGCGTTGGCGCTGCCGGTTACCGGGTCCTCGGGCACGCTCCCGGCATCAGCGGGGCAGAAGGCGCGCACCACCAGGTTGTGGTCGGTACCGGCTTCCGGTGCGAACACTGCCACACCCGTTGCGTGGGTGGCATTGGTCCAATCAGCCAGGGCGTTCATGTCCGGCAGCAGGGCGCGCACGCTGCTGGCATCACGCGCCGGCACCAGCCACCAACGTGGTCCGTTGTCCCACAGTTCCGGGACGTGCCCGCTGGCGGCCAGTGCCTGGATCTGCGCTGGCACAGCGCCGGGCAGGGTTGGTAACCGCCCGGCAGCGGGGCTGGCCAACTGGATGGTGGGAGCGTCGGCCGGTCCGGTGACACGCACCGACAGCCTGCCCGCAGCGCATTGCTGCACCAATGCGCCTGCGTGGGGCTCGGCAATACCGCAGGTCACCGCTGCCCAGGCCGCGCCGACGCTGGGATGGCCGGCGAAGGGCAACTCGCTGCTGGGCGTGAAGATGCGGATGCGGTAGCTGGCGCCCTCATCGGGGGGAAGGAAGAAGACGGTTTCGGACAGGTCCAACCAGGCCGCGATGGCCTGCATGGCCGATGTGTCCAGACCTTGGCTGTCGAGAATGACGCCCAGTGGATTGCCGGCACCGGCATGGGCGGCAAAGACATCCAGTTGCAGGTAGCGGCGCGCGGTCATGGCGGTGATGTGGAGCGGGGTGTGCCAGCTTAGGCATGCTCGGCGCGGATGTCGTGCCGCCGGCGTGGGAGCGGCCTCGGCCGCGAAGCTGGTGGTCGTTGAGGAGCACCGGATTACAGGGGCCGGCATGCCGCCGAGCTCACGGTCTGGGTCCCGCCCGCCGGCAGGAGGTTCAGGTGGATGACCCGAATCGTTGCAGGTGTTACTTTCTTTGCCCCCGGAAGGGGCCGGATGAGGATGCTTTCGCCCGAAATCAGCCGTCCGGCCAAAGCGGCCTTGGCATAGAATCGGCGGTTCCGCCCGGGTTGCCGGGTCTTTCTTCCATCAGTGAACCCCCAAAGCCAATGTCCGCTTCCCCAATCGTCGATCGCTGGATCGTTCTCAAGTTCGGTGGCACCTCGGTGTCGCGTCGTCATCGTTGGAACACGATCGGGGAACTGGCGAAAAAACGTGCGGACGAAACCGGAGGCCGGGTGCTGGTGGTGGTGTCGGCGCTGTCCGGCGTCACCAATGAACTGACCGCCATCGCCGATGGCGCCGCGGACAGCCGCGAGCGCGTTGCCGCGCTGGTCAGCCGCCACAACGAATTCCTCGCCGAGCTGGAACTGGGCAGTGACGTGCTGGCCGAGCGGTTGGCTGCGCTTTCTGCACTGCTGGACGACCCGCGCGCAGCCAGCCGTCCGCTCGACTGGCAGGCCGAAGTGCTGGGCCAGGGCGAACTGTTGTCTTCGAGCATCGGCGCGGCCTACCTGCGCAGCAACGGCCTGGATTTCGGCTGGATGGATGCCCGCGAGTGGTTGCACGCGCAGCCGCCTGCACCCAACCAGACCGCCTGGTCGCAGCGCCTGTCGGTGAACTGCAAGTGGCAGGGCGAGGCCGACTTCAAGCCGCGCTTCTCGGCGCAGCCGGCACGCATGCTGATCAGCCAGGGCTTCATCGCCCGCCACGGCGATGGCGGCACCGCCATCCTCGGCCGTGGTGGCTCGGACACCTCGGCCGCTTACTTCGGCGCGCTGCTCGGCGCCAGCCGCGTGGAAATCTGGACCGACGTGCCGGGCATGTTCAGCGCCAACCCGAAGGACGTGCCGGACGCGCGCCTGCTGACCCGTCTGGACTATTACGAAGCACAGGAAATCGCCACCACCGGCGCCAAGGTGCTGCACCCGCGCTCGATCAAGCCGTGCCGCGATGCCGGCGTGCCGATGGCCATCCTCGATACCGAGCGGCCGCACATGCCGGGCACCAGCATCGACGGCAGCGCCGAGCCGGTGCCGGGCGTGAAGGCGATCAGCCGTCGCAACGGCATCGTGCTGGTGTCGATGGAAGGCATCGGCATGTGGCAGCAGGTGGGCTTCCTGTCGGATGTGTTCAACCTGTTCAAGAAGCATGGTTTGTCGGTGGACCTGATCGGTTCGGCCGAGACCAACGTGACCGTGTCGCTGGACCCGTCCGAAAACCTGGTCAACACCGACGTGCTGGCCGCGCTGTCGGCCGACCTGTCGGAAATCTGCAAGGTCAAGGTGATCGTGCCGTGCGCGGCCATCACCCTGGTCGGTCGCGGCATGCGCTCGCTGCTGTACAAGCTCTCGGACGTGTGGGCCACGTTCGGCAAGGAGCGCGTGCACATGATTTCGCAGTCGTCCAACGACCTGAACCTCACCTTCGTCATCGACGAAGCCGACGCCGACGGCCTGCTGCCGATCCTGCACAGCGAGCTGATCGACAGCGGCGCCATGCCGGTTTACGAAGAGCAGGTGTTCGGCCCGCGCTGGCGCGAGATCATCGGCACCATCCGCCCGCGACAGACGCCGTGGTGGCAGGCCCCGGGCAAGCGCCAGCAGCTGCTGGAACTGGCTGCCGAAGGTACGCCTGCCTACATCTACAACCTGGACACCGTGCGCGAGCGCGCCCGCCAGCTGAAGGCGATCAGCGCCATCGACCGCCGCTTCTACGCGATCAAGGCCAACTCGCATCCGGAAGTGCTGCGCACGCTCGCTGCCGAAGGTTTCGGCCTGGAATGTGTGTCGCAGGGCGAAGTGGAACTGGTGTTCGCCTCGGTGCCGGGCATCACCCCGGAACGCGTGCTGTTCACCCCGAGCTTCGCGCCGATCAGCGAGTACGAAGCGGTGCTGGCGCGTGGCGTCAACGTCACCGTCGACAACGTCGAGCTGCTGCAGAACTGGCCGGAGGTGTTCCGTGGCCGCAAGCTGTGGCTGCGCATCGACCTGGGCCACGGCGACGGCCATCACAAG
The DNA here is from genome assembly GCF_021202945.1 of Stenotrophomonas sp. SY1. Taxonomy (GTDB): domain Bacteria; phylum Pseudomonadota; class Gammaproteobacteria; order Xanthomonadales; family Xanthomonadaceae; genus Stenotrophomonas. The sequence goes on along the minus strand of NZ_JAJOYR010000002.1, from coordinate 399,286 downwards.
AAGGTCAACACCGGCGGCAAGGACGCGAAGTTCGGCCTGTCGGCGTTGCGCGTGGACGAGTTCATCGCCGCCGCGCGCGCGTTGGACATCCGCATCACCGGCGTCCACGCCCATCTGGGCAGCGGCATCGAGAACGCCGGCCACTGGAAGCAGATGGTCGATGAGATGGCCGGCTTCGCGCGCCGCATCGGCAGCGTGGAAATCCTGGACATCGGCGGTGGCCTGCCGGTGCCGTACAGCGACGACGATGAGCCGTTCGATCTGGATGCCTGGGCCGTTGGCCTGGCCGAGATCAAGGCGGTGCACCCGGCGTTCCAGCTGGCGATCGAACCGGGCCGCTTCATGGTGGCCGAGTCCGGCGTGCTGCTGACCCACGCCACCCAGGTGGTGGAGAAGGATGGCGTGCGTCGTGTTGGCCTGGATGCCGGCATGAACGCGTTGCTGCGCCCGGCGCTGTACGACGCCTGGCACGACATTGCCAACCTGTCGCGCCTGGACGACGCACGCGACGTTGATTTCAGCGTGGTCGGCCCGATCTGCGAATCCAGTGACGTGTTCGCACAGCGGGTGAAGCTGCCCGCCACGACCGCATCCGGCGATGTGATGTTGATTGCCGATGCCGGTGCCTATGGCTTCAGCATGGCCAGTACCTACAACCAGCGTGCTCTGCCGCGCGAGGACGTCATCGATGCCTGATGACGTTCGCACCACGCACCTCTTTTTGTCGTCCCGCCGCGCGCCCGCGCGAAAACGGTTCGTTTGATTTCCGGATACGCCATGACAGCTTTTGATAAAAACCAGGTTTCCCGTTTCCGCTTTGTCCGCTGCGATTTTGCTGCCGACACCGGTGTGGCGCGGCTGGTCTACGCCTTCGACGACGGCCCGGAACTGACCGAGACCGTCACCGTGCCGGGTGCGCCGTTCCAGTTGGACGGAGAACGCGCTGCGGCGGTGCAACGCGCACTGCAGCTGCTGCACCTGATCGCGGGCGTGAGTTATTACAAGGCTGCCGTGCCGGAGCAGGTGAGCATCGACAGCTACGCGATCGATGCCGACACCGCCGCATTGGTGGAAGAGGTGTATCTCAACGGCCTGGGCGAGTTTGCCTACCGCAACGGCCTGAACCTGCGCGGCAGGTTCCGACTCCCCTCTCCCCTCGGGAGAGGGGCTGGGGGAGAGGGCGAGGCGCCCGTACCCTCACCCCAACCCCTCTCCCGAGGGGAGAGGGGCTCGGAAGCGCCGGTGCTCGGTCTGCGCCACCACGCCCTCGTCGCCATCGGCGGCGGCAAGGATTCGCTGGTCAGCATCGAGGCGCTGCGCAATGCCGGGGTGGCCGAAACCGTCACCTGGATCGGCGGTTCGCAGCTGATTCGTGCCTGCGCCGAGCGCACCGGCCTGCCGACGCTCAACATCGGCCGCACCTTGGCGCCGGAGCTGTTCGAGCTCAATCGCCAGGGTGCATGGAACGGGCATATCCCGGTCACCGCGGTGAACTCGGCCATCATGGTGCTGGCCGCGCTGGTGCAGGGCGTGGACCAGGTGGTGTTCTCCAACGAGCGTTCGGCCAGCTACGGCAGCCAGATCCCCGGCACCGGCGAGGTCAACCACCAGTGGTCCAAGGGCTGGGCGTTCGAGAAGGCGTTTGGCGAGTACGTGCAGCAGCACGTGGCCGCCGACCTGCATTACTACTCGCTGCTGCGACCGCTGTCGGAGCTGGCGGTCGCACGCCAGTTCGCCAGGACCGACTTCTACGACGCGCATTTCTCCAGCTGCAACCGCAACTTCCACATCCTCGGCGAGCGCCCGGTGAACCGCTGGTGCGGCGTCTGCCCGAAGTGCCATTTCGTGTTCCTGGCGCTGGCGCCGTTCATGCCGAAGATGCGTCTGGTGCGTATCTTCGGCCGCAACCTGCTGGACGACATGGAGCAGGCCGGCGGCTACGACGCGCTGCTGGAGTTCCAGGATCACAAGCCGTTCGAGTGCGTGGGCGAGGGCAAGGAGTCGCGTGCGGCCATGGCCACGTTGGCAGCGCGCCCGGAGTGGAAGGAGGACGCACTGGTGAAGCGTTTCGCCAGCCTGATCCAGCCGACGCTCTCTGACGATGAACTGAAGATCGAACCGCTGCTGGTCATCGACGGTGAACACCGCATCCCGGCAGCATTGTGGGAGCGTCTGCGTGCGAATTTCGCAGCTTGAAGGCAAGCGCGTCGCACTGTGGGGCTGGGGGCGGGAGGGCCGTGCCGCGTACGCGGTACTGCGCGAGCGCCTGCCACAACTGCCACTGACGCTGTTCTGCCCGCCGGCTGAAGCCGACGGCGCGCGTGCCGAAACCGGTGGCGCGCTGCAGGTGGAAACCGAAGTGACCGGGCAGGCGCTGTCGCGCTTCGAGGTGGTCATCAAGTCGCCCGGCATCAGCCCGTACAAGCCCGAAGCGCAGCAGGCCAGCGCGCAGGGCACGCAGTTCATCGGCGGCACCTCGCTGTGGTTCAGCGAACACGCCGATGCCGACGGCAACCTGCCCAACACGGTGTGCGTGACCGGCACCAAGGGCAAGAGCACCACGACCTCGCTGCTGGCGCACCTGCTGCGCGCGGCCGGGCACCGCACCGGCCTGGTTGGCAATATCGGCCTGCCGCTGCTGGAAGTGCTGGACCCGCAGCCGGCGCCGGATTACTGGGCGGTGGAACTGTCCAGTTACCAGACCGGCGAAGTGGCACGCAGCGGCGCGCGCCCGGATGTGGCGATCGTGCTGAACATCTTTCCCGAGCATCTGGATTGGCACGGCAGCGAACAGCGCTACATCGACGACAAACTGTCGCTGGTGACCGGCGGGCATCCGCGCGTTGCGGTGCTCAATGCCGCCGACGAACACCTGCACGCGCTGCACCTGCCGCACAGCCAGATCGTGTGGTTCAACCAGCCCGAAGGCTGGCACATGGTCGGCGAGGTGGTGCATCGCGGTACGCAGGCGGTGTTCGATACGTCGAACACACCGCTGCCGGGGCGTCATAACCGCGGCAATCTGTGTGCGGTGCTGGCCGCGCTGGAAGCGATGGGCCTGGATGCGATGGCCTTGGCCCCGGCGGTGCAGGGCTTCCGTCCGCTGCCCAACCGTCTGCAGATGCTGGGCGAGCGCGACGGCCTGCGTTGGGTCAACGATTCGATCAGCACCACGCCGCATGCCTCGCTGGCTGCCTTGGATTGCTTTGCCGGGCAGCGCATCGCGCTGCTGGTCGGTGGCCATGACCGTGGTGTGGATTGGCATGACTTCGCCGAGCACATGCGTGACAACGCGCCGGTGGAGATCGTGACCATGGGCAGCAACGGCCCACGGATTCACGCCTTGCTGCAACCCTTGGCCGATGAAGGCCGGTTCGGCCTGCATGCAGCGGGTGATCTGCCGCATGCGCTGGAATTGGCGCGTGCGGCATTGGGTGCGCAGGGCGGCGTGGTGTTGTTGTCACCCGGCGCGCCGAGCTTTGGTGCATACAAGGACTACGTGGCGCGCGGTCGCCATTTCGCCGAGCTGGCCGGGTTCGATCCGGACAGCATCAGTGCGATTCCGGGGTTGGGAGTGAGCTGAGCGGGTTGCTGGCTTTTGTGGCCAGAAGCTTCCCCTCACCCCAACCCCCGCTCCGCGCCCCGGCCCTTGCACCGGTGTAAGGGCGCTCCGCGGGCTGCGAACCAGTGGTTCGCAAGCAAGCCCGCATCGCCCCGCAAGGGGAGAGGGGCTCGGATAGCGTGGGCTCGGAGTGCTTTAGCCCCTCTCCCCTTGCGGGAGAGGGGTTGGGGAGAGGGGTGAGGGCAGCTTTTAGCCGTAGACTCCGCCAGACAACCCAACCCGGAGCACCCGCATGAAAGCAGCACGAAAGTGGCAGTTGGCAGCGTTGGCTTTGAGTCTTTCGGCAGCGATGCCGGCCTTGGCGAAAATGCAGCAACGCCCGGTCGAATGGCAGCATGACGGTGCGACCTACAGCGGCGTGCTGGTCTATGACGACGAAGGCGATGCGCGCCGTCCGGGCGTGGTGATGGTGCCCAACTGGAGTGGCGTCAACGCATCGGCTGTCACCAAGGCCGAACAGATTGCCGGCGACGATTACGTAGTGCTGGTCGCCGATGTCTACGGCAAGAACGTGCGCCCCAAGGACAACGCCGAAGCCGCGGCGGCGTCAAAGCCCCTGCGTGACGACCGTGCGCTGCTGCGGGCCCGCGCCAATGCCGCATTGGACGCGTTGAAGGCGCAGGCCGGAAAGGCGCCGTTGGATGCTGCACATATCGCAGCGGTCGGCTTCTGCTTCGGTGGCACCACAGTGCTGGAAATGGCCCGCGCCGGCATGCCGCTGGCGGGTGTGGTGAGCTTGCATGGCGGGCTTTCCACGCCGGCTCCGGCGGCAGCGGGCACCGGCAAGGTGCCGATCCTGGTGCTCAACGGCGCTGCTGATCAGGGCATCACGGCCGAAGACATCAACGCCTTTGGCAAGGAGATGGACGGTGCCGGTGCGGATTGGCAGTTCGTCAATTTCAGCGGCGCGGTGCATTGCTTTGCCGAATCCGACGCCAACAGCCCGCCGGGCTGCCTGTACGACCCGCGTGCGTCCAAGCGTGCATGGAAGATGATGGACAACTTCCTGGAAGAACGCCTGGGCGATTGAGGTGCGGGCCGGGCAATGGGTTTCACGGTAATGCCCGAGCGCAGCATCGCTGCGCTCTACAGCAATCACCGTTAGTGCCGAGCCATGCTCGGCATGGGGCCTTCCCGGTAGTGCCTCAGCGCAGCATGGCTGCGCTCTACCGGGCTGCTTTGGCCGCTTCGATCGCGCCGCTGATGGCGGCGCGGGCTTGCGGGCTGTTGCGCCAGCAGCTGCTGCCGAGCATGGCCGAGGCCTGGGTGACGATGTCCATCGTCTCGGCGTCGGCCAGCTGCGCCAGTGATTGAAAGCCCAATTGCTCCAGCCGCGCCACCACAGTGGCGCCTACGCCCTTCACTCCCAGCAGCAGCGCACGCTCTTCATCGCTGAAACCGTGGCCCACTGCCATCGACTCAGTGACTGCGTTCGACCGCATAGCGGGCCAGGCCGCGCAGTGCAGCAACGGCGTCGCATTCTGCCAGGCCGGCCAGCGCCTGTTCGGCGGCGTCGGCGTATTCCACGGCACGGCTGCGGCTGTACTCCAGGCCGCCGGTGGCATGGATGGCAGCCAGCACTTCGGGCATCGCGCTGGCGTCGCCGTCCTGCACGATCTCGCGCAGGCGCTGGCGGGTGGCCGCGTCGGAGTGGGCCATCGCGTGGATCAGCGGCAACGTGGCCTTGCCTTCGGCCAGGTCGTCGCCCAGGTTCTTGCCCAGCTCGTCGGCATTGGCCGAGTAATCCAGCACGTCGTCGGCGATCTGGAAGGCATAACCCAGGTTCATGCCGTAGTCGTACAGCTTCTGCTGCACGAGCTCGTCGGCGCCGGTGGCCAGCGCACCGAGGCGGGTGCCGGCGGCAAACAGCACGGCGGTCTTGCGCTCGATCACACGCAGGTAAGCGGCTTCGTCGGTGTCCGGGTTGTGGACGTGCAGCAGCTGCAATACCTCGCCCTCGGCGATGCGGTTTGTGGTGTCGGCCAGGATCTGCATGACCGGCATGCGCTCCAGCTCGACCATCAGCTGGAAGCTGCGCGAGTACAGGAAATCGCCCACCAGTACGCTCGGCGCGTTGCCCCAAAGGGCGTTGGCGGTGCTGCGGCCACGGCGCAGGTCCGATTCGTCGACCACGTCGTCGTGCAGCAGGGTGGAGGTGTGGATGAACTCGATGATCGCCGCCAGCTGGTGGTGCTCCGGGCCGGCGCCACCGACCGCATGGCCGGCCAGCATCACCAGCATCGGCCGCAGGCGCTTGCCGCCGGCCGAGACGATGTGGTCGGCGATCTGGTTGATCAGCACCACGTCCGAGGACAGGCGGCGGCGGATCAGGGCATCGACGGCGGCCATGTCCGGTGCGGCAAGGGTCTGGATGGCGGGCAGGCCCAGCGCGGGGCGGAGGTCTTCGACGAGGCTCATACAGTTGCTTCTGGGGGTACCGGGCGATTATAGGCGGTGCGGGCGAAAGACTGTCGTGGAGGGCTGGCAATGGGCCCCGTGGCAGTGAATACGTATGCAAGCACCTCCACCGGCAAAGCGCCGCCGCTAAGCTGACCGGCATACGTTTTGTGGCCCTTTCGGGGGCACTGAAGCCCGGGAGGGGGCGGCCAATGTTGAAGACTCCATGGTGGCGTGGTGCCGTCATCTACCAGATTTACCCGCGCAGCTACCTGGACACCGATGGTGACGGCGTGGGCGACCTGCCGGGCATCATCGAGCGGCTGGATTACATCGCCTCGCTTGGCGTGGACGCGATCTGGGTGTCGCCGTTCTTCAAGTCGCCGATGGCCGATTTCGGCTATGACATCGCCGACCAGCGCGATGTGGACCCGCTGTTCGGCAACCTGGACGACTTCGACCGCCTGCTGGCCAAGGCGCATGCGCTGGGCCTGAAGGTGATGATCGACCAGGTGTTCAGCCACACCTCGGTGGATCACGCCTGGTTCAAGGAAAGCCGGCAGAGCCGCGACAACCCCAAGGCCGACTGGTACGTGTGGGCCGATGCGCGCGAGGACGGCACGCCGCCCAACAACTGGCTGTCGATCTTCGGTGGCGTGGCCTGGCGCTGGGAACCGCGCCGCCGCCAGTACTACCTGCACAACTTCCTGTCCTCGCAGCCTGACCTGGATTTCCACAATCCGGCCGTGCAGCAGGCCACGCTGGACTATGTGAAATTCTGGCTGGACCGGGGCGTGGATGGCTTCCGCCTGGATTCGATCAACTTCTGCTTCCACGACGCGCAGCTGCGCGACAACCCGCCCAAGCCGGAAGACAAGCGCGTGGGCCGTGGCTTCAGCCCGGACAATCCCTACGCATTCCAGTATCACTACTTCAACAACACCCGGCCGGAGAACATCGGCTTCCTGGAGCGTCTGCGCGCCTTGCTGGACCAGTATCCGGGCGCGGTGACGCTGGGCGAAATCTCTTCGGAGGATTCGCTGGCTACCACCGCCGAGTACACCGCGCCGGGCCGCCTGCACATGGGCTACAGCTTCGAGCTGCTGGTGGACGACTACAGCGTGGCCTACATCCGCAGCACGGTTGAAAAGCTGGAAGCCACGATGCTGGACGGCTGGCCGTGCTGGGCGGTGTCCAACCACGACGTGCAGCGCGCAGTGACGCGCTGGGGCGGCCATCCGGCCAACCCGCAGCTGGCCAAAATGCTGGTCGCACTGGTGTGCTCGCTGCGTGGTTCGGTGTGCATCTACCAGGGTGAGGAGCTGGGCCTGGGCGAGGCCGATGTGCCGTTCGAGGCATTGCAGGACCCTTACGGCATCACCTTCTGGCCGAACTTCAAGGGCCGCGACGGCTGCCGCACGCCGATGCCGTGGACTGGCGCGACGCTGGCCGGTTTCAGCAGTGGCAAGCCGTGGTTGCCGATTCCGGAAGAGCATCGCGCGCTGTCGGTGCAGGCGCAGGAAGCAGCGAGCGATTCGGTGCTGCAGGCATTCCGCGCATTCCTGGCCTGGAGAAAGACGCAGCCGGCGTTGGTGGAAGGCGCGATTCGTTTCATCGACAGCGCCGAGCCGGTGTTGATGTTCGAGCGCAGCCTGGGTGATGAGGTGTTGCTGCTGGCGTTCAACCTGTCTGGCGAGCCGGTGCGGCATGCGTTGCCGGCCGGGCAGTGGCAGCACATTGAACTGCCGGGCCCGGTTGCCGGACACGTGGACGGCGAGGTGCTGGTGCTGCCGGGGCATGCGGTGTACTGCGCACGTCGCAGCTGAGCGGACAAACAAGGACTTCTGTGAGGGACGGAGATGACATCTCCGTCCTTTTTTTGTGCGCCGGTCTTGTAGGTGCGGCGTGAGCCGCGAAGCATGCAGAGGTTCGGCGGGCTGTAAGTCTGCGATCCGGTCATGCGTGCGTGGAGGCTCTTCCAATGTCTGAAACGCTGCCAGCTTCGCGGCCAAGGCCGCTCCTACGAATGAGCTGACGATGTGGGACAGCAGAACTCACGCCGGGAGCTGTTGGGCGACGGGGAAGGGGAACGTGCCGTATTTGCCGCCCCAGTAGGAGCGGCCTTGGCCGCGAAGCCCTTCGACGTTCGGCGTGCTGTCGGCGAGGAATCAGGTGATGTGCGATGGCCGCCTCTGTCGTTGCCTGATGTGCCACCAGCTTCGCGGCCGAGGCCGCTCCTACGAGATTGTGGCTGTGTCGAGGTTGCAGCGATGTAGCGGCGATGTAGCGGCGATTGTGCTTGAACGTTGCCCGCTCTCAGCCTGCGGCGTGTGCGCTGTTGTAGGAGCGGCGTGAGCCGCGAAGCATGTAGACGTTCGGCGGCTGCAGGTCCGCAATCCGGTGATGCGTGCTGGCGGGCTCTTCCGATTTCTGAAGCGTTGCCTGCTTCGCGGCCTACGCCGCCCCTGCAGATGCGCATCGTGCTTGGCCCACAACGCACAACGCCCGCTGCATCGGCAGCGGGCGTTGTGTTGGCTACAACCCGTTGGAATCAGAACTTGTAGTTCACGCCCACCTGGTAGGTACGGCCCCATTCCACCGTTTCCAGCGGACGATCCTTGGATTCGGCATAGGTTTCGTACTTGGAGTTGGTGAGGTTGCTGGCCTGCAGGAACAGCCCCAGGCCCTTGAACATCGTGCCATCGCCGAAGTTGTAGCTGATCTGCGCGTCCAGCACGTTCTCGCCCTTCACATAACGAAGCGTGCGGTTGCCGTTGAAGTTGCCGATCTCGCCGATGAAGTCCGAACGCTTGCGCTGGTTCAAGCGCGCCTCAAAGCCGCTGTTCTCGTAGTAGGCGGTGAAGTTGTACACGCGCTTGGACAGGCCCGGCAGCATGATCGGGTCCGAGCCTACGCTGGAGATCGTGGCCGGGTCCGGCGGGATGGTGATGTCGCTGTCGTTGAAGCTGGCGCTGGCCACCAGGCCGAAGCCACGCAGGCCTTCGAAGAACAGGTCCAGCGGCAGCGAGGCGGTCAGTTCCGCACCGCGCAGGGTGCCACCACTGCCGTTGAACGGCGCGGTGTAGGTGCCGGTCTTGTCGACCACGACGCCTGGTGGCAGCGAGATGGCATTGGCCTGCAGCCAGGCATCAACCTGCTGGGTGAAGTCGTAGCCGTCGCGCTTCTCGGTGTAGATGTAGGTCTGCAGATCCTTGTAGAACACCGCAGCAGCCACGTAGGCGCGGTTGCCGAAGTACTTTTCCCAGGACAGGTCAACCGCGTTGGCGACCCACGGGTCCAGGTTCGGGTTGCCGCCGCTGGCGCCCGGCGTACCGTTGTTGGTGTCCACGCCGAACTCCATCGAGGCGCGCAGCTCGTCCACGCGCGGACGTGCGACCTGGCGGGCGATGGCGAAGCGGATGGTGTTCTCGGCCGGCAGCTCGAAGGCCAGGTTCAGGCTGGGCAGGAAGTCGATGTAGCTCTTGCCATCCTTGATCGGGATGACCTGGCTGCCGACCGGCTGCCCGCCGTCCCAGTAGTTCGAGTTGGACGACTGACGCACGTGCTGGGCCTGGATGCCGACGTTGCCGCGCACCGGCACCGAGCCGATCTGCGTGCTGATGTTGGCGCGCAGGAAGGTGGTGGTGATCTCCTCGTCCACCGTCCACTGCTTGGGAATCAGGTAGCTCTCGGTGGTGGTCGGGTTGAACAGCATGTAGCGGCCTACCGCGGCAGGCACGTTCCAGGCGGGGATGTAGCCGGCGCCAGCGAAGCCCAGGTTGACCGGCTTGTACTGCAGGTCGGCGGCGATGGTGGTTTCACCCTGCGCGCCGAGGTTGATGTTGCCTTCAGCCTGGGTCTTGTCCTTCTGGCGATCGGCGTAATTGATGCCGAAGTCCACGTCGGAGAACCAGGTCATGCCATCGGGTGCGGGGAAGTTGGCAGCCAGCTTGAAGCCTTTCAGCTCATCATCCACATGCGGGGTCTTGCCGTAGCCGGAACCGTAGATGGTGTTGGTCAGGTAAAGCTTGTTGTAGTCGGAGTAGTCCAGGCCCGGAGTGAACTGCGGGAAGTTGCCACCGGCGTAGTTGATCTTCACCGAGTCCAACTGCGGCGCGGGCAGCAGCTGCAGGTTGTTCTCCAGGTTGGTCTCGTCGCGTACGGCCTTGGACCAGCTGACATCGGCAACCAGGCGCACATCGCCGAAGGTGAATTCGTTGTTCCAGCCCAGCGCCTTGATGCTGTCTTCGCGGTTGTTGTACATGCCGCGCACCAGCGGGTAGACGTTCTTGGCGGTGCCGCTGACGATGGTGCCGTTGTCGTTGACCACCACGTCGCTGACTTCCAGCCGGCCATAGCCGCCGTTGTAGTCACCCAGGTGGATTTCCATCTGGTTGGCGGTGTCGTACTCCTTGGCCTTGGTGTAGAAGGCGTCCAGCGTGCTGTTCCAGGTGCTGTTGGGGCGGAACTGCAGGGTGGCCATCACCGCATCGCGCTTGGAGCTGCCGGTACGACGCAGCGCCTTGATGCCATCGGAGTACCACGTACCCGCGTCCACGCCCGGGCGCCAGTTGTCGCCCACCTGCTGCCATGGCTCGTACAGGCCGACCTGGTTCTCCTGCTTGGACATCTCCATGTGCGAATAACCGATGGCCAGGCCAACGGTGCCGTCGGCGAACTTGTCGACGAAGCTGGCGTTGATGCGGCTGCCATAGGGATCTTCGCCAGCAGCTTCGCCCAGCGAATTCTTCTGGTAGCGGCCACTGATGGCGATGACGCGCTCGTTGTAGCTGAGCGGGCGCACGGTCTGCATGTCGATCGTGCCGGACAGGCCCTGGCCGATCAGCCCCGAGTCCGGGGTCTTGTAGACGGTGACGCCGCTGATCAGTTCCGACGGGTACTGGTCGAACTCGACGCTGCGGTTGTCGCCGGTGCTGACCACTTCGCGGCCATTGAGCAGGGTGGTGGCGAAGTCGGGCGACAGGCCACGCACGCTGATGACCTGGGCACGGCCGGCCACACGTTGGGCGGCCAGGCCGGGCAGGCGGGCGATGGATTCGGCGATGCTCACGTCCGGCAGCTTGCCGATGTCCTCGGCCGAGATGGCTTCGACGATCGAGGTGGAGTCACGCTTGACCGAGATTGCGCTCTCGATGCCGCGACGGATGCCGGTGACGGTGACCGCATCCAGGTTGGTGGCTTCGGGCTGGGCCTTCTTCTTGGCCGTTTCTTCAGCGGTTTGGGCCTGGACGCCAGTGGCGGTCAGCATGATTGCCGACGCGAGTGCCACGCTCAGCAGATTGCGCTTGGTGTTCAACATTCTCCCCTCCCAGGTAATGTCGTCGGATAATTTTTTTCATGCCGGAGTGTTCTCCGTGCATGTGTCGTCGATGCGATACCGCCACTTGCGACATGCCTCGCATGGTAATCAGCGGGCAACGTCGCGGAACCGGCCTGCATACGTATTCAATGGGTTTTGCGGTAGCGGGCGGGGCGTGGAAACGCTTTCGCGGGTGGAGCAGGCAAGGAGCGCGGTGGGTGACAAGGCATCCGGACCACCTTTCTTTCCGACCGTCATTCCCGCCTTCGTGGGAATCGCGGTCTGACATATGACTGAGGGACCGCGCGGCATTGGGCATGTAGGAGCGGCATAAGCCGCGAAGCCACTGCTCCCGCCGTTGCCGGCCTTTCCGCAATTGCAGGTTTTCCGGCGGTTGAACTCTCGTCAGCTTCGCGGCTTATGCCGCTCCTACAGGCTTGCGCTGGTCCTGCAATGACGGGCTGAACGACGACGAAGGCCGGGATTCGCTCCCCGGCCTCCGCGTCGCCCGAAGCGGGCCTTGCCTCAATCCAGCGGCACCAGCCGCACCGCCGCGCCACCGCCGGCACCCAATGGCAGCGTCAATACGTCGCTGCTACGTACTTCGCGGGTTTCGCGGACGAAGGCGAAGGGCTGGGTCTCCCAGTTGGCGCCATCCCCATCGCGATAGATCTCGGCGCGGTAGCGGCGCTTGGGATCAAGGAAGGACAGCGGCGCCTTGACCGTGTGCGGCTGCTCGTCACCGACGCTGCCTACAAACCATTCATCACCACCGCGCGCCTTGCGGGCGAGGGTGACGTACTGGCCGACTTCGCCGTTGAGCACGTGGCTTTCCTCCCAATCCACCGCCACGTCCTTGATGAACTGGAACGCGTCCGGGTGCTGGGCGTAGTGCTCGGGCAGGTCGGCCACCATCTGGATCGGGCTGTACAACACCACGTACAGCGCCAGCTGCTTGGCCAGGGTGCTGCGCAGCGGCAGGCCGTTGCGGCCCTTCAGGCTGACGATGCCGGGTGTGTAGTCCATCGGCCCGCCGAGCATGCGGGTGAACACCAGCGTGGCTTCGTGGCCTGGCGGGTTCGGCGGGTTGCCCCAGGCGTTGAACTCCATGCCGCGGGCCCCTTCACGCGAGACCCAGTTCGGCCAGGTGCGGCGCAATCCAGTGTCCTTGATCGGTTCGTGCGAATTGATTGCGATGTGTTTCGCCGCCGCCTGTTGCAGCACGCGCAGGTTGTGATTGCTCATCCACTGGCCTTCGTGCCACTCGCGCGTCACCGGGCCGTTTACCGTGTCCTGGCGTTGGATGTCACCGGCATCGCAGACGTAGCCCGTCTTGATCACATCCACCCCGTTGCGCGCGTACAGATCCAGCGCGGTCGGCAACTGGCGCTCGTAGTGGCTGACCGCGCAGGCGGTTTCGTGATGGCCGATCAGGTGCACGCCCTTGCCGGCGCCGTAGCGGGCCAGCGCCGGCAGGTCGAAATCAGCGGTGGCGCGGGTGAAGTCGAAGCCCCAGCCGTTGGCGAACCAGTCTCCGTCCCAGCCGGGATTCCAGCCTTCGACCAGCACGCCACGGAAGCCGTTGGCGGCAGCGAAATCGATGTAACGACGGGTGTTGGCGGTGGTGGCACCGTGCTTCGGGCCGGTTGCCCAGGTCTCGGTTTCCAGATGCAGCGACCACCAGACACCGACGTACTTGGCCGGCTTGAACCAGCTCACATCGCCGATGGCATTGGGTTCGTTGAGGTTGAGGATCAGGCTGGATTCGACCAGGTCACCGGCCTTTTCCCCGACCTGGATGGTGCGCCATGGCGTAGTGAACGGCAGCGTGCGCACCACCGGGGCGCCGTTGCCGGACGGGGTGAGCGCAGCGCGCAGCACATCGCCGTCGCCACGGGCCAGGTTCATGCCGGCGTAGTCCACCAGCGCGGCCTCGTGGATGGACAGGTGCAGGCCGTTGTCACTGCGCAACGTCAGCGGCGTCTGCGCGGTGCCGATCTGGTTGAGCGGGGTGCGGTGGTACAGGTATTCCTCGCGGTTCCACTCGAAGGCGGGAATCCACCAGACTGTGGCCGGGCGGGCCGGGGTGAATTCGGTCAGCTCGGCGTTGATCCGTGCCTGCTGCATGGCCGTCTGCTGCGGGAAGTCATAGCGGAAGCCGACGCCGTCGTCGTAGACACGGAACACGACATCGAAGCGGCGGCGGTCCTTGCCCGGGGCTTGGGCTTTCTCGGCGAAGCTGGCGCGCAGTTCGTTGTAGTGGTTGCGGGTGAGGCGACGTTCGCCCCAGGGCTGCTCCCAGGTTTCATCGAAGCTGCGGCGCGACTGGCCGGTCAGGGTGAGGTTGCGTTCCAGCCTGCCGCTGTCCAGCAGGAGGCCCAGCCGGGACGGCGCGATCACCGCTTCGCCCTTGCGTTCCACCCGGTAGGACAGGCGGCCTTCGTGCCCGGATTCAACGGTGACGGTCAACACGTTGCCGGGCGAACTGATGCGCGCAAGATCGGCGGCATGGGCGGCGGGCAGCCCGGCCAGCAGCAGGGCCAGGGCGAGTTGCGTGCGGAACCGGCGGGAAGTGGGGTGTGGCTGGGCCATGTCGGGTATCAACTCCGGGAACAGGTACGGAATGCAGCCATCACTATCTGCGTTGGTGCAGAGCGTCATTGCCGGTTGCAGCACTGAATACGTATGCACCGGCGATGCGGATGCGGCAGCGCGCCTCTACCATGGCCCGGCGCAACCGCGCCCTTACATTGCATCCGTGATTCCCGGAGGGGGGAAGCGCTTGATGAAAAGCAAACCGCAACTGTCGTTCTGGCAGATCTGGAACATGTGCTTTGGCTTTCTGGGCATCCAGTTCGGCTTTGCGCTGCAGAACGCCAATGCAAGCCGCATCTTCGAGACGCTGGGCGCCTCGATGGAGGCCGTGCCCGGTCTGTGGATCGCCGCACCGCTGACCGGCCTGCTGGTGCAGCCGGTGGTCGGTTACCTGTCCGACCGCACCTGGACCCGCTGGGGTCGTCGCCGCCCGTTCTTCATGATCGGTGCGGTGCTGACAACGCTGGCACTGCTGGTGATGCCCAATTCGCCGACGCTGTGGATCGCTGCCGGCACGCTGTGGGTGCTGGATGCCTCGATCAACGTGTCGATGGAGCCGTTCCGTGCCTTCGTCGGTGACCAGCTTTCGCCCCGGCAGCGGCCCAGCGGTTACGCGATGCAGAGTTTCTTCATTGGCGTGGGCGCCATTGTCGCCAGCTTCCTGCCGTACCTGCTGGCCCACTTCGGCGTCGCCAACACCGCCGCGCCGGGGCAGGTGCCGGACACGGTGCGTTACGCCTTCTACTTTGGCGCGGTAGTGCTGCTGGCGGCGATTACCTGGACCGTGGTCAGCACCCGCGAATACTCCCCGGCCGAGCTGGCCAGCTTCGATGACGCCGAGCCTTCGGCGGTACATGCCGCAGCGCCGGTGATCGGACCGCCGCAATGGAGCCGCATCCTCGGCTGGCTGGGCCTGGGTGCGGTGGTCGCCGCGCTGATCGCCTGGCAGCAGGGCGACCGCATGCTGTACGTGCTTGCCGGCCTGTGTGCGGCCTATGGTCTGCTGCTGGGCGTGGCGCGGTTGTTGCCCGGTACGCACATGCTGGCAACCATCGTCGGTGACCTGCGCACCATGCCAACCACCATGCGCCGCCTTGCGTGGGTGCAGTTCTTCTCGTGGTTTGCCCTGTTCGCGATGTGGATCTACACCACCGCCGCCGTGGCCGGCACGCACTTTGGGTCCACCGACCCGCAGTCGGCGGCCTACAACGAAGGCGCGAACTGGGTGGGCGTTCTGTTCGGTGCCTACAACGGCTTTGCCGCGCTTGCCGCGCTGGTGATCCCGCTGATGGTGCGGGCAATGGGCCTGCGCTGGAGCCACCTGGTCAACCTGTGGCTGGGCGGGCTGGGCCTGATCTCGCTGATGTTCATCAGCGACCCGAAATGGCTGCTGCTGTCGATGGTCGGCGTGGGTTTTGCCTGGGCATCGATCCTGTCGCTGCCTTATGCGCTGCTGTCCGACAGCGTGCCGTCCACCAAGATGGGCGTGTACATGGGCATCTTCAATTTCTTCATCGTGATCCCGCAGCTGGTCGCGGCCAGTGCCTTGGGCCTTGCCCTGCGCACCTGGCTGGGTGGCGTGCCGATGCACGTGCTGGTGCTGGGTGGCTGCAGCCTGTTCGTGGCCGGCCTGTGCGTGCTGCGGGTTCCGTCGCAACCGGAGGTGGTGTGATGCGTGTGCGTTTGTGTGTGGCGGTTTCGTTGGCGCTGGTTGCCGGTTCCGCAGTGGCCGCACGGCCGGATTACGTGGGCACCACCGAGCCCTTCGCCAGTGATGCGGTGTACTTCGTGGTCACCGACCGCTTCGTCAACGGCGACACCGGCAACGATCACCGTGACCAGGGCGGCAAGCACCGCACCTTCGACATCCCGGTGCCGTGCCCGGACAAGATCGACGGCAACATCGGCTACCTCGGCGGTGACTTCAAGGGCGTGCTGGACAACGCCGGCTACATCCGCGACCTCGGTTTCGGTGCGGTATGGATCACGCCGATCATCGACAACCCGGATCAAGCCTTCACCGGCAGCAGGCCGATCAACTGCACCAGCACGCTGACCGATCGTGGCAAGACCGGTTACCACGGCTACTGGGGCATCAATTTCTACAAAGTGGACGAGCACCTGCCCAGCGCTGATCTGGATTTCGGCGGGCTGACCCGGGGCCTGCACGATGCCGGGCTGAAAGTGGTGCTGGATATCGTCGGTAACCACGGTTCGCCAGCGTGGACCATGCCGGTCAAGCAGCCGCAGTTCGGGCAGATCTTCGACAAGGACGGCACGCTCATCGCCGACCACCAGAACCTGGCGCCGGACAAGCTCGATCCGAAGCACAACCCGCTGCACGCCTTCTACAACAACATCGGCCCGGTCGATGGCAGCACCGGTTCGATCTTCGACGGCAACCTGGCCGAGTTGTCGGATTTCAACGAACACAATCCAGCGGTGATGGATTACTTGGTCGGCGCCTACCTGCAATGGGCCGGGCAGGGCGTGGACGCGCTGCGCATCGACACCATCGGCTGGCTGCCGCATCCGTGGTGGCATGAATTCGTGCAGCGGATCCGTGCGCAGCATCCGGACATGTTCATGTTTGGCGAAGCCTTCGATTACGACGCCAGCAAGATCGCCGAGCACACCTGGCCGGCCAATGCCAACGTCAGCGTGCTGGATTTCCCGCTGCGCGGTGCGCTGTCCTCGGTGTTCGGCAAGGAGCAGAAGGGCTTTGAAGCCCTGGCCGAACCGCTTTATCTGACCGGTGGCCCGTACGCCAATCCGTACGCGTTGATGAGCTTCTACGACAACCACGACATGGCGCGTCTGGACGCGACCGACGCGGGTTTCATCGACGCGCACAACTGGTTGTTTACCGCGCGCGGCATCCCGGTGTTGTACTACGGCTCGGAAACCGGCTTCATGCGCAGCCGCGCCGAACATGCTGGAAACCGCGCCTATTTCGGCCAGGAACGCATCGCCGCCGCACCGCAGAGCCCGATCTTCGCGCCGTTGCAACGGGTAGCGAAACTGCGCCAGGGCACACCGGCCTTGCAGCGTGGTTTGCAGGTCAACGAACGGTTGCAGGGCAATGAAGCGGTGTTCTATCGCGTGCTGCAGCAGGGCGACACCGCGCAGACCGTGTTGGTGCTGCTCAACAAAGGCGATGCCGCGCAGACGTTTGAGGTGAGTCGTTACCTTCAATCGGGCCAATGGCGCGACGCGCTGGACGGCGGCACGGTGACGGTAAAACGCACGCTCAAGACCGAGGTGCCGGCGCATGGCGTCAAGGTGTTCGTACTGGATGGTGAAGTGAAGCAGGCTGAACTACGGAAGCAGTTGGACACCGCTGTGGCTGACCAGCAGGCGCGCACGCGGCGGTTGGCCCACTGAGATATGAAAGCCCCTCTCCCTTTACGGGAGAGGGGTTGGGGAGAGGGTGCTTTCCTGCTTAGCGCAAAAAAGCGAACCCCTCCCCAACCCTCCCCTTGCCTTCGGCAAAGGGAGGGGGGCGGCCGCATGATCTTTCAGGTCAAGAGAAACACGCTTCTACCCCCTCCCTTGCGCCGAAGGCGGAGGGGAGGGCGGGGGAGGGGTTGGCTGTTGTTTTCGCTTCTTCGCTGCACAACTCGCCCAAAAACCGAACCGCTACAATCAGCACCCCACAGCAGTCCCCCCGCGCCCATGAACGACCTCGCCCCGCAAACCCCCATCGAAACGCTGTTGCAGACCGCGATGGACGGCAAGTTGCCGATCAAGGCTTTCATGCAGGCCTTTGTGGCGTCCGAGGTGGTGCTGTTGACCGGCAGCCTGGTTACCCCCGATGGCAGTGGCTTCGACCCGCTGTTGTTCGACAAGCAGGGCGTGCTGCACGTGGCCGTGTTCACCGACATGGCGCGGGTGGGTTTCAATTCCGAGCAGGCGCCGCACAACATCCGCATGCTGATGTTCGAAGTACTGCGCCGCGTGCCCGGTGGTTATGGCGTGGTGGTCAACCCCGGCACCTCGCTGGGCTTTGAGATATCGCCTTCAGGCGTGCAGGAAATCCTCAAGGACTTCAGCTGACCGGAACTACCGAATTCCGGCGTAGGAGCGGCTTGAGCCGCGAGGCCGGCGTTCCATAGGTTGTAGCGACCCGTAGCAATTGCAGATATCCGGGCAGCTCACACAATCCCGGCTTCGCGGCTCAAGCCGCTCCTACGGAGCATTGCGCCGCGAAGACTCCCGCACCACCAGCTTCACCGGGATGTTGATGCCTTCCACCTGCTCGCGTGCGATCAGGCCAACCAGCTTGTCCACCAGCAATTGACCTGCCTGCTTGGTGTCCTGCTGCACCGTGGTCAGCGACGGCGATACCGATGCGGCCAAGGGAATGTCGTCAAAGCCGGTCACCGCCACATCCTCCGGCACCCGCAGCCCACGTTCGCGCAGTGCCCGCAGCGCACCGATGGCGATCAGGTCACTGGCCGCGCATACCGCATCGAATCGCTCGCCGCGTTCCAGCAGCGCCAGACAGGCGGCATGGCCAGACTCCTCGGTGGTGATGGCGTCGTGCTGCAACGAGACGTCCGTGGTCAGGCCACGCGCATGCAGCGCCGCGACGTGGCCGCGATAGCGCTCCTCGAACTCCGGGTAATGGCTGGAGGCATGGCCGAGGAAGGCAATGCGCCGGCAGCCCTGGTCGAGCAGGTGCGCGGTGATGTCAAACCCGCCCTGGAAGTTGTCGCTGCCCACCGAGACGCCCGGCTGGCCCGGCAATGCCGCGCCCCAACGGACGAAATGCGTGCCCTGTTCAACCAGCCGCTGCAGCCGCTCCACCGACTCGTGGTAGTCGCCATAGCCCAGCAGGATGATGCCGTCGGCCTTGTTGCTGTCCTCGAAATCGGCGTGCCAGTCGCTGGACAGCTGCTGGAAGGACACCAGCAGGTCGTGCCCATGCAGCGCGCAGGCGCGGGTGATCGAGCCCAGCATCGAGTGGAAGAACGGGTTGATCAGCGAGTCGTCCGGGGTCGGGTCCTCGAAGAACAGCAGGGCCAGGGTGCCTGATTGCTGGCAGCGCAGGCTGGAGGCGTTCTTGTCCACCTTGTAGTTCAGCTGCCGGGCGATCTCCAGGATGCGCTTGCGGGTCTCGGCGTTGACCATCGGGCTGCCGCGCAGGGCACGCGACACCGTCGGCTGCGAAACGCCGGCCATGTGCGCGATATCCAGGGACGTGGCTTTGCCTTTGATGGTCATCATGAACGGGCTGGCGGATAGCTGCGGCATGATGCCATGGGCGGTCCCGGCCGGGGCGGCGCCGGCCCGGGCCGGCCGGCCTCGATCCGTCCGGCTTGGCCCCAGACGCGGCCAAGCCCTTGTCGCACAAGGCTCGCAACGATTGCCCGATATCTGTTGACGGGGGCGATATAATCTCTTGGCTATTGCCCGCATCCGGCGGGTGGACCCCAACGGAAGAGTAGGAACCCTATGGCCCGCGGCATCAATAAAGTCATCCTGGTCGGCAACCTCGGCAACGACCCGGACACCAAGTACACCCAGGCCGGCATGGCGATCACCCGCATCAGCCTTGCCACCACCAGCGTCCGCAAGGACAAGGACGGCAACCAGCAGGAGCGCACCGAATGGCACCGCGTGGTGTTCTTCGGCAAGCTCGGCGAGATTGCTGGTGAATACCTGCGCAAGGGCAGCTCGGTCTATGTCGAAGGCGAACTGCGCTACGACAAGTACACCGGCCAGGACGGCGTGGAGAAGTACACCACCGATATCGTCGCCAACGAGATGCAGATGCTGGGCGGTCGTGGTGAAGGCGGCGGTGGTGGCGGTGGCGGCAATTTCGGCGGTGATCGTCCGCAGCGCCAGTCGGCTCCGCGTCAGCAGGGCGGCGGCCAGGGTGGTCAGGGCGGCTACGGCAACCAGGACCAGGGCGGCGGCTACGGCGGCGGCCAACAGCGCCAGCAGCGCCCGGCACCGGCCCAGCAGCAGTCGGCTCCGCCGATGGACGATTTCGCTGACGACGATATTCCGTTCTAGAACACTATGTAGTCTCGGTTGTACATTTACTAAGATGGCAGGGAACTCCGGTTTCCTGTCATTTTTTTTTGCCAGGATTTACTGATAGATTTCTATGTAAGCCATCTTGTTCATAAAGGAACCGGCTGTGCAGTTGACTGGCGCAACAGCACCACGTTTCCGAATCGTCAACGTGACCTTGCCGGCAGCACCCCAGCAAGAGCACGAGCTTGTGCCCATACTGCTGGATGATCGAACCGGGCTACCTGCACGCTTGGCCTTGCGATGGGTGATGCGTTCGCGCCGGAATGCGGTCAGTGAAAAGACGTTGGCAGATGACCTGCGTGCAGCGGCCCTTCTCTACTCGTTCTGTGAGGACAGATTGGATGCCTCCCTGGACGAGCTTTTCGCTGACGGACACCGATTGACGGCAAATGACCTTGACCGGCTGATCGAGTACTTGAGAACAGGACAAGGAGGGGGGCGCGGTACGCGAGCACTCACCACGATCGGACAATCCGTGCCCAACATCGAACGCTTTTTGCGGTGGCTCGCAAAGCCGATGGATCGAGGGGGAACCGGGTTTGTGCCACCGTCGGAACTCACCCTCTACTACGAACAGCTCCGGCTGACATTCTCGGACCTACGTGCCTTTAGGTCGCGTGGAAAGCGGATCGAGCCTTTCACTGCAGGCGAGGACGCTGCCCTATGTGAGCTGATTGGCCCGATCAAGCGCGAGGACGGGCGTTACGAAACGCCGTTGCGCTTCCCCGATCATAATCCTTGGCACCCGAAAACACGCTTAAGAAACTGGATTGGGTTTCTGCTTGCTCGATACTCAGGGCTTCGGCGTGGTGAAGTCGGGAAGCTTCGTACCGATGACATCCGCAATGTGGAGGGACCGTGCATCGCGGTGGTTCGGCGATCACAAGATGCATTGGATACGCGTACCAGTAGCAACCGTCCGAAAGTAAAAACAGTTGAGCGTGAGCTCCCCATCTCTAATGTGTTGGCGCTGGCTCTTCGCCAGTACAGCCATACCCTGCTCCGTGATGGTGGCCGGCGTGGAGCGCGAACTCCATATCTGCTGGTGACTGAGAAAGGTACACCTATCTCCGGTTCGAGCCTGGACGCCATCTGGAAGGCCGTCAATAGAAAGCTCTCGCGAGGAATGAGCTGGCATGTACTGCGACACACCTGGGCAGAAGAAGTTGCAGACGATCTGCTGGAACAGTACCAGGGGACTGCGGATGCCTCCGAGATCGTGCTGGGAATAATTCGCGAGATGGGCGGTTGGGCGCCTACTTCGAACACGCCTTTCATCTATATCAAAAACACGCTTAAGAAGCGTGGTAATGCCTACTTGCGAAAGCGCAACGCAAGGTTTGATAAGGAGCTGGGGAATGAATAAGGCTCGTGATAGTGGGGCTGCAGGGCAGTTGAGTGACCTGCCCGCACTGCCCGCGACTGTGTTGACTAAGGATCGACAGGAGCTGGGTACGGGAGGTGATGTTTGGTGGTTGCGTGCCAACAACGACGGCGGAGGAGTAGTTGAGGTTGACTATCGACCACTTTGGGGGGCGTGTAGCGATCGATTCATTTCAATCGTCAAGTTGTTCATTGTTAAGAAGGCGGCCACTTCGGCTGCATGGAGTCTCAGAAACATTGTCCAAGCGGTTGTTAGAGCTGTTAGATACTGGCGTGCGGGATTGAAAAATACCCATATCGATTGGTCGGAGCTGACAGTGGCGGACTTCCAAGCGATCCTTTCGCATGGTCTGGATTCACCCAAGCGCTGCGGTTCATACCTGTTTGATACGGGCGATGCCTTGCAGCGGCAACGATTGATTGACCTTCAACGTAGGAACGAAAGAGCATTGGAAGATGCTGTGGCTGCTCAGGCGGCAGGAACTGGATTGCTCGTCACTGAGTGGGTGAAAGAGTTTGAAGCAACGAACGAGGGGTTGCGCATCATCCTGGCGACAGAGCCAAGTAGCGATTCTGCGATCGTGGCGCCGTTCGAGGGAAACCTTTCCAAATATCAGTCCTTGGATTGACCATGGCTAGGCCATCGATAGAAGCCAGAGTGACCGAGAAAGTTGCCAAGTACGTCGAGGATTCTGCGCTGCTCCCCTATGGGAAATTGCCTCTGTCGACGCTGGCGGTTGCGAAGGCGATTGGCCATGATCGCCGGGTCCTAAAGAAGTATGGACTGGATATTGTCATCGCCGCTGCTGAGAAGAAGGCTGGGCGAGATGCAAAGCTCGGTCGGGACACCAAACGGAGATCTCTCGAGGAACGTGTCGACGCAGCAAAGCTGGAAGCGGATAAGCTGGGAGAACAGGTGAACTCCCTTCTGGCGCAGCTCGCGTTGATGGAAGCCAACGCTAAACGAATCGGTATTGATCCTGAGGAACTCTATAGGCCATTGACGCCTCCGGACCGGCGAGTAGCCAATATCTTCGGGAGCAAGAAGAGCTCTTCTCGTGGTCATCGCTAGAGGGTTAAGTTTTGGGGGTGGGAAACCCGCTTATCTGCCAATGCCAGTGAAGCCAGTCCTTAGCCATCCCGCGCCCGCTCGTCATCCGATTAGGAATGCGATGTCCGCCTTCAGTATGGCGTAGACCAACGGCAGTGCCTGCTGTCTGGCGGGGTGCAATGAATGAACAGCCAGATGACCACATCTAGTGATCTGGCGAGCCCAGCCTTTCTGACAAACATCTGATCAATGTGGCTTGGACTTCAGCGCTAGAAAGCGTCCCCTGCGCATGAACAAGATGGTGACATAGCTCCGATGGCCATCCGCGATCATCGTCGTCCAGTGCAATCCAGTCATCTGTTAAGACGACGCTATGATGATCCAGCCAGAGTTGGATGCTGCGGTAGCGTGACATTGATTCATCGCGATACCGGGGAAGTTGCTCGGGCAGCCAGATGGAGCCAATGATGCGGCTTGCTATGCCTTGAGGGAGGAGTTTTGCGATTTCCGAGATCGGGCGTGTGTACGCCCACCAACTGGCGATCACGATGTCGATACGGCCGGAGTAGGGTTCGATGATTGAAGCAAGGATGGGGGCTTCGACAAACCACGGGCCCGAGTAGGGGACTGCGACCTGCCGGTCGCCCCGCTGGTGAAGCGTCCAGTTGGGATGGAGAGTGCCGTCAAAGTCCAAGAATAGAATCAAGTCTCACCCCTGTAGCGGGCCGTCCGGTCTGCGTCCCATCTTCCAACGACGAGTCCGGACCTACGACGAGCGACCGCCATCCATCTCTTGTTGGTCCGGCACGTCCGAACACAGCAAGCCTCGGGTGATTTGCCGTCTGTTGTGGATTGAGGCACGAGCTCTCTTCAACGAAGGGGTACCCGGGTCTATGTGAATGACACTTCACCGCTGTCACGCCTTGAACGAACTTAACGGCTCATCACGTTGGTGGTGTAATCGATCGCGCCATCCACGCTTCTCCACTGCGCGAATGTTTGGTTCCGCTTCGAGCATGTCCAAATACGGGATTAGATGTAGCAACTCATCGTCTGACAAATCGCCGGTGAACTCCCGAACCAGAACCAAGTTGCCGTAGTTCCGAGCGTACTTGCTGGCCGTGTCATCAATTCCGATGATCTGCTCCAGCTTGAACCCACGTTTCTTCAGCTTCGCGAACCGCTTCTGGGTTGAGTAGCCGCCTTCTTCCCAATCTCTCACCAGGCTGCACCTGCTAGATGACCAGACGAACTCCACGGAGCGGTTCGGCATCAGCTGTGCAACCAATGGCTCAGCGTAGAGCCGCCCAGATGACGTCCAAACACCGACATTGAACCTTGAGAAGGCGAAGTCCAAAAATGCGTCGAGATGGGGGCGTTTGTAGACGTGATACCCAACGACACTCAGATCCGCAGGACGATCCAAGGATCGTTCAGTCGAATAGACGAGCGTTTCATCAAGGTCAAGTACCAGAAGCTTCCTACCTGTGAGTGCCATGAGCGTTCTTGTCGGTTCTGATGCAGGTGTTTGGCGGTGGTCTAATCTCATTCCGCACGACAAGTGGATATGAGCACCTTGGGAGAGCCGTCATTCGCCCTACGGGTGGGGTGGATGGCAGCGAACAATTTGAAGCTAAACCTCAATGATCAAGTTCGGATCGAAACTCGGATTCTCTGGTCTGAAGTCTTGTCCCTCTTGTCGCACTGGATAGCCTCGGGGATTGCAGACAACCCGTCCGCGTCCTATCCGGTAATCGACAGAGTCATGAACATGACCGTGAATCCAGAGGTCTGGTTGCGTCACCAGGGATTCCAAGCTCGAAGCGAACGCTGCTGACAGAAGGTCCCCACGATATCTATCTGGGATCGATTGAGCGGATGGGGCCATGTGCGAGATGACTACCGTCTTGCCGGCAAACGGCTCAGCTAGACGCGCCCCCAGCCAGTTGCGATCCTGGTGATGGAAGCGCTGGGTGTATAGGGGGTGAAGCCGCCGGAAGCTATCTGCTTCAATTCGGATGCGACGATAGTCATTGAGCTCCGCCGCAGCGCTGTAAAGGGCCATCGGGTATTGCTCGTCCCCGAGCAGCCTGAAATCAGTCCATAGCGTCACGCCCAGAAATCGAACATCTTCAAGAATGACTTGGGTCCGATTGAGGTAGTGCATCTTCCTCGTTGCCGTACAGGCAGTAGCGATCTTTCTTTGCACGCTGTCCAGGCAGTGCCCGTAGCCCTCATGGTTGCCACTGACATACATGACGGGGACGTCAGGAAACGTCTGGTCGGCCCATGCCACAGCGCGATCACCCTCATCGATGTCGCCAGCCAGGACCACGACGTCCGGCTGAGACACTTCCACGACAGGGTCGTGGTGCGTTGCGAGGTTTTTCCCGCCTCTATGCCACATCTCGCGATGAAGGTCTGATAGGACAAGAAGGCGCATGGCCTGATTCCCTTTAGATGAATCGGAACAGTTGGGGGTGAGAGCGATGACGGACGAACCTGTATGTTGCTATTGGGTTGATCGCTAGATAAGCAGCTTCTTGCGAATCCTCTGCCCGGCAACTGCCAGCTCTCCGTCGCTTTCGTCATAGGGGGAGCCAAAGAGGGGCATCTCAATCCACCACTGCCCCTGGCCGGGATGAACGTAGGCACGGTGATCATCCATCAGTAGTGCATCTCCTAACCTTGGGGAAACGAAACGCAGATCCTTCGTCTTTCCTGACCACTTGGTGTAGTCAATCTCGGCGAACCAAAGTGGCGCGCCCCCTTCTCGGACCAGAAGCTCGGCGATACGTCGCAGCAGGGATTCTGGAACTGTCGCAAACGTCACCAGTTGATCAAACTGTACATACAGGTCCTCATGAAAGGGCGGCAGCCCCGGTCGAGCGATCTGACTCACCAGATCAGAGTTCCTTCCAGATCCAGGGCTAGGATTTTCGGGCGAATGAGATCGTTCATCAGATCAAGGACAGCGTTGATAGCAATTCGTCGACATCAGGGTGGCCAAGAAGATGCGCTCTTCGCAGAAGGAGTCGGGAAGGCAATCACTGAGAGCGTCGACCAACTAGCCACCACGAGATTCCTTCGGCGTATCCGGACCTCCCTGCGGAGAACGACAGGAGAGGGAGATGCGTCTGACTCGAAACGCAACAATCCGATGCGGGCAGTGACATCTCATCAAGGCTGCTTACGCTGATTATCAGCGAGAGGATGCAGCGGAAATTTGCAAAGTAACCGGCGTTGCAAACGTCGTGTGTACGCTCATCAGTGTTGTCACAAGCACCTCAATGGTGACTTCAGCAAGTTGTGTCGGGTGCTGACATTGCTCCCAAAAATACCTCGTGTCTACATCGTGACCCTACTGGTACGCTCACCTGTATGTGTGGGTGTGAGCCTACTGGTACGCAAGCGACATCGCGGATCCTGACTTCAGCGAAGTAGGCCGCATGCACTCTATGCTGAGATCCTTCGCAGAAACACGGCCATAGTTTTTTGCTCAGAGAACATCTTCGAGATTGGAGACCGCGTTCGAACTAGAATTACCTCTCCCCTGGATGCAGGAAACGCATATGGTCAGGACAAGTCTGTCGCACCCGATCCGCATTGCGGAGTTAGCCGTGGGCACACAGGGCGGTGCTATCGGAATAACGTTCGCACCGGGAAAAGTTCAGGAAGTTGCGCTAACCGGCAGCTGGGCCAGGGATATCGACACAGACCTTGCTGCGATTCGTGCATGGGGCGCAGACTACCTCATCACGCTGATCGAACCGTGGGAGTTTGAGGAGCTCCGAGTCCAATCGCTGCCAGAGCGTGCCGCAGCCCACGGACTGGTTTGGCACGGCTTACCGATCGTAGATGGTGCCGCCCCCGATGCTCGCTTACTTGACCGGTGGGAAACGCTTGGACCTTTAATGTCGCGGGAGCTAGTTGCAGGGCAGAAGGTCGTCGTCCATTGCAAGGGCGGGCTAGGTCGCGCAGGAACCGTCGCCTCAATACTTCTTCTAGACACTGGAACCGCGCAGGATGGTGACGAAGCGATAGGGATGGTTCGTCAAGTGCGCCCAGGGGCGATCGAGACGCTGGTGCAGGAGGTCTTTGTTCGTGGGTGGATGACCTCCAACCAGGACCACAGGAAGTGATCACACCAGTTGAAGGTACCGTCCTGGTGAGCGACGCTGGTCCTGACGCGTGCTGCCCGGCCGCAGGGACAAGGCGGGGATTAGTCGAGTTTGACTCGCCGTTAGCCGAGTTCGCCAGGCAGAACGTATATCTGTTTTTTAGATATCGGAAAGCTGGATATAGCTTCGGAGGCCGCTCAAAGAAGACGCGTCCGTGGCAAAGTCGATACATCGCAAGGAATACACAGTCCTGATCGAGGTCGTTCGTGATGCCAGAATTGCCGCTGGCCTGACACAGGCGCAGGTCTCAGAGAAGCTAGGTCGAAGTCAATCTTTCATCAGCGATGTAGAGCTAGGAAAGCGCCGGCTGGACATTGTCGAACTTAGGGACATTGCGAATATCTGTGGTCTTTCCTTGACCAAATTGATTACCGTTTTCGAGCGCAGACTGTAGTTGTGGCCTGCCGAACTGGGTGTGATCTGTGAACCAAGTCCTTCCGCCACTGGGGAGGCTGACGAAACTTCATTCTCGGGGATCTAAGTCGACATCGGACTCGGCTGCATTTCGAAGCTTCAGCTTCGCTGGCTTCATGGTAGCCGCCCAGTGCCAAGTCCTGCTTTTGCAAGCTTTACCAATCGCACCCGCGGAGCACGCCATTCCCGCGATGCCGTGCTGAATCAGAACTTCCAGCGATATGCTGGCTCAAGCCAGTAGGCCTGACCGACCGGCAAGAACGTGGCCAGAGCGACTTCCACGATCAAAGGTTTACGCCATTGCGCATCTGGGATGAAGCAAAAATCAGTTGCAATGATCGAGCCCGCTTGCTCACGCTGGATTAGCCATTTGGTTTTGGTTCTGATTTCACGATCCAAAACGTGGCCGGCGCTCGTTTCACACATTCCACTGCGCAAAAATTCAGAGGCAGCGGCGCGCATCCCGGACCACATCACGTATCGTTTCCGCCCTAAGCTTAGCTGGGCCCACTCATCGACTTCAGTCGAAGGAAGTTGACGGGCAAGCGATTCGTTCATGCGGTGCTTGCGCAAGAGATTCCCCAGGTATGCGGTAACTTCGCTATCGCCCAGGGATGTCCAGAGTCGCAGTCTAGACTTGGCGGGGCAATCGGCAGCCCAACTCGCTAACATAGTTGTTAGCGCCTGGTCCAGAGTTCCGGAAAGGTCGCGCCAAGGGGGCTGATATGTCCAAGCGAAAGGTTCATATAGTGATCGTGCTGCCCCTTTTTGGTTGAGCGGGACTAGCTGCAAGATGTTCAGGTTAGAAAGCGTTTCAAGGGCTTGAATAGCCAGCCCCTGGGGGGCTACGGGTGCGCTTACGGTTCTAGATCTCTCTAAGGCGCACCAAGCACAGGCAAGGAAAGGCCCAGTCGAACGAACAAAACTGTCCAATTCAGGCCAAAGCGTATTGAGAGTCGGTTGGTTGACGACATAGGCCACGTAGCCCTCGAATCGCTCATCCTAGCCGAAGGATACCAATCAGCTCGGTGAGTGTCTATCTGATTTTCAGATATTGTCGGGCGCCGCAGCTATTGCGGCGAGGCCGGGAGGCTAAAGCAAGCATGGAGTGGACTTGTCTCGCCGCTACGGTTTCCAGTCGACCGCAATACTTGCCACGCAGCAAAGTACGGGGCATGAGTGTGTCGGAGACCGGGCACCTAACAGGACGCTGAAATACCTCCCGTCCGCATAGACTTGCTGCCTTCCCGTCTTACTTGGTCCGATACCTTCGATGCGTGGTTCTGACGTACTGCAAGAAAGCCTGTTCACTGTCCGCAAGCTGGATGATTTTGTTCCGGCTTCGCATCCGCTACGACCGATCCGCGAGCGGGTGAACCAGGCGCTGGTGCGGCTGGAGGGACTGTTGGCGCGGATGTATGCCGAGAACGCAAAGGAGGTCGGTCCAGCATCGCGCCTGAGGAACTGCTGCGGGCAATGTTGCTGCAGGTGTTCTACAGCGTCCGTTCCGAGCGGCAGTTGATGGAGCAGACCCAGTACAACCTGTTGTTCCGCTGGTTCATCGGACTGGCGATGGACGATGCGGTATGGGTGTCAACGGTGTTCAGCAAGAACCGCGACCGGCTGATCGAACACGGCGCCGTGGTGGCCTTGTTCAATGAAGTTCTGGCGCAGGCCGATCAGGAAGGCTGGCTGTCGGGCGAGCACTTCAGCGTCGACGGGACGCTGATCCAGGCCTGGGCGAGCCACAAGAGCTTCGTGCGCAAGGATGACGATGAAGAGGGCGATGGTAGCGACTTCCGTGGCCAGTCCCGCAGCAACGACACACACGCTTCCACGAGCGATCCGGATGCCCGGCTGTATCGCAAGGGCAACACGGCCAGCGAGTTGCGTTACATGGGCCGCACGCTCAGCGACAACCGACACGGGTTGATCGCCAACGCGCAGGTGACACGTGCTGATGGCTTTGCCGAACGCGAAGCGGCCAAGGCGATGATCGCCGATGCGGTGCAGGCAGCGGCGGACGATGCACAGGTCACGCTGGGTGCAGACAAGGGATATGACGCGGCCGAATTCGTGGAGGCGCTGCAAGGAATGAAAGTGATCCCGCATGTGGCGCAGAACACAACCAACCGGCGCTCAGCCGTACCTGATGACATTGTTTCCAGCGATGGTTATGCAATCTCCCAGCGCAAGAGCAAGCTGATCGAACAGGGCTTTGGCTGGGCCAAATCCATTGGCCCGATCCGGCAGGTGATGGCGCGTGGACTGGCGAAGGTGGATCAGGTGTTCGTGCTGGCGATGACCGGCTACAAACCTGGTACGGATGCGAACGTTGGGACAGTTGCGCCTGCAGTGCGGGAAAACGGCATGAAATGGCCGCTGAAAGCGGAAAAAAAGCTGCAAAATATTCATACACCGAGGGGCGCCGAACCGATTTGAATGCAGGCCCTCTCATGTCATCAAAGCTGCGACGGGTCGCGCTCAGAACGGGCAGTATTTCAGCAGCCTGTTAGAGCAAAGGTTGGCCAAAAGGCCCGATTAACCGCAGTACTTGCCGTCTGCCTACACTGTCGGAGCTAGTTAAAAAAAGGCACTACCCCGCAATCCGTCATGACTTTTTTACGGACGCCGAACTGTGCGCCACGCATTGTGTGATTACTTGCGCCCCTCTCCTTGCCTGTGCTATACGGCTTAGTAAGCAGTGCGCTATCAGGATGGGGGTTTGGCGCATTCCAGCCGGATGGTGTGTGCCGGAAAGAGTTGTTTCAATGGACGAACTGACTTTTGGAGCATTATTCTCATGAAAGAGACTATCAGGCCCAGCACTGTAACTGTCCTCTGTACATACCAGTGCACGGCTGCCTGCCAGCAATGTTGTTTTGAATCCAGTCCACGGGTTAAGGGTGCGCTAGACAGCGCTTTTATTTGTTCCCGCCTGTCTGAAATCAAAGAATCATTCCCGTCGATCAGTATCGTAGTTTTCACGGGCGGTGAAGCGCTTCTTTTGAAAGACGAGCTATTGAAGAGCATCTCACACGCGAGTTCGCTTGGACTCAAGGTCCGCGTTGTCTCAAACGGATTTTGGGCAAAGCGAATGGATGGAGCTTTGAGAACTGCGCGCGCGCTTTCGGAATCCGGTCTTACCGAACTAAACATCAGCACAGGACGAGATCATCAGCAATTCGTCCCAGAAGAGAGCATCATCAATGCATGCATCGCTGCTGTTGAAAAGGGAATCACAACAGCCGTCTCTATTGAGACCGATACTGAGGAGAGCGACTGTCTGCACTCATTGCGCAGGGACCCCAGAATCGAGGCTTTACTGAAGCGCGAGAACTTCAAGATCTTCAACAACTTCTGGATGCCGTTTCACACCGATGCTCAGCGGCGTCAACAGTCCCCAGACCTAGATCTCCTCCGGAAAGGGTGCTCACAGGTTTTCGACAACGTGGTCATAACGCCACATGGGAATATTTCCGCTTGCTGCGGTCTGACGCTGGAGCACATCCCTGAGATGCGACTAGGGAAAAGCAATGGTACCAATATTGCGGAGCTCTACCTATCCCAAGCAGATGACTTTATGAAGTACTGGCTGCGGGTCGAAGGCCCTTATCGAATAATCGAGACTGTGATGGGTGACGATGCTGGGAAATATGTGGAGGATGTCGTTCACGGTTGTCAAGCATGCGCCATCCTCCACAAAACACCTGAGATCCGAGAGAGATTGCTAGAAAATTACGAAGTTCATGTGGCATCGGTAATGACACGTTACGCGCTCGAGAATGCAACGAAAGGTATCGAGATTTCAAAGACCAAGGAGATGGCCCGTGAAGCGTAGGACCCTGATTCAATCGGCTTTAGTTGCAGCTCCCCTGGCCGCAAGCACTGCATTGGCATCCGGAGGCTCGCGGCTTTTCGGAAAACCGGGGAGCGTGGTGGAGAGTGCTAACGTTACGGGAGGCCTCAGAATTCCGCTATCAAATACGGGTATTCCAGAACAATATTGGGGCAAGATTCGCGGTCTTACTGAACTCGTGACCGGCGTGTTGAATTCTGCCTCGGAAGCCGCAGAGTTTTCCACCTCACCTGCTGCATATTTAAACAAGCATGGTATAGATTCATCTGACCCCGTTCTGCAAGATGAAAACGTCCGACTACTTGCGGTGATCTCGAATCCGAGCGCCCAAGCTGCGATAAATAATAGAGACTACTCTCGCTTATTTAAGTTCCTCACTGCATCCGGCGCGCTTTCATTCAATTCCACTCGCCTTCAGGATGAAATTTCTAAATCTTTAAGTAAGAATGCCGCGGAGGTTTCGGCACTAATTGGCCGAGGGGGATCAAGTCTGTCATCCGCAGATCGGGAAGCCCTTCTGCAGTTTATCGAGGCATCTGGTGGCGCGGTGTCAGAGGATGACCTGGCGCTCACGTACACATTGATCAACTCTGAGTTGCCTGACGCAGCGCCAATGGCGATCTCGGTTGTAGCAATAGCCCTGGCATTGGTCACTGCGGTCGCGGTTGGCTTTGTCGCCGTGTATGTCGCAGTCTGGGTTATCGGCGGTCCTGTGGCTGGGGCCCAAAGATCATTTTCCAATACCAATTTCGCCAAGCTTCTTGAGGCAGACCCGACATTGTCTAGCAGCTATGAACGAGTTGCTCGCATTGCGGCACTTACCGGTGATCCTGAAATTTTTAACGAGGGCACCAGGAGCCTTATTACCGCTGAGTGTGGGGCTATCATAGGGGCCATGCGTCAGCAAAATATAATTAGGCTCAACAATGACGGCGCTGATCGCCTCATTGAAGCACTGTCCACGTACTCCTATAGAGTTGTTGGGGTGTGATTTATGCCAGTTAACACCAATAAGAATTTTTCCATAGGTGGCTTAAACGGCCGATCACTCCTCACGCTGGCTGTCCTTGTGGCCGCCATCGTAGGTGCACTTTTATTATTCAAACCGAATGTGCCTTTGCCTGCGGCCGCCGCTGTTTCGGCACTGGTCGTTTTCATTGTTGCTTTCCTCTTGGCCTCGGCTCGCGTTACCGTTCTCGGTGATCATCTGGTTGTTGGTGCCGGTTTCTATAAGGTGAAGGTCCCGCTGACGGACTTGCTTATTGAGGATGTCAAAGAGTTACCGAGCGATAGTTCATTCAAGCTCCGCTGGAGGACGAACGGACTTGGTTGGCCAGGCCTCAGCTTAGGGTGGTTCTCCACAAATGGCGAAAAGTCGGTGTTCGCGGCGATATCGAGTAAGCAGCGTCGAATCTATATCCCGCTCCGTGGATCGTACGATCTGGTGGTTACGCCTGAATCGACGGATGAATTCCTGTCGACGCTTAGATCGCTAGGCCGGCCAGGGTAGTCGGGTGGGGTCTTATCCGATCAGGTCCGCCGCGCTCGAATGAAGGTCCTGTTTAATATGCCAATGCCCCGAAACCCGGGGCATTGGCGGTTATATGGTCTCCGCCCTTCTATTTGCACGCCTAGTGACCACCTCCCAGCTCTTTGAGCCATCCAAAAGTAGAGAAATTCGGCGAAACTAACCCCAAGCAACGAGGTGGTTTTGCCATGAAGAAGTCGAAGTTCACCGAAGAGCAGATTGCGTTTGCCCTGCGTCAGGTCGAA
This sequence comes from Stenotrophomonas sp. SY1, assembly GCF_021202945.1. Taxonomy (GTDB): domain Bacteria; phylum Pseudomonadota; class Gammaproteobacteria; order Xanthomonadales; family Xanthomonadaceae; genus Stenotrophomonas. The sequence continues at coordinate 366,646 of NZ_JAJOYR010000002.1, read as the reverse complement.
GGCGGTACATCGGTCGGCGAGACGTGCCGGAAGATGGGAATTTCCGAAGCGACGTTCTACAACTGGAAGAAGAAGTACGGGGGGGGGCTGGGCGTAGATATGTCTGATATCGAAGGGACGGAACGCGCATTTCAGCGTCTCATTGGCTACTTGGGTTCGCGGCGAAAACGCCTTCGTCTGTTCCTCCAGATATTGGCGACGCTACTTGCTGCGCTAGGCCTGGCGGCCGTGTTTGTGTCCGGTCCGTATTTGCAGCTGGCAGTCGTATTTCTGGTTGGTGGAGATAGTTCCTCGCTGGTCACCAGCCTTAGCTCGGACGGCATCGATCGATTTCCTACTTTGGCTGGATATGCTGAGGCTGCTGTTTGGCCTCCATACCTTATCTCGGGATTGTTCTGTGCGACGGCTATGTCCATCGCTAAGACCAAGAGAGCATTTCTGTTTAATGCATGCCTCTCCGTTGCGATTGCATGGACCGTGGTAGACGCCAGCAACGGGCTTAGCGCACAAGACCTCGTGGTTTCTGTGGTCTGCAACATTCTTGGGGGATTGCTGTTAGCGCTGTTCTCTTATGTCGCAATAGTCAACTTTGACGTCATCCGTTCACTCGGCGAACACCATAAGATTATTGAGCGTGCGATTTGGATAATTTGGCCCTTTGTGTCGTACCTAGCTCTCGCGTGCTGTCTCTTCTTTGCTTTAAGTTTTGTCATCAATACGCCGGACTCATCGTTCAGCGCCAGACTAGAACCACCGATCAACGGCTACTACGCAAGTAACGTGCAAGACGACTGCTATTCCATGGGGGTGAAGGAATCCCATGTCGCTGGTGATAGCGAACGAGGTGTTCCGGATGTCTGCACGGGAGCTGCTAAGAAGCCAGCGCCAAAAGATGAGAAGGAGTACTTCGGTGCAATGGAGAAGATCCAGCCAGAGGAAGGCAATACAGTTGAATGGACCGGGATGGGAAAGGGCTTATCCCTATTTTGGCGCAATGATTCAAAGGCGCGAGCCCTGGTAAGCCTGAGGCTTCTCGAGAACTGCATGACGCCTGATGAAATTACAAAGGAATTGAGCTCCAAGGCGATAGGGGAGTTCAAGGCAAACAGCGTGGAAATCAAGGTCGATGATGCTTTGAGCCATTTTTCCGTTGTGAATCCGGACCAGCTTCGAGGAGTCGAAGTCTCTGAAGACTCGGCCATCAATCAGTTTTGGATAATTCCCTCCCGAGACGATGCTGCCAAGCTCGAAGTTCAACGATTCGTCATGGATGGAAAGCTGTTGGCGGAAGAGGGGATGAAGCAAGTTCATTACAGAATTGATCTTTTACCCTTCAAGCATGAGGGGGATAAGTTGGCCGTTCGCTCTCGTACGCTGCGGATCCGTCGCGATGGCGATGGAGAACTTAGACCAATTGAACTCAGCATTTCTCAAGAGAGGCCCGTTACGTCACAGAATGGCCTTTGTCGGAGCCTGGGGGTTCTTGACGAAGAGGGCGCCGGGAGAGCCGAAGCCATTGGTCCCGTGATCAACGTTGTTTTTTCTGTTTCTCCGGCACGTACTCCGCTATTGGATGATCTGAACGACACAAGTTCCATGACCGTGACTGGTCTCAATGGCTGGATAGCTACCGACGGCTGGCCGAAATCATCACTAAATAGCTTCATCACTTACGGAGAGGTGAAGTATCTCTCATTGTTCGGAGCAGTTAAGGATGTCCAGATAGGAGATCGAAGCATTAACACCGGTGCTACAAGTACGCTTCAAGCAGCAGGCAGCTTCCGTGGTAGAACCGACGGCTCAGCAATTCTCATCTCAGGGGATGCGCGATGGTTGTCGCTGAACGAGCACCGCTTAACCCAAACGCGTTGGGAGCAACTTGATGCCGGGGTAAGGATTCCTATCATTTTAGGGTTGCCCACAGCAGTTTACTTCATGCTGCGGCTTGTGCTTTCTACGTTGAGACGGCCCCGGTGCCGAGTTTGGCACATACCCTAACGCGGTCTGGACATCGCTTGCGCTGCGAATGACTGGTTTTGGCCGATAAAGAGCGTGAGGATCGGTGATCTCGCCTCGGCGGTGCTGATGTCCGCTTCCTACCCATAATGGGATAGGCGGGCCGATGAAGGGGCAATGCCTCGGTCCACCGGCCCACTAATCTAACGATCCAGCGTGCCGGCCGCAGTTCTCCGAATTCGTCCAATTCTTGATACGCTCGTCACACATCCTAGGGGGCTGGGATCAGGGTTTTAACGCTGCATGCTCGGGCGCCCATGTGTTGAAGCGGGCATAGCAACAGGGCATCAGAATCCTCTGTCCGCTCGCGGACAAACCTTACGGTTACCGAAGCCGACATCACGGGCGTTACCCACACGGGCAGTACGGTCGGCAGCTTGACGGGAGACGTGACGCTTGTTGCGGGCAATGCACTGAAGATTGAAGGTAGCGACGTCATTGCCCTGCAGGGCGATATCACCGCTAAGGCCAAGTCCATTTCGATCACCGAAGTGCAGGACACAAGCACCGCTGAGCAGCAAACGCGGTTCAAGCAGGCCGATCTGACAGTGGCGGTAAGCGCACCGGCACTGAGTTTGTTGCAGACGGCCGACGACTTGAACAAGGCGGCCAAGCAATCCGGCGGTGATGGGCGGATGCAGGCGTTGGCGGCTGGCACGGCGGCACTCAACGCCTACAACTCGGCAGGTGCGATGGGGCAATTGGCCGATGGCCTGGCCAGCGGCAACCCTGCAGATATGGCAAAGGGAGCCAACGTCAGCATTTCGGCGACCATTGGTGGCAGCAAGAGCGAAAGCAAGACCATCCAGAGCAGCAGCCAAGCCAAAGGCTCCAGTCTTCAGGCAGGTGGCGACGTCACCCTGATTGCCACCGGGGGCGGCGAGGACAGCAACATTCTGGTGCGTGGTAGTGACATTACCGCAGGCAACAACGTGCTGTTGGCGGCCGATAACAACGTGACGCTGGAAGCTGCCCGGAATACGGCCGAGCAGCACAGCACCAGCAAGAGCAGCAGTGGCGCGATCGGTGTGGCAGCCAGCTATGGCAGTGATGGTGCCGCCTTCGGCGTTACCGCCAGCGCAAGCAGCTCGCGAGGCAAGGCCGACGGTGAAGATGTCACGCACCGCAATACGCACGTCAGTGCAGGCAACACGGCAACGGTTATCAGTGGCGGTGACACCACCCTCAAGGGCGCTCAGTTGTCTGCTGAGAGAGTGGTAGCCAATGTAGGCGGAGATCTGAGTATCGAAAGCCTGCAGGACACCAGTACCTATGACAGCAAGAACAAGAGCATGGGCGGTAGTGTCACCGTAGGTGCCGGCTTCAGTGGCAGCGCCAGCTACAGCAGCAGCAAGGTCAAGGGCGACTACGCCAGCGTCACCGAACAGAGCGGCATCCAGGCCGGCGCCGGCGGTTTTGATATCACGGTGGCCGGCAATACCGACCTGAAGGGGGCGGTGATCGCCAGCACCCTGGGAGCCGTGGATGCGGGTGTCAATCGGCTGCAGACCGGGACGCTGAGTACTTCGGATATCGAAAATCACAGTCAGTACGACGCCAAGAGCGTCAGCCTGTCGGGCGGTTACAGCGTGGGGGGCGAAGGAAGTAGCGGTGGAAATGAAGGCTCACCAAGCACGACCAACAATGGCACCAATTGGTCCTGGCAGAACTTCAATACCGGAGCGCAAGGTGCAGCTGCAGGCTATGGCAGCGAGAAGGGCAAGGACAGCTCTACCACCACCAGTGGTATCAGTGGTGGCGTGGTGGCTATCACCGATCAGGCCGGGCAACAGGCACTGACCGGAAAGACCGCGGAAGAAGCGTTGGCCGGATTGAACCGCGAGGTGCTCACCGGTGATGACGCCAACGGTCTAGCCAAGGCCTGGGACGGACAGAAGCTGCAGCAGCATGTGGAAGCGCAGGCGCAGATCACCGCGATGTTCGGTCAGCAGGCCAGTAAGGCGGTTGGGGACTACGCTGACAAAAAGGCTTGGGATCTATGGGCACAAGGGAACGATGAGGAGGCCGCCAAATGGGAAGAGGGTGGTGCATATCGGGTTGCTGCGCATGCGGTCATGGGGCTGCTCGGGGGCGGTATGGAGGGCGCACTGGGAGCGGGCGCGGCCGCTGCGGCAGCGAAACAGTTGAACGAACTTACTGCGGGCCTGCCAGATGGAGTCAAGGAATTGGTTGGTGCAGGACTGGCAGCTGGAATTGGCTCCATCGGTGGTGGAGCGGGCGCTGCAAGTGCATTCAATGAGGATACGAACAACCGCATGCTTCACCCAGGCGAGGTGGCATGGATTCGTGAGCATGCCGGTGAGTTTGCTTCGGAGCAAGGAATCAGCCGGGAAGAGGCACTTAGGATACTGCTTGTAGAAGCTTCCGCTTATGTGGATAAGGGGGTGCAAGACAAGCTTTCTCAGTTGGGCAACGATCAGGACAATGTTGAAGCTCTTAAATTCTTGAATAGGAATAGCGAGGTCTACGGGGGGCTGGAGGCCTTCAGTAGTAGGCAGCGCGAAGACTCAAGTATTTTCGCGGAAGAGTTGGGGAGGGATAAGGCTGCATTTTTGGCGGTGTTTAACGCCCTGGCTGGAACTGCGGGCGATAAATATGACTGGCACGGGGAACTGGCTGCTGCAAACAAATACTTTGCAGATGCTTCTGCGTCGCAATGGGCAGCAGCCAAAACGCAGGCAATTGGTCCCGTAGTTGGGATATCGGCGGCTTTGGCAGTGACGGCTTTTTCTGCGTGTCGACTAGCACCTGCAACCTGCCAGCAAGTACTGATCGACGCTGCTGAGGGTTTAATGAGTGAATACACGGGAGGGCATGCGCTTAGCACGGCGGTTGGTGCTGCTGGAGTAGCTGGTGCGGCATCCAAGGCGGATGATGCATTGCGGGCCGCGACTGCGGCGGAGAAAGAAGTGGCAGCTTTGAAGGCTGCCGCTGCAGCGGCAGAGAGGGAGGCTGCTGCAGCGGCAGCAGCCGCTGCAGAGCGTAATTCCATGAATGAGCTTCGCCAGCAATTGCTTGCGGCTGAGGCGAGGGATCCAAGGATTGGTACAGTGCTTCCTGGTGCTAGGGAGCCGGTGGCAGTTACTGCCGAAAGTTCCTTAGGCGGGCGAACGTTACTTGATACTAATCAAACAGCTCGGCCAGCTGTGCTGGCCGATGCGAACAAACCAACCCTTGTTGCTGATTTGGTTCCGCCAGGAAAGCCTAATTCCAATATGGCTAATGCTCATGCGGAGATTGCGCTAATTCAGCAAGCTTTTGATGCAGGGCTAACCAAGGGGCAGTCCATGACAATTGTTGTGCGGGGGGAAGAAGTATGCTCGTACTGTAGTAGTGTGTTGACTGCTGCAGCTGAGCGTTCGGGTTTACAACGGCTGCAGGTCGTTGATACGGTAAAGGGTGAGGTGCTTTTGTGGGTTCGAGGGATAGGGTGGAGGGAATGATGTCAGGATCTAAGCGTGATGCCGTCGTTCTGGAGATGCGCAGTCTCGATAGAACTATGGATCCACCTGCGCGGTTCGTGTCACAGCCGGATTGGTCGTGCGTTCTTACGGCAATTCGGGATGTTTTTGAGAAGGATGGTTTTGTTTATCTGAAGGTCTTGGCTCCGGTGGGGTCATTTGTAAAAGAAGTTTCCATGAAGGCGATTGATGGTCGTTATAGGGTAGTAGTTCTTACGAGGTCTGATGATCCAAAGATGGCGGTGTTGGAATGGCGGCAGGAAAATGATTCAGACGTAATGAAGCAAGTTAGGTTTGGTGGTGATGAGTGGGATGTGCGTACGATATGTACCGACATATCAGTTGCTGAGAGAGTATTCAAGGAGGTGCATGATTCTGGCGACATTGTGGATGGGTTGAGTTGCATGAAATCTCAGTGGGATTTGGGATAGCGTTCTCAGAGAAACAGGAGAGAGACAGAGGTCGAGTGAACTGCCCCGGATTTCATGGACAAGGTGGTCAGGGGACACCTCTGGTCTGTTGATGTTGTTTTTCGATCTGTAAAGGTGTGGTGTAGCCGAGGGCTGAATGGAGCCGGTTTCGGCTATAGAAAAGCTCGATGTACTCAAAGATAGCCGTCCTTGCTGCTTCTCGACGGGGAAACGGACGGCCATCATTGATTTCGAGCTTCAGATTGGCGTAGAAACTCTCAATCATTGCGTTGTCGTAGGGCGTGCCTGGCCGGCTCATGCTCAGTGCTATTTTAGCTTTCGCCGCTTTCGCCGCTTTCGCCGCTTTCGCGCGGTATTGCAGACTCCGGTACTGGCTGCCTTGATCGTGATGAAGAGTCAATCCGGGCGCAGGCGACACCATGACTAACTCCTGTTGAAGGGGCTAATCAGGCTTCGCCCAAGCGAAGAAACAAGACGTGATGCGACCCAGGGCAGACACCCGGAGCGCTATCGGCTTGTTGGCTGGTGAAAACAGGGGTCAGAGTCAGGTTTCCAAGAAACTCGACTCTGCCCCTGTTTTTACGTTCAGCCCCTCGTTTTGCAAAT
>NZ_JAJOYR010000002.1:291776-360101 GCF_021202945.1 Stenotrophomonas sp. SY1 | reverse complement strand
AAACAGGGGTCAGAGTCAGGTTTCCAAGAAACTCGACTCTGCCCCTGTTTTTACGTTCAGCCCCTCGTTTTGCAAATGGGGTCTCGGAGGACATATGAACGGAAGTAACAACCTCTTCGATGGCGAGCGATTTGTACCTCTGAGAGCGTGTCTGATCTACGCCTTGCTGCCATATTGAAACAGGGGTCAGAGTCAGGTTTCCAAGAAACTCGACTCTGCCCCTGTTTTTACGTTCAGCCCCTCGTTTTGCAAATGGGGTCTCGGAGGACATATGAACGGAAGTAACAACCATCTTCGATGGCGAGCGATTTGTACCTCTGAGAGCGTGTCTGATCTACACCTTGCTGCCATATGGCCCGCTTGATCGGTTTGTAAGAAGCCTGCTGGGCGAGAGAAGCAGGGGTCAGAGTCGGGTTTAGAAGCAGGGGTCTAGAAACAGGGGTCAGAGCCGGGTTTCGTAAGAATCGGACTCTGACCCCTGTTTTCCGTCGAGGACCTCGCTGCGGATGTTGGGCGTTCAAACGATCTAGTTACAGGCGGAGCGCTAAGTCGCCCCGCTATACCGCGCAATAGTCAAGTTAGTGGCGCCCTTGAAGCCGGGGTAGGTGGGGGGAATAAGCCAAGTCCAGGGATAGGAGGCGCTGCGGACAATTTCGTGCCTGAGCCGAGCGTGGATCTTTTTGCGTCTGTTCGGGGTAAAGATCTTTCTAATCTTACCAATAAAGAAATTGGTGACGTTGGGGAGGATATTGCACGGTTGTTCCTTAAAGACAATAACTTTACTGATGTCTTCTCAATTCAAAATGGAAGCGGGAATGGGATCGATATTGTTGCGAGGTCGCCGGATGGCTCGTTGGTTTTTATTGAGGTAAAAACATCGAGGACCAATGCGGTGGGGGATCTATCTCCGCGACAGCAGAGTATGGATTTCTTTGTTGAGGACGTACTTACCCAGGCTGCAACAAAGACAGGGCGCTACAAAAATATCAGCGCTGCTGATCAGATGCTTGCTGAAGAAATGTTGATGAATTTTAATATGAGGCCGGACCAGGTTCGGGGAAATGTTGTTGGTATTGATTTGAGTGGTGAGATGCTTAGAATATCTCCTTGGGCCAGGAAATGACGAAGGATAGGGCTATGACGCGTGACTACAAAAGGATTATTAGGGATTACCGCGACTGGTTATCGCAGTCAGATATGATGGCCGCCCGAAAGTTTGCGCAGCTTCAGGGAAGTTTGAACGATGAGTCGTTTGATAGCCTGCTTCTGGCTTCGACTTCACTTCCTTTTTTGTCCATCTTTTACGGTTCTAAAGGGCTTATAGCGATTGAGGACGGGCTTGTTGAAGATGGAGCAATTTGTCGTTCGCTGCTATACCGTTTTTGGGAGGTGCGGATTCGTGTCGCCTCTGCGACCAAGCGCTCATTTCTTAATTCTCAAGTGCCCGGCGGAAGTCTTTCTATTCTTATACCCAACATCGCATGTTTGGTTTTTGCTTTTGTTGCTCTTGGTGATAGGGGGCGTGTCGAATTAATGTTGGATGCACTTCGAGTCGTGCTTGGTGATGAGAGTTCCAAGAATGCCCATTTGGATCATCATGCTGCCAATTTTGCGGTGTGGTTGGGTGAGCGGTATCTTCAGGAGGAGCACTTGATTGTGCTTCACTCTCCTGATAGGGAGGAGTCATTTGGCGTGTACAGTGATGTAATCCAAGCATGGGGAACAAGTGGCGTGGTTGAACTGATCCCCTCTTTGCTGAAATACCATTACGCCAATACTGATGATGATGGCAGGGGGCGTATTCCTGGTTTCAAATGGCCTCCATTCGACGCTATTCCGTTTGAGGTTGTCGCAATAGTCCGTTTGAATTCATTGAGGGGCATCGATTTTTCTCCCGTTCAGAACGAGGTTGGACAACATTTGATGATGCTGGATACTGCGGTGCCAGATGTTGCGGATTTGTATCTTGATCGTATTGAGGAGAAATTTGGATCGTTCTTTTCTTGAGGTTTTAGGATGATCTCTTTGTCTTAGCTGATGGATGTGTTACGCGCCCGCGACCACTTACCACCTCTCAGTTTTTTGGGTTATGCCAAAGTAGAGAAGTTCAGCGTGAAACCGGGGTCAGAGTGAACTGCCCCGGTTTCCATGGATAGGGTAGTCAGGGGACACTTCTGACTTGTTGATATTGCTGCTCAATCTGCAAAGGCGTGGTGTAGCCGAGGGCTGAATGAAGCCGGGCCCGGTTATAGAAAAACAGGGGTCAGAGTCAGGTTTCGCAAGAGATCGACTCTGACCCCTGTTTTCTGCAACGTTGGTTGAACGCTGAGGCATGATTTGAGCGATAGATTCGATCGTTGGATATCCGAGGCAAGTGGGTCCGGCCGGACTACCGGGCAAGCGCTATCCCCAGACGCTATCGCCACGGCTCGCCAGGTTAAGAAAATGGTCGCGCAGAAAGGATATTCCGTTAGCCATGGGCTAATGCAGGTAGAGGTCCCCGGACGTGGTGGATCTGGTAAGGTCTCTGCGACCTTGCGTCCTTGGCCGTCAGCGCATACCGGAGATTAATTGTGGAGGATGTGAAGCATCGTAAATGGCGTTCAGAAGTGAAGCTGAGAAAGTCGGCAGAGAGCCTGCTCGTCGATCAGTTTGGAATCATGGAGGAAAGACGAAGGGAACTTGAGTGCTATGCAGCAGGGAAAAACTGCTTTCGAGGCAGGTTGGCGGGAAAGCCCCTTGCTTTTGATGTCGCGCAATCTTTGCAGTGTTCTATCGAATATCGCTGCCAAGCAACGGTCCAGATTTTCTCTGGAGAGTCTGGTTGGACTGAACTATTAGAGAAGTCCAGTGCATATTACTATTGGTCTCAACTCGTCGAGTATCGATCAATTGTGGAAACAGCGCCACTTTCATTTTCGAACGCTGTTCGAGCGCTGGCGGAGTGCGTATTTTGGGGGTGGTTGGATGAAGCTAGAGTCTTGGCGAATGAGATACTTCTTCTTTACCGTAGACGGCGATTCTCCGATGTTAGGCTGACCTATTCTCAGCCTCTGAATCATTGGTTTTTGCGAGTTTGCTTTGAATTCTTTGACTTATCTTTCGATGGATGGGGGCAAGGATTTCATGGCGATGACGTTGAGCATGTTGGTCGTGAGGCTTCTGATGTTGCGCTGAATCTTGATCTTCTTCTCGCGCATTGGCGTGATGCGGATGTCTCGTCTTTGACGGACGGAGTTGAGTGGCTATGTGAGTATTACGTATCTAGGACGTACTTGGTTGAAGGGCGGGAGTTCGCTAACGACCTCATTGCCGTCAGGTTGCCGATCTTGATTTTGGCTTTTTTTCGCCTTCGCCAGCTGTGCGGAGTGCCAATTCCGCAGCCGAATCATTCTTTATTCGCGCCGAATTATGTTTTTCTGCCAAAATCTAAGCCGATGTATTCGGATGGTGTGTTGTTCTCTACGGTTTCCAGGTTGCGCGCCCAAGAAATTCCCGATTTGGGTGAGGTGCGTTCGAACGAGAAGTCGGGTGAGAATAGGGTGCAAGCTGGGCTTTGGTGGCGTATTTTTCCTTTCTATTAAACAGGATGGAGAGATGAAAAAGACGCCGGGGTCATGTTTCGCTTAACAGGAACAGGAACAGGAACAGGAACAGGAACAGGAACAGGAACAGGAACAGAAACAGGAACAGAAACAGGAGCAGAGTCGAGATTCGTAAGAATCGGACTCTGACCCCTGCTTCCCTGAATTTTCAGATGGGTCCGTCGTTACGCTAAGGTCGGTGTCAAGTTCGCAGCAGGCCAGCCACGCTCGTTGGGCGATAGATGTCAAGGGTAATGCGCAGTTAAATGGGTTGTTGGGGCATAACCTTGACAAACGGGTTGAGTTGAAGTTCCGGTGGCGAAATTTGGGGGTGCAATGTTGGAAGTGTCTGAGGAGGTTTTTGACGAAATTTATTTCAATACACAAGGAATGTCTTTTGGGGGTGTTTGGTCGTATACGAAGTATTGCCCTGGATGGGCCGTTCCTGAGGCCTTTTCGGGGTTTGATGGGCGCAAGGATTTCTTCTTTAGGTGTTTGAAGAGATTTATGGATTCAAACCTCTTGATGCTTCATAAGGCTGGTGAGGTTATAGATGGAAGTATTGAAGATAAACTGAATTTGCTTAATGATCGTTTTCCCTCGTCAGAGGAGGGTGTGGATATGGGAGGGGATGCAGTTTGGTTCTACACTGATGCTTGCCCGGCTGAGCCGGCTTGGATTTTGAAGGGGGAGGATGGGGTGGAGTTTATTGATTGGGCCTGATTGGGTGTCCACGAGGTTTTTTAAAAAGAACAGGGGTCAGAGTGAACTGCCCCGGATTTCATGGACAAGGTAGTCAAGCGGAGCCCCAGGTTGCGTTCCCAACCCGACTTTTCCACCTCGTGCACTGGCACGCAGCCCACCCGCTACTCAAACCAGAAGACAGCAGACTAGAATCCGGCCACGGATCGGATGTCCGTTACTTTGGGGAGAGATATGAAGGCAGTGACGCTTGGGATTGCCTTGGTGCTTGGTGCCATGGCGGGAAATATCCACGCGGCCGTGGATCTGGGGCAGTACATCCGCAAGGATGATTTCAATGACATCAAGATTTCGCCGAGCGGGAAGTATTACGCGGCGACCGTCCCGTTTGAGGACAAGACCGTACTGACCATCTTCACCCGCGAGGGCAACAAGCCTTCGGGGTCGTTCGTGCCGGGGCGCAATGGGCACGTCTATGATTTCGAATGGGCCAACGATGAGCGGGTGGTGATCGGCCTGGCCGAGAAGTTCGGCATGTTGGACGAGCCGCAGCGAACCGGTGAGCTTTATGCGGTCAACGCCGACGGAGGCAAGGCAGAACTGTTGGTCGGATTCCGCATGCTGGGCAATGGTCCTGGTACGCGCATCCAGCCGAAGAAGGTGGAAAGTGTCGCGGCGTTCCTGGTGGATACGCTGCCTGCTGATGAAAGCAACGTGGTGATTTCGGTTTGGCCGATGGGCACGGAAGAGCCGTTCACCCGCGCGGAGAAGCTGGATGTGAACAGTGGTCGCCGCATCACGGTCGCGCGGGCACCGGTGCGGTGGGCCAGGTTTGCCACCGACAACAGCGGTGAAGTGCGCTTGGCGGTCGGCGAAAACGTGGACAACAGCAGCAAGCTCTACTACCGCGATGCGGCGGGGACCGATTGGCGCTTGATCAATGATCAAGTGGCAACAGGTCGCATCGAATTACCGTTGGGTTTCTCTGCCGACAACCGGCTTGCCTACCTGCTGGTGCGCGGCGAGGACAAGGCAACCGACCGCATCGTGGCGTGGGATCCGGTTGCTGGCACTCGCGCGACGGTGTTGCATGACGAGGGTGCCGACCCTTTTGAACTCATCATTCGCAGCGGCACGTCCATGCCGATTGGTGCGCAGGTGATGGATGGCCGGCATCGCAATCTGTTCTTCGATGAGTCGGTGCCGGAGGCGCGGCTGCATCGCAGCCTCGAAGCGGCGTTTCCTCGGCAATCGGTGACGGTCACCTCCAGCACCAAGGACGGGCGGCTGCTGCTTGTGAAGGTTTGGTCGGGCGAGAACCCTGGCGACTTCTATCTGTACGAGCCGGCGGTCAAGAAAGTGGACCATGTGGTCAGCCGCGGAAGCTGGATTGACCCGGAGCTGGCCGCGAAAGTGGAGCCTTTCAGCTTCCAGGCGCGTGATGGCCTGACCATCCATGGCTACCTCACCAAGCCGCGCGGCACCAACGGCAGTTTGCCGATGGTGGTGATGCCGCACGGCGGGCCGTTCGGCATCTTCGACCAATGGCAGTACGACCGGGTCGCGCAGATGCTGGCTTCTGCCGGCTATGCGGTGTTGCAGGTCAACTACCGCGGTTCGGGCAACTATGGCTGGGCATTCGAACGTGCCGGTGCACGCCAATGGGGCGGCACGATGCAGGACGACGTGACCGACGCCACGCGCTGGGCGATGGCGCAAGGTCACACCGCCGGAGGGAAGATATGCATTTACGGTGCCAGTTATGGTGCCTACGCGGCGTTGATGGGGGTGGCCAAGGAACCCACGCTCTACCAATGCGCTGCAGGCTATGTCGGTGTTTACGACCTGCCGATGATGCAGCGCGAGGACGGCCGTACGCGGCGCAGCCTGGGCAACTGGTCCAAGGACTGGGTGGGCGAGGATCAGGCCGCGCTGGCGGCGGTTTCACCCAACCGGCTTGCGGACAAGATCAAGGTGCCGGTGTTTCTGGCGGCCGGCGGCGAAGATGAGAGAGCACCCATCGAACACAGCCGCATGATGGAGGCTGCACTCCGCAAGGCAGGTGTGCCGGTGGAGTCGCTGTATTACAGCACCGAGGGACACGGCTTCTATACCGAGCCACATCAACGTGAGTACTACACGCAGCTGCTTGCGTTCCTGTCGCGGCATCTGGGCGGCGCCACCGCCAAGTGACCGGAGCTGCCGTGTAGGACTTGGCAGAGAGCCTCAGCGGTCGTTGCACAGTGGAGCGTTGCTTCGCTGTGCAACGGCAACGTCTCAGTGCAGTGGCGTCACCCGCACTGGATGGCCGCCTTCGCGCAGCAGCTGCGCTTTCCAATGGAAGCGCGGGGGGGAGTCGCAGGTGAGTTCAAACCGCGCATGGCGCAGGAACGCGGCCAGCGCGCCCATCAGTTCAACCAGGGCGAACAGTTTTCCGCCGCAGATGCGTGGCCCGATACTGAAGGCCATTCGGTTGCCAGCAGTAGGGCCGCGCACGACGGGTGTGCCTGCAAGCGTCCACGGGTCATCGCGCATGTGTGCGTCGTGGCCGATGCCGATGAAGGAAATCAACAGGTTCTGGCCGCTGTCTACATGATGAATGCCGATACGGTCGGCTTGCGTGGCCTGGCGCGAGATGATTGGCGACGGCGGAAACAGACGCAGTGCTTCGGAAATGAAGTCTTCCAGAGGCGTGCATTGTGTCAATGCATTCCAGCCATCGGCGGGATTGAGCTGCATGACCTGGTCGCGCAGGCGCTCCTGCACTTCCGGATACCGGGCAAGCAGATAACACGCCCAGCCAGCGGTGGAGGCGGAGCTTTCCGCGCCGGCCGCAAGGAACGTGACCAGCTCGTGTTCGAGCACGATGTCGTTGGCCGGGTCCACGTCGGCACGGAGCATGTCGGCCAGCATGGGGCTGGTAGGCAGGCTGCCATCGCGCAGGACACGCATCTGCTGCAGGATTTCCCTGCGCAGGCCGGGTAGTCGTCGCAGGCCTTGGGCGTAGTAGGCTTCGGTGCGGCCGGGTGGCACGAACGAATAGGCCGAGCCGTATTCCATCAGCTCGGAAATCAGGGCCAGATCAATGCCCGTGTCCTGGAACGGAATGCCCAGGAAGTTCTCCACAAGTATTGAGACCGTCATCGTGCGCAGCACGTGGTCGTCGATTGTCTGCGCCCCCTTGGCGCTGTCGGCCAGTAGCCGCTGTACGGCATGGGCACCATGCTGGCCTGCCAATGCGCAGGTGTGTTCTCGGTCAAAATGGGTGAAGTGTTCGTGGGTGATCCTGCGGCGTATCCGCCAGGCTTCGCCTTCTTCGCAGAAGCGCGAAGCACCCAAGGCCTGGCGAAACCAGGCCATGTCCTTGCGATAGTGCGCCGCATGCGTACGCAGTACATGGTCGGCGCTCTCATGACGTTGCAGCACCAGCATCGGTACGCCATTGATATCGAGCATGACGTCCTGACCATTGCGCTCGCGAGCCAACGCGTACAACCGGTTGCAGATGTCACTGGGTTGGTTCACCGATAGCGTTCCAGCAATGCGGCCACGTCGCGCACGCTGCGCAACTCCAGCAGGTCGACCGGGTCGATTTCACGCCCGGCGCGGCTTTCCAGTTCCACCACGATGCTGGCAAAACTGAGGCTGTCCAACTCCTTGATGGTCTGCAGCTTGTCGTCGTCGCCGATCTTTTCGGTAGGCACGAACAGACAGCCGGAAAGAAGTTCCTTGGCTTCCAGCAATGCGGTCAAGTGATGTCCTCCATGTGGGAAACGTTGGTCGGTGGCCAGCAGCCATCGAGATACATTGCTTTAGCGCGTGCGCGCGCCAGTTTTCCGGATGTGGTGAATGGCAGGGCGTGCGGCGGCAGTGCCACCACTTCGGCGCGGATGCCGAAGCTGGTGGCAAGGGCTTCGGTGATCTGTTCGCGAGTGCACTGCTGGCGTTCGATATCGCTTCCGCATTCGGCCAATACCAACAGCGCTTCCTCGCCATCGCGCTCTACGCCGATGGCTGCGACATCGGCCACGTCCAAGGCCGCGGCCTGAGCTGCGGCGGCTTCGATGTCCTGTGGCCACAGGTTGCGGCCACGTACCAGAATCAGGTCCTTGGCGCGTCCGCTGATGAACAATTCGCCCTCATGCAGGTAGCCCAGGTCACCGGTATCGAGGAAGCCATCGGTCTGCGGTGATGCGTCGGCATCGGTGGCGTGCAGGTACTGGCGCATCACGTTCGGCCCGCGTATCCACAAGTGGCCGATGCTGCGTTCGGGCAACGAATGGCCGTCGCTGTCGCGCACGCTGACATCGATGCCGGGCAACGGCTTGCCGCAACCAAGCAACTGCCGTGGGTGCAGCGTGCCATCAGCCGCTGCGGGTGCTTCATCGCTGCGCGGTGGCGCGTCCAGCGCGCCCATGCTCACGGCCAGGGTGGCTTCGGCAAGGCCGTAGCTCGGCTGGAACGCATGATGCCTGAAGCCACTCGCGGCCAATGCGTGGGAGAAGGCGTGCAGGTCGTTGCTGCGTACCTGGTCTCCGCCCACACCGGCCACGCGCAACGCGGACAGATCAATGTCCGGTGTCGCTGATTGATAGCGTTGTGCCGCCAGCTTCCAGGCGAAGCTGGGCGCATAGACGATGCTGGTGCGTTGTCGCGACATCAGTTCCAACCAGGCCAGCGGCCGTGCGGCGAAGGCATGTGGCGCAAGGTAGTCCACGCTGCGCTGCGCGCACATCGCCACGATCGAGAAGCCGACCAGCCCCATGTCGTGATACAGCGGCAGCCAGGAACAGGCGCGGTCGTCGGCATGCATGCGCAGGCCGTGCGTTGCGATGGCGTCGACGTTGGCCATCAAAGCCTGTTGCCGCACCACCACGCCTTTGGGGGTGGCGGTGGAGCCGGAGGAAAACTGGACGTAGGCCGGGATGTCCGCCTCGACTTCAGCTGCTTCGGGAGCCTGTGATTGCGTGCTGTGCGCGGGAAGCAGTTCCAGCGGGATTACCTGCGCGCGATGCCCCATGGCAGCGGCCTCGGCGCTGCCGAGCGTGGCGCGTGGTGAGAACAACCAACGTGCGCCACTGGCTGCGAGCAATGCGGAGAGCTGCGCCGTGTACGCATCACGCCCGCCGGGGAATGCGTGATAAGGCAGCGGGCACGGCACGACACCGGCGTACTGCGCGCCGTAGAACAGCGCCAGGAAGGCGGCGCTGGTGTCGGCGATCACCGCCATCCGCTGCCCGGGTTGCAGGCCGATGGCCCGCAGCTGCGTTGCCGCGACCAAGGCGTGGGCGCGCAGTTGGTTATAGCTCATTGCTGTTTGCAGGTTGCCGCGGGCGTCGTGGAAGTTGATGCCGGTTTCGCCGTCGGCCGCATAGTTGAGCGCGTGGCGAAGGTTGCGGAAGCCGCCCAGCTGCAAGGCCAGGTCGGTATTGCGGGTGGGTGTATCCCTCACGGAAGGTAGCTCACACCCTGCGGACGTTCGCCCTCGCGAAAGGCAGCGAAAACCAACACATCCTGGCGCCTGCCATCCTGGCCAAGACATTCCTCACGCAGGCGTGCCTCGAAGAAGAAGCGGCTGTTGTCCACGAAGTTGAACAGCATGGCGCTGTTGCCGGCCAGCACGCGCGCGACAATCTTGTCCAGCTCGCGGTAAACGAAGAAGTGATCGAGCAGCGCATCGATGGTGTTCCAGTAAACCTTGCGGCGTGCATAGCCTTCTTCACCAATGCCGGCCGTGAGCGCGCCAACCTTGTGGGCCAGGTTCACATCAACGGTGTAGAAGCCCACCAGTAGTTCCTGGTCGAAAATGCCGATGATGTGGTTGTGGCGGCCGTCGAAGGAGGCGATGAACTGACGCAGGCGCACTTCATCGAAATTCAACTGGGCCAGGTTCAAGCCGGCACGCATGGCTGGTGCATTGATCCACTGAACGAATCGCGGAGTGACGTCGGCGGGCAGCAACGTGCGCAGCACGAAGCCGTGGGTGCCTATCTGCACCGGAGGGGATGCAGCCGCTGGGGATGGCTGGGCGGCATGCGCCGGGCGCGAGGTCATCGGCGGAAACGTCCAACGCACTTCGGGCATGGAACCTCCTGTTGCATCCCAGTGTCCTGATCCGACACGCGTGTCGGTGCGTGTACTGAGAAGCGATGTGATGGTGCAGGTCTGGGACTGTCAGATCGGTGTGCAGCGAGGGGCAGCAACCCCTGATGCAATTGAATATGGGATCGGGGGATGTGAAGGCGACGTGGAGAATGCGAGGCTCTCATTTGATCGCAGCTTCGCGCCTTGAATGCTGGCGCGAGGAGTGGGGTCACGGAACGCTGGAGGCAGGCGTTGCCCGGTGTCGAGGCGCAGCCTTGCTCCACATCCGCAGGTCAGAGTTGCTCCGGGCAGCGCCGGTGGGTAGGGGGAGGTGACCGGGAGGTCGGCGAGGATTCCGTGCTGGGGCTTCCATCTTTCTGCTCTTCCTGAAGCGGCTCCCATTCCTACCCCTCTCACCTGCGGGAGAAGGGCGCCGATCAGAATGGTTGTCGCCCTTGGCGTTGCTGGTGGCTGATCTCTGGCTTCCGATCTCAGAACTTCCATTCCACGAAGGCCTTGCCACCATGGTCATCGATGCCGCCGCCGAGTTGGCCGGAGTAGGTCAGGCCCAGGCGCAGGTTGGTTCGCGGTGAGGCTTCCACGCCCAGTTCGGCTGCCAGCGCCTGGCGCGCCAGCGGCACGCCTTGGATGGTGAAGGCGCCGCCGCTGATGAAGCCCAGGTCCACGTTCGGGCTGCGGTCGCCAAACACATGCCGCCAACCGGCCATCGCGCGCAGCGTGATGTTGCCGCCGCCGCTGAGTTCGAACTGGCGCAGGCTGCGCATGCCCAGCGTGGCGAAGGTCAGGTCGTTGTCCTGGCTGCGCGCGGACAATGCGGCTTCACCGCCGTGTTCGCTGAAGCCATCGCTGTCCAACTGCACATAGGCCACGTTGAGGAACGGCTGCAGCACCATGTGCGCCATCTGCATGCGGTAGTTGGCTTCGGTGAACACCTGGCGGGTAGTGGCCTTGTAGTCGGCGCGCAGTTGGTCGCTGAAATGGGCGAAGTCCACCTGGCGCTTGATCTCGATGTCGTGCCAGGCGTAGGCCAGGCCGCCATGGAAGCCGAAGCCGTTGTCCCATTCACCGCCGGTGTACAGGGCCAGGTGCTTGTCGTCGCTGTCGGCCGAGGAGCGCCACCGGTTCACGTCGAAATCGGAGTTGCTGAAGCCGCCCAGCAGGCCGATGCGCCAGGCGTCGGACAGCGACCAGTCGGCACCGACGAACAGGCCGCTGATGTCGCGGCTCAACACCTGGGTGTCGCTGCCGTGGTCAAAGCGGCCCCACGACCCGAACGCATGCGCCCACACGCCGTCATCGACCGTTTCCTCATGCGGGCCAATGTTGGCGCCGCGCACGCGGTTACCGATGGCTTCGCGCACGAAGCGGCTGTCTTCCAGCTGGGCGCCCCGCAGCGAGGCGTAGATTTCGCCGGTCAGCTGGCCCAGCGCGTCGCAGACGGCGGCGTTGTCGAGCTGGTTGAGCAGGGCGGTATTCAGGTCGCCATCCTGTGCCAGTCCACCCGCACCGCCTGCAGCGGCGTTGGCGTTGGGCGTGCAGTCCACGTCGGTCAGTTGCCCGGTTTGCAGGACTTCCAGATAGGCGTGGTTGGCGTCGTAGGTGTCGGTCAGGGTCAGGAACGGCGATACCGCCAGCTCGCCCTGCGCAGTGAACTCGCCGCTGACGCCGCCGTCGGCGCTGAGCACGGTGTAGCGGGTGCCGGCCCGATACAGCGCGTCGTTGGTGCGTACCACCTGCAGCAATGCACCGTTGCCGAGCGTTGCCGCGCCGCTGGCGGCGATCAGGTCGGATGCGCTGGATGTCGGGTCTACTTCGACGATGTAGCGGGAGCCGGCTTCCTGTGTGTAGTCGCCGTTGATGGTGAGCGTGCCGATCGAGCTGCCCGGGCTGATGATGCCGCCACTGCGCACGACGGTGCTGCCCACGCTGCCGTTGCCGGCCAGGATGGCCGAGTAGTCCACGGTCACCGCCGAGTCGGCCAGGCTGCCGTCGACCTTCAGCATGCCGGAAGCCACCTGCGTGGCACCGGACAAGCTGCTGGTGCCGGTCAGGTGCAGGACGCCGCCACCGCCCTTGACCAACGCGCCGCTGCCGGTGAGTGCACCGGTCAGTGTCAGCGTGGTGGCGTCCGCGGTCAGGAAGGTGGCGCTGGTTTCCACGCTGACGGCACGTGCCGAGGTGATGTCGGCGGTACTGCGAAGCGCACCGAAGTCGAACGCCAGTGCACCAGTGCTGGCACCCAGTGCCTGGTCGGAGGCGATCTGCACCAGGCCGTTGCGGATGTAGGTGCCACCGCTGTAGGTGTTGTTGCCGTTGAGGACCAGCGTGCCGGCATCACTTTTGACCAGGCGTGCATCGCCGGCCAGTACCGCGTTGATGGTGGCCTGGTGTTCCGGGCCGCGGGTCAGGAATTCCCTGCGGCCCAACGTACTGGCGCCAACGCGCACAATGGCCTCGGGGCCGAGCAGGGTGATGGCGTCACCACCCACCACGTAGCCGCCGCTGGCGAACTGCATGCCGACGACTTCGATCCCGCCCAGGCTGCCGTCCACGGTCACATCCCCGGGCGCGCCGGTGAACACTGCAAAGCTGCCATCGGCGAAGGCTGCGTTGATGGTTCCGTCGGTGTTGGTCCAGTTGTTGTTGCCGGTGCTGTTCTGCCAGATGCCGTTGCCGCCATTGATCTGGCCATCGTCCTTGGGCCCGGCTGCGCCGTCCCAGAAGCTGAGCGTGACCTGCGTGCCCGTGGGCACCAGGACCAGGTTGACCTGCTGGCCCACGCTGGTCTGTACGGTGACGGTTCCGGACGAGGGGGGCAGGCTGCCCAGGGTCAGGCCACGGTCATCCAGCGTGCCTGCGTAGTCGATCACGCGGTAGATGCCCGGGTCGAATGCGCCGCCTGGAGCCTCGGTGACATTCAAGGTGCCGTCCAGTACGAGGTTGCCACCAACACTGAGCAGGTCGTTCAACGCGCCGCCGGGGACGCCGGCCTGGCCGAACAGGAATCGCATGGTGGCATCCGGCGACAAGGTCAGGTCGCCACCGATACGCAGTTGTCCGGGTACCGATTCGATTGCGCCAGGCACCAGCACACCGTCGTTGACCAGCACCGAACCGCCGACCACGCCACCGCCGCCGAGCAGGCCGCCGTTGTCTACCGTGGTAAGCGTGCTGGCAAGGCCCAGGCTGCCGTTGACCCACAACTCGCCCTGCACGTGGGTGTTGCCGGCAAATGCGCTGCTGTCACCGCTCAGGGTCTGCACGCCGGCAAGCACGTTGAAGTCGCCAGTGCCGGCCAGATTGCCGGCGAACGTATCGGCCGCAGCAGTGAGCGACAGCGACTGGCTGCCGAAGTTGACCGTGCCACTGCCGGCCAGGCGCTGGATCGACACCGGGCTGGTAGCCGCGGAGATATCGAAGATGCCATCAGCAACCACGCGGCTGGACTGGGCGATGCTGCCGGCGCCGCTCAACGCCAGCGTGCCGCCGGCGATGGTCGTCTCACCGGTGTACGTGTTCGCGCTGGTGAGGGCCAAGGTGCCTACATCGGCCTTGAGCAGATTGCCGGTGCCGGAGATCGCGCCGGTCTGCGTGGCCGTGCCGCCATCGGCAACCGAGGTGGTCAGCGTGTTGGCTGCCTGCAGATCAATCGTGTTGTTGATGTCGATGCCGTTGGCATAGATCAGTTTGGCATTGCCCTTGACCTGCACCGCGCTGGTGCCCAGTGCCAGCGCGTAGCCCAGTCCCAACGTGCCGCCATACAACTCGGTGGTGCCGGTGAAACCGCTGTTGTCGGTCGGTTGCGGCGACGGTGGGGGCGTGGGCAGCGGCACCGGTGTATGCGGCTGCAGCCAGGTAGTGCCGGCGTGGTTGGCAAGTACCCCATTGCCGACCAGCGGTGTGCTGAAGACGTACGCGGTGTTTGTGTGGTTGAGCACCACGGTTCCGGCACCCGGGCCGAACTGGATCATTCCCGCACGCAGTTCACCGCTGGCGGCGGCAGCCTGGCCAGCAGCAGCGCCGATGTTGAGCGTGCCATTGCCGGTTGCGGTTTCGCCGAGGAACAAGGTGCCCTGGCCTTCGTCGAACTGGAGCAGCCCGTAATAGCTGTACTGGTCGGTTGGCGTTGTTTCATAGACATTGCCGAGATAGGCGGTGCCCAGCGCTACCACGCCGCCATCGGCAATGGTCAGGCTGCCCGTGCCGGAGACGCCGACATGCAGGTGACCAACAGTCTGGTCCAGCAGATCATCCTGTACAGGGTAGATGTACTCAGAGGAGTCATCCGGGTCCACACCGTCATTGTCTATGTGTCGATTGCTGTACTCCGATGTCGCGCCAGCGACATACCAGATGGAGCCCGAGCCGGAGACCGTCGCTTGACCTGTACCGCCATCGAGCCCGATCTGCGCGGTGGGGGCAGTGACAAAGCCACCCGTCACCGGGTCGTGGAGAGACTGTTCGCCGACATAGGTAAGCAGCTTGCCGCCACTCAGTACGTTGGCGGTGCCGACGGCATCAAGCCCATTGCCGATATCCAATCCGCCACTGAAGTTCGCATTGCTGGCATAGCCTTCAGCGTTGACGCCCGAGACGGTAAGGGCACCATTGCCACCATCGGCGCCGATGACATCGGAGGTGCGGTAGCCAGGGGAAGGATAGACGCCGGTGTGCAGCTTGCCGCCGGCAAGGATGTTGACGTTGCCTACGCTGCCGCTGCCAGTTCCCAGGGTTAATGTTGAACCTGTCGGATAGCCGGATACCGGGTCTGATGCTCCATGCTGGGTTATCCAGCTCGCATCCTGCACGGTGACCGTACCGGTGCCGCCATCACTGCCAATGATGTGGTTTGCCTCGTTCCAGACAACTTTTCCCGAGGACAGAGGGTTGGACATGCTCTGTGCGTAGAGACTGTTGCCAAGCCCCTGGATGCTGACCGTGCCGCTGCTGCCGGCCCCCTTGCCGACGACAAAGCCGGACTGCTCCCCGCGGCTTTCGATGTTCAGGACGGTGCCTTGCTGCGGAACGCCGTTGTGCAGGTTGAAGGTCAGTACGCCTGTACCACCGTCAGCACCTACCGTTATGGGGGTCGAAGTGCCTGAACTCTGCACGTAGAACTGCGCCTGACGGTAGCTGTCAGCGAGGAGCGTGTTGACGGTCAGCAGGCCGTTGCTTCCGCTGCCATCGCCGATGGTCAACGAGTTCACATACAGATAGGTCTCGCTGAAGTTGGGCGAGACGGAGGGTTTGCCAATCGTCCAGACCGGCAGATTCGGCGTATTGCCGTTGATGAGGGCATCACCGATTTCCCCGGTGCTTTGACCATCGGCCCAGTTGTCCAGATCCGTGATTTCGTTGCTGACTCCGCCCACCCATGCGTTCTGTGCCTGCACCGCTGCCGGAGTCAACAGGAACGCCTGGGAGGCAAGTACCACACTGATGCTGTTGGCCAATCCCCACCGGCGCGGGCGTTTGCAATGCTGCGTGCTGGGCTTCGTCGAACGCACCATGTCTGCTCCTTGGGCGGTGCCCTATGGGAATCGTGTGGTTACTCCGAGCCGGTAGTGGAGGGGGGGCTCCGTGAATGAAGTGTCTATACACATGGATGAATACGTTGCGTCGCGAGCCGCATGCGCGTGCTCGGATCAACGATTTGCCGATGCGCTATGTCTGCATCAACCACAGTGGCAAGCCGTGGATCAGCCCTCTTGGGCGCAGGTGCAGGCATCAGGGGCAGGAGAGTGCACGCTGTAGATGCGGGGTGTAGAGCAATCCAGCGGGACGCTCGCCCTTGTGGAAGGCAGCGAAGATCAGGACGTCGTGGCGTTGGCCATCCTGGTCCAGGCACTCATCGCGTAGCCGGGCTTCAAAGAAAAAGCGTCCGTTGTCGATGAAGTTGAACAGCATGGCGCGGTTGCGTGCGAGTACGTGCGCAGTGATCTTGTCGATGTTGCGATAGATGAAGAAGTGATCGATCAGCGCATCGATGGTCGCCCAGTAAACGCGCCGATGTTCGCAGCCGGTCTCGCCGATGCCAGCGGTCACGGTGGCAACGCGATGTTTTGCATTGACATCCAGCGTGTAGAAGCCGATCAGCAACCCCTGGTCGAAGATGCCGATCATGTGGTTTCGATGCCCATCGAAGCCGTTTATGTAACCGCGCAGCGTGGTGTCGTCGATGGCCTGCGGCGAAAGGTTCAGGCCGGTACGCATGGCCGGAGCATTGATCCATTCCACGAAGCGCGGTGTGACATCGGCCTGGCGAAGGGTGCGCAACTGAAAACCGTTGCTGGTGATCTGCACCGGTACCGGTGGTGGTAGCGGTGCGGCAGTTGGACCACTCGAATACGCGGTGGTCATGGCAGGGAACGTCCAGCGCACATCAGACATGGAGGCTCCGGCAACCGCTTGCTGTGAAGATGCAGCGAGCATGCAGGGGCAGGGGGCATTGGCGATGTGATGATGAAGTCGCTTCGGGCGACGCTGGCCTAGTCAGACCAGCATGGCGCCAAATGTAGCTCCCCCGGGCAGAAGCGTTGGTTGCGGCCCGTGACCGAAATCGGTCGCGGGCCGTGGGCGGCTGCGTCAGCGCACGCCGTGCATCATCCGCTTCAACCATGGCGAAGCGAGCAGGGCGAGCACTGCACAGCCAAGCCCCAGCCACATCAGCAGCCAGAACAGATGTTCGTAACGGGCAGCAGCCTCGGCGATGTTCATCACTTCGCCTTCGGGAACATCGATCGCAGCGAGCTTGCCGAACAGCGCCGCCAATGCTTCGGAGAACGCGGTCGCCAGGAACCAGGTGCCCATCATCAGGCTGACCACGCGCGGTGCCGCCAGCTGGGTCACGGCGGAAAGGCCGACCGGCGACAGACACATCTCGCCGATCTCCAGAATCAGGTAAGCCAACACCAGCCACCACACGCTGGCCATCTGCCCGGTCGCGCCCACCTGCTGCGCGGCCAGCGCCAACGGCACGAACGAGAGTGCGCCGAACACCAGCCCGAAAGAGGATTTGACCGGCTTGGAAGGATCGAGCCGGCGCTTGTCCAGCCACGCCCACAAGGCGGCAAACAACGGTGCCAGCAACACCAGGAACAACGCGCCGAGGTAGGTCAGCGAGCCGGCGGTCTGCGGCAGCACCAGGCAATCGCGGACCAGCATCACCAGCATTGCGATCACGATGATGGCGAACAAGGTGCGCGGTGCTTTCGAAGCGGGATCACGGTCGGACAGGCGCGCGGCCAGCACGAAGCCCAGCGGCGCCAGCACCAGCGAGATGATCGACCACGGCAGCGGCGTGCCTTCGCGGATCACCAGCGACGGCACCAGGTCCTTGGTCAGCAGGCGATCGGTGAAGGTGACCCACGAACCGTAGGTCTGCTCGTACAGGGTGAAGAACACCAGCGCCATGAAGATCAGCACCATCAGCGCGATCATCTGCTGGCGTTGCACCGGCGTGCAGTGGGTGCCGGTGAACCAGGCAAACCACAGCAGCACGCCGCCGAGTACGACGATCATCAGCATCAATGCCAGGCTGATTTCACCGCCGAGTGCGAACGCGCCGTTGGCTGCCGCCCACATCAAGGCCGCCACCGGCAGCACGCCGACCACGGCCACGGCATAGATCAGCCCTTCGCGCGGCAGGCCGAGCACGCGTTCGCGCAGTGCGGTCGGTTGTGGCGGTTCGGCATGGCCGTGCAGGTACTTCTGGCCCCACAGGAACATGCCCAGACCAACCAGCATGCCGATGCCGGCGGCACCGAAACCGTACTTCCAGCCGTAGGCTTCGCCGAGGAAGCCGCATACCAGTGAGGCGAACAACGCCCCGAGGTTGATGCCGGCGTAGAACAGCGAGAAGCCCGAGTCGCGGCGCGGATCGTTTTCCGGATACAGCTTGCCGACGATGGTGGAGATGTTGGGTTTGAGGAAGCCCACGCCCATGATGATCAGTGACAGCGACAGATAGGTCACCGCCAGCGCGGTCTCGTCGCGGACTACTTCACCGGCAACCCGTTGCGCCTCGTGCCCCTCGAAGGCCATGCCCAGGTGGCCGAGCACCAGCAGCACTCCGCCGAACACCACTGCCTTGCGCATGCCCAGCCAACGGTCGGCCAGCATGCCGCCGAACACCGGGATGCAGTACACCAGTCCGCCATAGGCACCGAGCAGGTCCAGCCCGGCCTTGTCGCCGAACAGGTGGTACTTGGTCAGGTACAGCAACAGCAGCGCCTTCATCCCATAGAAGGAGAAGCGCTCCCACATCTCGGTGAAGAAGCAGACGTAGACACCCTTCGGGTGCCCCAGGAAATCGTTGGAGGAGGGGGCGGGAAGGGTGCTGGTGGACATCGGTGGCCGCGATGAGGTTAGCCGGCAAGTATAGGGGCGCCCCCGATGGGGCGGATGCCGCATTGCCGCATCGCGCGCAAACGGTGCCGTGGCTGTGCCGGATGCGGTCTCTGGTTGTGCCCGGTGCCGGCAGATGCGGCACCGTGACTGGACTTGCCGTTAAGCCGGCGTTAGCGTGGAGCGGTTTTTTGCCATCCTAGGGCTTTCCATGAACAACGCCGCGCCCGCGCAGCTCACCTTCCGCGCGGTGGCCCTTGCCATCGTGCTGGCGGTGGTGCTGTCCGCCGCCAATGCTTACCTGGGTCTGTTCGCAGGCCTGACCATCGCCACCGCCATCCCGGCTGCCGTGATTTCCATGGGCGTGCTGCGCCTGCTGGGCGGCGGCTCGATCCTGGAAAACAACATCGTCCAGACCGGCGCCTCGGCCGGCTCGTCGATTGCCGCCGGCGTCATCTTCACCATCCCCGCGCTGGTGATCATGGGCTACTGGCCGGACTTCAAATACTGGTGGGTGCTGGGCATCGCCGGTCTGGGCGGCCTGCTGGGCGTGCTGTTCTCGGTGCCGCTGCGCCGCTCGATGATCGTCGAAGACCCGCTTCCGTTCCCGGAAGGCAAGGCCGCGGCCGAAGTGCTCAAGGCCGGTGAGAACCCCGGCCCGGGCCTGAAGATCCTGGCCCTGTCGGCAGTGATCGGTGCGGTGGTCAAGGTGGCCGCAGCCAGCGGCATGCGCCTGATTCCCGATGCCTGGGCCCAGTCGGCCTATATCGGCAGCTCCAAGGTCACCGCCTTCATCGGCACCAACCTGTCGCCGGCCCTGCTGGGCGTGGGCTACATCGTCGGCCTGAACGTCGGCATCGTGGTGGTGTCCGGCGCGATCCTGTCCTGGCACATCGCCATCCCGCTGTACCAGGCGTTCTTCATGAACTCCGACCCGGCACTGGCCGCGCAGATCGCCAGCGCGTCCTCGGCCGAAGCCGCGTTCGCCATCTGGGGCGCCAAGATCCGTTACCTCGGTGTCGGCGCAATGCTGATCGGCGGTATCTGGACGCTGTTCTCGCTGCGCAAGTCGCTGCTCAACGGGGTCAAGAGCGGCTTTGCTGCGGCCCGCAAGAGCAGTGGCCCGGCGCTGGCCGAGACCGAGCGCGACCTGCCGATGAAGTGGATGCTGATCGCGCTGATCGCCTTCACCCTGCCGCTGCTGGGCCTGTACCAGGCCATCGTCGGCCAGTGGCACGTGTCGATCCCGATGACCATCATCATGATCGTCGCCGGCTTCCTGTTCGTGTCGGTGTCGGCCTACCTGGCCGGCCTGATCGGTTCGTCCAACAACCCGGTTTCGGGCATCACCATCTCCACCATCCTGTTCGCCTCGGCGGTGCTGGTGGTGCTGCTGGGCGAAGACGGCCTGACCAAGGTCGGTGTCGGCGGCGCGCCGCTGGGCGCGGTGGCCGCGATCATGATCGGCGCGGTGGTGTGCTGCGCCGCCGCAGTGGGCGGTGACAACCTGCAGGACCTCAAGGCCGGTTACATCGTTGGTGCCACCCCGTGGAAGCAGCAGCTGATGCTGGGCATCGGCGCGTTCTCCTGCGCCCTGATCATGGCGCCGGTACTGAATCTGCTGGCCCAGGCCTACGGCATCGGTGCGCCGACCGCCGAGCATCCGAACTCGCTGGCAGCGCCGCAGGCCAACCTGATGGCCTCGGTTGCCCGTGGCCTGTTCGGCGGCGAGCTGCCGTGGCTGTTCATCGGCATGGGCGCCGCTGTCGGTGCGCTGATCATCGCCATCGACGAATGGCTGAAAAAGACCGGCAAGCGCTTCCGCGTGCCGGTGCTGGCCGCCGCCATCGGTATCTACCTGCCGCTGGAGCTGATGGTGCCGATCTTCGTGGGTGGCCTGATTGCCCACCTGGTCGAGCGCTTCCACAAGGTCCGCGCCGATGACGAAGAAGGCCGCGACCGCGTGCACAAGCCGGGCGTGCTGTTCGCCGCCGGCCTGATCACCGGTGAAGCGCTGATGGGCATCGCCATCGCGATTCCGATCGTGATCACCGAGCGCGCCGACGTGCTGGCAGTGCCGGTGCAGCTGCCGGCCTCGCAGTGGATCGGCCTGGCCGTGCTGGCCCTGGTGGGCTGGCTGATCTACCGCGTCGGCAAGAAGGCTGGCGGCAAGATGTAATTGCCCGGCCATCGCCATGTTTTGACGACCATCCCCGCTCCGGCGGGGATGGCCGTTTGTGGGGGAGGGGAGGCCCGCATTTCGGTTGCAGGGGCGGCGGTCGTGTGGGAGCGGCGTAAGCCGCGAAGCTGACGCAGCCGGCCGTGGCAGGAAACAGCAGCAATTGCAGATGTTTCGACAGGTGGCTGGATCACCAGTCTCGCGGCTTGCGCCGCTCCTACACGGCAGCCTCTGCGAAGGGGGCCTGCCCTCTCCCCACCCGCTCTCCCGCAAGGGGAGCGGGGCTGGAACAGAGCGTGCGGCATTCCTTTGGGCCGGGAAGACCGCTCAAGCCCTTCTCCCTTTACGGGAGAGGGGTTGGGGAGAGGCCACCCCGGCCTTTGCCATCTTTGGCCGCAGGGCATGACCGATGGCCTTTGCACCCCACGCACCTGCGGCCCTACCATCGGCGCTTTGCCGTTTTCGCCGGAGATGTAGATGAAGCTTCGCCATGCCCTGTTGCCGTTGTGTCTGCTTGCCGCATTGCCTTCGCTGGCCAATGCACGCGGTTTTGAAGTCCGCGACATGGTGAAGCTGGACCGCGTGTCCGCGCCGCTGCTCACCGCCAATGGTGCGCAGGTGGTGTTCGCCAAGCGTGTGGTCGATGCCGACCTGAAGGCCAGCAGCAGCCTGTGGATCCGCGACCTGCGCACCCGCGACATGGCGCCGCCCAAGCGCCTCACGCCGGAAGGCTGGAACGTCAATTCCGCTTCGATCTCGGCCGACGGCCAGAGCGTGTATTTCCTCAGCGCCAAGAACGGCAGCCAGCAGCTGTACCTGATGCCGCTGGCCGGCGGTGCGCCGCAGCAATTGACCGATTTCGCCACCGATGTGGACAGCTACCGCGTCTCGCCGCAGGGCGAGCGCGTGGTGTTCAGCGCCGGCGTGTTCCAGGACTGCGGCTCGGACCTGGCCTGCACCAGCAAGCGTCTGGAAGCCGAAAAGGCCAAGAAGACCAGCGGCCAGGTGTTCGACAGCATGTTCGTGCGCCATTGGGACACCTGGGCTGACGGCCGCCGCAACACGCTGTTCGTGGCGCCGCTGCCGGCTGCCGGCGCTGGCGCAGTGAAGGGCGCCTCGGCGATCAGCGCCAGCCTGGCCGGCGATGCGCCGTCCAAGCCGTTTGGCGGCAACGAGGATTTCGTGTGGTCGCCGGACGGCAAGTCCGTGGTCGCCAGCATCCGCGTGCAGGGCAGCCAGGAATCGTGGTCGACCAACTTCGACCTGTACAAGCTCGATGCCGCCGGCAAGTCCGCCCCGGTCAACCTGACTGCGGGCAACCCGGCGTGGGATGCCGGCCCGGTGTTCAGCGCCGACGGCAAGACCCTGTTCTACCGCGCGATGAAGCGCCCGGGCTTCGAAGCTGACCGCTTCGGCCTGATGGCGCTGGACCTGGCCAGCGGCAAGGCCAATGAGATCGCGCCGCAGTGGGACCGCTCGGCCGATGGCATCACCTTGTCGGCTGATGGCCAGACCATCTACACCACCGCGCAGGACATGGGCGAACACCCGCTGTTCGCGGTCAACATCGCCAACGGCGAGCCGACCAAGCTGGTGGGCGAGGGCAGCATTTCTTCCTTCGACATCGCCGGCGACACGCTGGCGTTGAGCCGCAATTCGCTCAAGAGCGGCGACCAGGTGCTGACCGGCACCACCGCTGCCGGCGCACCGCTGCGTGCGATCACCCAGAGTGCGGCCGAGATGCTGCCGGAAGTGGACTTCGGTGACTTCGAGCAGTTCTCGTTCAAGGGCTGGAACAACGAGACGGTGCACGGTTACGTGGTCAAGCCGCACAACTACCAGGAAGGCAAGAAGTACCCGGTGGCGTTCCTGATCCACGGCGGCCCGCAGGGCAGCTTCGGCAACGGCTGGAGCTACCGCTGGAACCCGCAGACCTACGCGGGCCAGGGCTACGCGGTGGTGATGATCGATTTCCACGGCTCCACCGGCTACGGCCAGGCCTTCACTGACGCGATCAGCCAGCACTGGGGCGACCGCCCGCTGGAAGACCTGCAGAAGGGCTGGGCCGCTGCGCAGCAGCAGTACGGCTTCCTCAATGGCGAGAAGGCCTGTGCGCTGGGCGCCAGCTACGGCGGCTTCATGGTCAACTGGATCGCCGGCAACTGGAACGAGCCGTGGAAGTGCCTGGTGAACCACGACGGTGTGTTCGACCAGCGTGCGATGGGTTACGCCACCGAAGAACTGTGGTTCACCGAGTGGGAGCAGGGCGGCACGCCATACGAGGTCCCGCAGAACTACGAGAAGTTCAACCCGGTCAACCACGTCGCCAACTGGAAGAAGCCGATGCTGGTGGTGCAGGGCCAGCTGGATTACCGCATCCCCGTCGAGCAGGGCCTGGCCACGTTCACCGCGCTGCAGCGCAAGGGCATCGAGTCCAAGTTCCTGTACTTCCCGGACGAGAACCACTGGGTGCTCAAGCCGCACAACAGCGTGCAGTGGCATGACACGGTCAACGACTGGCTGAAGCAGCACATCGGTCAGTAATGGAAGCGAGGGCATGCGTTGGCATGCCCTCTTTTTCTGTCTGTTGGCGGTGGTTGGATAGAGCGAAAGCTCCCCTCATCCGCCCTTCGGGCACCTCGCTCCGCGCCCCTGCCCAGCGCAGCGCGCTGGTCGTTCGGCCTTGTACGAACCAATGGCTCGTAAGCAACAAGCCCTCACCCCGCTCGCGGGAGAAGGGAGTGATCAAGATGGCCGTAATCTCAAAAGCCCTTCTCCTGCACGCCTGGGGATGAAGCAATCAAGATGACTGCAATCTCAAAAGCCCCTCTCCCGCCTGCGGGAGAGGGGTTGGGGTGAGGGCAGGCTTTTCAGCACTCAAGCATCAAGGGGATAGACGATGATGGCAGCCGCCACAGGCGCACTCATCAGCAATGACATCATCGTGTTCGGCCTGATCGCCGCCACGCTGGGCGTTATTTTCTGGACATCGGGCAGCAGCAATCCGCTGCTGAAGAAGTTCTACAGCTTCGTGCCGGCACTGCTGCTGTGCTACTTCATTCCCGGCGTCTACAACACTGTCGGCCTGATCGATGGTGAAACCACCAAGCTCTACAACCCGATCGCCCGCGACGTGTTCCTGCCCGCCGCGCTGGTGCTGCTGACGCTGTCCATCGACCTGAAAGGCATCATCGGCCTGGGCTGGAAGATGCTGGCCATGTACGTGGCGGCGGTGCTGAGCATCATGCTCGGCGCGCTGGTGGCGTTCCAGGTGATGTCCTGGTTCCATCCGGAAACGGTGGCCGGCAATACCTGGGGCGGCATGGCTGCCTTGGCCGGCAGTTGGATCGGCGGCGGCGCGAACATGCTGGCGATGAAGGAAATCTTCGAGGTCGATGCCACCACGTTCGGCCAGTTCGCGGTGGTCGATGTCGGCGTGGGCTACGTGTGGATGGCGGTGCTGATCTTCTTCGCTTCGCGCGCACCTGCGTTGGACAAGCACAGCGGTGCCGACACCACGGCGCTGGACGAACTGCGCGACCGCGTGGCCAGCTACCAGGCCCAGCATGCACGGATCCCTGCGCTGGGTGATCTGATGGTGATGGGCGGCGTGGCCTTCGGTACGGTTGCATTGGCACATGGTTTGGCCGGCCCGTTGTCGGCCTGGTTTGGTGCCAACTTCAGTTGGTCCTCGTCGGTCAGCCTGGACAAGCCGTTCGTGTGGGTGGTGTTGCTGGCCACCTTCATCGGCCTGGGCCTGAGCTTCACCCGCGCGCGCAGCTTGGAAGGTGTGGGCGCATCAAAGTGGGGCTCGATGTTCCTGTACTTCCTGATCGCCTGCATCGGCATGCAGATGGATCTACTGGCGTTGCTGGAGAAGCCCTGGTTGTTCGCGCTGGGCGTGATCTGGATTGGCGTGCATATCGTGCTGCTGTGGTTTGTCGGCAAGCTGCTGCGCGTGCCGTTCTTCTATTTCGCCATTGCCTCGCAGAGCAATATCGGTGGCCCGGCTTCGGCCCCGGTACTCGCCACGGCCTTCCATCCGGCCTTGGCGCCGGTGGGCGTGCTGCTGGGTACGCTGGGTTATGCGGTGGGAACCGGTGCGGCTTACGTCGTCGGTATCGCATTGCGGGCGATGGCTGGGGCGGGTTGAGGTTCCCGGGAGGGGAGCTTGGTGCCTGGTGCTTCTCCCAGCCCGCGGAGCCCCGTAAACGGAGAGGGGCGTTGAAGCTTGCAGTTGCGGATGATCTTCCAGCGCGCTGCTACCTAAGTCCCTCTCCCCTGGCGGGAGAGGGGTTGGGGAGAGGGGGAATGCGCACCGCGCATGCATCCTCCGCAGGCTCGATCAGGTAAACCCAATCCGCCAAAACGACCTGCCACCCGCACCGGCATGCTAGGCTTCGCCACTCGACGCCACGTCACCAACGTGGCGTTTTTTTTTCTTCGATCGACAGGAACTGGCTATGCCGACCGAAAGCAACACCGCTCTGATCACCAATGACATCGTCGGCCTTGGCCTGATCGCCGCGACACTGGCATTGATCTTCTGGTTGGCCAGCGGGCCAACCCCGTTCTGGAAAAAGGTTTTCACCTGGGTGCCAGCGCTGCTGCTGTGCTACTTCATTCCGGCCATCTACAACACCACCGGCCTGAT
The DNA here is from genome assembly GCF_021202945.1 of Stenotrophomonas sp. SY1. Classification (GTDB taxonomy): domain Bacteria; phylum Pseudomonadota; class Gammaproteobacteria; order Xanthomonadales; family Xanthomonadaceae; genus Stenotrophomonas. Next base: position 334,531 of record NZ_JAJOYR010000002.1, on the reverse strand, counting down.
CGACGGCCACGGCACCAAGCTCTACAACCCGATCGCCCGTGACGTGCTGCTGCCGGCCGCTTTGGTGCTGCTGACGCTATCCATTGATCTGAAGGGCATCGCCCGTCTCGGGCCGAAGCTGCTGATCATGTTCGTCACCGGCACGGTGGGCATCGTGCTCGGTGCGGCGGTGTCCTTCCAGGTGATGAAGCTGATCCACCCGGAAACCGTTGCCGGCGACACCTGGGCCGGCATGGCCGCATTGGCGGGCAGCTGGATCGGCGGCGGCGCCAACATGGCCGCCATGCGCGAAACCTTCAACGTCGATGCCACCACCTTCGGCCAGTTCGCGGTGGTCGATGTGGCCTGCGCCAGCCTGTGGATGGCGGTGCTGCTGTGGCTGGCCGGGCGTTCGCAGATCATCGATGCCCGCAGCGGCGCCGATACCTCGGCCATCGACGACATGAAGCGTCGCATCGCCGAGTACGAAGCCAAGAGTGCGCGCAATCCGAGCCTGACCGATCTGATGGTGATCGTCGGCGTCGGCCTGGGCGTGGTTGGGCTGGCGCACGCATTGGCAGTGCCCTTGGCAGCGTGGTTCGGTGACAACGTTAGCTGGGCTGCCAAGGCTTCGTTGAACTCTTCGTTCGTGTGGGTGGTGATGCTGTCCACGCTTGCCGGGTTGCTGTTGAGCTTTACCCGGGCGCGCAATCTGGAAGCGGCGGGCGCGTCGAAGATCGGCACGTTGTTCCTGTATTTCCTGATCGCCTGCATCGGCATGCAGATGGACCTGCTGGCGCTGCTGGAGCGGCCGTGGCTGTTCGCGTTGGGCGCGATCTGGATGGGCGTGCATATCGGGCTGCTGTACGTGGTAAGCCGCATGCTGCGCACGCCGCTGTTCTTCTTTGCCATTGGTTCGCAGGGCAACATCGGCGCGGCTGCATCGGCACCCGTGGTGGCCGCCGCGTTCCATCCGACGTTGGCACCGGTGGGCGTGCTGCTCGGCACGGTGGGTTACGCCACCGGCACCGTGATCGCCTACATGACCGGCCTGATGCTGAAGTGGATGGCCGGGGCCTGATCGGCTACAGGTCGGCATCTCTGTAGGAGCGGCCTCTGCCGCGAAGCCACTGATCGAGAAGTTGCGGGGCCTTCCTGCAAACCGATGGCCCATCGGTTTCGCGGCTTACGCAGCTCCTGCAAAAGCCGATCATGCAAACGAAAAAGGCGGGGCCACTGGCCCCGCCTTTTTCATTTTTCATTGCCTCAACGTATCCGGCTCAACAACAGCGGAAACCGCCCCGGTTGCCGAACCGAGCTTCCTGGCGTTCGCGGAAGAAGGTCTTGTAATCCATGACCTCACGATCCGGATGTTTCTCCTGCATGTGCCGGACGTAGTTGTCGTAATCCGGCACCCCGCAGCACAGGCGCGCGGTCTGCACCAGCCGCCGCCAGGTACGGCGGAAGGTCTGGTACTGACCGACGGGGACCAGTTCGGTACCCATTACACGTCCATCTCGTGCGGCTTGAGCGCGATGTACGGCGTCTCGTGGTCGGTGCGGACCGGCGAGCGACGCGCCGCGATGATGGTCTTGACCGAATACACCAGCACCGCGAACACCACGAACAGGAACAGCACGGTGAGGCCGGCATTGATGTAGTTGTTCACCATTACCTGCTGCATCTGGTCGAAGCTCTTGGACGGCGGCAGCAGGTTGCCGCCGGCGATGGCGTCGCGGTACTTGTGCGCCTGGGCCAGGAAGCCGACGCTCGGCTCGTCGGAGAAGATCTTGATGAAGCCAGCGGCGGTGGTGCAGATCAGCAGCCAGATCGCCGGGATCAACGGCACCCAGGCGTACTTGTCCTTCTTCAGCTTGAACAGCACCACGGTGCACAGCAGCAGGGCCACGCCGGCCAGCATCTGGTTGGCGATACCGAACAGCGGCCACAGCATGTTGATGCCGCCCAGCGGATCGGTCACGCCCTGGTACAGGAAGTAGCCCCACAGCGCGACGCAGCCACCGGTAGCGATGAAGCTGGCCACCCATGAATCGGTGCGGCGCAGTGCCGGCACGAAGTTGCCCAGCAGGTCCTGCAGCATGAAGCGGCCCGAACGGGTACCGGCATCGACGGCGGTGAGGATGAACAACGCTTCGAACAGGATCGCGAAGTGGTACCAGAACGCCATCATGCCTTCGCCCGGCAACACCGCGTGCAGGATCTGCGCGATGCCCACGGCCAACGTCGGCGCGCCACCGGCACGCGAGAGGATGGAATGCTCGCCGATTTCGGTGGCGGTAGCGGTGAGCTGTTCCGGAGTGATTGCAAAGCCCCAGTTGCTCACCACCTGCGCGGCGTGGACGACGTCGGTGCCGATCACCGCAGCCGGGCTGTTCATGGCGAAGTAGATGCCCGGCTCGATGATCGAGGCAGCCACCATGGCCATGATCGCCACGAACGACTCCATCAGCATGCCGCCGTAACCGATATAGGCGGCGTGGCCTTCATTGGCCAGCAGCTTGGGGGTGGTGCCCGAGCTGATCAGCGCGTGGAAGCCGGACACTGCACCGCAGGCGATGGTGATGAACAGGAACGGGAACATGCTGCCCTTCCACACCGGGCCGGTGCCGTCGGTGAACTGGGTCAGCGCCGGCATCTTCAGTTCCGGCATCACGATCAGGATGCCGATCGCCAGGCCGACGATGGTGCCGATCTTGAGGAAGGTGGACAGGTAGTCACGCGGGGCGAGCAGCAACCACACCGGCAACACGGCGGCGACGAAGCCGTAGCCGATCAGCATCCAGGTGATCTGCACGCCGGTGAAGGTGAACATCGGGCCCAGCACCGGATCGGCGGCGACCTTGCCGCCGTACCAGATGGCGCTGATCAGAAGCACCAGGCCAACCACGGAGATCTCGCCGATCTTGCCGGGGCGGATGTAGCGCATGTAGACGCCCATCAGGATGGCGATGGGCATCGTCGCGATGACGGTGAACATGCCCCACGGGCTGCCTTCCAATGCCTTCACCACGATCATCGCCAGCACCGCGAGGATGATGATCATGATCATGAAGACACCGAACAACGCGATGGTGCCGGGCACCGGGCCCATTTCCTCGCGCACCAGGTCGCCCAGCGAACGGCCGTTGCGACGGCTTGAAATGAACAGGATCATGAAATCCTGCACCGCGCCGGCCAGCACCACGCCGGCAATCAGCCACAACGTGCCGGGCAGGTAGCCCATCTGCGCAGCCAGCACCGGGCCAACCAGTGGGCCGGCACCGGCGATGGCGGCGAAGTGGTGGCCGAACAGGACGTGCTTGTTGGTGGGTACGTAGTCCAGGCCATCGTTGTTGATGATGGCCGGGGTGGCGCGGGTGGGATCAACGCCCAGCACCTTGTTGGCGACGAACAGGCCGTAGTAACGGAAGGCCACGAGATACAGCGAGACGGCCGCAACCACGATCCACAACGCATTGATGTGCTCGCCGCGGCGTAGTGCCACCACGCCCAGGCAGAATGCGCCGATCAGGGACAGCAACGCCCAGCCAGCTTTGGAAAAACCTTTCATCGAGTCGCCTCACGGGGAGATGGGCCAAGGTTCTACCCATGCACGGCAGGGGTCAACGTGTACGCCTTGTGAATCGCGTGCGACTTTGGTCTTAGGGCATGGAGGGAGACGTCTGACTGCCAGGCACGTCCGACGTTGTCGACACGCGCGTGGCGACAACTGGTTTCATTGGTAATTATTTGACCAGCAGCCAGGCGGGCCCTGCCCATGTCGATGTGCCGGGTTTATCGGTACTGCGCGCGAGCAGCTCCCTGTTGCCATCGGCCCCACCCAGCCGTTGGTCGTTGGCCGGCATGCAACTGGCCGGCTCTGGAGTTCAGCAGTGAATGCAGCGGCGCATGGTGGGAGCGAAGGCCGCTGCCGAGGTCGTGCCTGGACGCAGCGATGGAGCGTGCAGGGCAGTACGCCGGCTGCTGCCGCTCCTCAGGTCCTACGCTGCCGCACCCATTACTGCCTCAATGATCTCCACCAGCCAACGCTGACGGGTTGAGGTTCAAGGTCTGGGTCAGGTTCTGCAGGGTGCCCAGCTCGCCGACATCGCCTGCATCAATCCAGATCTGCGCGAAGCGGTTCTTGTCCAGCTTGACCGAGGTGATGCGTCGCGACTCGAGTCCCGGCAGTTCGCGCCCGCCCATGTCCAGCTTGTACCAATGCAACGACTCGCCAGCGAAAGCGCCTTTCTCCGCACGCAGTGCGCGGTTCAGCAGCAGGTCCGGGTCGCGCGAGGTCAGCATCAGGTTCAACACTGCGCGGCCATCGCCGGTGGTGGCCTTGCACACGATGAAATCGTTCTGGGCCTGTTGTTCCCAGTGCAGACCGCTGGCGGCCGGCAGCGACGGACATTGCTCGGCGGTCTGGGCCGACACTTGGGAGCAGGCCGCAAGCAACAACGCGGCAGAAACGGTACGGACAGTCTTCACTTCGCATTCCCCATAAAACACCGGCCGCAGGCGGCACGATGGAAGTGGCTCGGATGGTTCTGAAGGCTTTGCGTGGCCGGCAGGCGTTTCCCCTTGCCCTGTCTGCGCATCCCCATGCGCGTCCAGCCGGTACTGACGGTATTACAAAGTCCACATCACTTGCAAAGTACTTGGCCGCAGATCCGCCTGGCGGGCCGGCAGCTGTTGTCGATCAACCCCTCTCCCGGTGCCGGGAGAGGGGCTGAAGGTGCGGGTGCAAGCTTACTTGTCGTTGCCGATCCACTTGTAGGCGATGCCGCCGATCAGCGCGCCCAGGATCGGCGCAACCCAGAACAGCCACAGCTGGCCCAAGGCGCCGGAGCCGGCAAACACTGCCACGGCCGTGGAGCGGGCCGGGTTCACCGAGGTGTTGGTGACCGGGATGCTGATCAGGTGGATCAGGGTCAGCGCCAGGCCGATGGCGATCGGCGCGAAGCCGGCCGGTGCGCGGCCATGGGTGGCGCCCATGATCACCACCAGGAACATGGCGGTCAGCACCACTTCGCACAGGAACGCGGCGGCCACGGCATAGCCGCCGGGCGACAGTGCGCCGTAGCCATTGCTGGCGAAGGCACCGGCTTGGCTGCCATCAATCAGGAAGTTGGGGTTGCCCTGGGCGATCTGCAGCAGGATGAAGCCGGCAAGAATGCCGCCCAGCACCTGCGCCACGATGTACGGGACCAGGTCCTTGCCCGCGAAGCGGCCGCCGGCCCACAGGCCGATGCTCACCGCCGGATTGAAGTGCGCACCGGAGATATGGCCGAACGCATAGGCGCCGGTCAGCACGGTCAGGCCGAATGCCAGTGCCACACCGACAAAGCCGATGCCCAGCGGATTGCCATCACCCCCGAAGTTCGCTGCCAGCACTGCGCTGCCGCAGCCGCCCAGCACCAGCCAGAAGGTGCCGAGAAACTCGGCCGTCAGTCGCTTTCCCATGCTCATCGTGTTGTCCCTAGAAAAGGCCCGGAACGGGCGGAAGAAAAAATAGCGAAGCCCAATCTCGCTTGCGTTTTTAAAACGTTAACCGGGCAGCGGGATGAACTCCTTGTCATCGCCCGGGATGGTACCGAAGCGACCGTTCTGCCAGTCGTCCTTGGCCTGTTCGATGCGCTCCTTGGAGCTGGACACGAAGTTCCACCACAGATGGCGCGGGCCATCGAGCGGCTCGCCGCCCATCAGCATGGCCTTGACCGGCGTCTTGGCGCGCAGCCGGCCACGTGCGCCGGGTTCGGGAATGACCAGGTGCTGGGCAGGCACGTCGGTGCCGTCGAGCTGGGCCTCGCCCTCCAGGATGTAGAGCGCGCGCTGCACATGGCCGGTGTCCAGGTCGAGTTCGGCGCCGGGTTGCAGGTCGATGGCAACGTTCAAGGTGTCTGCGAACACCTTTACCGGCGACTCCTCGCCATACGCGCGGCCGGCGATCACCCGCAGCAGGGCGCCGTCGCGGCGCTGCTGTGGCAGCTGGTCAGCGGCGAAATGGAAGAACGCCGGTTCGGTTTCCTCGTGCTCCTTGGGCAATGCCACCCAGGTCTGCATGCCATGCAGCGCCTGCTCGTGTTCGCGCGAATCGGCCGGGGTGCGTTCGGAATGGGCGATGCCGCGCCCGGCGGTCATCCAGTTCACATCGCCGGGGCGGATGACCTGTTCCGAGCCCAGCGTGTCGCGATGGCCGATCTGGCCGGCCCACAGGAAGGTCACCGTGGCCAGGCCGATATGCGGATGCGGGCGTACATCGATGCCCTGGCCGGGACTGAAGATGGCCGGCCCCATGTGGTCCACGAACACGAACGGCCCGACGCTGCGCGCTTGCAGGGAAGGCACGGCACGCCGGACCTGGAATCCGCCAAGGTCGTGTACGCGCGGGCTGATGATGGTGGTCATGGTGACTCCTTGGCTGGTTGCTGCGCGGGAGGATGGCACGGTCGATGAGATTGGGTTGTGACTGTGCCGGCAACGGATTGTTCTCTTGGCGGAAGGCGGAAGGCGGAAGGCTTGGGCTGGGGTAACGCTGCTGCTTGCCAAAGCCTAGCGCTGCGACGCCAACCGATCCGCCAGCCGTGTCGGCTCCGGCAACCGGTAACCGGCCAGGCAATCCAGCACCAGCGGCAGGCAGGCCTGCACCGAGACACGATGCCCCGGTGAAACAAACAGCGGCTTGCAACGCGGCTTGCTGCGCAGTACCCAGCCCACCTGTCTGCCCTTGTGGAACAACGGCGTGTGGTCGCCACGTTGCGGGCCGGGCTCTTCGTAATCCCCGACCAGCCGGCTCTTGCCCACGCCGATGCTTGGCAGACCGGTCAGCACCCCCAGATGCGCGGCAATGCCCAGCCCGCGTGGATGGGCGATGCCGTGGCCGTCCACCATCACCAGCGCCGGTGCTTCCGGTAGCTGCGCTAGTGCATCCAGTGCCGCCGGCAGTTCGCGGAAGCTGAGCAGGCCGGGGATGTAGGGCAGGGCAGTGGGCTGCCGCGCCAGGGTGGAATGCAGCGGTTGCAGGCTGCGGCCGTCGACCAGCACCGCTGCCGAGCGCGTGACACGGCCGTCATCCTCGAAGCCGGTGTCGATGCCGGCGATGCGCTCGGGCAGGCCAACCAAGGCATCGTCCAGCTCCACCCGCGCGGCGAGTTCGAGCTGTTGACGCCGCAGCTGGGCGTAGTCCGGTGGGGGGCGGGTATCGGATGCGACGGCGGCCATGCCGCCAAGCCTGCCACTTCCGGCGTGCCTGCGGGGCTGCGGGTGACCGGCTACAATCGGCGACCTTCCTTCCCCCGAACCGGAGATATCCGCAGTGACCCGCAAACTCGTGCTGTTGCGCCATGGCCAGAGCCAGTGGAACCTCGACAACCGTTTCACCGGTTGGGTGGACGTGGACCTCACCGAGCAGGGCCGCCGCGAAGCCGCTGCTGCCGGCCGGCTGATGAAGGAAGAAGGGCTGCAGTTCGATGTCGCCCATACCTCGGTGCTCAAACGCGCCATCCACACGCTGCAGGGCGCCCTGGCCGAGCTGGACCAGGACTGGTTGCCGGTCAGCAAGTCGTGGCGCCTGAATGAGCGTCACTACGGTGGCCTGCAGGGCCTGGACAAGGCCGAGACCGCCGCCAAGCACGGCGAGGAACAGGTCAAGGTGTGGCGTCGTTCCTACGACATCCCGCCGCCGCCGATGGACCTGGAAGATCCGGGCCACCCGATTCACGACCGTCGTTACGCCGGCCTGGACCGCAACGCGCTGCCGGGCACCGAGTCGCTGGCGACCACGCTGGACCGCGTGCTGCCGTACTGGCACGACGCGATCGCTCCGCAGCTGAAGGACGGCAAGACCGTGCTGGTCACCGCCCACGGCAACTCGCTGCGCGCGCTGTACAAGTACCTCAACAACGTGAGCAAGGAGCAGATCCTGGAGCTCAACATTCCGACCGGCATCCCGCTGCTGTTCGAATTGAACGACGATCTGACCGTGCAGTCGTTCCGCTACCTGGGCGATCCGGAAGCGGCGAAGAAGGCCGCCGAGGCCGTCGCCAACCAGGGCAAGGCGAAGTAAGCCGGCACCCATGTTTCTCCTGGACACCCGGCCTTGCGCCGGGTGTTCTGTTTTGTGGCCGTGGTTGGCCCTGTGCCATGATCGGGCACGGATCAAAACACAGGAGTGAAGCGTGAGGCGAAAGGTGATCTTGGGATGTCTTGCCCTGCTGCTGGCAGGGAGTGCAATGGCGGCGACGGCACCGGCCGTCACATCGGTTCCGCCAACCCTGCAAGTTGAGCAGCGTGGTGGTGGCCAGCCCTACGAAGTCATCGGCAGTGAAGTGTGGGATGTGCCGGACCCGGTATCGGCCCGTGTCTACCAGGTGTTCGTCGCCCTACCGGCCGGCTACGCCGAGAACCCGGACCGGCGCTATCCAGTGCTTTACGTCACCGATGCGGATTACGCTTTTCCGCTGATCCGGCAGATGGCGCGTCGCATGAACGTGGAGGGGCCGCGCATCCAGGACTTCATCCTGGTGGGTTTGTCCTATGCAAAGGGTGACGGTGGCATGCCCAGCCGCCGTCGCGACTACACGCCCACTCCCAACGCCCCCAGCGGCACGCCCGCCGATAGCGTGCACGGTGGCGGTGCGTCCTACCTGAGCTATCTGGACAGCCAGGTACTGCCGTTCATCGCACAGCATTACCGCACCGACGAACAGCGCAGGTTGTTCCTCGGCCACTCCTATGGCGCCTTGCTGGGTACGCAGATTCTGTTCGAGCGCCCGCAGCTGTTCTCCGGCTACATCCTCGGCAGCCCGTCGTACTGGTACGACCAGCACGTGATGGAACGTCAGGAGAGCCGCTTCGCTGCAGCGCATCGTGACCTGCCGGCACGGATCTACATGTACGTCGGTGAGCGTGAGGCGCCGGCGCACGGTGGCGACGCGGACATGGTCGGGGACGCACGACGGATGCAGAAGGTGTTGGCATCGCGCCGGTATGCATCGCTGCAGCTGCAGCTGGATGTGCTCAACGACGAAGACCACCTGACCGTCGCGCCGCGCGGATTCATGCAGGGGCTGGAGTACCTGCTCGCGCAGCCAGCATCCCCCAGCAAGGCCGAGTAAGCCACGTCGTTGGGATCGGTCACGGGAACCCGGCGCAAGCCGGGTTTTTGTTTGCCCGGCTCAACCCTCACGGGCCATTTACGGTGCAGCTGAAAAATTGCGCACTCCATCCTGTTGTATTCGGTCCCATGGCGGAGCGCGTACCGGCAGCGAGGCTTCTTCCCAAGTGCAGGAAACAAGGTCATGAGCAAGCCGGCAGTCGTACTGGTACATGGTTTCTGGGGTGGCGCGGCGCATTGGGCCAAGGTCATCCTTGAACTGAAGAAGCTGGGCTACACCGACATCCGTGCGGTGGAGAATCCACTGACGTCATTGGCCGATGACGCCGAGCGCACCCGCAAGATGGTGGCGCAGGTGCAAGGCCCGGTGGTGCTGGTCGGTCATTCCTATGGTGGCGCGGTGATCAGCCAGGCGGGCAACCAGGGCAACGTGAAAGCGCTGGTGTTCATTGCCGCGTTCGCCCCCGATGCCGGGGAAAGCGCTGGCGGCATCACCCAGCAGCATCTGCCGGAGGCCGCATCGAACCTCGCCCCGGACAGCGACGGCTATCTGTGGTTGAACCCGGCCAAGTTCCACGAGAGTTTCTGCCAGGACCTGTCGCCCGAGGAAGGCTTCGTGATGGGCGTTACCCAGAAGGCGCCGCTGGCCAGCACCTTCGGCGACAACATCACCGACCCGGCGTGGAAGCACAAGCCAAGCTGGTATCAGCTCTCCACGCGTGACCGGATGATCGCCCCGGAAAACCAGAAGGCGATGTCCGAGCGGATCAAGCCGCGCCGCGTGCTCAGCCTGGATGCCAGCCACGCATCGCTGGCTTCGCATCCGGTGGAAGTGGCGGCGTTGATCGACGAAGCGGCAAAGCAGACCGTTTGAGTCGATCCATCGGTGACTGCCGGGGAGGAGATCAGCCCCGGCCAGGTCCTGCTGCGCGCTGGTAGAGGCGGGGCACGATGCGCTGCCGGAAAGTGCATCCTTCTCCTGATGACGGAAGAAAGAAGCGGCGGCCAGCGGATGAGAGGGCTGTCCGCGCTTCAGCGTCTGGCCCCTTCAACCGACCATCGGCTTCCCGCAGTACCACGACCAACGGCAGGTGCGCCGATGCCGACGAAGACTAGACTGCGATAGTCCCCTCTCGCAGTGGCCATCATGACAATGCCGGCCAGCGCCGCATCACGACAACCGACCGCAACCGCCGGCGCACGCAGCCGTACGTTGTTCGCGGGCGAGCGATTGTCGGCACGGGTGAGCTGGTATGCACCGGGCCTGCGCATGCAGCGGCACACGCACGATTGCCATCAGCTTTCCTTGTTGTTGCTGGGTACGCTGGGCGAGCAGACGCCACAGCAGGAAGTCCGGCTGGCGACATCGGCCGTCGGGCTCAAGCCTGCGGGGCTGGTGCACGCCAACGACTACGGTCCGTCAGGCGCCCTGATCCTCGGCATCAACCTGCCGACCACGTTTGATCTGAAAGATGGGCTGGGCATCGAGCAAGGCTGGCAATGGCGTGAGCAACCCGCATCGATGGTGCTGGCGCGCGGCGGCACCACGCTGGCGCAACTGCTGACAGGCGATCTGCCGGCGATGCAGGCCGAAGCCAGTCTGTGGGAGCTGTTGGCGACGATGGTGACGGCTGGCCAGCGGCCGCCAGGCGCGCCGCCGCGTTGGCTGGCATTGGCGTGCGAGCGGCTGCGTGAGGAGCCGGTATCGCTGGCGACGCTGGCCCGCGAGCAGGGCTTGCATCCGGTGTATTTCGCGCGGGCGTTCGCGCGCTGGATCGGCTGCACGCCATCGGCGTTCCGCATGCGTGCACAGCTGCAACGGGCCTTGCCACTGCTTGCCGCCGGCCACTCACTGGCGACAGCCGCATGCCAGGCCGGTTTCGCCGACCAGGCGCATCTGAGCCGGGTCACACGGCAGCACAGTGGACTGACGCCGGCACGGCTGGCCGCGCTGTTGCGTGAGTGAACGCGCGCGACAGGTTCAATCCGTTCAATACGCCGGGCGGCAGGCCACGGCAGCATCGTGGCAGGTCTTCCGGGAATCGCATCATGACTCTGCGCCTCATCCATCGCTGCCTGCTGCTCGTGCTGGCGCTTGTCTCATTCGTGGTGCCGGCCGCTGCGGCGACACCGGAACAGGCCGCCCGGCAATTGCAGGCTTTCCTTGACGGCATTCCCACGCTGGGGCCGGGCTATGCGGTGGTGGTGGTTGACCGCGAACGGCAGCTGCTGGGTTACGTGCGTGGTACGCGCAATGCCGCCAGCGGCGCGCCGCTGAAGATGGGCACGCCGATGTATATTGCCTCGCAGACCAAGTCCTACATGGGTTTGTTGGCACAGTTGCTGGATCAACGCGGTGTGCTGCGCTTGGACAGCACCCTGGCCGAGCACTGGCCGCAGCTGCAATTGCCCGGCGGAGTAGACCCTGCCGCATGGACGCTGGCGGACCTGCTCAACCACCGGGTGCCGTTGAGCGCCGATGCAATCACCACGCTAGAGGCTTACATCGGAGCGCCGGACCCGGCCTTGTACCCGCAGCTGTTGTCCACGTTGGCTAGCGCGCGCCCGGCCGGTTTCGATTACGACAACCTGGGCTACAACATCTACGCCGCCATCCTTTACCAGTGCACCGGGAGGCGATGGCAGGACTGGTTGCAGGATGAGCTGTTCGTGCCGTTGCAGCTGCATGAGACCGCAGCGCGTACCTCGGCATTCGATCCCACGCAGTTGGCGTTCAATCACCAGTGGCTGGGTCAGGAACGTGGCTGGCAGGTGGTGCCGCCCAAGCCTGACGCCATCATGCATTCGGCCGGCGGCATGATGACTTCACCACGTGATCTCGGTCGTTGGCTACGCGTGCAGCTGGGCGCGCCGGTACCGGCAGGATTCAATGCGCAGGCGATCGACGCGGCGCATGTCATCGGGGTGCATGTGGACCCCAAAGCGCGCAATGCGTACGAGCTTCCATGCAACGGTTATGCGTTTGGCTGGAACGTCTGTGATTTTGAAGGTCACACGCTTTACATCCATGGCGGTAGCTACACCGGTGCCCGCAGCATGATGGCGTTCTCACCGGACCTGGGCGTGGGCATCGGCGTGTTCTCCAACTCCGACAACGCTACCGGTTGGCTGACATCACGCACGGTGGTGCAGTTCTTCCAGTACCTGGTGGATCACCCGGAAGCCGCATCATGGGCGCAGACACGCCAGCAGGCGTACCCGAAGCGGGTTGCCGACCAGCTCGCCGGCCTGCGCACACGCCAGGAAAAGGAGCGCGCCGATCCACGTTGGCAGGGTTGGAACTGGCAGCCGACCGAAGAGGCACGTGCGATCCATGTCGGCCGTCTCCGGGCTGAGCGGCTGCCGGTCGACGCGCTTATCAGTGAAGACGGCGGTGTCCTGCGCCTGCGCATCGGTGTACTGGAACGTGAGCTGCAACCGGCGGTTGTTGATCTGTTCGGCGCGCAGGGCGGGCCGTTGGATGCGGTCGAGCCGGTGCGTTTCCTGCGTGATGCGCAGGGGCGGGTGAACGGCTTTGAATTCGATGGTGAGCGTTACTCGAGGTGATGTGCATTCAAGTTCTGGCAACGAAGCAAGCACCGAGCGTAGGAGCGGCCTCGGCCGCGAAGCCAGTGAAGCAAACGCGGAAGGTGTTCCTGCAGTTGCAGGAATCCTCATTGCCACTGCATCACCGGTTTCGCGGCCGAGGCCGCTCCTACAATTGCCTTTTGCACGGTCACGTCAACGAAAGAACTGGCTCGGTGTCAGGCCAAAGCGCCGCTTGAACATGGTGGTGAACGCACTCGGACTTTCATAGCCGAGCGCCAGTGCGACATCGATGACTTTCTCGCCGATGGCCAACCGTTCCAAGGCGCGCAACAGCCGCGCCTGCTGCCGCCACTGGCCGAAGGTCATGCCCAGTTCGCGTGCGCACAGGCGCTGGATGGTTTTCACATCAACCTCCAGCCGCGACGCCCAATCCTGCAATGTCGAATCGTCATCCGGATGCCGTTCGAGTTGCCTGCCGATCAGCCGCAAGCGCGCGTCTGTCGGTTCGGGCAGATGCAGCGGCAGCACCGGCAGGGTCTGCATTTCATCCAGGATCAAACGCATCAGGCGGCCATCACGCGAATCCTCGCGATAAGGCTGCTTCACCGTGACCGCCGCGCGGATCAGCGCGGCCAGCAGCGGCGTGATCGACACCGCTGACGCGCCGGCCGGTGGCTGCGGCATCGCGGCCGGGGTGACGTACAGGCTGCGCATCTGCACCTGGCCGATGCAGTGCACCTGGTGGCCGGTGCCGGCCGGCATCCAGATGGCACGGGTGCTGGGCACCACCCAGCGGCCCATGCCCGCACGCACCACCAAGACGCCCGACTCGGCGTACACCAACTGGTGACGGTCGGGATGGTGGTGCAGTGGAATGACCGTGTCGGCGCTGTAGTCGCGCGCCTTGCAGTACACCGCCGTCTCCGGCCCGGCGGGCAAGGGGCGGCGCTTGCCGATGCGCGGTTGGGTGTCCTTTTTGAGAGGGTGCATGACCATATCGCGCAAGAAGGGCGTTCGCGGCGACTCTACCATGCGTCCGACTTCCCCCCCCTTCCGTGGTTCTGCCATGTCATCTACCGCTCCACCCGTTGCTGCATCACCCGCCAGCCCGCGTCGCCCGGTTGCCGTGGGTGTGCTCGCAGCGATCAGCAGTTCGCATCTGGTCAACGACATGATGCAGTCGCTGATCCTGGCGCTGTATCCGATCTTCAAGCTGCAGTTCAACCTGAGCTTCACCCAGGTAGGCATGATCACCTTGACCTACCAGCTCACCGCGTCCCTGTTCCAGCCACTGATCGGCCTGCGTACCGACAAGCAGCCTGCGCCGTATTCGCTGCCGATGGGCATGACCTCGACGTTGTGCGGATTGCTGCTGCTGGCCTACGCGCCGAACTTCAGCATGGTGCTGGTGGCGGCGATGCTGGTGGGTATCGGCTCGGCCATTTTCCATCCGGAGTCCTCGCGCATTGCGCGCCTGGCATCAGGCGGTCGCCATGGCTTGTCACAATCGGTGTTTCAGTTGGGTGGCAACGCGGGCACGGCCATTGGTCCGCTGCTGGCGGCGGCGGTGATCGCACCCAATGGACAGCGCAGCGTGGCGTGGTTCAGCGGTGCGGCGCTGCTGGGCATTGGCTTGCTGATGTATGTGAGCCGCTGGTACCAGCAACATCTGGTGGTCAGTGCGGCCAAGCCGAAGGCTGTCGCGGCAAGTGCCGAACCACGGTTGCCGTCGCGCACCGTGGCCTGGGTGATCGCGATCCTGCTGGTGCTGATCTTCAGCAAGTATTTCTATATCGCCGGCCTGAGCAGCTTCTACACGTTCTACCTGATGCAGAAGTTCAGCGTCACCGTGCAGAGCGCGCAGCTGCATCTGTTCGGTTTCCTGGCCGCATCGGCCGCGGGCACCTTGCTTGGTGGCCCGCTGGGCGACCGCATCGGCCGCAAGCCGGTGATCTGGGCGTCGATCCTGGGTGTGGCACCGTTCGCGTTGATCCTGCCGTACGCCAACCTGGAATGGACGACGGTGCTGACCTTGATCATCGGCTTCGTGCTGTCCTCGGCGTTCTCGGCCATCCTGGTCTATGCGCAGGAGCTGATGCCACACCGTATCGGTGCGGTGTCGGGCATGTTCTTCGGGTTCGCGTTTGGCATGGGCGGCCTGGGTGCCGCGGTGCTCGGCGTGCTGGCCGATCACACCAGCATCCTGTGGGTCTACAAGGTGATTTCGTTCCTGCCGCTGCTGGGCATGGTGGCGGCGTTCCTGCCCAATCGCCGCAGTCACTGATCCGATGCAATTTTGTAGGAACGGCGTGAGCCGCGAGGCACGTGGCAGTTGAAGCGCAGTGCTGCCAGCAATCATGAGAATGCCGGCCGCGCTGTTGATCAGGCACCACAAGTTTCGCGGCCAAGGCCGCTCCTACGGAGGAGGTATTCCTTGTAGGAGCGGCTTCAGCCGCGAAGCACGTTGCGGTTGAAGCGTCATGCTGTCAGCGACCATGAGATTGCTGGCCGCGCTGTTGATCAGACATCACCCGCTTCGCGGCCAAGGCCGCTCCTACGGAGGAGGCATTCCTCGTAGGAGCAACTTCAGCCGCGAAGCACGCTACGGTCGGGGGACGATTCCTGCGTCATACCAGCGACGCGAGCGGTTGACGATGGCAACCACGGTCAGCATCACCGGTACTTCAATCAGCACGCCGACCACGGTCGCCAGCGCGGCGCCGGAATGCACGCCGAACAGGCTGACCGCAGCGGCAACGGCCAGCTCGAAGAAGTTGCTGGCGCCAATCAACGCCGACGGCCCGGCCACGCAGTGGGCAACACCGAGGCGCCGGTTGAGCAGGTAGGCGAGCCCGGCGTTGAAATAGACCTGCAGCAGGATGGGTACGGCAAGGATGGCGATGACCAGCGGTTGCTCGACGATCTGCCGGCCCTGGAAGCCGAACAGCAGCACCAGCGTGGCCAGCAAGGCCGTCAATGACAGCGGTGCGAGGCGTTGCAGCGCCTTCTGCAACCGCGCCTGCCCGCCGCGTGCCAGCAGCCAGCGACGCAGCACTACCGCCAGCGCGACCGGCAGCAGGATGTACAGCGTCACCGACAACACCAGCGTCGCCCACGGAACGGTGATCGACGACAGACCCAGCAGCAGCGCCACCAATGGCGCGAATGCCAACACCATGATCGCGTCGTTGAGGGCCACCTGGCTCAGGGTGAAATTGGCATCGCCCCGGCACAGGTTGCTCCATACGAACACCATCGCGGTGCACGGCGCTGCCGCCAGCAGGATCAGCCCGGCCATGTACGAGTCGATCTGCCCGGTGGGCAGCCACGCGGCAAACACGTGGCGCAGAAAAAACCAACCCAGCAAAGCCATCGAGAACGGCTTGACTGCCCAGTTGATGAAGAGGGTGACGCCGATGCCGCGCCAGCGCTGGCCCACCTGACGCATGGCACCGAAGTCCACCTTCAGCAGCATCGGGATGATCATCAGCCAGATCAGCACCGCCACCGGCAGGTTGACCCGGGCCACTTCCATGCTGCCAAGACGTGCGAACAGGGCAGGGAAGGCATGGCCGAGCGCGGTGCCGACGACGATGCACAAGGCGACCCACAATGTCAGGTAGCGCTCGAAGCCTCCCATGCGCGGTGCCGCATCAGACATGGTTGCTGGCCTCGCCCTGCGGCTGCATCAATCCGATCTGGTCCAACGCCGTCTTCAAGCGCGTGCGGTCCGTCCATATCTCTGCAGGCAGTGCCAGCAGTGCCCGCAGGCGCGCCTTGACGATGTCGTGAGCCTGCGCGAAAGCCTGTTGCTTGTCGGCGTCACTGCCCTCCACCGCAGCGGGGTCGGGCAGCCCCCAATGCGAACGCAGAAAGTCACCGAACACGACCGGGCAGCTCTCCGCCGCAGCGGAATCGCATACGGTGATGATCAGGTCCATGCGCGGTGCATCGGCAGCGGTGAACTCGTCCCAGGATTTGCTGCGCAGGCCGGTGCTGCTGATGCCGTCGGCCGAGAGCTGGGCCAGCGCGAACGGATTGACCATACCGGTGGGCTGGCTGCCGGCGCTGAATGCAGCGAAACGACTGCCGCCCCAGGCGCGCAATGTTGCTTCGGCCAGCACGCTGCGTGCGCTGTTGCCGGTGCACAGGAAAAGAACATTGATGGTCATGGTGGTTCCAGAGGTGATGGGAAAGCTTTACTGCGCGCATGCGGGACTCCTGCAGCCGTCAGCGCGGAGCTGCTGCGGATATGCCAGAAGCGCTCCGCGCCGGATCCAGTGGTTTGTGCATGCAGATCGCCGAAGCAGGGCAGAGGCTGCGGAATTCGGTGGTGGCGCGGATGGCATCGGTGACCTGCTCGCGGGACTGCTGCAGGTAACCCAGGCGGTTGAAGAACGATGCAGCGGTTTCGGTCAGCAGCGTCAGGTGCTCGATACCGTGATGTGCGGCATGGGCTTCCAGTGCCTGCACCAGTTGCCTGCCAAGACCGCTGCCACGCAGGGCCGGCGACACCGCCAGCGAGCGCAGCAATCCCTCCGGAGGCAGTGCTTCTACACCAATGACGCCAACCACCTGGGCATCGATCTCGGCGACGAGAAAGTGGATGCGTTGGCCGTCCAGGTCCGCAACGGGCAGGGATGCTGACGCCAGCAGCGCGGTCAGCGCAGCCAGATCAGCAGGGGTTGCGGCGCGGATGCATGCGGTCATGGGGTTGGCTCAGCAGCAGCTGTTGCTGGTGGGAACGTCGCAGTCGGCAGCGGGCGTACCGGCGCAGCAGTTGTGGGTGAGATAGCCGAGCAGCGCGTTCATGGCGTCGTAGTTGGCCCGGTAGCAGACATTGCGGCCGACGTTTTCGCTGTGGATGAGGCCGGCCTGCAGCAGCTCCTTCAGATGGAAGGAGAGCGTGGCGTTGGGCACCGACAGGGCCTGGGCGATTTCGCCCGCCATGCGCCCGTCCGGGCCGGCTTCCACCAGCAGCCGGTAGGCGGCCAGGCGGGTGGCTTGGCCGAGTGCGTTGAGCGCGCTTATTGCCTGATTCATTTCCATGTTTCTAGAATAGTCGAACTATTGAGGCGCAACAAGATATCCCCATGGATCTTCCCAACATCGTGTTTGAGCATCTTCCTGAGCCGGGGACCGAGTTGCTGGCCGGCAACGGTCCTGGCCACCGCCCGCGCATCCTGCTGTTGTACGGATCGCTGCGGCCGGAGTCCTACAGCCGCAAGCTGGCGCTGGAAGCCGAGCGAATCCTGCGCCAGCTCGGTGCCGAAACGCGGGTGTTCGACCCGCACGAGCTTCCCATGCTCGACAGCTGCGGCAAGGATCACCCCAAGGTGCAGCAACTGCGCGAATGGTCGCAGTGGTCCGAAGGGCAGGTATGGGTGTCACCCGAGCGGCATGGCACGCTGACCGGCGTGCTCAAGAACCAGATCGACTGGTTGCCGCTGGAGGAGGGCAGCGTGCGCCCCACGCAGGGCCGGACGCTGGCGGTGATGCAGGTCAGCGGCGGCTCGCAGTCGTTCAACGTGGTCAATGCACTGCGTGTAATGGGGCGCTGGATGCGCATGGTCACCATCCCCAATCAATCGTCGGTGCCGAAGGCGTGGCAGGAGTTTGATGCGAACGGCCGCATGCGCCCGTCGCCGTACTACGACCGGGTGGTGGACGTGATGGAAGAGCTGATCAAGTTCACGTTGATGGTGCGCGGCCGCAGCGACTACCTGGTTGACCGTTACAGCGAGCGCAAGGGCGCAGCCGAGGCGGCTGCATTGGCGCGCGCGGCGGGAGCGGTAGAGGTCGCGGAGTAACGCGTTAGTGGAGCCTCGGGGCGGGGGTGTTCGCCCAAACAGTGGCTGCGCACCGGGCCGCGTGGTGCACAACTGCGTCATTTCGATCATCTCCCATCACGCCCAGCCGGGCTGTGCAGAGCTGCAACTCGGCCTGGCCGTGCTGGGCGTGATACACGCGGCGTATCGCCGCAGCTGGTGATCGGTATTGGCATCGCGCGACCATCCCGCGGGATGCTGCGCGCATGGATACGAATACGGTTTCATTCGAGGGCCAGGTTGGCCTCGTCACCGGCGCGGCCACTGGCCTGGGCTTTGCCTACGCCAAGCTGCTGGCCGGCATGGGCGCCTGCGTGGTGTTGCATGACGTGGGCGCGGACAGTGATGGCAGTGGCCGGGATCCGCAGCGTGTTGCCGATGCGGTGGCGCGCCTGCGTGATCAGGGACGGATGGCTTACGGCGAGCACACGCCCATCGACAACCGCAATGATTGCCATGCATTGGTGGAGCGCGTGCTGCGGCAGCATGGTCGCCTGGATTTCCTGATCCACAACGCCGGTTGGGTCGAGTATCAGCCCGTCGAAACCTTGGATGCGCAGCGTCTGGAACGGATGCTCGACATCGCCGCGAAGGCGCCGTTGTGGCTGGCGCAGGCTGCATGGCCGACGATGCGTGCAGCAGGTGGCGGCCGCATCGTGGTGACCACGTCCGATCGCGCCTTGTATCCGCAGTATGTGCAGCAGGGCCTGGGGGCCTATGCGATGGCGAAGATGGCCGCAGTGGGCTTGGTCAACGTGCTTGCTGCCGAAGGCGCGGCATCCAACATCATCGTCAATGCACTCTCGCCGGTGGCCAAGACGCGCATGTGGGGCATCAGCGGTGAAGCGGACGAACTGCATCCGGATACGGTTGCACCGGGGGCTGCGTTCCTTGCGTCACGGCAGTGCAGCGAAGGCGGCTGGATACTGCGTGCAAGCAATGGGCAGTTCCGTGCGACGCGGCTGCAGGAAATCGCCGACGTGCAGTACCCGCGCGATCTATGCGCGGTGTCCGCTGACAGCGCGCAGGCGGTTTGTGATTTGTGGAATGACATCGCCGCACCGAGTACATCGCACAGCGCTGGCTGCTAGGCTGCCGGCCCTGCATCTTCTGGCCGGCTCGCATGATTGATCTTCGTCTGTTGCGGCAGTTCGTGGCTGTCGCTGAAGAACTGCATTTCCATCGCGCCGCCGCGCGCCTGCATATGTCGCAACCGCCACTGACCGCAGCGATCCGGCGGTTGGAGGCGAGCGTGGGGGCGGAGTTGATCGTGCGTGGCAACCGCACGCTGGGGCTGACGGCGGCGGGCGCGACCTTGCTGGCCGAGGCGCGGCAGACACTGCTGCAGGCCGAACAGGCGCTGCTCCGCACGCGTGACGTGGCCGCAGGACGCAGCGGCAGGTTGCGCATCGCCTATGTGGGCAGCGCGCTGTACGGGCGACTGCCCGCGTGTATCCGCGCATTCCGGCAGTCGCACCCGCAGGTGCGGCTGGAGCTGCGTGAGGCGACCTCGCGCCAGCAACAGATGATGCTGCGCGCGGATGCGATCGATCTGGGGATTCTGATTCCGCCGGTGCCCGATGCAGGGGAACTGGAACTCCGTGCTTTTGACCATGGCGGCTTGGCCATCGCCGTGCCGCGCGAGCATTCCCTGGTAGCTGCTGGCGAGATGAGTGTGGCCGCATTGCGCGACGAGGCGTTCGTGATGTGGCCGGCGGAGGAGGGCATCGGTTTCCACTCGCAGGTGATGGCGCTGTGCCGTGATGCGGGCTTTCTGCCCCGGGTCGTGCAGGAGGCGCATGGCATGCATGCCGTGCTGTCGCTGGTGGCGGTAGGCGCAGGTGTCGCGATCGTGCCAGCGAGCATGGCCGGCTTCCGTAGCGAGGACATCCGCTACCAGTGGATCAATGCCACCGGCGCCGGATTTGAACTGCAGTTCTGCCTGCGGCCGGCACACGGCAACCCGGCGTTGCGGGAATGGCTGCGAGGCTGCGACCAGCGCTGAGGGGTTGATGGGCTGGGCAGGTCGGATACGGTGGATCGCCGTGCCGATGCCGGTTCATGCGCGAACGTGAACAATTTAATGCGCGAAATTGCATGATTAAGTCAGTTTGTGCATGATTGATGGTGCGCATTCCCCGTAGTCATGCCCAAATCCGCCGATGAACGCCTCCGATCCCGATGTGCTCCCGCAGGAGCGCCAGCAGCGCATCCTTGAACAGCTGCGCCGCAACGGGCGAGTGATTGCCAGCGAACTGGCTGCCGCATTCGGCGTCTCCGAGGACTCCATCCGCCGCGATCTGCGCGAGATGGCCAGCCAAGGCCTGTGCCGGCGCGTGTACGGCGGGGCCTTGCTGCCGACCCCTCAGTTCGACGCCCTGCCAGCGCGGATCGACCGCAGCGACGACGGACGCGTCGCGCTGGCGGTACGCGCGGCATCGCTGATCCAGCCCGGGCAAGTGGTGTTGCTGGACGCCGGTTCGACCAATGTGGAAGTCGCCCGCGCGCTGCGCGGCAAGGCGGTGACGGTGGTGACCAACGCACCGGCCATCGCCGAGATACTCGGTGGCGAACATGCGACGGAAGTGGTGATGATCGGTGGCCGGATCGATCCGGTCAGTGGTGGGGCAATCGGCGCCATCGCCGTGCAGCAGCTCGACCAGCTGCAGGCCGACGTATGCCTCCCGGGCACCTGCGCGGTGGACCCTGAAACCGGCATCTGGGGCATCAACGCCGAGGAGTCGGCGTTCAAGCAGGCCATGATCCGCGCCAGCGGCGTGGTGGTCATCGTCGCGACCGACGCAAAGATCGGCGCACGCGCGAGCTTCCGAATTGCCGGCATCGATCAGGTCGATCACCTGGTTGTCGCCGACAGTGTTCCCGCCGCGATGCTGGAACGCTTCGCGCTGGACTCGCTGCACGTGCATCCGGTCAGCGTCGGCCCGGTCTGATCCGAGCTCCCCTTCCAATGACTGCCCGCACCTGCGGCGCCCATCTGTCAATTCAACGCATGCCCAATCCAACCGGTCTTCAACGCTGTCAGCAGATCGCCACGCGCGCTGCATTCTTCGTTCCCGGGTTCGCCATTGCCTGCTGGGCGCCGCTGGTCCCGTTCGCCAAGGAGCGTGCCGGACTGGATGAGGCAATGCTGGGCGTGGTGCTGCTGTGCCTGGGCCTGGGCTCGCTGCTGGCGATGCCCATTGCCGGCATGCTCGCAGCCCGGCACGGTTGTCGTGCGGTCATGCTGGTGACCGTGGTGCTGATGGTCCTCACCCTGCCGTTGCTGGCCAGCGCTCCCACGCCGTTGGCCATTGGACTGGTGTTGCTGGTGTTTGGCGCGGCGATCGGCGCGATGGACTGCGTGATGAACATCCAGGCTGTGGCGGTCGAGCGCGAATCGGGCAGGCCGATGATGTCCGGCTTCCACGCCTTCTACAGCATTGGTGCGCTCACTGGCGCGGCGTTGGTCGCGTTGTTGTTGTCCGTTGGCGCAGGAGTATTGCTGGCAACGCTGGTGGTGGCGGCAGGTGTTGCGGCGGTGACTGCCGTGTCGCTGCGCTGCTGGCGCAGCGAACGCGCCCCGCACGGCGAAGCCAGCTTCGCAATGCCCAAGGGCGTGGTGATCCTCATCGGCATCGTGTGCTTTGTGACCTTCCTGGCCGAAGGCTCGATGCTGGACTGGAGTGCGGTGTTCCTGCATGAAGTGCGCGGTGTCGAACTGGAACATGCTGGCTGGGGCTTTGTTGCGTTCAACGTGGCGATGACGGTGACGCGCCTGTTGGGAGACCGTCTGGTCAGCCGATTGGGTGCTTCCCGCGCCGTGCTGCTGGGCGGCTTGCTGGCCAGCGGCGGGTTCTTCCTGGCCACGCTGGTGCCGAGCTTTGCGATCGCGCTGTTCGGCTATGCACTGGTTGGCATTGGCTGCGCCAATATCGTGCCGGTGATGTTCACCCTTGCCGGCAAGCAGACGCGGATGCCGGAGAGCGTCGCCATTCCGGCGGTGACCACGCTGGGCTATGCGGGAGTTCTGCTGGGTCCGGCCTCGATCGGCTTCATCGCCCAGCATTGGTCGCTGCCGGTGGCGTTTGTGCTGGCGGCATCGGCGCTGGCAGGCGTCGCGGTGCTGGGGGCGTCGTTGCGGGTGCGGTGATTGCTGATGGCCGCAGTCTGCACCGGTGGAAAGGCCTTGCTTTACGCAAGACCTGTGATCCCGGCGCAAGCGTTGGTAGTGCTTACTTGAAATCCAGCGTCTGCTCGAAGGACTTCAATGCATGCCGGGCCATCGCCAGGTTGGCGCGGGCGCGATCCAGCACCACGTACAGGAACAGGTCCTGATTGCTGTCGAGCGGGCGGATCAGGTGGTACTGCTTGGACAGCGTCAGCAGGATGTCTTCGATGCTGTCGGTCAGGCCGAGCGACTTGGCTACCTGCCGCTTGGCACGGACAACGTCGGCATTGCCGGCGGCGGCGACTTCCAGATTGATCGCGCCACCGCCGAGTGTGCCCAGCGCCATGCCGCTGTCGCTGTCCACCAGCGCTGCGCCAATGAAGCCGGCTATCTCACTCAAGCCATCCAGTCTTACGTTTCCGGTCATTTCCAATCCAGTAATGAAGGGTTTCGGGCAAATACGCCGCCGCCCGGAGAGCGTCCGGGCGGGTCGCCGCGCACCATAGAGGAAAGCTCCGCCCCAGTTCCAGTGATGCAGGTATGGATTGACGCTGGCAGCGCGGCCCCCGCGTATGAACAACGTGGCCGGATGCAGGGTTCTGCGGGGCAGCGGTGAACCGGCCATCTTCGATGTGCCGTATCGGGCGAAAACCCTTCTTCTGGCCATCGTGACCTTCGGCCGATCCCTGTGCTGCCCCGAATCCACTACGCTCGGAGGCTGCGTCGCGCTTGCTTGCGTCGCCCTAATCCCTGTTTGGCCGGAGGTTTCCATGTCGTTTTCCAAGCTCGTCCCGTTGTCACTGACGGTTGCCATCGCCGCGTCGCTGGCTGCCTGCGGCAAGACCGAGGCGCCCGTTGCGCCGGTTGCCGATGCAAAGCCGGCATTCGACCAGTCGCAGATCAAGACCCAGCTGATCTCGCTCAACGCTGCCGACCTGGATCCGTCCATCCAGGCCTGTGCCGACCTCAATGGTTTCGTCAACAGCAAGTGGCTCAAGGCCAACCCGGTGCCGGGCGACCAGACCACCTGGGGCAGCTTCGAGATCCTGCGCGAGCGCTCGCTGGAAGTGCAGCACGCGCTGGTGCAGCAGGCTGCCGCCGCCAAGGCCGAGGCCGGCTCGGTGGAAGCCAAGATCGGCGACATCTGGAAGACCGGTTCGGACGAGGCCACCATCGAAGCGGCCGGCATCAAGCCGCTGCAGCCGGAACTGGACAAGATCGCCGCGCTGAACGACAGCGCCGCGCTGAGCGGCTACCTGCGTGACAGCTACGCGCAGGGCAACGGCTTCCTGTTCGCGCTGTACGCCAGCCCGGACTTCAAGGATTCGGCCAACGTCATCGCCTACGTCGGCCAGGGCGGCCTGGGCCTGCCGGAGAAGGGTTACTACTTCGACGAATCGCAGGCCAAGATCCGCGACGCCTACGTGGCTTACATCGAACAACTGCTGACCCTGTCTGGCGTGGACGCCGCGCAGGCAAAGACGCAGGCCAAGGCGGTGATGGATTTCGAAACCCGCCTGGCCAAGGCCTCGCTGTCGCGCATCGAGCTGCGTGATCCGTCCAAGCGCTACAACCCGGTCAGCGCCGCCGACGCCGACAAGCAGACCCCGAACTTCAGCTGGACCGCATTGTTCGACACGCTGCAGATCCCGGCCAAGGACAAGTTCTCGCTGGCCCAGCCGGGCTTCTTCGGCGAAGTGGACAAGATGCTGGCCGACGTGCCGGCCGCCACCTGGCAGGCTTACCTGCGCTTCCACACCGTGGACAACGCCGCGCCTTACCTGAGCAAGAACTTCGAGCAGGCCAACTTCGATTTCTTCAACAAGACCCTGCGCGGCCAGCAGGAAATGCAGCCGCGCTGGAAGCGCGTGCTGGAGTCGGTGAACGGCTCGATGGGTGAAGCACTGGGCCAGCTGTACGTGGACGCGGTGTTCCCGGCCGAATCCAAGGTGGCCATGCAGCACCTGGTGGAGAACCTGTCCGTTGCACTGAAGGCACGCCTGGAAACGCTGCCGTGGATGGGCGCGGACACCAAGAAGAAGGCGCTGGAAAAGTGGGCCAGCTTCACCCCGAAGATTGGCTACCCGGACAAGTGGCGTGACTGGTCGGGCCTGACCACCAATGGCGACAGCTACCTGGGCAACGTGCAGGCCGCGCGCGCGTTCAACTACCGCTACATGCTGGGCAAGATCGGCAAGCCGGTGGACAAGACCGAGTGGGGCATGACCCCGCAGACGGTGAACGCGTACTACAACGCCACCAAGAACGAGATCGTGTTCCCGGCCGCCATCCTGCAGCCGCCGTTCTTCGACGCCAAGGCTGATCCGGCGTTGAACTACGGTGGCATCGGCGCGGTGATCGGCCACGAAATGATGCATGGCTACGACGACTCGGGCAGCCAGTTCGCCGCCAACGGCAACTTCGACAACTGGTGGACCGATGCCGACCGCACCGCGTTCAACAGCCGCACCGACCAGCTGGTCGCGCAGTTCGACGGCTATGAGTCGCTGCCGGGCGTTAACGTGAAGGGCAAGCTGACCCTGGGCGAGAACATCGGTGATCTGGGTGGCCTGACCGTTGCCTACGACGCGCTGCAGATGGCGTTGAAGGAAGATGCCAAGGTCAATGTGCCGGTGGACGGCTACACGCAGGACCAGCGCTTCTTCATGAACTGGGCCACCGTGTGGCGCCGCAACTTCACCGACGGCGAGCTGCGCGTGCGTCTTAACACCGATCCGCACGCACCGGCGAACTTCCGTGCCAACGGCGCCCCGTCAAACATGCCCTCGTATGCGGCAGCGTTCCAGTGCAAGGCCGGCGATGCGATGGTGCGCGCCGACGACAAGCGCGTCGTGATCTGGTGATCACGGCGATTGCCTGAAGTTGTTGCATGAAACGAGGAAGGCCCGGCATTGCCGGGCCTTTTCTCTGGGATGAAGTGGCGATCGGCTGGTGCGCGATGCCTCAAGCCGTCACTCCCGCGCAGGCAGGAATGACGGCGCGAATTCATCGGGAGCTTCCCAGCAGCCGCTCCGCCAACGCGTGTTCCTCCGTGCGCAGGGTCAGCACCCGCACGCCCGTTTCAGTGACCTCGACAGTGTGCTCGCACTGCGCGGACAACTTGCCGTCACGGGTGGTCACCGTCCAGCCGTCATCGCTGCTGTCGATGGCCGCGCGGCCCTGGTTGATCATCGGTTCAATGGTGAAGGTCATGCCTGCCTGCAGCGCCAGGCCGGTGCCACGACGGCCGTAATGCAGCACTTGTGGTTCCTCGTGCATCTCGCGGCCGATGCCGTGCCCGCAGTATTCCTTGACCACCGAATAGCCGGCTTGCTTGGCATGGCGCTGGATGGCAAAGCCGATATCGCCCAGCGTCGCGCCAGGACGCACCGTGGCGATGCCTTTCCACATCGCCTCGCGCGTGCTGTTCACCAGCCGCCGCGCGGCATGGCTGACCTCGCCGATCAGGTACATCTTGCTGGAGTCGGCGATGTAGCCGTTCTTCTCCAGGGTGATGTCCAAATTGACGATGCTGCCATTGCGCAGGATGTCCGACGCCGATGGAATGCCGTGGCAGACCACGTTGTCGATGGAGCTGTTGAGTACGTAGGCGAAGCCGTACTGGCCCTTGCTGGCCGGGCGTGCCTTCAGTTCCTGCACGATGAAACGTTCGACCCAGTCATTGACCTGCAGCGTGCTCAGGCCTTCCAGCGGCAGTCGGTCCAGTGCTTCGAACACCGAGGCCAGCAGGCGGCCGGATTCGGCCATCAACGCCAGTTCGTGCGGTTGCTTGATCATGATTCGGCGGCCAGCAGTGTCACTGGCCGCACCCCGGCGGCGGTGAGTTCGCGGGCGACGATTTCCTGGTAGCTCAACTGCGGGTTGAGCTCGCAGAGCATGCCGATCTTGATCCAGAAGCCGGCCTGGGCATTGATGGAGCGCCCGGAAACCGTGCTTGCCCGGCGGATGTTGTCGTGCAGTTCGTCGTCGATGTTGACGATGCCCATGCTTCACCTGATATGTTGAATACGCGAATCATATATGAATCGTATATTCCAGCAAGTTCGGGGTAGGTGGGGATGTCGAGACCAATGCTCACCGCCTCCACGACGATGTGGCCATGCAGGCAGAAATGAAGCACCGCGCTATCCCGGTACAACAGTCCAGGGGAGCCGCGGCAGCCGCCAAGGCCTAGGCGACGCAGTCGCCGTCGCGCAGCATGCCGACGAACTCGCCATACAAGCGCTGATCAATCCGCTTGTTGCCGTCGGCGGCGAGAATTTCCAGTGCCCGGGTCGTTGGCAGCGCGTTGCGGTAAGGGCGTTGCGTGGTCATCGCATCAAAACCATCGACGATGGTAAGGATGCGTGCGCCCAGCGGAATTTCCTCGCGCTGCAGGCCATGCGGATAACCGCTGCCATCCCAGGCCTCGTGGTGGTGAAGTATCAATCTTGCCACCGCAGCGGCATCATCGCGGCCCGTGGTGGCGAACAGGCGTGCGCCGCGTTCGGGATGGGTGCGCATGACGTTCTTCTTGCTCTCATCCAGCTTGCCTGGGAACAGCAGCACGTCATCGCGAATACCGATCTTGCCGACATCGTGGAAGCGTGCGGCCAGCACAAGGTGGCCAAGTTCTTGTTCATCAAGACCGCAACGGATTCCCAATGCCTGTGCCAGCTGCGAAACACGATCGCAGTGATGGTCGGTGTAACTGTCGCGCTGATCCAGTGCGGCGGCCAACACCGCGATGGTGCAGGATTCGTCTTCCGGCGGAATGGAGATGCGCACGGGCATGGGAGTTGGCGACATGAGAAGGCCAGTACCCTGGCGACGGCGCGATCATAAGCGAGGGCGCGCATTCTCCGCGTGCCCTCGCTTTCACGCAAACATCACGCGCTGCTTCGTTCAGGAATTCGATGGACGCAGGGTGGTCAGCAACGCGCGTGCAGCGTTGAAACGATCAGCGCTTTCCGGCAACGGATGCTTGATGCGCAGCTTGTCCGGGCCGTCCATCTGATACAGCTTGGGTTGCTTCTGGATCAGCTGGATCACCGCCATCGGGTCGATGTCGGGCTTGGCTTCAAACACGATGCGGCCACCGTTCTCGCCCAGCTCCAGCTTGCGGATGCCCAGTGCGTTGGCTTGCAGCTTCAGCTCCGCAATGGCGAACAGATGCTTCACCGCATCCGGCAGCAGGCCGAAGCGGTCGATCATCTCCACCTGCAACTCGCGCAGGGCGATGCTGTCGCGCGCGCTGGAAATGCGCTTGTACAAGGTCAGGCGCGTATGCACGTCGGGCAGATAGTCTTCCGGAATCAACGCCGGCACATGCAGTTCGACTTCGGCACCGCGCGGTACCTCGCCGGCATCCAGGTCGGGCAGCTTGCCGGTCCGGATCGAGCGCACCGCGCGTTCCAACAGTTCGGTGTACAGGCTGAAGCCAACCTCGGCCATCTGTCCGCTCTGGTCTTCGCCGAGCAGTTCACCGGCACCGCGGATTTCCAGATCGTGCGTGGCCAGGGTGAAGCCGGCGCCCAGCTCGTCCATCGAGGCGATGGCTTCCAGACGTTTGTGCGCGTCGGCGCTGATCGAACGTTTGTCCGGCGGCACCACCAGGTAGGCATAGGCGCGGTGGTGCGAACGGCCGACGCGGCCACGCAGCTGATGCAGCTGGGCCAGGCCGAACTTGTCGGCGCGGTTGATGATGATGGTGTTGGCGTTGGGGATGTCGATGCCCGATTCGATGATGGTGCTGGCCAGCAGCACGTTGAAGCGCTGCTTCTGGAAATCCAGCATCACCTTTTCCAGCTCGCGTTCGGGCATCTGCCCGTGCGCCACGCCGATGCGTGCTTCAGGCACCAGCTCGGACAACTCGCGCTGCATCCGGCCCATGCTTTCCACATCGTTGTGCAGGAAGTACAGCTGGCCACCGCGCGAGAGCTCACGCTGAAACGCTTCGCGCAGCTGCGCGTTGTCCCAGGCGGTGATGAAGGTCTTGACCGCCAGCCGGTTCGGCGGCGGCGTGGCGATGATCGACAGGTCACGCAACCCGGCCATGGCCATGTTTAGCGTGCGTGGGATCGGCGTGGCGGTGAGCGTGAGCAGGTGCACGTTGGCGCGCATCGCCTTCAGCGCTTCCTTCTGGCGCACGCCGAAACGCTGCTCCTCATCGACGATGACCAGTCCCAGATCCTTGAACTTCACGTCCGGCTGCAACAGCCGGTGCGTGCCGATGATCACATCGATCGTGCCTTCGGCCACCTTTTCCAGTTCGGCCTTGATTTCCTTGGTGCTCTTGAAGCGCGACAGCACTTCCACCTTGAGCGGGTAGTCGGCGAAGCGGTCGCGGAAATTGCGGTAGTGCTGCTCGGCCAGCAGCGTGGTCGGCACCAGCACCGCCACCTGCTTGCCACCGCTGGCGGCAGCGAAGGCGGCGCGCACGGCCACTTCGGTCTTGCCGAAGCCCACGTCGCCGCAGACCACGCGGTCCATCGGCTGGCTCGATTGCAGGTCGCGCAGGGTGGCGTCGATCGCGGCCTGCTGGTCCGGGGTTTCCTCGAACGGGAAACCGGCAGCGAACGGCTCGTACATGGCGCGGTCGATGTCCAGCGCCAGGCCTGCACGGGCCTGGCGGCGCGCCTGGATTTCCAGCAGCTCGGCGGCGACGTCGCGCACCTTCTCGGCGGCCTTGCGCTTGGCCTTGGCCCATTGCTCGCCACCGAGTGAATGCAGCGGCGCGGTTTCCGGTGAAGCACCGGAGTAACGGCTGATCAGGTGCAGTTGCGCGACCGGCACATACAGCCGGTCGCCCTTGGCGTATTCGATTTCGAGGAACTCGCCGGGCATGCCGCCCACGTCCATCGCGATCAGCCCGCGATAGCGGCCCACGCCGTGGTCCTCATGGACGATGGGCGCGCCTTCGGTCAGCTCACCCAGGTCACGGATGATCGCTTCCGGCTCGCGCCCGGCACGACGCGTGCGACGCGCATGGCCGGCACGTTCCGGGAACAGCTGGCGCTCGGTGAGCACCGCCATCGGCGGCTCGCTGAGGGCGAAGCCATCGTCCAGCGGCGCAACGGTGATGGCGAACCTGACAAGCCCCTCGCCCTCCGGGAGAGGGGTTGGGGAGAGGCTGCGCTTGCTCTTGCCGTCGGCGCCCGTACCCCCATCCGGCCCTTCGGGCCCACTTCCCCCGAGGGGAGAAGGGAGGAACGCGTTGAAGTTGGCGATCACCGGTGGGCGCAGATCCGCTGCCTGCAACACCTCCAGCAAGGCCTCGCGTCGGCCCGGCGAATCGGCGGCGATCAGCACCCGGCCGGGATAGTTCTCGATGAAGGATTTCAGCGCCTGCCCGGCTGGCGCATCCTTGGCCGCGACCGGCAGCGGCGGCAAGGGCTGGTCGCCCAGCGCCTGCGCCTCGTTGATGCGCGGATGCTCGGCCGGCCAGACTTCCACGCGCGGCTGCTTGTTGAACTGCTCACGCAGGCTGTCCGGCGACTGGTAGATCTCCTCCGGCGGCAGCAGCGGGCGCTCGATGTCGTGGCGGCGCTGTTCGTAACGGCTGTTGGTCTGCAGCCAGAACGCTTCTGATGCATCGGCCACGCCGGTGCCAACCACTGTCAGGAAACCTTCGGGCAGATAGTCGAACAGCGTTGCGGTCTTGTTGAAGAACAGCGGCAGGAAGTACTCGATGCCCGACGGCAGCACACCCGCCTTCAGGTCCTGGTAGAGCGGGCTGCGGCGCGTATCCACGTCGAAGCGCTCGCGCAGCGTGGTCAGCACCTTGGCCAGGCTGACCTCGTCCACCGGTACTTCGCGGCCGGGCAGCATCTTCACCGCATCGACCTTGTCCAGCGAGCGCTGTGATTCCGGGTCGAATTCGCGAATCGAGTCGATGTCCTCGTCCAGCAGCTCGATGCGCAGCGGTGCCTGCCTGCCCATCGGATAGACATCGAGCAGGCCGCCACGCACGGCGAAATCGCCCGGGTCCATCACCTGCGCCACGTTGCGGTAGCCGGCGCCTTCCAGCCGGCGTTTTTCCGCGTCCATGTCCAATCGCTGGCCGACCTTCAGGTCAAAGCTGCTGCCGACGATGTAGCTCAGCGGCGCCAGCCGTTGCAGCAGCGTCTGCACCGGCACCACGACGATGCCACGGCTCAGCGTGGGCAGGCGGTGCAGTGCGGCCAGCCGTTGCGAAATGATGTCCGGATGCGGGCTGAACTGGTCGTAGGGCAGCGTTTCCCAATCCGGGAACGGCACCACCGGCAGCGCGTTGGCATCGCTGCCCAGCAGCGTCTCCAG
The DNA here is from genome assembly GCF_021202945.1 of Stenotrophomonas sp. SY1. GTDB lineage: Bacteria > Pseudomonadota > Gammaproteobacteria > Xanthomonadales > Xanthomonadaceae > Stenotrophomonas. Next base: position 303,588 of record NZ_JAJOYR010000002.1, on the reverse strand, counting down.
GTCGGACACGGTCTGGTGCGCGGTCTGGTTGTCGCGCGTCACCAGCAGCAATGGCTTGCCGTGGGCCTGCGCGGCGCGGGCCACGTGCCAGGCCAAAGCGGTGGTGGACACCGGGGCGCGCCACCAGGCGCGCAGCTGGCCCGCACGCGGAAGCGGCGGAGAGGGGAATTGGATGGCAGACATGAGCCGCCGATTTTAACAGATGCGCTTTTGGAGCCCGCTGTGAGCAAAGGGGAGCGGGACGTGAGAAACAGCAAGAGCAGAAGCCGGGCGTCCTGCTTCTGCTCTTGTTGTCGGGCTCACGGGCAGCGCCGGAACGGGGGAGGGGCGGGAACAGTGCCGAGGCAGGCCCCGCCTTCCTTCACTGGGCTTTCCAGATCAGGAAGCCAGCTCCAGCACCATCCGCACCAGGCCCGGCGTGCCGCTGGGATGCGGCACCTGCTTGAAGCCCAGTGAGGCGGCCAACTGCTGCATCGGCTCGTTGTCCTGGGCAATGTCGCCGTACAGGCGGTCCAGGTACTTGCCGCGGGCCCATTTGACCAGCTTGCGCATCAGCTGCCGGCCCAGGCCCTGGCCGGCCAGGAAGCGGCTGACCAGGATGGCGTACTCGGCATCGCGGGTGCCGGGGATGATGGATGCGCGGGCAACCGCGCCAACCACCGCTTCCCCCGGTGGCAGCGGCTCGGCCGCTACCAGGGTGATTTCGGTCTTGGGGTTGGGATGGGTGAGCCGCTGGGCGGTTTCATCGGACAGCGCCTCCACCGACTGCAGGAACTTGTCACGTACTTCTTCCGGCCCGAACAGAGCAAACGCTCCTTGCAACGGGGCGCCGTCTTCCGGGCGGATGGGGCGGATCAGCAACTCGCGGCCACTGGGGGCCTTGAAGTTTTCATGCCAGGGCGGCATGCGATTGCGGGTAGCCATGACGACGGTTCCTCCAAAGTCCCCTGATTCTGTCACTCACCCTGCCACGTACTGTGAACACGGTCCAAAGGACGTGACGAAGGGCGTTGGGCCTCATTCAGCTGTCTTGAGCCACTCCAGCCGGGTCGAGGCGCCGGCCTCCCCAAGGTGCTGCTTCAAGGCGGGCAGGGCCGGGGCCAGGACCTTGTCGAACTGCCAGGGCGGATTGATCAGCAGCATGCCGCTGCCGTTCAGGCGCAGCGGGGAGTCGTCCGGGCGGATCAGCAGTTCGGCCAGCAGCACCGATTTGGCCGGCAGGTGGGTCGCTTTGCGGAAGAACTGCTGCAGGCTGCGGCGCTGCTTGATCGGGTACCAGACCGCAATCTGGGCCTGCGGCATGCGGGTGAGGATCTCGCGCACGGTGGCGATGATCTGCGGATACTCGGCGTCCTGGGCCTCATAAGGCGGGTCGATCAGCACCAGCGCCCGGCCGATCTTGGTCGCGCCGGCCTTAGGCGGCAGGAACGCGCGGATGGCCTCGTAGCCATTGCCCTGGTGGACCTGCACGCGGCGGTCGTGGGCGAACAGCTCCTTGAGTGCCGCGGCCTCTTCCTTCTGCAGCTCGCAGGCAGCCAGACGGTCCTGCTCGCGCAGGGCACGGGCGGCCAGCAGCGGCGAACCGGGGTAGGAGATCATCGCGCCGACCGGGTTGTCGGCCTGTACCGCGCGCAGATAGTGCTCCAGCACTTCCGGCAGCGACGGGGTAGCCATCAACTGCATGATGCCTTCGTTGGCCTCGGTGGTCTTGCGGCTTTCCTCGGCCGAAAGCAGGTAGCGGCCCCGGCCGGCATGGGTATCGAGCACGAAGAACGGGGATTCCTTGTGCTTGAGTGCATCGATCATGGCCAGCATGACGATGTGCTTGAGCACGTCGGCATGGTTGCCGGCGTGGAAGGCGTGGCGGTAATTCATCGGCAAAGTGTACGGGGGTGCAGGGGTGGCGGCTATGCTGGCGTCATGTCCGACCAGCCAGCCCGGGTTCTTGTCGTCGAAGACGAGGCCGCCATCGCCGATACCCTGCTTTACGCCCTGCGTAGTGAAGGCTACGCCGCCAGCCATTGCGCGCTCGGCCGCCAGGCACTGGAGCTGCTGCGTACCGAGGGCGCCGATGTGGTGGTGCTGGACGTGGGCCTGCCGGACCTGGGCGGCTTCGAGGTCTGCCGGCAGCTGCGCACGTTCAGCCAGGTGCCGGTGATCTTCCTGACCGCCCGCAACGACGAGTTCGACCGGGTACTGGGCCTGGAGCTGGGCGCCGACGATTACGTGACCAAACCGTTCTCGCCGCGCGAAATGGTGGCGCGGGTGCGCGCCAGGTTGCGCCGGGCACCGGCTGCGACCGCCGCACCGCCGGAAGGTGGCTGGCGCCAGTGCGGCAGCTTCGCCATTGATGAGGAGGGCCGACGCATTCGTTATGGCGAGGTGCTGCTGGACCTGACCCGTTACGAGTACGCGTTGCTGGCCGCGCTGCTGCGGCGGCCGGGGGCCATCCTCAGCCGCGCGCAGCTGATGGAGCGCGGCTGGGACCACAGCAGCGACAGTGCCGACCGCACCATCGATACCCACGTCAAAACCCTGCGCGCCAAACTGCGTACGGCCGGTGCGCAGGCCGATCCCATCCGCACCCACCGCGGCGTGGGCTACGCGCTGGAAACCTGAGATGCGGCTGGGCCTCAAACTTTTCCTGGGCTTCTTCCTGATCGTCGGCATCGCCGCGTTCTTCGTGATGCGGGTGTTCGTCAACGAAGTGAAGCCGGGCGTGCGCCAGGCGATGGAGTCCACGCTGGTTGATGCAGCCAACGTGCTGGCTGTGATCGCGGCCCCGGACCTGAAGGCCGGGCATATCGCCGATGGCAGCTTTGCCGCGCAGATCGCCACCGCGCAGCGCCGCGACCCGCGTGCGATGGTCTGGCGCTTTCCCAAGCGAAGCATCGATTACCGGGTGACGGTGACCAATGCGCAGGGCATCGTGGTCTACGACTCGCGCGGCCAGGACGTAGGCCGCGACAACTCGCGCTGGAATGACGTGTACCGCACCCTGCGCGGCGAGTACGGTGCGCGCTCCAGCCCGACCACGCCCGGCGATGAAACCAGCACCGTGATGCACGTGGCCGCGCCGGTCTACGACCCGGCCGATGGCCGCAGCCTGATCGGCGTGCTGACCCTGTCCCAGCCCAACGACACCATCGATCCGTTCATTGCCGCCAGCCAGCGCGCCATCGTCGCGCGGGGCGCGTGGTTGATCGGCTTGTCGGCGCTGATCGGGCTGCTGATGACCTGGTGGCTGTCGCGCGGCATCGGTGGCCTGAGCCGCTACGCCAAGGCGGTCAGCGCCGGTGAGCCGGTGCCGCCGCCACGGCACCGTCGCGACGAGATCGGCGACCTAGGCCAGGCGCTGGAGACCATGCGCCGCAAGCTGGAAGGCAAGGCCTATGTCGAGCAGTACGTGCAGTCGCTGACGCATGAGATGAAGAGCCCGCTGGCGGCGATACGCGGCGCCGCCGAACTGCTGCAGGAGCCGTTGCCCGATGCCGAGCGGCAGCGCTTTGCCGGCAACATCGTGCAGCAGGAAAAGCGCCTGACCGAAACCATCGACCAGCTGTTGCGGCTGGCCGAAGTGGAGCAGCACGGCTGGTTGCAGAAGCGCGCCGAGGTGGATCTGGTCGCACTGTGCCGTGCCCTGGTCGAGGATGCCGCGCCGCGCCTGGAGGCGGCGCAGCTGGTATTGGAGAGCCGATTGCCCGAACGCGCGCCGGTGCAGGGCGATGCGTTCCTGCTGCGCCAGGCGCTGTCCAACCTGCTGGACAACGCCATCGCGTTTTCGCCCGAAGGCGGGCATATCGGGCTGAGCGTGCAGTCCGTTGCCGACGGCTGGGCGGTGCGCCTGCACGATGCCGGGCCGGGCGTGCCGGACTATGCGCTGGAGCGCGTATTCGAACGCTTCTATTCACTGGCCCGGCCGCATAGCGGCCAGCGCAGCTCCGGGCTGGGCCTGCCGTTCGTGGCCGAGGTCGCGCGCTTGCATGGCGGCCAGGCGCAGCTGCACAACCATCCCGACGGTGGTGCCGAGGCCATTTTGCTACTGCCGGCCGGCTGACTTCACATTCGCTTCAAATTGGCCACAAACCCCGCTCACCGGTGGCGGCCAAGCTGGTCCCGTTTCCACACGAGAACGGGACATGACTTCCCTCAAACTGCTGTTGCGCTTCGCCATTGTTGGCGGGCTGGTGTTGTTGCTGTTGATTCCCCTGATGTTGATCCGCGGCACCATCAACGAGCGCGAGCGGTATCGCGATGAAGCGATCACGCGGGTTGCGCAGAGCCGCGCCGGCGAGCAGACCCTGATCGGCCCGGTGCGGGTGCTGCCATGGACCCAGCAGCGCGAAGTGGAAGTGGTGGTGGAAGGCAGCACCCAGCGCAAGACCGAGCTGCGCACCGAGCAGGGCTACGACCTGCAGATGCCGCGTCGCTTGAACGTGCAGGGCAAGATCCGCCCGGACGAGCGCCGCGTGGGCCTGTTCAAGGTGCCGGTGTACAGCTGGCAGGCGAAACTGCAGGCCGAGTTCGCGCCGGCCAGTTACCGCGCGGTTGAAGGGCGCACCTACGGGCGGCCCTATCTGGCGCTGGGCATTGCCGATGTGCGTGGCTTGGTCGGCACGCCCAATCTGCGCGTGGATGGCCGTGCGGTGCCGTTGCAGGCTGGTTCCGGCGTACTGGAAGAAACCTCCAAGGGCCTGCACGCGCCGTTGAACGTGCTGGCCGACAGTGCCCAGGGCATGTTGACTGAAGGCAACAAGGTAGAACTGGAATTTGTGCTCGACGGTACCCGCTCGTTGTCGGTGGTGCCGGTCGGCGACGACACCCGCGTGGCGCTGGATTCTCCGTGGCCGCATCCGCAGTTCGCCGGCAGCTTCCTGCCCAACGAGCGCACCGTAGACGACAGCGGCTTCAAGGCCGAATGGGCGGTGTCGTCGCTGGCATCGGCGGCGCAATCGCAGTTGCTCAAGAACATCCGTGGGGTGGGCGGCAGCGTGGAATCGCTGGACGTGGCCCTGGTCGATCCGGTGGATGTGTACACCCAGGCCGACCGGGCCACCAAGTACGGCATCCTGTTCGTGCTGCTGACCTTCGTCGGCTTTGCCCTGTTCGAGCTGATCAAGCAGCTGAAGATCCACCCGCTGCAGTACCTGCTGGTGGGCCTGGCATTGGCGATCTTCTTCCTGCTGCTGGTGAGTCTGTCCGAACAGATCGCGTTCTGGCAGGCGTACCTGATATCGGCCGCGGCGTGTATCGGGCTGCAGGGCTTCTACCTCAGTGGCGTGCTGCGCAGCTGGAAGTACGGGCTGATGTTCTCGACGATGCTGACCCTGTTGTACGGCGTGCTGTTCATGCTGCTGGGCTCGGAGAACAACGCGTTGCTGATGGGCTCGCTGCTGCTGTTCGGCATCCTGGCCGTGATCATGTGGATCACCCGCAAGGTGGACTGGTACGAGTTGAGCAACCGCTCGGCAGCCAAGCCGGCCACGCCGCCAACCTTGCCGTGATCGACGCGGGGTGGCGCAGACCACCCCGCTTCTTCTGGAGCGATCAGGATATGAACCGGGTATCGATCCACCGTCGCGCGCAGCAGCTGTTGCCTGCCGATATCGAAACCAGTGGGCTGTTGCAGTTCGGCATGTCGCCGGGAGAAGTCGAGGACATGCTGTTGGACAGTCTGTTCGGAAGCGACGCACACGGCGTGGTGGTACTGCGCCTTGCCGGTGCCACGGCGGTCGCGATCCAGCGGCAGGGATTGGCGTTTTTCGAGCAGGCGCATGTGGCACGCGCTGGCCTGCCCCATCAGTCGCCCACTCGATATGGACCATGGCAACAGGTTCAGCTGGAGAACACGCTGGACTGGAAGGGCGCGGCTTACTTTGCGGCCGCGCTGGGCGGCCAGGCCTGGTTGGCGGTGCTGCCGATTGAACGGCTGGTGGTTTATGGGTGGTTGGATTGAGTGACGGGCCGGGTGCGCCGCGACCTGAAACGTTGCGTGCGACTGCTTCATTGAGGCCCCTCTCCCCTTGCAGGAGAGGGGTTGGGGAGAGGGGGAGGGCCGCACGGACTAGAATCAGCCCCATGCATCCAACCCTCACCCTCACCACGCTGTACGGCCAGCAGTTGCTGCCGGTCCTGGACGACGTGGCACGCCTGCGCATCACCGTTTTCAACGACTGGCCCTATCTGTACCAGGGCAGCCTTCAGTACGAACGCGATTACCTGGCCGCCTACGCCGAAACGGCGGATGCGGTCTGCGTGGTGGCTCGTGCCGGAGAGCAGGTCGTCGGTGCGTCCACCGGCTTGCCACTGATCGATGATGGCCCGGCCTTCCGTGCGCCGTTCGAGGAGGCCGGTTTCGATCCGGCGCAGGTGTTCTACTTCGGTGAATCGGTGTTGCTGCCGGACTGGCGCGGGCAGGGCATTGGCCATGCTTTTTTCGACGCGCGTGAAGCACATGCCCGCGCACTGGGGCGCTTCGCCACAACCGCGTTCTGCGCGGTGGACCGCGCCCATGACGACCCACGCAGGCCTGCCGCGCATCGCGACAACGAGGTGTTCTGGCGCAAGCGTGGTTACCAGCGACAGGTGGGCATGACCATGCAGCTGCGCTGGGCCGAGCACGGACGCGGCGACGTGCTGCATCCGCTGACCTTCTGGACCCGTGCACTGGAGAGCGCCGCATGAAGATTGCCGTAGCCCGTTACCCGGTGGGTTCACCGGCCGATTTTGATGCCTTTGCGGCGCGACAGGCCCAGGTGCTGGGCGAAGCCGCAGCGGCTGGTGCGCGCATCGCGGTGTTGCCCGAATATCTGTCGCTGGAGCTTGCGGCCACCTTCAGGAAGCACATCTTCAGCGACCTGCCGGCGTCACTGGCGGCGATCCAGCAGTACCGCCAGCAGTGGCTGGCGCTGTTTTCGCGGCTGGCGCGCGAGTTGGACATGCATGTGGTCGCCGGCAGCTTCCTGCTGGATACCGGCAATGCGCGTTACCGCAACCGCTGCGACTGGTTCACTCCCGGCGGCCAGCAGTTGTGGCAGGACAAGCTGCAACTGACCGGCTTCGAGAAATCCACCGGCCTGATCGATGCCGGTGATGAACTGAAAGTGTTTGATATCGACGGCGTCCGCGTGGGCGTGGCGATCTGCTACGACAGCGAGTTCCCACTGCCGGTGCGGCGCCAGTACGAAGCCGGCGCGCGCCTGCTGATCGTGCCCAGCTGCACCGATACCGCTGCCGGGGCCACGCGCGTTCGTGTCGGGTGCCTGGCCAGGGCGCTGGAGAACCGCATGTTCGTGGCCCAGTCGGTCACGGCGGGGCTGGCCGAATGGAGCCCGGCGCTGGATGTGAACACCGGCGAGGCGGCGATCTTTGCGCCGATGGATGCCGGTTTTCCCGCCGATGGCGTGCTGGCGCAAACCCGCGAAGGCCAGATGTGGGCGGTTGCGGAGCTGGATTTCGCAGCATTCGAGGCCAGCCGCACGCATGCGCAGGTGGCCAATGACCGCGATTGGGCAGGGCAATTGCAGCCGGGGTTGGCGCATGCGGTGGTGACAAACGCACACTGAAGTGTCACGACCATGACCATTGGCCGGCTCGGACGCCGGTGGTCGCTGGCTAGACTCGCCCCTTTGTCGTGATTGGCCGAGTGCCGGGGGAATGCTGGTGATCAAGCGTGGTTTGTTGGCGTTGTGCATGGGATTGGCAGTGGGCGCTCCGGCGTACGCCGCCGAGCAGGTCGATCTGGACATGGTGGGCAAGATCCGCCAGGAAGCCTTCCACCGTTCGCAGGTGATGGACACGTTCAGCCACCTCACCGAAAGCATCGGGCCGCGCCTGAGCAACTCCCCGGCGATGGCCGAAGCCAACCGCTGGAGCCGCGAGCGCTTCAACGCCTGGGGCCTGACCAATGTGCATGACGAAGCGTTCGAGGACTTCGGCCGCGGTTGGGAGTTCACCTCGGCCAGTGTCGAGATGCTGTCCGAGCGTGTGCAGCCGCTGCACGCGCTGCCCAAGGCGTGGACGCCGGGCACCAATGGTCCGGTAGAAGGCGAGCTGATCCAGGTCGAGATCAAGAAGCTGGCCGACCTGGAGCAGTACAAGGGCAAGCTGCGCGGCAAGATCCTGCTGCTGGGCGACGCGCGCGAGTACAAGCGCGGCACCGAGGCCGATTCGCACCGTCACGACGCCACCTCGCTGGAAGGCCTGCAGGAATTCACCATTCCCAAGACCGCCGAAGAGGACCGCGCCAAGCGGGTCAAGGAATTCAACGAGCGCCAGGAACTGGCCCGCGCCACCAATGCCTTCTTAATCGAGGAAGGTGCCTTGGCCGCGATCAGCATCAGCGGTTGGGACAACGGCATCATCCGCGTGGCCGGCGGTGGCTCGCGCAAGGCCGGTGAATCGGTGGGCATCCCGGAGCTGGCGATGATCGCCGAGCACTTCAACCCGCTGGTGCGCGCGCTGAAGGACAAGCAGACCGTGCGCCTGCGCGTGAACGTGGATGCGCGTTTCACCGACGCCACCGACCAGCCCGGCTACAACACGCTGGCCGAGATCCGTGGCAGCAGCAAGGCCGACGAGATCGTGATGCTGGGCGCGCACATGGACTCCTGGCACACCGGCACCGGTGCGGCCGACAACGCCGCCGGCGTGGCGGTGATGATGGAAGCCATGCGCATCCTCAAGGCGGTGGGTGCCAAGCCCAAGCGCACCATCCGCGTGGCGCTGTGGAGCGGTGAGGAGCAGGGCCTGATCGGCTCGCAGGCCTACGTTGCCAAGCATTTCGCGCATTACCCGGAACCCACCGACGCGGCGCAGAAGGCGCTGCCGGCCTCGCTGCGCGAGCCGACCGGTGCGCTGCAGAAGCTGCGTGATTACGACAAGTTCCAGGTGTACTTCAACATGGACAACGGCTCGGGCCGCTTCCGTGGCATCTACGCGCAGGAAAACATGGCGGCGATGCCGATCTTCGACGCATGGCTGAAGCCGTTCAACGATGTGGGCGCGACCACGGTGGCCACCCGCAACACCGGCAGCACCGACCACATCAGCTATGACCGGGTGGGCTTGCCGGGCTTCCAGTTCATCCAGGACCGCCTGGATTACTTCAGCAATGTGCACCACAGCCATCTGGATACGTGGGATCACGCTGAGGCCGAGGATCTGAAGCAGGCGGCGGCGATCGTGGCCTCGTTCGTCTACAACGCAGCGATGCGCGAGGGGAATTTCCCGCGCAAGCCGTTGTTGGAGAAGTGAGCGCGGTTGGCATGTGTGGGTGAATGAAGAAGGGCCGCGATGCGGCCCTTCTTCGTTTTCGGGGCAGGGCGGGGAGGGCAGCGTGTTGTCTGGAGTAATAGAGGAGCCAAAGCCAAAGCTACCCCTCCCCAACCCTCTCCTGCGCGCAAGGGGGGGGTAACAGCAACTGCAGGAGCCAAGCCTTGCTTCTGCATCTGCTCCTGCCTTCTGCATTTGCTTCTGCTTTTGCCCCCTCCCTTGCGCGCAGCGCAGGGGAGGGTTGGGGAGGGGTAGTTCTTCGCCTTGAAGGCACAAGCGCCGATCTTCAACATGCCCACGGCCTTCCTTCAGCCGATTCCACCAATCCCCTGATGCTGCCGAGCCCCACCGACCGCCAGCCTCGTGCCCGAAGGCGCTCCTACGGCGGGCACAGCAGGCAGAGGGGGGACGGGGTAAAATGCCGCGATTCCCACTTCTGCGCCTGTCATGACCGTCCGCACTCGTTTTGCCCCCAGTCCCACCGGCTACCTGCACATTGGTGGCGCCCGCACTGCGCTGTACTGCTGGCTGGAGGCCCGCCACCGTGGCGGCGAGTTCGTGCTGCGCATCGAGGATACCGATCGTGAACGCAGCACCCAGGCGGCCATCGACGCCATCCTGGAAGCGATGGAATGGCTGGGCCTGAACTACGACGAAGGCCCGATCTACCAGACCGCCCGCGTCGCCCGTTACAAGGAAGTGGCCGAGCAGCTGATCGCCGACGGCAAGGCCTACTACGCCTACGAGACCAAGGAAGAGCTGGACGCCATGCGCGAGGCCGCCATGGCCAAGCAGGAGAAGCCGCGCTACAACGGCGCCGCCCGCGACCTGAACCTGCCGTTCAAGGACGACCCGAACCGCGTCATCCGCTTCAAGAACCCGCTCGATGGCACGGTGGTGTTCGACGACCTGATCAAGGGCCGCATCGAGATCGCCAACAGCGAGTTGGATGACATGGTCATCTTCCGTCCGGACGGTTACCCCACCTACAACTTCGCGGTGGTGGTGGACGACTGGGACATGAAGATCTCCGAGGTCATCCGTGGCGACGACCACATCAACAACACCCCGCGCCAGATCAATCTGTACGAGGGCATCGGTGCGCCGGTGCCCAAGTTCGGCCACATGCCGATGATCCTGGACGAGCAGGGCGCCAAGCTGTCCAAGCGCACCGGCGCGGCCGACGTGATGCAGTACAAGGACGCCGGCTACCTGCCCGACGCGCTGCTCAGCTACCTGGCCCGCCTGGGCTGGTCGCATGGCGACCAGGAGCTGTTCAGCCGCCAGGAGCTGATCGACCTGTTCGATGTGAAGAACTGCAACTCCAAGGCCTCGCGCCTGGACATGGCCAAGCTGGGCTGGGTCAACCAGCACTTCCTGAAGACCGAGGAGCCGGCTTCAATCGTGCCGCACCTGGTTTACCAGCTGGAAAAGCTGGGCCTGGATGTGAACGCCGGCCCGGCGCCGGTGGACGTGGTCATCGCCCTGCGTGAGCGCGTGCAGACGCTGAAGGAAATGGCCGAGAAGGCCGTGGTCTGGTACACCCCGCTGACCGAATACGACGAAGCGGCCGTGGCCAAGCACTTCAAGCCTGGCGCCGATGCACCGCTGGCCAAGGCCCGCGAGCTGCTGGCCGCGCTGCCGGAATGGAGCGCCGAGACCGTGTCTGCCGCCCTGCACGACGCGGCTGCACAGCTGGAAATGGGCATGGGCAAGGTGGCACAGCCGCTGCGCGTGGCCATCACCGGCACCCAGGTCAGTCCTGACATTTCCCATACCGTGTACCTGGCGGGCCGCGACGAGGCCTTGAAACGCATCGACGCCGCACTCATCAAGGTTCCCAAAGCCTGATTGTTTCGAGGTAGACATGACCGAATCGCACTCCTGTACCGCTCCGCACCACCACGTCGATGACGCGGCGGGTTTCGTTGCGGTGGTCGAACGGGTGTGCCGCGAGCGCGGACTGCGGCTGACGCCGATCCGCGCCAACGTGCTGCGCCTGATCGCCGAGGCGGGCAAGCCGGTCAAGGCCTACGAACTGCTGGAATGGGTGCGCGAAGGCAAGGGCGTCGGTGCCGACGCCCCGCCAACGGTATATCGCGCGCTGGATTTCCTGATGGCCAACGGCTTCGTGCACAAGTTGTCGTCGGTGAATTCGTTCGTTGCCTGCCACCACCCCAGCAGCAACCAGCATTCGGTACCTTTCCTGATCTGCGACCGCTGCCACAGCGCGGTGGAGCTGGAAGACCGCGACATCGTCCGCCAGCTTGAAACCCGCGCCAAGGAGCTGGGTTTCAAACCGCAGGCGCAGACGCTGGAAGTGCATGGACTGTGCGCGAACTGCGCCGGCTGACTGCGCTGGTTGAGTGTTTGAATCGCTGTACGAGGAAAAAGCCGCGCAAAGCGCGGCTTTTTTGTGCACGTAGTACCAGGGAAGCCCTGGTCCGTGTAGGAGCGGCGTGAGCCGCGAAGCCATTGCTGCTTCCGACGTGGTGCGGCCTGCCATCTGGCAATGTTTGATTGCGACGGTTCCTGCGGC
>NZ_JAJOYR010000002.1:0-291766 GCF_021202945.1 Stenotrophomonas sp. SY1 | reverse complement strand
AGCCGCGAAGCCATTGCTGCTTCCGACGTGGTGCGGCCTGCCATCTGGCAATGTTTGATTGCGACGGTTCCTGCGGCGGAAACAACTCCAGCTTCGCGGCTTACGCCGCTCCTAAAAAACAGGGCCACCGTAGGAGCGACTTCAGCCGCGAAGCCATTGCTGCTTCCGACGTGGTGCGGCCTGCCATCTGGCAATGTTTGATTGCGACGGTTCCTGCGGCGGAAACAACTCCAGCTTCGCGGCTTACGCCGCTCCTGCAAAAACAGGGCCACCGTAGGAGCGGCTTCAGCCGCGAAGCCACTGCCGCTTCCGATGTGGTGCGGCTTGCCATCTGACAATGTTGGATTGCGGTTGTCCCTGCGGCGGGAGCATCGTCAGCTTCGCGGCTTACGCCGCACCTACAAACCCGCTCCCAAGAACGCAGGCAACCGCCGACCGTTACGGCGACGGCTTGGCGCTGTAAACCACTTCGCCATCCTTGATGGTCTGCAGCACCTTGATGGTGTGCAGCTGCGGGCGGGCGATGGTCAGCGGGTTGTCCGACAGCACCACCAGGTCCGCACGCTTGCCCACTTCAATCGAACCCTTGCTGGCCTGTTCCGAGTACTGCTCGGCTGCCCACAAGGTGATCGATTTCATGGCCTGTTCCGGGGTCACCCGCTGATCCGGGCCGAGCACATAGCCACTGCGCGTGACACGGTTGACGGTGGCGTCCAGCACTCGCATCGAATCCGGGAACACCACCGGTGCATCGTGATGTGAGGTGAACTTCATCCCGGCATCGAGCACCCAGCGCGTGGGCGAGATGTTTTCGGCACGCTCCGGGCCCAGCACCGACTCGCGGTGCCAATCGCCCCAATAATAGGTGTGCATCGGGAACAGCGACGGGAAGATGCCGAGCTTGCGGATTTCAGCCACCTGGTCCCTGCGCAGGGTCTGTCCGTGAATCAGCACCGGCATCAAGTGCTTATCCGGATGCGCGGCTTCGGCAGCGGCAACGGCGTGGATGAGCTGGTCAATCGCAGCGTCACCGTTGGCGTGGGCCAGCACCTGCCAGCCGTGGCCCCAGGCTTGGCTGATCAAGTCGTTGACCTTGGCATCGGGGAACGCCGGGTAGCCGGCATAGTCCGGCTTCTCACCTTCGGGAACCTTGTAATACGGCTTGCTCAGCCATGCGGTCTTGCCCTGCGGTGAGCCGTCCAGGCTGATTTTCACCCCGCCGATGCGGAAGTGATCGGTGTAGTTCAGGCCATACAGCGGCCCCTGCATCGCCGGGTTGTGCAGCGCTACTTCGATATCGGGATAGGCCACCACGTCGATCTTCAGCTTGCCGGCCTTGGCTGCCAGCGGCAGCAGTTGCAGGGTGCCAGCGTCGGTCTTGCCATCCTGCGCGGTGGTGTAGCCGTACTTCATGTACAGCGCCTGCCCGGCTTCGAGCATGGCCAGCGATTGTTCCAGGGTCATCGCCGGCATCAGCTTGGCCAGCGCGAGGTTGTGCGCGCTTTCCTCCAGCACACCATCAGGGATGTTGCTGCCCGGTTCGCGGCGGATCACGCCGCCGGGAGGATTGGGTGTGTCGGCATTGATGCCGGCCAGCTCCAGCGCCTTGCTGTTGTAGGCGCCGAGATGACCGGACTGGTGCATCAGGATGATCGGGATGTCGGTGGCGATTGCATCCAGATCCTGGCGGGTGGGATGACGCTGTTCGACCAGCTGTGAGTCGTCGTAGCCGAAACCGATCAGCACCTTGTAGCCCTCGGGCGTACTTGGATGTGCGCGGAAGTCACGCATGATCTTCTGCAGCGCCGGGATGGAATTGCCTTCGCCATCGGGTGCAGGCAGCAGGTTGGCCGACAGTGCCTGCAGGCCCACACCGGAGACATGCCCATGGGCATCGATGAAGCCGGGGGTCAGCGTCTGCCCGTGCAGATCCACCTGCCGTGCATCCGGGCTGAAGGCGCGCGCGGCTTTGCCGGTGCCGACGAAAGCGATCCTGCCTTCGCGAACGACGATGGCTTCGGCGTTGGGCTGGCGGTCGTCCATGGTGATGATGGGGCCGCCGCTGTAGAGCGTGTCGGCATGGGGCGCGGCATGGACGCCGGGTGCAGCCAGTACCGCCAGTATCGAAAGGGTCAGGTTCAGGCGCATCGCAGGACTCCATTGCAGATAACTGCCGACAGCCTAACCCAGGCTTCCCGAGCAGCCTGTGAGCTGCAGGAGCGGTGTAAGCCGCGAGGCTGCTGCTTACGGTGTTTTGCAATGTGTGATCCGGCGATGCTTGATTGCGATTGTTCGTGCGGCGGCAACATTGCCAGCTTCGCGGCCGAGGCCGCTCCTGCGAAAGCGGGTCGTTGTAGGAGCGGCATAAGCCGCGAAGCTACTGCTGCTTACGATGTCATGCAGCCTGTAATCCGGCCTCGCTTGATTGCGGTTGTTCCTGCGGTGGCAGCATTGCCAGCTTCGCGGCTTACGCCGCTCCTACAGAAACGCGGGTGCCGCTATGGTGTTGGCTGCTCGGGCGTTGCGGCGGTATCCACTTCGACAATGACCGACATCCCGGGCCGCAGGCGCTTGGCCAACGGTTGATCTGGATCGATGGCGATGCGGATCGGCAAACGCTGTACCACCTTGGTGAAGTTGCCGCTGGCGTTGTCCGGCTTGAGTACCGAGAACTCCGAGCCGGTGGCCGGTGCGATCTGTTCGATATGACCGGTCAGCGTCTGCCCGCGGAACGCATCCACGCTGAAGGTTGCCGGCTGGCCGATGGCCATGTTCCAGGTCTGGCCTTCCTTGAAGTTGGCCACCACCCACAGGTTGTCGGGCACCAGGAACAGCAGCTGGCTGCCGGCGCTGACGTACTGGCCCAGGCGCACGCTGGCTTCGGACACCTGGCCATCGCGCGGCGCGCTGATGACGGTGTTGTCCAGGTCGATCTGCGCCAGCTTCAACAAGGCTTCGGCGTTGGCGACCTTGGCTTCCAAGCCGCGCCGCGCCACCTGGGTGGCGGTGAGGTTTTCCTCGGCGATGCGGATGGCGGCCTGCGACTGGGTCACGCTGGCGGTGGTGGATTGCGCGCTGGCGCGCAGCCGGTCGCGCTCGCTGTTGGAGATCAGCTGCTGCGCGGCCAGTGTTTCGTAACGACGCAGTTCCGTGCGGGTGCGCTGCTGCTCGGCCTGTCCGGCAGACAAGCTGGCCCGCGCCGAGGCGATCTGCGCGCGGTTCTGCGCCTGGCTCTGGTCGGAGTTGGCCAACTGCGCACGGGCATCGTCCAGCGACGCCTTGGCCTGTTCCACCTTTTCGCGATAGATGCGGTCGTCGATGTGCAGCAGCGGTTGGCCTTGCTTCACGTGGTCGAAATCCTTGACCAGCACCTGCGTGACATAGCCATTGACCTGCGGTGCCAGCACCGTGACCTGGCCGCGCACGTAGGCATTGTCGGTGTGCATGGTGCTGCTGCTGAACGGCCACAGCTGCCAGGCGCGCAGGATCAGCGTCAGCCCGATCAGGGCGATGACGATCATCACCACCACGCTGGTGCGGCTGGGGCGGTTGTACTTGGAAACCGGCGTCGGCTCGGCGGGGGAATTGTCGGTCTGCTTGCTCATGGGAGCCTCAACGTGAGGGCGTTGCGGCCTTGTCGGGCCGGATCACCTGTCTGATTCTTCGGTCGCGCACCAGTACTTCGATCAACAACCAGCTCAGGAAGCCGATGGCGATCCAACCGCTGAGCGCGAACACATCGTTGAACGCGCGTACGTTGGCCTCGCGCTTGGCGCTTGCCGCCAGGGCCGCGCTGGCCTGCGCCTTGAGCTGCACCGGGTCGGTGATCAGCCGCGCGTAGCTTTGCTGCTGTTGTTGCAGGCGCTGCGCTACCTGCGGGTCGGCGGCGTTGAGGTTGTTGACCAGCTCGGTGGAGTAGACATGTTCGCGGTGCAGCTGGTAGCTGCCCAGCAGCGCCGAACCGGTCAGGCTGGCGAAGTTCTGGGTCAGGGACAGGATCACCACGAACGACACGATGTGGTCCAGGCCGCGTGCCAGCGCGCGCTGGATGCCGATCAGCATCAATGGGCCCATGAACATGCCGCTGCCTACGGCTGCCAGGAACTGGCTGATGGCGAAGTTCATCGGCCGGTCCAGACTGGTGCGGTGCTGGTCGAGGAAGGCGGCCGTGCCCAACAGGATGATCGATGCCGCCAGCTGCGGAATCAGCGCCTTCGGCCCGAAGGTCAGCGCGCTGACGGCGATGCCTACCAGCACGCCGCACAGGATCACGCCAAACAACGGCGCCATCTGGTCCGGCCCCATCCCCAGTGCGCGCATCATGCTGACCATGCCGTAGTTCTGTTCGTTGGTCAGGAAGCGGATCAGGAACGCACCGATGATGAAGCGCACCATCGTCGCGCCCAGCAGCCAGTGCACCTGCAGCAGCGGGTTGCGGCGCTGCTGCTCGATGCACAGCCCGGTGGTGAGCAGCACTACCGCCAGCGCCAACAACCAGCCCAGCCACGGCGTGTCGAACCACCAGCGCACGAAGCCCTGGTTGAGCACGATCACCAGCAGCGCCAATGCCGGTGCAAGCAGGGCGAAGGTAAGGAAGTCCGTGCGCTCGAATGATTTGATCTGGATGCCGGGCGGCAGTTTCAACAGCACCACCGCCGCGAACGAGCACAGCGCCAGGCCGGCTTCGAACAGATACAGGTTCTGCCATTCACCGCGGTCGAGCAGGCCCGGCGACAGCAGCCACGCGACCGGCGTGGCCAGCATCGACAGGCTCATGCCGACCACCAGCATCTGCCCGACGTATTTGCGTGGAGCAGCCTGCAGCATGTACAGCACGCCCAACGTGGTGCAGGCGGCACCGGCAAAGCCACTGCCGGCGCGGACCAGCAGGGTGGTGGTCAGATTGCCGACGAACAGATGCAGCACCGCCAGCGCCGCGTACACGCCCAGGCCGATCTCGGCGAACAGCAGCAGGCCGTATTCCTGGCGGAACTTGAACACCAGCAGGTTGGCGCTGACATTGACCATCAGGTACGCCGCCACCAGCCAGTTGCCTTCAGCGGTCTGCAGGCCCATCTGCCCGGTGATCAATGGCAGGTTGGCGCTGATCAACGCGTTGCCCAGTCCACCGGTTAGCGCCACCAGCACCGCGACCGCTGCATAGGCCGCGCGCCGATGTGGCGGATGCCACGGCATTGAGGCACCGCCGGGCAGACTGGGTTTTTCGTGATCCTCCCAGTCGGGAATGGGCTTGAGCGGCTTCATCACCGGGCCTTGCCTGCCGGTTCTGACAGGCCGGGCCGCAGCAACTCCATCGCACGTTGGGCCAGCACCTTGCGGTCTTCATGGGTACGCCCGCGCAGTGCGGCGCCAAGCATGGTCGATATCAGCGATACATCCGCCAGTTGCAGGTCCTGGCGGCACAGGCCGGCGTGCTTGGCGCGGATCAGCGCTGGCTCCATCAGCCCAAGCACCTGTTCGCGGGCGGCGCGCACGCCGGGCGCTTCCTGGTCCACGGCGCGCCAGTAGTCGGCCAACGCGGGTGATTCGACGATGCGCCGAGCCATGCCGGACAACACTTCGAACAGGGCGTCGTCCCGGCCTTCCAGTTCTTCAAGGTGCGCTTCGAGCTGGGCGACGGTGCGTTGGAGCATGGCCCCGACCAGCGAGGCGCGGTCGGGAAAGTTGCGGTAGAGCGTGGCGCGGCCCACGCCGGCGCGTTCGACCACCAGATCAAGTGGTGCATTGATGCCGTGTTCGCCGAACACCGCATCGGCGGCGTCCAGCAGTTGGCTGCGGCGGATGGCGGCGTCGGAACGGATCGAAGTCATGGCTGCCATGATCCGGACAAAAATGTCCGATTTCAATGGGCGACAGTACTCCTGGAAGCGGACACTTCTGTACGGTTCAGCCGGCGGCCGTCGTCATCGGCCTCACCACAGCCTCGCGGATCGGCAGGTTGACCAGCGCGGCCAGCGCGGCCAGAGCCATGTCGGCGTACCACATCCAGCTGTAGTCGCCGCCGTATTCCAGCGCCACACCGCCCAGCCAGGCGCCGAAGAAACCGCCGATCTGGTGCGAGAGCAAGGTCAGCCCGAACAGGGTCCCCATGTGGCACGGCCCAAACAGCTTGCCGACCAGGCCGGCAGTGGGCGGCACGGTGGCCAGCCAGGTGAACCCCAGCGCTGCGGAGAACAGATAGAAGGTCGTCGGTGTTGGCGGTGAGACCAGATAGATCGCGATCAGTACCGCGCGGCTGAGGTACATCCAGAACAGCAGCCACTTCATGCGGAAGCGTTCGCCCAAGGCGCCGACGATCAGGCTGCCGGCGACATTGAACAACCCGATCAGCGCCAGTGAAATCGATGACACAGTTGGCGACAGGCCGCACAGGGCGATCTCGCCCGGCAGGTGGGTGACCAGGAAGGCGATATGCACGCCGCAGGTGAAGAAACCCAGGTGCAGGCACAAGTAGCTGCGATCACGCAGTGCGCGCTGCAACTGCGGGCGTAGCCCTTCGCCATCGGCGCCGCCTTGCGCACGTGTTGAACGCTTGCGCAGCGGCCAGGCCAGCGGCAACGACAGCAGCACGATGACCGCCAATGCGTACAGGGTCCGCACCCAGCCCATGGCGGTAAGCAGCACCTGCACCAGCGGCGCGAACAGGAACTGCCCCAGCGAGCCGCCCGCATTGATGATGCCGGCGGCCATCGAGCGCTTGTTTGCCGGGACGCGCCAGGCGCTGGCGCCAATCAGCACGGAGAAACTGCCCGCACCGGCGCCGGCGGCGAGCAGCAGGCCGAAACTCAGGTTCAGGCCCCAGGCGCTGGGCACCAGCGTTGCCAGCACCAGCCCGGCCGCCAGCAGCAGGCCGCCGCCAACCAGCACCGGCAGCGGACCACGCTGGTCGGCCAGCGCGCCGAACACCGGTTGCACCGCGCCCCATACGAACTGGCCGATGGCCAGCGAAAAACTGATCTGGGCAATGCTCAGGCCGGTGGACGAGTGGATGGGGTTGATCAGCAGGCCGCTGGTCTGGCGTACCCCCATCGTCACCATCAACAGTGCCGAGGCAACCACCAGCACGCCCCACGGCGTGCGACCCAAGGGCGTGGGATTCATGCGCTCACTCCTGCATCCAGCACCTGGGTCAGCGCTTCCAGCTGCCGGTTGAGGCCGGCCACGCGGGTGCTGCCGAACGCGGCCTCGACGTCTTCCTGCGCACGCTGCCACAAGGGAAAAGCCTTCTTCAGCCGGCGCCTGCCCGCTGCGGTGATGTGCAGGCGGCGCTGGCGTGAGTCCTTGCCGGGTTGCGAGGCGAGAAGCCCGCTATCGACCAGCGGTTTCAGATTGCGGCTGAGGGTGGTGCGGTCCATGCCGAGCGCGTCGGCCAATTCGCCCAGCGAACGCGGTTCGCGGGCCCGGCGCAGGATGGAATAGGCGTTGAGGCTGAGATCAGCGGCGGCCAGGTGGTGGTCATAAACCTGCGAAACCCGGCGCGCGGCGCGGCGCAGTTGGAAGCAGGTGCAAGGGCTGCTGGTGTCCATCACGGCATCCGGGAAGTGATGGTCCGCAGTTTATGTGCATATGCACCTATTTGGCGTGACGAAGATGGAACGCTGGCATCGCGTGGAAGTGCGGAAGCAGGAAGGAGCGGAAGCCGGTGCCGGGAGAATCAAAGCCCCTAAACAGGGATGGCAGAGTGAAAGTCCCAGAAACGGGGCCGGGAGCCGGAAAGCCGAAAGCCCCTCTCCCGTTTACGGGAGAGGAGTTGGGGTGAGGGCAAGCCGTTGCCAGTCCGCAGGATCGCCAGCGGCCCCCGCCGAGCACGGCTCGCCGCTACCGGATCGAGCCGTCCAAGCGTTGACGATCAGAACCAGGCGCGGATGCCGAACGCCACGCCACGGCCCGGCAACGGCGAGTAGTCACGCAGCAGCGAGGTATGCGGACGGGCCTCACGATTGGTCAGGTTGTTGCCGTCCAGGAACACTTCGTAGCTGTTGCTGCCATTGCGGTCCCAGCGATAGGCGAAGTGCGCATCCACCAGCGTGTAACCCGGGCTCGGCTCCTCGTTCTGTGCCACATCCTTCTGGCTGCCGTAGCGCACCGCGCCCAGCGAGGCACGCCAGCCATCGCGTGACCAGCGCAGGTCGGCACCAACGCGGGTCGGGGCGATGCGCGGCAGGTAACCGCTGTTGGCCAGATCCACCGTGTAGTTGTGGTTGTGGTCACCATGCGGCACCGCCAGCGCAACCGTGCGGGTGCCACTGCCATCGAGTTCGGCCTTCACGTAATCGCCGAACACGCGCAGGTCCCAGTCACCGGCATTGCCTTCGAACAGATGCACCGTCGCCTCGGCCTCGGCGCCCTTGAAAGTGGCGTCCTGCTGGGTCCACAAGCGCACCGGCAGCGATTCGACCACGCCGGTGTCGGCCAGATAGATGAAGTCCTTGAACTTGGTCTGGTAGATCGACGCGGTGAAATCCAGGCGGTCGCTGTGGGTATGGATGCCCAGCTCGACGCGCTGACCGCGCTCGGTCTTCAGGTTGGCATCGCCGATTTCCAGCGAGCGGGTGGCGATATGCGCACCGGCGGCGTACAGCTCCTCATTGGTCGGTGCACGCTCGGAGCTGTCGATGCCAAAGCGCAGGTCAACCGCTTCATTGACCTTCCAGATGCCGGCTGCCGACAGGTTGGTGGCATCGAATTTGCGGCGCGGGTTACTGTCGGCCGGGTCGAGCTTGACCTGGTCATGGCGGCCGCCGAGTTCCAGCTTGAACGGGCCGAACTGCTTTTCCTGCAACACGAACAGGCCAACGCTCTGCGTGCCGGTGTCCGGTACGAAGGCTTCCTCGCCCTTCGCGCCGAAATCACCGTTGCTGACCTGCAGGCCGAACGCACCATCCCAGCCGCCAATCTGCTGCTGCACCGCTTCCAGCCGGCCTTCAATGCCACGGTTGGTGAAGCGGGTGGACGGCGTGCCGGCTTCCAGTTCGGTGTGTTCGTAATCGGTGTAGCCGGCGCGCAGGTTGATGTTCTTCAGGAACGAGGTCGGGTTGTAGATGCCGGCCTTCATGTCGAAGCGGTTCTGCACCATGTCGATGCGGACATCGTGTTCTTCGCCTTCTTCCCCATGGTCGTGGTCATGGTCGTGATCATCATGGCCATGGTCATCGGCATGGACGTGCGCACCATTGGGAATGCCGTAGTTGGTGCGGTAGGTGCCGGCCGATACGCCGAAGTAGCCACCTTCACCCAGCCAGGTCGCGCCCAGGCCACCGGCGCGGGTGCGGATCGAACTGTTGTCCAGGCGGCCACGGCGCGGTTCGTCACCGTCGGCAGGATCGTGGTCATGCCCGTCGTGGTCTTCCAGGCCATCGATCACCGCATAGCCGGGGATGCGGTAGTCGTCACCGTTGCGCACCAGGCCATCGACATGCAGCACCCAGTTGCCGCTCACGCCATCGAGCCGGAACATGCCGCTGCGTTCTTCATTGACCGAGTTGCCACGCAGTTCGGCACGGCCGCTGAGCGGGCGGTCAGGGATCTCGCTGGCGATGCGGCCATCGACCACGTTCACCGCGCCACCGATCGCGCCGCTGCCGAACAGCAGTGTCGCCGGGCCCTTGAGCACTTCAATCTGATCGGCCAGGAACGGCTCGATGCTGGTGGCATGGTCAGCGCTGACGGTGGAGGCATCCATGTTGCCCACGCCGTTGGACAGTACCTGCACGCGCGGGCCTTCCTGGCCGCGGATGATCGGGCGGCCCACGCCGGGGCCGAAGAAGGTGCTCTGCACGCCGGGCAACTTGCCGACGGTGTCGCCGAGCGTGCCGGCTTTCTGCTCGTCCAGGCGTTCACCGGCAAGTACGTCCACCGGGCGGGCCAGCGATTCGGCCGGACCCTGCAACGGCGAGGCGGTGACCTTGACGGTGGACAGCTCGGTCAGATGGTGGCTCTGGCCGCTGGCGTCGTTGTCGTCGGCAGCCAGGGCGAGGCCGGGCAGGGCGGCGCTCAGCGCGACGGCCAGCAGGCGGCGGTTGAAGTGACGGGGAAGTGCATGCATTGGAAGGTGCCCTTGTTGTTACTGTGTATCACTTGGTTGGCGTGCTGAACCTGCGGCCAGGGGAGGAAGCGACAGGTGTTCGGCGCGGGTTCGAGATAATGTTATATTATTCCATAACGCTCTGCCGCCCTGCTGGAAGTCATGCCTCTACCGACCGCGCTACGCCAGTTCCTTGATCGCTTCGGAGCGACCGGCTCCCTGTTGTGCGCGGTGCATTGCGCGGTATTGCCGGCGCTGCTGGCGGTGGCTCCGTCGATCGGGCTGTCGTTCTGGTTGAGCGACAGCGTCGAATGGACCGTGGTCATCTTCGTGACGCTGCTGGGCCTGGCCAGCCTGATCTGGGGCTACTACCGGCATCGCGCGCTGTTGGCGCTGGCCTGGTTGGTACCGGGGCTGCTGCTGCTGTGGGCCGGCCTGCTGCACCCGGAACTGCACCATTCGCGGGTGCCGCATGCGGTGGTGATGACCGTCGGCGGTGTGCTGGTTGGCCTGGCCCATCTGCTCAATCTGCGACTGAATCACCGGCACGTTCACGACGCCAGCTGCGCACATTGAGGGGCGCGTGCTAGGCTTCCATCTCATGTGTGAGGGCGCCCGTTGCGGCCTCGCCAAACCCGTGTAAATACGGGTTTTTTTGGGATTCAAAACTAAGGAGTTGACGACATGGGTAAGGGTGACCGCAAGACCGCCAAGGGCAAGCGCTATAACGCCAGCTACGGCAATTCGCGCTCGCATGTGGTGAGCAAGGTGGCCGTGGGCGCTGCTGCGCCGGTCGCCAAGAAGACTGTCGCCAAGGCTCCGGCCAAGAAGGCTGTTGCCAAGAAGGCCGTCGCCAAGGCCGGTTGATTCCCGCCAGGCGTGGTGAAGAAAAAAGCGGCGCTTGCGCCGCTTTTTTTGTGGCTGCGGTTCCGGCATTACGGAACGCGGTGTTGCTCAGGCCGCCGGCGGCGCCTCGGCGCTGAACACCTGGGCGATCACCTCCGACAGCTCCTCTTCGGAGAACGGCTTGGTGATATAGGCCTTGGCGCCCTGGCGCATGCCCCACAACCGGTCGGTGTCCTGGTCCTTGGTGGTGACCAGGATGACCGGGATGTGCTGGGTGCTGGCTTCGCGCTTGAGCGTGCGGGTGGCCTGGAAACCATTGAGGTTGGGCATCACCACATCCATCAGCACCAGGTCCGGCAGCACCTGCTTGGCCGCTTCCACCCCGGCCGCGCCGTCGGTGGCGGTGAAGGTTTCATGCCCCAGCTTCTCGACGATGCGCTGGATGCCCATCAGCTGCGACGGTGAGTCGTCGACGATAAGGATGCGTGCCATGTGTTCCCCACTACCTTGTTTCCCCAAGATGCGGGCGAGTGTAGTGCCGGCCCGGCATGGACGTGAAGCGGCGTGCGTCACGTCCATGGCGCGGCGTGACCGGGTTCAATCAATTCTTACGACGGTGCGGCCGAAGGAGTTGCCGGCCAGCATCGTTTCGAACACCTCCGGCAGCTCGGTCAGGCCGACTTCGCGGGTGCAGATGCGGTCCAGGTGGCGCGGCTTCCAGTCACTGCCCAAGTGCTGCCAGACCTGCTCGCGCACGTCGCGGGCGGTACCGGCCGAGGCCACGCCCAGCAGCGAAACGCCGCGGATGATGAAGGGCATCACCGTCATGTCCAGCTCGGCGGTGGCCGCCAGGCCGGCCGAGGCGACGTTGCCATAGGGCGTGGTCTGCGCCAGCAGGCTGACCAGCATCGGGCCGCCGACGTTGTCCAGGCCGCCGCCGAAACGCGCCGATTCCATCGGCCGGCTGGTGGCCAGCGCATCGCGCCCCAGCACCTGGCTGGCGCCGATCGCGGTGAGGTAGTCAGCCGCCTCGGCCTTGCCGCTGACGGCGTGCACCTCAAACCCGGCGCGGCTGAAGATGTCCACCGCCAGCGAACCGACGCCGCCGGTGGCACCGGTGACCGCCAGCGGGCCGTGGGCGGGCGATTGGCGGTTCTCCTTCATCCGGAACAAGGCCAGTGCGGCGGTGAAGCCGGCCGTGCCCAGCACCATGGCCTCGCGCAGCGACAGTGCGGCGGGCAGTGGGATCACCCACTTCGATTCCAGCCGGACGTACTGGCTGTAGCCGCCGTCGCGGGTTTCGCTCAGGCCGCAGCCGGTGGTCAGCACGGCGTCGCCTTCGCGGAAGGCCGGGTCGGTGGAGGCGACCACCTCGCCAGCCACGTCGATGCCGCCGACCAGCGGGAAGCGGCGCAGGATCTTGCCCTTGCCGGTACCGGCCAGCGCGTCCTTGTAGTTGACCGAGGACCAGCGGGCGCGGATCACCACCTCGCCGGGGCTGAGCTGGTCCAGCGCCAGCGGCTCCACGCCGCTGCGGTAGCCGGCGTCGTCACTGTGGATGCGGAAGGCGGGGAACGGGGTGGTCACGGACATGCTCGGGCCTGCGTTGGAACGGGGGATGTCCAAGATAGCGGTTGCTAAACGGCAGGTCTGCCCCATCTTGTAGAATCGGGATTCGATTGATGGCTGGGCAGGTGGGAACCAACCCGCACCCGGCCCTTACAGATGGAGCATGCATGGCCTGGAATACACCCGGCGGCAACAGTGGGGACGACAACCGAGCGCCCCGCAAGCCACGCGGCGGCAATGGGGGTGGTTGGGGCGGTGGCCTGCCCGGACCTCTGCGCGACTTGTTTGATGGCGGTATCTGGCGCTGGGTGCTGATTGCGGTGGCGTTGCTGGTGTTGTTCTCCAGCTTCCAGCTGATCGGCGAACAGCAGCGCGGCGTGGTGCTGCGCTTCGGCCAGTTCTCGCGCATCCTGCAGCCGGGCCCGAACTTCAAGTTGCCGTGGCCGATCGAGTCGGTGGTCAAGGTCAATGCGACCCAGATCAAGACCTTCAGCAGCAACGTGCCGGTGCTGACCCGCGACGAGAACATCGTCAACGTGTCGGTGAACGTGCAGTACCGCGTGGACGACCCGCGCCAGTACCTGTTCGGCACGGTTGATGCCGACCAGATGCTGGAGCAGTCCGCGCAGAGTGCCGTGCGTGAGCAGGTTGGTCGTGCTGACCTGAACACCGTGCTCAACAACCGCGGCCCGCTGGCCGTGGTCGCCGAGCAGCGCCTGCAGGCTTCGCTGAAGGCTTACAACACTGGCCTGAGCGTCACCGGCCTGACCCTGCCCGACGCGCGTCCGCCGGAAGAAGTGAAGCCGGCCTTCGACGAGGTCAACGGCGCCCAGCAGGTCAAGGAACGCCTGATCAACGAAGCCCAGGCCTACGCGGCCAAGGTGGTACCGGAAGCGCGTGGCCAGGCCTCGCGTGCACGCACAACCGCCGAAGGTTACAAGCAGGCCTCCGTGGCCCGCGCCGAAGGTGATGCGCGCCGCTTCACCTTGTTGCAGGGTGAGTACAAGAACGCCCCGGAAGTCACCCGCAAGCGCCTGTGGCTGGAAACCGTGCAGCAGGTGCTGTCGGAGAACCGCAAGGTCATCGGTGGCGATGGCCGCCAGCTGATCTACGTGCCGATGCCGGTCGATGCGGGCAAAACCTCGGGCAATGCGCCGCAGCTGACCCCGGAAATGGTGGTGCCGGCACTGCCGGCCGCTGCCGACAGCATTCGCAATGCGGACCGTTCGGTCTCGCGCTCGGCAAGTCGTGAGGAGGCCGGTCGATGAAAAATTCTCTTGGAATCGGCCTGCTGGTCGTGGTGCTGCTGGGCCTGCTGGGCTCGGTCTACGTGGTGCGTGAAGACCAGACCGCGATGGTGCTGAACCTGGGCAAGGTGGTGCGCGCGGACATCAAGCCGGGCCTGCACTTCAAGGTGCCATTGGTGGAAACGGTGCGGGTGTTCGACCGCCGCTTCCAGGTGCTGGACACGGCTCCTGCGCGCTACTTCACAGCCGAACAGAAGGACGTCAGCGTCGACTTCTTCGCCATCGGCTACATCTCCGATGTGCGCTCGTACTACCGCGCCACCGGCGGTGACGGCAAGGTCGCCAATGCGCGCCTGGCGCCGATCATCACCGACTCGCTGCGCAACCAGATCAACTCGCGCACGCTCCAGGCGCTGGTGTCCGGTGACCGTGGCGAGCTGATCGCCGGCCAGCTGAAGAGCATCAACGAGGCAATCGTGCCGCTGGGCATGCAGATCGTGGACCTGCGCATCAAGCAGATCGACCTGCCGACCGACAGCCAGGTGATCACCGACGTGTACGAGCGCATGCGTGCGCAGCGTAAGCAGGAGGCCGCCAAGCTGCGCGCCGAAGGTGAGGAACAGTCGTTGACCATCCGCGCCCAGGCCGACCGCGAAAGCACCGTGATCGTGGCTGAAGCCGAGCGTGATGCGCAGCAGCTGCGTGGTGAAGGCGATGCCCAGGCTGCCGCCATTTATGGCAAGGCCGGTTCGGCTGACCCGTCGTTCTATGCCTTCTACCGCAGCCTGGAGGCCTACCGTGGCTCGATGACTGACGGCAACGGCGTGATCGTGCTCGACAAGAACGACCCGTTCCTGCAGTACCTGAAGAACGATCGCTGAGCGCAGTTGCTCATGGCCCCTCTCCCGTTGGTGAGAGGGGCAGTTTGCGAACCACCGGTTCGCTGCCCATCGAACGCCCTTGCGTCAGCGCAAGGGCTGGCGCAGCGGGGGAGGGCAGCTTGAATAGAGCGCCTGGCCCCTATCCGCCCTGCGGGCACCTGTACTCGGCACATCCATGTACCTCATCCTCCGGGCGGCCAAGTCGTACAGATCGGCAGTCCTGCCGACCTGTCGTCCCGCAAGCGGGAGAAGGGATGGTCGAAGGCCAAAGCCAAAGCTCAAGCCCGAGTCTTGCTCCCTGGATCCAATGAACGACCTCTTCTCCGCTCTCTGCCTCGTCGCTGTCCTCGAAGGCCTGTTCCTGTTCGCCGCGCCATCGGCGTGGAAGCGCATGGCCGCGCAATTGCTGGAATTGCCGTCAGCTGCCCTGCGCAGGATGGGCGTGCTGGTTCTGGTCGTCGGCCTGGCGGCGCTGTGGTGGTCACGCCACTGAACGGGCGGCCACCGGCTCCGGTGGGCGTGACGCCAAGGGGTGGAAGCCGTCAGACAAAACCCGGATAATCCACAAAAGCCGGTCGGGACTGCTCCAAACAGAGCGCCTCGTTCGGCTTTTTCCGTGTATGGCCTTCGCGTTTGCCGGACGCTCCCCGATGGGGCTTCCACCGTGGCGGATGCTTTGCGATGCGCGGCCCCGTCCGCGGCCCCGATGGCCGCAGCAAATTCAGGAGTTACCCGTCATGGGTCAATCAGTTGTTGTTCTCGGCGCCCAGTGGGGCGATGAAGGCAAGGGCAAGATCGTCGATCTGCTGACCGAGGAAATCGGTGCAGTGGTCCGTTTCCAGGGTGGTCACAATGCTGGCCATACGCTGGTCATCAACGGCAAGAAGACCGTCCTGCACCTGATTCCGTCCGGCATCCTGCGCGATGACGCACTGTGCCTGATCGGCAATGGCGTGGTGATTTCGCCGGCTGCGCTGCGCAAGGAAATCGAAGAGCTGGAAACGGCCGGCGTTGAAGTGCGTTCGCGCCTGAAGATCTCCCCGGCCGCGCCGCTGATCATGCCGTACCACATCGCGCTGGATCAGGCCCGCGAAAAGGCAGCCGGCGGCAAGGCCATCGGCACCACCGGTCGCGGCATCGGCCCGGCCTATGAAGACAAGGTGGCGCGGCGCGGCATCCGCATCGCCGACCTGCATTACCCGGAACAGCTGGCTGAAAAGCTGCGCGCCGCGCTGGATTACCACAACTTCGTGCTGACCAAGTACCTGGGCGTGGAAGCGGTGGATTTCGACACCGTCTACCAGGAAGCGCTGGCCTTCGGCGAGTACGTCGAGCCGATGAAGTCCGACGTTGCCGGCATCTGCCATGACCTGCGCAAGCAGGGCAAGCGCGTGCTGTTCGAAGGTGCGCAGGGCGCGCTGCTGGACATCGACCACGGCACCTATCCGTACGTCACCAGCTCCAACACCACCGTCGGCGGCGCACTGGCCGGTGCCGGTGTTGGCGCCGATGCGATCGACTACGTGCTGGGCATCGCCAAGGCCTACGCCACCCGCGTTGGCGGTGGTCCGTTCCCGACTGAACTGGATGATGAAATCGGCCAGGGCATTCGTGACCGTGGCGCCGAGTACGGTGCTTCGACCGGCCGTCCGCGTCGCTGCGGCTGGATGGACATCGTTGCGCTGAAGCGCGCTGTGGCCATCAACGGTATTTCCGGCCTGTGCATCACCAAGCTCGACGTGCTCGACGGCATGGAAAAGCTGAAGATCTGCATCGCCTACGAATACCGTGGCAAGCGTACCGAGTACGCGCCGCTGGATGCGCAGGGTTGGGAAGAATGCACTCCGGTGTACCTGGAGTTCCCGGGCTGGAGCGAGAACACCCACGGCGTCACCGAGTGGGACAAGCTGCCGCCGGCCGCCCGTGCTTACCTGCGCGCGCTGGAAGAACTGGCAGGTTGCCCGATCTCGATCGTTTCGACCGGTCCGGACCGCGACCACACCATGGTCCTGCAGGATCCGTGGGGCTGATCGCAGCCATTAGTTGCGAACGATGATTGAAACAACGCCCCGCTCAAAGCGGGGCGTTGTCATTGGGGCGCCGGCAGGCCACGTCTTGGTCAAGGCGCGGGGCCGGTCGCCAGCGTGAACCTCGCGCGGTCGGCATCCGTGCGTAACGGAATTCTATGGTCGTCGCGCTTGAGAGCCGGTGACAGCTCAGGCCTGGTCGAGCGGGATGTCGTTGATGCGGCGTTCGACGATTTCCAGGATGGTCGGCGTGCTAACCCCGAACGAGCCGGCCTGGCCGTCGTCAAAGGCCTGGCGCCACTGCGCGTAGCCCTTCTGGTACGACGGGTCCGGATCGCGCTGGCCGATCAGGCGCAGCTCGCTGCGCTGCAGGGTCTGCTCGGTGACCGGTGCGTGGTCCAGTTGGGTCATGTAGCCGCCCGGGAGGCCGGGGTGACGGATCTTCAGTGCGCCCAAAGTGACGTGATAGATGTTGCCGCCGAGCGGGTGCTGATCAATGCGGTTGATCAGCAGAGTGGGCTGCTCGTCGGCGTGGCGGCCCTTGCAGGCCCACAGCTGGCCGACGGCGTAGTGGTTCGGGGTGGAGGCTTGGCTCATGGCGCGGCTTCGGTTTGCAGGTGTCGCCGATGATGCCGGCTATGCGGGCAGGGCACTTGTCCTGATCTGGCGGATGCCGGGCTTGGCGCGGTGCTGGCGTGGCCGGGTGGCTGGATGTGGGCGCGGTATCGCTGGTGATGATCGTGATGGCATATCGTTCAGATGTGCTTTCCTTTCGTTTGTGTCGGATTCGGCGATGTATCGTTGTCGAGATGTGGGAATTGGCATATTCAGACGGATTCAGCTTTGTCCTGCAGGCTTTCGATTGTGCTGAGTTCGGCCGCATGTCAGATTGAATTGCTCAAGACGAGACTCGGTCCGTACCCGGAAGATCAATGCCAGCTAACGCGTGTCGAGCCGCACTGCGATCCAATGCACGGCGCGAAGGCGCAGCGATGCCGTCGCCGGGCAGCGCTGGTGATCATCAACCCCGAGGTGCCATGAACGGATCCAGCAGTGACACGGCAGCGGACGTGATGCCGGCGACCTGGCTTCATGCCCGGCGACGCCGGGTCGCAGGTGGTGGACCGTTCCGGTTCGCGGGCGTGTTGAAATCCGAACCGACCAGCACTCGTCGTGGATGGTATGGGGCCCTGACGTCCACTACCGACTTCTATGGCATCTTGGCGTCTCGGCTATTGTCCGGACACAAGCTCCCTTTCTTTCCTGCTTTTCAGTAGTCCCAGATGCGTATCGACCCCGCCGAAATCGAAGCCCTGTTCGACGCCATTCCCAGCGTGCTGTTCTTTGCCAAGGACACGCAGGGGCGTTACACCCACGTCAACATGACGATGATGCAGCGGCTCGGGGTGAAGTCGCGCAGTGAAGTGATCGGCAAGCGTGCCGATGAGTTGTATCCGGTCGGTATGAGCGAAGCCTACGTCGAGCAGGACGCACGCGTGCTGGCCGGTGAAGTCATCGAAAACGTCATGGAGTTGCAGTTGCTGGCCAATCAGCAGCCGGGCTGGTGCCT
This sequence comes from Stenotrophomonas sp. SY1, assembly GCF_021202945.1. GTDB lineage: Bacteria > Pseudomonadota > Gammaproteobacteria > Xanthomonadales > Xanthomonadaceae > Stenotrophomonas. The sequence continues at coordinate 273,581 of NZ_JAJOYR010000002.1, read as the reverse complement.
GACCTGCAAACGGCCGGTGGAAGAGGACGGCAAGGTGGTCGGGCTGATCGGCATCTCCCGCGACCTGGGCCAGCGTGGCGGGCTGGAGTCGCAGTACGAGCCGCTGCGGCTGGCGCTGGATTACCTCAACAACCATTACGCCGAAAACGTGCGCATGCAGACCCTGTTGGACATCACCGGGTTCTCGCTGTCCAAGCTGGAGCGTTCGTTCCGCAAGGTGTTCCAGATGACCCCGCAGCAGGTGCTGACCCGCCTGCGGATCCAGATCGCGCTGCACCTGCTGCACGGCGAGGACAGCGTGGCCAGCATCGGCCAGGCCTGTGGCTTCACCGACCAGAGCGCGTTCACCCGCAAGTTCAAGGCCGAAGTGGGCATGGCGCCGCGCCAGTACCGGGCGATGATCGCCGCCAAGAACGCGCAGGCCTGAGTCACGCCGGCCCGGTCGCAGCGGTTGCGACGGGCCTCGGCTATCCTGCGGTCCCCCGCAGCAGGAGCCTCCATGGCCAAGACCCGTACCAGCGCTTACGTCTGCACCGAATGCGGTGCCGAGTACAGCAAGTGGCAGGGCCAATGCACCGAATGCGGCGCATGGAACGTGCTCAGCGAAATCGTGCTGGAAAGCGCTGCTGCCGCGAAGTCGCCGGCGTCGCGCCGCAGCGGCTGGGCCGGCAAGGTCGAGGCGCCGAAGATCACCGCACTGAAGGACGTGCAGCAGACCGAGCACCTGCGGGTTTCCACCGGCATCGGCGAGTTCGACCGGGTGCTGGGCGGAGGTCTGGTTGAAGGCGCGGTGGTGCTGGTCGGTGGCGACCCGGGCATCGGCAAGTCCACCTTGTTGCTGCAGGCGCTGGCGAAGATGGCCAGCACGCTGCCGGTGCTGTACGTCACCGGCGAAGAATCATTGGCGCAGGTGGCCGGCCGCGCAGTGCGCCTGGACCTGCCATTGGATGGCCTCAATGGACTGGCCGAAACCGGGGTGGAAAACATCCTGCAGCACGCGGCCAGTTCGCGTCCGAAGTTGATCGTGGCCGATTCGGTGCAGACGCTCTGGACCGAATCGTTGACCGCTGCGCCGGGGTCGGTGAGCCAGGTGCGCGAGAGTGCGGCGCGGCTGGTGCGCTTTGCCAAGGAAACCGGAACCGCGGTGTTCCTGGTCGGCCACGTCACCAAGGAAGGCGGCATCGCCGGCCCGCGCGTGCTGGAGCATATGGTCGATGCGGTGCTGTACTTCGAAGGCGAGAGTGGCAGTCGTTTCCGGGTGCTGCGCGCGTTCAAGAACCGCTTTGGCGCGGTCAACGAACTGGGCGTGTTCGCCATGGGCGACAAGGGCCTGAAAGAGGTTCCCAATCCGTCGGCGATCTTCCTGTCCGGCGGGAGTACCCGACAGCCCGGCAGCTGCGTGATGGTCACCCGCGAAGGCACCCGCCCGCTGCTGGTGGAAGTGCAGGCGCTGGTGGACTCCTCGCCGTTGTCCAACCCGCGTCGTGTCGCGGTGGGCCTGGAGCAGAACCGTCTGGCGATGTTGCTGGCGGTGCTGCACCGTCATGGCGGCGTGGTGGTCGGCGACCAGGACGTGTTCGTCAACGTGGTTGGCGGCATCCGCGTACAGGAAACCGCAGTCGATCTGCCGGTGCTGCTGGCGGTGCTGTCCTCGTTGCAGGACCGGCCGTTGGCCGAGAAGACGATTGCATTCGGTGAAGTGGGGTTGTCCGGTGAAATCCGCCCGGTGCCCAATGGCGAGGATCGCCTGCGCGAAGCCGCCACGCATGGCTTCAAGCGCGCCATCGTGCCCAAGGCCAATGCGCCCAAGACCGGCTCGGTGAAAGGCATGGAAGTGATCGCGGTGGAGCGCTTGTCCGAGGCATTGGAAGCGGCCGCCGAATAACGCTTGAACGGTAGAGCGGAGCCATGCTCCGCAGGGGCTTTGCCGGAAATGTTTCGTGCCGAGCGTGGCTCGGCACTATTTTGGTTGGTTCAGTTGCTGCCCAGCACCAGCTCGATCACGAACCGGCTGCCAAAGAACGCCAGCAGCAACAGCGCCATCGCGCTCAAGGTCCAATGCACCGCCTTGCTGCCGCGCCAGCCGTAGCGGCGGCGGCCGATCAGCAGCGTGCCGAACACGATCCACGACAGCACGCTGAGCACGGTCTTGTGCACCAGCTTCTGCGCCAGCAGGTCATCGACGAACAGCACGCCGGTCACCAGGGTCAGCGTCAGCAAGCTGAAGCCGACGGCGATCGTGCGGAACAGCAGCGTTTCCAGATCGCTCAGTGGCGGCAGCGCCCGCAGCCAGGGGCGGAAATCACGCTGACGCAGGGCGCGTTCCTGCAGCCACAGCATGATCGCCAGCAGCGCGGCGATGCTCAGCGTGGCGTAGGCCAGCAACGCCAGCCAGGCATGGGCGGCCAGGCGCCAGCCCAGTGCCTTGCTCGGTTCGTGCCCGTAGCCGTGATAGGCCAACAACAGCAGGGCGGCCATCGGGAACACCACCACGCCCAGCGCCGCCATGCGTCCACGCGCGCCGACCAGCGCAGTCAGCACCGCCATGCCCAGGCCCACCAGCGACAGCGCGGCGAAGAAATGCATGTCCGGGCCGCCGGACGTGCGCATCGCCACCAGCAGGTGGTAACTGCCATGCAGCACCGCTGCGGCGACCGCCGGCAACAGCCAGGTGCGTGGCGGCGCGGAGCGGTCGGCCGCCAGTCCGCGTACGAGCAGGGCCGTGGCCAGCAGATAGAGAGCGGTGGCGATGAGAACTATTGTCATCGCGGCAGTTTCGCACACCGGCCGCTGCGGGCGAAGCGATCCGGCGAGCGTGCGGGCTGCCCGTTATACTTGCCCGCTCTGTTTCCACGCACCACAGGTTCGCCCGCATGTTCGAGTCACTGACCCAGCGCCTTTCCGGCACCATCGAGCGCCTGCGTGGACGCGGCCGCCTGACCGAGGAAAACATCCGCGAGGCCACCCGCGAAGTCCGCATCGCCCTGCTCGAGGCCGATGTGGCCCTGCCGGTGGTGCAGGCGCTGGTCGAGAAGATCAAGGTCCGCGCGGTCGGCCAGGAAGTGCTCAAGTCGCTGACTCCGGGCCAGGCGCTGATCAAGGTGGTCCGTGACGAGCTGACCGCAGTGATGGGCTCGCAGGCCACCGACCTGAACCTCAACGTTCCCGCGCCGGCCATCATCCTGATGGCGGGCCTGCAGGGTGCGGGCAAGACGACCACGGTCGGCAAGCTGGCCAAGCACCTGAAAGAAAAGCGCAAGAAGAAGGTGATGGTGGTCTCGGCCGACGTCTATCGCCCGGCCGCGATCGAGCAGCTGAAGACACTGGCCGACCAGGTCGGCGTGCTGTTCTTCCCGTCCAGCGCCGAGCAGAAGCCGGTGGACATCGTCCGCGCCGCCATTGATGACGCGCGCAAGTCCTTTGTTGACGTGCTGCTGGTCGATACCGCCGGCCGCCTGGCCATCGACGAAGCGATGATGGCCGAGATCAAGGCCCTGCACGCGGCGGTCAACCCGGCCGAAACCCTGTTCGTGGTCGATTCGATGACCGGCCAGGACGCGGCCAACACCGCCAAGGCTTTCGGCGAGGCGCTGCCGCTGACCGGCGTGGTGCTGACCAAGACCGACGGTGACGCCCGTGGTGGCGCCGCACTGAGCGTGCGCTACATCACCGGCAAGCCGATCAAGTTCACCGGTACCGGCGAAAAGGTCGACGGGCTGGACGTGTTCCATCCCGAGCGTGTGGCCGGCCGCATCCTGGACATGGGCGACGTGCTGTCGCTGGTGGAGCAGGTCGAGCAGCAGGTCGACAAGGAAAAGGCGCAGAAGCTGGCCGAGAAGGTCGCCAAGGGCAAGAAGTTCGACCTGAACGACATGCGCGACCAGTTGGAACAGATGCAGAACATGGGCGGCATTGGCGGCCTGATGGACAAGCTGCCGGGCCTGGGCCAGATCCCGGACCACCTCAAGCAGCAGGTCACGCAGAGCAAGGAAGTGCCGCGCATGATCGCCATCATCAGCTCGATGACCAAGAAGGAGCGTCGCAACCCGGGGCTGCTCAATGGTTCGCGTCGTGCCCGCATCGCGCGTGGCTCCGGTACCCAGCCGGCCGACGTCAACAAGCTGATGAAGCAGTACATGCAGATGGAAAAGATGATGGGCAAGCTTGCCGGTGGTGGCATGAAGGGCATGATGCGCAACATGAAGGGCATGCTTGGCGCCATGGGCGGCAAGGGTGGTCTGCCGTTCCGTTGATGTTGCGCGGGCTTGGCTGGAGCGTTCCGGCGGCTCGATGTGTGAACGCAACATGTGTGAATGCAACGGTTGTTTTCCCTTCTCCCGTTGATGGGAGAAGGTGCCCCCAAGAGGGGCGGATGAGGGGCTTTGCTTCTGCCATCCCATCCGTTCGCGCTGGCTTTGCCCGCGAGCGACATGATCGCTTCGTCTGCTGCACCGTCCGTGGCTTGAAGGCTGGATTCAGACAATTCCAGCAGTCCCCAGGTTGGAGTCAGTTCTGCCAATGAATCCGCTCATCCAGCAGCGCGTTGCATCCTTCTGCCAACGCTTTGGCGTTGAACTCCCCATCCTGCTTTCACCGATGGCCGGCGCCTGCCCGGTGCCGCTTTCGGCCGCCGTGGCCAATGCCGGTGGTATGGGCGCCATGGGTGCGGTGTTGTCCGCGCCGGAACAAATCGGGCAGTGGATGGATGCCTTTCGCGTGCAGTCGCCGGGCCCGGCACAGGTCAATGTCTGGATTCCCGATCCGGCGCCGCTGCGTGAACCGGTGGCCGAAGCCGCAACGCGCCAGTTCCTCGCCCAATGGGGCCCGGACGTGCCGGCCTCCGCAGGTGATGCAGGTCCGGCCGATTTCGATGCCCAGTTCGATGCGCTGATCCAGGCCCGGCCTGCGGTGGCCTCGACCATCATGGGCGTGTTTTCGTCAGCGCAGGTGCAGCGGCTGAAGGATGCCGGCATCGCCTGGTTTGCCTGCGCCACCACGCTGGCCGAAGCCCTGCAGGCACAGGCGGCTGGTGCCGATGCCGTCATCGCGCAGGGCATGGAGGCCGGTGGTCATCGCGGTGCCTTCGATGCGGCCCAGGCCGAACGGCAGATGGTGGGTTTGTTCGCGCTGCTGCCGAGACTGGTCGATAACCTGGATGTGCCGGTGATCGCCGCTGGCGGCATCGCCGATGGCCGTGGCGTGGCTGCCGCGCTGTTGCTCGGTGCCAGTGCCGTGCAGGTGGGCACTGCCTTTCTTGCTGCCGAGGAATCCGACATTCCATCCGCTTGGCGCGACGCTCTGGCTGCCGCCGAGCCTGAGACGACCTGTGCAACCCGGGCCTTCAGCGGCCGGCTCGGCCGCGCATTGGCGACCGATTACGTGCGTGCGGCGGCTGCGGCCGAAGCCCCGTCGCCGCAGCCCTATCCGGTGCAGCGTGGTTTGACTGCCGGCATGCGCAGGCAGGCCAGTGCTGACAACCGGCTCGCAGCGATGCAGGCCTGGGCAGGGCAGTCGGCCTGGTTGGCGCGTCGCGCGCCGGCGGCCGAGATCCAGCGTGCGATATGGGCACAGGCGCAGGAGCTGCTGTGAGCAGGTTGTTCTGCAACGGCCAGCCGGTCGATGCGTCGTTGCTGGGGTCGGCGCTGGTCAACTACGGGCATTTCACCTCGCTGCAAGTGCGGGACGGTGCCGTGCAAGGCTGGGCCCTGCATGTGCAGCGCCTGCAGCAGGGCACGCGTGAGCTGTTCGATACGCAGCTGGACGTGGCGCAGCTGCTGGCTTGGCTCAAGCAGGCATTGGCGGCCTGCGATGCGACCGATGCCTCGGTGCGCATCACCGTGTTCTCCAAAGCGTTCGACTTCCGCCAGCCGCTGCGTGCGGTGCCGGTGGATGTGCTGATCGGAGTCGGGGCTCCGGCGGTGTCGCCGGTGGCCGGGCGCGCGGTCGTGCCGGTGCGCTACCAGCGGGAGCTGGCGCACCTGAAGCATGTGGGTACATTCCCGCTGTTCCACTACCGGCGCCAGGCGATGGCCGAAGGCTTCGACGACGCGCTGTTTGTCGACCAGGCCGGGCGCATCAGCGAAGGCAGTACCTGGAATCTGGCGTTCTGGGATGGCGCGCAGGTGATCTGGCCACAGGCTTGCGCGCTGCGCGGGGTCACCGAGGCGTTGTTGATCCGGGGGCTTGAGGAGCTGGGGCAGGCCCCGGTTTGGCGCGAGATCGATCTGCCGGCGTTGGCCGGAATGCGCGGGGCGGTTGCCTGCAATGCGGCCGGGATATGGCCGTTGCTGAGGATCGGAGACGCGCGGCTGGAGGGCTCGGAGCGGCTGCTGACGCTGTTGCAGCGGGCGCTGGGCCAGGCGCCTTGGTTGCCGCTTCAGGACGGGAATGGTCCGGGCGCTTAAAGCCCCATTCAGCTGGAAAGCAGGGCACAGGGTTGGAATGGCACAAACCCGCCGCTATAATCGCCGGCTTACCGCGCCATCCTGGCGACTGGGCAACTTAGGAAAAACCACCATGGTCAAGATTCGACTGACCCGCGGCGGCGCCAAGAAGCGTCCGTTCTACCACATCATCGTGACCGACGTCCGTAGCGCCCGTGACGGCCGCAACATCGAGCGCGTCGGCTACTACAACCCGGTTGCCCAGGGCGCTGAACAGCGCGTGGTGCTGGACATCGCCGCTGTCGACAAGTGGGTTGCCAACGGCGCTCAGCTGACCGACAAGGTTCGCAACCTGTACAAGGAAGCGACCAAGGCCCAGGCCACTGCGGCCTGATCCTGACGGGCCGCGCGAAAGCGCGGCCCGACTGTTTATGAAGAAAGATTCCGAGCGCCGGATCCTGCTGGGCAGGGTTGCCGGCGCTTTTGGTGTGCGCGGCGAGATGAAGCTCGAGTCCTGGACCGAGCCACGCTCCGCCATTTTCCAATACCAGCCTTGGATCCTCCGCAGCCCCGCAGGGCAGGAGTCCGAGCTTGCCGGTGTGCGTGGCCGTGAATCGGGCAAAAACCTGATCGCCACCTTCCCGGGCGTGACCGACCGCGATGTGGTCGAGGCCATGCGCGGCACCGAAATCTACATCGCGCGCAGTGCATTGCCTCCGCCGAAGCCGGATGAGTACTACTGGGTCGACCTGGAAGGCCTGGACGTGCAGACCGTGGAAGGCGTGAAGCTGGGGCAGGTGTCGCACCTGTTCAACACCGGCTCCAACGACGTGCTGGTGGTTCGCGGCGACCGCGAGCGGATGGTGCCGTTCGTGATGGAGGACTTCATCAAGTCGGTCGATTTCGACGCCAACCTGATCGTGGTTGATTGGGACCCGGAGTTCTAAGGTCCGTGCGCGTCGACGTCATCAGCCTGTTCCCCGAGTTCCTCGCCCAGTCCGCCGCGCTTGGCGTGGTCGGGCGTGCGCAGGAGCGCGGCCTGCTTGAACTGCATGGCTGGAACCCGCGCGACTACGCCGAGGGCAACTACCGCCGGGTGGACGACCGTCCGTTCGGTGGTGGCCCGGGCATGGTGATGCTGATCGAGCCGTTGCGTGCCGCGCTGGCCGCAGCGCGTGCGGCTGATCCGCAGCCGGCGCCGTTGATCTACCTCAGCCCGCAGGGGCGGCCGTTGACCCAGGCCAAGGTCCGTGAACTGGCAGCACTGCCGCGCATGATCCTGTTGTGCGGACGCTACGAGGGCGTGGACGAGCGCTTCCTGGCGGCCGAGGTGGACGAGGAAATCTCCCTCGGTGATTACGTGCTGTCTGGCGGTGAGCTGGGTGCGGCGGTGATCATCGATGCGGTCACCCGGTTGCAGGACGGCGCTCTGAATGATGCTGAATCGGCTGTTCAGGATAGTTTCGAGGGTGATGGCCTGCTCGACTGCCCGCATTACAGCCAGCCTTCCAGTCATGTGCTGGGCGAGGTGCCAGACGTGCTGCGCTCCGGGAACCACGCCGCGATCGCGCGCTGGCGCCGGCAGCAGTCGCTGATCCGTACCGCGCTGCGCCGCCCTGATCTGCTGGACGAGGCCGGGCTGGGCAAGGCCGACCGCAAGCTGCTGGCCGAGGCCCGCGAGGCGCTTGCCGCAGATAGTGGCGCCAAGGGCAATCAATAGGCTAGAATTACGAGTTCCCATCGGCCGCTTGGCTGATGTTGGAAACAAAACAACAAACGTGCAGCGCAATTCGGTGACTGCATAAGACCACGCTGTCAAACGACACGCCCACCCCGAAGAATCGGTGTAATCCAATGAGCAAGCTGAACAAGTCCATCGTCGCGGAGTTCGAATCCGCCCAGGTCACCCGCGAACTGCCGAAGTTCAGCCAGGGCGACATCGTCGTGGTGAACGTGAAGGTCAAGGAAGGCAACCGCGAGCGCGTGCAGGCATACGAAGGCGTCGTGATCGGCACCAAGAATGCCGGCCTGAACTCCGCTTTCACCGTGCGCAAGATCTCGCACGGCTACGGCGTTGAGCGCGTTTTCCAGACCCACAGCGCGATGATCGACTCGGTCGAAGTCAAGCGCCGCGGTAAGGTTCGCGCCGGCAAGCTGTACTACCTGCGTGGCCTGGAAGGCAAGGCTGCTCGCATCAAGGAAGATCTGGCTGCTGCCCAGCAGGCCAAGGCTGCCCGCCTGGCTGCCAAGGCTGCTGCTTCCGCCGAGTAATACCCGCACGCAGGTTCGCCTGCATGCTGCAACGGCCGCCTTCGGGCGGCCGTTTGCGTTTGCGGGTTTGGGGTTTGAGAAAGCGGGAGAGCTGCGGCGCTTTGCGCCTTCCCCTCATCCGCCCCTGCGGGGCACCTTCTCCCGCAGGCGGGAGATGGGAGAGTGGTCAGGCCCGCTAGCGTCGAAGGCTTGCCTGATGCAGCTTCCGCGCGCAGTCGGGCCGCTTGTTCCCTTTCTCCCGTTTACGGGAGAAAGGGTAGCCAGGCGCTCCAGCGTCAGAGGCTTGCCTGATGCCGATTCCATGCACAGTCGGGCTATTCACTCCCTTCTTCTGCTTACGAAAGAAGGGAGTCGCCGAGCATCCGCATTCTGGAGGCTTGCCTAATGCCATTTCCGTATACAGCCGGGCCGGTCATTCTCTTCTCCTGCTTACGGGAGAAGGGGGGCGTCGGGGCCTCCGCGTTGGAGGCTTGCCGGATGAGGTTTCCGTGCACGACCGGGCCACTTACTCCTTCTCCCGCTTACGAGGGAAGTGAGTAGTCAGGCGCTCCCGCGCCGGAGGCTTGCCTGATGCAGTTTCCGTGCAAGGCCATGCTGCTTACTCCCTTCTCCCGCTTGCGGGAGAAGGTGCCCCGAAGGGGCGGATGAGGGCGGCTGTTGCCGGTCCGTTGAATGGCTGCACGGACCTCACTCCCGTCCGATGGCAGATTTCGGCCACCACCAGAACCAGAGTGGTGCGCAGTTCCTGTGGGGAACATCGATGCAATAGTCGCCGCGGCCCTGCAGCACATCCTCCAGCCCGTTGCGCATTGCCCTCAGTGGTTCAGCGCCCAATGCAAGAACGGCCAGTTCTTGCTTAACGGGAAACTTCCATTCGCATGGATCGCTGGAGAACGCCAGTTTCAGTTTGCCCGGGGCATGCCATGCGGCGTGGCCGGCCCTGTTGTTGGGTACGGCAAGGTGCGCGGCTGTCGGCGGCTTGATCTGGAAGGTCCGCATTGCTGGCTCGCCATCATTGGCCAGGGCATCGAGCAGTGCGATCAGTGAGCGGCACCCTTCGGTATCCGCAGTCAGATGCCAGCCCGGGTAATTGCGTTCGTTCTCGGTGTAGTACCAGAGAACAAGCGAGCCGGTCTGCTTCCATACATGGGCGTGCTTCATGGGTAGCTTCGTGGTGGTTGCCCGGTCTGCGCCGGGCGAAGCCGTCAGCTTGCCATCGGATGAGGTGGGCCGCTCGCCGAAGCTCGTAGCTGGCGAGCGGCCGCTGTCCTCAGCGGAAGTGGGCTTCGATCTGCTCCAGCGTCTTGCCCTTGGTTTCCGGCAGCCAGAAGGTGGCGATCAGGAAGAACACGAAGGTGCAGCCGGCCCAGAACAGGAACATGCTGGAATAACCATAGTGACCAACCGTTGGCAGGAACACCGCGGCGATCGTGGTGGAGACGAACTGGTTGATCAGCAATGCGATGCTCATGCCGTTGGAGCGGATGCGGTTGGGCATCAGTTCCGACAGCGCCAGCCACACGCACACGCCCGGGCCGACCGCGAAGAAAGCTACGAACACCAGGATGCAGGCGGCTACCAGCCAGCCGTGCGAGGTGGCCGGTACCGGGCCGAGCCAGGCCTGGTCGATGCGCAGCGGGGCGCTGGCTGCGGCAACCGGATCGGGGAAGGGATTCAGATGCAGGCGGCGGAAGAAGCTGCCGATGACGCTGTCCGCACGCACGGTGGCGTCGCGCTCGATCAGCAACTGGTGGTCACTGGCGTTGTCGCTGCGCAGGGAGCGCACGTCGCTGAAGCCGCCGTAGGCGTAGGACACGGTCAGTTGCAGCGGTTGCTCGCTGCGCATGCGGGCGCCAGCCAACTGCTGCCAGCGGCTGGGGTCCAGCTCCAGTTGCAGGCGATCACTGCTCACCATCTGCTGCAATTGCGGTTGCAGGTCGGCGCGGCCCTGTTCGGCCTTGAAGAACAACATTGCCGAGGCGAGCAGGGCGATGCAGATGCCGCCGCTGCCGAGCATCAGCAGGAACTTGCGGCCCTTGCGGTCCACCAGCAGCAAGGCCACCACGGTCATCACCGCGTTGAGCAGTTTGATTGCTACGTCCGCGCCGTTGGCCGCCGCGCCGGGCAGGCCGGCCTGGTTGAGGATGTTGACCGCATACGCCAGCACCGAGTTGATGCCGGTGGCCTGGGTGAAGGCCAGCACCAGGCAGGCCAGCAGGAACGGCACCATGTAGCGGCGGCTGAAGAGCCGGTCACGCTTGCCATCGGCCTGGGCCACGGCCGGCACCTGGATCTGCGCCAGGGTGCTTTCCACCTGGCTGGCCGGCACGGTGCGTTGCAGGCTGCGGCGTGCGGCATCCAGGCGGCCACGTTGCACCAGCCAGCGCGGTGATTCGTTCAACCACAACACGCCGATGCAGAACACCACGCCCGGCAGCAGGCAGCTCCAGAAGATGGTGCGCCAGGCGCTGTCCTTCACTTCAAACATCTGCTGCGCCTGCTGCACCAGCGGCAGGTTGCGCACCGAGTCGCTGGCCGCGTCCACTGCATGGGCGTGATACAGGCCGATCAATGCGGCCAATACCAGACCGATCGTCAGTAGCAGTTGGAACATCGCCGCGCCACGGCCGCGCCGCTCCGGTGCCAGTACTTCGGCCAGATACAGCGGCACCACCACGCCGATCAGGCCGCCGCTGACGCCCTGCAACAGGCGCCCCAGCAGCAGCGGTGTGTAGCCCGAGGCCAGCGCCATGATCGGAATGCTGGCGGTGAACAGCAGGCCGGCCAGCAGCATCGCGCCACGCCGGCCGATCAGGTCGGCGATCAGGCCGGCGAACAGGGAGGACAACACGCTGCCCAGCAGCACTGCCGCGACCACGAAACCAAGCTGTTGGCTGCTCAGCTGCCAGGCGTGACTGGCGGTTGCCTCCAGATAGGGCAGCGCGCCGGCGATGATGCCGATGTCGATGCCGTACAGCAGGCCGCCAAGGCCGGCGATGAAGAGCAGGTAGCGCACCGGCCAGCGCGGGGCGGCCTCGGTGGCGGGTACGGCGAAGGCGGTATCGGTCATCGGGGCGCTCCGGGAGCAGGCATGGTGCGCGGTTGCGCGGTGGATGCCGGTGCGCGCAATGCGCACCGGTGAGGACATCAAGGCAGCGGTGAGTGCAGGTCGATCTGATGACCGTTGGCCCAGACCTGCTGCAGTTGCAGGTCCGCACTGAGCACGACCATGTCCGCGCGCAGACCGGGGGCAATGCGGCCGCGGTCTTCCAGTGCCAGGTAATCGGCGGGGAAGGTGGAAACACGCTGCGAGGCATCGGCCAGGTCCAGGCCGACCTCGACCAGGTTGCGCAGCGCCTGGTCCATGGTCAGCGCGCTGCCGGCCAGCGAGCCGCTGGCCAGGCGTACGCAGCCCATGCACTTGTGCACGCGCTGCTCGCCCAGTGCGTACTCGCCATCGGGCATGCCGGTGGCGGCGGTGGCATCAGTGACCGCGTACAGGCGCGGAATGGCACGCGCGGCCAGACGGATCACGCCGCGGTGCACGTGCTCAAGGTCGGGAATCAACTCGGCGTATTCGGCATGCGCCAACGCAGCGGCGGCGATGCCGGGGTTGCGGTGATCCACGCCGGTCATGCCGTTGAACAGATGGGTGAAGCCGGTGGCACCGGCCTGCAGCGCGGCCACGGCATCTTCATAGGTGCCGGCGCTGTGGCCGACCTGCACGCGGATGCCCATCGCCGCCAGCGCCGGAATCAGCGCGGTGTGCTGGCCGATTTCCGGGGCGATGGTGAGCACCTTGATCGGCGCCAGTGCATGCAGGTGCTGCACCGATTCGAGTGTGGCTTCGAGGGTGCGCGGCGGTTGTGCGCCGAGCCGTTGCGGGCTGATGAACGGGCCTTCCAGATGCACGCCGATGATCTGCGCAGCGTCCGCATCCGGTGCGGCGATGACCTGCGCCAGTCCGCGTAGTGCGCTTTCGATTTCCTCGAACGCGGCGGTCATGGTCGTGCCAAGCAGGGTGGTGGTGCCATGCCGTGCATGGGTGCGGGCGATGGTGCGGGCAACGTCGCCGCCCTGCATCAGGTCAACGCCGGCTGCGCCATGCACGTGCAGGTCGATGAAGCCGGGCAGGATCGCCGGCAGGCTGGCGGCATCGCCGGCGTGGTCCTCCACTTCCAGCATGCGGATCTGCTGGTCGAAGTGGACATGGCCGCGGCGCCAGCCCAGCGGGGTGAGGATGCGGCCGTGCAGGGAATGAAGTTCGGTCATGGCGGTGGCTCGGCAGTGATCACCTCGATCCCCTGGCGTTGCAGGCCCTCGCGGGTGGCATCGTCCAGGCCGGTGTCGGTGATGATCGTGTGGATCTGATCGAGGCGGGCGATGCGGTGCAGGCTGACGCGGCCGAACTTGGAGGCGTCGGTCAGCACCACGATGCGCCGCGCGCGTTCGACCATGCGGTGATTGAGGCGGGCTTCGCCTTCGTCGTGCGTGGTCAGTCCGAACTGCAGGTCCAGCCCATCCACGCCCAGGAACAGCGTGTCGAAGCTGTAGGAGGTCAGGCTGGCTTCGGCCTGGCTGCCTTGCAGCGACAACGACTGCTTGCGCAGCAGGCCGCCGGTCAGCAGCACGTTCACGCCCGGCGCATTGGCCAGTTCCCAGGCGATGTTCAGGCCGTTGGTCATCACCGTCACCTCGCGGTGCGCGCGCAGGTGGCGGGCCAGGGTCATGGTGGTGGAGCCGGAGTCGATGATGATGTTCTCGCCCGGCTGCACCAGCTGCGCTGCGCGCATGCCGATGGACTCTTTCAGCGACAGGTTCAGCGCATCCTTCTCGTGGATGTCCTGCTCCTGCGGCGGCAGGCGCACCAACGTGGCGCCGCCGTGGGTGCGCGTGGCCAGGCCCTGCGATTCGATCTGGCCCAGGTCGGTGCGGATGGTCACCGCCGACACGCCGAACTGCTCGACCAGCTCCGATACCTGCACCGTGCCCTGTTCGATCAGGCGCTGCAGGATCTGCTGGCGGCGGGAGCGGGTGTTGCGCATGGTCATGGCTCGTTTCGCATGGAAAGACGCAGGGTACCTTTTCGCAAGGAATCAGGCTCGATTTCTTTCGCTTTGCTTGCGTGGACCGGCCTGGTTGGAGCTGCAGGCGCGCGCGTATTCGCCCAGGCACAGGCCAACGTGGTGCTGCACCAGCGCCTCGGGGCGGTTGGCCAGCAGGCCGCTGCGCACGGCGCGGAACTGCTCGGGCAGATGCTGGCTGAGCAGCACCAGCGGCGGGCTGTGTCGTTCCAGATTGGCGAACAGCGTCTGCACGGCGCTGACCAGCGCCGGCTCGCCCCAGTAGTAACGGCAGCGGTCGCTGAAGGCGTAGGCGCGCAGCAGGCGCAACGTGGCCTCATCGCCGTGGTAATGCGCCTGCCAGTTTTTCGGCTTGGCCAGCATCACCTGGTCCAGCACCTGCGGCAGCTGCGAGCATTGTTCGGCGGGCAGCAGCTGCGCTTCGATCGCAGCCAGCGCGAACAGCGCCTCGCGATAGGCGAAGGTGGCGGCCGGGCCGACCTTGAGGATGGCGAAGTGGTCGCGCACCAAAGCGTGTAGGCCGGATTCGCGCTGGTAATCGGTGGAGTGCGCTTCAAACACGATGCGCGGTTGTTGTTCGAGGAAATCGGCCAGTTCGCTGGCGGCGAGCGGGTCGTAGTCGTGCACGCTGCTGTGGTCGAAATCCACGCCCGGCTGCACCACCATCGCGATCACCCGCTGCCAGGCATCGCGTAGTTCCGGCGTGTCGAAAGCCTGCTGGTGGATGGCCAGCGTCTGCGCGGCGGCAGCTGGCGTGGTGACGGCAAGGCCGCCTTCGAGCGAGGCTTCGCCGCCCGGGATTGGCACTTCGGTGCCGATCACGTAGACCGGCAGCGGCAGCCCGTTTTCAGTGGCGGTGCGTTCGGCGATGACGGCCAGTTCGGCCGAGCGGGCGGCGACGATGGCATCCGGCAGCGGCGTCGGGTCATCGGCGCAGGACATGCTGCAGTCCAGATGGATCTTGTGGAAACCGGCGCCGACATAAGCTTCGATAAGCACCCGTGCATTGGCCATGGCTTCGGCGGCCGGTTGCTTCTGCCAGGCGTTGGGGCCGAGATGGTCGCCGCCCAGGATCAGCCGCTCACGTGGGAAACCTTCTTGATCGGCCAGTTGCTGCACGTAGTCGCGGTACTGCGGTGGGGTCATGCCGGTGTAGCCACCAAACTGGTCCACCTGGTTGGAGGTGGCTTCGATCAGCAGCGGTGTGGCGTACTTCAGAGCGACCTGCATGGCGGCGCGCAGCACGTGTTCGTTGCTGCAGCAGACGCTGTACAGGCCGACGTTGTGGCCTTGGCGATGGGAAGCAAGCAGGGTTTGCAGCGGCGACATGGATCAACTCCCGGAATCAGGAAAAAGCGGGTTGGCAGGCAAGCAGGGCGGCGCCACGTGCACCACCGGCATCGCCGAAGCGGGGCGGGACGATCGGCGGCACCTGCACGCCCTTGAACAGATGCGTGGCGATGGCGGCCGGCAGCTGCTGGTACAGCGGCGCGTACTGCGACAGGCCACCACCGAGCACAATGACGTGCGGGTCCAGCGCCAGGATCAGCGCGGCGAAGCTGTGGCCGAGCAGGTCACGATGGATGTCCAGCGCCTGGCGTGCGCGGATATCGCCGGCATCGGCCAGTGCAATCACGTCACTGGCATTGGCGGCGTTGCCGCCGAGATGGCGTTCGATCATCGCCACGCCGCTGCCGGAGACATAACGCTCCACGCAGCCGCGCAGTCCGCAACCGCAATCGAGCAATGGCAGACCGTGGCGTTGCAGCAGGTTGGCCGGAACGCTCCAGTGGCCCCATTCGCCGGCCAGCCCATTGAAGCCGCTGATCAGCCGGCCCTGCACGCAGTAACCGCCACCGGCACCGGTGCCGAGGATGGCGCCGAACATGCTCGGGTAGCCATCGGCCGCACCGCCGTGCGCTTCAGACAAGGCGAAGCACTGAAGGTCGTTGCCGAAATGCAGCGGGCGCTGCAGTCGGTTGCTCAGGTCCTGCGCCACGCACTGGCCGGTGAGTGCCGGTACGTTGGCACTGAGCTGGCGGCCGCTTTGGCGGTCGCGCACGCCGGGCAGGGCGATGCCGATGGCATCGGCAGCGCGACCGTGTTCGGCATCGGCGCTGGCGACCAGTTCCGTCACCGCCAGCAGGAAGGCGGAGTAGTCGCCCTGCGGGGTGGCGATGCGTTTGCGCCACGTCACCTGCATGTCCGCCGCGCAGGCCACCAGTTCGATCTTGGTGCCGCCGATGTCGATACCGTAGCAAGCCGTGGCGGTGGACTCAGTCATGGTGGATGGTGACGCCCTTGACCACGCGGTTGACGGTACCGTCCGGGAACGGGTTGTCCGGGGTCAGGCCGAGTGCGGCAGAACGCTGCAGCGCATACAACTGCGCGAAGGTCAGCCAGACCGGCGCCAGCCAGTTGTCCGGCAGTGCCGGCACCGGCAGCGTGTGGTCATCGTTGCCGACAGCGTCCACGCGCGGGCCGACCGACAGCACCTTGCCGGCCACGCCGTCATTGCGCAGCTCTTCCAGCAGGTCCTGTTCGTAACGGCGTGCCAACGGCTGGGCACTGCGCAGCATGACCACCAGCGTCTGCGCGTTGAGCGTGGACTTGGGGCCATGGCGGAAGCCCAGTGGCGTGTTGGCCAGTGCCAGCACGCGCCCGGCGGTGAGTTCCAGCACCTTGAGTGCGGCTTCGCGGGCGAGCGCTTCCAACGGGCCGCTGGCCAGGTAGATCACGCGATCGAACGGTTGCGCGGCCAGCGCGGCCACCGGCGCATCCCACTGCGCGATGGCCTCGCGCGCCAGCGCTGCAACCTGCTTCAGGCGGGCGGTGCGCGTGGCCCAGTCGCTGTTGTCGAACACGGTCAGTGCGGTCAGCAGCATGCAGGTCAGGCTGCTGGTCATGGCGAAGGCACGGTCGCACGAGACGGCCGGCATCAGCAGCGTGCAGGTGTCCTCACGCCCGGCGCCACGGCGGGCCAGCTCGCCATCGGCATTGCAGGTGATGTCCAGGAAGCGTGCGTCATCAACGTCGGCGCGCACGCGCTCCACTGCCGCCACGCTTTCCGGGCTGGAGCCGCTGCGGCCGAACGAGACCAGCAGGGTCGGGCGTTCGCGCTGCAGGTACAGCGCCGGGTGGGTAAGCAGGCTGGTGGTATGCACGGCGCGGATTTCCGCCGGCCATTGCGCGTTGAGTGCATCGGCGGCCATCTCGGCGATGAAGCCTGAGCTGCCTGCGCCGGTGAAGATCACGCGCTGCGCGGGGTCGGACAGGCGCTGGCCAAGGAAGGCCTGCACACGTGCCTGGGCGTCGGAGAGGGAATCGGCAAGCGTCTCCCACAGCTGCGGTTGCTGTGCGATTTCGGTGGCGGTGTCGGCGCCGCCCAGGCGCTGCCAGGCGGACAGATCGGAAAGCAATGTGGCGTCCATTCGGGGTTCCTGTTGAGCCAGCGCACGATCATCGTTTTCTTTCGGAATGTCAAATAGCGAAAGTAAAAAGAAAGATACTGGGATCATTTGTTTGCGATGAGCGGGCTGTACGAAAAACGAAAGCTCGCCAAGAGTCTGCTTTCGATGCAGATAAATAGGGCGATTCTTAGGCGAATACAAAGTGGTGCTTTGCACAAACTTTCGTTTTAAGGAAATACAACTTACTTTTTGCTTTCATTTTGTTGACATCTTTCAAATCGCTGCCCTAGAGTCGGCCGCATCGGCAATTGCAACGCCCGTTGAACGGGCCGGGGGAAACCAGGTGCAGATCCAGGTACGTCGTTCACCGCTGCTGGCGGCCCTGTTGGGCGCGATGCTTGTGCCGGTGGTGCCGGCACAGGCCGAGCCGCTGGGCAATCTGCGCACGGTGACGGCCGCGGATGGCCGCGACGGCCTGCGTGCCTGGGAGCTGCGTACCGACAACGGCGGCACGTTGCGCATTGAAGTGCTGGCCGAGGACATCGTGCGCGTGCATGCCGGGCGCAACGGCAAGCTCAGCGGTGCCGGCGACAAGGCCGCGCCCATCGTATTGCCGCAGTCGGCCGCGCAGGTGCAGGCGCAGCTGGAAGAAGACGCCAACGAGATCCGCGTGCGCACTTCGAAACTGGTGCTGCACGTGCAACGCCAGCCGTTGCAGCTGCGCCTGGAACGACTGGATGGCGCGCAGGCAGTGCCGCTGTGGCAGGAACTGCAACCGTTGGACCTGGGCGCCGAGCAGAGCGTGCAGGTGTTGTCCTCGCAGGCCGATGAGGCGTTCTACGGCGGTGGCCAGCAGAACGGGAAGTTCCAGTTCAAGGGCCGCGAACTTGAGGTCTCCTATTCCGGTGGCTGGGAAGAGGGCGACCGCCCGAGCCCGGCCCCGATGCTGCTCAGCTCGCGCGGCTGGGGCATGTTGCGCAACACCTGGAGCGATGGCAGCTACGACCTGCGCCAGCCCGACCAGGCCACGCTGCTGCACCGCGAGGACCGCTTCGATGCGTACTACTTCGTCGGTGCCGACCTGCAGCGCCTGCTGGAGCGCTACACGCAGCTGACCGGGCGGCCGAATCTGGTCGCGCGCTGGGCGCTGTCCTACGGCGATGCCGATTGCTACAACGATGGCGACAACAGCAAGAAGCCCGGCTCCGTGCCCGAAGGCTGGAGTGACGGCCCCACCGGCACCACGCCGGACGTGATCGACAGCGTCGCAGCCAAGTACCGCGAAAACGATATGCCCGGCGGCTGGATCCTGCCCAACGACGGTTATGGCTGCGGCTACAAACAGTTGCCGGAGACCGTGCAGGGCTTGGCCAAGCACGGCTTCAAGACCGGCCTGTGGACCGAGAACGGCGTGGACAAGATTGCCTGGGAAGTGGGCAAGGCCGGCAGCCGGGTGCAGAAGCTGGATGTGGCCTGGACCGGCCACGGCTACCAGTTCGCGATGGACGCCAACCAGCAGGCCTTCAACGGCATCCTCGACAACTCCGACTCACGTCCGTTCCTGTGGACGGTGATGGGCTGGGCCGGCATCCAGCGTTACGCGGTGGCCTGGACCGGCGACCAGAGCAGCAGTTGGGATTACATCCGCTGGCACGTGCCGACCCTGGTCGGTTCGGGCCTGTCGGGCATGGCCTATGCCAGCGGTGATGTGGATGCGATCTTCGGCGGCAGCGCCGAGACCTTCACCCGCGACCTGCAATGGAAGACGTTCACGCCGGTGCTGATGGGCATGTCGGGCTGGTCGTCGAACGCGCGCAAGCATCCATGGGCGTTCGACGAGCCGTACCGCAGCATCAACCGCGACTACCTCAAGCTGAAGATGCGCCTTACGCCGTACATGTACGGCCTGGTGCATGACGCTGCGCAGAGCGGCGCACCGCCGGTGCGCGGGCTGATGTGGGATTTCCCCAACGACCCACATGCGCAGGACGAAACCTACAAGTACCAGTTCCTGCTCGGCCGCGAGCTGCTGGTGGCGCCGGTCTACCGCAGCCAGGCAGCGAGCCGTGGCTGGCGTCGTGACATCCATCTGCCGGCCGGTGGCTGGTACGACTATTGGGATGGCCGCCATGTGCAGGCACCGGCGGCTGGCCGCCAGCTTGACCGCAAGGTGGAACTGGCGACGCTGCCGGTGTTCGTGCGTGCCGGTGCGATCCTGCCGATGCATCCGGAGATGCTGTTCGATGGCGAAAAGCCGCTGGATGAAGTGACGTTCGATCTGTATCCGCAGGGCGAATCCAGCTACACGATGTACGAAGACGACGGCAGCACCCGCCGTTACCAGAAGGGCGAATCGAGCACCCAGCAGATCCACGTGCAGGCACCGGTGCAGGGCAGTGGCCCGGTGCAGGTGCGCATCGATGCGGTGCAGGGCCAGTACCAGGGCCAGCTGCCGCAGCGTCGCTATGGCCTGCGTGTGTTGAACCGGCAGGCACCGCGTACGGTGCAGGTGGGTGGGCGTGCCCTGACGCAACTGGCAGACGCTGCCGCCTTGCAGGGCGCGGCGGAAGGCTGGTACTTCGACGCGAAAGAGCGTCAGGGCACGCTGCATGTGCGCACCGCCACGCAGGACATCCGTCAGCCGCTGCAACTGCAGTTGGACTTCCCGGTTGCCGCAGCGCTGGCCGATGACGTGTTCCCGGCGGCACCGGAACTGGGCCGCGCGCTGCCTTCGGACAGCCTGCTGGTGGTCAACCGTCCGGCCGAAGAGCCGGGCCATCCGCTGGAAAACGCTTTCGACGACGACCCGGCAACGTGGTTCCGCAGCGTGCGCAACCAGGCCATCCGTACCGGCGCGCACGAGTGGGTGGTGGGCTTCGGTGAGCGCAAGCTGATCGACGGCATCGAACTGGCACCGCGCAACGACAAGCACTGGAAGCACGGCCAGGTCCGCGATTACGAAATCTACATGGGCGACAGCAACGGCGAATGGGGCCAGCCCATCGCGCGTGGCCACCTGCAGCTGAAGGAAGGCGTGCAGCGCATCGACTTCCCGGCACACGCTGGCCGTCTGCTGCGCTTCCGCGTGCTCAGCGTGCAGAACCCGGACGGTGATAACGCCGGTGCCAGCGATCCGATGGTGACCGCCGCGCAGGGCACTGCCGCGCGTGCGGTGGATGCACTGCAGCCTCGTGACGTCGGCCCGATTGCCTTGTCCACTTTCCATATCCTTGAGCAGCAAGCGGCCGAGCGGCCGGCGCAGCAGCAGTTCCTCTCCCAACTGCCGCTGCCGGCCGCGCTGGCCGCGTCGGTCCACGCAGACCGTGCGTTCAGTGCCGATGTGCCGATGCGCATGAACGGCCTGCAGTTCCGTCGTGGCCTGGGTGTAGGCACGAACAGCCGCATCGATCTGGCCATCAAGGGGCAATGGAAGCTGTTGCGCGCCGACCTCGGCATCGACGACCAGTGCCGCCAGGCCGGTGGCATGCAGTTCCAGGTCTGGGGCGATGGTCGCCTGCTGTACGACAGCGGCCTGGTGAAGGCACCGGGCGTGGTCAAGCCGGAGCTGGATATCCGCGGACTTTCGCAACTGAGCCTGCGCACGCTGGGTGCACAGGGCAGCCAACCTGCCCAGGTATGTGGCAACTGGGCCAACGCCGTGTTGATCGGCCAGGAGGGCGACACCGCGCAGCTCGTCGCCCCGTAAACCACTACCCGTAACACCGCAGCTCCCCCCGCAACACACCGACTACGGCCTTTGGGCCGTGGCCCGGGACCGCTTTGCCCCGCCAACTGCCGTTTTTGCGTGATTTAGCCAGGAGAGAACCCGATGTTGCCCGCCCACCGCAAATCCCATCGCTGTACATTCGCCCCCTTATCGCTGGCCGTTGCCAGCGCGCTGTTTGCCGTCGTTGCCCCTGCGCTTGCGCAGGACACCGAGGGCGAGCAGAAGGACTTGACCACCGAACTGGCCCGCGTCCAGGTCACCGGTTCCAACATCAAGCGTACCGACGTGGAAACCGCCTCGCCGGTGCAGGTCATCAGCAAGCAGGACATCGAGAACATGGGCGCGCGCACGTTGTTGCAGGTGCTCGACAACCTGCCGGCCGCACGGCCGGGTCAGGTGGATTCCAAGTCGCTGTTCACCGGTTCCGACGGCGCCTCGCAGGCCAACCTGCGCGGCCTTGGCGCGCAGGGCACGCTGGTGCTGCTCAACGGGCGTCGCCTGTCGTACTACGGTGCGCCGGCCGGCTTCCAGACCCAGTTCGTCAACATCGACGCCATTCCCGCCGCCGTCATCGAGCGCATGGAAGTGCTGACCGATGGCGCTTCGGCGGTGTACGGCACCGATGCAGTGGCCGGCGTCATCAACGTCATCACCAAGAGCAGCTACCAGGGGCTGGAAGTCAGCGGCACCTGGGACACCGCCTCGCGCTTTGATTCGTTCGGCGAAACCCAGGCCAGCATCACCGGTGGCTTCGGCGACATGGTCGAGGACGGCTACAACGTCTACGCCAGCGTCAATCTCTATGAACGCAATGGCATCCCCGACAGCGAGTGGTACCTCAAGAACCCCGGGCAGTTCTACGTCAACAATCCGGATTACATCAAGAACCTGCGGCTGGATACCGGCAGTGCGCCGGGTGTGTTCAACCCCGGCTACTACTACGCCATCGACCCGACGACCGGGGCACGGATGGATGAGGCTGCCCCGGGCTGCAACAACGTGCTGCAGGTAGCCAGTGGCACGCGCTGCATCTGGCAGACCTGGATGAACCGCCAGATCAATGGTGGTGCCGACTCCAAGCGCGTTACCGCATACGTCAACGGCCATTTCCAGCTCAACGATGCCACCGAGGCGTTCGCCGAAGTCACCTACACCGACATCGACCTGCATGCCAACGGCGGCACGCCGCGCGCCTATGGCACCACCACCGGCAACCCGCAGAGCTGGTTCTCGCGCAACACCGGCAACACGGTCAACCAGTTCCTGACCCCGTGGCTCGGCCCGAACAACGAATACAACCACGCCAGCCCCGAGATGAAGGCACTGATGGGCGGCGTGGTCGGCCTGGGCTACCTGTTGCAAGACGTTGGCGGCGGCCATTTCGGCCAGCGCAACACCGACGAGAGCTACCGCGCGGTGGCTGGCCTGCGCGGCAGCGTCGGTGACTGGAACTGGGAAACCGCGTTCGCTACCGCCGGTTCGCATTCGGTCACCTATCAGACCACCAACGTCCACCTGAAGGGCTTCGAGAAAGCGTTCGGACCGTACACGATCGATCCGGGTACCGGTCGCGTCATCATTTCCGATCACCCGGCCTACAAGTTCGGTGAGATCAGCGAAGCCAATGCCGCGTTGATCCGTGAAGCATTCCCGACCTTCGACATCGAGTCGTGGACCCGCCTGCACACCCTGGACGGCAAGATCGAAGGCCCGCTGTTCAACATGCCGGCAGGTGAGGTGCGTGCCGCGTTCGGTTTCAACGCCACCCGCGAGACCTTCTACACGCCGGGCAACCCGGATGCCGCCAACGGCCTGATCACCCAGCAGGGTGGCTCGTGGTTCGACGGCAAGCGCAACACCTACGCGCTGTTTGCCGAAGCCGTTGCGCCGCTCACCGAGAAGCTGGAGATGGACCTGGCGTTGCGCCTGGACAAGTACCCGGGCTTCAGCGCCAATGCCGCGCCGAAGATCGGCCTGAAGTACCAGGCACTGCCGCAGCTGATGCTGCGCGGTACCTACTCCGAAGGCTTCCGTGCACCCAGCCTGGCCGAAGCCGGCAGTGGTGGCGTGTACGCACAGATCGGTGGCTACCGTGATGAGATCCGCTGCAACGAGACCAATGCGATCGCCGGCCTGTTGCGGCAGTCCAGCCGTGTCGTCGACCAGGATCTGGGCAACAGCCTGTGGAACAGTGATTGCAGCCGCAACGTGGCACGCATGACCCAGCCCAACCAGGACCTGGAGCCGGAAAAGGCCAAGATCGCAACCCTCGGTGTCGTGTTTGAACCGACCGACTGGCTGTCGGTGTCGGCCGACTACTGGTTCGTGTACCGCCGCGACGAGATCGTCGCGCCGGATTACAGCAAGGAAGAAGACATCGATTCGATGACCCGCTTCCCGATCACCGAGACCGACCTGTCC
The DNA here is from genome assembly GCF_021202945.1 of Stenotrophomonas sp. SY1. GTDB lineage: Bacteria > Pseudomonadota > Gammaproteobacteria > Xanthomonadales > Xanthomonadaceae > Stenotrophomonas. The sequence continues at coordinate 250,285 of NZ_JAJOYR010000002.1, read as the reverse complement.
AACCTGGCCGCGCTGGCCAACATGTGCAACGACCCGGCCAGCGGCGTGAGCTGTCCGTCCACCTTGCCCGGTTACAGCACCGGCAACGTGGCCAGCGTGATCGGCCAGTACAGCAACCGCGGCCGCACGCTGATCGACGGCTTCGACGTGGACCTGCGCAGCCGCTTCGACCTGGGTGAATGGGGCCGCCTGAACATCGGCGTGGCCGCGACCATCGCCAACCGCAACATGTACAACTCCGACAACGGTGACGGTTGGTACTACGGCAACCTGGTTGGCTACTACAACAACCCGAAGGTGCGCGCCACGTTCAACACCAACTGGACCTACGGCAACTGGGATACCGGCTTCTACATCAACTACGTCGGTGGTACCAAGTGGGCGTACGACCAGATCGATGCGCAGGACAACAACGCCCAGACCTGCACCGGCAGCTATCTGGATCTGGCGCCCGGCCATTGCGGTGGCGCACCGGCGTGGTGGACGGCCAACCTCAGCGTGAACTGGCGTCCGATCGAGAAGCTGAGCGTCGGCGTGACGGTGAAGAACCTGTTCAACCGCCTGCCGTTCTACGATCCGAACGACTGGATGAACTTCGCCGGCTACACCAACAACTTCGGTCGCATCTACAGCGTGACGGCGACCTACAAGTTCTGACGATGCCGGGCCACCGCGTCCTCCCCTTCATTGCATGAAGGGGAGGACGATGGCACCGTCAGCGCGGTGTCGATACGCATGCCGGCAACGGCACGATTTCACGAAAGAGGACATGCAATGAAACGCAGGGAATTCATCCTGACCAGCACGGCCCTGGCCGCCACCAGTCTGCTGCCATCCACGCCGGCCTGGGCGCGCAACCGCAAGGTGCGGCTGGGCGTGATCGGCACCGGCATGCGCGGCCAGGTGCTGCTGAAGGAGCTGGTACGCCGCGACGACGTGGAAGTGGTCGCGCTGTGCGACATCGAGCCGATCATGCTGGGCAAGGCCATGGGCATGGTGGCCAAGGCCGGCAAGCCGGCACCGCAGGCGTATGGCCAGGACCGCGATGAAAATGCGTGGAAGCGCCTGCTGGAACAGAAGGGCATCGATGGCGTCATCATCGCCACGCCTTGGGAACTGCATGCCCCGATGGCCATTGCCGCGATGCAGGCAAAGATCGCCGTGGGTTGCGAGGTTGTGGCCGGCATCACCCTGCAGGACCACTGGGACGTGCTCAACACCCAGCTGTCCACCGGCACGCCGTACATGCTGCTGGAGAATGTCTGCTATCGCCGCGACGTGATGGCTGCCCTGCAGATGGTGCGCACTGGCCTGTTTGGTGAACTGGTTCACCTGCAAGGCGGCTACCAGCACGACCTGCGCGGGGTGAAGTTCAACGACGGCACGCCGGAACATCCGTATGACAGCGGCGTGGAGTTCGGCGCCAAGGGCTGGTCTGAAGCACGCTGGCGCACCGAGCATTCGGTCAAGCGCAACGGTGAGTTGTACCCCAGCCACGGCATCGGCCCGTGTGCGATGTACACCGGCATCAACCGTGGCAACCGCTTCACCCACATCAATGCGTTTGCCAGCAAGGCACGCGGTCTGCACGAGTACACCGTGGCCAAGAGCGGTGGCACCACGCATCCCAGCACCAAGGTCAATTTCAAGCTGGGTGACATCGTCACCACCACGCTGGCCTGCGAGAACGGCGAGACCATCCTGCTGCAGCACGACACCTCGCTGCCACGTCCGTACTCGATGGGTTTCCGCGTGCAGGGCACCAAGGGCCTGTGGATGGACGTGAACCGTTCGATCCACATCGAAGGCCGCAGCCCGCCGCACCAGTGGGAAGACTTCAAGGGCTACCAGGACCAGTACGAGCATCCGCTGTGGAAACAGCATGCCGACACCGCCGCCAGCGCCGGTCACGGCGGCATGGACTGGTTCGTGATCCACGCCTTCGTCGAGGCGCTGAAGGCCAAGGCACCCATGCCGATCGACATCTACGATGCGGTGGCGTGGAGCGCGATCACGCCGTTGTCGGAGCAGTCCATCGCCAACAACTTCCAGACGCTGGAGTTCCCGGATTTCACCAACGGCCTGTGGAAGCAGCGCAAGCCGATCTTCGCGTTTGACGGAACCTACTGAGCAGCGTTGTCGCGCCCTCCCTTTGCCGCAGGCGAGGGGAGGGCGGGGAAGGGGCGCTGCCGTTCCCGACAAGTTCCCAGCCGAGCGTGGCTCGGCTCTATTGCAGTTGCCATTCCGCGTAACTCAAGCATTGGTATCAGCCACCGGCGAGGGCGGGCAGCTGCCCACTTCGGCCGGCGTCGCCAGGGTGTCCTGTTCGGGCTTGTGCAACATCGTGGCCGAGCGCCAGTTGCCCCAGCGGTAATAGGCCATGATCATCAACATCGAGCAGAACGCGCTGACCGGGAAGCTCCACCATATGGCGTCGGCACCCAGTGCGGGTTGCAGCCACTTGGCGAAGGGCACACGGATGCCCCACATCGCCACCGCCAGGATTATCAGCGGTGCGACCACCGCGCCGGTGGAACGCACCACGCCGGACAGCACGAAGGTCACCCCGAAGAACAGGAACGACCACACCGCGATGTGGTTGAGGTGGCGGCCGATTTCCAGCGCCGAGCTGGCCGCCGGCAGGAACAGCGCCAGGGTGCTGCGATCAAACAGGATGATCGGGGCGATCAAGGCGCCGGTCAGCAGGAAGTTGAACAGCACGCCGGTGCGCGCGGTGGCACCCACGCGCTGCCAGTTGCCGGCGCCCACGTTCTGCGCCGCCATCGACGAACAGGCCGCGCCAATGGCCATCGCCGGCATCTGCACGTAGGTCCACAGCTGCATGGCCGCGCCGTAGGCCGAGGCGGTTTCCACGCCATAACTGTTGACCATGCTGATCATCATGATCATCGCCAGTGAGATCAGCACCATCTGCGCACCCATCGGTACGCCCTTGGCGATCAGTGCCTTCAGGATCTCCGTATCTATCTTCAGCAGGTGGGCATCCTTGCGCCCCAGCCACAGCATGTGCCGTTTGTTGCGCAGGTACAGCAGCAGCCCGGCCAATGCCAACGCCTGCGAGAAGAATGTCGCCCAGGCCGAGCCCGCGACGCCCAGTTCCGGGAACGGTCCCAGGCCGAAAATGAACAATGGGTTGAAGACGATGTCCAGCAGCACTGCCAGCAACAGGAAGCGGAACGGCGTGCGCGAGTCACCGGCACCGCGCAGTGCCGCGGTGATGAAGGCGAAGGCATACAGCATCGGCATCGCCAGGAAGATCACCTTCAGGTAGGCGTCGGCCATCGGCAGGGATTCGGCCGGCGTGCCCATGGCCAGCAGCAGACGATGCGAAAGGAACCAGCCCGCCACCGCGATCACCGCCGACAGGCCGATGAAGAACGTGGCGCTGGTGCCCATCACCCGCCGTGCCTGCGGCAGGTCCTTGGCGCCGATGGACTGGCCGATCAGGATGGTGGCGGCCATGCCGATGCCGAACACCGAGCCGATCAGGAAGAACATGATGTTGTTGGCGTTGGCCGTGGCGGTCAGCGCCGCCTCGCCCAGGAACTTGCCCACCCAGATCGCATTGACCGAGCCATTCAGCGACTGGGCGATGTTGCCGGCGAGAATGGGCAGCGAGAACATCAGCAGGCCACGCCCGATCGGGCCTTCGGTCAGGGAGCGGGCGGAGCTTGTTTTCGACATGGTGCGGCGGTCCCGATACGAGGCAGGCACGTTAGCATCTTGCAGGTGACGGTACCGACGGCAGGTATGCACCGCCGGTGCTCAATGTGGAGACACGACAAGCGATGAATCAAGCAGCAGTTCTGGCCCCCGGCATCCGCCTTGATGTGTGGTTGTGGGCCGCACGTTTCTTCAAGACCCGCAGCCTGGCCAAGCAGGCGGTGGACACCGGCAGGGTCGATGTTGCCGGGCAGCGTGCCAAATCCTCGCGGGCAATCCGCGTGGGTGATGCGCTGCGTGTGCAACGTGGCGATGAAGTGTTCGAAGTCAGCGTGCGTGGCCTGAGCGGCACGCGCGGCTCGGCGCCCGTTGCCCAGACCTTGTACGAGGAAAGCGAAGCCTCGAAGAAGGCGCGCGAGGAACTACGCCTGCGTCGTGCCGCCGAGCGCACCGGTTACCAGCCGCCCGAACACAAGCCGGACAAGCGCGCCCGGCGGCTGATCCGCGCCTTGGGCGATATCGATGCGTTGTAGCAGGGCCGTGATCCGCAATGCGGGATCGGGGACGCTGTAGTTCGCGCTGCTGTTTGATGTCGCTGTGCTTGCGGGGGAACGGTAGGCCGGGAATGCAACGCATCGGAATCACGCGCGCAAGCCCTTCGCGTTCCACGTACCCCGCCAAAGAAAACGCCACCTTGTAGGTGGCGTTTTCATTTCATCACGCCTGAACGTGCATCAGCGCTTGGCGCTGCCCAGCAGGCCGCTGCCCAGCTTGATCAGATCGGCCACGCCGAACTGGCCATCGCCATCCTGGTCGAGCACGCTGCCCAGCAGGCCGCCGCCGATGCCGCCGGCCTGGGTGACCTGCTGCTTTTCCTGGCCAAGGATCTGCGCCAACCCGCCTGCATCAGTCTGGTTGCCGCCGCTGGCCATGCGCTGGGCCAGAAACGCCATCACGATCGGGGCGAGGATCTTCAACAATTGTCCCGAGCTGCTCGGGCTCAGGCCGGTGGCCTGGGCAAGGCCGGTCTCGGCCCGGCTCTCGTTGCTGCCGAAGATGTGGCCGAGGATACCGGCGCCGTTGGTGGCCGGGCTGTTGCCGCCACCGAGCACCGAGCCGAGCACGCTGCCGATGTCCAGGCCGCTGTGGTTGGTCTGCAATGCACCAAGCAAGGCTTCAGCACCTTGTGGCTTGGCGGCGTTGTTGCCCAGTGCGCCCATCAGCAGGGGCAGGGCGGCACTGATGGCACCCGAAGCCTGTTGGCTGTCTATGCCCAGCTGCTGGGAAACCTGTTGCAGCGGTGCGCCCTGCAACTGGGAAAGAAGGTCGTCGGTCAGGCTCATCGGGAGAATCCTTGCGGTTGGGTTGCCTGGTGGAATGGTACCCCCGGAGGGGTGGGTTGTAAGCGCATTCAACCAACCCTGCTGGCAAGGCGGCGTGCATGGGCGAGGACAGGGAACCGGAGGTGGTCTGTAGGAGCGGCTTCAGCCGCGAAGCTGGCGCAGGGTCCGGTGGCCGGGTTGCTGCAATTGCAGGACAAGTAGGCATCAGCGGTATCCCCAGCGTCGCGGCTGAAGCCGCGCCTGCGCGGGCAGGCCGATGTCTTCAGCAGCAGCCAGAACCAACCGGCCCGCCAGATGGCGGGCCGGTTGCGTGGGCTTAGAGGCTGATGTCCTCGGCGCCGGGTGTTGCTGCCGGATATTCGGCTTCCGGCTGGGCCGGCTTGAGCGGGTCGGGCTTGGTGCCGGCCAGCGCCTTCAGTGCGGCGGTGATGCCTGAGCCATATGCCGGGTCGGCCTTGGTGCAGTTGTCGATGTGGCGTTGCTTGATGAAGTCCGGTGCATCGCCCAGCGCTCGTGCGGTGTTGTTGAACAGACGCTGCTTCTGCGCCTCGTTGTAGCTGCGGAACAGCGCGCCGGGCTGGCTGAAGTAGTCGCTGTCATCCTCGCGGAAGTTCCAGAAGTCCGCATCGCCACGGATCTTCAACGGCGGCTCGCGGTACTGCGGCTGTTCCTGCCACTGGCCGTAGCTGTTGGGCTCGTAATGCGGCAGGCCACCGTAGTTGCCGTCCACGCGCATGGTTCCGTCGCGGTGGTTGCTGTTGACCGGGCAACGTGCGGCGTTCACCGGGATCTGGTGGTGGTTCACGCCCAGGCGGTAGCGCTGCGCATCGGTGTAGGCGAACAGACGCGCCTGCAGCATCTTGTCCGGCGAGGGGCCGATGCCCGGCACCAGGTTGCTCGGTGCGAAGGCCGACTGCTCCACGTCCTGGTACCAGTTTTCCGGGTTGCGGTTGAGCACGAACTCGCCCACTTCGATCAGGGGGTAGTCGCTCTTGGGCCACACCTTGGTCAGGTCGAACGGATGGATGCGGTAGGTTTCCGCTTCCAGCTCCGGCATGATCTGCACGAACAGCTTCCACTTCGGGAAGTCGCCGCGTTCGATGGCCTGGAACAGGTCGCGACCGTGGCTTTCGCGGTCCTTGCCGACCAGCACTTCGGCCTGCGCGTCGGTCAGTGCCTCGATGCCCTGCTGGCTGTGGAAGTGGAACTTCACCCAGTAGCGTTCACCGTCGTTGTTGGTGAAGCTGTAGGTGTGCGAACCAAAACCGTGCATGTGGCGGAAGCTGCGCGGGATGCCGCGGTCGCTCATCACCACGGTCACCTGCATCAGCGCCTCGGGCAGCAGCGTCCAGAAATCCCAGTTGTTGCGGGCGCTACGCAGGTTGGTGTGCGGGTCGCGCTTGACCGCCTTGTTGAGGTCGCCGAACTTGCGCGGGTCACGCAGGAAGAACACCGGCGTGTTGTTGCCCACCAGGTCCCAGTTGCCTTCTTCGGTGTAGAACTTCAGCGCGAAGCCACGGATGTCGCGTTCGGCATCGGCCGCGCCGCGCTCGCCGGCCACGGTGGTGAAGCGGGCGAACATCTCGGTCTGCTTGCCCACGGCCGAGAAGATCTTGGCGCGGGTGTACTTGCTGATGTCGTGGGTAACGGTGAAGGTGCCGAACGCGCCCGAACCCTTCGCATGCATGCGCCGCTCGGGAATGATCTCGCGGTTGAGGTTGGCCAGCTTCTCCAGCAGCCACACGTCTTCCATCAGCAGCGGGCCACGCGGGCCGGCGGTCTTGCTGTTCTGGTTGTCCACCACCGGCGCACCGAAGGCGGTGGTCATCGGCGTCACCGGCGCGTCGCCCTGCTTCTGCTTGGGCGTGGTGCTGGTGTCGCGTTGCGATTGTGCCGCCTGTTCGGGGCTGGGGGCGCTGTGATACGGACAGGTCGGTTTGGTGTCGTTGCTGCTCATCGCTGGCTCCTGCTGGCTGAGGGAACATCTTCACCCGACTGTAGCTACGGCCAGGTGAAATGAATAATCGAATGATTCGCTCGGACTGATAGCGTTCACCTATCGGTGCGACCGATTGAATCTGCCAGCTCTGTTGCCGTGGACACGCCACCGCATGGTTGCCGCGCAGCAAGCCGGGAGGTACCAGCGATATGCTGTGCCCCCTCTTTGCGGACACCTGCATGACCCAGCGCGCCACCCGTCTGCTGCATCTGCTCGATGAATTGAGGCGGCGCCGTAAACCGGTGCGCGGCGCGTTGCTGGCCGAACGACTGGGCGTAAGCCTGCGCACGCTGTACCGCGACATCGATGCCCTCCGCGGGCAGGGCGCGGACATCATTGGTGACCCGGGAGTCGGTTACCAGCTGCGTGCCGGCTTCCTGTTGCCGCAGATGATGTTTTCGGCCGAAGAGCTTGAAGCTGTCGTGCTGGGAACGCGTTGGGTCGCCTCGCACGCCGATCCGGAACTGGCCGCCGCTGCCGGCGCCGCACTGGACCGGATGATCGGGGTGCTGCCGGAAACGCTGCGTTTGCAGGTGGAGACCAGCGGCCTGTTCGCCCCGCAATGGCGACCGGTTGAACCCGAACCGTGGTTGCCGGCATTGCGCCGCGCCATCCGTGCCGGCAATGCGGTGCGCATTCAGTACCGCGATGGCGAAGGACGAACCAGCGAGCGGGTGATCTGGCCGTTCGCGATGGCCTTTCTGGCGGACATGCGGCTGCTTGCGGCATGGTGCGAAATGCGCGGCGACTTCCGCCATTTCCGGGCTGACCGGATGGTGGCGCTGGTGGATACCGGCCAGCGCTATCCTGAGCAGCGGCATACCCTGCTCAAGCGCTGGAACGATGCGCGTCGTCGGCGCAGGGGTGCCTGACTGCTGACATTGGCTGTCAGCAGGCCCCACGCACACTGCGGACTCCCAACCAGACAGGTACCGGCCATGACCGCCACGCTGACGTTCTATACCCATCCCAATTCACGCGGCCGCCTGGCACGTTGGATGCTGGAGGAAACCGGGTTGCCGTATGAAGAAGTGCTGCTGGAGTTCGGCACCAGCATGAAGTCCGCCGACTACCGCGCCATCAACCCGATGGGCAAGGTGCCGGCGTTGCGCCACGGCGAGGCGGTGGTCACCGAGAACGCCGCCATCTGTGCCTACCTGGCCGAGCTGGTACCCGAGAAGCAGCTGGCCCCGCCGCCGGGTTCTGTCGAGCGCGCGGCGTACTACCGTTGGTTGTTCTTCATGTCCGGCCCGTTCGAGGCCTGGCTGACCGCCAAGAGCATCGGCACGCTGGCGCCGGCAATGGGCGCCGGCTACGGCGCTGACGGAGATGTGCTCGACACGCTGGAACAGGCCGTGACCGGCCGCGCGCATCTGGCTGGCGATCACTTCACCGCAGTGGACCTGTATGTGGCCGCGTCGTTGTCGTATTTCATGATGATCGGCGTGGTGGAAAAGCGGCCCGCGTTTGAAGTCTTCGCTGCGCGCCATGTCAGCCGCCCGGCATCGGTGGCGGCCAATAATCGCGACAACGCGTTGGCCGCAGCGGCTGGTTGAAGCAAAAGCAGAGGCGCCCTTCTCCACGCGGGAAGGGCGCACTGCATGCAGAAAGAACGCGTCGTAGGAAGGGCTTCAGCCGCGAAGCTGGTGTTCCTGCCGGTTGCGGAATGGCGCGCAATTGCAGTGTGTGCAATGACAGGCGCCGCGATGACGGATGTATCGATAGCTTCGCGGCTGAAGCCGCTCCTACAGCAGCGGAGCAGGCTCCGGTGCAGGAATCTGTAGGAGCGGCGTGAGCCGCGAAGCTGGTTGTCCTGCCGGTCGCGGAGTGGCGTGCAATTGCAGTGCGTGCAATGACAGGCGCTGCGATGATGGATGTATCGTTAGTTTCGCGGCTTACGCCGCTCCTACAACAGCGGAGCGGATCGCGGTGCAGGAATCTGTAGGAGCGGCGTAAGCCGCGAAGCTGGTTGTCCTGCCGGTCGCGGAGTGGCGTGCAATTGCAGTGCGTGCAATGACAAGCGTTGCGATGACGGATGCATTGATAGCTTCGCGGCTTACGCCGCTCCTGCAACAGCGGTGCGGATCGCGGTGTGGGAACAACGCGGGCGGGCGTGCCGGCGCCCGTGCTTGGTCTCCGTCGCTGCGGTTACAGCAGCGACTTCACCCGGTACAGCGCTTCCAGTGCCTGCTTGGGTGTCAGCTCGTCAGGATCGATCGCCTGCAATGCGTCCAGCGCCGCCGAGGTCGGTGCGGCGAACAGGCCAAACTGCTGCGGTGCGTCCAGCGCCTGGGGTGCCATCGCCGCAGCCTGCGTCTCGCCGCCACGCTGCTCCAGTTCGGCCAGACGGCGCCGTGCCTGCGCCACGGTCGCACGCGGCAGGCCGGCCAACGCCGCTACCTGCAGGCCGAAGCTGCGGTTGGCCGGGCCGTCCTTCACCGCATGCATGAACACCAGCCGCTCGCCACCGTTCTTGTCGGTGTGTTCCACCGCATCCAGGTGCACGTTGGCGATGCCACTGGCGCCGCCCTCGTGGCTCTCGTCGGCCAGTGCGGTCAGCTCGAAATAGTGCGTGGCGAACAGCGTGTAGCAGCGGTTCTGGTAGGCCAGGTGGCGGGCCACCGCATCGGCCAGCGCAAGGCCGTCGTAGGTGGAGGTGCCACGGCCGATCTCGTCCATCAGCACCAGCGAGTGCGCGGTGGCGTGGTGCAGGATGTAGCTGGTTTCGGCCATTTCCACCATGAAGGTGGACTGGCCCTTGGCCAGGTCGTCGCCGGCACCGATGCGGGTCAGGATGCGGTCGATCGGGCCGATCACCGCGCGCCTGGCCGGCACGAAGCTGCCGATATGCGCCAGCAGCACGATCAGCGCGTTCTGACGCATGTAGGTCGACTTACCGCCCATGTTCGGGCCGGTGATGACCAGCATGCGGCGGTCCGGATGCAGGTCGATGTCGTTCGGCTCGAACGGTGCATCGCGCACGGCTTCCACCACGGGGTGGCGGCCACGTTCGATCCGCAGGCAGGGCTCGTCCTGCAATTCGGGCTGTGCCCAGTCCAGCGCCTGTGCGCGTTCGGCGAAGGCGGCCAGCACGTCCAGTTCGCTGAGTGCGGCGGCGCAGCGCTTGAGCGGCTCCAGGTGCTCGGCCACGATGTCGAGCAGGCCTTCGTACAGCAGCTTCTCGCGGCTGAGCGAACGCTCGCGTGCGGACAGCACCTTGTCCTCGAAGCTCTTCAGCTCCTCGGTGATGTAGCGCTCGGCATTGGTCAGGGTCTGGCGGCGCGTGTAATGCACCGGTGCCTTTTCTGCCTGTCCCTTGCTGATTTCGATGTAGTAGCCGTGCACGCGGTTGTAGCCGACCTTCAGCGTCGCAATGCCGCTGGCCTGGCGCTCGCGGGCTTCCAGATCGATCAGGAACTGGTCGGCATGCGTGGACAGCCGGCGCAGTTCGTCCAGCTCTGCGTCATAGCCTTCGGCGATCACGCCACCGTCGGACAACTTCAGCGGCGGTTGCTCGGCAATCGCGCTGGCCAGCAGATGGGCGCTTTCATCATGCGAACCCAGTTCGGCGCGCAGCTGTTGTAGGCGCGGCGAATCCAGACCATCCAGGTGTTCGTTGATGGCCGGCAGCAGGCCCAGGCCGTCGCGCAGCGTCGAGAAGTCACGCGGGCGCGCCGAGCGCAGCGCCATGCGGGTGAGGATGCGTTCGATGTCGCCCAGGGCGCGGAAGCTCTCCCGCAGATCGGCATCGGTGCCACGGTCGATCAGGGTGGCCACCGCATGATGCCGTTGCTGCAGCACGTTGCGCAGGCGCAGCGGACGGTGCAGCCAGCGGCGCAGCAGGCGTCCGCCCATCGGCGAGACGGTGCTGTCCAGCACGCCAAGCAGGGTGTTGCGGGTATCGCCGTCAACCCGCGTGTCCAGTTCCAGATGACGGCGGGTGGCGGCGTTCATCGCGATCGCCTCGCCGGCGTTTTCCATCGAGATGGACGTCAGGTGCGGCAGGCGCTGCTTCTGGGTTTCCTCGACGTAGCCGAGCAGGGCGCCAGCCGCGGCGGTGGCGCGCGGCTTGTCGTCGATGCCGAAGCCGGTGAGGTCATGCAGCTTGAAGAAGCTCAGCAACTGGCGACGGCCGCTGTCGGCGTCGAACAGCCACGGCGCACGCCGGCGCACGCCGCTGCGCTGGCGCAGGAACTCGGGCCAGTCTTCTTCGTCGGGCACCAGCAGCTCGGCCGGTTCCAGCCGGGCCAGTTCGGCTTCCAGTGCGTCGTCGGTGTCCACTTCGTTGACCAGGAAGCGGCCACCGGCCAGATCGGCCCAGGCCAGGCCGTAGCCGGCCTTGTTGCGCGACAGCGCCATCAGCAGGGTGTCGCGGCGCTCGTCCAGCAGGGCTTCGTCGGTGACGGTGCCGGGGGTGACGATGCGCACGACCTTGCGTTCGACCAGGCCCTTGGCCAGTGCCGGGTCGCCGATCTGCTCGCAGATGGCCACCGATTCGCCCAGCGCCACCAGCCGCGCCAGATAGCCTTCGTAGGCATGCACCGGCACACCGGCCATCGGGATCGGCGCGCCGCCGGAACTGCCGCGCTGGGTCAGGGTGATGTCCAGCAGGCGCGCGGCCTTGCGCGCATCGTCGTAGAACAGCTCGTAGAAATCGCCCATCCGGAAGAACAGCAGCAGGTCCGGATAGTCGGCCTTGGCTGCGAAGAACTGCTTCATCAACGGGGTGTGTTCGGGCTTTTTCTCGGTCACGCGGGATCCACTTCGATTGCCGGGCAGGGGCTGCCGTAAGGGCGCCATTGTAGGGGCTGGCCCGCCGGCACACGAAGGGTAGGGAAGCCGGGGCGCTAGCGGCCGCCCCCGGCCTCCAGCATCCGCTTGCGGAAGAACGGGTACAGCGCGGCGCTGAACAGCATGGCCACGGTGGCGTAGGCCAGCAGTTGCGGGTCGGCGCCGAGCAGGGCGTACAGGCAGTAGGCGACCGCCGCGGCGGCGGTCAGCAGGCAGCCGGCACGCAGCCAGCCCTGTTCATTGCGCTCCAGCGTGGTCGCAGCCAACGCGCCGGCCGAGAACAGGTACGGGATGATGGTCAGCAGCACCGCGATGTTGGTCAGCTGGTCGAACTGGCGGGCCAGCGTTGGCGAGGAGGTTACCAGCAGCAGCGCGCTCATCAGCACCGCCACGATCATCAGCCCGGTGCCGGGCATGCCGTGCCGGTTGAGCTTGCAGAACACGCGCGGGAACAGCCCATCCTCGGCGGCGGCCTTGGCCGATTGGCCGACCAGCAGCATCCAGCCGCCCAGCGCGCCGAATGACTTGAACACCGCGCACAACGCGATCACCGCCACGCCCCACGGGCCGACCATCAGGCGGGCGGCGTCGGCAAACGGTGCGGAGGAATCGCGCAGCGCTTCCATTGGCAGCATGCCCATGATCACAAGCGAGCAGCTGATGTAGATCACCGCCGACAACGCCAGGCCGAACAGGGTGGCCAGCGGGATGTTGCGTTTGGGGTTGTCGATGACGTCGGCCGACACTGCCGCGCTTTCAACGCCCATGAACGCCCATAGCGCGATCGATGCGCTGCGCGAAATGGCCGCGCTGTCTTCCATGCCGCTGACGTTCCAGCCGGCCTTGAACAGCTCCGGGTCGAACCACCACCAACCGGCGATGGCGATGCTCAGGATCGGGATCAAGGCGAGCAGCAAGGTGCCGGTTTCCAGTGCGCCGATCCAGCGCGCACCACGCGCATTGGCCAGGCTCAGCAGCCAGATCACCGCCAGGGTGAAACCAAGGCGCGGGTAGATGTCCTGCAGCCACGGCCACAACTGGCTCAGGTAGCCGGTGACCACGAGCGCGATGGCGACATTGCCGATCCAGTTGCCGAACCAGTAGGCATAGTTGCTGACGAAGCCGATGTAGTTGCCGAACGTATCGCGCGCATAGGCATATGGCCCGCCCGGCTGCGGGTTGAGTTGGGACAGCCGTGCGAACACCAGCCCCAGCGCGATGGCGCCGGCGGTGGCGATCAGCCAGCCAAAGGAGGAGATGCTGCCAACGGTGGCCAGGTTGGCCGGCAGCAGGAACACGCCGGTGCCGATCATGTTGCCGGCGACCAGCATGGTGGCCATCATCAGGCCCATTTTCTGTGGGGCAGGTGCGCTCATGTCCAGGCAGGGTCGGAGGTGAAATCGATGGTCAGCCAGAAGCGGCCTGAGCGTGCATCCAGGCGGGTGGCGATCTCATCGCGCAGCCGGTCGACGTCACCGATGGTGCCCAGTTGGGCGTCGGGGCGGGTCAGGATATGGATCTCGATGAACTGCATGCGGCCAATCTTGGCTACATGGCTGGTGAAGCCTTCGAACCGATGCTCGGCAATGAACTCGCTCATCACTTCCTGTACGCGCCGGTCCAGTTCATCCGGTGCGACCTGCAGCACTTCGCGTGCGGCCTTCCATGCAGCACGCAGTGGGACCGGCAGGGCCACCAGACTGATGCCGGCCAGTACCAGCGGGTCCATATAGGGAATCCAGCCTTCGTGCGCACCGCCGCGCAACGCGAAGGCGATCACGAACGACAGCACCACGGCCAGGCTCATCAGGCCGGTCAGCAGCCAGGCGCGTGCGTCCAGTGCGAGCAGTCCGGATTCCAGACGGCGGGCATGGCGTCCAATCCATACCGCCATGGCCAGATCCACCACCGCCAGCAGCGCCGCCCATGCCAGGCCGGGACCCAGCCGGGTTTCATGTCCGCCGCTGCTGAAGCCGATGACCGCGTTGGCCAGGGCGTAGATGCAGGCAAGACTGAGAATGGCACCGCCGAGCGCTTCGACCATCGGTTCCAGGTGCCAGAAGCCGTACTGGAAACGCGGGCTCTGTTCGGTGCTCATCAGGCGCAGCACCGCCAGCGCAACCAGGGTCAGGGCCACGTCCACCAGGCTGTAGATGCCGTCGAAAAGGATGGCCTGCGAGCGCGCCAGCATGCCACCAATGAAACCGATCGCCGCAACCAGAACGGTTGCGGCGATCGACAATTGCAGCACGCGTTGTTCCTGGCGGGTACTGGTCATTGGTTGTGCGGGGAAGCCTTATGCAAAGCCCCTCTCCCGTGCATGGGAGAGGGGTTGGGGTGAGGGGAGCTTCTGATTCTGCTTCTGCAGTTGGTCATGCGGTCTGGTTCAAGTCAAAAGCGTTAAAGCCCCTCATCCGCCCCTTCGGGGCACCTTCTCCCGTTTTACGGGAGAAGGGAGTAGCCAGCATGTGCTGCTTCGGTGCTTACAGCTTCAACACCTCCACCTTGTAGGTCGGCTTGTCTCCGCTGTTGTCGATGATCAGGCCGTGCACGTCCGATTCGAAGCCGGGGAAGCGTGCGTTCTGTTCACGGGCGATGCGCAGCGACTGGATGATGGGTTCATCCTGTGCGCCGAAGCGTTCGCCCGGCATGATCGTCGGGATGCCCGGCGGGTAGGGCACCAGCATCGTGCCGGCCACGCGGCCGCTGATCTGGTCGATGTCCACGCGTTCGATCTGACCCTGCACCAGATGGTTGTAGGCCTCGGCCGGGGTCATCACCGGTTCGGGCAGGTCCACGTACATCTCGCGCATCACCTCGGCCACGCGGAACTCGTTGTTGAAGGCGTGCAGCGCCTCGCACAGGTCACGCAGGCCCCAGTCGGCGTAGGCCGTGGGGTGGTCTTCCACCAGGCTGGGCAGTGCGTGGCTGAGCGGGGCATTGCTGTCGTACAGGTCCTTGAACGCCATCAGCTCGGTGACCAGCGTGCTCCACTTGCCCTTGGTGATGCCCATCGAGAACAGGAACAGCACCGAGTACAGGTTGGTCTTCTCCACGGTGATGCCGCGCGTCCACAGGAACTTGCTCAACACGGCAGCGGGGATGCCAAGCTTGCCCATCTCGCCATCCATCGACAGGCCGGGCGTGAGCAGCGTCACCTTGATCGGATCGATCAGCACGTACTCGTCTGCAAGGTTGTCGAAACCATGCCAGCGTGCATCCGGGCGCAGGTACCAGTCCGGGCGCGAGGCGACCATCGGCTTGGCGTCGGTGCCGCCGTTGGCGAGCGTGCGTTCCACACCATCGGGCTGCCAGACCTTGAACCACCATTCGTCGCGGCCCAGGTCTTCGCTGACGTGCAGCATGGCGCGGCGGAAGGCAACCGCCTCGTCCTGCATTTCCTGCACCAGCGACTTGCCCGCGTCGCCTTCCATCATCTTCGAGGCCACGTCGCAGGCGGCGATGATGCCGTAGTGCGGGCTGGTGGAGGTGTGCATCATGAACGATTCGTTGAACCGCTCCGCATCCAGCTCGCGCGTGGAGGCGTTGCGCACGTGGATCATCGATGCCTGCGAGAACGCGGCCAGCAACTTGTGCGTGGAGTGGGTGGTGAAGATGATCGCATCCTGTTCGCGCGGCTTGCCCTTGGCCATGCCGTAGTGGTTCTCATAGAACGGATGGAAGGCGGCGTAGGCGTACCACGCCTCGTCGAAGTGCAGGAAGTCCACCGCGGTGCCGAGGTTGTCGGCAATCTTCTCGGCGTTGTAGCACAGGCCGTCATAGGTGGAATTGGTGACCACCGCGATGCGCGGCTTGACGCCCGGCTTGGCAACCTTGCTGGCCAACGGGTTGGCCTGGATCATCTTCTGCATCGCCTGTTCGGAGAACTGGTCCAGGCTGATCGGGCCGATGATGCCGTGGGCATTGCGGCTGGGAGTGAAGTACACCGGTACGCCGCCGGTCATGATCAGTGCGTGCAGCAGCGACTTGTGGCAATTGCGGTCCACGAACACGATGTCCCCGCGCGCCACGGTGCCGTGCCAGACGATCTTGTTGGCGGTCGAGGTGCCATTGGTGACGAAGAACGTGTGGTCCGCACCGAAATTGCGCGCCGCCTCGGCCTCGGCATCACGGATCGGGCCGGTGTGGTCAAGCAGCGAGCCCAGTTCGGGGACCGAGATCGACAGATCGCTGCGCAGCGTGTTCTCGCCATAGAACTGGTGCAGCGCACGGCCAACCGGCGATTTGGTGAACGCCACGCCGCCGGCATGGCCCGGCGTATGCCAGGAGTAGTTCGACTCGGCCGCATGGTGGATCAGCGCCTTGAAGAACGGTGGCAGCAGCTTGGCCATGTAGTCTTCGGCCGCACGCATCACCTGACGGGCGATGAAACTCTTGGTGTCCTCGAACAGGAAGATGTAGCCGTGCACGTACCGGAGCAGTTTCGCCGGTACCTTTTCGATGGTGCGGCGGTCGCCGTACAGGAATACCGGAAGGTCCGCACGACGCTGGCTCTGTTCACGCAGGAAGGCGAGCAGCTGCTGGAACTGGCCGTCGCTCTCCTCGGTGCCGTCGATGGAGATCAGCACCGCCGAGGCGGCGACATAGGTGCGCGCACCGGCGCGGGCATCGTCCAGGGTCAGGCCGCACAGCACGCGCTGGTCGTTCTTGCGCAACTCATCGGCCAGGGCGCGGATCAGGATGCCATTGATGCGCGGTGAATCGTAGTCGGCGTCGATGATGACCAGCGGGTAATCAAGCGATTTGAAATACATGGTTGTGTTCCTTTTCTACCGAGCGGGGGTTCAGTTCGTGGCGGCACGCGACGTGCCGGCCGGAGTGATCTTGGCAAGGCGCTGCTTGCGGCGTTCGTCACTAAAGAACGGATAGAAGACAGTGATGAACAGTACGAACAGGAAGGCGTACTGGACGATGCTGCCGGACGAACCAAAGATGGCCCACAGGCAGTAAACGACGGTGATGCTGGTCAGGAACCAGAAAGCACCGGTATGCACCAGCGTGTGCGAGCGTTCCACCACGAAGTAGCAGGCCACGCACGAATAGATGTAAGGCAGAAGGGTCAGCACGACCGCTGCCGAGGTGATGACGTCGAACTGTGCCGAGGCGGTTTCCGAGGTGGACGTGATCAACACCGCCAGGGTCATCAGCACCGCGACGATCAGTACGCCCTTCACCGGCACTTCGTTGTCATTGATCTTGCTGAAGATGCTCGGGAACAGGCCGTCATCGGAAGCTGCCTTGGCGCTCTGTGCGGTCAGCAGGATCCAGCCGCCCAGCGAGCCGGCCGCACCGATGAAGGCACACAGGCTGACCAGCGCGCCGCCCCAGCCACCGACCGCGTTGGCAGCTGCCAGTGCGAACGGCGCATCGGAGACCTGCAGGTCCGCGTTGGGCACCATGCCCATGATCACCGACGAACTGGCGATGTAGGCAACCGCCGCCAGGAATACGCCGGCCAGCGTGGCGCGTGCCACGTTCTTCTCCGGGTTCTCCACCACGCCGGCGGTCACCGATGCCGATTCCACGCCGATGAAGGCCCACAGCGTCAATGCTGCGGCACTGGATACTGCACCGAAGTTGGATTCGCCCGACACGTTGTACGCGCCCTTGAAGATGGCCGGGTCAAAGAAGAACCAGCCGAAGATGGCGATGCCCAGGATCGGGATCAGCGCGAAGCTGGTGGTCACCGTCTGCACCCGGCTGACGAACGACGGGCCGATCACGTTGGCGAAGCTCAATGCCCACACCAGCGCCAGCACCGCGATGCAGCGTGGCAACGGGTCGGACAGGATCGGGAAGAAGTAGCTGAAGTAGCCAACTGCCGCGATCGGAATGGCGACATTGCCGATCCAGTTGGCAAACCAGTAAATGGTGTTGGTCTGGAAGCCCATGTACGGGCCGAACCAGTCACGTGCATAGGCGTAGGGGCCACCGGCCTGGGGCGCGAGCTTGCCGAGCTTGGCGAATACGAATGCCAGCAGCAGCGCGCCGGCGGTGGTGATCAGCCAGCCCCAGATCGAAGCGGTACCGATCTTTGCCAGACTGGACGGTAGCAGGAACACGCCTGATCCCATCATGTTGCCGGCCACCAGGAAGGTGGCTCCGACTACACCGATTTTTTTTTGACCTGCCATGGAAGTCTCCTGTCACCGGCAGCGCCGGTGCATCGTCGAGGGAAAAACACGTTGCCTGTGCCTCTGCCGTTGCGTGTCGTGCTGCAACGGCGGGGCATTGGGTTACTTGATGAAGCTGTACTGGAGGCTGCCCTGCAGCCGCAACGCATCCGCGCTGCGGCCATCCTGGAGTTCCTGTTGGCCGTAGAGCACTTCCATGCCCATCGTCCATGAGGGCGCGGGGCTCCAGATAAGGTTCAATGCGCCATAGCGGCTGCGTCGGAACGCATCGCTGGCCAGTGCATTGGCATCGTCCACATGCAACTCGCCGTAGATCAGGTTGGAGCGCCACATCTCCGACCAGTAGTGGGTGTAGCCGAAGAATCCGCCGTACAGGGGCAAGGCCTTGAGTTCGCCGTTGACGTCGATGGCCGCATCCAGCCCGGAACCGGTGAGATCGGCGGTGTAACGGCCGATGCCCTTGCCGCCAACCAGCCCGAACAACAACAGGTCGCGTTCGGCCACCGCGTACGAACCACTGAACTGCGCGCCGCCGCCAAAAGTGCGGTCGCTGCGACCGTCACCGTCATAGCCCAGGCTGCGTGCCACTGCGCCCAGTTGCAGATGGCCCCAGCTGCGCTCCATGCGCGCCACCAGGCTGATATCGGGTAGGTGCTCGGTGCTGATGTCCGAATCGCCGGTGTTGGCCAGTTGCGAATCCGGGTCTTCGGCAGCGATGGTCAGGCTGTTGCCCTTGCCCAGTGCGAAGCTGTGATGGATACCGGCCACCAACAGGTAACCGGCAGCGCCGGGGCCGGCGAAATCCAGCGTGTCTGGCAGCGAGTCGGCATCCATGAAGGTGGAGTAGCCGTAGCCGGCGTAGGTGTTGCCCAGTTGGCCGTAGGCGTGGCGCAGGCGGTACTGATAGCTGTCGCTGCTGCCGAAGAAGTCGTTCTCCATGTAGAAGCGCAGGTTGCCGTGGGTCGTTGGCCGCCGTGCTTCAAAGCTGAAGCGGGTCTGCTTGGCGTGCATGGCGAACTCGGAGACATCCCGATGCGGACTGCCGACCGGGATGCTGGAGGTCACGAACTGTTCCTTGTCACCTGCGGCACGGTTGTCGGCGATCGCATCGAGCTTGGCGTAGCCGCCAAGGCGGATCATGGTTTCGGTGCCGGGGATGGCGAAGAAGCCTTTCAGTTCCGGATCGGTGGGCGAGGGCGCGTTGTCCGGTCGTGATGCAGCGATGGAAGGATCAGCCACCGAATCGCGGGGAGGGAGAACCGATTGGGTGGTCGAGGACGCCGGTGATGACTGCGGTTGCGTGGTGGCCTGCGTCGCGACATGTGCTGGGGCCGGCTGCGCCGACGCTGCCGGTGCAGCTGCCTGTGTAGCTGATGGCGGAGTGCGGCCCTGTTCGCGTTCCAGTGCGTTGAGTCGTTCGGTCAATGCCTGCAGATGGTTCTGCGCCTGGGTGATTTCCTGGCGCAGCGTGGCCACCGAGTCCTGCGCGCGGGCCCATCCAGGTGCCAGTGCCAGGGATAACGCGATAGCGAGGGTTTGTGGTTTCATCGCCCGTTCCATGAATAAAACGCACCACACGCAGCCGGCGCGTGTCCGGACACGATGTCTGCATCTGCATTTCAGGCATCGCCACGTGGTTCCTGAGGCGCGGCGATGCGACCGGGTAACGTTGTCCGAAAAGTGATGATGGAAGCGTGAATCGCCCCATGAAAATCACGAAAACCGCGCGCGCGGCCGTTATCGGCACAGAGGTAGTGCTGCCGCCGCTGTGATTGATGTTCGCCAGTGTGAGGAAGGGTGATAAGTGGCGGCAGTCCCCCGGGTGCCGGTCCGGGGTGCTGTCGCAAATTGCGACGCTTGCGGCAGCGGATTCAGTCCGCTGCGTCGATGACACCTGCGGCCAGCGGAACCCGGGAGCCGTCGAGCAGGCCACGGCTGAGCTGGCCGTCTTCGATGAACAGCAGCTCCCCGCTCTGGCCTTCTTTGATGCTGCTGTCGATGGCGATCACGCGCCCGTCGTGGAAGCTGCTGACATGCGGCATCGAGGTGTGGCCGACCACGATCCGGCGCAGGCCGAGCTGGTCGAGCAGTGCCTGCACGGCAGGGGTGTCCAACCGGCCATCGAAATAGCCGCGGTACCAGATCGGGCTGGTCTTGCCGTCGTACAGCGGTGCGGTTGCCGGGTCGGCCTTGACCTCTGCCTTGGGGCGGCCCAGTGATGCCTGGTACGCCGCATTGGTGGCCGCCGGCGCCAGTGCCAGCGGAACGGCTTCGGGCGAGATGCCGCCGTGCAGGAACAGGGTGTCGCCGATGCGCAGCAGGACCGGCCGGGTACGCAGCCATTGGCCGATCACCGAATCGGCACCGTACAGGTCGGGGTAGCTGCGGCCCAACAGCTGGGCACTGCGCAGGTACTTGGGATTGACGTAACGCAGGTCGTCGTAAAGCACCATCGTTTCGTGGTTGCCAAGGACGAAATGCACCGCGCCGCCAGCGTCGGCGGCCTGCTGCTGCAGGCTGTAAAGAAGCCAGAAGGCTTCGGTCACCTGCGGGCCACGGTCGAACACATCGCCGGCGATCACCAGCGTGTCGCGGCCCAGCGACCAGCGGTCCTGCGCATCAATCACATGGTGTGCGCGCAGCAGGCGGACCAGCAGGCCGTATTGGCCATGAATGTCGGAGACCGCCACGATGCGTGGCACCGCGGGCAGTACGGCAGCCGCCGAAGCGGCCGGTGCGGTCAGGCGCAGGGGATGAGGGTAGCCGCACTGCGGTGGCAGCCGCTCGCCGCTGGTGCGTTGCCGCAGCGTGCGCGAGACCACGTGGTCATCGCAGATCCAGTGCGCCTGCAGCCGCTTGCCGCTGCGGAACACGTAGGGCCCATCGGCATCGACGTGTTCGGCAGGCAGCACCGGTTCGGCGGCCGCCGCGATCATCGGGAACAGGCACAGGAGCAGGATGGCGGTACGGAGCAGGGACATCGGCAGGGAGCGGGTGACGGATGCGGAGGACATCGCGCCCGAGCTTATGCCGTCGTCATGTCGTACGGCATGTGCCGATGGTCGGCCTCAGCCACCGCAACCTGGCGCTGGGCCGGGGGGGGGGAACCGCCGCATCGCCAAGGCCGCACGGATGCGGTCCTTGGCGGTGGCCGGCGAAGGACGCACATTCCCTGCCGGCGGCGTGATGCCGCATCCCGGCAGGTAGCGGCGTATCACCAGCTCCTGCTGATCGTCAGGCGGAAATTGCGGCCGAACAGGGGCCGCCCGTAGATCGCCTCCGCCGTGCCTTGTCCGTCCAGGATGTCGGTGCGGGTGTTGCCTTCGGTCAGTCCCTTCTCGTTGGTCAGGTTGTCGCCGACCAGTTGCACGCCCCAGGCGCCGCGTTTCCACGACACTCCCATGCCCAGGGTCTGGTAGGCCGGCAATGCGGTCTGGTTGAACAGATCGACATAGGACTTGCCCACGAAGTCGTAGCGCAGCCACGTTTCAAACTGGTCCTGGCCACGGGCGTAGCTGAAGCTTGGGCGCAGGTTGCCGTACAGCTTGGGCTCGCGAACGATCTGCATGCCGTTCACCGCGGAGGGGTCGGCACCGGAGTCGTTCTGCAGATCCTTGTATTGCGGGTCGCTGACGGTGATTGCGCCGGACACGCTGAACCAGTCGCTAGCGTGGAACATGCCGTCCACCTCCACGCCCTTGGATACGGCGGTGCCGATGAACGGGACCGACTGGTCGTTGCGGCCGGTGCTGGGGTTGTAGGCAGTGAAGGAGGCATTGAGCGGATCGAACTTGGTGTAGAACGCCGTCAGGTAGAGATAGGAGCGGCCAAAGGCGGCCTTCAGTCCCAGCTCGTACTGGTCCAGCTTGGTGGTCACGATGGTGGCGTCGATGCTGCGTGCCACCGACGAGTTCGGCACCACTTCCATGTGCGAGATGCGTGCGTACGCACCCACGGTGGAGCTGAGGTCGTAGTTGGCCCCGAGTGTCCAGTTGGTCGCGTGCGGGTCCAGCGTGTGATGCTGGACGGTGCCGGTGAAGCTCCGGGTTGCGTCGTCGGCCAGGGTACTCGCATCCCCCATGTTGGCCTGCGTGGTCTGCTCGGCGTAGCCCTCGTAGCGGTAGCGCTCGTGGCGGATGCCGGCATCGAGTTTCAGCCGTTCGGTCACCGACCAGGTGTCGTTGGCGTAGACCGCGAACATGCGGGCATCGACTTCGCCGCGGTTGAGTGTGGTGGCGCTGCGCAGGATGCCGTTGTCGGTGACGTACCCCAGCGGGTTGCCATTGGCGTCATAGGCCACCAGGTCCAGCAGCTGGGGCTGGTCGTGGACCTGCAGCAGCATGTCCTGGTACACGTTGAACGAGGTGCTGCCATAGAACGAGGTATAGACGCCGACATTGACGTCGTGCGTTCCCAGGGCGGTTTCGAACAGGCGGGCCGCACCCAGGTCGGCCTGGCCGGAATAGAAATCCGAATCCGCCGCGCGGTACTGGCCGGACATCACCAGCCCGGATTCGGTGGAAGGATCGTACGGCACACTGCCATTGCTGCCGGCGATGGCGTAGCCGATGCGCGCCACCTCTGCGCCGAATGCGTTGCGGGCCGCCGAGAGGTAGCCGTTGGCGAAGGTGGTGGCGTCGCTGGGGTTGGTGGTCGAGTACAGGGCGTCGAACGTATTGCTGCCCTTGGTGTAGCCGGACTTGAGTGAGACGACCCAGTCGCCGGCGCTGTTCTCGTACTGGAAGCCAATGTTGCCGAAACGCATGTGGCGGCCATCGGCAAGATCACGGTTCATGCTCTGCACGGCGCCGGCACTGTCCAGGTACTTCAGGTCCACGCTGCGCAGCGACGGGGTATTGAGGGTGCCGGTGAAGTAGTCGATGTAGGGATCGAGCGAGACATTGGAATCGCGGGGGTCGGCCACCGGAATGGGCAGGTAGAACGTGTTGTGGTCATCGACGTAGGTGGCGCTGACCTTGAACCACTGGGTGTCGTCGATGAAGTGTTTGATGTTCGCGCGGATCTGGCCGCCCTTGTCATTCGGGAAGCCGTTGTCGCGGTAGCCATCATGCTCGCGCACGAATCCGCCGATCGCGTAGAAGGTGTCCTTGTCCAAGGCACCGGACTGGTAGAGCTCGCTGCGGTACAGCCCGGTGTCGCCCACGGTGATCTGGGCCTTGCCGTGGGTCTGCTCGCTTCCTTCGGCCAGGATGTTGTTGACGATGGCGGCGCTGCCGCTGGCGTAGATCGGTGCCGGGCCCCCGCGCACCACTTCCACGCGTTGATTCATCACGTCGAGGCGGTTCATGCCGTCGCCGGAATTGAAGAAGTTGCCTTCCAGCTCGTGGTAGAGCGGGAGGCCATCCTGCTGGAACGTGATGTAGCCGCGGTCGGTGGGGATGCCGCGCAGGCGGGTGATGTTCATCACCTCGCCGCCGGTGGCCTCCACATGGATGCCGGGCACGCCGCCGAGCAGCTCGGCGTAGTTCTTCGGTGCGAGCTTCTGGATGTCCTCGCGACTGAGTGCGTTCACGGCATAGGAGGCGTCGAAGCGTCGCTGGGTACGCGCGGCACCGGTGACGACCACGGCATCCAGCGTGGCGGCCGTGCTTTCGGGTTGACCGGTTCCGGTGTCCTGGGCAGCAGGAGAGGATTGGGCCAGGACGGTACCGTGCAGGGTGATCAATGCCAGGCTGATCGCTGACATCAGGAGGGAAGGTTTCATCGAGGGAACGGCCTTGTGGGGCGGTGAGGAAGACCGCAGCACGGTAGGTTTGATCGATGACGGATTTGTTTGCTTCTTCGGAAATAAATACTCAGGTCGCATCGTCGGCGCTGAGCCGGTGGATCGGGAGCAACGCGGCGCCGATCGACACCGCCGAACCGGCCAGGCGCGAGACATGCAGGCGTGGCTGCGGCAGGTCCAGCGTGCTGCTCCAATGGCTGCGCTGTGCCAGTTGTGCGCCCACGGCGTCGAGTACACGCAGCGGCAGTGGGCCCGAAAGGATGACCGCACCCGGATCGAGCCACGCCGTGCCGGCTTTGGCGGCAACACCGAGTTGCTGGCCGGCGCGCGCGGCCCACACATCGACGATGTCGATGTGCTCGTCCAGGTGCCGCTCGAGCTCGAACAACGTGCGGATGTCCGCTCCGGCTGCACGCAGCGTGGCGAGCAGATCCAATCCGGAAGGGCGGGGAGCGTCCAGCGGGAACAATCTGCCGATATCGCCGGCATTGTTGAACTCCCCGCGCAACACGCTGCGCCGATGGATCACTCCGCCCCCAACGCCGTGTCCAATGAACAGCAACAGCGCCGATGCGCAGTCGCGGATCAGGCCGCTGTCGTGGTACTCGGCCAGCGCCGCCAGCGTGGCGTCATTCTCGACCCAGACCGGGAAGCTGAAGCGATCATTGAAGAAGTGGTGGTTGTCGATCGCCCGCCATCCGTGCAGCCAGTTCACGACGTGCCGCTGCGCGGGGCTGGAGGCTACCACTGGGCCAGGAACGGCCACGCCCAGGCCGAGGAAGCGCGAGTGGAGCAGCGCGGGCCGATGGGTCAGCGCATGCAGGCGCTGGTCCAGCACCCGGACGAAGTCTTCCGGGTCGGGGCTGTCGAAGGCGGTCGTGTCGCGGGCGAGGACATGGCCGGCAAAGTCCACCAGCGCGATCTCCAGCCAACCGGGATGAACGGTTGCACCGGCGGCGTAACCCGCGCCGCCGGCCAGTGCCAATGGCACCAAAGGCCGGCCGCGTTGTCCGTCGGCCGTGGGCGCACGCTCTTCGACCACGCCCAGCATCAGCAGCTCCCGGGTCAGACGGGTCAATGCACCGTTGTGCATGTCCAGCTGATGGGCGATGGCGATACGCGGTGCGCTCCCCATCGTTCGCAGCAGCCCCACGATGCGCTTGTGGTCCGTATCCAGCCGGATCGATGGACGGTGGCGGGGAAGGGGGGCCGGATGAAGGCTCAAGGAGGCATTCCGATAGGTGCGCGCTGCCGGTACGGCAGCGTGAGCAGGACGGTGGAGAGGATGCTGCCGACGATCAGCATCACGACGACCAGGGCAACGGTGGCGGGGGCGTGGACCTGTACGCCTGGAAACAGCGCCGTCGCCAGCAATGACGAGAGTCCGAGGGCGAGCTTCATGGTGCCGGTGAGCAGCGCGAAACAGGACAGGTCCACCTGGTGGCCGCTCCGGCATGCATGGAGTCGTGCGATCCGTGCGGTGCGGCGCCATTTGATCACCCCCGTGCCGGCGCGGCTGAAACCGTGGAGGGTGGCGCACAGGATCGCGGGCAGGGCCGAGGCAATCTCCAGAAGGGCGACCGCGCCGACGATTCCGGACCCGGACAACAGCAGGATCACGCGTGCTTCGCTTCCCAGCCGACGCTGCAACCAGGCGACGCCCGGCCGTGCCGCAAGCATGCCGATGACCAGCGCGAGGGTGAGCGCAGCGCCGTGGCTGGCAAAGGGGAACAGGCGCGCGAGCACTCCCACGAGCACGATCTCGACGGCGGTGGCCATCAGCACCGGCAACAACGGCAGCAATGGCGCGCGACGGACGCCGCTGCGTTCGGCCCGCGTAGCCAGCACGGGAGGGGGCCTGCCGACGTTGCAGGCCAATGGCATGCAGGTCAGGACGATCAGCAGTGCGATCACCATGCAGATCCACAGTTCTGCTGCGTGTCGCATCCCGGAGCGCTCTCCGATAACGGCGAACATGGCCGCGGCGACGCACAGTTTCGCGCAGGGGATGGCCGTTGCATGGAGGGCGACGTAACGTTCGGCGTCGACGTCGTCTTCCGGCAGCAGCGAGGTGAGCGCGTTCTGGGCGACATCGTAGAGTGCGTAGAACGTGCGGAAGGCCAGCGAGCAGCCCAGAAGCTGCCAGTAGGTCTGCTCCTGTGTTGCCGGCGGGAACGGGAGGAACAGCAGGCAGGCGCAGGCGGCGGTGCCCAGCCCGCCGATCATCTGCAGCCGCAGTGCCAGGCGGTGCTGGTCGCGAACCCTGGCGAATGCCGCGGCCATCAGCAGATCGAGCACGCTGCTGTAGGTGAACGAAGCTGCCAGCAGTTGGCCGATGCGCGGTGCCGGCATTGCCAGCCGGGTGTGCAGGTAGTACGCCAGCGTCAGGTCGACGAACGACCAGGCAAGGGTCCGGACGAAGTGGCCGGCGGCATAGAGATGCCGTGATGGGAGCGGAATGTTCAACGCGGTGGATCGAGTGGGGTGGCTGCGGCGGCAACCTTGTACCCGCACGGCGTGACAGATGACTGACGCAGGTTTGCGGCCGATGTCGAGCGGATGCACGGTTCCTGCGCGACGCCGGTCGTGTCTCACGCCAGGCGTTGCTGGGCATGGGTTTGCCGGTCGCGGGCCGAGCCGTGGGGTTGGCGGCGGGGCGCGGGCGGGCGGCTTCTGTCCGTATGAATTGTGGGTACAGAAGCGCAGGCGATGCGCGGTGCGGGCCAGCGTATTGCTGGCCGGAATCGATGATCGGTTGGCTGTCGCAACGCCACAGCCGCGTGCGGAGGACGGTTCAGCCTGTCCGTTCAGCCCGCCGGTTCATCGGGCAGTGCCGACAGCACTGCCCGTCGGTCAGCCGCGCTGCAACGCGGCGCGGCCGGGTGCGGCCGGCAGCCTTTCATTGCCGAGCACGACGCGGTTGCGGCCCTGCTTCTTGGCCTGGTACATGGCGGCATCGGCACGCGCCATCACCCGCTCGTAGTCCGGGTGGCCGTCATACAGCGCCACGCCGATGCTGGTGGTGATGTCCAGGCGATGATCGTCACCCAGCGGTACCGGGGAGTCGGAAATGCGCCGGCACAGGCCTTCGGCAATCACCAGCGCCTGCTGTTCTTCGACCGCCACCAGCACCACGACGAACTCCTCGCCACCGTAACGGAACACGTAGTCACTGCCACGGGTGAACTGGTTGAGGATGCCGGCCACATGCTGCAGCGCGCGATCGCCGGCCTCGTGGCCGTACTCGTCATTGATGGCCTTGAAGTGATCCAGGTCCAGCAGCAGCACCGCGAAACTACCCTTGGATTTCTCGGCCAGTTCGATCTCACGGCGCAGGACCGTGGGCAGGAAGCGGCGGTTGAGCAGATTGGTCAGGGCATCGGAACCGGCATCCAGTTCGCCGATGCGCTCGAACAGCATGCCCAGCAGATTGCGGATCTGGCTCACCTTCATCCGCACATCCTGCAGTTGTGCGGCGCGTTGCTGGGGCGTGCTGCCGCGTTGCAGGGTGTGCTGAAGCAGCTGGTCGATCTCGCTGATCAGGTTGTTGATCTGCCGCGTTTCGGTGCTTTCGCCGAAGCTGGGAATGCCTTTGTGGGTGAACCACAGTCCGAATTCGGATTGGGCCAGCGATTGCGCACCCACCACTTCGTCCTGGCTGGCCAGGGCGTAAAGCAGGGTGTTTTCCCAGTCCAGCAGCAATGCGCGCTGGCGTTCGCGCTCGGTGCTCACGTTCTGTACCAGCGAGAACAGGCGGTAGGCCGCATCGGTGCGCGAAGAGCGCTCGCGCGCGTTGGAATAGGCCAGCGTCATGCCCTCCAGGGCGATGTCGAACGACGCGGTCAGGCTGGTCATTGCCGCATGCGCTGCCTCGCCATGCCCGGCGTGCTCGGCGATAAGTGCGAACATGCGCTGTTTCAGAACACGGGTGCCGCGCGTGACCAGATCCACCGGGATGCCGATCCGCGCATGCACGTCACCGACCACCCGCTGGTTGGCGATCAACTGTTCCACGTTGTCAGGGTTGGCGTTGAGCAGGTCGGATACCCAGCGTTGCATCGCCGGCTGCAGGCGCACGCGCACCTGGTCATGCGACAGCGAGCGGGATGCTCGCGTGTCGTTCAGCATGACTTTGTAGAAATGTGCGGCCAGTTCGGCGGCGTGGTGCTGGGCGATATCGGCCAGTACGGCGCAGGCCGGGGCACCGGCACTGGCGAGGCTGTGCCGCCAGTCGGCGACAAGGGCCGCGCTTTCGGCATCGGTAACAAGAGGAGCGGTATTCATGCGTAGGATAGGCAGGTTGCCGAAGGGCAACTGACAGTTATCGGCAGTGGCCGGGTTTGATTGAGGGTTCAAGTGCGAAATGAAGTGTTGAAGATTACCTGTGCGGGCGTGAGGCGATGATCAGCGCCGGCCCATTTCCGTTGATGGCGTTGGTGGCATTGCTGGCGTTGGGGGTTGCCTGGGGATTTGCCCGGCTGTTGGCACCGGCGGCCGAAGAACGCCGCAGCCGCGCCGGTGCCGTGGTGCTGGATGCCTTCCTGCTCGGCCTGCTGGGCGCACGGCTGGCCCACGTGGCCTGGCATGCAGGCGACTACCTGGCCCAGCCGTTGTCGATCATCCGCCTGGGCGATGGCGGTTACTCCGTCAGCGCCGGGCTGCTGGTCGCCGCGGCGTATGCACTGTGGAAGACACGGCGTTGGGCACCGCGCAAGCCAGTGCTGCTTGGGCTGGCGGCGGGTGCGGCGTTCTGGGCCATCGGCGGGATGACATTGTTCGCAATGCAGCGCTCGGCCATTCCGCTTCCCGATGCCGTGCTGGCCGACCTGCAGGGACAGCCCGCACCGTTGTCGGCGTTCGCCGGCAAGCCGGTGGTGGTGAATCTGTGGGCTACCTGGTGCGGACCATGCCGGCGCGAGATGCCGGTGCTGGCCGCCGCGCAGAAGCAGCACGCACAGGTGCAGTTCGTGTTCGCCAACCAGGGCGAAACAAGCGAGGAAGTGGCGGCCTATCTGGCTTCCGAGCAGTTGCGGATGGACAACGTGCTGCTCGACGAGGAGTCCAAGGTCATGCAGCAGACCGGCGCACGCGCGCTGCCCACCACCTTGTTCTTTGGCGCCGATGGCCGCCTGCACAGCCTGCACATGGGCGAGTTGTCGCGCGCGACGCTGGAAACACGCCTGCGCCAGTTGCAGTGAATTTCGATTTTCTGAAGAGGTAAATGATGATCCGTTCCCGTTCGATGTTGTTCCTGCTGGCCACTGCGGCCCTGGTGCCGACGGCCTGCGCCCGTGATGGTGAACCCGCCAAGCCAGCCGCTGCACCTGCTGCGAAGCCGGTTGCCGCCAACGAGCCGGCCGTGGTCAAGACGCTGCGCTCGCAGGGCGTGGAGTTCATGGGCACGTTTGAAACCCCGGTCGGCCTGACCGGTTATGCCGGCGTTGCCGGCCAGCGGCCATTGGGTGTGTATGTGTCCAAGGACGGTCAGTACGCGGTGGTTGGTACGCTGGTCAACGCGCAGGGCGAAGACGTGAGCGCGGCCAAACTCAAGGAACTGGTATCGGCCCCGTTGGGTGCGCAGGCCTGGAGCAAGGTGGAAGCCAGTCACTGGGTGGCTGACGGCAAGGCGGATGCGCCGCGCGTCATCTACGCCTTCAGTGATCCGAACTGCCCCTACTGCAACCATTTCTGGGAAGCGGCGCGGCCGTGGGTGGAATCGGGCAAGGTGCAGATCCGCGAAATCCTGGTGGGCGTGATCCGCGAGGACAGCGCCAACAAGGCCGCCGCCATCCTCGGCGCGGCTTCGCCGGAACAGGCGCTGCTGGAGAACGAGCGTAATTTCGCCAAGGGCGGCATCAAGCCGCTGCCGACGGTGCCGGCCGATGTGCAGGCCAAGCTGCGCGCCAACGAATTGCTGATGCTGGAGCTGGGCTTCCAGGGCACGCCGGGCATCCTGTTCAAGGATGTCGATGGCAGCGTGCAGATGCGTTCGGGCATGCCGCAGGGCGAAGATCTGGCGAAGGTGCTGGGGCCGCGCTGAGCCGCAGCAACGTGCGCCGGCCGTGCATGAACTGCCGGTCGGCGCCGGCGTCGGATGTAATAGTCTCCGTCACGCAGGGCTGACTAAGCTGGCCGCCACTTCCGGAGCCAGTCCATGAGCCACGACCACAATCACCTTCCCAGCGAAATCCGCCACGAGAAACCCTTGTGGTGGGCACTGGGGCTGACCACGTCCTATCTGATCGTGGAGGTGATCGGCGCCTTCTGGACCAACAGCCTGGCGCTGCTGTCCGACGCGGCGCACATGGCCACCGACGCACTCGGTCTGATGATCGCGCTGACTGCCGTGCGCCTGAGCCGACGTCCGCCCGATGCCAGGCGCACCTACGGTTACGCGCGCCTGGAAGCGCTGGGCGCGGTGACCAACGGCCTGCTGCTGTTCGGCGTGGGCATCTACATCCTGTGGGAGGCCGCCGAGCGTTTCCGTCAGCCGCAGGACATCGCGTCCACCGGCATGATGTGGGTGGCCGCGTTCGGCCTGGTGGTCAACCTGATCGCCATGCGCCTGCTCAGCGCCGGCAGTGGCGAGAGCCTGAACGTCAAGGGCGCCTACCTTGAAGTGTGGAGCGACATGCTCGGCTCGGTGGCGGTGATTGCCGGCGGCCTGATCATCCATTTCACCGGCTGGACGTTGGTCGATCCGATCCTGGCGGTGTTGATCGGCCTGTGGGTGCTGCCGCGCACGTGGGTGTTGCTGCGCGACGCGATCAACGTATTGCTCGAAGGCGTGCCGAAGGGCGTGGTGCTGGGTGATGTGGAGCAAGCGTTGCGCGGCCATGCCGGTGTTGCAGGTATCCACGATCTGCATGTCTGGGCATTGGCCTCCAGCACCCCGGCGCTGACCGCGCATGTGGTGATGAACGAGGGGCAGGAGCCGGACGTGCTGCGTCGAAAGCTGGCTGATGTGCTGCATGAGCGTTTCGGAATCGATCACGTCACATTGCAGGTGGAAGTGGATCACTGCGGTGACGACTGCGCGGATATGAAGCCGCAGGCTGCTGACGATCACGATCACGATCACGATGGGCATTCGCACGGTTCAGACCGGCAGGGGCATCACGGGCACGTGCATCGCTGAAGTTCGCCCTCACCCCACCCCACCCCCGCACCGGGCCCCGGCCCTTGCTTCAGCGCAAAGGCGTTCAACGGGCTGCGAACCGGAGCTTCGCTGGCAAGTCCGTATCGCCCCGCGAGCGGGAGAGGGGCTTGATATCCAGCAATTTGAAGCAACTCGTAACTGCAGCTTCAGCCCCTCTCCCGCCTGCGGAAGAGGGGCTCTGTATCTCGCAATCTGAAGTGCCTCTTGCAACTGCAGCCTTGGCTCCTCGCGCGCGAGTGGGGGGCTCGATTTCTCGCGGCGTGAAACACAGCCCGCAAATGCAGCTTCAGCCCCTCTCCCGTCTGCGGGAGAGGGGTTGGGGTGAGGGGAGAGCGCAAAGCGCCCAGCCGCTTTCCAAATGAAAAACGGAGCCACAAGGCTCCGTTTTTCATTCCATCAATCAATCAACAACGCACTCAGATCACCGGCTCACGCAACACCGCCATGTCCCAACCCTGGCGCGGTGCAAAGCGGTCGCCATAACGCGCCTGCAGGGTCTTGAGCTTCTCAACCAGCCCATCAGCCCCGGCCGAGCGGATGTACTGGATCGGGCCGCCACGGAACGGCGCAAAACCGGTGCCGAAGATCACCCCGGCATCAAGCAGATCGGCATCGGCGACCACGCCATCGTGCAGGCAGGCCACGGCCTCGTTGAGCAGCGGCAGGATCAGACGGTCTTCCAGGTCCGACGGTGCCTGGTAGTCCTTGGCCACTTCCGGCTTCACCGCACGGCCGTTCTCCCACTTGTAGATGCCCTGGCCGTCCTTCTTGCCACGCTTGTTCTGTTCAACCGTAGCCAGCGCTGCGGGAACCTGCAGGCCCAGGAACGGTGCCAGCTCCTTGCCCACGCCGGCGGCGACATCCAGCCCCACCGTATCGAGCAGCTCGATCGGGCCCATCGGCATGCCGAACTTCACCGCGGCCTTGTCGATCACCGGGCCGGGGATGCCTTCGGCATACGCGGTGGCAGCTTCCAGCATGTACGGGAACAGCACGCGGTTGACCAGGAAGCCCGGCGTACCGGCCACCGGCACCGGGAACTTGCCCAGCGCCTTGCAGAACGCGGCCAGGCGCTTTTCGGTTTCCGGGGCCATGCCGTCGTGGTGGATGATTTCCACCAGCGGCATCTGCGCCACCGGGTTGAAGTAGTGCAGGCCGGCAAACTGCGCCGGGCGCTGGATGTGGTCGCGCAACTCGACCAGCGGGATCGAGGAGGTGTTGGTGGTCAGCAGCGCATCGGCCTTCATCTTCGGCTCCAGCGACTGGTACAGCGCACGCTTGGCTTCCGGATTCTCGATGATGGCCTCGATCACCAGGTCGGCCTGCGCCACGCCGTCACCGGCCAGGTCGGCCTTCAGTCGTGCGACTACATCCGGGCGCTTGGCCGGGTCCTTCACCTTTTTCTCGAACAGCGCCTGGGCGCGGGTCATGGCCGGGTCGATGAAGCGCTGCTCGCGGTCCTGCAGGGTCACTGTGAAGCCCTTGTAGGCGGCCCATGCGGCGATATCACCGCCCATCACGCCGGCGCCGACCACATGCACATGCTTGATGCCGGAGTCCTTGCCGCCCAGGCCCTTGAGCCGCTCGGTCAGGAAGAAGATGCGGATGAGATTGCGTGCGGTCGGGCTGCCGGCCAGCTTGACCACGGCCCGGCGCTCGGCATCCAGGCGTTTCTGGATGTTGCTGCCACCGGTACGTTCCCAGGTGCTGATCAGTGCATATGGTGCCGGGTACTGGTCCTTCTTGGCCTTGCGCGCGACCTGCTTGGCCATCTGCGGGGCCAGGATCTTGCGAGCCAGCCAGCTGTTGGTCGCCCAGGCGGTGGCGCGCTGCTTGAACGGCCGGGTCGTACCGCTCTGCGCCAGTGATACCGCCGCATCCACCAGCACCGCCGGTGCGGCAACCTTGTCCACCAGGCCGATACCGCGCGCAGCCGAGGCTGACAGGGTGCGGCCGGTCAGCATCATGTCCATCGCCGCCGGGGCGCCCACCAGCTGCGGCAGGCGCGCGCTGCCACCCCAGCCCGGGAAGATGCCCAACTGGGTTTCCGGCAGGCCGATGCGGGTGGAAGCATCGTTGGAGGCCACACGGTAGCGGCAGGCCAGCGCCAGTTCGGTGCCGCCGCCCAGGCAATGGCCGTGGATGGCGGCCACGGTCGGGCAGGGCAGCTCGGACAGCTTCTGGTAGACGGTCTGGCCGCGCCGGATGGCGTCATTGACCGTGCCGCGCCGGTCGAACTCCTGGAACTCCTTCAGGTCGGCGCCTGCGATGAAGCCGGCCGGCTTGGTCGAGCGCACCACCACGCCCTTGGGCGGGTCGATGGCCAGGCGTTCGACGATGTCGCCCAGTTCCAGCAGCACGTCCTGCGACATCGCATTGACGGGGCTGTCCTGGCGGTCGAGGCTGAGCACTGCGATGCCGTCTTCACGCAGTTCGGTGTGCCAATGATTGAAGCGGAGCCCGTCGAAGCCTGAAAGCATGGGACGTTCCATCCGGTTGTGTATGGAGAAGATCGCTATGATCCAGAGGTTGTTTCCCCGGCGTCAAATCCCAATGCTTGGGTATGTGATGCATTCGCGCCGGCCGCTGCTTCCCGACAGCCTAGCCGAACGGGAGTTAAAAGCCGGTGCGGCCCCCTCCGGCGAGGGGGCTGAACTTTTTCCGCGAGCAGCGGTCTCATTGCCCGACGTCGGTTGGGCTGACAGGAGTGCGGCCCGTTATGGCCGAGGTTGAAACACCGCAGGAGCTGGATCTGGAACTGGTCCGGCGCGTGCAGCGCGGCGAGAGTGCGGCGTTCGATGTCCTGGTGCGCAAGTACCAGCACCGGATCGTCGCGCTGATCGGGCGCTACATCGCCGACTGGAGTGAATGTCAGGACGTGGCCCAGGACACTTTCATCCGCGCTTACCGCGCGATTGGGAACTTCCGTGGCGACGCCCAGTTCTATACCTGGTTGCATCGGATCGCAGTGAATACCGCAAAGAACTACCTGGCCGCACACAACCGGCGCCCGCCGACCGACGATGTCGACATCGGTGATGCCGAGCAGTTCGACAGCGGCACCCGTCTGCGCGACACCGACACGCCCGAGCGCGAGTTGATGCGCCAGGAACTGGAACAGACCGTGATGAAGGCGGTCGATGCGTTGCCTGAAGAGCTGCGCTCGGCCATCACGTTGCGAGAGGTGGAAGGCATGAGTTACGAGGAAATAGCACAGAAGATGGGTTGCCCGATCGGCACGGTGCGTTCGCGGATATTCCGTGCACGCGAGGCCATCGACGCGCAGCTGCGGCCCTTGCTGGATACCGCCAGTGCAACCCGTGAACGGAGCCGCATATGAATACCAACGGCCGTACCCTGGAAATGACCAATAGCCCCGACAAATTTGAACTTCATTACCGCCAGCAGCTGTCAGCGCTGGTGGATGGTGAGTTGGCCGCTGACGAAGCGCGTTTCATGCTGCGTCGGCTTGAGCGTGACGCCGAGCTGTCCGCCTGCCAGGAGCGTTGGCAACTGCTCGGTGATGCCCTGCGTGGTCGTGCCTGTGCGCCAGCGCCGCTGGATTTCAGCCTCAAGGTGTCCCAGGCCATCGCCGCCGATGTGGCCCAGCACGGTCCGGTACTGAACGAAACGCCCCAGCGCGCCGCGCGCCGGGGCTGGAAACGCTGGGGCGGCGGTGCCGCGCTGGCGGCTTCGGTTGCAGCGGTGGCGTTGTTCATGGCCCGCGAGCAGCTTCCGGAAAGCAGCCTGCCTGAAACCGTCATCGCCACCACCGCGCAGGTCAGCCCGGTATCGGCCGGAGCGACCGAAGCTGATGGTGCCGGCGCGGTCTCCGCTGCTGATGCAGCCGCCGGGCTGGTTGCCGCGGCACCGGCCGTGGCGGTGGCTGCCGCACGCCGACAGGACGCCACGCAACGCCGTGGCAGTGCCACCCGGACCCAGCAGGCCGCCCGTGGCGCCACGGTTGCCCGCGTGACCGAACCACAACGGGCATTGGCCGCCGCCGCACCGGTGCCTGCCATCCATGCCAATGCACAGGCGCAGGATCCGTTCGCTGCTGCCGCCACGTTGCAGGCACGGCCATGGCCGCGCTCAACCCTGTCCCAGGGTGGTGCGCTCAACGCCAGCTTCCCGACGCAGCAACAGGGCGGGGCGACGTTCTACCCGTTCGAGCCGCGACTGCCTGCGCAGGACGCCGAACCGGCCGAGCCGCAAGCGCAGCCGCTGCGCCGTTGATTTCCCGGGCGCCGGCCGCAACTCAGCGCTGGCGCCTTCCAGACATGCCGCTGTCGCATGCCGCCACCGGCGTGCTGGGGCACGGCGACCTACCAATATCAGATGAAACGGAGGCTCGATGCTGATGACTCACCGTACTTTGAACAGCGCGAATTCGACCCGGGTGATCCCGTCCAAGGTGCTTGGCCTGCTGGCCATGACCCTGCCGCTGGTGGCCTGCGCCCAGAGCGAGGCGCCCACCGCGCCCACCGAGCAGGTTGCCGCCGCACGCCAGGTTGCCCCGGCGCCGCAACTGGTCAGCGGGTTGCCGGACTTCACCCAGCTCGTGGACCGGGTGGGTCCTGGCGTGGTCAAGGTTGAAACCGTCATCGGCGCGCGCAGCAATCCGCGCGCGGGCAATGGCCCGAACATGGACGAGATGCCGGAGTTCTTCCGTCGCTTCTTCGGTCCGGACTTCCCGGGGCCGGGCCAGCAGGGGCCTGAAAGCGGTCCGCGCGGACGTGGCATGGGCTCGGGCTTCATCATTTCCAATGATGGTTATGTGCTCACCAACCATCACGTCATCGATGGTGCCGAGACGGTCAAGGTCAAGCTCAGTGATCGCCGCGAATTCACCGCCAAGGTGGTCGGCAGCGATGCCCAGTACGACGTGGCCTTGCTGAAGATTGAAGGCAGGAACCTGCCGACCGTGCGTGTGGGTGATTCCAGTACGCTCAAGGCCGGCCAGTGGGTGGTGGCGATCGGTTCGCCGTTCGGTCTGGAGCACTCGGTCACCGCGGGCATCGTCAGCGCACTGGGCCGCAGCACCGGCGGGCAGGAACAGCGCTATGTGCCGTTCATTCAGACCGACGTGGCGATCAACCAGGGCAACTCCGGTGGCCCGCTGCTGAATACGCGCGGCGAGGTGGTCGGCATCAACTCGCAGATCTTCTCCGCGTCCGGTGGCTACATGGGCATCAGCTTCGCCATTCCGATCGACCTGGCGATGAATGCGGTTGAGCAGATCAAGAAGACCGGCAAGGTCAGCCGTGGCCAGTTGGGCGTGATGGTCGGGCCGTTGACCGGCGATGCCGCCGAGGGCCTGAAGCTGCCGGACAGCCGGGGTGCGCTGGTCAACCAGATGGTGCCGGACAGCTCGGCGGCCAAGGCCGGTATCGAGGTGGGTGATGTGATCCGCTCGGTCAACGGCACCGAGATCAACGACGCCAGCGAACTGCCGCCGATGATCGGCGCCATGCCGCCGGGCAGCAAGGTGCGCATGGGCATCGTGCGCGACGGCAAGGCGCGTGAGATCACCGTGACCCTGACTGAACTGGCCGAAGACGCGGCACGTCCGGGCAATGCCGGCGCCGCAGCCGAGGAAGGCAAGCCGCAGGTGGGCGCCAATGCCCTGCTGGGCCTGGATGTGGCCGACCTGACCGCTGCCGAACGCCGTCAGCTGGGCCTGGAAGCGGGCGAGGGTGTCCGCATCACCGGGGTGAAGAGCCAGGCCGCGCGTGAGGCGCGGCTGGCGCCGGGCATGGTGGTGCTGCAGGTCGGGCGCAGCCCGGTGGGCAGCGTCGCGGCACTGAACCGCGAGTTGTCCGGGTACAGGAAGGGCGACGTGGTCATGTTGCTGGTCCGTGCCGGCGGCAACAGCAGCTTCGTTGCGATCCGTGCCGGCGAGTAAGCTGGCCGGGGCAGCAATGCCAACGGGAGCCGCCTTCGGGCGGCTCCTTTCGTTCAGCCGCCGGCAGGCCCCCTGTGCGGGCCCCCTGCCGGGCATGCGATAATGGCCCGTTATCCTGACGACGCCGCGCGCCGCCGCCACCTATGTCACACGATTCAATGCGGATGATCCGCAACTTTTCCATCATCGCCCACGTCGACCACGGCAAGTCCACGCTTGCCGACCGCATCATCCAGTTGTGCGGCGGTTTGACCGCGCGCGAGATGGAGGCGCAGGTGCTCGACAACAATCCGATCGAGCGCGAGCGTGGCATCACCATCAAGTCGCAGTCGGTGTCGGTGCCATACACGGCCCGCAACGGCCAGACCTACTTCCTGAACTTCATCGACACCCCGGGCCACGTCGACTTCTCCTATGAAGTCAGCCGCTCGCTGGCCGCCTGCGAAGGCGCGCTGCTGGTGGTCGACGCCGCCCAGGGTGTGGAGGCGCAGTCGGTGGCCAACTGCTACACGGCCATTGAACAGGGCCTGGAAGTGGTGCCGGTCCTCAACAAGATCGACCTGCCGACCGCCGACATCGACCGTGCCAAGGCCGAGATCGAAGCCGTGATCGGCATCGACGCTTCCGACGCGGTGGCAGTCAGCGCCAAGACCGGCCTGAACATGGAGGAGGTGCTCGAAGCCATCGTCCACCGCATTCCGCCGCCGGCCGACCGTGGCAGCAACAAGCTGCAGGCACTGATCATCGATTCCTGGTTCGACAATTACCTGGGCGTGGTCTCGCTGGTGCGCGTGATGCAGGGCGAGATCAAGGCCGGCGACAAGATCCAGGTCATGTCCACCGGCCGCTGGCATCTGGTCGACAAGGTGGGCGTGTTCACTCCCAAGCGCAAGGAAATGCCTTCCCTGCGTGCCGGTGAGGTGGGCTGGATCAACGCCAGCATCAAGGATGTCCACGGTGCGCCGGTCGGCGATACGCTGACCCTGCTGGCCGACCCGGCCGCCGAGCCGCTGCCGGGCTTCCAGGAAATGCAGCCGCGCGTGTTCGCCGGCCTGTTCCCGGTCGATGCCGAGGACTATCCGGACCTGCGCGAAGCGCTGGACAAGCTGCGCCTGAACGACGCCGCGCTGCGTTTCGAGCCGGAAAGCTCCGAGGCGATGGGCTTCGGCTTCCGCTGCGGCTTCCTCGGCATGCTGCACATGGAAATCGTGCAGGAGCGCCTGGAGCGCGAGTACAACCTCGACCTGATCAGCACCGCGCCGACGGTGATCTACGAGGTGCTCAAGAGCGACGGGACCATCGTGATGATGGACAACCCGGCCAAGCTGCCGCCGATCAATGCGATCGAGGAAATCCGCGAGCCGATCATCCGCGCCAACATCCTCACCCCCGAGGAATACATCGGCAGCATCATCAAGCTGTGCGAAGAGAAGCGCGGCAGCCAGATCGGCATCAACTACATGGGCAGCCAGGTGCAGATCAGCTACGAACTGCCGATGGCCGAAGTGGTGTTGGATTTCTTCGACAAGCTCAAGTCGGTCAGCCGTGGCTATGCCTCGCTGGAATACCACTTCGTGCGTTTCGAGGCCGGTCCGTTCGTGCGTCTGGACGTGCTGATCAATGGCGACAAGGTCGATGCGCTGTCGCTGATCGCCCACCGCAGCCACGCCGATCGTCGTGGCCGCGAGCTGTGCGAAAAGATGAAGGATCTGATCCCCCGACAGATGTTCGACGTGGCCATCCAGGCCGCGATCGGCGCGCAGATCATCGCCCGTACCACGGTCAAGGCGATGCGCAAGAACGTGTTGGCCAAGTGCTATGGTGGCGACGTTTCGCGCAAGAAGAAGCTGTTGGAAAAGCAGAAGGAAGGCAAGAAGCGCATGAAGCAGGTGGGCCGCGTGGAAATTCCGCAGGAAGCCTTCCTGGCCGTGTTGCAGATGGACAAGTAACAGTGGTGCGGTATTCGGAATGGGTGGTTGATCAAAGGCGGCATCGCCTTGCTTTGGCCTGTTCCGGCTCCCCGATCACCAATGCCATTCAAAAGGAATCCGAATGAAATGGTTTGAAATCGCCCTGGTCGTGTTGACGCTGGGTTCGGGTCTGGTGTTGCTGCTGGACAAGCTGTTCCTGGCCAAGCGACGGGCGGCCAATGCCAGCCTGCTGGACGGCGAAGAGCCGGTGATCGTCGATTACTCGCGCGCCTTCTTCCCGGTGCTGGCCATCGTGCTGGTGCTTCGCAGTTTCGTCGCAGAGCCGTACAAGATCCCGTCCAGCTCGATGATGCCGAACCTGCTGATCGGCGATTTCATCCTGGTCAACAAGTTCTCCTACGGCTTCCGCCTGCCGATCACCAACACCAAGGTCATCCCAGTGTCCGAGCCGGAGCGCGGCGACGTGGTGGTGTTCCAGTTCCCGGGCCATCCGGGCCAGGACAACGATCCGCAGATCGGCGAGAACTTCATCAAGCGCGTGGTTGGCCTGCCCGGTGACCACATCGGCTTCCAGGGCGACACGTTGTCGATCAATGGCCAGCCGGTGAACTATGAAGTCAAAGGCCAGTATGTCTTTGACGGCCAGCCGACCCGTTACACCTTGCTGACCGAAAACCTGCCTGGTCGCACCCACACCGTGCTCGAGCAGCTGGGCGTGGCGGACATGCGGGGGCAGGGTGAGTGGCAGGTTCCGCAGGGCCATTATCTGGTCATGGGTGACAACCGCGACAACAGCGACGATGGCCGTTTCTGGGGCGTGCTACCGGAGAAGAACCTGCGTGGCAAGGCCTTCCTGATCTGGCTCAACTGCAGCGGCTGGTTCTGCAAGAACAGCTTCGAGCCGTCGCGCATCGGCAACCGCATCCAGTAATCGACATGGAGCAGGCCCGGCTACTGCCAGTCCAGGGGCTTGTTTGTGCCCACGCCCGCGCGCCCAAGGGGTTGCGCGGGCGATCCCATTCAGTCTTTGCAGGCTTGCGCGTGTCGCGGGGCAGGCATTCAATGAACACCATCCATCACGCGCATCTGGGGAGATCGCAATGAAGTACAAGCAAAATGGCATGACCTTGACCTCGTTCGTGGTAGTTCTGGCGGTCGTTGGTTTCGCGCTCTACGTCGGCATGAAGCTGTTCCCGATGTACCAGGAGTACTACGCGGTCAAGGCTTCGATGAAAGCGTTGGCCAATGAGTCGAGCAGCGCCGACATGGACCCGAACAAGGCGCAGGAGCTGTTCTTCAAGCGGATGGACATGAACTACTCCGAGAGCGTCAAGCGCGACAACATCAAGTTCGATCGCATTGATGGCGGCTGGCGCATGAACGTGAGCTACGAAGTGCGCCGCCCGCTGATCGGCAACATCGACCTCGTCGGCCGTTTCGACAATTCCCAGGACCTGACTTCGCGCAGTGTTGAATAGAACGTTCCAGCGGGGTGACCTGATCGGCCACCCATTTCAGGATCAGGGTCTGCTCAAGCAGGCCCTGACCCATCGCAGTGCCGGCGCTCCGCACAACGAGCGCCTGGAGTACCTCGGCGACAGCATCGTCAACCTGCTGGTCGCCGAGGCGCTTTTCACCCGTTGGCCCAAGGCCGACGAAGGCGCGTTGACCCGCGCCCGCGCCGCACTGGTGTGCGAGAGCGCGTTGGCGGTGATCGCGCGCACCCTCAACCTGGGCGAGCGGCTGACGCTGGGGCCGGGCGAGATGAAATCCGGCGGCCACCGCCGTGACTCGATCCTGGCCGACACCGTGGAAGCGGTGGTTGCCGCCATTTACCTGGACGCCGGTTTCCTGGCTTGCCGGGAGGTGGTGCTGCCGTGGTTCGAGACTTCGCTGGCTGCCGTGCCGGTAGGCAAGCCCGAGAAGGACCCCAAGACACGCCTGCAGGAATGGCTGCAGGCCCGGCAGAAGCCCCTGCCGGTATACGAGCTGGTCCTGGAGACCGGCGACGACCACGCCAAGCACTTCCAAGTGCGTTGCAGCGTGGCTGACCCTGCCGTGAGCACCGAAGGCGAAGGCACTTCGCGACGGCTGGCCGAACAACAGGCGGCCGCGGCCGCGATCGAACAACTGGATTCCAAGTGAACGACACCTCCTCCCATCGCTGTGGCAGCGTCGCGGTCATCGGCCGCCCGAACGTCGGTAAATCGACCCTGACCAATGCGTTGGTCGGTGCCAAGATCAGCATCGTTTCCAACCGCCCGCAGACCACGCGCCATCGTCTGCTGGGCATTGCCACCTTCCCCGAAGGCCAGCTGGTGCTGGTCGATACACCCGGGTTGCACCGCCAACAGAAGCGGGCGATGAACCGGGTGATGAATCGCGCCGCGCGCGGCTCGCTGGAAGGCGTGGACGCCGGCCTGCTGGTGATCGAAGCCGGACGCTGGGACGAGGAAGACACCTTGGCCTTCAACGTGCTGCGTGATGCTGGCATCCCGGTGGTGCTGGTGGTCAACAAGGTTGACCGGCTCAAGGACAAGGGCGCGCTGCTGCCGTTCCTGCAGGAGATCACCGTTGGCCGCGAGTTTGCTGCCGTCCACCCGATTTCCGCGCTCAAGCGCAACGGCCTGGAGTCGCTGGTCCGCGACCTGATCGGTCTGGTGCCGGAAGCCCCGCCGATGTTCGGCGAAGACGAAATCACCGACCGCAGCCAGCGTTTCCTGGCCGGTGAGCTGGTCCGCGAGCAGCTGATGCGTCAGCTGGGCGAAGAACTGCCGTATGCCACCACGGTCGAGATCGAGCGTTTTGCCGAAGATGGCAACCTGCTGCGCATCGGCGCGGTGATCTGGGTCGAGCGCGAAGGCCAGAAGGCCATTGTCATCGGCAAGGGCGGCACCCGTCTGAAGGAAATCGGTGGCAAGGCGCGTCTGCAGATGGAGCGTCTATTCGGTGCCAAGGTGTTCCTGGAAACCTGGGTGCGCGTGCGTGAAGGCTGGTCCGACGACGAGGCTGCGCTCAAGGCGTTCGGCTACGGCGAATGAAGCCAAGGGTTGGGTAGAGAGGGGCTTGGCACAGCTAACAACCGTCGCGCAGTTCCTTGGCCAACCCTCCATCCCGATACCTGAATCCCGCCGCCGATGCGAATCACCGACCAGCCCGGCTTTGTTCTGCACGCGCGGGCCTGGCGTGAAACCAGCTTGTTGGTGGAAGTGCTCAGCCTGGACCACGGCCGTCTTGGGCTGGTGGCGCGGGGCGTGCAGGGGCCGAAGAAACAGGCGCTGAGAGCGGCGTTGCAGCCCTTGCAGGCCATCGCTTTCGATGCGGTGCTGGGTGGTGAACTTGCCCAGCTGCGTGCCGCCGAAAGCCGCGACGTGGCACCGCGCCTGCAGGGCCATGCGATGCTGTCCGGCTTCTACATGAACGAACTGGTGATGCGGCTGGCGCCCCGCCAGGACCCGCTGCCGGAGTTGTACGAGGCATTTGCCACCTTGCGTGCGCGGCTTGATCAGGCCGAGGAGCTGGCGTGGTCGCTGCGTCGTTTTGAACGCGATCTGCTGGATGCACTGGGCTTCGGCTTCGACTGGACACATGCGGCCGATGGCCAGCCCATCGATCCGGCCGCGCGTTACCAGCTGGACCCGCTGCAAGGACCATTGCGTCAGCTCAGCGAGCGCAGTGCCGGCGAGCGTCGCGGCCTGGCGACCGGAGCGGCGCTGTTGGCGCTGGGTGAAGACAGCCAACCTGCGGCGGCGGACCTGGCCAGCCTGCGCGTGCAGATGCGCGCGGTGTTGCTGCACCACCTGGGTGGGCGTGGCTTGAAGTCCTGGGAGATGCTGGGCGATCTGGTACGCCCGGCCGGTTGATGTTGCGTCCAGCTGTCGTAAGAGTGGCGTGCGCTACGAAACCACTGATATTGCCGTTTTGGGGGAGCCTGCAACTGCAGACATCCCCGCGATGAAAACCGTCGCCGGCTTCGCGGCCGAGGCCGCTCCTGCAGCTACGTTGCTCAGTCCATCAGGGCTTTGACTGCCGCATCGAACTGTTGCCGGGCCGAGGGGAGCTCCGGGTTGTTGTGCAGTTGGCGCACTGCACGTGCCAGTCGTAGCGCGCCGACAAAGCCGCAACTGGCCTGCAGACGATGCAACTGATTGCGCAGCGCAACCAGATCGTGCTGGTCAAGCGCCTGGGCCACCGCGTTGCGTGCAACCGGCAGCTCGGACAGGAACAGCTCGCGCAGCGCACGCAGGTGTGCCTGTTGCCCGTTCAGCGCGGTCAGCGCCACGGCTTCGTCCCAATGCGGGACCTGCGCATCGTCATCGATATCGCTGCTGACGGCCGATTTGGCCAGAGTGCGGCGGATGGCCTTGAGCAGGGTTTCGCGGGTCATTGGTTTGACCAGCGTTTCGCTGAAACCGGCCTGCTGCAGAGCCTGTTGGGTCTCGGTGCTGGCATCGGCGGTGTGGGCCAGAGCCGATACGCGTGGGTGTCGGACACGCAGGCGTTGCAGCAGGGTGGGCCCATCGCCGTCGGGCAGGTTGACGTCGATCAGCCACAGGTCGTAATGCCCTGATTCGGCGCGTTGCAGCGCACTGGCGAACGAGTCGGCCACATCCACAGTCGCCGGCAGGGATTCCAGGGCGAACTGGAAGAAACCTTGGCTGGTCATGTCGTCTTCGACCAGCAGCAGGTGGGGGATCGGTCCTTGGATCTGCGTATTCATCTGCTGCCTCCATGCCAGCGTCAACCTGCATATTAGCGAGGGGGGCGTTGGGTGCAAGCGGCAAAGCGCGTTCCTTGACGCTTCTGCGACAATACGCCCCCTTTTGCCCGCAGCCTGTTGCCACGTGGCCCGATCCAGATCCCCCCGCATAGACAAGACCCCGTTCCAGACCGAGATCCTCGACCTGAGCCACGATGGCCGTGGCGTTGCCCGCCGCGAAGGCGAGGGCGGCAAGGTCACTTTCATCAGTGGCGCGTTGCCGCAGGAAACGGTGATGGCCGAGCAGACCGGCAAGAGCCGTCACTTCGACGAAGCCCGCACGGTGGAAGTGGTGAAAGCCTCGCCGCACCGCGTGGAAGCGCGTTGCCCGCATTTCGGCGTGTGCGCCGGCTGCGTGCTGCAGCACCTGGAGGAGTCGCAGCAGATCGTGGCCAAGCAGCGCGTGCTGATGGACAACCTGGAACGTATCGGCCATGTGAAGCCGGGCGCAGTCTTGCCGCCGCTGGCAGGCGACAGCTGGGGCTATCGCCGCAAGGGCCGTTTCTCGGTGCGTCGCGTCGAGAAGAAGGACAAGACGCTGGTCGGTTTCCGCGAGCTGGACCCGCGCTTCGTCGCAGATCTGTCGCAGTGCCTGACGGTGATCCCGGAGATCGGCACCAAGGTGTCGGCGCTGTCCACGTTCATCGAAACGCTGGATGGCAAGCGCGATATTCCGCAGATCGAATTCATCGGCGGTGATGCCGCCATCGCGCTGACCGTGCGCCACCTGCAGCCGTTGTCCGATGCTGACGCACAGGCATGGATCGCGTTCGGCCAGGAACACGGCTTTGCGATCTACCTGCAATCCGGCGGCCTGGAAACGGTGAAGCCGCTGTGGCCGGCCGAAGGCGTGGCGCTGTCGTTCGCGCTGCCGCAGTGGAATGTGGAACTGGCGTTCCGTCCGCTGGACTTCATCCAGGTCAACGCCAAGCTCAACCAACAGATGATCGCGCACGCGCTGACCCTGCTCGATGCGCAACCGGACGAGCGCGTGCTCGACCTGTTCTGCGGCCTGGGCAACTTCACCCTGCCGCTGGCGCGCACCGTGCGTGAGGTGGTCGGCGTGGAAGGCGAGGCCGGACTGGTGGCACGTGCGAAGGAAAATGCCGAGCGCAATGGTTTGAGCAACGCGCAGTTCTTCGCCGCCGACCTCACCCAGGACCAGCGCCACACGCCGTGGATGAAGCAGGGCTTCGACAAGCTTCTGCTGGACCCGCCGCGATCTGGCGCGATCGACGTGCTGCAGCAGCTGCCGT
The DNA here is from genome assembly GCF_021202945.1 of Stenotrophomonas sp. SY1. Taxonomy (GTDB): domain Bacteria; phylum Pseudomonadota; class Gammaproteobacteria; order Xanthomonadales; family Xanthomonadaceae; genus Stenotrophomonas. The sequence goes on along the minus strand of NZ_JAJOYR010000002.1, from coordinate 205,557 downwards.
TGAAGCAGTTCAAGCGCATCGTCTACGTGAGCTGCCATCCGGGCTCGCTGGCACGTGATGCCGGTTATCTGGTCAACGAACAGGGCTTCACCCTGGTCAGCGCCGGTGCGATGGACATGTTCCCGCATACCGCACATGTGGAAAGCATCGCCGTCTTCGAGAAGAAGTGAGCCATGGGCATCGAGATCGAGCGCAAGTTCCTGGTAACCAGCGACGCCTGGCGCGCCGCTGCGCATGCGGTCATCCCGATGGCCCAGGGGTATCTCAACGATACCGCGTCGCTGGACAGCGGCGCGCAGAAGGCATCGGTGCGCGTGCGCATCCAGGGTGATGAGGCGTACCTCAACATCAAGTCTCGCGAGATCGGCCATACGCGGCAGGAGTTCGATTACCCGGTGCCGGTAAGTGAGGCACGCGAGCTGTTGGCGCTGTGCGTCGGTGGCCTGATCGACAAGCGCCGCCATCTGGTCAACCACAACGGATTGTTGTGGGAAGTGGATGAGTTCCTCGGCGAGAACGCCGGGCTGGTGGTGGCCGAAGTCGAACTGGAAAGTGCCGGGCAGACATTCGATCTGCCGGAGTGGGCTGGCGCCGAGGTGACTGACGAGGTTCGTTACTACAACCTTGCGTTGGCTTCGCATCCGTACTGCAAGTGGGGCGTGTAGGGGCGTCCTCGGGCGAAAAGCTGTTACCCCTCCCCAGCCCTCCCCTCCGCCAGCGGCGCAAGGGAGGGGGCTGTTTCTTGGGGTCGGAAAGACCGCAGCCAAACCCGCTTCTGCTCCCTCCCTTGCGCCGCAGGCGGAGGGGAGGGCTGGGGAGGGGTAAGGCCTTCCAAACCCACAAACAACCATCCCAGCGGCAGTACGCTCCAATCCATCTGCTCGTAACCGGAACGTACCCGGACTTCGCTACGCTGGCGCATCTCTTCCAAGACAGAAACTCCCATGCGCATCGACATCTGGTCCGACGTGGTCTGCCCCTGGTGCTGGATCGGCAAGCACCGTTTCGAGCGTGGGTTGGCCCTGATGGGCGACAAGGCACCCGAAGTCGAGGTGCGCTGGCATCCGTTCCTCCTGGCGCCGGACGCCGATGCCACGCCGGTGCCGCTGCGCGAGGCCTATGCGGCCAAATTCGGTGGCATCGAACGCACCAACCAGATGCTGGCGCAGACTCAATCTGCCGCCCAGGCCGAAGGCCTGCCGATGGATTTCGACAAGGGCCAGGTCAAGGTCACCACCTTGCCAGCGCATCGGTTGATCTGGCTGGCCGGGCGTGAAGGCGTGCAGGCGCAGGTGGGCGAAGCGTTGTTCCGCGCCCACTTCGAGCATGGCCGCAACCTGGCCGACCCGCAGGTGCTGATCGAAGCCGCCGCAGCCGGTGGCATCGGTGCCGAGCGGGTCACCGCGATGCTGGAATCCGACGAGGGGCTGGCCGAGGTGCGCGCCGGGCTGGGCCAGGCGCAGGCGCTGGGCATCCAGTCGGTGCCCACCTTCGTCATCAACGGCCGCTACGCGGTGCAGGGGGCGCAGCCGCCGGAGGTGTTTGCCCAGGTGCTGGAGAAGGTCGCCGCCGAACTGGCGCCGACGCCGGGCAAGGATGAACAGGCATGCGGCCCGGACGGTTGCAGCGTCTGACGACAAAGGCGCCATCTGCGACAATGCCGGGCTACGCCGCGACCTGGCGGCGAAATGGAGTCCACGCATGCTTTTGATCGGCGTTGCCGGTACCGAACTGACCGCCCAGGAGCGCGGCTGGTTGCAGCATGACGCCGTGGCCGGCGTGGTGCTGTTCAAGCGTAATTTCGCTTCGCGCGCGCAGGTGACCGAGCTGACCGCGGCTATCCGCGCCGCGGCCAACCGGCCGCTGCTGATCGCGGTGGATCAGGAAGGTGGGCGCGTGCAGCGCTTCCGTGAAGGCTATGCCGAACTGCCGCCGCTGGACGGCTTCGGCAAGCTTTACGCCACCGATCCGGACGCCGCCCTGGCACTGGCCGAGCAGCACGCCTGGCTGATGGCCAGTGAGATCCGCGCCTCCGGCCTGGACCTGAGCTTTGCCCCGGTGGTCGATGTCGGCCACGGCAACCTGGCCATCGGCAACCGCGCTTTCGGCGAAGACCCGCAGACCGTCGCTGCGTTGACCGCTGCCTATGTGCGCGGCATGCATTCGGTCGGCATGGCCGCCACGCTCAAGCATTTCCCGGGCCACGGCACCGTGCGTGAGGACACCCACGTCGATACCGCGATCGACCCGCGTCCGCTGGCGGAAATGGAAACGCTTGATCTGGTACCGTTCCGCGCAGGCATCGCCGCAGGCGCCGATGCGGTGATGATGGCGCACGTCATCTACCCGCAGGTGGCACCGGAGCCGGCCGGTTACTCGCCGCGCTGGATCAACCAGATCCTGCGGCAGGACATGGATTTCCGTGGCGTGGTGTTCTCCGACGACATCGGCATGGCGGCTTCGTTCGCCGCCGGTGGCGTTGCTGGCCGGGTCAATGCCCATCTGGATGCCGGTTGCGACGTGGTGCTGGTGTGCCACCCGGAGCTGGTTGAAGAATCGCTGCAGGCCGTGGCCGGCCGCAGCCTCAATACCGCCGCGCTGCTGGGCCTGATCGCCCATGGCGCACTGGGCTGGGGCGGCCTGCTGGCCGATGCCCGCCATGGCGATACCCGTAATCAATTGCTTGAAAACCTTGGAAGAACCGTCTGATGTCCAAACTCACTCTCGAACAAGCCGTGGCCCAGGCCGACCTGCTGGTTGACCGCCCCACCATCGACAAGGCCATCGCCGGTATCGCCGACGCCATCGCGCGCGATTACAAGGGCGAGGTACCTGTGTTCCTGTCCATCATGAATGGCGCGCTGCCGTTTGCCGGCCAGCTGGCGCTGGAGCTGGGCGCACGTGGCCAGGATGCCCAGTTCGATTACATGCAGGCTTCGCGTTACCACGGCGAGAGCGGTGGCGAGCTGGTGTGGAAGCACCGCCCGGTATCGGCGCTGTTCGGCCGTCGCGTGATCCTGGTCGACGACATCCTCGATGAAGGCTTCACCCTGCAGGGCGTGCGCGAATGGTGCCTGGAGCAGGGTGCCACCGACGTGCGCATCGCTGTGTTGACGGTGAAGAAGCACGACCGCTGCTTGCCGGGCGTCAAGGCCGACTACGCCGGCGTCGAGCTGCCGGATCGCTTCGTGTTCGGTTTCGGCATGGACGTCAGCGAGTCGCTGCGTTCGTTGCCGGCCATCTACGCGATGAAGGAATAAAAGGCCGATGAGCAGCCGTCGGTCGGTCGCAGGCTGGCTGACGGTTGTCTTCGTTGCAGGCCAGTTGGGCATTCTGGCGATCAAGGAGCTGCGTGAGCAGGGCAGCCCCCTGGTCGAGCAGTACGCCGTCTTCGGTTATGCGCCGAACCTGATCGCGGCGCTGACGCTGCCGTGGTTGGTACTGGCGCTGGCAGTGAAGCGCATCGGGCAGGCCGACGATGCCTACGCCTGGCGCTGCCTCTGGCACGAGCGTCGCGCGATCACCGCCGCCCTGCTGCTGCCCACCGCCGGTCTGCTGGCCTGGGAGTTCCTCCAGCCCTTCCGTCCCAATCGCACCTTCGACTGGCTGGACGTGTGGGCCACGCTTGCCGGCGCTGGACTGTGGCTGGCCATTGTCCTGCTTGCCCGTGGCATCAGCGGCAGGCAGGTGAATTCATCACCCCCTACAAGAGCATGACAATTCCATGAGTTCCATCGCATTGGCCGTGATCGGCGGCACCGGCGTCTACAAGCTGGCCGCACTGGACGATGTCCAGACCCACGAGGTGCAGACTGCCTACGGCGCACCGTCCGGGCCGGTCCGGATCGGGATGCTGAACGGGCAGCGCGTGGCGTTTCTGGCCCGTCATGGCGAAGGCCATTCGATCCCGCCGCACAAGATCAACTACCGCGCGAATCTGGCCGCGCTCAAGCAGCTCGGCGCCACCCGCGTGTTGGCGCTGAATACGGTTGGCGGCATCACCGAAAACTTCGGCCCGCGTGTGTTGGCCTGCCCGGACCAGCTGATCGATTACACCTGGGGCCGGATCTCCACGCTGAGCGAGGAGGAGGGCAGCGAAGTGCTGCATGTCGACTTCGGCCACCCGTATACGCCAGCGTTTCGAGACAAGGTGCTGGCAGCGGCCAAGGCCCGGAACGTGGTGGTGCAGGATGGCGGCTGTTACGCCGCTACCCAGGGTCCGCGCCTGGAAACCAACGCCGAAATCGCCCGTCTGCGCCGCGACGGCTGCGATCTGGTCGGCATGACCGGCATGCCGGAAGCCGGCCTGGCAAGGGAATTGGGGCTGGAGTACGCCTGCCTGGCCATCGTCGCCAACTGGGCGGCCGGCTGTGGCGAGGCCGAGGAGATCACCATGGCCGAGGTGCTGGCCAATGTGGAGGCCGCCTCGGCGGGTTTGCCGACTTTGGTGGGTGAACTGGCACAGGGGTGATTGTCATCCCGGCCCAAGCTTTGCATACTCCGCCAGTGCGCTTCATTCAGCGTACATCAATCCATTCATCGAACAAGGTCTCGCATCACCATGCCGAACGGTACCGTCAAGTGGTTCAACGACGCCAAGGGATTTGGCTTCATCTCACCGGAGGACGGCAGCGCCGATGTCTTCGCGCACTTCTCCGCGATCAATTCCAAGGGCTTCCGCAGCCTGCAGGAAGGCCAGCGCGTCAGCTATGACGTGACCCAGGGTCCGAAGGGTGCCCAGGCTTCGAACATCACGCCGGCCGAGTGATTCACCGGCTGTGCTGAAAGGACCCCGCTACGGCGGGGTTTTTTTTTGGTTAAACAGCTAACCTCGGACCAACAGCGACGTGCACGAAGGAGCGTGATGAGCAAAGCATTGGATATCGCCATCGTTGGCTATGGCACAGCGGGGCAGGCACTGGCGGTGCTGCTGACGCGTGACGACCATCGCGTGCAGGTGTTCGAACAAGCCCCGACACCGGGGCCGGTGGGTGCGGGCTTCCTGTTGCAGCCCAGCGGGCTGCAGGCCCTTTGGGAGATGCAGCTGCTGCCGCAGGTGCTGGAACATGGCGCGGTGGTGCGTCGTTTGTATGGCGAGACGCCATGCGGGCGTGCGGTGATGGACATGCACTACGCCGGGCTGGATGCACGCCTGTGCGGCGTGGGCATGCAGCGCGGTGCCTTGTTCTCGCTGCTGGACAGCGCATGGCAAGGGCGCGAGGCGCTGCATGTGGACAGCCGCATCGTCGCCATTGATGAAACCCTGCGCCGCGTGCAGGACCATCGCGGGCACTGGCACGGCCCCTTCGATCTGGTGATCGCCACCGATGGCTCGGCCTCGGGGCTGCGCGCGCAGGTGCAGGGCACGCGGCTGGATCGTGTTTATCCTTGGGGTGCGTTGTGGTGCCTGCTGCCGCGCGGCGACTGGGCATTCGGCGATGAGCTGCGCCAGCGCTATGTGGCCGCGCGCAAGATGATCGGACTGCTGCCGGTGGGTACCCGCCCCGGTGATGACGAGCCGCGCCTGAGCTTTTTCTGGAGCCTGCCGCGTGAAGGATTCGGCGCCTGGGAGCAGGCGGGGCTGGAACCTTGGCTTGATGAGATCGAACAGCTGTGGCCTGAAGCCCGGCAGCGCCTGCAGGGCGTCAACGTTCAAACCCAGCTGGCGCGTGCCAGCTACCGCGACGCGGTGATGGAGCGTTGGTATCGCGGCCGGCTGGTGCTGGCCGGCGACGCCGCGCATTCGATGAGTCCGCAACTGGGGCAGGGCGTGAACATGGCCCTGCTCGATGCGATCGCGCTGCGCGATGCGCTGCGCACCGAAATCGGGATCGACGCCGCGTTGGCGCGTTACCAGGGACAGCGCAAGGCGCATGTATGGCTGTACCAGTTCTGGAGCCGCTGGCTGACCCCGGTGTTCCAGTCCGAACGTGATTGGGTCGCCAACGCCCGCGACCTGCTGTTCAAGCCGATGGGGCGCATGCCCGGAGGGCGCGGGCACATGCTGCGGGTGCTGAGCGGCACCCAGCATGGCCTGTTCGGCAAGTTGGCGCTGGACAGCGCATTCATTGCCGATCTGCAGGCGGCGGTGACCAGCGGCGACCGCCGGCATGACGCCATGCCCATGACGCCTTTGGCAGAATCGGCCTGCTGCCCGACCGAGCCAACGTCATGACCGCGCAACCGCCACCGTTTGAAACGCATACCGTCGACAACCAGCCGCCGGCGTTTGCCGGGCGCAATCTCTGGCAGGACGATCAGGCGCTGCAGGAGGCGGTGGCGCGCGAAGGCGCGCAGAGCTACCGCAATGCCCTTGCGCACTACGGTGACATTGCCGGTGGCGACCTCTATCACGCCGGTTTCGATGCCAACCGACAACGGCCCCAGTTGCGTACCCATGACGCGCAGGGGCGTCGCATCGATACGGTGGATTTCCATCCGGCGTATCACCAGCTGCTGGCGACCGCCAAGACCCACGGTGTGGCCGGGCTGTCCTGGCACGCGCCACGGCCGGGTGCGCACGTCGCGCGTGCCGCGCTGAGCTATCTGCACCATCAGGCCGAAGCCGGTACCAGTTGCCCGTTGACCATGACCCATGCTGCGGTACCGGTGCTGCGACAGGCACCGGCGCTGGCCGAATGGGCGGACAAGGCCGCCACGCCGTTCTACGACCCGCGTGATGTGCCCATCTCCGACAAGGCTGGCATCACTGTGGGCATGGGCATGACCGAGAAGCAGGGCGGCTCGGATGTACGCAGCAACACCACCACCGCCACGCCTTTGGCCACCGCCGGCGAGTACAGCCTGGTGGGCCACAAATGGTTTTTCTCCGCGCCGATGTCCGATGGCTGGCTGGTGCTGGCACAGGCGCCCGGTGGCTTGAGCTGTTTCCTGATGCCGCGCCGGTTGCCGTGCGGCAAGCGCAACGCGTTCCATCTGATGCGTTTGAAGGACAAGCTCGGCGACTGGGCCAATGCGTCCAGCGAAGTGGAATTCTGCGGCGCGTGGGCGCATCGCATCGGCGAAGAAGGGCGGGGCGTGGCTACCATCATCGAGATGGTCATGCTGACCCGGCTGGACTGCATGCTCGGTGCCGCGGCGGAAATGCGCATGGCGTTGGCGCAGGCACTGCACCATGCCCGGCACCGGCGTGCTTTCGGCAAGCGTCTGGTCGACCAACCGTTGATGGCCAACGTGCTGGCTGACCTTGCCGTGGAATCGGAAGCGGCTACCGCCCTGGCGATGCGTGTGGCGAGCGCGGTGGATGCCGCGCCATCGGATGCGCGCGAAGCGGCATTCGCCCGCATTGCCACCGCCATTGGCAAATTCTGGGTGTGCAAGCGCGCACCGGCCTTCGTCAACGAAGCGCAGGAATGTCTGGGTGGTGCCGGCTACGTGGAAGAGTCGATGCTGCCGCGCTTGTATCGTCAGGCACCGCTGAACTCGATCTGGGAAGGCAGCGGCAACGTGCAATGCCTGGACGTGCTGCGCGCGCTTGCCCGCGAGCCGGACACGCGCGCGGCGCTGCTGGAGGAACTGGCGCGACCGGCCGGGCAGTTGCCCACCTATGACCAGGCCTGTGCGCAGATGACGACGCGGCTGTCGGCGACAGCGCTGGAGCAGTCCGATGCACGCAGCCTCGTCGCCGCACTGGCGGTGCTGCTGCAGGCGGCAACGTTGATGCGCAACGCCAGCCCGCTGGCCGCAACCTTCGTGCAGTCGCGCTTGTCACCACGGGCTGGGGTTTATGGCGTGCTGGATGCCGCGACGTCGTTCGACGACATCCTCGAACGCGCGTTGCCGCAGGGCTGATCAGCCCGCGCCGTCCAGGCTCGCATCGAACTGCAGGACGCGGTTGCGGCCACTGCGTTTGGCCCGGTACAGCGCCGCGTCGGCCTTGCGCAGCAGGGTCAGCCCGACCACGCCATCAAGCGGGTAGGTTGCCACGCCCAGCGATGCGGTGATCGGTGGCAGTACCTTGCCAGCAAAGGGCACGCTCATCTGCGACAACGCCAGCCGCAACTCTTCGGCATGGCGCATGGCCGAGATGCTGTCCGACTCGGGCAGGATCACCGTGAATTCCTCGCCGCCGTAACGGCAGGCGATGTCTTCCCCGCGCAGGCGCGAGGACAGCAGGTGACCGATGGCCGCGAGCAACGCATCGCCACCGGCGTGGCCGTGGGTATCGTTGAACTGTTTGAAGTGGTCGACGTCCAGCATCAGCACCGACAACGGGAAATTGCGGCGCCCGCAACGGGCGATCTCGCGGGCCAGCGATTCTTCCAGGTAGCGTCGGTTGTACAGGCCGGTCAGTGGGTCACGGATCGACTGCAGGCGCAGCGATTCGCGCAGGCGCAGGTTGCTCAACGCCAGCGACAGCTGTTCCATCGCCGATTCGGCCACGGCCAGACGCGGCAGCGGACCGGGACCTGCGCCGCACAGGAACAGGAAGCCGATCTGCACGCCCTGTGCCGACATCGGGATGCAGGCGGTCGCCACGGACTGGCCCTGGTCGGGGCGGGCGATATGCGGGCAGCTGGCGTCGTTGTGCAGGTCGTCGATCACATGTGGCTGGCCGCGGCGGATCGCCCAGCAATCGCTCGGTGGCAGGAAGGTGGTGGTTTCCACCAGCGGCAGGCCCCAGCTGACGATGTTCTCGGCGCGGTCGTTGGAGGCACGCAGCAGATAGACCGAGCCGGCAATTTCCGGCAGCAGTGCCTCGAGCGTGCGTGCGCTGATCTCCAGTGCTTCCTCTGGGTTGGCGCAGCTCTGCAGCAGGCCGGTGTAGCGCCCCAGCGTCTGCAGGTCGGCGCTGGAGCGCTGCAGTTGCTCCAGGTTGCCTGACAGTTGCAGGCTGGCGCTGGCCGCACGCCGCTCGGCGCGGCTGCGGCGCCGCAGTTCGGACAGCAGGATGCCGTACACCGACGCCACCACCGCCAGGCCGAACGGAATGCCGGCGAAGGCCAGGCCGAGCAGCAGGTCGGCGCTGCGTCGCGAACTGGCCGCGCGTTCGACCAGCAGTTCCTGTTCCTCGCGCACCATCGCCCGCACCTGCTCGCGGATGGCGCTGGTGGTGCGAAAAGCGTTCTGGTTGATCGCCGAGCGCGCCGCTTCCAGGCCCTGGCCGTCGTAGATGTTCACGACGTGCTGGATCTGTCCCAGCCGGCGGTGCACCAACTCATCGAGCTTGCGCACGTTCTGGCGTTGTTCGGCGTTTTCGGCGATGGAGCGCGACAGGCTGGCCAGCAGCAACGGCAGGCGCTCGATGCTCATCTGGTAATCGACCAGATAGGCCTGGCTGCCGGTGAGCAGGTAGCCGCGCTCGGCCGACTCGGCATCAAGCACCATCGCCTGGATCTCATCGATCCGGCTGATGACTTCATGGGTGTGGGCGACAAGGCGCGAATCGGCGATGAAGCGGCGGGCGCCGATGAAAACACCGATGCCGATGGCGATGAAGACCAATGCCGAAAAAACCAATGCGATCTTGCTACGGGTGCGTTGTTGCATCGCCACCTTGATCAGCTGCTGAGCCTGGCCTGCGCGGGCACCTTCTCCCCGCGCAAGGCCTCATGTTTTCCGGAGTGAATCCCCGGCTCCGGCGGCATCGCGCATCAGGCGCGACAGCCACACAGCCAGCGCTCCCGCGCGGCTGCGTGGCGCAGTCTATCAATGCTTGGCTTCGTCTGCTTTTTCGCGCGCGTGCTGGGCCGCGTCGTGTGCTTCGTCAGCCACCTTCTGGGCCGCATCGGCGGTTGCCTCACTGGCATCAGCGGCGGCCTGCCGGGCGGCGACCGAAGCCTCCTGCGCTGCCTGGGAGGTGGCTGCGGCGGCATTGTCCAATGCCTGCTGTGATTGCGCCGCTGCGGCGCGGGTGGCATCAGCAGCCTGCGCGGCGGCATCGCGGGTGGCATCGGCAGCGGATTTGGCTGCGGCCTCTGCATCGCGCCGGGCCTGTTCGGTATCGGGGGCGTTGCAAGCGGCAAGAGCCAGCATCAGGCCTGTTGCCAGCAAGGGGACGGGCAGCTTCATGTTGCTCTCCTGAGCAGGGTGGACGCCCCCAGCCTAGGCGCTTGCGTATTCAGAGCGCGTCAATGCAGTGCGTCTGCCAGCGCTCAACACGCAGAAGAAACAGGCATTAAAAAAGCCGCTGGCGAACCAGCGGCTTTCGAGACTTGCTTTGAAGAAGAAGTTATTACTTCTTGGCTTCTTCAGCAGCGTCCTTGGCTTCAGCAGCGACGTCCTTAGCAGCTTCGGCAACGTCAGCAGCGGCGCCAGCAGCGGCGTCGGTTGCAGCGCCGGCGGTAGCAGCAGCGGCTTCGCCAGCAGCGTCAGCAGCGGTGGCGGCGGTGTCGGCAGCAGCCTGGGCAGCTTCGGCAGTGGCGGCGCCAGCAGCAGCGGCCTGGTCGGCAGCGCCCTGGGCTTCGGCAGCGGCGGCGTCAGCGGTGGCAGCAGCGTCGGCAGCCTGTTCCTGCTTCGAGCAGGCGGTCAGTGCCAGGCCCAGGGCCATCGCGATCAGCAGCTTGTTGATGCTCATTGTGTGAATCCTCGTCGTGAAATTTGGCAACGCGCCATTGCGCGCCGGGAACATGATGACAAGCCCATTTCGACTGTCAAGCGGATGCGCATTCATATTTCTTGGAATCTGAAATTTCCAAGTCAAATCAATTCGATGGCAATTGCGGTTGCTTCGCCGCCACCGATGCAGAGCGATGCAACACCACGCTTGAGGCCGCGCGTGCGCAAGGCGTTTACCAGCGTAACCACCAAGCGTGCACCGGAAGCGCCGATCGGATGACCGAGCGCGCAGGCACCGCCATTGACGTTGACCTTTTCGTGCGGGATGCCCAGTTCGCGGATCGGCGCCATCGCCACAACGGCGAAGGCTTCGTTGATTTCGAACAGGTCCACGTCCTCGATTTTCCAGCCAGCCTTGGCCAGGACCTGGGTGATCGCGCCGATCGGGGCGGTGGTGAACCACTCCGGTTCCTGCGAGAAGGTGGCGTGTGCGGCGATGCGGGCCAGCGGCTGCACGCCACGACGCGCGGCATCGTCGGCAGACAGCAGGACCACGGCAGCGGCGCCGTCGGAAATGCTGGAGGAACTGGCGGCGGTGACGCTGCCGTCCTTCTTGAAGGCCGGGCGCAGGGTCGGGATCTTGGCGATGTCCGACTTGCCCGGCTGCTCGTCCTGGTTGAACTCGGCCTCGCCCTTGCGGGTGGCGACCTTCACCGGGACGATTTCGTCATTGAAGGCGCCGTTGGCCTGGGCGGCCTGGGCACGGGTGACCGACTCGATCGCGTAGGCGTCCTGCTCTTCGCGGGTGAAGCCGAACTTGGCGACGGTGGCTTCGGCAAACACGCCCATGGCCTGGCCGTCGTACGGGTTGGTCAGGCCGTCCCACGCCATGTGGTCCACTGCCTGGAAGTTGCCGTAGCGGTTGCCGGTGCGCGAGTTGGGCAGCATGTGCGGTGCGTTGGACATGGACTCCATGCCGCCGGCAACCACGATCGCGGCCGAACCGGCCTTGATCAGGTCATGGCCCAGCATGATGGCTTTCATGCCCGAACCGCAGACCTTGTTGAGGGTGGTGGCGCCGGTGCTGGTCGGCAGGCCGGCGGCCAATGCGGCCTGGCGCGCGGGCGCCTGGCCCAGGTTGGCCGGCAGCACGCAGCCCATGATCACTTCGGAAACATCGGCCGCAGCGATGCCGGACTGCTGCATGGCCGCGCTGATGGCGGTGGCGCCCAGGGTAGGCGTGGGAACGCCGTTGAACTGGCCGAGGAAGGAACCAATGGCGGTGCGCTTGGCGGCGGCGATGACGATGTCGGACATGTGCAATCTCGGTTGTTCTCTTGCGGCAATTATCAGGACTTGCGGGGCGCCGTCACATTGGACCAACGGCACATCCCTTCAGACTGCGGATTGTCGGCGGAGTATAGAAGGTCGGGCCTGCCTGGCCGTGTGTCGCTAATACCTGAATCTGTGGGACAGCAACCAAGGAGGGCTTTGCGTGAGTAGAAGTGTCAGGGGATGCAACATTCTGAGCGCCTCATTGGCGTTGATATTGAGCGCCTGTGGAGGAGGGGGCAGCACCAAGGTGGCCCCACCGCCGCCGCCGACCACGCCGCCACCGACGACACCGCCGCCACCCACGACCACCGTCCCCGAGCCGGCCATCGATGCGCATCTGGCCCTGACCAATGCCAAAGCCGCGCAGGTGATGGGGCTGACCGGGGCTGGTTATCGCATCGGCATCATGGACTCGGGGGTGATGCGCAACCACCCGACGCTCAACGGACGGGTGCTGGACAGCTACTTCTACCTGGACCCGGCCAGCAACAACGCCAATGTGGATGACGTGGTCGGCCATGGCACGGCGGTAGCCGAATTGGCCGCCGGTGCGGAATACGGGCGCTGGCCTGGCGGCGTCGCTCCGGGGGCGCAGATCATTTCGGCACGGATCATCGCCGACAAGGATCCGGTCGATGATGGTTCCGGGCAAGGCAACGAGGTGACCGGTGCATTGGGATTCGCGCCGATCCACGCGGACCTGATCCGTGCCGGCGTGCGCATCATGAACAACTCCTGGGGCGGGCTGTACTGGACCCGGGACACCGCCACCGCGCCGATCGCGGCCGAGTACCGGCCGTTCATCACCAGCAATGACGGGCTGGTGGTGTTTGCCAGCGGCAACGAATCGCGCAGCAATCCATCGGACATGGCGGCATTGCCCAGCAAGGCCGGTCCCAATGGCACATTGCCGGCGGCTGATCTGGAGCGCGGCTGGCTGACCGTGGCCGCGCTGGATACCGCAGCGCCCACACAGCTGGCCTCTTACTCAAACGCCTGCGGTGTGGCGAAGAACTACTGCCTGGTGGCGCCGGGGACGGCGTCTTACATAAGCCATGACAGCACCGTCGGCAGCCTGAAGTACGTGTACGCCAGCGGCACCTCGTTTGCCGCGCCGCTGGTGTCCGGCGCGGCGGCGTTGGTGTGGCAGGCGTTTCCGTACTTCAACAACGACCTGGTGCGGCAGACCCTGCTGGGCACCGCCACCGACCTGGGCGAGCCCGGGCCTGACGTCAAGTTCGGCTATGGTCTGCTCAACGTCGGCAAGGCGGTGAAAGGGCCGGCGAAATTCGACTGGGGCGACGCCGTGGTCAACGTCAACCAGTCGGGCCTGAACTCGGTTTGGAGCAACGCGATCAGCGGGAGCGGCGGGCTGGTCAAGCAGGGTGACGGCGCGCTGGGGTTGTCCGGGGCAAATGTCTACAGCGGTGCTACCCGGATCGAGCGTGGCACCCTGGCCTTGCGCGACGGCGGTTCGATCCGTTCCAACGTCACAATCACCGCGCAATCCAATCCATCGGCGGCCGGATTGCAGTTCATGAACGGTGATACGCGGGTGGTTGGCAATGTCGACAACGGTGGCAGCGTGCTGCTGCTGGGCGCCGACAGCAGCGGCACCATCGAAGGCAACTACATCCAGCGGCCCGGGGCGCAGTTGATGATCGCGCTGGGAGTGAAGGCATTGCAGGTCAGTGGCTCGGCCGCGCTGGATGGTGGCGTGCTGATCAACGGCATGGTCAGTGGCTATGTGGCGCAGGACGGCAAACGTCAGGATCTGGTTCACGCCGGTGGCGGAGTGAGCGGGCAATTCGCCACGCCGGCCACGGCAACCCAGAACACCGGCCTGACGCTGCTGCAGACGCAGTACGGCTATGACGCCAACAATGCCTGGTTGATGCTGGACCGGGTGAGTGTGACCAGTGCCGCGCGTTCGGCCGGTGTCGGCATCCAGGCGATGTCGGTGGCGCAACAAGTGGAGCATGCCTTCGAACTGCTTGACGGCAATGCCGGTTTGCAGGGCAGCGCCTTCGCTGCGGCAGCAGCGTCATTGCAGCAGGGCAGTGGCGGCTTCAATGGCCTGGGCGCCAGCCTGGAAAGCCTGTCCGGGCGCGCACATGCAACGGCAACGGCGATGACCTTCGATAGCATCGACATGAATCGTCGTGCGCTCTCCGCCCAGTTCTCTGAAAGCGCCGTCACTTCGCCTCAGGGCCGCAGCTGGATGCGCACGTTGGGCGGCGGCGGGCAGGGCGGTTTCCTGGGCAGCGACTACAGCGTTGGTGGCTGGATGATGGGGCATGAGGCCGCCATTGCAGGGGGTGGAGTACTGGGATTCGCCTTCGGCGAAACCCGCGCCAACACGACCGACGGCGTTGCGCAGGACCGCAGTCGTGACCGCCAGATGCAGTCGCAGATGTATGCCGGTTGGCGCATGGGTGCGGGCTATGTGCTGGGGCAGGCGGGCTTTGGCCAGTATCAGCGCGAGATGGATCGTGGCCTGCTGCTGGGCAATGAGCGCGCGGGCGCGCATACGCGCTACAGCGGCAGTTTCCTGTCCGGCAGCGCGGAAGGCGGCTATCGCTTCGGGCACGGCGCGGCATCGCTCACGCCTTACCTGGGAGCCGAATACACCCGCATCGACAATGACGCTTTCCAGGAGCAGGGCGGCTACGGTTTCGGACTGCGTGCCGAGGATTGGAACAGTGACCGCCTGCAGGCACTGGCGGGCGTGCGCGGGCAGTATCGTTGGCGAGGACTGGCGCTCAATGGCTACGCGGAATGGCAGCAGGCGGTTGCCAATGGTGGCCTGATGCTGGATGCGGGCTTCGTCGGTATTGACGCATGGGCGCCGCTGGCGGGGTTGCAACCGGCGCGCTCGGGTGGACTGTTCGGTGTGTCGCTGGATTCGTGGTTGTCGCGCACTGCGCAACTGTCGCTGGGCTATGACCAGCGTTTCGGTCCGCGTGGTGAGAATCGGCAGGTGTCGCTGCGCTTTTTCCAGGGGTTTTGAAGAAGGGCAGGGGCGAGATTTCAACTGCACCCCTCCCCAGCCCTCCCCTTGGCGGTGCCAAAGGGAGGGAAAGCCAGCCAGAGCGCGCTGCTCTTTAGCCCCCTCCCTTTGGCACCGCCAAGGGGAGGGCTCGGGAGGGGTAGTTATCTGGAAGTCTTGGACTTCCAGTTCCCGCCCGGTCCCGCCTTACTCGCCGCGCAGGCGGTTCATGCGCGGGACCGAGCGGCCCATCGGCATCTTCAGCTTGCCGATGGATTGGATGCGGTTTTCGGCGATGCGGTCGGCGGCGCGTTGCGGGGAGATGCTGTCGCGTTCGGACAGATCGAAGACCTTGCCGAGATTGTGGTAGATGCTGCGGATCAGGCGCATCGCGCGTTCGCGGTTGTAACCGTCGATCTCCAGTGACACGTTCATCACGCCACCGGCGTTGACCGCGTAATCCGGGGCCCACAGCACGCCGCGCTTGTACAGCTCATCGCCGACTGCATGGCTGGCCAACTGGTTGTTGGCGGTGCCGCAGATGACCTTGGCCTTGAGCCGGTCCAGGGTATCCATGTCGATGGCGCCTTCCATCGCGCAGGGGGCGAACACGTCAGTGGCGACGTCGTAGATCGCGTCGGGCTTGACCGCTTCGCAGCCGTACTCGCTGACCGCGCGCTGCACCAGCACCGGGTCCAGGTCGGTGACATACAGCTTGGCGCCACGCTCGCGCAGCAGCTTCACCAGCTCCATGCCGATATGGCCCAAGCCCTGCACGGCGATGCTGACCTTGCCGATTTCCTCATGGCCGAACTTGCGGTTCACCGATGCCATCAGCGCCTGCAGGGCGCCATAGGCGGTGAACGGTGCCGGATCGCCGGAACCGCCGTGGACCTGGTGGACGCCGGTGACATAACCGGTCTCCAGGTAGATCTGCTCCATGTCGTTGACGTCGCTGCCCACGTCCTCGGCGGTGATGTAGCGCCCGCCCAGGGCCTCGACCTGACGGCCGAAGGCGCGGAACAGCACTTCGCTCTTGTCGGTGCGCGGGTCGCCGATGATCACCGCCTTGCCGCCGCCCACGTTCAGTCCGGCAAGGGCGTTCTTGTAGGTCATGGTCCGGCTCAGGCGCAGGACGTCGCGCAGGGCGTCGTCGGTGCTGGCGTAGGGGCGCATGCGCACCCCGCCCAGAGCCGGGCCGAGGGTGGTGTCATGGATGGCGATGATCGCCTTCAGGCCGGCATCGCGGTTCTGGCAGAACACGACCTGTTCGTGGCCGGAAGTCTCGAGGGTTTCGAAAAGCATGGAAGCTCCGATGGCGGTTTTTGCCACAACGTCAGTGAACCTGCAGCTAAACAGCAGGCCGAAAACAAAAAATGCGACTTCGCCATTACAGGGACGGGGTCGCGGTGGCGCCATTCTAATGCATTAGGTGGTGGGGATCCGTTCAGGCCTGCATGCCAGGGCCGGTGCCTTACTGTGCCAATGCAGGCCTTCACGGATTGTGCAGAGCGCTGATCGGCAAAAGGTCACGCTGCGCTGCAACCTGACCTGCCCGGCGCGCGGCCCTATCATCGGTTTCAACAGAAACCGGAAGTTGTACGGCCCATGAGTACCCCCGCCTCCCAGTTCCCGCAGACCCAGCCGGAAACCACCCCGCTGCGTTTCGTCACCGCCGCCAGCCTGTTCGATGGCCACGATGCAGCCATCAACATCATGCGCCGGCTGATCCAGGCGCAGGGCGCGGAAGTGATCCACCTGGGCCACAACCGCAGCGTCGAGGATGTGGTGCGTGCAGCATTGCAGGAAGATGCCGATGCGATCGCGCTGTCGTCGTATCAAGGCGGCCACGTCGAGTACTTCAAGTACATGGTGGACATGCTCAAGGAGCGCGGCGCCGGCCATATCAAGGTGTTCGGCGGTGGTGGTGGCACCATCACTCCGGAAGAAATCCGCGAGCTGCAGGCCTACGGCGTGGAGCGCATCTACCACCCCAACGATGGCATGAAGATGGGGCTGGTGGAGATGATCGAGGATGTGGTGGCGCGTGCCGGCAAGGCGCGAGATACCCGTGCACTCGATGCCGACGATGACACGCCGGCCATCGAGGATGAGATTGGTATCGGTCGCGTGCTGTCGCAGCTGGAAGATGGCAATCATTCCGAAGCCGAGTTGGGCCACCTGCGCAAGCAATGGCAGCTGGCTGCCGGCAAGACGCCGGTCATCGGCATCACCGGTACCGGTGGCGCCGGCAAGTCGTCGGTGACCGACGAACTGCTCAACCGTTTCCTGGCCAGCTTCCCGCAGATGCGCATCGCGGTGATCTCGGTGGACCCGACCCGTCGCCGCACTGGCGGTGCACTGCTCGGTGACCGCATCCGCATGAACTCGCTGCGCTCCAAGCGCGTGTACATGCGTTCGATGGCGACCCGCCGCCAGCACGCGGCGATCAATACCGTGCTGCGCGATTGCATCGGCTTCCTGAAGTCGCTGCATTTCGATCTGGTGATCGTCGAGACCGCTGGTATTGGCCAGAGCGATTCGGAGATCGTCGATCTGGTCGATTTCCCGATGTACGTGATGACCAGCGATTTCGGTGCGCCGAGCCAGCTGGAAAAGATCGACATGCTCGATTACGCCGAGCTGGTGGTGCTGAACAAGTTCGACAAGCGCGGCGCCGAAGATGCGCTGCGTGACGTGCGCAAGCAGTGGAAGCGCAACCGCGTCGCTTTCACGATGAAGGATGAGGATGTGCCGGTTTATCCGACCATCGCCAGCCAGTTCAACGATCCGGGTATCAGCTGGATGTTCGCCAACCTGTGTCGCCTGCTGCGCGAGAAGGTCAAGGCCGACACAGGGTTGCAGCCGCAGATCGACACCTCGCTCAAGGAGCCGCGTGCGACGGTGCTGATCCCGGGCAGCCGTGTGCGTTACTTGGCCGAGATTGCCGAGCAGGGCCGCGGCATCAACGCCCGCATCGACTCGCAGGCCGAGGTGGCCGAGCGTGCGCAGAGCCTGTGGCAGGCGCTGAAGGAACTGGGTGATGCGGCATTGCCGGGCGCGCTGGATCTGTACCCGGCCGATGCCCTGACCGACGCCGCTGCCGACAACAGCATCCGCACCCTGCGCCAGCGCTACAACGATGCCGTGCAGTCGCTCGATTCCGAAGCACTGCGCCTGTTGCGCGAGTGGCCCGCACGCCTGAAATCGATCACCGAGCCGGTCAATGAGTACCAAGTGCGCGGCAAGACCATCCGCGTGGAGAACTACCGCGAGTCGCTCAGCCACCAGCAGATTCCCAAGATCGCCGCGCCCACCTACCGCAGCTGGGGCGAGCTGCTGGTGTTTCTGCAGAAGGAGAACCTGCCGGGCTCGTACCCGTACACCGGCGGCGTGTATCCGTACCGCCGCACCGGCGAAGACCCGATCCGCATGTTCGCCGGCGAAGGCACGCCCGAGCGCACCAACCGTCGCTTCCATTACCTGAGCGTGGGCCAGCCGGCGGCGCGCCTGTCCACCGCCTTCGACAGCGTGACGCTGTATGGCGAGGACCCGGCGCCGCGCCCGGACATCTACGGCAAGATCGGCAACTCCGGCGTCAACATCCCCACGCTGGACGACATGAAGAAGTTGTATTCCGGCTTTGACCTGTGCGCGCCGACCACCTCGGTGTCGATGACCATCAACGGCCCGGCGCCGATGATCCTGGCGATGTTCATGAACACCGCCATCGATCAACAGATTGAGAAATACCTGCAGGAAGATCCCGCGCGCTGGGCCGAGGCCGAGGCGAAGATCGCGAAGATCTTCGAAGGCCGCGCCCGCCCGCAGTACCATGGCGAGCTGCCGCCGACCAACAACGGCCTGGGCCTGGCACTGCTGGGCGTCACCGGTGACCAGTTGGTCGATGCCGACACCTACGCGCGCATCAAGGCTGAGACGCTGTCCACCGTGCGCGGCACCGTGCAGGCGGACATCCTCAAGGAAGACCAGGCACAGAACACCTGTATCTTCTCCACCGAGTTCGCGCTGCGGATGATGGGCGACATCCAGCAGTACTTTGTCGACAACAAGGTGCGCAACTTCTACTCGGTGTCGATCTCCGGTTATCACATCGCCGAAGCCGGTGCGAATCCGATCAGCCAGTTGGCCTTCACTCTGTCCAACGGCTTCACCATCGTCGAGTACTACCTGGCGCGTGGCATGAAGATCGACGACTTCGCGCCCAACCTGTCGTTCTTCTTCTCCAACGGCATGGACCCGGAGTACACCGTGATCGGCCGCGTGGCGCGCCGCATCTGGGCGCGCGCGATGCGTGAGCGTTATGGCGCCAACGAGCGCAGCCAGATGATGAAGTACCACATCCAGACTTCCGGTCGCTCGCTGCACGCACAGGAAATCCAGTTCAACGACATCCGCACCACGCTGCAGGCGCTGTATGCGCTGTTCGACAACTGCAACAGCCTGCACACCAATGCCTACGACGAAGCGATCACCACGCCGACCGAGGAGAGCGTGCGCCGCGCGGTGGCGATCCAGATGATCATCAACAAGGAGCTGGGGCTGAACTTCTGCGAGAACCCGTGGCAAGGCAGCTTCATCGTTGACAAGCTCACCGATATCGTCGAAGAAGCCGTGTACAAGGAGTTCGAAGCGATCAGCGAACGTGGTGGCGTGCTGGGTGCAATGGACACCATGTACCAGCGCGGCAAGATCCAGGAAGAGTCGCTGTACTACGAGCACAAGAAGCACGACGGCAGCCTGCCGCTGGTCGGCGTCAACATGTTCCTGCCCAAGGAGCATGCGGGCGAAGTGGCCACCGAGATCGAATTGATCCGCTCGACCGAGGAAGAGAAGGGCCAGCAGATCGAGAACGTGCACACCTGGCAGCGCAATCGCAACGCGTTGGCGCCGGCTGGCGAAACCTCGCATTCGCATGAGGTGGAAGGCGCACCGGCCAACGAAGGCGATGCACATGACGGGCACGGCCTGGCTTACCTGCAGAAGACCGCGCGTGACCGCCGCAATGTGTTCGAGGCGTTGATCGAAGCAGTCAAGACCCACAGCCTCGGGCAGATCAGTCACGCGCTGTACGACGTGGGTGGCGAGTACCGCCGCAACATGTAAACCAGTCCGCTGGATTGTCCGGTCAGGGAAGCGGTTGCTACTCTGGGCCGGACGTTCAACGACAGGCGGCATCATGGACAGACGGCGTTTCATCGGTGGTGCCGCCTTGGCAGCAACGCTGCCGTTGATCGGCCTGCAGGGCGCGGCGGCTGCACCGCGTAAGCGTTTGCTGCCGCCAGCCTTGAACAAGGGCGATACGGTGGGGCTGGTCAGCCCGTCTTCGGCGACCAGCGACCGGCTCAGCCTGCAGCTGGCGCGCGAGGCGATGGAAGCGTTCGGGCTGAAGGTGAAGACCGGCGCGCATTACGACGCGCGTTATGGGCACCTGGCCGGCACCGATGCCGAGCGGGCCGGTGACATCAATACGATGTTCGGCGACAAGCAGGTCAAGGCCATCGTCTGCGTGCGTGGAGGTTCCGGTGCCGCGCGCCTGCTGCCGTTGCTGGACTACGACCGCATCCGTGCCAATCCCAAGATCCTGCTGGGCTACTCCGACATCACCGCCCTGCACAGCGCGATCCAGGCGCGGACCGGGCTGGTGACCTTCCATGGACAGATCGGTTCGGGGACCTGGAATCCCTTCAATGCCGACCAGTTCGACCGCTTGTTCTTCAAGCGCGAACTGATGCATTACCAGAACATCGTGGTGGACGCAGACGACGAACTGGTGCCGCGCAGCAACCGCACGCTCACGCTGCGTGGCGGCATTGCACAGGGCGAGCTGGTCGGTGGCAACCTCACCGTGCTGACGGCGCTGGCCGGGTCGCCGTACCTGCCGGACTTCACCGGCAAGATCCTGTTCCTGGAGGATGTGGAAGAAGCGCCTTATCGCATCGACCGCATGTTCAGCACGTTGAAGCTGATGGGCGCGCTGGACAAGATCGCCGGCTTCATCTTTGGCGAATGCACCGACTGCAAGCCGGGTGACGGCTACGGCTCGCTGACGCTGGACCAGATATTCGACGACTACATCGTGCCGTTGAAGATCCCTGCCTATCGCGGTGCGATGATCGGCCATATCCGCGAGCAGTTCATCGTGCCGGTCGGGGGCAAGGTGGAGATGGATGCCGATGCCGGCAGCTTCCGCCTGCTGGAGCCGGTGTTCTCCGGCGTGTGAGTGTCGATGGGCGCGGCACTGCTGCCGCGCCCGTCTGATTACGCTTGGTCGTCCTCGGTGTCTTCTTCGTCTTCCAGGGACATCCACCAGGCGCCACCCGGAACGCAGGTAGGCGGTGAGTGCTCGCGGGTTTCGATGGCGTCGACATGGCGCCCGGCATGGCCGCTGGCCCAATCCTTGAGCAGCTTCTCCACCGACTTGCGGCTCTGCGCGGCGATGCCGAGGTTGCGCTCCGTCTGCCATGCGCTTTCCTCAGCCTCGCTCTGGTCGTGGCGGTGTGGCGCGCCGTAGCTGCAGCGCATGCAGTAGTGGCGGATGCTGCGCGTCCAGTCCTCGGCATAGCCGATACCGGGCGCCGTTGCCTTCAGCAGTGCATCAAGATCGCCTTCGCTGTCGGCACGCACGAACACGGCGAAGGTCTGGAACTCCGACGGCACCAGACGGCCCAGCTGGTTGAAGACATACACCTCGCGCTCGCCGTCGAAGCGGCTGCCGGTCGAAGCGCCATCGTGCAGCACGATGTCACCGAAGCGGTGGCCACTTTCCGGTAGCGGTACGTTGAGCAGGCGCGCGCGCACCGGATCGATGCGCCGCACGAACACTGTCTCGCTGCCCTGCCACGGGTTCAAGCGGACCGCAGCGACACCGAAATCGCCGTCGATGGGGCCGTCACCTTCGGGCAGGGCGATGTCACAAGCCGCCCACAGCTCGCGAACGGTTCTCCATTCGCCCAAAGCGGTCGCGGCGATGGCTGCATTCCAGTGCTGGGCCTGGCTGAACTCTTCGGACAGTTCGATGGCCTGCAGGTTGTGTCGGAGCGAAATCGGCCAGTCCAGCAGGTACTTGTGCACCAGCCCCTGCATGTAGTGGTAGTACGGATTTTCCGGAACCTGCTCCAGCAGGGCGGTGAAATCACGCGCGGCGTTGCTCAGTTCGCCTTCGTCCACGGCTGCATAGGCGCATTCGTGCAGCTGTTGCAGTGCTTCGTCCTGCTCGGTCATTGCGTTTGCTTCCGTTGCGGCATCGCTGGGTGCACCGGGCCGTCAAGGCTCAGCGGATGGGGATGTACAGCTCCATTTCCGAGGTGGGATCGAACGGGTCATCGAAGCGCTGGTCGTAGCGCTCCAGGTCCACGCCCTCACAGGCCTGGAAACCGTGCTGGTCCAGCAGGTGGTCCATGATCGCTTCGAAGCTCGCGCCGATCTGGGCGGCCGTGCCGACATGGGTGAAGACGGCATAGCGTTGCGCGGGCACCTGAATGCGGACCATGCCTTCCGGAACTGCCGCGTCCTCATCGACCTCGAAGCCGGCCACATATTGCAGCCAACCATCGGTGTGCGGAGCACAGACGCCGTAGCTGACCGCAGGCTCGCGCTTGCCGGTGACTTCGTTTTCGCGGGGAATGAAGCGTTCCCACAGTTGGCCGAAACCGTTGTCGCCTTCGCGGAACAGGTACTCCATCCCGACGACGGTGAAACCGGGGCGCTCGATGATGCGTGATTGCATGGTGCGGGTTCTCGAAGGTCGGTCGCGTCGATGATGTGGGCGACGTTTGTTGTGGATGATGTGGGGCGCCGGATGGCTTAGCCGCCGTTCTGCGCGCGGTGGTAGGCGACCAGCGCATTGGCGTGGCCATGTCCGATCTTGTGCTGTTCCTTGAGGAACGCCACCTGTTCCATGTGCTTCTGGTCCTTCACCTTATCCAGCAGCGCGAACCAATGCGCGACCGGCTTTCCGTAAGTCTTCTCGATCGACGGGAAGTACGAGGCGGGGCCCTGGACTTTGTCGCTGGTGCTCATGCGCTGCTCCTGCTGGATGGGATTGGGGCAATGATCGTTGAAATGGGGTGCGCTGGCGATTCAGTGCTGCGCTTGCAGCAGGAGGGTGATCTTGACCTTGGCAAAATGAATGAACTCCGCCAACGCGGCATCCAGCGCAGTGGTTTCGTCTGCGCCCAGATAGATCTGCCGGGCCTTCGCGACAACGGGGTGATGCGCGGCAGGAATGCGCGGTAGCAGCCAGTCGACGGCAACGTCCTTGGCTGCGATGTTCCCGGTCTGCGCGCTGTACCAGATGCGCGCCAGCGCAAGCACGATGTTGGTTTCGTCGCCTTGCCAATCATCGGGCGTGTTCCATTGGGTCAGCGTATCGGCCAGCGCCTGGATGAAGTCCCTGCGTGGGACAGCATCCAGCAACGTTGTGATGTCAGGGCCAATCAGCGCGACGCTGTGCAAACGCGCCTTGGTCAACAGGATGGCCAGGTCAGGGTCGGTCGTGGGCGGTTCGAGTACGTCGTCAAGCACGTCCTGTCGCAGCCATTCGCCGAACTGAAGTTCGCGCCGTGCCGGGTGGCGCCAGGGCACGACTTCGCCACGGGCGATGACGGTGACTTCCAATGCGCGCAGGGTGGGGTGCTGGCCAGGCGGGGCGGAGATGTTCAACAACTCGCGTTGCAGTGTGCGCAGCGTGGCTGCGTCGGGCCGTTCGACTACGGTCACCAGCAGATCGATATCGCTGAAGGGTTTCAGGCCACCATCGAGTGCGGAGCCGTACAGATGGATGCCGAGCAGGTTGTCTGCCAGGCGCTGTTCGATGACATCACAGGCGAGCGCGACTTGTTCGGCGATGGTCTCGGGAACCTGCGTGGTCATGGCGACGGGTAATCAGCGGCGATGGGCTGATTGTGCCGGAAAAGGAACGGGCGCCTTGAGGCGCCCGTTCCTGTGAAGCTTGCCCTTGCCCCAACCCCTCTGCCGTCATGGCGGGAGAGGGGCTTGAGCAGAAGCAGATGCAGTGCCGATCAGTAGCGGTAATGTTCCGGCTTGAACGGGCCTTCCACCGGCACGCCGATGTAGTCGGCCTGTTCCTGGGTCAGGGTGGTCAGCTTCACGCCGATCTTCTCCAGGTGCAGACGCGCCACTTCTTCGTCCAGCTTCTTCGGCAGCAGGTACACCTTGTTCTCGTAGCTGTCCTTGTTCGCCCACAGGTCGATCTGCGCGAGCGTCTGGTTGGCGAACGAGTTTGACATCACGAAGCTCGGGTGGCCGGTGGCGCAGCCCAGGTTGACCAGCCGGCCTTCGGCCAGCAGGAAGATCGCGTTGCCGTTCGGGAATATGTACTTGTCCACCTGCGGCTTGATGTTGACGTGCTGCACGCCCTTGAAGCCCACCAGCGCATCGACCTGGATCTCGTTGTCGAAGTGGCCGATGTTGCAGACGATGGCCTGGTCCTTCATCGCGCTCAGGTGCTCGATGCGGATGATGTCCTTGTTGCCGGTGGTGGTGACGTACAGGTCGGCACGGCCCAGGGTGGATTCGATGGTGTTGACCTCGAAGCCTTCCATCGCGGCCTGCAGGGCGCAGATCGGGTCGATTTCGGTGACCACGACGCGCGCGCCATAGGCACGCAGCGAGGCGGCGCAGCCCTTGCCCACGTCACCGTAGCCGCAGACCACGGCCAGCTTGCCGGCCAGCATCACGTCCATGGCGCGCTTCAGGCCGTCGGCCAGCGACTCGCGGCAGCCGTACAGATTGTCGAACTTGCTCTTGGTGACCGAGTCGTTGACGTTGATGGCCGGGATCAGCAGGGTGCCGGCCTGGGCCAGCTGGTACAGGCGGTGCACGCCGGTGGTGGTCTCTTCGGAGACGCCCTTCCAGTCCTTGACCACGCGGCCCCAGTAACCCGGGCGCTCGGTGGCAACGCGCTTGAGCAGGTTCTTGATGACCTGTTCTTCGTGCGAGGAGGCCGGCTCGTTGACCCAGTTGCTGCCGTTCTCGAGCTCATAGCCCTTGTGGATCAGCAGGGTGACGTCGCCGCCGTCGTCGACCACCAGCTCCGGGCCGGTCAGGGTGCCGTCGGCCAGAGTGAAGGTCAGCGCGTCGAGGGTGCAGTCCCAATATTCTTCCAGCGACTCGCCCTTCCAGGCGAACACCGGCGTGCCGGAAGCAGCGATCGCAGCGGCGGCGTGGTCCTGGGTCGAGAAGATGTTGCACGAGGCCCAGCGCACATTGGCGCCGATGTCCTTCAGCGTTTCGATCAGCACCGCGGTCTGGATGGTCATGTGCAGCGAGCCGGTCACGCGCACGCCCTTCAGCGGCAGCTCGGCCTGGTACTTGCGGCGGATCGACATCAGGCCCGGCATTTCGTGCTCGGCGATGTCCAGTTCCTTGCGGCCCCAGTCGGCCAGCGAGATATCAGCAACCTTGTAATCGCCTTCCTGCGAGAAGGTCTTGGCAGCAACGTTCATTCATAGCTCCGGTGTGGTGCGAGCAAGCTCGCGTTCGCCGGGCGCCGTTGTTGCATGAAAGCCGCCCGAGCCTGGCTGTACCGGGAGCCTCCCGTACAGTCGCAGCGCCCCTCGGAGCGGGCTGCCGATTATATCGCGGCTGCCGGCCGGCCCAACCAACGGCAGGGGAGAACAACGACAGAGATTGTTAAGTTGGCTGATTGTTCCCGTCGTAGAGGATTGCCATGACCCAGTTTCCCGCCCGTCGCGCCAAGCGGACCTCCGCTGTCCTGGTGCTGTGCGCCGGCCTGTTGCTGTCGGTGCCGCCGGTACTGGCGCTGACCCCGCCGCCAGCGGCAAAGGCCGGCCAGGGCGAGGGTTACCGCCTGCCCTCGGCGGCCCTGCAGGCGGTGGTCGACGCCCCGCGCGCGCCGAGCCTGTACCTGTCGCCCAAGCGCGACATGACGGCGCTGTTGCAGACCCCGCCCTTGCCGACCATCGGCCAGGTGGCGCAGCCGGAACTGCGACTGGCGGGCCTGCGGATCAATCCCAAGACCGTGTCCGACAGCCGTTCCTCGTTCGGCAGCAAGTTGTGGCTGGCCTCCACCGCCGATGGCAGTGAACGTCAGATCAGTGGCCTGCCGCAGCCGCTGTCGGTAGCTTCGTTGGCGTGGTCGCCGGACCAGAAGTACCTGGCGTTCAACCAGGTGGACCCGGTCACCGGCAGCAATGAGTTGTGGCTGGTGGATGTCGAAGGTGGCAGCGCCCGGCGTGTGGCCGAGCGTTTGAACAGCATTGTCGGCAATGGCTATGCCTGGCTGCCGGGTGGCGATGCATTGCTGGTGCTGCAACGTCCTGCCGGGCAGGGCGAGGCGCCCAGTGGTGACGGCGTCCCGACCGGGCCGGCGGTGCAGGAAACCGTGGCCGGGCAGGGCGTGCGCTCGGTGCGCACCTATCAGGACCTGCTGAAGAACGAAGGCGACGCGCGTTTGCTCGAGCACTACCTGAAGGCGCAGCCGGTGCGGGTGGCGATCAATGGCCAGGCAACGCCGATCGGCGCGCCGGGGCTGTTCCTGGGCTTGTCCTCTTCACCGGATGGCAACTACCTGCTCAGCCAGCGGGTGGAGCGTCCGTTCTCCTATGCAGTGCCGCTGAGTCGCTTCCCGCGCCACATCGAGGTGCTGGATGCGCAGGGCAAGCTGGCGCACACCGTGGCCCGTCTGCCGCTGGTGGACGGCCTGCCGACCGGCAATGACGCCGTGCCGACCGGCGTGCGTTCGATCAGCTGGCGCGCCGATGCGCCGGCCACGCTGGTATGGGCCGAGGCGCAGGACGGTGGCGATCCTTCACGCGAGGCAGCCATCCGCGACGCGGTGCTGGTGCAGGCCGCGCCGTTCGACAAGCCGCCGGCAACGCTGGCGCAGCTGGGTTCGCGTTTTGCCGGTATCACCTGGAGTAGTGGCGACCTTGCGCTGCTGAATGAGTACTGGTGGAAGACCCGCCAGGTGAAGCAGTGGAAGATCAGTCCTGACAACCCGGCGCAGGCGCCGCAGTTGCTGTCCCAGCGCTCTGAGGATGACCGCTACAGCGATCCGGGTGACCCGCTGTTGCAGGCTGACGATGCCGGCCGCGTGCGCCTGCAGCTCAGTGCCGATGGCGGCAGTTTCTATCGCATTGGCAGTGGCGCTTCGGCCGAAGGTGATCGTCCGTTCCTGGACCGCGTCAACCTGGCCAGCGGCAAGAGCGAGCGCCTGTTCCATTCGCAGGCCCCGTACTACGAAATGCCGCTGACGATCATCGAAGGCGGCAACGCGCGCATCCTCACCTACCGCGAATCCAATGACGTGCCGGCCAACCTATACGCGCGTGGTCTGGCAGCCGACGCCAAGCCGGTGGAGCTGACCCATTTCGCGCACCCGCTGCCGGCGCTGCGTGGGGTGAAGAAGGAGCAGATCCGCTACACGCGCAACGATGGCGTCGAACTCACTGCCGACCTGCTGCTGCCGCCCGGTTATGACCCGAAGAAAGACGGCCCGCGCCCGGTGCTGATGTGGGCTTACCCGGCCGAGTTCAAATCCGCCGAGGACGCCAGCCAGGTGACCGGCTCGCAGCATCGCTTCAATGCGGTCAGCTACTGGGGGCCGCAGGCGTTCCTGGCCAAGGGCTATGTGGTGCTCAACAACCCGACCATGCCGATCATCGGTGAAGGCGATGCCGAGCCGAACGACACCTACGTGCAGCAGTTGGTCGCCAGCGCGCAGGCCGCGGTGGATGAAGTGGTCAAGCGGGGCGTGGGTGATCGTGAGCGCATCGCGGTGGGCGGGCATTCCTATGGTGCGTTCATGACCGCCAACCTGCTCGCGCATACGCGCCTGTTCAAGGCCGGCATTGCACGTTCGGGTGCCTACAACCGCACGCTGACGCCGTTCGGTTTCCAGGCCGAGGAGCGCAACTACTGGCAGGCGCAGGATGTGTACTCGAAGATGTCGCCGTTCAACTATGCGGACAAGATCAAGGACCCGATCCTGTTCATCCATGGTGCCGACGACAACAACTCCGGCACTTTCCCGATGCAGAGCGAGCGCATGTTCGCGGCGGTGAAGGGGCTGGGTGGAACCTCGCGTCTGGTGATGCTGCCCAATGAGTCGCACGGTTATCGCGCGCGCGAGTCGATCATGACCATGTTGGCCGAGAGCGAGACCTGGCTGGACCAGTGGCTGGCGGCACCGAAGGCTGGCGAGGCAAAGAAGCGCTGATTCACCACTCCCTCCCATGCGCCGAAGGCGGAGGGGAGGGCTGGGGGGCTTTTCGCGGGTAGCAACAAGCGAACAAGCAACACCCCCTCCCAACCTCCCCCTGCGCGCTATGCGCGCAAGGGGAGGGGCTAAAGCCAAAGCCAAAGCCGAAGCCGAAGCCGAAGTGCAGTGCCCGCTCCCTCCTTTGCGCCGAAGGCGTAGGGGAGGGCTGGGGAGGGGTGCTTTTCGCGGGGAACGACAAGCGAACAAGCAACCCCCTCCCAATCTCCCCCTGCGCGCCATGCGCGCAAGGGGAGGGGCTGAAGCTGAAGCCAAAGCCAAAGCCAAAGCCAAAGCCAAAGCCGGAGCCGAAGCCGAAGCCGAAGCCGAAGCCGAAGTGCAATGCCCGCTCCCTCCCTTGCGCCGCAGGCGTAGGGGACGGTTGGGGAGGGGTGCTTCCAAGGCGCAAGCGTCAAGCAATGTCCACGAACCGGACGACTCACGCCTTGTTTTCTGTCTGCGCGGACAGCCAGTAGACAACATGCAGATGCAACTGTTTCAGGTTTGGTGCACTGCAAAAACCAACGGAATTTTCGGTTAGGCTTGGGACGTTTCCGCTCTCAAGGCTTGTGCGTCGTAGATGAACGAGTACCGTAGCAGCGTAGTCTTTGCGACCCCCGACCTGCCGTTGCGTGACGATGTCCGTCGCCTCGGTACGATGGTCGGCGATCTTCTTTCCGAACAGGTTTCGCCAGGCTTTCTCGATGAAGTGGAAGACGTGCGTACCGCCGCCATCGCGCGTCGCGAAAGCCAGGCACCATTGGCCTCGTTGAGTACGCAGTTGGCAGGCCGTTCGCCGCGCGAAGCCGAAGCCTTGGTCCGCGCGTTCAGTACCTACTTCCAGGTGGTGAACATCGCCGAGCGCGTGCATCGCATTCGTCGCCGCCGCGACTACCAGCGAGCGGGCACCAAGCGCCCGCAGCCCGATGGCCTGCACGATGCGCTGCTGCAGCTCAAGGCGCAGGGCGTGTCGCTGGAAGAACTGGCGCAGTGGTTGCCGCGCATCGACATCGAGCCAGTGTTCACCGCGCATCCCACCGAAGCGGTGCGTCGCGCGCTGCTTGAAAAAGAACAACTGATGGTGGCTGCGCTGGTCGACAACCTCGACGGGCAGCGCACACCGGGCGAGCAGGCAGTGGAAGCGGCGCGCTTCCGCATGGCGCTCACCGCGTCGTGGCAGACGGCCGACTCCTCGCCGGTGCGGCCGACCGTGGACGACGAACGCGAGCACGTCGGCTTCTACCTGACTCGCGTGCTGTACCGGGTGATTCCGGTGTTCTACGAATCACTGGAACAGGCGCTGCTCGACACCTGGGGGCGCACGCTGCCGTTGCCGCGCCTGTTGCGTTTCGGCACCTGGGTGGGCGGTGACATGGACGGCAATCCCAATGTGGATGCCAACACCATCGCCGCGACCTTGAACGCGCAGCGCGGCGCGGTGCTGGAGCTGTACATCAAGGACCTGCTCAAGCTCGCCAGCCTGCTCAGCCAGTCCACCGAACTGGTGGGCGTAAGTGAGGCGGTGGTGGCGCGCGTCGAGCAATACCGGCAGCTGCTGCCGAACGTGGAATCACGGCCACGCCACGCCGACATGCCGTACCGGCTGCTCAACGACCGCATGCGTGCGCGCCTGCAGGCCACGCTGGAGGACGCGCCAGGTGCCTATGCATCGCCGGAAGAACTCATCGGCGACATCCAGCTGATCCTCGACAGTCTGGAAGCGAACAAGGGCAAGCATGCCGGCTGGTTCTCGGTACGCCGGCTGTTGTGGCGCGTGCGTACCTTCGGCTTCCATCTGGCACGGTT
This sequence comes from Stenotrophomonas sp. SY1, assembly GCF_021202945.1. Classification (GTDB taxonomy): domain Bacteria; phylum Pseudomonadota; class Gammaproteobacteria; order Xanthomonadales; family Xanthomonadaceae; genus Stenotrophomonas. The sequence goes on along the minus strand of NZ_JAJOYR010000002.1, from coordinate 175,645 downwards.
GGACGTGCGCCAGGAATCGAGCGTGCATGCGCGCGCGCTGGCCGAAGTATTGGGCGGGCAGGACGCCTTCGATGCACTGGATGGTGCAGCGCGTGCACAGGCGTTGTCGCCGTATGCCGCCGGTACATCCGCGTTGCCGGCAGGGTCCGATGAGACCGGCCAGCGGCTGGACAAGGTCTTTGCCGCACTGGCCGATGCACGTCGCCGTCACGGTGCCGATGCGCTGGGCAGTTACATCATCTCGATGGCGCATGACCGCGCGGACGTGCTTGCGGTGCTCGCACTGGCGCGCCGGGGCGGCCTGGTTGATGCCGAAGGCGCGGTGCCGCTGGATATCGCACCGTTGTTTGAAACCGTGGATGACCTCGGGCACGGCACCGCGACCCTGCGCGACCTGCTCGCCGATCCGGTCTATCGCGCGCACCTGGCCGCACGCAACGACGTGCAGATGGTGATGCTGGGCTATTCGGACAGCGGCAAGGATGGCGGCATTGCCGCCTCGCGCTGGGGTTTGCAGCATGCGCAGGTGGAACTGCTCGAGGTCGCCAACGAATACGGCGTGCACCTGACGTTCTTCCACGGCCGTGGTGGTTCGATCAGTCGTGGCGGCACCAAGACCACGCATGCGGTGAATGCGTCACCGCGCGGCAGCATCGATGGACGCCTGCGCGTGACCGAGCAGGGCGAAGTGATCCATCGCAAGTACGGCATCCGCGCATTGGCGCTGCGCTCGCTGGAGCAATCCGCCGGTGCGGTACTGCGCGCCAGCCTGCGTCCGCGTGCAACCGAGCCACGCGAGGAACTGTGGAAGCCGGTGATGGCGTTGGTCGCAGAGCAGAGTTCGCGTGCGTATCGCGCGTTCGTCGGTGATGCCGAGTTCATGAACTACTTCCGCCAGGCCACGCCGATCGACGTGATCGAGCGGATGACGCTGGGTTCGCGGCCGTCGCGACGCTTGGGTCAGGACGCCGCGTTGACCAACCTGCGCGCGATTCCGTGGGTGTTTGCCTGGAGCCAGGCACGGGCGGTTATTCCGGGCTGGTTTGGCGTGGGCAGCGGCCTGCAGGCGGCCGCCGAAGCAGGCCATGAGTCGCTGCTGCGGGAAATGGCGCACGACTGGCCGTTCTTCGAGACCTTCCTCGACGACATGTCGATGGTGCTGAGCAAGGGCGACATCCATATCGCCGAGCAGTTCTCGCGCTTGGCGGGGCCGTTGCACGAGCGTTTCTTCCCGTTGATCCGCGAAGAACTGGCGTTGACCGCGCATTGGGTCAAGCGTCTGAGTGGCCAGCAGGAACTGTTGGAACACGACCCGCGTCTTGCGTTGTCGATCCGCCTGCGCAACCCCTACATCGATCCGATCAGTACCTTGCAGGTGGACCTGCTGCAACGCTGGCGTGCGAGCGGGCGTGAGGACGATGCGCTGCTGCGCGCGCTGGTGGCCTGTGTCAACGGCGTCTCGCAGGGCGTGCAGAACACCGGCTGAAAGCACTGCGGTGGGCCGGGATGTAATTCCGGCCGCGTCGCCTCAGGGTGAGCAGGAGATGCCGGAATTTGATCCCCGGCGTGCGGGCTTATGCGTCCACCTGCAGGTCCGCTTCACCGGACGGGTTGTGCTTGAGCAGCTCCAGTTGCCGCTGTTCCATTTCGTGCCGCAACTGGCGGCGAATCTGCGCCGCGGCGAAGCGGCGTCGTTCATCGCTGGTCTGCGGCAGCAGCGTCGGCACCGGCGTGGGGCGGCCGTTGTCATCCACCGCCACCATGGTGAAGAAGCAGCTGTTGGCATGACGCACGCTGGCCTTGCGGATGTCCTCGGCCACCACCTTGATGCCCACTTCCAGCGAGGAGGTGCCGGTGTAGTTGACCGAGGCCAGGAAGGTGACCAGCTCACCAACGGCGATGGGTTGGCGGAACATCACCTGGTCCACCGACAGGGTGACGACGTAGTTGCCGGCATAGCGGCTGGCGCAGGCGTAGGCGACCTGGTCGAGCAGGCGCAGTATCGAACCGCCGTGGACCTTGCCGGAGAAGTTGGCCATCTCCGGAGTCATCAGCACGGTCATCGACAGCTGGTGGGATTTGGGTTCGGAGGACATGGCAGGCATCGCGCTGACGGAACGGCAGGCTACTCCAGTGATGCAGGAGAAGGTAGGGAGGGGTGTGGCGGGTTTGGGTGCGAGGGCTGGGAGAGCTTGGAGAGCAAGGGCAAGGGGCAGGATGCAGGATGCAGGGCTTTTCGACTTTCCCTTCTCCCGCTTGCGGGGGAAGGTGCCCGTAGGGCGGATGGGGGACGTTTGACTTCATGCACCAGAAGCGTGCCCTCACCCCACCCCCCTCTTCCCGTGAACGGGAGAGGGGCTTAGTCAAAGGCTTGGTCAAAAGCCCAAGCAAAAACAAAAAGGGCCGCCCTTGCGGGCGACCCTTTCAAGCAACAACCATTTCAGCCAAGCCTTACTTCAGCTTTGCAGCCTTGCGCAGGGCTTCAGCGCGGTCGGTCTTCTCCCAGGAGAAGGCGGTCGCGTTCTGGGTCTTGCCGTCGCCGTCAACGTACGAGAATTCCTTCGGCTTGCGGCCGAAGTGGCCGTAGGCAGCGGTCTGCTGGTACATCGGGTGGATCAGGTCGAGCATCTTGATGATGCCGTACGGGCGCAGGTCGAAGTGCGCACGGATCAGCTTCTCGATCTGCGCGTCCGGGATCTTGCCGGTGCCGAAGGTGGTGACCGAGATCGAGGTCGGCTCGGCCACGCCGATGGCGTAGGAGACCTGCACTTCGCACTTGTCGGCCAAGCCGGCGGCAACCACGTTCTTGGCGACGTAACGGGCAGCGTAAGCGGCCGAACGGTCAACCTTGGACGGGTCCTTGCCGGAGAACGCGCCACCACCGTGACGGGCCATACCGCCGTAGGTGTCGACGATGATCTTGCGGCCGGTCAGGCCGCAGTCGCCCACCGGGCCGCCGATCACGAAGATGCCGGTCGGGTTGATGTGCACCTTGTTCTTCGGCAGCTTGTCCAGCCATGCCTTCGGCAGGACCGGCTTGAGGATGTGCTCGCGCACGGCCTCGATCAGGTCCTTCTGCTTGATGCCCGGGTCGTGCTGGGTCGACAGCACCACGGCATCCAGGCCTTCGATCTTGCCGTCCTGGCCGTAGCGCAGGGTGACCTGGCTCTTGGCGTCCGGACGCAGCCACGGCAGCGGCGAGTTCTTCTTCTTGCGGACCTTGGCCTGCTGCTCGACCAGACGGTGCGAGTAGTAGATCGGCGCCGGCATGAATTCCGGGGCTTCGTTGCAGGCGTAGCCGAACATCAGGCCCTGGTCGCCAGCGCCCTGTTCTTCCGGCTTCTTGCTCTTCTTGTCGGTACCGTCAACGCCGGCGGCGATGTCCGGGGACTGCTTGCCGAGCATGTTGATGATCGCGCAGGTGTGACCGTCGAAGCCGACATTGGAGTTGTCGTAGCCGATCTGGTTGATCACGTTGCGGGTCAGGTCTTCGATGTCGACCCACGCCGAGGTGGTGACTTCGCCGGCCACGATGGCCGCACCGGTCTTGACCAGGGTTTCGCAGGCAACACGGGCGCGCTTGTCCTGGGTCAGGATGGCGTCCAGCACCGCATCGGAGATCTGGTCGGCAATCTTGTCCGGATGGCCTTCGGAGACCGATTCGGAGGTGAACAGGTAGCTGGACATCAGGCTATATATCCCTTGATTCGGATGGAAAGATGGGCGCGCATGATACACGTCATGACCCCGGGGTGCATTGTGCGTCGTGACATGTTGCCAGTCGTTAAGCAATTGAAGGCGATCAGGGAGTAGGCGCGCGGCGGGCTTGCTACGATCCGCGCATGGATTCCCTCAGTCAGATCGTTCTCGGCGGCGCCGTCGCCGCTGCCATCGCCCCTGCCGGCCATCGCCGCGCCGCTCTGCTGGCCGGTGCCGGTCTGGGCACTCTGCCGGACCTGGACGGGCTGCTCATCGTCGCCTTCACCGACAACCCGGTGAGCCTGATGACCATCCACCGCAGCTTCAGCCACTCGCTGTTGGTGCTGCCGCTGCTGGGCACCTTGATCTGGTGGCTGTACCGGCGTTTCGGCCATGGCCGGGTCGCCGAAGCGCCCGGACGCTGGTGGTGGGCGATCGTGCTGGCGCTGGTTACCCATCCGCTGCTCGATGCCTTCACCGTCTACGGCACCCAGCTGTGGTGGCCGCTGACGCCGCCACCGGCCATGTGGTCCAGCGTCTTCATCATCGACCCGCTGTATACGGTGTGGCTGTTGATCGGGTGTGCCGTGGCCTGGTGGGCACGGGCGCGGCCCTTGGCGCAGCGTGCATTGCTGGCCGGATTGGTGCTCAGTACGGGCTATCTGGGCTGGTCGCAACTGGCCAAGGCACAGGTCGATCGCGCCGCCGGGCAGGCCCTGGCCGGCATGGGGCTGGCCGATGCGCCGCGCTTCTCGGTGCCGATGCCGTTCAATACGTTGCTGTGGCGGGTGGTGGCGATGACGCCGAATGGCTACGTGGTCGGCGACCGCTCGCTGTGGGCCGATCGCGGGCCGATGCAATTCACCGGTTATCCCTCCAATGTGCAGGCGCTGCGGCAGGCCGCTGACATCCCGGCCGTGGCGCGGTTGAACTGGTTCAACCACGGGTTCATGCGCGCGCAGGTGCAGGGCGGCGAGCTGGTGCTCAGCGATCTGCGCATGGGGCTGGAGCCGGACTACAACTTCAACTTTGCCGTGGCGGTGGAACAGGCCGGGCAATGGCAGGCGCTGGCGCCGCGCCAAGTGGCGCCGGCTTACCGTCAGGCCGGCAACCGTGGGGTACTCAAACAGCGCCTGGCGCAGATGTGGCAGCGCATCTGGCAGGCGCCCACCGCTGCTGATGCAGCGGTGGTCAATGGCGGCCAGGCAGCTCAATAGACGGTCGCGCTGGCCTGCACGAAGGAATAGAAGAACACCGCGTTCGGGTCGTTCTGCACCTGGCGGAACTCCCGGCGCATGCCTTCGACCGTTTCCGGGTCCACCTTGCCGGCCTGCAGCAGCTGGTCGGCCGCTGACAGCAGCAACTCCTCCCACAGCGCGAACATGATCTTGCGCCGCGCCGGCTCGCGGTTGTCCAGGTGCACGGTCTTGGTCTGGGTCTGCACGTCACGGAAGCCGCCGGCCAGCAGCAGGTTGCCCAGCTTGGCACCGACGAACGGGTCGCCGCCGCTGTCGATCTGGTAATCGTTGAAGGCCATCCAGTAGCGCCACAGGTTGGGCGAGTACGGGTCGAGCAGGAACGAGGCGTTCATCACTTCGGTGACGAATACCGGAGAGCCGGGGTTGAGCACGCGCCGTACCTCGGCCAGGGCGCGGGCCGGTGAGGGCACGTGTTCCAGCACCCAGCACAGGAAGGCGCCGTCGAAGCTGCGCGCCTCGAACGGCAGGTCGCTGGCGTCGGCACGCTGGAACTGGCAGCGCTCGGCCAGCCATGGCAACTGGGCAAGGTGCTCATTGGCGGCGGCGAGCTGGCGCTCGTTGAGGTCGATGCCGATGATGTGCAGGTCGGGGAAACGGCGCAGCAGGATCTCGGTCTGTGCGCCGACGCCGCTGCCCACTTCCAGCACGTGGCGGGCGTTGCGGAAATCAATGTCGTGGAAGATCACCGGTTCAAACAGGCGCGCCTGTTTGCGCAGCCGGGCCTGCTCGTTGGCTGAGAAGCCGTGCAGGTAGGGGAAGTCGTTGAGCGTCATGGGTACAGCGTCTTTCAGGGATCAGGAAAGTATCGCCAGCGGCTGTTAGCGCGGCGCATGCGCTGCGGAAACCCAGCATTGCGGTGCCGGGGCCAATCCTTGCGGGCCGGGCGTTTGCGCGGATGGGGCCGTGATAGCCAACGGTTGTCTGCTTGGAAGCAAAGGGAATCAGGCGTGGTTGAGACTACGAGGTGACCAGCTGTAGGAGCGGCGTCAGCCGCGAAGCTGGCAACCTCACCGAGTCCCGTGGTGCATGCAATTGCAGGCGTCTTGGCATGGTCCGGCATGCCCAGCTTCGCGGCTGACGCCGCTCCTGCGGGGCTCCGGCGCGTTTGGGTCTGCGATTCGTTCTGAAATTGAAACGATTTATTGGAATTTATGTAATTGTTCCAATCCTGCAGGTAAATAGAATGGCCGCCAACAAGCACGGATCGGCGCTGTTGCCGGTCTGCTTTCCCCCAGAGGAAACGATCATGAGCAGCCAAGCCATCTCCCTGTACAAGAAGCGCCGTTCCCAGTACGCCCTCGGCAAGAACCTGCCGATCAGCCAGAACGACACCACCCATCTGATCAAGCAGGCGGTCCGCGAAGCCCCGTCGGCCTTCAACGCGCAGTCCTCGCGTGCGGTGATCCTGTTCGGCGCCGAGAACCAGAAGTTCTGGGGCCGCGCCAAGGACGAGCTGCGCAAGATCGTCCCGGCCGACGCCTTTGCCGGTACCGAGAAGAAGATCGACAGCTTTGCCGCCGGCGCCGGCACCGTGCTGTTCTTCATCGACACCGACGTGGTGAAGGGTCTGCAGGAGCAGTTCGCCTTGTACGCGGACAACTTCCCGATCTGGGCCGAGCAGTCCAACGGCATGGCGCAGTTCGCAGTGTGGACCGCGTTGGCCGATGCCGACATCGGTGCCAGCCTGCAGCACTACAACCCGCTGGTTGATGAAACCGTGCGCGAAGCCTGGGGCGTGCCGGCCAGCTGGACCCTGCGTGCGCAGATGCCGTTTGGCTCCAACGAAGCGGCGTTTGGCGAAAAGGCATACGTGGAAGACGACGCCCGTTTCAAGGTGTTCGGTTGATCGTGTCTGACTGACACGCGCCGGCGCGGTTCTCTCCCCCGCGCGCCGACGCAGCCCACACCCGCCCGCCGGCATTGCCGGCGGGTTTTTTTTTACCTGGGCAAGGGCAGCAAACGCGCGGGTCAGAGGCTGCCCGGCTGCGCCCGGTAGGACACCGGCTGCAGCCGGCTATGCGCATCGATTGCCCCGGTCAGCGCGAACAGGCGGGGTTTGTGCCGGAAGTCGAAAAGCCTGTAGAGCTGGTACTGCGCTGCATCGACCCGGGATCGTGCCAGTTCATTGCGGCTGACGTAGAACGGGGTCAGCCTGCCGAAGGCGGTGGTTTTGACCTCGATAAGGCGCTCGCGTCCGGTTTCCTCGAATGACAGCACGTCATAGCCGAGTCCATCACCTTGGCTGTGGGCGACGTGCTCCACGCGCTCGGCCAGTTTCTTCTTGCCAGCGGCATGCAGGCGACGGGTTTCCAGCTCCATCACCAGCAGTTCTCCGGCGTGGCCAAGCGAGCGGTTGCGGCTTTCCAGGGCAAGGTAGTCGCGCTGTGAAGCGCGGAATTCTGTAGGCGCTTCGGCGCGCGGCGCGGGTTGTGCGGTAGCCGCAGGTGGGCTGACCCACGGGTCTGTGCCGATGTCGACGCTTGTCGGCAGTGCCGGGCGGCAGGAGGCGGCTTCGGCGGCGGCCTGCAGTGCGGTGTTGGCCTGTGTCTGTAGTTCGACCACTTCTTGAAGCAAAGCCTGGAAGTTGCCGCGTGGCTTGTAGCCGGAAATGCAAGGGTAGCCCAGCTTCACCAGCACGGCGCTGATATTGCAGTGCTTGAATTCCAGGGAGGGGCGATTGCGATCCTGCAGTTTCTGCAACAGGGCGCGTGCGTGTTCGGTCTTGCTGTAGCGCTGGCCGTTGAGCTCCAACGTCAGCATGTGCAGGTAGTCGGCGACGCAGGCTTCCACTTCCAGCTGTGACCAGTTCTCTCCGCTTGCCATGTGCTGGGTCCGTGCCAGATGCCGTGATCGCACCAGGTTATCTCAACGGGAAGTTGTCTGACATGTGGACGCGGACTGTTCTCGTACGTGATAAGCGTCTGGCGTGTTAAGCGCTCACACGCAGCGCCTCGGTACGGAGGTAAGCAAAAGCGAGATGGAGTGGGAGTAAATGGCGCGCCGCTGTGATCCATTGAGATCCAGGTAGCAGTCACGCCCGGCCGGCGAAAAAATGGGTGGTGAAGCATGACTTCCAGCGCTGTCAGCAGCAGTGGGGTGGGCAGATGATCGGATGCTTGTCGATGGTCCATTCGATTCCGTCCACCCAGGAGAAGCTCGATGCGTTGTTCCCTCGCTGCAGCCATCGCATTGGCGCTGGCCGCCAGTGCCGTGTCCATTCCCGCCTTCGCACAACCCGCGCCGGCAGCCTCCGGTGCGGTGGAAGTGACCACCCAGTTGCCGCGAACGGCAAAGCCGCTGCACTACCGCGTGGAAGTCACGCCGCATGCCGAACAGATGCGTTTCGACGGCAAGGTCAGCATCGACATCGAGGTGCTGTCGGCCACCGACCGCATTGTGTTGCAGGCGGCGGCGCTGACGTTTGGCAACAGCCAGATCACCAGTGCAGCGAAGGGTGGCCCGAGCATCGCGAAAGTGAGCCTGGACGAAGCCAACCAGACAGCCACCTTCGCCTTCGACAAGCCGCTGGCGCCGGGCCGTTATACGTTGGCTGCCGACTACACCGGCATCATCAACACGCAAGCCAACGGCCTGTTCGCGTTGGACTATCCAACCGAGGCCGGCAAGAAGCGCGCGCTGTTCACCCAGTTCGAGAACTCCGATGCGCGCCGCTTCATTCCGTCCTGGGATGAGCCGGGCTACAAGGCTACTTTCGATCTGACCCTCAACGTTCCCAGCGCGCAGATGGCGGTGAGCAACATGCCGGCCACCAGCACGCGCGAGCTGGGCAATGGGCTGAAGCAGGTGGTGTTCCAGACAACGCCGAAGATGTCGACGTATCTGTTGTTCATGTCGGCCGGCGAGTTCGAACGCAGCACGGTCAAGGATGACAACGGCACCGAGATCGGCGTGATCGCGCAGACCGGCAAGGTCGAGCAGGCACGCTTCGCGCTGGAAGCCAGTCGCGATGTGATGCGTGAGTACAACGACTACTTCGGCGTGGCCTATCCGCTGCCCAAGCTGGACAATGTGGCCGCGCCCGGTGGCAGCCAGTTCTTCAGCGCGATGGAAAACTGGGGCGCGATCTTCACCTTCGAGTACGCCCTGCTGTTGGACCCCGCCGTGTCCAGCGTGTCGGACAAACAAGGTGTTTTCAGCATTGCCGCGCATGAGATCGCGCACCAGTGGTTCGGCAACCTGGTGACGATGGCGTGGTGGGACGACTTGTGGCTCAACGAAGGCTTCGCCACCTGGATGGAAGGGCGCACCACGCGCAAGCTGCATCCGGAGTGGGATCTGAACAATGTGGATGCGGCGCTGACCAGCCGGGGCGCGATGGGCCGCGATGCGATGGCCACCACGCACCCGATCGTGCAGCACGTGGCCACGGTGGAACAGGCCAGCCAGGCGTTCGACGGCATCACCTACGGCAAGGGCGCGGCGGTGATCGGCATGTTCGAGGATTACGTGGGCGCCGATGCCTGGCGCGACGGCGTGCGCAGCTATCTGCGGGCGCATGCGTACGGCAATGCGGTCACCGACGACCTGTGGCGCGAGATGGACAAGGCCGCGCCGGGCAAGCGGTTCGTGCAGGTGGCGCATGACTTCACCCTGCAGCCGGGTATCCCGCTGATCCGCAGCAGCAGCGTGTGCGTTGATGGCCGTACCCGGGTGAGCCTGCAGCAGGGCGAGTACACCATCGACCGCAAGGACAAGGTGCCCCTGCGTTGGCGCGTGCCGGTGACGCTGCGCGGCGCCGACGGCAAGGACGTGCGTACGTTGGTCGACGGCAACGCCACCGTTGACCTGCCGGGTTGCGCCGGGCCGGTGCTGGTCAACGCCGGGCAGAAGGGTTACTACCGCACGCTGTATTCGCCGGAGCAGTTCAAGGCACTGAGCGAGGGCTTCGAACGCCTGCCGGTGGTGGACCAGCTGGGCGTGATGATGGATGCCAGCGCGCTGGCCGCCGTGGGCCTGCAGCCAGAAGCCGATACGCTGGATCTCACCGCCAAGGTGGCCGGCGATGCACCGCCGGACCTGTGGCAGCGCGTGACGCGCACGCTGGGCAGCCTGGACGATCTGTTCGAGGGCGATGCGTCGCGACAGCCGGCATTCCGCAAGTACGCCTACGCCCGCCTGCAGCCGGTGCTTGCATCGTTGGGTTGGGATGACCGCGAAGGTGAGTCGGCGCAGGCACGGCAGCTGCGCAGCAGCCTGATCGGCATGCTCGGTGCGATGGATGACCCGCAGGTGATCGCAGAGGCGCGTCGACGTTTCGACGCCTTCCTGGTCAAGCCCGAATCGCTTTCGCCGGAACTGCGGCGCACGGTGCTGGGTGTGGTGGCGCGGCATGCCGACGCGAAGACCTGGGAGCAACTGCACGCCCTGGCGAAGAAGGAAACCTCGTCGATGGTTCGTGACCAGTACTACCAGTTGCTGGCGGTGGGCAAGGACAAGGCCCTGGCACAGCGTGCGCTGGACATGGCGCTGACCGACGAACCGGGCGCGACCAATGGGGCGGGCATGATCGGCGGCGTATCGCGCGAGCATCCGGACATGGCCTTTGACTTCGCAGTGGCGCACCGCGAGAAGGTAGAGACGCTGGTGGACGGTACCTCGCGCGCGGGCTACTTCCCGGGGCTGGGCGCAGCTGCGGACAACCTGCAGATGGTCGACAAGATCAACGCCTTCGCTGACAAGTACATCGCCGCCACATCGCGGCGTGATGCCGAGACGGTGATCGCCGGCATCCAGACGCGCGTGCGTCTGCGCGGTGAGCGCAAGCCGCAGGTGGATGCGTGGTTGAGGAAGAACGGATACTGAGGCGCTTCGGGGAGGCAGCCCTCACCCCAACCCCTCTCCCGCGGGCGGGAGAAGGGCTTAGTTCTACGCAAGTTGAGGCATTGCCAGTAATTGCTGCTTTAAAGCCCCTCTCCCGCCTGCGGGAGAGGGGTTGGGGTGAGGGGAGCTTCTAGCTTTCAGCTTTCAACCCCAACGCCCAAACAAAAAGCCAGCCGGTTCGCACCGGCTGGCTTTCTTTGCATCACATCAAGTCAATGCGTGAAGCCGATCAGGCCTCCACATCTTCCTTGTACGCATCCACCGGAATGCAGGCGCACATGATGTTCTTGTCGCCGTACACGTTGTCCACGCGTGCCACCGGCGGCCAGTACTTCTGCAGCTTCAGCGACGGCAGCGGGAAGGCAGCCAGTTCACGCGGATAGGCGTGGGTCCACTCGCTGGCCGACACCGCACCAGCGGTGTGCGGGGCGTGCTTGAGCGGGTTGTCCTCGCGGTCCAGGCGACCATCTTCGATGGCCTGGATTTCCTCGCGGATCTGGATCATCGCGTCGATGAAACGGTCCAGCTCATGCTGCGATTCGCTCTCGGTCGGTTCCACCATCAGCGTGCCGGCAACCGGGAAGCTCAGGGTCGGGGCGTGGAAGCCGAAGTCGATCAGACGCTTGGCCACGTCCTCGGCGCCGATGCCGGAGGTCTTTTCCAGCGGACGCACGTCCAGGATGCACTCGTGTGCCACCAGGCCGTTGCGGCCGGTGTACAGCGTCTTGTAGTGCGGGGCCAGACGGGTGGCGATGTAGTTGGCGTTGAGCAGTGCCACCTGGGTTGCCTTGCGCAGACCGCCGGTGCCCATCAGGGTGATGTACATCCAGCTGATCGGCAGGATCGAGGCGCTGCCGAAGCTGGCCGCGCTGACCATGCCCACCGGGCCGTTGTCACCCAGCTTGCCCGGCAGGAACGGGGCAAGGTGCGACTTGACCGCACACGGGCCAACGCCCGGGCCGCCGCCGCCGTGCGGGATGCAGAAGGTCTTGTGCAGGTTCAGGTGCGATACGTCCGAGCCCCACTTGCCGGGCTTGGCCACGCCGACCAGGGCGTTCATGTTGGCACCGTCGGTGTACACCTGGCCGCCGTGCTTGTGGATGATCTCGCAGATCTCGACCACCTCTTCCTCGAACACGCCGTGCGTGGACGGGTAGGTCATCATGATCGCGGCCAGGCGGTTGCTGTACTTCTCGGCGTTGAGGCGGATGTCATCGACATCGACGTTGCCGTTGGCATCGGTCTTGGTGACGACGACGGTCATGCCGCACATCTGTGCCGAAGCCGGGTTGGTGCCGTGCGCCGAATCCGGGATCAGGCAGATGTCGCGATGGCCTTCGCCGCGCGACTGGTGATACGCACGGATGGCCAGCAGGCCGGCGTACTCGCCCTGCGCGCCGGAGTTCGGCTGCAGGCTCACCGCGTCATAGCCGGTGCATTCGACCAGCATCGCTTCCAGGCCGTCGATCAGTTCCTTGTAGCCCTGCGCCTGGTCGGCCGGTGCCAGCGGGTGGATGTTGGCGAACTCCGGCCAGGTCACCGGGATCATCTCGGCGGTGGCGTTGAGCTTCATGGTGCAGCTGCCCAGCGGGATCATGGTGCGATCCATCGCCAGGTCCTTGTCGGCCAGTGAACGCAGGTAGCGCAGCATCTCGTGCTCGCTGTGGTGCGTGTTGAACACCGGGTGGGTCAGGAACTCACTGGTGCGCAGCAGGCCCTTGGGCAGTGCGTCGGCGGTGACGGCATCCAGTGCGTCCACATCGAGCGTGGCGCCAAACAGCTGGCCCAGCGCGACGATGTCGGCGCGGGTGGCGGTTTCGTCCAGGCTGATACCGACCGAGCCGGCATCGATCACGCGCACGTTGATGCCAGCGGCCACGGCCTTGGCCTGCACCGCAGCGGCGTCGACGCCGGTGATGTGCAGGGTGTCGAAGAAGTCATTGCCGACCGCAACGCCAGCGGTACGCAGTGCGCTGGCCAGGATCGCGGCCAGGCGGTGGGTGCGGCGGGCGATGCGCAGCAGGCCTTCCGGGCCGTGGTAGACGGCGTACATCGAAGCCATCACCGCCAGCAGCACCTGGGCGGTACAGATGTTGGAGGTGGCCTTCTCGCGGCGGATGTGCTGCTCGCGGGTCTGCAGGGTGAGGCGGTAGGCCGGCTTGCCTTCGGCATCGACCGACACGCCGATCAGGCGGCCCGGCATCGAACGCTTGTAGGCATCGCGGCAGGCCATGAAGGCCGCATGCGGGCCACCAAAGCCGAACGGCACGCCGAAACGCTGGCTGTTGCCGACCACGATGTCCGCGCCCCATTCGCCCGGAGCGGCAATCAGGGTCAGTGCCAGCAGGTCGGTGGCGACGGCGACCAGGCCCTGGCGGGCATGGATGGCATCGACCAGCGCCTTGTGGTCACCGATGTGGCCGGTGGTGTCCGGGTACTGCAGCAGCACGCCGAACACGTCGGCGGTCATCGCTTCGGCCGGAGTGCCGATCTGCAGCTCGATGCCCATCGGCTCGGCGCGGGTGCGCAGCAGTTCCAGCGTCTGCGGGTGCACGGCGTCGTGCACGAAGAACAGCTTGGACTTGGACTTGGCCGAGCGCTTGGCCAGGGTCATTGCCTCGGCGGCGGCGGTGGCTTCGTCCAGCAGCGAGGCGTTGGCGATTTCCATGCCGGTCAGGTCGGCAACCAGGGTCTGGAAGTTGATCAGCGCTTCCATGCGGCCCTGCGAGATTTCCGCCTGGTACGGGGTGTAGGCGGTGTACCAGGCCGGGTTTTCCAGGATGTTGCGCAGGATCACGTTCGGCGTGTGGGTGCCGTAATAGCCCTGGCCGATGAAGGTGCGCAGCACCTTGTTCTTGTTGGCGATGGCGCGGATCTTGGCCAGCGCTTCCACTTCGGTGAGCGATTCGGGCAGCGCCAGCGGCGCCGGCGACTTGATCGAGCCCGGCACGATGGCGTCGGTCATCGCTTCAAGCGAATCATGGCCAACGGTGCGCAGCATCTGCGCGATTTCGGCATCGTTGGGGCCGATGTGGCGGTCAACGAACGCGGTGGAGTGTTCGAGTTCGCGCAGCGAAGGGGTGTTCTGGGTCATGGCTGACGTCCGGAGAAGGCGTGCGGGCAGGGGCGGTGAGCCAGGTAGCCCCGGTGCCGTCAGGGCGCCGCGCACGCGGCACCACAGCCGGCAAGCCGGTGGCTTACCTCGCGCCCCTCTGTCCTTTTGCCTGAGAGTTTGGAAGCGACGCGACGAGGATCGTGCGCTTCGTGCACCTTCGGCGCCGGAGTGAACCGGTCTCTCCAGAGTTTTGTTGCAGGTGGTATCGGGCCTGAGCGATTTACGGGCGTTTGCGCCTTCGGCAGCGGGGTGAACCGCTTCTCCCACCGTGTTCGTACAGCGGCGCGATTATAGCCCGGTGCAGACCTGTTCACCGGCTTGGATTACCATGTCCGGCCCACGCTTCAGGTCGCGTGTGGCGCGCGAGGCGGCTGGGCTGCCGGGTCCGCTGACTGAAGCGGGTGATTGTCCGGACAAATTGCCGCATCATGGTCGCACGCCGGCGCAGGTGCCGGCCCTGTTCATTTATGTTTTCACCTGCATCGGCATTCCGTCCGGTGCTGTCGCGCGTTGTTTCACAGGAACTCATGGAAGCTAGCAAACAGGTTTCACTGCGCCGGATCGCCGTGCTGGTGGGCGGTCTGTCGATGTTCGGGCCATTCGCGATCGACGCGGTGTTTCCGGCGTTCCCACAGATGGGCGCGCAGCTGGGTGCCGACAAACTGGCCATGCAGCAGGTCATCAGCGTCTATCTGCTGGCCTACGCGCTGATGAGCCTAGTCCACGGCGCGCTGTCCGACGCGCTGGGCCGCAAGCGGGTGATCATCGGCGGGCTGGTGGTGTTCATCGGCGCCTCCATCGGCTGCGCGCTGGCCACCGACATGGCCACGCTGCTGCTGTTCCGTGGCCTGCAGGGCCTGTCGGCCGGTGTCGGTTACATCATCGGCCGCGCGGTCATCCGCGACCTGTACGACGGCGACGATGCGCAGCGGCTGATGAGCCAGGTTTCGATGATTTTCTCCATTGCGCCGGCCATCGCCCCGATCATCGGTGGCTGGCTGCTGGGCTGGAGCAACTGGCAGGGCATCTTCTGGTTCCTGGTGGCGTTTTCGACCGCGCTGTTGCTGATCACCTGCATCTGGCTACCGGAAACCCACCCGCAGCATGCCCGCCTGAGCCTGCATCCGGGCCGCCTGGCACGGGACTACGTGGGCATTGCGCTCAATCCGCGCTTTCTGCGCCTGGCCCTGGCCGGTTCGCTGGGCTTCGGCGGCCTGTTCCTTTACATCGCCTCGGCGCCCGCCTTCGTGCTGGATCTGCTGCATCTGAACGAACGGCAGTTTGCGTGGCTGTTCATTCCCACCATCGGCGGCATGGCGCTCGGTGCCTATGCATCCGGCCGCGCTGCCGGCCGTATCGATGGTGCCCGCGCGGTGCGCATCGGCTACGGTTTCATTGCCGTGGCCACGCTCTACAACATCGGCTACAACGCCCTGGCGACCGAACTGGCCGTGCCTTGGGCAGTGCTGGCGCTGACGCTCAATGCCTTTGGCGTGGCGTTGATCTTCCCGATCCTGAGCCTGGCCATCCTCGACATGTACCCGCGCCAGCGCGGTACGGCGTCATCGATGCAGGCGTTCAGCACGCTGCTGACCAATTCCATCATCGCTGGCGTGTTGTCGCCGTTGCTCAGCCGCAGTGGATTGCTGCTGGCCATCGGCGCGGGAGTGTTCGGCCTGGCGAGCTGGGCGATGTGGAAATGGGAGCGCAACAGCCAGCGTGCCATCCGCGCCGCTCAGGTTCCCTGACTGCACCGTCACCGCGATAAGGGACAATATCCCCGTTGGCTGCCTTTACCGGCGGCGATTCAAGAGTAGATACCGATGTCGATCCAATCCAAGGGCCGCCGCGAGGCGAAGAAGAAGCTGGCCGAGCGCGCCCGCAACCAGGCCGAAGCCAATCCGGCGCCGAAGGCCAAGGTCGAGCCGCATGCCGAACTGCGTGACCAGCAGCGCACGCTGCTGGCCGGCATTGTCCGCCGCGAAGGCGAATGGGTGCTGGGCATGGACGGCAAGATCGCCGGTGAGACCACCAGCGCTGCGCGTGTGCTGGCGCTGATCATGCAGGCCGCCGAATGGCACGAGAACAACAACACCCCGGTGCGCCTGATGTACTCGGATGCACTCAAGGACGCCGCGCACGCCGAAGTGGCCGAGCAGGGCATCGACTTCGATACCTACAAGCGCAACCTGGCCAGTGAGCTGGGCACCGCTGCCAAGGATGCTGCCGGCACGCATTGAGTGCTGAACCTGGCGACTCGTGACCGACAAGGGCGCCCATGGCGCCCTTGTTGTTTTTCCGGCGTGCTTGGCAGGCTGTGTGGCTGGCAGGCTTCTTCAGCGTGCAGTGACGGTGCTGCTGGTTCTCAACGCGACAACGTGGCGCCCCAGAGGCCTGTAGGAGCGGCGTAAGCCGCGAAGCCATTGCCGTTTCAGTGGCCGGAATGACTGCAATTGCAGGCGCCCCGCGTGCGGTCGCATCGCCGGCTTCGCGGCTTACGCCGCTCCTACAGTTCCGCGATAGTCGGATCTACTCCTTGCCGCCAACCACTCGTAATTCCTCCGGACAGCAATGCGTGCAGACCGGGGTTTCAATCGATGAATGTCGGCGCAGCGACTTCAGTTCTCCTCGATCACCATGCTGCCAAGCACCTGGCTGGCTTTTGCCTCCAGCTGAGGGTCGCGGCGCGCATCAACGTAGCGGTGGAAGTAACGCAGCTCGTAGCCAACATCGTCGTAACGCAGCGAACCGCAGGACAAGGTGTACTGCTCGGCCCATTGCCGTTGCCCATCGGCGGCCGGTTCCCGCAGCTGGAGCAGCATGTGGATCCGGGCGCAGCGCTTATCCGCCGCGTACTCGCTTACCTGCAGGCTGCTGATGCTGGCAACGGGGCTGTTCGAGAAGTCCCGTTCAAGCTTGCGTTTGATGTTTTCGATGTAGCCACCGATGGGGGCGATGGGAACGTCCGGCCGCGTCATGTAGGCCTCGATCTTTCGGCTATCGGTAGTCGAGCCGGCGTTCAAATCAACGCTGACGTTCCCGCTGCCCCATTTATCCTGTTTCCAGCCCTTGCCGGCAGGTGGTGTGAATGCGAAGCCGTAGGCTCGCTCCTGCTCGGTATAGCTGACGCGGATGGGCTCGGCGCTTGGCGCCGCCAATGCCGATGCGGAATGCAGGGCGAGCAGGATGGAAAATGTAGTGCGCACAGCGGCGGGCATCCGTGTCTCCAGAGGTGGACGTGCAAGATGCTCATGCCAGCGTTGGCTGTCAACGATGGCCCGGCGACCACAGAACCTGTCGCTCAATGCCTGCTGTTGGCAGGTGGTTGTCTGTATGCCGGTTTCAATGCGAAAGGAGGGCAGGGGCTTTCCGCGCGGTGCGGGAACGGGGTGGTGCCGAAGTGACGAGCAGGGCGGCTGAGTCCCAGTTCGGTTCGGCAACACGGCATTGCCATCGGCTTCAGTTCCGCGAGAAATCCATCGTCCAGTTGGTTTCCCAGCTGACGCCTTCGTCATCCGAGAATGCCTGTTCCCAATGCAGATGATCGGCATTCACGGCTGACCAGAGGAAGCGGACCTTGATCGGAATGCCGTTGAGCGTGTCGTCCGCCAGGAAGGTGCCGACGCCATCGTGGAACTGGCCGACGACAGGCACATCAAGTTGCCCCGGGAAACGGCCATCCAGCCACCAGATCGACCATTGTCCGGTTTGTGGATTGAACGCACGCAAGGCCAGCGCCCGGTACTCACCTTCGGGCAGATTGAGCAGGTTGTCTTCGACATTGCCGTAGCCACCGAGCACCTTGTGGGTGGACATCCGGCCGTCGAACTCGACCCATTCGCTGCAGCCGCTCAGCCGCTCTTTCAGGCGGCGGTGGGCGACGTGCCAGTCGCCAAGTACGAAGTCGAAATCCGAAGGGGCAGTGCTGGAAGCATCAAGTGGCATGAGGTGTCTCCCAAAGGACGGGTTGCATACGCTGGTGAGGTGGTTCCATGAATCCAGGTGGCGACGATCAATCCGACTTCGATCCCCCTTCTTGCACGACAACGTCCATGTAAGCCCTGACGCCGGAATCATGCCGATTTGCGAAGCAGGCCCGGCTTGAATGAACTGTTGGGCAGCGCTGCAACATATCCTGGCCGCCAGAATAAATCCGCTAAGCAGGAAAAAGATCAGGATCTGTCAATGCTGTCGGGACAGGCCCGCAGCATCTTCGCGCGAGGCGATTCTCTCGACCAGGGTATCGATCGCCGTCTCCATGGCGCGCGCGGTCTGGTCGCCGCTCTGGTTGGTGATGATGAATATACCCAGGTCGTACTTCGGGATGATGTAGACGTAGCACTGCGAGCGGGGCACGCCGCCATGATGCGCGTAGTAAACGCCTTTCAAGCGGTCGCCGCTGACGATGTTCCAGAAGTAGCCGATGCTGAACTCGGAATCGAACTTGACCAGTTCACGATGCGACTCCGCCACGACGGGCCCGCCGGCAAGTTGGAACTTGAGGTACTTCATCATCTCCGGGACAGTCGCCTTCACGTTCCCGGATGCACCCCAGGGTAGCTGCGGCATAGGCGTGGTCGGTGCTGCGTTGTCGCTGTGATAGCCGACCGCAAGCCGGGGCGCTTCGGTATCACTCAGCCTGATTCTGAGGCCTTCCATCGCCGCAGAATCGTGAAAGAACCTGCGTAGCAGTGACTCGTAGTCGCTCTTGTAAACCGTCTCTAGAGCATGCGCCGCCAGCTCCGTCCCGGTGCTGGAGTAGGCGTAATCCTTCCCGGGCATCTGGCGGATCTCGACAGCGTGCAGGTCCTTGAAGAAATCATCCTTGCCGTAGTGCGCGTAAATGGCATTGAGTTCGCGCGGCGTGCGCTGATCGGTGAAGTCCGCGAGCACCGTGTTCGCGCGTTCCGGCAGCATGTTCGGCAGGCCGCTGGTATGCGACAGCAGGTGACGGATGCGGATGGGCTCGCCCTTGTACTGCAGGTTCGGATAGGCCTCGCGCAGGTACATCCGAATGTCGTCGTCCAGGCTCACCTTGCGCTCCAGCACGGCATTGGCCATCAGGGTTCCGGCGAGTGTCTTGCTCAGCGAACCGATTTCGTAGAGGGTCGCATCGGTCGGGGGGCTTGGCTTCCCGGACTCCATGTCGCCGCGATGACGGATGAATTCCTTGCCTCGATACACGACGCCGATCGAGGTCGAATGGAGCAATGGCTGCTCAATCAGCGTTGCGGCGACTTCATCGATGTCCGCCCCCAGACTCTTCGCCGGGACACTCCCGCCCGTGCAGCCCGTGGCCAAGAGCGCAGTGGACAAGATGAAGTAGTTGAACCACCGCCTGTTTCGAACAGCCATCGGAATCGCTTGCATGCGTCGGCGCTTGAAGGGGGATATGGGAAGGGCTCTTAAGGTAGCCGATTGCCGAGGCACACGCCTGCATCTGTTTTCGCGGATGCGTCTATTCGAATGCAGGGGGGAGCTTGGTCGCCGAGAGCGAAAGTTGAAACCCCAGTCGTCTGTACTGTTTGAGGCGTCGTCTGGCGTCGGAATTAAGCCTGCGCTACGAGGCAGATTCGGTGTGAATGAACTGTGGGGCTTGTCACAGGCGCCCTGACAGTGAAGCGCAGTACAGCATCGACTGGCATACAACGAGCTGGGCAATGGCAAACCCGCTGCAGCAGGCCAGCAGTCCAGTAGCGAGTGCTGCCCAAGAAGTCATCTGAAACCGGCGGGCGATAATGGCTCCCATGACAGCGGAAATACCAAGGCCGGGCAGTGAGAGCAAATGGCCGAGACCAAGCAGACCTTCGGGCTGTGGTAAAGAAGCTTGCCACACCCAATAGAAAAGGAAGGATGCGGCGAGTGCCAAGGCAGCACCCGTTGTAAGGAAAGGAGGTGCTTTGGCGATCTGCAAAATACCTACAAGGCCAAGCCAAGTGAGAAAGTAGTACCAAGTGCCCGCATAGATTGGATCGCCAAAGACGAATGTAGTCAGTAGCATCAATAATCCGATGGCAGACGCAATGCTGCTATCCATCTTGCGCGACACGCTG
Source organism: Stenotrophomonas sp. SY1 (assembly GCF_021202945.1). GTDB lineage: Bacteria > Pseudomonadota > Gammaproteobacteria > Xanthomonadales > Xanthomonadaceae > Stenotrophomonas. Next base: position 155,678 of record NZ_JAJOYR010000002.1, on the reverse strand, counting down.
TTCATTGGCCCTAACTCCGGAATTCAGCCGCGTCGCGAGGTGGCTTCGGCTTGTTGGGTTGCTGCCTCATCAGCTGCTTTCATCCATCGCCCGAAGGATCAGGTTTAACCTCCCACACGTAGCTGTTGAAGACCCGCAAAGAACTGCTGTCTTGACAATATGTTGATTGTCGCTGATCTCGATGCGTCGGCGAACAATACTTGGATGAAACTCGTGCCCACGCTGGAATATCCACCAGTTCGTTGCAGCTTTAGCGTCCGTCGCGCAGCTGGTCATGCTGGGCGCAAGCTGGCTGCATTCACGAATGTCCGGTCGCTTCGGAACTTCAGAGACTGCGACCTCCGCAGATTGGTATCCGATTGGCGTTTCATCCGGAACGTAGCCCTTCTTTTTCGGCGGAAGCCCGGCGGTAGAGGTTATAGGTACGAGTAATAGTGCGAGGATTAAGCTCTTCATTAGATGGCAATCCGGTTGGTCGCTGTTGGATGAAGCTAGAGATAAGCCGCGGCGAGGCTTCGGCTTGAATGAGTTTTTAGGCGGCATGCGCCCGCTAGTCATTGATCATCTGTCCGAACCTTAACGTAAGTTCGTTGCCTCGAAACAGACCGTAAAACGAGTACCCACCTCGTGTGCCGTGAACACGGCGGCCATTCTGGCAATTTACCAAGCGGAACTGGTCATCCGGCATGATCGCCGCCGCAACATTGGCCCACTCCGTGGAGTGCTCCATGTCCTCGATTCCCATGCGTCTAGCGCTAGCGAAAATTTCCTCCTTGCTGAGAGGGGCGTATACGTCACAAAGAGGAAAACCAAGCTGCGCCGCGAGATCTCTCGATTCTATCTCCAGTCCAAGAGAATTGTGCGCGCATCCGGCGAGCGTAGCGGCAGATAGCAGAAGTCCTGCATGAAGGTTGCGAAGATTAGTGAAGCTACTTAGATGCATGATCATGCCGCCTAACGCCTGAATTAAGTCGATCCGCTAAGCGGGTTCGGCTTGAATGAATTGTTAGCCCCAATGCAGATGCTGAAAGTACCCATTGATCATCTTTGGATATGTAGCCTGGTCCAAAAGCTGGGTTCCGAAATGAGAGTAGCTACTTTCTTCGTAACGTACTTTACAGTTGGCTGTGTCGAAAATTGAGCGAAAATTCTGCCGAACCAAATGCAAGCAACTCCGATTGCAAGAGACGAAAATTTGAACAATGTCTAGCTGGTCAGTGAGGTCACGAAAGGTATCCAATGCAAGAATGTTGCTTGGATCTGCTTGCGAGCGATAAGCAAAGACATCTCCCTCGCCGAGAGCCGTTTCATCGAAGTACCGCAAGTAAGTGGAAACTACATCCAGTGATACTCCGAGAGCATCGATCGCCACCCCAAGCGAGGGATGCGGATGTGGCGGGCCGTCGTCTTCGGTGTAAACAACCAAGTCCGACATGGATATGGCGAGCTCTAGGTAGGTAGCTTCTATGATCTGCACAGGGCCAACTCTGGAATTAAGGTGCGCCGCGAAGCGGCGTCGGCTTGAATGAACTGTTAGGCGGTAAACTCATTTCACGTACCGGTCCCAGTTGTCTAGCAGTACGGCGGGAACGCAGTACCCGTCATCGGGCTGCATACTAAACGGAGGTAGCTCGAAGTGGGTATAGCGGCCTCCGGCCTCATTGCAGCTACTGCCGCCGGGCAACTCGAACCGAATAACACGGACGGTGTAGTTGGGACAGATGTCACTGCATTTGTACTCAACAACTACGTCGAAGCCCCGCAGACTACCTAGGATCTTGGGTGGCTGGTTGTAGAGCCTTTTGTCATAGCTAGTGGACGCATAGCTGAGGACTTCGCTATCAGTAAGGTGTCGCCCGCATCCTGCAAGGCCGACTAGCATCAGGCCAAGTCCTACATGCTTGCAAACACGCATCATTGCCGCCTAACCCTGGAATTAAGCCGACGCTGCGAAGCAGCGTTCGGCCTGAATGAATTGTTAGGCATCAGCTAGTTCCCACTGGGCGTCCGAGAACGATAGTTCCCAGAAGCCAGCTTGCCCAGGCAGGAGGCCGATTGTGCCTGTGATCCTTCCTGAAGGTGCAGTCGAATAGGTGAAGGTACTGATCTCCATGGAGCTAAGGTCCTTGGCCGATACCGTCCCGGTCATGTTGAAGCTGATTGTCTGTGCGTTGGTGATGCGAAGAACACGCAGCTCATAGGAGCAGCTGGCTTCGTTGTACGGAGCGACTACCAGTGATATGCCTGTCTCTGCGATGCGGATGTCGGAGGCGGGCAGGTCATGCCATCTAATAGCCGCGAGTGGGATGCTGGACATGATGCCTAACGCCTGAGTTAAGCCGACCCGCGAAGCGGGTTCGGCTTGAATGGATTGTTAGGGCGCACCCTACACGCCGTGCTGCTCTATGAAAACTGGCAGCAAATAGAGGAGAGCTTGAACAGCCTCTGCAGAAACCTCATGCCATTGGGCGTGAAGCGCGGCGTTGCGGAGATCCTTGTGTGCGAGGAGTGCACCCTTGGTTGCTTTGGTGATTGCATCCGCCTTAAAGAGGCCCGTGATAACAACGCTAAACTCTTGATTTATTAGATCATCAAGGCCGTGTTTGGCGGCAAGGCGCTTTACCGAATCCTCTAGAACGACGGCAGATAGCGCCGCAGCGACATCTTTTGCTCCGCCCTCCAGGGCAGTCTGTGCAGCGCCCAGGAAGTCTGTTTGAACATCTAACAGAATCTCTGTGCGCAAATCATTCAAGAGACCATGGCGAATGGACTCTATGGCGCCGCGCAGCATGCCCTCGGCGGCGTGGAGGTCATGGAGTGCCTCTCTGCGAATCGTGCGCCGGAACTCAGAGGCTTGAGCGTGCTCCACGCCATAAACGAAGTTAATTAGCGCTATGCACTCGGTGCGGAGAGAGTGATAGGCGACGGCGTCACGGAAGCCGGCCACCAGGTTGCCGGAGTGCCAAGTAGCTGCCACTGCCGGAAACTTGGAAAGCACCCTTTCTATTTGCTCGATTAGCTTTGACTCTTGGGACATCGAATTGAGCCCTAACGCCTGAGTTAAGCCGTGCCGCGAAGCGGCGTCGGCTTGAATGAATTGTTAGCTGCCGCCCGAGAAGCTAAGGACGGCGCTGCTTGAACCACCCTTGGGATCATAGCCCGACCAAACAGAGCCCCAAGCGTAAGTTTTGCCGGGTGTAAGGCCTTTGCTGAGTAGCCATCTGTCGTTCGCCTCTTTGCGCCGAAGCTCAGCCTCGTGGCTCCAGGGCGCGGAGTCGGCGTCAACAATGGCCAGATGCATGGCTTGAATAGACTCGCCATTGAAGAAAACCGCCAGGACCAACGACTCGGCCGGAACCGCAAACTTGAACGAGCACCAGGGCTCGTTCCGGACGAGCATGGACGAAGCTGCGCCCTCGGGAGAGCGAAGAAAGTCAGAGCGAGTTGTGCGAGGGGAGAGGACTGTGCCGCTTTCAAGGACGATCTCACCGGTTTCGCGATTGGCAATCATAGGCGGCTAACGTTGGACGTATCCGGCCGGAGCAGCGCGCAGCGATGCGAAGGTCCGGTTGACGGAATTGTTGGGCATAACTGTCTTACTCATTTGCCCATTCCTTATGCTGCGGAATCATAATGTCTTCAATCCATTCGCTAAGACTCGCGTAGATTGTTGTACTAGGCCACGGTAGTCGCTCCGAGCTCTTTGACCAAGTAAGATGAATGTCGGCAACTCGGCCACTTCCGTCGAGGATTTCGAAGAGGGCATCGTCGCCATCACCGCGTGCAATGATCTTTACAGGTAACCCAAACATGCAGTGGTCAGGGGAAATCTCAAGCTCCAATTGCTCTCGGAACGCGAGATGAAACTTTTCATCCATTCTTTCAGTAGACCACCACGGATCAAACCATTCCATCTGGATTTCCTCAGAAGCCCAACTCTGGAGTTAAGCCGCGTCGCGAAGCGACGTCGGCTTGAATGAATTGTTAGGCCTGCCGGTGCAAGCCATGACTTAGGTTGCCATGAAGCGCGCGGCGAGAGGAGAAAGAAAACAGAGTGCGAGGACTGCACCATTGAGAAGCAATGATGCCTCGTATAGTGGAACAAATGACCGTGGAAGAATATGAGGCGCATCGCTAAAAGTGAGCGCACTCCAAGCTAGGGTAAAGAAAAGATAGGCCCATGGACTGAATGGGGCAAATAGAGCAAGTGCGAGCAGTGAAAGAAAATAGCCGGCAACAAGTGAGATGCGTACCGCTCCGACTATTGAGCTCTTCTTACTTGATGCAACGGCGAGAGCCTTCGCCTGTGCTTTAACGGACCGGAGGGGCTCGGGCAGCTTTCCTGATCCGAGCTCGTCAGCGACGATGCCAGCGACCGTAATCAGTGCTGTGAGTGAGACGAGCAAGCGGAACGTAAGTTCGGTCACTAGGGGACTCTTCTTTTGAGGCCTAACGCCTGAATTAAGCCGACCCGCGAAGCGGGTTCGGCTTGAATGAATTGTTAGGGCTCATGTCGGGGCGCTGAACGCGAGCGATAGTCAGTGCCTGCAGGGGCCCAGAACATGAAGCCGTTCTTGGATATCTCCAGCGTATCCGATAGCCCGCGCTCTCTAAGTTCGCGCCGCAAGCCATCAATGCCGTCAGACGTCTCAATAGTGTATCCCTCTGACAACACGTCCCCATAGTGCTTCTCGGTGTTCTGGCGGGCAAGGTCAACAATCTCCTCGGGAGATGCCCCAATAGACCATACGTGGACGTCTTGATCCGTGGCGTAAGTCTTGATGCGCCAGGCGCCGTCGTCAGTTGCAAGGAACTGAATAGTGTCAAAGACATCGTCAGTCGCTTCCACCTCGGAGTTGTTGAGGTAGCTGCTTTGGACCGTGAAAAAGAAGACTACGAGGACGATCTTCATGAGCCCTAACTCTAATTAGACCGCCTATCAGCGGTGTAGAGCGGAGTATGCCTTCCGGATGGAACCTGTGCATCTCCAATGATCAGGAGGGCGTTCAATGGGATACGGACGTTGGACACTCAGGAACTATGCGTTGGCTTTTTGGGGCAATACCCGCTGGTGAGCGGGTGTATGGATTACACCCTCGTATCAGCGGGTGTAACGACAAGTCCGTCCGGTAACCTGCTGTCAGGTGTAGCTCTTACGAGCTGTAGAAAACAAAGGGCGCCATTTAGGCGCCCTTCGTCTTCAACCTGATCGGCAGTAGTTGCTTACTTTGCTGCCGCCGCAGGTGCAGCCGCTGCCGGTGCCGCCGGTGCTGCGGCCGGTGCCTGCGCCGTCCAGCCGCACATCTGGCCTTCGTTCTGCTGCTTCAGCCATTCCTGCAGCGGGGCGAAGTATTCCAGCATCGGTGCGGCGTCAAGCTTCTCACCGCCGGTCAGTTCCTTCAGCGTGGCCTGCCACGGCTGGCTGGAACCCTTGCTCAGCATTGCCCAGAACTTCTGGCCCGCTTCCTTGTTGCCGTAGAAGCTGCACTCGTTGAGCGGGCCGGTGTAGCCGGACGCATCGCACAGGCCCTTGTAGAACTGGTACTGCAGGATGCGCGCCAGGAAGTAGCGCAGGTACGGGGTGTTGCCCGGCACGTGGTACTTGGCGCCGGCGTCGAAGAACTCCTCGCCGCGCGTGCTGGCCGGGGCCACGCCCTGGTACTGGGCCTTCAGTTCCCACCACTTCTGGTTGTACTGGTCCGGCTTGATCGAGCCGTCGAACACGCCCCAGCGCCAGCGGTCGATCATCAGGCCGAACGGCAGGAACGACACGCCCGACATCGCCATGCGCATCTGCGCGTTGATGGTGGCCTCGCGGCTTTCCTGCTGTGCGCCGACCAGGCCGATCGAGTTGAGGTACTTGGGCGTCATCGCCAGCACGATGGTGTCGCCGATGGCTTCATGGAAACCATCGTTGGCACCGCCCTGGAACAATGGCGGCAGCGGGTTGTAGGCCAGGTCGTAATAGATGTGGCCGAGCTCGTGGTAGATGGTGGTGAAGTTTTCTTCGTTGGCGGTGATGCACATCTTGGTGCGCACATCCGGGCCGACATCCTTGCCGTCGCCGCCCATGTTCATGTCCCAGGCGCTGGCGTGGCAGACCACGTTGCGGTCCAGCGGCTTGATGAACTGGGTGTTCTGCCAGTAGCTCTCCGGCAGCTTGGGCATGCCCAGGGAGACGTAGAAGTCCTGCGCGCGTTCGGTCATCTGCCGCGCGGTGACCAGTTCGGCGTCACGTTGGGCCTTGAAGCGCGAAGCGGGGTCGTTGCCACCGGCCTTGGCCAGTGCGGCACTCAGATTGGTCTGGTACTGCTTCTCAAGCGCGGCGGTGATGTCCAGGCTGCCGGCGTTGGGGTAGGGCGCGGTCATGTCCCACAGGTTGCTCCAGTCCTGCTGCCACATGTTGCCGGTCAGGTGCGCGGCGATCATGCCGCCGCCGACCTCGGCCTTGTCCTTGCCGTATTCCTTGTCCAGCTTGGCGCGGGTGTAGCAGTGCAGCTGTTCGTACAGCGGCTTGACCTGGGTCCACAGGCGGTCGGTTTCCGGGCCCACTTCTTCGGCCGGCATGTCGTAGCCGCTGCGCCACATCTGGCCGGCATCGCTGTAGCCCAGCTCGCGGGCGCCTTCGTTGACCAGTTCGACAAAGCGCTGGTAGTTGGCGCGCGACGGTACGGCGGTGGAGTGCCAGCCCTGCCAGGCGTCCAGTTGCTTGTCGTAGTCGCGCGAGCTTGCCAGCACCTGTTCCAGGTCGCCGATCTGGCGGCAGTTCTGCTTGTCGCCTTCTCCCACGCAGTAGGTGCCGGCGCCGTAGTCGCCTTCCAGCTTGGTGGCGATGCCGGCCAGCTCCGCCAGCTTCTGCGGATCACGCGGGGCCGGCATGGCGGTCATCAGCTTGAGCAGGCTGATGGCGCGCTTGGTGTCGGCGCTCATCGGCTGGCCTTCGTACTTGTTGGCCTGCTCGATCCAGCCATTGAGGACGGTCAGCCAGCGCTCATTGGCCTTGGCGGCCACGCGCGCGGAATCGTCATTGATGTAGGTGGACGACAGCCACTGTGCCGAGGTCATTTCCGGGTACATGGCCTTGTACTCGGCATTGACCCGGGCGATGAACTGGTCGGCGCTCTCGGCCGGGGCAGCGGCGGTGGCCGCCGGCTTGTCGGCGCCGGGGGCGGCGTCCTTCTTGCAGGCAGCCAGCGACAACACGGCCACGCCCACGGCGGCGGCCAACAAAAGGTGACGATTCTTCACGCAATTCCCCGGTAATGGTTACAAGTACCGGCGAAGGCTAGTGGGGCGCGACGGAGGCCGCAAGTGGACGAAGGCAGGGGCGGTCTGTTGTAGGAGCGGCCTTGGCCGCGAAGCCTGGAATGGTCCCGATACCGGAAATCCCGTAATTGCATTGGCCGCGACGGCCGGATACTGCGATGGCTTCGCGGCCGAGGCCGCTCCTACGTGGGTGTTCCTGGGCTGTCGCAGCCGGCGAACAGGTCGCGGCTGCGGTCATAGACCGAGGTGCGCACCTGCATCAGGCCCAGGACGGAGGGGAAGAGGTTGTCGTGGTCGGCATGCTGGCCGGCGCGCTGGCGCAGGCATTGCAGGTCCAGGCCGCGGTCGGTGGCAAAACCGGGCGAGAACCACATCAGCATCGGCACGCGGGTCTGCTCCTCCGGTGCGATGGCGTAGGGCATGCCGTGCAGGTACAGGCCCTTTTCGCCCAGTGACTCGCCGTGATCGGAGAGATAGATCATCGCCGTGTCGTAGTCCTCCATGCCGCGCAGCGCGGCGATGGTGCGGCTGAGGAAGTGGTCCGTATAGCGGATGGCGTTGTCGTAGCTGTTGACGATCTGCTCACGGTCGCATTTGCCCAGGTCGGGCGTGTCACAGGTCGGTGCGAACTGACGGAACTGCTCCGGGTAGCGTTCGTAGTAGCTCGGCCCGTGATTGCCCAGCTGATGCAGCACGACCACACGATCTCCCGGCTTGGCGCGCACCTGCGTGGCAAGGTCGTTGATCAGGATCTCGTCCATGCAGCGGCCATCGGCACATAGTCCAGGTTGCGTGGCATCGCCCAGGCGCTCAATCGGCAGCCCGTCACATACGCCCTTGCAGCCGGATTGATTGTCACGCCACAAGGTGCTGATGCCGGCGTTTTCCAGCACATGCAGGAGCGATTGGTGGGAGCGGATGCTGTCCTCGTCGTAGTTGTGGCGTCCAAATGGCGAAAACATGCACGGTAGGGAAACTTCCGTACTCGTGCCGCACGCATGCATGTCGGGGAAGTTGATCGCGCCAGTTTGTGCCAGTTCCGGGGTGGTCTGACGGGCGTAGCCGTTCAACCCCCAGTTCTGCGCGCGCACGGTTTCGCCGACCACCAGCACCAGCAGGCGCGGCTTGCTGGTGGGCGCGCGCGGGGTAGCTTTGGCATCAGTGCCGATAGGCAGCTTCGGTTGCTTCCTGATAGGGCTGGAACTGGCCAGATTCTGCTTGAGCGCGACGAGGTAGTTGACCGGTGTTGCCAGGTAGCGCACCTCGCGATGATTGCGCATCAACGCGGATACGTTCTGGAACGAAGCCATCGCACCTGCGCCGCCAACGGCTACCACGCCGAGCAGAAGCAATACACGCCACAGCAGGGCACGACCACGGCTGCGCTTGCGGATGCGTGAACGCCATAGCAGCAGCGTTGGCAGTACGCCGTATCCAAGCAGCGGCAGGATCAATGCCGACGTCATCAGTTCGCTGGATTCCTTGCGGTCGGTGGCCAGCACGTTGCGTAGCATGTCCGCGTCCAGATAGACGTTGTAGCTGTCCATGTAATGCACCGCGAACGCGGTGGTGAAGAACAGCGTTGTCAGCAGTACCTTCGCATTCCAGCGCCATACCAGCAGGCCCAGCAGCAGTGCATGTGCGCTCATCAACAGGGCGAACAGCGAGATGGCGAACAGGGCATCGCCGGGACTGGTGGCCATCGCGCTGCGCCAGAAGAGCGTGTTGCATGCCAGCGCGAAGAACGTGCTGGTCAACAGGATCAACGCTTCGGTGCTGATCTCGGGGCGCCAGTTGCGCAGATTGGTCCAGGTGGTTTCCGGTAGGCGGAATCGGGAGACGACGGTGTTCATGCCGCGTCCCCGTTGCTGGTCTTCTGGCGGTACGTTGTCGGGGCGATCGAGCTTGTCGGGTCGAACAGCCATGCATACAGCAGCGTCGCGACGGCCCAGCTGATCGCCAGCGCCCACAGGTCATGGGACAGAAAATGCGCCCCGCGCAGCTGCTGTGCGATGCCGAACGTGGCGCCGACGGTCAATGCACCGATCAATGCAGGCCAGCGCCATTGCGGGCGTACCTGCAGCATGAAGAAGTACAACGCCACCCAGGCATAACCGGCGCTGGCATGGCCGGCGGGGAAGCAGGCGGCATGGCCAAGCGATGTCGGCCGCACCTGCAGCAAGCCGATGAAGGGACGCAGTCCGCCGTAGCGTTCCAGGTCCCACGGGCAATCCATGCCGGTCCAACTTTTCAGCAGGGAAACCACGCCGGTGGACAGCGCCACCGCCAGCAGCAGGTAGAGCAGCGGTTTGCGCAGTGGACGCAAGCGCGCGTTGAAGCAGGTGCGGATCAGCCCCAGGATCACCAGCAGCGCGGCGAGCGTGCTGAGGTTTCTGCCGCCCTTGTGCAGCAGATGGCTGGTCCACCAGGCATCACGCAGTGCCCATTGGCTGCCCTGCAAACGATAGAGCTGGTCGGCAATCCATTGATCGCCACCGCCCGCCATCAGCACTACGCTGGCAATGGCAAGGACGGCGGAAGGAATCAGCAGCGTCCGGTTGATGAAACCCAGGCGCGTACTCGGCAAGGGCGCGGAGAGCAGGTGAGCGGGAGTGGATCGGGGCATGGAACACGCGGGCCATCAGGGTTGATGGCGGCATGCTGTTGCCGCATCTGTCGGAGTGCGGTCGGAGTTGTGTCGGATTTATGTTGGAGCGCGTGCGTCGGTTCAAGTTGTGGTGCACGTTGTTGCACGCGAGATTGGCTGCCCGCCAGGTGTCTGTCGGGCAGCCAGCGCCCCAGGTGCCTTAGTCGCTGTTGTCCTCGACCGCGGCATTGCCGCTGGGGACCACGCCGTGGGTACGCGCGATGCAGGCCGCGTCCAATGCGGTGCCCGGCACCAGCTGCCAGTTGTTGCGGTTGGCGCTACCGATGTTGATGACCGCATCCGGTTTGGCGCAGGGCGTCATTGCCGCATCCAACACAAACAACCAGCGCCGTTCCGGCGCTTCGGCAGCCCAACGGGCGGCGTCTTCCCATTGCTCGCCGACAGGCCGCTTGAAGCCGAAATCCCTGGCCTGCGGATGGGTCTGCAACAGGTTCTGCTCGCGCCAGGCCACCATGCCCAGTTCGGCATCCGGACCAATGCGATCACGTACCTTGTCCATCACCAGTGACGCCGAGCTGTAAGGGTCCAGCGCCGGCATCGCACCCAACCCGTACATCGACCACAGCAGCACCGTGGTCAACACCACGGCCAAGCCGGCGCGGCGCAGGCGCAACACGATGGCAAGCACCAGCGTCGCGGCACCAAAGCCGATCAGCCACCACCCCACCTGCGGCAACACCCACGGGTCGATGGCGCGCTTGAGCGCATTGCGCTGTGCCCAACCGTCGCCATGTACCGCGCCGTAGCCCACCACCAATGTCGCAACCGCCAGCACCAGCACATACGACAGCAACACCCAGCGCACGCCGGTCCGTCGCAGCAGGCCGGGCAACAAGGGCGCTGCCGCGACCGCCAGGGCAGGCAACATCGGCAGGATGTAGACCTCTCGCTTGCCGGGGCTGGCACTGAAGAACAGCAGCACCAGAAGTGACCAGCCCAGCAGCAGGAGGTAGCGCGGGTCCGCGCGGCGGCACCGGCGCCACCACGCCGGCACCAGCCAGGGCAGCAGCAGGCTGCCTGGCAGCCACAGGGTGGCAATCACCTGGGCGTAGTACCAGAACGGCTGATGGTGGTGCCACGCATTGGTGTAGCGGGTGCCGGTCTGCTTGAACAGCAGCTCATGGGCGTAGGCGTGCAGCCCAGGGTCCGGATTCTTCAACAGGGCGATGCCCAGCGGCCCCAGCCATACCGCCGTGCCGGCGATGAAGGCCGGCACCAACAACCACCAGCGCCAGCTGCGCCCCGGGCCAGTCGCATCGGGATGGCGCCAGCGCCATGCAAGCCATGGCAGCAGCATCAACAACGGCAGGAAGCCGACGCCCTTGGTCACAGTGCCCACGCCGGCGGCGAAGGCCGCCAAGGCCAGTGCGCCCCAGTTCGGCCCCAGCAGCAGATGTCGGACCAGGCCCCAGAGCGCCAACGTGGTCATTGCCATCAGGACCATGTCGATCTGCGCACGCTTGGCCATCAGCCCGAACTGGATGCAGACGTACAGGCCCAGTACCGCGTAGCGGGCGACCCGGGGATTCCACAACCGCCGTGCCATGTCCCAGGTCAGCCACAGCGTCAGCAGCGCGGCCAGCAATGACGGAACCAGGAAAGACAGGTTCCAGTCGCCCAGCAGCTTGTAGGTGCCTGCCTGGATCCACATGAAAGTGGGCGGCTTTTCCGCGTACAGCTCACTGCCGCGGTGGGGCAGCAGCCACTGCCCGGTTTCGATCATGTGCCGCGCGGCCAGAACGAAGCGGGGTTCGTCCGGCGGCTGCGGCGAGCGCATGCCGAGCCCGGCCAGCAGGCTGGCGACCACCAGCGCGATGACGATGGCGAACCACAGGGAGGTCGAAGCGGGGCGGGACTTGAGCGGACGCACGAGTGGCTCGTTGGATGGGGTGGCCGGATGATGACGGCTCCGGCGTTGGAAGCGCGTCAGAATCATTGTCGCCGGTTTCGACGATATTCCGACGGACACCCCGCTAGGATGTCGGCCTGGCCACCGGCGCGCGGGGGCTCTGCAAGGACTCGCCTGCATGCGGCTGCTGGTCATCGAAGACAATCGCAACCTGGTCGCCAACCTGTTCGACTATTTCGAGGCGCGCGGGCATGTGCTCGATGTGGCCCCGGATGGCATCACCGGCCTGCACCTGGCCAGTACCCAGAGCTACGACGCGGTCCTGCTGGACTGGATGCTGCCGCGCATGGAAGGCCCGGAGGTCCTGCGCCGGTTGCGCGAGGAGCAGCGTTCCGAGGTGCCGGTGATCATGCTCACTGCCCGCGACGAGCTGCCGGACAAGATCACCGGCTTCCGCGCCGGCGCCGACGACTATCTGACCAAGCCCTTTGCCTTGCCGGAACTTGAGGTCCGCCTCGAGGCGGTGCTGGCCCGCATCAAGGGGCGCAATCCGCGCAAGCTGCTGGAAGTCCACGACCTGAGTCTGGATCTGGGCACGCTGGAAGCGCAGCGGGCAGGGCAGGTGCTTCATCTGTACCCGGCCTGCCGCAAGTTGTTGGAGCTGTTGATGCGCGCCAGTCCCGCGGCGGTCACGCGTGACCAGCTGGAGTACGCGCTGTGGGGCGATGAGCCGCCCGATGGCGACATGCTCCGTTCGCATATCTACGAGCTGCGCCGCGCCGTCGATGGTCCCTTCGAACAGAAGCTGCTGCATACGCTGCCGCGCGTGGGTTATCGGTTGTCGGCACCGGCCAGGGCCGACAGCGCGCCATGAGCCGGCCAACACTTCGACGCAAGTTGCTGGGCTGGCTGGCCGCCTATCTGGCATTGATCACGCTGGCCGTGTTCGGCGTGGCGAACTACGTGCATGAGCATGCCGAACATGCAGTCTGGCGCTCGTTGTTGAACACCGAGCTGGACAGCATCCTGGCGCACATGCGTGTGGACCGGGATTACCGCTGGCAGGATTCGGACACGCTGTTTTTCTTTGGTGGCGATCCGCACAAGCCCTTGCCCGGATCATTGGCCGAGCTGAAACCCGGGCTGCACGATGGCGCCTTGCTGGAAGGGCGCAAGAGCGCGGCGATGGTGCGTGATACCTCGGATTTCGGGCGCGTGGTGCTGGTGCTGGACATCACCGACTTCGCCGAACTGGAGCACTTCGCCACGCGCTGGGCGATGCTCGCGGGCATCGCACTGGTGCTGGTGACGCTGCTGATGGCCTGGGTCGGCATGAGCCGGCTGGTGCGGCCGCTGTCGACGCTGGCACATGACATCGCCGCGCTGCGGCCGGAGCTGCGCGGGCAGGAGGTGAAGATCGATCCGCGTGCCAGTGCCGAGCTTGAGGTCATCGCCGGTTCGGTCAACGACTATCTGCGTCGCAACGAGCATTTCGTTGAACGCGAGCGCGTCTTCATCAGCACCGCCAGCCACGAACTGCGCACACCGATCGCGGTGATCAGTGGTGCGGCGGAACTGGCCCTGGAACAACCGGAGCTGCCGGTGAAGGCACGGCAGCAGCTGCAGCGCGTGCGCAGCACGGCGGCCAGCGTCGAACAGTTGGTGCAGTTGCTGCTGGTGCTGGCCCGCGATCCGGCCAAGCTGACGGCGATGAGCGAGTTGGTGGCGCTGGAGCAGCTGCTGCCCGAGATCGTCGAGGACCACCGCTACCTTGCCAATGGCAAGGAGCTGGAACTGGCGCTGGTGCAGCTCGATGCCTGCCGCATCCTGGCGCCGCTGGGCGTGGTACAGGCTGCGGTCGGCAACCTGCTGCGCAACGCCATTGAGAACAGCGACCGTGGCGTGATCCGGCTGTCGCTGTCGGCGCGTGCGGTGGTGACCATTGAGGACCCAGGGCACGGCATGAGCCCGGAGGAAGTGGCGCAGGTGTACGCACGGATGGCCAAGGGCGAACGCAGCATGCGTTCGGGGATCGGGCTGGAACTGATCGCGCGGCTGTGCGATCACCTGGGCTGGACCCTGCACATCCATTCGCAGCCCGAACGCGGTACGCGCGTCACGCTGGATCTGGGTGCATCGTTGCCAGCGGGCTCCTGAAGCAGGCGGCGTCTTCTGGAGCGATATCAGGAGCGGGCTGGCAAGGGTTCAAGTATTGCCGCTTCCGGTATTGCAGGCCGCGTGATTGAAGGTTGTTAACGGGGCCGAATCCGGGCAGATCAGCAAGGCTGCTGACGGCTGCAGGGGGAGGGAGCTGCGCACCATCGCCGCCGGTTACACGGTTGGTAACAACGCACGCTCGATCAGCCAGTGCTTCGCATCCTCTGCATCCTGCTCGAACCAGGCCTTTGTGGAGCCGAGCCGATACGTGTAGCCCCACGCATCCATGTCGGCCATCAGGCGCTCGCTGCCGACGCCGCGTAGCTGGCCGGCCAGCACGATCTGCAGGTAGCAGGTGGCGTCTTCCTCCGGCACCGAATCGGTGGCGTCGGTATGCACCTGGGCGCGACGTTCGGGCGGCAGCACGATCAGGTGGCAGGACTCATGCAGCATTGAGTGCACCGGCGTGTCATCGCGCACGTAGACATCATTGGCGATGATGCCGGCCTCCGGTTCGCCCCAGTAGCTGCCGGGAATCTTCTCGCCAGCGGCAACATGGTTCAGGCGCAGGTCGTGGCGGGCGAGCAGGGCGACGGCGTCGTCCCAGTGGATATCGCCGACGCACATGACGTTGGCGGAGTGCTCGGGGGTAGTCAGTTCTGGCATGGCTTCAAAACCACCGGGGCCGCTGTTGGGCGGCCCCGGAAGGGTGTTGCGGTATCAGGCCTGCGGGCCTTCGGGCAGGGCCACGGAAATATCGAGCACGTCGTGCTCGCCATCCTTGACCAGGTCCACCTTCACCGCATCGGCGTCGATGTTGACGTATTTCTTGATCACTTCCAGCAGCTCGCGCTGCAGCAGCGGCAGGTAATCCGGGCCGCCACGATGGCTGCGTTCCTGCGCGATGATGATCTGCAGGCGGTTCTTGGCGGTTTCGGCGGTGGTCTTCTTGGCTTTGAGGAAATCAAAAAGTCCCATGCTCACCCTCCGAACAACTTGGTGAAGAAGCCCTTCTTCTCAACCGACGTGAAGCGCATCGGGCGCTCTTCGCCAAGGATGCGGGCAACCGCATCATCGTAGGCCTGGCCGGCCGGGGATTCGGCATCAAGGATGACCGGCTCGCCCTTGTTGGAGGCATTGAGCACATCGCCGGATTCGGGGATCACGCCGATGGCCTTCAGGCCCAGCACTTCCTCCACGTCGGTGATGCTGAGCATCTCGCCGCTTTCCACGCGCGACGGGCTGTAACGGGTGAGCAGCAGGAACGCCGGCACACTCTTGCCGGCTTCGGCATTGGCGGTCTTGGAGTCGAGCAGGCCGATGATGCGGTCCGAGTCGCGGACCGAGGACACTTCCGGGTTGACCACGACAACGGCGCGATCGGCGAAGTACATCGACAGGAACGCGCCCTTCTCGATGCCGGCCGGGGAGTCGCAGATGATGTAGTCGAAGCCGTCGGCAGCCAGGTCCTTGAGTACCTTCTCCACGCCTTCCTTGTTCAGTGCGTCCTTGTCGCGGGTCTGCGAGGCGGCCAGCACGTACAGGTTGTCAAAGCGCTTGTCCTTGATCAGGGCCTGCTTCAGCGTGGCTTCGCCGTGGACGACATTGACGAAGTCGTACACCACGCGGCGCTCGCAGCCCATGATCAGGTCCAGGTTGCGCAGGCCGACGTCGAAGTCGATGACGGCAACCTTCTTGCCGCGGCGTGCAATACCACACGCGATGCTGGCGCTGGAAGTGGTCTTGCCCACGCCACCTTTGCCGGAAGTGACTACGATGATTTCAGCCAAAGGATTTCTCCTGAATGTTCGGGTGGGCTGCGTCAGTCCTGCGCAGCGATCATGATCTGGTCCTGTTCCAGCCAGACCTGCACGGCCTTGCCGCGCAGGTTGTCGGGAATATCGTCCAGTACCTTGTAACGTCCTGCAATGGCGACCAGTTCAGCGTGAAAATCGCGGCAGAAGATGCGCGCGTTTTCGTTGCCCTGGGCGCCGGCCAATGCGCGGCCCCGCAGCGTACCGTAGATGTGGATGCTGCCGTCGGCGATCACTTCGGCGCCGGCGCCCACTGTTGCAAGTACGGTCAGGTCGCAGTTCTCTGCATACAACTGCTGGCCCGAGCGCACCGTGCTGCGCTGCATGCGGCCGGGTTGCGGCGCTGCGGCTGTCGTCGATGTTGGCGCAGGGGCGGCGGCTGCCGGTTTGGGCGCGGCGGCGCGTGGCGGCGGGGTGGGTTCGGGCTCGCTGCGTTCGTACTGGGCGCGGAACTTGGCCAGCAGTGGCAGGCCCAGCTGTTCGGCCAGTCGTTCGGTTTCCTGCGTGCCGTAGGCCAGGGCAACCGGCAGTACGCCGGCTTCACGCAGGCCATTGAGCAGTTCCTGTGCGGTGGCCAGATCCGGGAGTTGGCTCAAGCCGCCGAAATCCAGGATCACCGCGGCGCGACCAAACAGCTTGGGCGCACGCACTACGCGTTCGTGCATTTCCTGGGTGAGTCGCGCCACATCGAGGGTGCGGATGCGCAGGTTGGCAATGCCGACCTGCCCGATTTTCAGTTCACCAGCCTGTTCGTAATCCAGATTCACTGCCATCTCAAGTTCCCGTCGGCCGCTGTTGCAGGGGCCGGCGTGTGTTGCCCACCCAAGGAACGTCGGGCAGGTTGTCGCCATAGGTTTCCTTCACCCATTCATAGCTGCACAGGTCCTTGAGCAGCATGCTGGCCCGCACATCAACGGCGGGCATGGTGTTTTGGCCTACTTCGCGGAAGCCGAAGCTGCCATGGAACAACAGCGCGGCATCGGCGCCGTGGTCCAGGAATACCTCGCAGGCCATCTGCGGATAGCGCAGCTCGGCGTAGCTCTGGGCGTCGGCGTAGAACGCACGGCCGACACCGCCGCCACGACGGCGGCTGGCCACCACGATGCGGTCAATATAGAAAAAGCTGGGGCAACGCTGCTGGAACCAGGCGAAATTGCAGCTGTCGTGGGTACTGTCGCTGCCGTAGCCGACCAGGAAGCCGGCCATGTTGCCGTCGCGCTCGGCCACCCGGAAATATTCGGCTGTTTCGTAGAAACGGCGGACCTTGGCCGCATCCAGCGGCAGGATGGCCAGGCCGGCGTTGTTGTTCAGTGCCAGGACGGAATCGAGCTCGTGCTCGCGCACGTCGCGGATGACAATCGACATTGTGACTCCGTGGGGGTGAAACGGTGGGTCTGTGCGGCTGCGCCAGCGATTATTGCATGGGGTTGCGGGCCGGGCGAGCGTCGGCCGTGCCCATCGGAGGCATGACTTCCGTGGGAGAGCGCTGAGCGCCCGCGATCCTTACCATGCAGGGATGTTGGGATACCTCAGCCACACCCGCGTTCTCCGCCTGGCCGGCCTGTTCACCTGGGCCCTGGTCAGCTTGCCGTTGATCTACACCCAGTACGCGCCGGAGGAGGGCATGATCCAGCCCGGAGCCGGCGAGGCGGTGTGGCTGTTTGCGGCCTACCTGGCTTTCGGCGGCTGCTACTTCTGGCTGACCCGGGGGCTGAATGCGGCCGGCCACACCGGCTGGTACGACCGGGCTGCGCTGCTGGTGCTGACGGTATCGGCGCTGGTGGTCAGCTATATCTCCGGCACCGGCCTGGGCAGCATCCTGATGATGGTCGCGGCCGGGGTGATCCCGTGGCTGCTGAGCAAACGGGTCGGCGTGGTCTGGCTGGTGCTCAGTCAGCTGGCGGTGCTGCCGGTGTACAGCCTGATCATCGGCCTGCCGCTGTTCGAGGCGCTGCTGCAGTCCTTGCTGTACGGCGGCTTCTCGATGTTCGTATTCGTGACCAGCCTGGTCGCGCGCCAGCAGACCCAGGCCCGGGAGGAACAGCGCCGGCTCAATGCCGAGCTGCGCGCTACGCGGCTGTTGCTGGCCGAAAGTGCCCGGGTCAACGAGCGCACCCGCATTTCCCGTGAACTGCACGATCTGCTGGGCCATCACCTGACCGCGCTGAGCCTGAACCTGGAAGTGGCCGGGCACATCACCGAGGGCCAGGCGCAGGAGCATGTCCGCCAGGCGCATACGCTGGCCAAGTTGCTGCTGACCGACGTGCGCGAGGCGGTCAGCCAGCTGCGCGAGAGCGGCGCCATCGACCTGGCCGCGGCGCTGCGGCCGTTGACCGAGCGGGTGCCGTCGCTGGCGATCCACTTGGACATCGAGGACCCGCTGAACGTGGATGACCCGGAGCGGGCCCATGTGCTGCTGCGCTGCACCCAGGAAATCATCACCAACGCCGTGCGCCACGCGGGTGCGCGTAACCTCTGGGTGAAGGTGGAACGGCAGGCCGGCCAGATCATCATCGAGGCACATGATGACGGTATCGGCGGCGATGTTGATGAGATCATGCCGGGAAATGGCTTGCGCGGCATGCGTGAGCGGTTGGCCCAGTACGGTGGCGGGCTGGACATTGCCGCGCGTCGCGGCGCCGGTTTTCGGCTGCGAGCCAGTCTGCCGGTGGTAACCAATATGATGCTGGCCTCCGGGCCCCAAGGAGTTGAATGATGATCCGTGTCTGTCTGGTTGACGACCAAACCCTGGTACGGCAGGGCATCCGTTCACTGCTGGCGCTGGATGACAGCATCGAAGTAGTGGCCGAGGCGACCGATGGCCGGCAGGCGGTGGAGGTGATTCCCACGGTCAAGCCGGACGTTGTGCTGATGGATATGCGCATGCCGGTGATGTCCGGCCTGGAGGCACTGCAGACCCTGAGCCGCCTGGGCCAGTTGCCGCCCTCCATCATCCTGACCACCTTTGACGACGACCAGCTGGTGCTGGCCGGCCTGAAGGCCGGTGCCAAGGGTTACCTGCTCAAGGATGTGACGCTGGAGCAGCTGGTCGGCGCGATCCGCACCGTCGCCGACGGTGGCTCGCTGGTGCAGCCGGCGGTGACCCAGCGGCTGCTGTCCGGGCTGGAGCACATGCGCAACGAGTTCGTCAGCCTGGACCGCCCGGACCCGCTGACCGACCGCGAAACCGAGATCCTGCGGCTGATGGCCAGCGGCTTCTCGAACAAGGAGATCGCCAACTCATTGGGCGTGGCCGAGGGCACGATCAAGAACCACGTGTCCAACATCCTCTCCAAGCTTGGGGTGCGCGACCGTACCCGTGCGGTGCTCAAGGCCTTCGAGCTGCAACTGGTCTGAGGCTTCAGCCCCGGAGCCGGGCCTGTCGCGGTGCTGTTGTCGGTCGCTTGGCAAAAAGACCGTACATAGTGCTGGTGCTGGCCGGGGCTCTGGGGTGAGAATGTGTCCGAAATGCGCGCCATGTGGCCCGTGCCATCGCCTGAAAGTGCGTTGGGTTGCGGGTTGATGCGTTACCCTTCAACCAGACGATGGGACCCGCAGTCTGGCAAGGGAAACCGGTGCGCCATTTGTGATCAACAACACGCGAAAAGCCTGATAGGATGGGGGCTTCGCTTCAATCAACCCGGCCGTGGGATCGGCCCCGGAGACTCCTGAATGACCCGTATTATCGAGTTCCTGATTGCCTTGGGGATCGTGGCTGGCCTGTTCGTCATCATTGGCGTATGCCTGCCGGGCGAGCGCCATATTTCCGAAAGCATCGAAACCAACCGCAAGATGACGATCGTGTATGACACGGTCAACAGCCTGCGCCGCTTCAAGGATTGGAACCCGCTGGTCCTGCGCGACAAGAGCGTGGAACTGAAGCTCAGCGGTCCGGACGCCGGCAAGGGCGCCCGCCTGGATTACAACTCCAGTGCGCTGGGTCAGGGCAGCTGGGAAATCACCGAGAGCGAGAAGAACAAGCGCGTGGTGATTGCCGTTGATGACCAGACGCGTGGTCACGACAAGGTCACCACCTTCACCCTTGAGCCGACTGGCAAGAACGACCGCAACGTCAAGATCACCCAGGACTACAGCGTCAAGTACGGTTTCGACCTGTTCGGTCGTTACGCCGGCCTGTACGTGAGCCGTCACGTGGGTGATGACGTCAAGCTGGGCCTGGAGCGCATGGCTAACATGCTGGCTTCGGTGCCGAACGTTGACTACCGCGCCGCGGAAGCTCCGCTGACCGATCTGAAGCTGGTGGACATGCCGGCCCAGGACCTGCTGGTCATCAATGCCGGCAACATCGACCGCAACAACGACACCATTCGTTCGTCCATCGAAAGCAACCAGGAATGGATCAAGCGTGCGATGGAAGCCAATGGTCTTGAAGCCGCCGGTCCGGTGCGCATCGTGACCACCGACTTCGGTGCCGAGAAGTACGCGTTCGACGTGGTGCAGCCGGTGCGCAAGCGCAGCGGTGCCGCTCCGGCCGCTGAAGGCGACAAGAAGGAAGGCGAGGCCGCTCCGGCCGCTGCTGCTCCGGTTGCCGCTGCTGATGGCGCGTTGAATGTGAAGATTCCGTCGGGCAACCCGGTCACCTACGTCCACGCTGCTCCGCACAAGTCGGCCTTCGCGTCGTACAGCGGTCACATGGCCGGTCTGGATATTGCCCGCAACGCACTGCGTGCGTGGGCAACCACCAACGGCTACGAAGTGGTTGATCGTCCGTACGAATCGTGGAAGGGCGGTGTGGCCAAGGGCTTCACCACCGAGGGTTCCTACGACGTGTACTGGGCAGTCAAGTAACAATTGCCTGGTTGTTACTGATGTAGTGATCACCGAAAACGCGCCGCTCTCAGCGGCGCGTTTTTTTTGGGCCACCGGAAGTGGCCCGCAGAGGAGGGACGGGACATGTTTCTGCAGGAACGACGTGGGCGTAAACCATCTTTTCTCGCCTTCTGCGGTGGCTTGCTGGCGGCAGTGGCGATTGGACTGTCGGCTTACGCCTCGCACGGAGTTGCCGAGCCATTGGCACAGTCGCATCTGAACACCGCAGCGCTGTATGCCTTCGGCCATGGCGCGGTGCTGGTGGCGCTGGGGGCCAGTTCGATCAGCATGTTCGGGCGGGTTGCCTTGTACGTTCTGCTGGTCGGGACGTTGCTGTTCTCCGGCAGCCTGATTGGCAATGTGCTGATGAAGTGGCCGACCACGCTCGCTCCGGCCGGAGGAATCACTCTGATGGTGGGCTGGGTGCTGCTGGCGCTCAGCGCGGTCAGGCGCTGAGCCCATGCCGCGCTTCCAGCGGGGGTTCGACATCGAGCAGGCGCAGGCGTACCTGGCACGTGCGGATCGGCGTCTGGCCACCTGGATGCGGCGCCTGGGGCCATTGCCGGCACCGGAAGGCTGGCGCAAGTCGTTCGATCCGGTGGATGCATTGGCGCGCGCCATCCTGTTTCAGCAGTTGAGTGGCAAGGCTGCTTCCACGATCGTCGGGCGGGTGGAAGTGGCGATCGGCAGTCAGCGCCTGCACGCCGATACGCTGGCGCGGATCGACGATGCCGGGCTGCGCGTGTGTGGCGTTTCCGGCAACAAGGCGTTGGCGTTGCGTGACCTGGCCCGGCGTGAAGCGGCCGGTGAATTGCCCACGTTGCGGCAGATGTCGGTGATGGGCCACGAAGACATCATCAACGCGCTGGTGCCGGTGCGCGGCATTGGCCGCTGGACGGTGGAGATGATGTTGATGTTCCGGCTTGGCAGGCCGGACATCCTCCCGATTGATGACCTGGGCATCCGCAAGGGTGCGCAGCGGGTGGATGGCCTGGAGCAGATGCTCACGCCCAGGGCGCTGGCCGAGCGTGGCGAGCGCTGGGGGCCGTATCGCACCTACGCCAGTTTGTATCTGTGGCGGATTGCCGATTTCAGTGCCGACGCCAAGGTAAAGACCAACCGTTCGCAGGATTGAGCCGCGGGCGCGCTTCAGTCCCTGCGATGGCTGCGGAACACCGCCAGCGTGCCCGTAACCAGGATCAGCAGGAGCAGCAGCGGGACAAGCAGTGCGTATGCGGGCAATGGTGAGAACAGCCAGACGACCAACATGGCGTGCAGCTCCGCATACACCAGCAGCACGCAGGCGCTGATGCGGCTGCGGCGGTAGCTGCCGTAGGCCAGCGCGAAGTACAGCACGGCGTTCAACAGCGTGATCAGCAGGGTGGTGGGCCTGGAGATGGCCTCCAACTGCCAGGCCCACAGGCCCGCCGCAAGTTGCAGGGTGCCCAGCAGGACGCCGGTTGCGGCCATCAGCAGTACGGCCCGAGCAGGTGGTTGGCGCGGAGCAGGCGGATGGGGCGCGGACGCGCGATAGGGGTTGTCGCCGATGTTTTCGCTCGCGCATTGCTGCGCGGCATGATCATGCGCGTTCAGGGATTTTCAGCCGGGCCGGGGTGCGGCTTGAACAGCGGGTTGTCGGCAAGCGACGCGCGCGGTGCGGGTGGGTTCTGTCGCCAGTTCCGGAGAAAGCGGTGGTAGCGGTACGTGGCTGTCATCGCGCGGAAGTAGAAGAACAGGAACACCAGCCCGAACACCAGGCCCGTGGGTTGGCCGGTTGTCATCACGACCAGGATCTTGGACAGGGCGAAGTACAGAAACATGATGGTCGCAGCGGTGCGGCTGCGCTTGTGGATACCAAACGCAAGTGCGGCGATCAGCGCCACATCGATCATGTTCCAACCGCTGAAAACGGCGTTCTCGCTGCGCGACTGCGAAACCACCGCGGCCAGCGTTGCCAGCAGGGTCAGCGCGCCGGAAACGCAGGCGGTGATCCAGCCGTGGCGTATGGGTGCGCTGATGGTTTCGGGAATGTCGCGTTCGGCAGGTGCTGCGGGTGCAACTGAAACGGCGGGGCTCTGGTAGGGGTTGTGTCCGTTCACGGCTTGGCTGTCCTTAAGCTCGGCATGAGAAAACGGCCTGCCTCATTGGAGGCGGGCCGTTGCGCGGTAGTGGATTCCCGTTGCCGAGATTAGGCCGGCATCGAGCCGGCGTCAAAAGCTCCCGGCGGGCCGCCAGCACCAATGCCAGGGCTCGTAGACGATGCCGTGCGGGTTGTCGCGCGGGTAGCTCATGTGGAAGTGGAAATCGCCCGCACGCCGTTGCAGCCAGTCGAAGGCTGCGGTGTGTTCGAAGGACTCTTCGGCCGGTGGTTCGCCGGGTGTGCTGATGTCCAGTGCGTTGCCGCCGTGGTGCTCGCTGTAGCCGGGTGCTGCATTGACCGTGAGGATGTCGGCAACGCTCAGGCCGCGCGCGCGCTTCCGTTCAAAAATGCCCAGTTGATAGTCATGGCTGCGGTAGCCGGATATCGCATCCAGCGCGATGTCGTCGATGGCAGCGGCATGCTGCATGCGCTGCCAGCTGCGCGCCGCGTTGCCGGTCAGCCACAGCGGGCGGCGGTAGCGGTCGAAACCTGCCAGTTGCAGGTGCGCCGGTTCGGCGACCAGGGGCAGGCCGGTTTGCTCGGAGTACTCGCTGCTGTCCAGGCCGAGCTGGTCCAGCCGTTGCTGCAACTGTGCCAGCGGTAGTTCACCGTTGGGCGGCGGCATGCGCGATGGCTGCGACAGGTGAGCGTCCAGCAGGTTCAGTGCCAGCTCGATGCCGGGCTCTTCCGGCAGCCGGGTAATCAGCGGCATCAGTCCGCGTGGCAGCTGCACGGCAAGATAGCGGCCGTCGCTCTTGCGTCGCAGCACGTGGCTTGCACGTGCCAGCAACCGGGCGTCGTGATTGCTGCGCGCACGCAGCAGGCCGCCGGGCCATATCTCGATGTCCGGCGTGTTCAGCAGATGGTGCGGGGCGTTGCGCATGGAAGCAGCTTAGGCCCGTGGAGGCGTTGCGGCCAGCCGGCGCAGTTCATCCAGCAGGTCACGTGGCCGTTCCGGGCTGATCAGAACCGCGGTGCCATCGCGTAATGGCAGCACCAGCACGCGGCTGTTGTCGGTGACCAGGCAGAAGCACTTGCTGCCATCGTCCATGCGGAAGTGGCCAGAGCGGAAGCCGGGCAACTGGAAGCCGTTGCGTTTGGTGACGGGAGCGAAGTCCGGATACTCGTCGAAACTCACCACGCGTGCGCGATCCAGCAACAGCGTGTCCAAGGGAATGTCTTTACGGTAGACCGTGCTGACAATGTCCAGGCGGCTGCGATCCAGGGTGATGCCGCGGCGGCGATAGAGCAGGCTCAGGCCGATCGCCAGCAGCGGCAGCACGACCAGCGCCCCCCAGGAGTCGAAGTCGGCATGGACCGGCGGCTTGCCTGCAAACACGGCGATCAGCGGGTCGATGCTCAGCAACAGCAGCAGCGGGCCCCACAGCCACCACAAGGTGCCTGTCGATCCTGTGGCCACCTTGATGGCCTTGGGATAGGTCGTGCCCGCCGTGGTCTTCATCCCTGTGCCTTGATCCAATTGGCGATGTCGTCGAGCAGGCCGACATCGACATGGCCCGGGCGTTGGTACTCCTCCAGCGAGGCCTTGCCTTCGCCTGCGATGCCGAGGTGGTTCAACGCTGGGTAGTGCTTGAACGTATAGCGATCGCCGTGCAGGCCCTGCTTCCAGAGTTGCCATTCGGCATCAACTACCTGGAAGTCCCGGCCGCCCTGCAGCAGCAGTGCCGGCAGGTTGCTTGCACGGACATCTGCCACAGGGTCGATCTGTTCCAGTTGCTGCCAGAAACGGCCGGGCAGGTTGATCAGGGTTGCCTGGGGATCGTTGCGGACCTTGCCGATGGCCGTTTCCAGCGCATCGAGCTGGAGCTGGTCTTCGGCGCTGATGCTGCCGTCCAGGCCCAGCATGTAATGGTTCTGCTCAAGCAGGATGTCGAGGATGGGGCGCACCGGCGCGGCCATCAGTACCAGTCCGGCAACCTTGCCGTTGCTGGCGGCGGCGATGCGCCCGGCGAGCATTCCGCCCTGGCTGTGGCCCAGCACGTAGATGCGCTTCGGATCGATGCTGGCATTGCCGGCCAGTGCGCTGACGGCGGCAACGGCGTCGTTGCTGGTTTCGTCATCGATGCTGAAATCGCCGGTGAAATCCTGCGGTCGCGCATGGGTGCGCTTCTCATAGCGCAGCACCGCGATGCCCTGCGCGGCAAGGCCGCGCGCGATGTCCAGGAACGGGCGATTGGGGCCGACGGTTTCATCGCGATCCTGCGGGCCGGAGCCATGTACCAGCACCAGCGCAGGGAACGGACTCGAGCCCTTGGGCAGGGCCAGTGTGCCGGGCAGGCCGCTGTTGAAGCGGCCGTTGGCTGGAACATCGAAGTCCTGTTCGATGATGCTGGCGTCGGCGGCTGGTGCCGCAGCTGGCGCTGCGGGTGCGGGCTGTATCAGGAAGCCGGCAATCTGGTCGTTGCTGTCCAGCACGATGCGTGCCTGCAACCGTCCGTTGGCGTAGTCCAGCGGAATGACGACGATCCGATAGCCGCCCTCCGTGCTGCTGCTGGCGTCGCCTCGCTTGCCGGCCGCGCCCATCTGCGCCGGCAGTGATTCCCACACCGCCTTGAGCTTGTCGGCCGGAACGGCCGCCTTCATCTGCGGCGAGAACAGGGCTTCGGCGGCGACGTACTGACCGGCATCGAGGTGGTCCAGCAGGCGTGTGGCCAGCGCGGCGGGCGCATCGGCAGCAACCGCACCTGCCGACACCATCAACATCAGCGTAGCCACCCATCCCGTCAGTCGCTTCATCGTCACTGCTCCTTCTTGAAGATCAGCACGGCCGGTGAGAGCTGCCCGTAATGCACCATGTTGACCAGCTCCCAGCCCAGGTTGCCCTGTTTGGTGAGCTCGGCCTGCAGTTTTTCCGGGTCGGGGCCGCCCTTGAGCAGTGACGGGGACATTTCGACGGTGAGGTACTGCCAGCGCTTGCTCATGGATCTTCCTTGTCATCCTGCGTGGGTTTGGGAAGACGCCCGGCCTTGCGCAGGGCGTCGCGGATCACGTACTCGATCTGTGCGTTGAGGCTGCGCAGTTCGTCATCGGCCCAGCGCTGGGCAGCCGCCAGTACTTCGGCGTTGATGCGCAGCGGGTAGGCCTTCTTCTCGCTCACTTGCGGGGTGCTCGATTACGCAGGTGCAGCACCAGCGACACGCCCAGTGCGTTGACCGCCACCACCAGCGCGATCACCACGCCGTAGGCGATGTTGCGGTTGTCGCCGGCCAGGTGCAGGGCGGTGGCACCGATGAACATGCACAGGGCGATCAGCGCCCAGCGCAGGCCCAGCCCGCGTGCGTGGGCGGTACCGGGGCGGCCGCTCCACACGGCAATGCACAGGGCGGGGATGCCGGTGGCGGCGATGATCAGGGGGGCAACAGCATTCACTTGGGTTTCCTCAGTACAACGAACCAGCGTTCACGATCGGCTGGGTGCCACGGTCCGAGCACAGCACGGTGAGCAGGTTGCTGACCATGTGTGCCTTGCGTTCCTCATCCAGATGGACGACTGCGTTCTTCTGCAGTTCCAGCAGGGCCATTTCGACCATGCCCACGGCGCCGGCGACGATCTGCGTGCGTGCGGCAATCACCGCGCTGGCCTGTTGGCGCTGCAACATGGCCTGGGCGATCTCCGGTGCATAGGCCAGGTGGCTGATGCGCGCGTCGAGCACCTGCACGCCGGCATCGGCCAGGCGTTCTGCCAGTTCGTCCTTCAGGTGCTGGGAGATCTCGGCGGCGTGGCTGCGCAGGGCGAGTTGGCCTTCGGTGTGCTGGTCGTACGGGTAGCTGGTGGCCATCGCGCGCAGCGCCGATTCGGATTGGATGTGCACGAAGCTTTCGTAGTCATCGACGTTGTAGACCGCCTCGGAAGCATCGACCACCTGCCAGACGATGACCGCGGCGATCTCGATCGGCGAGCCGTCCAGTTCGTTGACCTTGAGCTTGCCGCTTTCGAAGTTGCGCACGCGCTGGCTGACCTTGCGCTTGGTGAAGAACGGGTTGTTCCAGCGCAGGCCGTTGTCCTTGACCGTGCCCACGTACTTGCCGAACAGGCTGATCACGGCCGCCTGGTTGGGCTGGACCATGTACAGGCCGCAGCTGAGGAAGATGCCGATGGTTACCAGGATGATGCCGCTGAGAACCAGCAGCCCGCCGCCGCCCGTGCCGGACTTGGTCAGTATCACGGCGAAGATGATGGCCGCCGTGCCTGCCAGCATCAGGACTATCGTGCCGAGCAGGGTGGGAATGCCGGACAGGGAACCGATGGACTTCTCTTTCATGGCACATCTTCCGTGGTGGTTGGATGCGAAGATATCAAATTGATATCAATGTGCAAGTGCCGGGCGCGGGAGGTGGTGGGCAGGGCGGGGGCTTGGGCTTTCACCGTCATTCCCGCGCAGGCGGGAATCGCCTCCGCACTGTTCTCGTTCTTCGGCTCGATCTAGGCCGTTGGGCTTTTTTGAAGGCCAAAGTTGGGGCCAGAGCCAGTGCGATTCCCGCCTGCGCGGGAGTGACGGCCGATTCCCCGTGCGCCGGATGGATCGCAAAAAAGCAAAGCCGGCGCCAGCTTCCCTAGAATGTGCATCCTCTTTAGCGCCTGTCCGGAACTGCCTGATGATCACCCTCGGTACCCCGCTGTCCCCGTCCGCCACCCGCGTCCTGCTGCTCGGTTCGGGCGAGCTGGGCAAGGAAGTGGCCATCGAGCTGCAACGTTTCGGGGTGGAAGTGATTGCCGCCGATCGCTATGCGAACGCACCGGCGATGCAGGTGGCGCACCGCAGCCACGTCATCGACATGCTCGACCCGGCCGCGCTCAAGGCGCTGGTCGCGCAGGAGCAGCCGCACCTGGTGGTGCCGGAGATCGAGGCCATCCACACCGAAACCCTGGTGCAGCTGGAAGCCGAGCACGGCCTGCGGGTGATTCCGACCGCCCGCGCTGCGCGCCTGACCATGGACCGTGAAGGCATCCGCCGCCTGGCCGCGGAAACGCTGGGTCTGCCGACCTCGCCGTACCGTTTCGTCGATACCGAAGCCGAATACCGTGATGCCGTGGCTGCCATCGGCCTGCCGTGCGTGGTCAAGCCGGTGATGTCGTCCTCGGGCAAGGGCCAGAGCACGCTGCGCAGCGAAGCCGACATCGGCCCGGCATGGGAATACGCGCAGACCGGCGGCCGTGCCGGCGCAGGCCGTTGCATCGTCGAAGGCTTCATCGATTTCGATTACGAAATCACCCTGCTGACCGTGCGCCACGCTGCCGGCACCGACTTCTGCGACCCGGTTGGCCATCTGCAGAAGGATGGCGATTACCGCGAAAGCTGGCAGCCGCAGGCGATGTCGGCCAAGGCGCTGGAACGCGCGCAGGACGTGGCACGTGCCATCACCGATGACCTGGGCGGTTGGGGTCTGTTCGGGGTGGAGCTTTTCGTGAAGGGCGATGAGGTGTGGTTCAGCGAAGTGTCGCCGCGTCCGCACGATACCGGCCTGGTGACCCTCGTGTCGCAGGAGCTGAGCGAATTCGCGCTGCATGCGCGCGCCATCCTGGGGCTGCCGATTCCGCTGATCCGCCACAACGGCCCATCGGCCTCATGCGCGATGCTGGCGCAGGGCAACGGCGTGCCGTTCTTCAGCAACGTGGCCGAAGCACTGCTGCACCCGGATTCGGCGTTGCGCCTGTTCGGCAAGCCGGTGGTGCAGGGGCAGCGTCGCGTCGGCGTTACCTTGGCGCGTGCGGCGGATGTGGATCAGGCACGTGCGATCGCGCGTGATGCGGCGGCTGCGATCGGGATTGAGCTGCGTTGATGCGTAGGCTGGGATGTAATCCCTGCTGAGTTGAGTCGCAAAAGCAGAAGCAGAAGCCAAAGGCACCCCTCCCCAACCCTCCCCTTGGCTGCGCCAAAGGGAGGGAGCAGAAGCGGCCTTCGCGGTGAACTGAGATCAAGCAGAACCGCTCCCTCCCTTTGGCGCAGCCAAGGGGAGGGTTGGGGAGGGGGAGCTCCTGGCATCGCACCAAACAAAACGCCGGCTTTCGCCGGC
Source organism: Stenotrophomonas sp. SY1 (assembly GCF_021202945.1). Classification (GTDB taxonomy): domain Bacteria; phylum Pseudomonadota; class Gammaproteobacteria; order Xanthomonadales; family Xanthomonadaceae; genus Stenotrophomonas. The sequence continues at coordinate 126,919 of NZ_JAJOYR010000002.1, read as the reverse complement.
GTTTTCCATCCATGCGGAACGCAACGCTCAGCGCACGTCCACCCAAACCAGATGATGGTCGCTGCCATCGGCGATCTTCGCCTCCGGGCTCTCATTGGCGGGCCAGAACACGCCACTGCCGATGTAGCTGAGTCCGGTCGAAGGCAGCACGTAGTCCAGCCGCATCGTGCCCGAACGCGGGCCGAAATCGCCGGTGGCATGCTGCGGTGCGCCGTGGCGGACCATGCCTTTCTCGGCGTAGGCCATACCGGTTTCCTCGGCGCCCTTGCTGCTCGGGGTCGGGTAACGCAGCACGCGCGGGTGTTCGAGCAGTTCGAGGATGCCCTCATGGCGGCCGTCGCCATCGGCGGGGTCGTTGTTGAGGTCGCCCATGATCACGAAGCGCGCATCGGCGGCCAAGCCACCGCAGCGGCCCTGGTCATCGCACAGCCAGGGTTTGTCGCCGCCGTCCAGGTATTCCTTCCACAACCGCAGTTCGTCGTGGTTGCGGGCGGCGTTGCGCTTTTCCTTGCCATCAAACACTGGCGGAGTGGGGTGCGAAGCCAGCACATGCACGGTGCCCTGCGGCGTGTTCACCGGGACGTCCCAGTGCGATTTGGATGACAGGCGCAGCTGCGACCACACCGTATCCGGCCAGAACGACTTGCCGGTGCTCGGTTCGATCGGTCGCAGGGCACCGGGCATCGCGCTCCACTTCAGCAGCTGGAAACTGCGCGCAGCCTTCTCGTCGATGGGGTATTTGGACAGCACCAACATGCCGTATTGGCCCGGATGCAGTCCGTAGCCCCAGGCGTCGTTGCCACGCTCGCGGCCCTTGCCGCCAACGCTGCCGTTGTTGTCCAGGTCCAGCCCGCTGGGCACGCCGGTGTTGACCGGTGCCAGGTAACGATAGGCGTAGTGCAGCGGCTCGCCGCCGCCGGGCTGGGCAACCTCCAGGTAGCGCTGCTGGAACAGGTCCGCGGCGCGATGGGCCTGGTCGAAATCAAATTCGTTGAGCAACACCAGGTCCGGGCGGACCTGCTGCAACACGGCGGCGATCTTGCGTGCGTGGGCGCTGTCGCCCTGCAGTTCGCGGATCAGGCCGCCTTCCTCTTCGGAGTACAGCGAAGTGTTGTAGGTCGCCAGGCGCAGTTGCGCAGGAGAGGGTTCGGGCATTGCGGAGGTCCGCTCGGTGGATTGTGCGCAGGCGCTGCACAGCAGGGCCACGGCGGCGATCAGGGCATGGGTTTTCATACCCGCCATTTTGCACGTCGCCGGTGTCAGTGGTTTGTCAGCGTTCGTCCAATAGGCCGTCGAAACCCTGCCAGTGATGGCCGTCGTAGGCTTCCAGCGGGTGGAAGCGGCGCTTGTAATCCATCTTGCGATGGCCGTGAATCCAGTAGCCCAGATACAGGTGCGGCAGACCCAGCCGCTGTGCCCAGGCGATCTGCTGGAGGATGCCGAACGTGCCCAGGCTGCGCTTGGCCTGGTCGGGGTCGAAGAAGGTGTACACGGCCGACAGCCCCAACGCAGTGAGGTCGGTCACGGCCACTGCAAGCAGCTGCCCGCGATGGCCATCGATGCCGCGCGTGCGTATCTCCATGAAGCGGCCATGCGACCAGTCGCCGACCAGGAACTGGTCGAACTCGTGCGGGCCGTGGTCGTCCATGCCGCCATTGGCGTGGCGGTGCTGCAGGTAGCGTTGGTAGAGCGCGAATTGTTCGTCGGTACGTTCGGCCGGCAGTACCCGGCACTCCAGGTCGGCATTACGGGCAAGGGTGCGGCGCTGGGTGCGGTCCGGGATGAAGCGCGCCACCGGAATGCGCACCGGCACGCAGGCCCGGCAGTTGATGCAATGCGGGCGGTAGACCAGGTTGCCCGAACGTCGAAACCCCCAGCCCAGCGCCATCGGGTACAGCTCGGCCAGGCGCTCGTCCTGCGGGTCGAGCACGAGGTCGCGCGCCTGCCGGTCGGGCCAGTAGCCGCAGGGGTGTTCGCCGGTCTGGAACAGGCGCAGTTCCTGGTTGGGGTCGCGATGCAAAGCCATGTCCGCAGCATAGCCTTCGTGGGTCTCAAAACATGCGCCTGTCCGCGTGATGAACGTGGCAGGTTCGGCGGTCAACGGACGTGACGGTGGTGCGTTGACCGTAGCGAGGACGCACTGTCGCGTCCGATCTTCCACCCTCGGAGACGCACAATGACCCGGCGTAAACCTCTGCTCCTGCTGGCCATGCTGTTGGCAACTTCGGCGACCGGCCTGGCCATCGCTGCCAGCCCCGCCAGCCCGAAGCCGACCGCACCGCGCATGGACAGCAACGGCGACGGCGTGATCGACCGCCAGGAAGCTGCATCGCATCCGCGCCTGGCCCAGCGTTTCGACGAACTGGACAAGAACAAGGACGGCAAGCTGGCGCGCGATGAAATGCCGGCCCCGCGTTTCGGTGATCGTCACGGCCGTGGCGGCCACGCTCACGGCGGTCATGGTGGCCGCGATGGCGGTCGTGATGGTGGCTTCATGCGCGGTATGGATACCGACAACGACGGCCGTATCAGTGCCGCCGAGCATCGCGCCCAGTTCGACCGCATGGACCTCAACAAGGACGGTTTCATCGACCAGGCTGACCGTCAGGCCCGTGCCGAGCAGCGCCGCGCCGAATGGTTTGCCAAGGCCGATACCGACAAGGATGGCAAGCTGAGCCAGGCCGAGCTGCACGCGGTCCGTGGCAAGGACGGCCCGCGTGGCCCGCGTGCGCCGATGCCGGCACCGGCCGCGAAGTAAGCCGGGAAAGGTGCCGCGGCTGTCCGGGGAAACCCGGTGGGCGTAGGAGCGGCGGATGCAGGCTGCCGAGGGCATGTAGGAGCGGCGTGAGCCGCGAAGCTGGCAATCCAGCAGCAGTGCAAAATGCCAGCAATTACGGATTTTTCCTGCACCAGCAGGCTACATCAGCTTCGCGGCTCACGCCGCTCCTACATTGCCTGTGACGCCCTCATGCACCCCCGCTGAAAACAGCGGGGGTGTTCTTTTAACTGGCTGGGCCGAACGCGGAGTTGGTTGCGTTACTTGTTCAGCAGCACAAACAACACCGTGGCGACCGTAAATGCGGTGGCGCTGACCATGGCGGTGCGGCCGAACATGCTGCGGTAAATCCAGGTCGGGCCGTTGCGCCCATGGCGGGCGGCGTCGCGGGCCAGCATCGGTGCCATTACCCTCGGCAGCGTGACCAGGTACAGATAGTTGAGGATGAGCATGCCGGCGCCGAGCACGCTCAGGCCCACGACCAGCTTCAGCTGCAGCGCCACCACTGCCAACGTGCTGCCGCAGAACAGCACGGTGATCAGGTTATGCAGGCGCAGGAAGCGGCGCAGGTCGCGTTGCTCATCGGCGGTTTCGGCATAGCGCAGCAGGTACAGGCTGGAAAACCACGCGGCGAGCATGCCGGTCCCGATGCCGGCGGCAATCAGCCACAGATCCAGTGGGTTGTGCATCAGCGTGTTTGCCACCGCACCCAGTGAGCCACCGGCCGCACCGCCGCCCACGGTGTTGGCACCCAGGCCGCCGGCGCCCAGCTTGCCGGCACCGGCCACGCTGGCGCTGCTGGCGATGGCGATCGCACTGGCCGTGGTCGGGGCCGCCAGCATCACCGCCGAGCTGACGATGGCAGCGAACGCGGTGCCGGGCGCGCTGGCGCGGGCGAACTCGCCAAAGCGCTTGAGCATTTCCTCGCGCACGCTGGCGCGGGCCCGCGACAGACGTTTGCGTACGGCCGCGTCACTGAGCCCCAGCAGCAGGGCGACCTGCTGCGAACTCTGGCCTTCGCGGTAGAACAGCAGCAGGGTTTCGCGGCTGTCCTCGGGCAACGCGGAAATGATCTCCTCGGCGGCCAGTTCTTCTTCCACCCGTGCCATTTCGTCGGCGCCGTCCAGGGCAGGGTCGGCCGCCATGCCGATGGCGATGTCCGCCGCTTCGCCACTCAATGGGCGGTTGCGGTTGGCGCGCAGCCAGTCGCGGGCGAGGTTGCGGGTGATCTGCCGCAGCCAGGGCAGGAAGCTGCTGGCGTTGTTGAGCCGGGTGAGCTGCTGCCAGGCCTTGATGAAGGCCTCCTGGGCGATGTCCTCGCTGGCCTGTACGTCGCGGGTGATCGCCAGGGCAATGGCCGTCACCGTGTTCTGGCAGGCCATCACGATGCGTCCGTAGGACTGCGCGCAGCCGTTGCGGGCGGCGGGCAGTTCGCGTTGCAGCATGGTTTCCAGCGTCGCGCTCGTCATCGGCAGTTCCCCAGGGGCATGCAAGACATGACGGGCGCGCTCGGCAGATGTGACCGACTTACTGTGCCGGTGCCGGTGCCGGTGCCGGAGGCGGAGGCGGTGTGCTGGGCTGGATGCGCACCCGGATTTCCTCGGGCTGTTCCGCGGCCGGCGCCGGTTGCGCCTGTTGCGCAGGCGGTGCAACGGCCTGGGTGGGCGCGCCGCGATGGCGCAGCATGATCACCAGCGCAACGCCGGCAATCACCAGCAGCAGCGCGATGCGGATGCGCCAGGCCCAACTGCGGCCACTGGCCTGCGCAGGGGCGTCGCGGAACGCGTACTCGGCGGTGGGGTGGTCGCGGCGGGTGGTGTCGAGCAGGCGCGCATCACGCAGGATTTCACGCGCACGCGGCTGGTCGTCGGCATGCACCACCCAGACCGATGGCTGGTTGGTGCCGTCGTTCTTGTCGAGATAGCTGAACTGGCCACGGCGCTTGCTGCGGTACGAACGGCCATTGGTGACGCGTACCTCGATGCCGGCATCGCGCAGCATCTGCGCCACGCCTTCGGCATTCTCAACGCGCTGGCTGCTGAAGATCTTGCGCATGGTTCAGCCCTTGCTCGTGTCGGTGTCGTCCGGGGTCACCCGGATCAGGCCTTCCTGCGCGGTGCTGGCCACCAGCACGCCATCGCGGGTGTAGAACTGGCCGCGCGCCAGCCCGCGCGAATCCTGTGCGCTGGGGCTGTCCAATGAGTACAGCAGCCAGTCGTCCACGCGGAACGGGCGGTGGAACCAGATGGCGTGATCCAGCGAGGCCATCTGCACATGCGGCTGGTAGTAGCTGATGCCGTGCGGGAAGGTTGCCGTGCCCAGCAGGTGGAAGTCGGAGGCGTAGGCCAGCAGCGCCTGGTGCAGTTCCGGTGCGTCGCCGACCTTCTCGTTCAGACGCAGCCACACCTGGTGGTAGGGCGGGCGCTTGGGCGGGTTGAGTTCGTCGCGCGGATAGACATGGCGGAACTCGAACGGGCCGCCGCGCGAGAGCCAGCGCTGCACTTTCACCGGGAGCCGCTCCAGCACATCGGCCGGCAGCGGGCGGTTGGGTTCGATGTCTTCGGGCTGCGGCACCTCGGGCATCTTGTGCTGGTGCTCGGCGCCGTGTTCGGCCTGCTGGAACGAGGCCGCGCAGAAGAAGATCACCTTGCCGTGCTGGATCGCGGTGACCCGGCGTACCGAGAAACTGCCGCCGTCGCGGGTGCGGTCGACGTCGTAGATGATCGGGTGGTCGATGTTGCCGGCGCGCAGGAAGTAGGCGTGCAGCGAATGCACATGTCGGCCGTTGCCGATGGTGGCCTGGGCGGCGGCCAGCGCCTGGCCCAGCACCTGGCCACCAAACACGTACTTGGTGCCGATGTCGCGGCTCTGGCCGCGGAACAGGTTGTCCTCCAGCCGCTCCAGCGACAACAGGTCAATCAGTTCGGTTACGACGGGTTCGGCATTGGCGGACAAGACGGCGGCCTTCGATTCGACAGGCCGCGATTATAGCGGGCGGCGCGTGTGCGCCCGCCCGCTGCCCGGTACGGATCAGCTCTTGCCCAGGCGGGCGACCAGGGCCTGCAGTGCGGCCTGCGCATCGGGCGAGAACCAGCTTTCGACAAAACGGTCGAGCTGGATGTGCTCCGGCTGCATGGCCTCGTGCAGGTCGGCGCGGGCGATGGCACGGGTCTGCAGCATCGGCTGGCGCGGCAGCTTCAACTGCGCCTGCATCCACGCCACGGCGTGTTCGACGACCTGCGTGGCGCCGTCGGCCAGTTCATCGACCAGGCCGATGTCCAGTGCTCGCTCGGCGGTGACCAGCTGACCGCCGGCCAGCAGCACGGCGGCACGGTGGGTGCCGACCACGCGCCGCATCAGGCGCTGGATGCCCTCCGGGGCGACCAGGCCAACCTGCACTTCATTCAGGCCGATCACGTAGGGCTTGGCCGGATCGACGCTGCGGGCCATCACCCGGTAGTCGCAGCACAGCGCCAGCACGCAACCGCCGGCCGGGGAATGACCGGTCAGCGCGGCCACCACCGGGATGCGGCTTTCGGCCAGCGTGCGCGCGGCGCCGAAGAATGCCTGCCAGCTGTCCAGCAGCTTGTGCTTGTCCTGGCCATGGCGCAGCAGGTACGGCACGTCCATGCCACCGGTGAAGATGCGCTCGCTGCCGGACAGCACGATGCCGTGCACATCGTCGGTCATGGCCTGGTTGAGCGCGGTGATCAGCGCGCGGCACAGCTCGGTGTCCAGTGCGTTGACCGGCGGGCGTGCCAGGCGCAGCTCGCGGATGGGGCCATGGTTGATCACTTCAATAAGCGTGGTCATGCTGCGATTTCTCGTACGGCAGGGAGTCGTGGTCTCGATGATAACCAAACCATTCGTGGGCGTACTGCTGGCCATGTGTGCCTTCCCGGCCGCTGCCGAGGTAGCGGCGCCGGCCTGTGTGACCCTCACTGACGGCTGGGTCCGCTTGCTGCCGATGGCCATGCCGATGGCGGCCGGGTACGCGCGGCTGCGCAATGATTGCCGCGATGAAATCGTTGTCGTGGCAGCGGGCAGCCGGGCGTTTGGCGGAGTGTCGCTGCACGAAACTACCTTGAACCAGGGTGTCAGCCGGATGCGCGAGGTGGCGCGGTTGCCGATAGCCGCAGGTGCTTCGGTCGAGCTCAAGCCCGGTGGCTTGCACCTGATGCTGATGCAGCCGCAGGTGCAGCTCAAGGAAGGCGCGCAGCTGCCGCTGCGATTGAGCCTGGAAGATGGCCGGCGCGTGGACGGCACGTTGCAGGTGCGGCGTGACGCACCGGCGCGGCCGTAGCGCCAGCCAGCGGTTCAGTGCGTGGAATCGGTTTGAAGCAGTTGCGTGTCGTCATCGCGCGTGGCGGCCAGCTTGAGCCAGTCGCGCGGTGACACGCCTGCCTTCGCGGTGAATGCCCGCGACAGGGCAGAAGCGTTGGCATAGCCCAGTTCGTCGGCAAGCAGTTTGATCGGCCTGCCAAGGCGCAAGCCGCGCTGGGCCAGGGCGATGCGCCAGTCGCTCAGATAGTCCGCCGGTGTCTGTCCCACCCGTTCGCGGAACGCATTGGCGAAGGCCGTGCGCGACATGCCCGCGCGCTCGGCCATGCGGCTGAGCGTCCATGGTTCGCCCGGAAGATCGTGCATGGCGACCAGCGCGCGTGCCAGTCGTGGGTCGGACAAACCGGTGATGAAGCCGGGCCGGATGCCAGCTTCCTGTGGATGATCAAGCAGCCATCGCAGCAACTGGATCAGCACCACTTCGAACAGCCGGTCGGCCAGCAGCCGCTGCCCGCAGCGTGCCTGGTCGGTCTCCGCGAACAGGAGTTCGAGCGCCATCTCCAATCCGGGTATCCGCGTCAGCGGAAGCGCGATGAGCGAGGGCAGGCCGCGCACCAGTGGATGCGAGACGCCGTCATCGAAATCGATCCGCGCGCAGGTGAAATCAGCGCCTTCGCGCGGTGGGTTGTGGAAGCGATGGGTGAGCGGACGGGGATAGAACAGCAGCGTGGGCACTTCGAAGTGCATCGTGGCCGGCAGGTCGCGGTGGCCTGGATGACTCACCTCCAACTGCCCGCGGCGCAGGACGTGCAGGTAGCCGTGACCTTGCCCGGCATCGAAGGCGGTGAGCCCGCACAGCGGCCCGGAGTGATGCAACTGCGCCTGGAAGCGGAAGTTCTCCAGGATGCCGGCCAGCCGATCAATGGGGGGATGGGTGCTCATTTGTATCAATTGGTTCATTTGATGTACGAATCGTATCAAATGGTTCGTTGTGGCGAGGGAAACTGGCTTCACGGGCAACGCAGCCCGATTCGCTTCATCCCCTCACGATCAGGAGATCACCATGTCCCGCGTCAGCCTCCAATCCCAAACCGCTCCCGCTGCCAGCCAACCGTTGCTGGCCCAGATCCATCAAGCCTTCGGCGCCACGCCGAACATGTTCAAGGCCGTTGCCAATTCACCGGCGGCGCTGCAGAGCATGTGGGCTGCCTTCGGTGCCCTGGGCAAGGGCACGCTGGGCGCGCGTCTCGGCGAGCAGATCGCCGTGGCCATCGCCAACCGCAATCGTTGCGAATACTGCCTCGCAGCGCACACCGTCCTCGGCCAGAACGCCGGTGCTTCCGCCGATGAAATGGCGGCTGCGCAGGGCGGGCAGTCCGACGACGCCCGCACCGCTGCCGCACTGGCGTTCGCGTTGAAGGTGGTGGAGCAACGTGCACAGGTTGGTGATGCCGATGTCGCGCAGCTGCGTGCTGCCGGCTTTGACGATGGGCAGGTCGTGGAAATCCTGGCCCATGTCGCGCTCAACCTGTTCACCAACTACATCAACGTGGCACTGGATGTGCCGGTGGATTTTCCGAAGGTGGCGTTGAAGTAAGCGGGGTTGAGTTGGCTGGTTTGCCAGGAGCTGCCCCTCTCCCCAACCCCCGCTTTGCGCCCCGGCCCTTGCGCTGGCGCAAGGGCGTTCGATGGGCAACGAACCGGTGGTTCGTAGGCTGCCCCTCTCACCCCGCAAGGGGAGAGGGGCTCAGTCTGCTTCGAGTTGAAGCATTGCTTGCGACCTCAGCTTTCAAAGCCCCTCTCCCCTTGCGGGAGAGGGGTTGGGGAGAGGGGGCGCTTCTGCGCTTCAGCCGGAAAAAGAAAGCCGCCCTAAAGGGCGGCTTTCTTCATTCCAGCAATGCACGCAGCAGCTCAGCTCGAAGCGTTCCGCACCGCTTCCGGCAATGGCGCGCTCTTGCCGGTCTGCGTATCCATCCACACGACGACCACATTGCCGTCGGAGTACAGCGTGCCGGGGTCCTTCTGATCGACGATGCGATGGCCGATGGTCACGCTGCTGTTGCCCAGGCGTTCGACGAACAGCTCCACCACGATGTCGTTGGGCCACACGATCGGCAGGCGGTAGTTGATGTTGGTGTTGGCCACCACCGGCGCGATCCGGTCACTCATCGACACGCCTTCCACACCCAGCATCCAGCGCACGCGCGCTTCTTCCAGATAGGACACGTACTTGGCGTTGTTGACGTGGCCCATCGAGTCCATGTCGCGCCAGCGCACGCTGATCGGCACGCGGGCCAGTTGCTTGTGTTCGGTGCTCATTGCGAAGCCTTCTTCTTGCTGGTGGTGGCGGCCTTCTTGGTGGCCGTCTTCTTGGCGGGCTTTTCCTTGCGCGGCGGACGCGCGTCGGGCTTGTTGGCCACGGCGGCAGGGCGCTCGGGGCGCGCGCTGGTGGAGGGCAGCATCTTGGCCAGGAACTGGCCGGTGTACGAATCCGGATGCGCGGCCACATCTTCCGGCGTGCCGGTGACCAGGATGGTGCCACCGCGATGGCCACCTTCCGGACCCAGATCGACGATCCAGTCGGCGGTCTTGATCACGTCCAGGTTGTGCTCGATCACCACCACCGTGTTGCCTTCGTCGCGCAGCTTGTGCAGCACGCCGAGCAGCGCTTCGATGTCGTGGAAATGCAGGCCGGTGGTCGGCTCGTCGAGGATGTACAGGGTGCGGCCGGTATCGCGGCGCGACAGTTCCTTGGACAACTTCACGCGCTGCGCTTCACCACCGGACAGCGTGGTCGCGCTCTGGCCCAGCTTGATGTAGCTCAGGCCCACGTCGACCAGCGTTTCCAGCTTGCGTGCGATCGATGGCACCGGCTCGAACAGGCGCAACGCATCTTCGACCGTCATCTCCAGCACGTCGTTGATGTTGTAACCCTTGTAGAGGATCTCCAGCGTCTCGCGGTTGTAGCGCTTGCCGTGGCAGACGTCACAGGGCACGTACACGTCCGGCAGGAAGTGCATTTCCACCTTGATCAAGCCATCGCCCTGGCAGGCTTCGCAACGGCCGCCACGCACGTTGAAGCTGAAGCGGCCCGGCGAATAACCACGCGCACGCGCTTCGGGCACCTGTGCGTAGAGTTCGCGCAACGGCGTGAACAGGCCGGTGTAGGTGGCCGGGTTCGAGCGCGGCGTGCGCCCGATCGGCGACTGGTCGATATCCACCACCTTGTCGAACAGGTCCAGCCCGTCCACCGTCTTGTACGGCGCGATCGGGTGCGAAGCACCGTTGATTTCGTTGGCGGCCAGGGTGAACAGCGTGTCGTTGATCAGCGTCGACTTGCCCGAGCCGGATACGCCGGTCACACAGGTCAGCAGGCCGGCCGGCACATCCAGGTCGACATTCTTCAGGTTGTTGCCGCTGGCGCCGCGCAGGTGCAGCGTCATCTTCGGGTTGGGCTTGTGGCGCCGCGCCGGAATCTCGATCGCGCGCTTGCCCGACAGGTACTGGCCGGTCAGCGAGCGCGGTGCGTCGAGGATGTCCTGCAGAGTTCCCTGGCCGACGATCTCGCCACCGTGCACACCGGCACCGGGGCCGATATCCAGCACGTAGTCGGCCAGCCGGATCGCGTCCTCGTCATGTTCGACCACGATCACCGTGTTGCCCAGGTCACGCAGGCGGGTGAGGGTGCCGAGCAGGCGCTCGTTGTCGCGCTGGTGCAGGCCGATGGAGGGCTCGTCGAGCACGTACATCACGCCGACCAGGCCGGCGCCGATCTGCGATGCCAGGCGGATGCGCTGCGCCTCGCCACCGGACAGGGTGTCGGCCTTGCGTTCCAGGGTGAGGTAATCCAGGCCCACGTCGACCAGGAAACCCAGTCGTTCGCCGATTTCCTTGACGATCTTGGTCGCGATTTCACCGCGCCAGCCGGGCAGGGACAGCGTGCCGAAGAAGCGCTTGGCTTCATCGATGGGCATCACCGCGATTTCCGGCAGCGGCCGGTCGGCGACGAACACGTTGCGTGCGGCCTTGTTCAAGCGCGCGCCCTTGCACTCCGGGCACGGCCGCGCGCTGATGTACTTGGCCAGCTCTTCGCGCACCGCCGGCGATTCGGTTTCGCGGTAACGGCGTTCGAGGTTCGGAATGATGCCTTCGAAGCGATGCTTGCGCTGGCTGCGGCCACCGGCCTCGGTGAAGTAGGTGAAGGTCACCTGCTCCTCGCCACTGCCGTACAGCACCGCCTTCTGCACATGCTCGGGCAGCGATTGCCACGGCGCATCCACGTCGAACTTGTAGTGCTTGGCCAGCGAGGCGATCAGTTGGAAGTAATACGCGTTGCGACGGTCCCAGCCGCGCACCGCACCTGCGGCCAGCGACAGCTCCGGGTGGATCACCACGCGCGAAGGGTCGAAGAATTCGGCCATGCCCAGGCCGTCACAACCGGGGCAGGCGCCGACCGGTGAGTTGAACGAGAACAGGCGCGGTTCCAGCTCCGGCAGCGCGTAATCGCACACCGGGCAGGAATACTTGGACGAGAACAGATGCGCTTCGGCATCGGTGCCATCCAGGCTCTGTACCGAGGCCATGCCGTCGCCCAGCTTGAGCGCGGTTTCAAAGCTTTCGGCCAGGCGCTGCTTGATGTCCTCGCGCGGGCGGAAGCGGTCGATCACCGCTTCGATCGTGTGCTTCTGGCGCAGCGCCAGCGGCGGCACCGCATCGATTTCGTGCAGTTCCCCATCCACCCGCACGCGCACGAAACCCTGCGCGCGCAGCTGGTCGAACACCTGCACGTGCTCACCCTTGCGCTCGCGGATTACCGGCGCCAGCAGCATGTAGCGCTGCTCCGGGTCGAGCGCGAGCACCTGGTCGACCATCTGGCTGACCGTCTGCGCTTCCAACGGGTAGCCGTGGTCCGGGCAGCACGGGCTGCCGACGCGGGCGTAGAGCAGGCGCAGGTAGTCGTAGATCTCGGTGATGGTGCCCACGGTCGAGCGCGGGTTGTGCGAGGTGGACTTCTGCTCGATCGAGATGGCCGGGGACAGGCCTTCGATGTGGTCCAGGTCCGGCTTTTCCATCACGCTGAGGAACTGGCGTGCATAGGCCGACAGCGACTCGACGTAGCGGCGCTGGCCTTCGGCATAGATGGTGTCGAACGCCAGCGAGGACTTGCCCGAACCGGACAGGCCGGTGATCACGATCAGTTTGTCGCGGGGCAGGTCGAGGTCGATGTTCTTGAGGTTGTGCGTCCGCGCACCGCGGATGCGGATGAAATCCATCGCCATGGGAGATCCGGTTTTGACCGCCACCGGCTGGCCGGGGGCAGAAGAGGGGGGCGTAGCTGACGGCAATCAATCAGCCTAGCGGCCTTGTGATTTGGGGGCAATTGCCGCAATTGCCAGTCGGGCAACGGAGCTGAACCCCGGATGCAGGTCTTTGTTCAGGCAGAGATTTCCGAGCAAGGGGTGGGTTGACCCGGACTTGGTCCTGTCGGTAAAATCCCGCTTCTGTCCGCCCTCGATGGCGGGCACGGCGACCACAATAACTACAGAGGAAGTCTGGTCATGTATGCAGTTCTGGTAACTGGCGGTAAGCAGTACCGCGTCGCGCAGGGTGAAACCCTTCGCGTTGAAAAGCTCGAAGTCGAAGCTGGCAGCGAGATCAAGTTCGACAACATCCTGATGCTCGGCGATGCCGACGGCATCAAGCTGGGTGATGCGCTGAAGGGCGCTTCGGTGACCGCCAAGGTTGTGGCCCACGGCCGCGCCGACAAGGTCCGGATCATCAAGTTCCGTCGCCGTAAGCACCACATGAAGCGTCAGGGTCACCGTCAGTACTACACCGAAATCCAAATCACCGGCATCGCCGGCTAAGCAAAGGAGAATCCGTCATGGCACATAAAAAGGGCGTAGGCTCCTCGCGCAACGGTCGCGATTCCAACCCGAAGTACCTGGGCGTCAAGATCTTCGGTGGCCAGGCCATCGAAGCTGGCAACATCATCGTGCGTCAGCGCGGCACCCAGTTCCACCCGGGCGCAGGCGTCGGCCTGGGCCGCGACCACACGCTGTTCGCGCTGGTCGATGGCAAGGTTGAGTTCTCGGTGAAGGGCGCCAACAAGCGCCGCACCGTCAGCGTGGTGACGGAAGTCTGATTCCGCACGCGCAGGCGCCCACGCCCAGCGTGGGCAGCTGACGAAAGCCCCGCTTCGGCGGGGTTTTTCGTTGGCGGCAGAAATGAAGCAGCGGGTTTTCGGGCCCGTTTTCCCTGGCAGCGCCAGGGCCGTTAGACTTTGCGGTCGGGCAATTCGCCTGCCGCCATCAGTGGGCAACCAGAATCATGAAACTTGTAGACGAAGCGGAGATCCAGGTCATCGCTGGCAACGGCGGTAACGGCTGCATCGGCTTTCGCCGAGAGAAGTTCATCCCGCTGGGTGGCCCGGATGGTGGTGACGGTGGCAATGGCGGCAGCGTGTGGATCCGCGCCGACGAGAACCTGAACACCCTGGTCGACTTCCGCCATGACCGCATCTTCAAGGCGCAGCGCGGCGAGAACGGCATGGGCCGGCAGGCCTACGGCAAGGGTGGCGAAGACCTGGTCATCACCGTGCCGGTCGGCACCGTGATCATCAACGTGGCCACCGACGAGGTGATCGGCGACCTGACCCAGCACGGCGACCGCCTGCTGGTGGCCAAGGGCGGCCGTGGCGGCCTGGGCAACATGCACTTCAAGAGCTCCACCAACCGCGCGCCGCGCCAGGCGCTGCCGGGCGAGGAGGGCGAGGAGCGCCTGCTCAAGCTGGAGCTGAAGCTGCTGGCCGACGTCGGCCTGCTGGGCTTCCCCAATGCCGGCAAGAGCACCCTGATTCGCGCGGTCTCGGCGGCGACGCCGAAGGTGGCCGATTACCCGTTCACCACGCTGTACCCGAACCTGGGTGTGGTGAAGGTGGAGAACTACCGCAGCTTCGTGATTGCCGACATTCCGGGCCTGATCGAGGGTGCGGCCGACGGCGCTGGCCTTGGTGCGCAGTTCCTGCGCCACCTGCAGCGCACCCGCCTGTTGCTGCACCTCGTGGACATCTCGCCGATGGAAGGGGGCGTGGAGGGCATCTCGCCGATCGAGCAGGTGCGCGCCATCGAGCGCGAGCTGGGCAAGCATGATCCGGAGCTGCTGGAGAAGCCGCGCTGGCTGGTGCTGAACAAGGCCGACCTGATGTTCGAGGACGAGGCGAAGGCCGCGGCCGAGCAGGTGGTCAAGGAGCTTGGCTGGACCGGCCCGTGGTACCTGGTGTCGGCGCTAGGCCGTGAGGGAACCTGGCCGATCATGAAGGACATCATGGCCTTCTTCGATCAGCAGAAGATCCTCGAGGCCGAGGAGCGCCACGCGCAGGGCTGAGGAATTCTCGGCATCTTCAGAAAGGCGCCGTTTTCCCAATGGGGAGGCGGCGTTTTTTGTGCCGATCATCCGGTGGTGCCGGGCCGCGCTCGGCAGGTGCTTCTCCGGATGGGCTTCAGCGGGGCGTGGTTCCGATCTGCGGGCAACAAAAAACCCGGCACGGGGCCGGGCTTTTCATGCCGGGAGCCTTGTGGCTCCTGGTGATCGCGCGAATCAGGCGGCCTTGATGGCCTTGATGCGGGCGGTCAGGCGGCTCTTGTGACGCGCAGCCTTGTTCTTGTGAATCAGGCCACGGGCGCTGAAACGGTCGAGGATCGGCTGGGCGACGGCAAAGGCAGCCTCGGCGCCAGCGGCGTCGTTGGCGTCCAGAGCCTTGATCACCTTCTTGACGGCGGTGCGCAGCATCGAACGCTGAGCCGTGTTACGCGCGTTGCGCACAACGGTCTGCTTGGCGCGCTTCTTGGCGGACTTGATATTGGCCACAGTGGTGGTTTCCTGAAAATCGATGTGGTGGGAACAGCAAGCTCACAAGTATGATGGCAGACCAAATGAACGTCAAGTCAAGTTGTCAAGGGGGAGTCGCGTGAGCGGCCGGTTACTGAAATCCACGGCTGTATTCAGCGCGATGACCTTCCTTTCCCGCATCAGTGGCTTGGTGCGGGACCAAGTGTACGCGCAGGTCTTTGGTGCGAGTGCGGCGATGGATGCTTTCGTCGTTGCATTCAGGATTCCAAACTTCATGCGCCGGCTTTCGGCTGAAGGCTCGTTTTCCATGGCCTTCGTCCCGGTTCTGGCCGAATACAAGGCCAAGGGCGACCATGCCGCGGTCAAAGCGCTGGTAGACCGGGTGGCCGGGGTGCTGACGGCCTCGTTGCTGGTGGTTACCGGCCTGGCAATCGTGCTGGCGCCGTGGGTGATGCGGGTGTTTGCCCCCGGATTTGCACCGGGCAGCGAGCAGGCCGAGCTGGCCACCCTGATGCTGCAGATCACCTTTCCTTATGCGCTGTTCATCTCCCTAGCATCGCTGGCGGGCGGGATACTGAACAGCTACCAGCGCTTTGCCATCCCGGCGCTGTCGCCAATCCTGCTCAACCTTTCGATGATCGCCGCGGCGCTGTGCCTGGTGCCGCATATGAAGGCCTGGGGATATGAACCGGTGCTGGCACTGGCCTGGGGTGTGTTTGTGGCCGGCATTCTGCAACTGGTGTTCCAGTTGCCGTCCCTGGCCCGGCTGGGGCTGTTGCCGAGGCCGCGCCTGGATATCGCCCATGCTGGGGTCCGCAAGATCATGAAGCTGATGGTGCCGACCCTGTTCGGCTCCTCGGTGGCCCAGGTGAACCTTCTGTTCAACACCTTGGCGGCGTCGTTGTTGATGGGCGGCAGCGTGACCTGGCTGTACTACAGCGACCGCCTGTTGGAGTTTCCGTTGGGCATGTTCGGCGTGGCGATCGGTACGGTGATCCTGCCCCATCTGTCCAGCCGGCATGCTGCGGTTGATCCTGCGGGCTATTCCAAGGGGCTGGACTGGGGTTTCCGCCTCTGTCTGTTGATTGGTGTACCGGCCTGCCTTGGGCTGGTGCTGTGTGCCCAGCCGTTGCTGGCAACGTTGTTCCAGTACGGCCGCTTCTCCGAGCAGGACATGCGCATGAGCAGTCTGAGCCTGATGGCGCAGTCGCTGGCGGTGCCGGCGTTCCTGCTGGTGAAGGTGCTGGCACCCGCGTTCTATTCGCGGCAGGACACCCGTACGCCGGTGAAAGCGGCCCTGGCGTCCATTGCCATCAACATCATCTGCACGATCGCGCTGTTTGTCGGGCTGCTCTGGTTCACTCCCTTGGGGCAGTCGGCGATGGCGGCGGCCGGTGGTGACTGGTTGGAGGCGCTCAAGAAGGTGGAGGGCGCGCACGCCCTGCTGGCCCTGGCCATCGCGGTGGCGGGTTGGGCCAATGCATTGCAACTGTGGTGGTACCTGCGCCGGGCTCAGGTCTACCAGCTGCAGCCTGGCTGGGGGCGCTTCCTCCGGCAGTTGCTTGTTGCCAGCGTACTGATGATTGTAGTGGTGCTGGCACTGCGCCTGCACTGGGCTGATTGGACGCCGTGGACCTGGCTGGGGCGCAGTTGGCGCCTGGCGGTGCTGGTCGGGGCCGGGGGCGCGGTGTACGCCGCAGGCCTGCTGCTGATGGGTTACCGGCCGCGTGAACTACGCGGGCAGTAAGCCGATAGCGGGGCGGGCGCCGCTATACTGCCCGGCTACATACGACAGAACCGGCCCGTATGGGGTCGGATCAATCCGGATTGAATGAGCAGGCTTTTTAGAGACGTCGAAGGCGGGGTGTTGTTCCCGCAGGGAAGCGTGGTCTGCATCGGTGCTTTCGACGGCCTGCACCTGGGCCACCGGGCACTGGTGCGCCACGCGGTCGCGCGTGCCCGTGCGCTGGGGGTTCCGGCCGTGGCGCTGGCCTTCGAGCCGCTGCCGCGTGAGTTTTTTGCCAAGGACAACCCGCCGCCGCGCCTGATGCTGGCCCGCGACAAGGTCGCCGCGCTGCGTGAGCTGGACGTGGACAGCGTCGGCCTGCTGCGCTTCGACGCCAAGATGGCGGCCACCTCGGCCGAGGATTTCGTGCGCGACATGCTGGTCCGCCGGTTGGGCGCGCGCGAGGTCTGGATCGGCCCCAAATTCCATTTCGGCAACCGCCGGGGCGGTGATATCGCGTTGTTGCAGGCGATGGGGGCCGAGCTGGGCTTCGTCGCCGGCGAGATCCAGCCGATCCACCTGAACGGTGAACGCATCTCCAGCACCCGCATCCGCGAGCTGCTGGTGGCCGGCAACTTCGCCCATGCCGGCGAGCTGCTGGGGCGCCCGTACGCGATCGGTGGGCGGGTGGTACGCGGGCGGCAGCTGGGGCGGACGCTGGGTTTCCCGACGGCCAACTTGCGTTTCCCTAAAACACCCGCACTTTCTGGTATCTACGCCACGTGGGTGCATGGCGTTTTCGATCGACCATGGCCGTCGGTGTCGAGCTTTGGCACGCGTCCGACCGTCGATGGCGTGGAGCCGCTGCTGGAAGCGCATCTGTTTGATTTCCAGGGCGACCTGTACGGCCGTCATATCCAGGTCGAATTCGTCGCCAAGCTGCGCGATGAAGAAAAGTTCAACGATCTGCCTGCGTTGACCGAGCAGATGCACCGCGATGCCGAACTGGCGCGCCGCATCCTTGCCGATCATGCGAGCGCCTCGCAACCGTCCGCTCATCCGAGCGCGGACGCCTCACTAAACGCTGCACAACGGTAAATGCCCGTGACCCAAGACTACAAAGCCACTCTCCATCTGCCGGCAACGGAATTCCCGATGCGCGGCGACCTGCCCAAGCGCGAGCCGGGCATCCTGGCGCGTTGGGAAGAGCAGGGCATTTACACGCAGCTTCGCGAGAACGCCAAGGGGCGTCCGCTGTTCGTGCTGCACGATGGCCCGCCGTATGCCAACGGCCAGATCCACCTGGGCCATGCGGTCAACAAGATCCTCAAGGACATCATCGTCAAGTCACGTTACCTCGACGGCTTCGATGCGCCGTACGTGCCCGGCTGGGATTGCCATGGCCTGCCGATCGAAATCGCGGTGGAGAAGAAGTGGGGCAAGGTTGGCACCAAGCTCGACGCCGAACAGTTCCGCCAGAAATGCCGCGAGTACGCCGAGGAGCAGATCGACATCCAGCGTCGCGACTTCAAGCGCCTGGGTGTGATCGGCGATTGGGACAACCCCTACAAGACGCTGAGCTTCGACTTCGAAGCCAACGAAATCCGCGCGCTGGCCAAGGTCGTGGCCAACGGTCACCTGGTGCGTGGCGCCAAGCCGGTGCATTGGTGCTTTGACTGTGGCTCGGCGCTGGCCGAGGCCGAGATCGAGTACCAGGACAAGACGTCGCCGGCCGTTGACGTGGCCTATGCCGCGCGCGATTCCAAGGCGCTGGCGGCCAGCTTCGGCGTTGAGCTACCGGCCGGCGTGGAAGTGGCGGTGCCGATCTGGACCACCACGCCATGGACGCTGCCCGCTTCGCTGGCGGTGTCGCTGGGCGCGGACATCGAATACGCGCTGGTCGAAGGCCCGGCCCACAACGGCCAGCCGCGCTGGCTGGTGCTGGCCTCGGCGCTGGCCGAGCGCTCGCTGTCGCGCTACGGCGTGACCGGGCTGGTCGTGCATGGCCATGCCAAGGGTTCGGCGCTGGAAAACCAGCTGCTGGCGCATCCGTTCTATGGGGATCGCGACATCCCGCTGCTCAATGGCGAGCACGTGTCCGATGCCGACGGTACCGGTGCGGTGCATACCGCTCCCGGCCACGGCCAGGAGGACTTCGCGGTCAGCCAGCAGTACGGCGTGATGGACAAGTACAACGCCGGCCAGATCAACCCGATCGATGGTCGCGGCGTGTACCTGTCTTCGACCCCGGCTGCCGGTGACGTGGTGCTGGCGGGCCAGCACCTGTGGAAGGCGCAGCCGCAGATCGTCGACGTGCTGAAGGCCAGTGGCGCACTGCTGGCGTTCTTCGAGATCCAGCACAGCTACCCGCATTGCTGGCGACACAAGACGCCGGTGGTGTTCCGCGCGACGCCGCAGTGGTTCATTTCGATGGACAAGGCCGGCCTGCGCGATGACGCCATGCGCGCCATCGACAACGTCAGCTGGTTCCCGAGCTGGGGCAAGGCGCGTATCTCGAGCATGGTCGACGGCCGTCCGGACTGGTGCATCAGCCGCCAGCGCACTTGGGGCGTGCCGATCGCGCTGTTCACGCATCGCGAAACCGGCGAGCCGCACCCGCGCACCGTCGAGCTGATGCAGCAGGTGGCCGACCGCGTGGAGCAGGGCGGCATCGATGTCTGGTATTCGCTGGATGCGGCCGAACTGCTCGGCGATGAAGCTGCGCAGTACGAAAAGGTCACCGACATCCTGGATGTCTGGTTCGACTCCGGTGTCACCCATGAAGGCGTGCTTTTGGCGCGTGGCTTTGGCAAGCCCGCCGACCTGTACCTGGAAGGTTCGGATCAGCACCGCGGCTGGTTCCAGTCCTCGCTGCTGACCGGCGTGGCCATCGACAAGGCTGCGCCGTACAAGCAATGCCTGACCCACGGTTTCACCGTGGACGAGCATGGCCGCAAGATGTCCAAGTCGTTGGGCAACGGCATCGAGCCGCAGGACATCATGAACAAGCTGGGCGCGGACATCCTGCGCCTGTGGATTGCCTCGGCCGACTACAGCAATGAAATGTCGCTGTCGCAGGAAATCCTCAAGCGCAACGCCGATGCCTACCGTCGCCTGCGCAACACCGCGCGCTTCCTGCTGGGCAACCTGGACGGTTTCGACCCGGTCCAGCACCTGCGCCCGCTGGAAGACATGGTCGCGCTGGACCGCTGGATCGTGCATCGCGCCTTCGAGCTGCAGGAGAAGATCAAGGCCGCGTACGCCAACTACAACATGGCCGAGATCGTGCAGCTGCTGCTGAACTTCTGCAGCGTGGATCTGGGTTCGCTGTACCTGGACGTGACCAAGGACCGCCTGTACACGATGCCGGAAGATTCGCGCGGCCGCCGTTCGGCGCAGAGCGCGATGTACCGCATCGCCGAGGCGTTCGTGCGCTGGGTGGCACCGATCCTGACCTTCACCGCCGAAGAGTTGTGGGGCTACCTGCCGGGCGAGCGCGTGGACAACGTGCTGTTCACCACGTGGTACGACGGGCTGGCACCGTTGCCGGCCGATGCGCAGCTGTCCGCTGCCGACTTCGACCAGCTGCTGGCGCTGCGTGAGCAGGTGTCCAAGGTACTGGAGCCGATGCGTGCCAATGGCGCCATCGGTGCCGCACTGGAAGCGGAGATCACTGTCGCTGCGAGTGAGGAGCAGGCCGCACGTTGGCAGCCGCTGGCCGAGGAAATGCGTTTCCTGTTCATCAGTGGTGACGTGAGCGTGCGCCCGGCGACCACCGACGAGGTGTTCGTCAGCGCCCAGCCCACCGAAAAGGCCAAGTGCGTGCGCTGCTGGCATTACCGCGCCGATGTCGGCTCGGTGGCAGCGCATCCGGAGCTGTGCGGCCGTTGTGTCAGCAACATCGACGGTGCCGGCGAAGACCGGCGCTGGTTCTAAGGCCCGGAAACGGGTGAGGAGGCGTGGAGACGAACGCAGGCCGCCGTGCTGGTTCGTTTCCACTCCCATTCTGATGAATTCGCACAGGCGTCCACATGCAAGCAAAAGCAGTTAAACCCAACGCATTGATCTGGCTGCTGGTGTCGGTGCTCGTCATAGTCCTGGACCAGTGGAGCAAGGCGTGGGTGCTGGCCAGCCTGCCCGAGTTCACGCCGGTGCCGGTGATCGACGGCTTCTGGAACTGGTACCGCACCTACAACACCGGCGCGGCATTCAGCTTCCTCAGCAATGCCGGTGGCTGGCAGCTGTGGTTCTTCACCGTGCTGGCGGTCGGCATCAGCGGGCTGATGGCGTTCTGGCTGTCGCGCACGCCGCGCGCGGCCTGGCGCAGCGCCCTGCCATACGCACTGGTGATCGGCGGCGCCATCGGCAACATCATCGACCGGCAGATTCACGGTCACGTGGTGGACTTCATCCAGTGGTACGTCGGCAGCTATTACTGGCCATCCTTCAATATCGCCGATTCAGCGATTGTGGTGGGCGCCATCGGCATCGCGTTGTCGGGGTTTTTAACCAAAGATGAAAAGCCGGCAGCCAATAATGGTTGATGCCGTACCGGTTCCCGTTCCTTCCCAGCCAGTTCCCGCTTCACAGGTATTCCAGATGGACGTCTTGCTCGCCAATCCCCGTGGTTTCTGCGCCGGTGTCGACCGCGCGATCGAGATCGTCAAGCGTGCGATCGAAACGCTGGGCGCACCCATCTATGTGCGGCACGAAGTGGTGCACAACCGTTTCGTGGTTGATGACCTGAAGGCGCGCGGCGCGATCTTCGTCGAGGAACTGGATGAGGTTCCGGACGGCAATACGGTCATCTTCAGTGCGCATGGCGTCTCGCAGGCGGTGCGCGGTGAAGCCGAGCGTCGTGGCCTGAAGGTGTTCGACGCCACCTGTCCGCTGGTGACCAAGGTTCACCTGGAAGTGGCGCGCCATTGCCGCGCGGGCCGCGACGTGGTGCTGATCGGCCACGAGGGCCACCCGGAGGTGGAAGGCACGATGGGCCAGTGGAACCGCGAGAAGGGCAGCGGCCACATCTACCTGGTGGAAAGCGTCGAGGACGTGGAAGCGTTGCAGGTCAGCCAGCCTGAGAACTTCGCCTACACCACCCAGACCACGCTGTCGGTGGACGATACCCGCGCGGTGATCGAAGCCCTGCGCACCCATTTCCCGGCCATCCAGGGCCCCAAGAACGACGACATCTGCTACGCCACGCAGAATCGCCAGGATGCGGTGCGCGATCTGGCCAAGCAGTGTGACCTGGTGCTGGTGGTGGGCTCGCCGAACAGCTCCAACTCCAATCGCCTCAGCGAACTGGCGCGGCGTGAAGGGGTGGAGTCGTACCTGATCGACGGTGCTCACGAAATCGACCCGCAGTGGGTGGTCGGCAAGCAGCGCATTGGCCTGACTGCAGGTGCCTCGGCGCCGCAGGTGCTGGTGGATGGCGTGATCGCCCGTCTGCGCGAGCTGGGTGCCAATGGCGTGGGCGAGCTGGATGGCGAGCCGGAATCGATGGTGTTCGCGTTGCCCAAGGAACTGCGGCTGCGTCTGGTTGACTGAGACGCCGGTTGCGCGTGACGGCCTCTACGCTGCGTTTGCAGATTGTCCGTAAAGCTGCGCGGTGATGCGCGCGGCGATGAAGTCGATGAAAACCCGGACGCGCGGCACTTTGCCGAGCATCTGCGGCCACACCAGGGAAACACTGCCGCGCTCCACCGCGTGGCTGACCAGTACGGGCTGCAATCGCCCCGCTGCGATCTCATCGGCGACTAGGTAAGCCGGTGTCTGAGCCAGGCCGAGTCCGGCGATGGCAGCGGCCGCGATGGCCTCTTCGTCATTGAGTATGGTCACCGGTGCCGGTGACCTGAATGGTGTGCAGCCCTCGAACAACCACGCCTCGACGCGACCGCTGCGGGTTGCCTGGTAGTGGATGCAGTGATGTCCTGCAAGTTCCGCTGGCGTGATCGGGATGCCGTGCCTGGATAGATAGCCGGGGGCGGCGAAGGTTGCGAGCGGGAGTGGCCCAAGTCGCCGCGCATGCAGGCTGGAGTCGGCCAGCTCACCCAGCCACAGCGCTACGTCGTACCCCTCTTCGATCAGGTCCAGCCGGCGGTCGTCCAGGCTGAGGCTGAGCATGACGTCCGGAAAGCGTTCGTGAAAGTCGAACATGGCCGGCAACACGATCCTGCGGCCAATGACCGTAGGCAAGCGGATCTTCAGCGGCCCGCGCGGCGCATGCTCCAGTAGATGCAGTTCGTGTTCGGCTTCGTTGAGGTTTCTGACGATATCCACGACATGCCGATACAGCACCTCACCTTCGGCGGTCAGCGACAGCGCTCGCGTGGTTCTGTTGAGCAGGCGTTTTCCCAGCCGCAGTTCGAGTCGTTCGATGGCTTTCCCAACGGCCGAAGCCGATAGCCCAAGCTCCCGGCTCGCCGCGGAAAAACTGCGCGCGTCCACCGCCGCGGCAAATGCAACAAGACCGCTGGGTGAATCGAGCGATGTCAGGCGGCTGGACATTCTGTCGGCAATGTTGAGACGGCTGGACGTATTCCGTCAACGACGCCGACGATCAATCATGGCTCCAGCGCATTGCTGCAGTGGTGTACCCGCGATCAATCGAAACAGTCGGTCGCGCAGATGCGTCACCAATGGAGGACGGGCAAATGAGCGATCAACACAAAGCCCCTGCGTCTCCGCGCCGGCAGCAGGATGCCGCGGCATTTGATTGCATCGTGGTAGGCGGCGGTTCTGCCGGAGCGGTGATGGCGGCACGTCTGAGCGAAGACGCCGATCGGCAGGTGTTGCTGCTTGAAGCCGGCCCGGCGTATGCGCCTGCCAACTATCCCGATTCCCTGCGTCTGCAGCACATCATTGGAGGTGATGCCGCGCACGATTGGGGGTACATGTCCGAGCCGGGCTGGCGTGGGGTGCACTTTCCGGTGCCGCGCGGCAAAGTGCTTGGTGGTTCATCGGCGATCAATGCCGGCGTGGCAATGCGTGCGCCGGCCGGAGATTTCGCACGTTGGACCGCGGCGGGACTGGAACACTGGACGGCCAGGGATGTGTTGCCGTTCTTCAGGAGAAGCGAGCGGACCGTGCATGGTCCGGATGCTGTCCATGGTCGCGATGGACCGTGGCCGATCCACCATCTGCTCGATGATGAGCTCTCCGACATGCAGCGCGCCTTCATTGCCTCGGCGGCAATGGCGGGGTTTGCCAACGTGCAGGATTTCAATGGTGAGCAGCCATTCGGCGCAGGTGCCTATCCGATGAACAATCGCGTGGGCCAGCGGCTGAATAGCGGCATGACGTATCTGTCGCAGGACGTGCGCGAGCGTCCCAACCTGACAATCCGTACGCAGCAGCTGGTGGATCGGGTCGAGGTCGATGATGGACGAGCGGTCGCTGTGGTGCTTGGTGATGGTCAGCGCTTCGCCGCCAAGGACATCGTGTTGTGCGCTGGCGCCTATGGCACCCCGGCGATACTGCTGCGCTCCGGCATCGGGCCGGCCGCGGATCTGCCTGCGCTGGGTGTGGAGCTTGTGGCTGATCTACCAGTTGGGCAGCGGCTGCAGGAGCATCCGTTCTACTACACGACGTGGGCGGCGCGGCCGGAGAAACTGGGGATCCCGTTGCCATTGGTGGGGGCCATGCTGTGGGCGCAATCCTCGGAGGCTGCAGCGGACGTCGGTGACCTGCATGTATCAGCGGTGCATTACGGTGATCCGGATAGTTCACCGACCGGTGCGGTGTTCGTGCTGGCACTTGGACTGACACGGCCACATTCGCTGGGCACCGTGACGCTGCGCTCGCGTGATCCAGCCGTCGCTCCGCGCATTGCGTTGAACGTGCTTGGCGATGAGCGTGACCGCCGGTTGATGGTGGAAGGGATCGAGTTGATCCGGCGCATCGTCCGGCATGGGCCGTTGGCCGAGATGATCACCGAGGAACTGGTGCCCGGGGCGGGGATTACCGGTTACGACGCACTGGAGGCGGCGCTGCCACTGGCCCTGGACATCTATCGCCATCCCGCTTCAACAGCGCCGATGGGTGGAGCGGGAGACGAGCACGCGGTGACGGACTATCAGGGTCGCGTGCTGGGCGTGGATGGCCTGCGTGTGGCGGATGCATCCTCGTTCCCGGATGTGCCCTGTGTAGCCCTCAACCCGACGGTCATCATGCTGGCCGAACGTATCAGCCAATGGATGCGGGGCGGTTGAGATGGCCTGGCGGGCGGACATCGTCCAGCGACTGAAGCAGACCGCAATGATCTGGCTGGCGGTGTATCCAAGCGTGCTGCTGGTGATGGCGCTTGCCGGAGATCGCTTCCGACAATGGCCGTTGCCACTGCGTGTACTGGCGTCGACGTTGCTGGTGGTACCGCTGGTCGTCAATTTGAGCGCGCCCTTGGTGCAGTTCATCGTCGCTGCCGTGGCCGATGCCTGGCGTCGGATCGGCCGGACCCGTACCCATCACAGATGAGCAGTGTTCACGGAGGTCGTATGGCTGTCACCCAGACATCCTTGCCCCGGCTGCCACATGCATCCAACTGGATCGGTGGTGCCGAGCGTTCCGAAGGGGCGCTTGAGGATTCCATCAATCCGGCGACCTATGAAGTGATTGGTCGCTACCCCGATGCAGGCCTTGCGGCAGCAATCGAGGCCGTCACAGCGGCCTCGGTGGCGTTCCGCCAGACACCGTGGGCGCATGATCACGCGTTGCGCGCGCGGGTGCTGGAGCAGCTGGCGGTGGCCTTTGAGCGCAATCGCGAGCGCTTGCTTCACATGTTGTCGCTGGAGAACGGCAAGGTCATGGGTGAGGCCGCCTTCGAGCTGGACATGGTGCCGAGCAAGCTGCGTTATGCCGCCGCGAGCGCAACACTGGACAGTGGGCGGGCAATGCGGCCGGCACCTGGTCGCCTGTCATTGATCCTGCGTCAGCCGATGGGCGTGGCCGGGGTGATCGCGCCGTGGAATTCGCCGGTGATACTGACCATCCGTTCATTGGCCCCGGCATTGGCTGCCGGTTGTACGGCAGTGATCAAGCTGCCTGCGCAGGTCGCGCAGACGGCGAGCATGATGGCGCGGATCATGGCCGAGGTGGAGGAGCTGCCGCGCGGGGTCATCAATCTGTTCTTCGAGCGTGGCGCAGAAGGATCGGCCTACATGGTGGAAAGCCCGTTGGTGCCGGTCATCAGTTTCACCGGTTCGACCCGTACCGGGCGTGCGATTGCCAGCGTGGGCGCGAAACATCTGAAGCGCTTCGGCATGGAGCTGGGTGGCAAGACGCCGATGATCGTATTCGATGATGCGGACCTGGAGGCGGCGTTGCCGGTGCTGGTGAAGGCGCTGACGGTCTTCGGTGGGCAGTTCTGCATGACCGGGTCGCGGTTGCTGGTGCAGCGGGGCGTTTACGAGACGGTGCGTGAGCGCATGGCGGAGCGATTGCACGCGGTCAACGTCGGGCCGGCGGCCGATTCGGGCAGCGACATGGGGCCGTTGATCGATCGGGCCAACGTGCAGCGGGTGGAGCAAGTGGTGGAGTCGGCACTGGCGGCGGGCGCTCGGGTGGTCGAGCGTGGCGGTGCCATCGACAGCGGCGTGCTGGCACGTGGGGCGTTCTTCCGTCCCGCGCTGTTGGAGGTGTTTGATAACGGATTGGACATCATCCAGCAGGAAACCTTTGGGCCGGTGCTGACCCTGCAGCGCTTCGACGACGAAGCCGAGGCCATCCAGCTGGCCAATGACAACGAGTACGGTCTGGCCGCCAGTGTCTGGACGCGTGACGTGGACCGGTCGCTGCGCATGGCGCAGGCCATCGATGCCGGCACGGTCTGGATCAACGATTGGGCGCAGGTGTTCGACGGCACCGAAGAAGGCGGGTTCAAGCAATCCGGCCTGGGTCGCCTGAATGGTCTGGCGGCGCTGGAGGACTTTCTGGAATACAAGCACATCGCGCTGCACCCCGGATTGGCCGGGCGGTGAAGGCGGAGCGTTGGTGCTGCTTGTGGCCAGTGATGGCGAGAAGGATGCATCCATGACGACGGAGATGGCCCAGGCGCTG
The DNA here is from genome assembly GCF_021202945.1 of Stenotrophomonas sp. SY1. Taxonomy (GTDB): domain Bacteria; phylum Pseudomonadota; class Gammaproteobacteria; order Xanthomonadales; family Xanthomonadaceae; genus Stenotrophomonas. Next base: position 100,229 of record NZ_JAJOYR010000002.1, on the reverse strand, counting down.
ATCGATGCCCTGCAGGCGGCAGGGCAGGTGGGTGTCGGCGAGCGGCTCAATCATGCGCGGGGCATCGTGCTCGATGGTCGCTTTCGTGCGACTGACATTGCGTCGGAGTTCTGTCTGGCGGAGATGTTTGCGGGCGCCGAACAGCCCGTGTTGGCGCGTTTTTCCAGTTCCGGTGCCGATCCGCATATCGATCAACGCAGCCCCCGCGCAGAACCTCGCGGACTGGCGCTGCGCATTGGCAACCATGCACCCATGGTGCTGGTGGGGCATGCGGTCGAGGGCTTTCCCGCCGCCGATCCGGCGCAGTTTCTCGCGGTGTTGAACGCGCTGCGCGCCGGTGCGCAGCCTGCCGCGGAATTGCTCGCGAATGCGGCCAAATGCCCGGCATGGGTGCGTTTCGAGGGCATGCGGCAGCGGCAGGCGGACAGCTTCAGTGGGTTGGACTACCACATGCTGCACCCGTACCAACTGGTTGGTGAGGGCGGGCAGGTGCATGTGGGGCGGCTGAGCGTGCGTGCGACCCGTCGCAGGCAGGGCGGGGAAGCGTTCGAGGGTCCGGATTGTCTGGACCGGCGGCTGTGCGATGAACTGGCGCATGGCTCGGTGGTTTTCGCGTTGCGGTTTACCCCGGTGGCGGGCGGGGCGGATCTGGCCGATCTGAGTGCCCCCTGGGACCCCGCACTGCCTTCGGTGACCCTGGGCCATGTGTGGCTGGAGCAACTGGCGGCTGAGCAGGACGCGCAGCGTCAGCGGGTATTCGACCCGGCCTTGCTGCCAGAGGACGTGGATTTCGCCGGCGACCCGATGATCGAGGTGCGGCTGCAAGCCTACCGTCTGGCGGCGCAGCGGCGATTGGGTGGATGAACCAGCGTCGGTCGGGCCGCCGTGGGGGCGGGTGCGCAGCCGGTACGCACATGAATTGACCATCGGCTTCAGCTTCGCCTAGAATTGGCGGCTCGCCGGAATAGCTCAGTTGGTAGAGCGGCGCATTCGTAATGCGTAGGTCGTAGGTTCGATTCCTATTTCCGGCACCAAGTTGTTTGCTTCAAGCGAAAGGCCAGTTCTTTATGAATTGGCCTTTTCCGTATTTGTACCTGCCTGTGCAGGCGTGAGATGTCTGGGGCTGGAAGCCAAAAGGGGGCGGACGTGCGTGACGCAAGGCTTGATGCGGCCAAGTTTGGTCTCATCGTACTGGTTGTTTTTGGTCATCTGCTCGAGCTGTTCAAAGGAGGCTCTCCTTGGTTCGAGTTGACGTACCGTTTTGTGTACATGTTCCACATGCCGGCGTTTGTGTTCCTTTCCGGAATGGTGAGCTCGGACTCTCTGGACGCTCGTACGGGGCGTCGCTTGCTGGCGACTGTGGTGATACCCCTGTTGGTTTTTCAAGCAGTTTTGCCCGCTTGGGAGGCTTACCTGAAGGGGGGCGAGTGGCGCTATAGCTTTGTGACGCCGTACTGGATCCTGTGGTACCTGGCCAGTCTGGTTGCCTGGAGATTGTTGTTGCCGCTGTTGACTGGTAGCGGCATGCCGATGTTGCTCTCAGTCCTTGTTTGCCTGGGAGCTGGCCTTGTTCCTGACATCGGTTACGCATACTCGGCGTCAAGAACGGCGACGTTCCTGCCATTTTTTGTTGCCGGATACCTCTACGCGCGTCGGCAGGGGTTGGTTTTGCCATCCATCAACCCTAGGGTGTGGATTGGCGCCGCGTTAATGATCGGCGTGTGGTTGGTAGCGAAGTGGAGTATTGGTTCCCCGATGCCCTGGTTATACGGGAGCGTGTCATATGCGGCCATGGGTATGGAGGGGGCAGAGGGAGTGATGTGGCGCACGCTGCTTCTGATTGTTGGCGGTTGTGGCCTGGTGGGATTCTTCTGCCTGGTGCCCAAGAGTGAACTGTTGGCAGGTTTGGGCCGGTACAGCATTGCTGCCTTTCTGTTGCACGCTTTTCTCATGAAACTAGCCCTTTACAAGGGGTGGCTCGCACCGCTTGTGAAGGCAAATCCACTCTATTCTTTGGTGCTTGCCATGTTGGTAGCGATCTTGCTGGCGGCGGGCCTTTGCTGGATTGGGAGGCTGCTCAACCCATTGTTCGACTACCGGTGGCTTTGGTCGGGTTTCGAGAAGCAGGACAGGCGAGCTGCTGTTTGAGGATTTAGCGCGAAACAGCTGGGTCCAACGGTCACGGAAGGCCGCCTGTTGGTTGTGCGACAGCCGGTTTTGGCGGGAGTGCGACAACATGTCGCACGGCTGTGAAGGCGTTTGCTGCGTTAAATCATTGTCAATGCCTATCTTAAGTGCTGCGTGAAGGCCTAAAATTGCGGCGCTGAATCTGGCACCCCCATGCACGCGTTCCCCCGGTGGCAATCTCCGGGCGGGCGTTCGCGTTAGCGCGCACGGGAATGCCGGACCAGGTACTCCCTCGCAATTGGATCGACCGATGATTCCGTTGAATACCCTTGGACGCTTGCTGCGTCCGGGCCTCGTTGTCGCTATGGCCGTCATGATGACGGGCTGCGACTGGGCCTTGTTTGACCCGAAGGGCCAGATCGCCCGGGACGAGCTCACGCTGCTGATCACCTGCACCGTGTTGATGCTGCTGGTGGTCGTGCCAGTGATCGTGATGACGCTGGTGTTTGCGTGGAAGTATCGCGCTTCCAACACCAAGGCCCGCTACGAGCCGAACTGGTCGCACTCCACCGCCATTGAAGTGGTGGTCTGGTCGATCCCGTGCATGATCATCCTGGTCCTGGCGGTGCTGACCTGGCGCTCTTCGCATGCGCTGGATCCGTACAAGCCGCTGGAATCGGATACCAAGCCGGTGGTGATCGAAGCGATCTCGCTGGATTGGAAGTGGCTGTTCGTGTACCCGGAAGAGAACATCGCCGTGGTCAACGAGCTGACCTTCCCGGTCGATGCGCCGCTGAACTTCAAGATCACCGCCGATACGGTGATGAACGCGTTCTTCATTCCGCATCTGGGCAGCATGATCTACTCGATGGCCGGCATGGAAACCAAGCTGCACCTGATCGCCAACGAGGCAGGCAGCTATGAAGGCCGCTCCTCGCATTACAGCGGTGCCGGCTTCAGCAAGATGCACTTCATGGCCCACGCGGTGAGCAATGAGGAATACCAGGCATGGCTGGCCAAGGTGCGTGCCGACGCCAAGGTGATGGACCAGAAGTCCTTCACTGAGCTGAGCGCCGAGAAGAACCACGACTGGCACCCGGTGACCTACTACGGCAGCACCGAGAAGGGGTTGTTCGACGCGATCCTGGCCAAGCACATGGGCGACAACCATCACTTCGGCATGAAGCACGATGGCAAGGCGATGTCGCACGAGGCCATGGGCCACGGCGCGATGAACCATGAAGCGATGGACCACGAGGCCGCCGGCCACGAAGGTCACGACGCTGCCGCCGCGCCTGCCGCCGTCGAGGCGGAAGGCCAGGCGGGTCACAATGCAAACGAGCACGCCGAGGCCGCGCATGCCGGCCACGGTCCCTCGGGAGAATGACGATGCTTGGAAAACTCTCATTTGATTCACTGCCGCACGATCCGATCGTGCTCACCACCCTGATCGGCGCGATCCTGGGCGGCCTGGCTGTTGTCGGTGCCATCACCAAGTTCAAGCTGTGGGGCTACCTGTGGAAGGAGTGGTTCACCTCGGTGGACCACAAGAAGATTGGCGCGATGTACCTGATCGTGGCGTTCGTGATGCTGCTGCGCGGCTTCTCCGACGCGATCATGATGCGTGCCCAGCAGGCTGTCGCCGCTGGTGGCGCCGAGGGCTACCTGCCGCCGCACCACTACGACCAGATCTTCACCGCCCACGGCGTGATCATGATCTTCTTCGTGGCCATGCCGCTGATCACCGGTTTGATGAACCTGGTGGTGCCGCTGCAGATCGGTGCACGCGACGTTGCCTTCCCGTTCCTGAACTCGCTTAGCTTCTGGCTGTTCGTCGCAGGCTGCGGCCTGATGATGATCTCGCTGTGGGTCGGTGAATTCGCTGCGACCGGCTGGCTGGCGTTCCCGCCGTTGTCGGGGCTGGAATACAGTCAAAGCGTGGGCATGGATTACTACATCTGGGCCCTGCAGGTTTCCGGCCTGGGTACCACGCTGAGCGGTATCAACTTCTTCATCACCATCCTCAAGATGCGTACCCCGGGTATGCCGCTGATGAAGATGCCGGTGTTCAGCTGGACCGCACTGGTCACCAACCTGCTGATCATCGCCGCCTTCCCGGTGCTGACCATCACCCTGGTGCTGCTGACCCTGGACCGTTACCTGGGCACGCACTTCTTCACCAACGATGGTGGCGGCAACGCCATGCTGTACATCAACCTGATCTGGATCTGGGGTCACCCGGAGGTCTACATCCTGGTGCTGCCGGCATTTGGCGTGTTCTCTGAAGTCATCGCCACGTTCTCGCGCAAGACGCTGTTCGGCTACAAGGGCATGGTCTACGCGACCTGTGCCATCGGCGTGCTGTCGTTCCTGGTGTGGCTGCACCACTTCTTCACCATGGGCTCGGGTGCCAACGTCAATGCCTTCTTCGGCATCACGACGATGATCATCTCGATCCCGACCGGCGTGAAGATCTTCAACTGGCTGTTCACGATGTACCGCGGTCGCGTGCACTTCACCTCCCCGGTGCTGTGGACGATCGGCTTCATGGTCACCTTCACCATCGGCGGCATGACCGGCGTGATGCTGGCGATCCCGGCCATCGACTTCGTGTTGCACAACTCGCTGTTCCTGATTGCGCACTTCCACAACGTCATCATCGGCGGCGTGGTGTTCGGCATGTTCGCCGGTATCACCTACTGGTGGCCGAAGATGTTCGGCTTCAAGCTGGATGAGACCTGGGGCAAGCGTGCGTTCTGGGGCTGGTTCATCGGCTTCTACGTGGCCTTCATGCCGCTGTACGCACTGGGCTTCATGGGTGCAACGCGCCGCATGCAGAGCTACCCGAACATGGAGTACCAGCCGTTCTTCATCGTCGCCGCCGTCGGCGCCGCGATCATCGCCCTGGGCATCGCATGCCAGGTCATCCAGATCGCCGTGTCCATCCGCGACCGCAAGAAGAACATGGACCTGACCGGCGACCCGTGGGATGCCCGTACCCTGGAGTGGGAAACCTCTTCTCCGGTGCAGTTCTACAACTTCGCCGTCCTGCCCAAGGGCGAGGAGCTGGATGATTTCTGGCAGCGCAAGCAGCGTGGCGAAGCCTGGGTCAAGCCGGCCAAGTACAGCGACATCCACATGCCGAAGAACACCGGCACCGGCGTCGTCATCGGTGCGTTCAGCCTGGTGCTGGGCTTTGCGATGGTGTGGCACGTGTGGTGGCTGGCCATCGTCGGCCTGGTCGGCATGATCGGCACCTTCATCTACCGCACCTTCGACAAGGACGTGGACTACTGGGTGCCGGCTGCCGAAGTCGAACGTATCGAGAATGAACACCGCCAGCACCTGGTCGCCCAGGGCCTGGTGAAGACCGAGGTGAAGGCATGAGCACTAACGCCCACACGATGACCCACGGTTCCGCCGCGCACGCGGCGGACCATGGTCACGACCACGAGCATCACGACACCGGCGAGAACACCGTCTTCGGTTTCTGGGTGTACCTGATGAGCGATCTGCTCATCTTCGCCACCCTGTTCGTGACCTACGTGGTGCTGTCCGGCGGCACCAACGGTGGCCCTGCGGCCAAGGATCTGTTCGACCTGTCCTTCGTTGCCTGGGAAACCGCGCTGCTGCTGATGTCCTCGCTGACCTTCGGCCTGGGCATGATTGCCCTGCACCAGTCCAAGCAGGGTTTGATGTTCTTCTGGCTGGCCATCACCTGGCTGCTCGGTGCCGGCTTCATGGGCATGGAAATCTGGGAGTTCAATCACCTGATCCATCAGGGCCACGGTCCGGACCAGAGTGCCTTCCTGTCGGCGTTCTTCGCCCTGGTCGGTACCCACGGTCTGCACGTGAGCGCCGGCATGCTGTGGCTGCTGGTGATGTTCATCCAGCTCAAGCGCGATGGCCTGACCCCGCGCAACAAGACCCGCATGGCGTGCCTGAGCCTGTTCTGGCACTTCCTGGATCTGGTCTGGATCGGCGTGTTCTCTGTCGTCTATCTGTCGGGAGCGATGTAATGTCCGCACATGACAATCATGCACACGGTGCCGGCGGCGAGAGCCACGGCAGCGTCAAGTCCTACCTGATCGGCTTCGTGCTGGCCGCAGTGCTCACCATCATCCCGTTCTGGGTGGTGATGAGCGGCGGTCTGTCCTCGAGCTTTGCCACCGGCGCGGTGATCGTGGTTGCAGGCATCCTGCAGCTGCTGGTGCACCTGGTGTTCTTCCTGCACCTGGACCGTTCCTCGGCCCAGCGCTGGAACGTCAACGCCGGCCTGTTCACCCTGGTGGTGATCGGCATCATCGTGCTCGGCACGCTGTGGGTGATGTGGAACATGAACTTCCACATGATGCACTGAGCGAGCTGATCGCTTGCGTCAACGAAAAAGGCCACCGCGAGGTGGCCTTTTTCGTTCCGGGGGAAAAGGGACGGGCGGATGAGGCCGAAGCCGGGGCACCCCAGTCCTGCCCTTCGTCAGGGAAGGGAAGGGGGAGCTCACGGGACCTGCCCGTCTGAGGTGAAGCGCTTCCAACGCCCTGCCTTTCACTTCACGAAGGGCGCCGTTGGGGAGGGGCTCGGCCGTAGTGTTCCCGAAGCCCGGCAACTCACTCCGGCTTTTCCGGGGTTTGCTACCCTGTGCTCCTTTACGGATGTGTCCCCGGTACTTCTATGGTGTGGTTGCGCGTTGCCCTGATTCTGCCGCTGATTGCCATCAATACGCTGCTTCACTGCCTGCCGCTGTTCGTGGTGGCGTTGGTGAAAGCGGTGTTGCCTTTCGGCGGTGTGCGTCGGTTCTGCAATCCGTTGCTGACCGGGCTGGCGGAGAGCTGGATCAGCGTCAACAGCAGAATGATCGCGCTGTTCACCGCGACCCGCTTCCAGGTCAGTGGCATCAGCGATCTCGAAAAGGACGGGCACTACCTGGTGCTGGCCAACCACCAGAGCTGGGTGGACATCCTGGTGCTGCAGAAGGTGTTCAACCGGCGCATTCCGCTGCTGCGTTTCTTCCTCAAGCGCTCGTTGTTCTGGGTGCCGGTGTTGGGCCTGGCATGGTGGGCGCTGGATTTCCCGTTCATGGGCCGCTACACGCGCAAGCAGATCGCAAAGAATCCCGAGCTGGGCCGCCGTGACATGGAAGCAACGCGCAAGGCCTGCGAGAAGTTCGCCAGCATTCCGGTGTCGGTGATGAATTTCGTCGAAGGCACCCGCTTCACCCAGAGCAAGCATGACGGCCAGAACTCGCCGTTCAAGTACCTGCTCAAGCCCAAATCCGGCGGCGTTGCGTTCGTGCTGGATGCGATGGGCAAGGGCCTGCATGCATTGCTGGACGTGACCATCGTTTACCCAAAGGGCATCCCGTCGATGATCGACCTGATGGCCAACCGTGTTCCTGAAGTGAAGGTGCTGGTGCGCAAGCGCCCGATCCCGGCCGAGCTGGTGGGGGGCAACTATCAGGATGACCGGACCTTCCGTGCCCAGTTCCAGCAATGGATGAACGGCGTGTGGCAGCAGAAGGACGAGGACATCAGCGCGATGCTTGAAGGCAAAGCCTGATCGCGGTTGCGCTCATGACAAAGGCCCCGAAAGGGGCCTTTGTCTTTGATACGGATGGCTCAGCGGTAAACGCGTTCGCAACGCGTCTCGACGACGCGCTGGCCGTTGCGCTCTTGGTTGCGGCCCTGCACGTTGCGCCCGACCAGGCCACCCGCCACCGCGCCTGCAGCAGTGGCGACCTTGCGGCCACTGCCGCCGCCGACCTGGTTGCCGAGCAGGCCACCAACCACCGCACCGGTGGCGGTGCCGGCGATACGGTTCTGGTCGCGGGCATTGTTGGCCACTTCGACCTTGCGGCATTCGACCCGGCTGCCATCGTTGAAACGGCGGCCTTCATCCTGGGGGCCGTAGGTCTGCGCCTGGGCACTGGCGGCGAACAGCATTCCCAGGCCGACGATAGTGGTCGCAAGCGTGCTGTGGAAAATGCGCATGATCGGCTCCTTACGAGTGTTGGCAGACGGGATCGGTGATCCCACGCGACAACCCTGCGCGCATGCGGGAAAACCGGAAGTGAAGGCCGGCCGCCGGGTTGAAGTGGGGTTCATCCTGCATGGCTTTCGGCAACTGAACACAGCCCGGCTTGGGTGTAGAGTGCGCGCCTGACCGTCATCTTCAACGAGGTACTGCATGAACACTGTTGCCGCTTTCTATCCGGTAGGCACGCCGGGCCAGCCGTGGGGTGCCCCCGAACGCGCGCAGTGGCTGGAACGCCAGGTGGTGCAGCGCAGTCATGCAGATGAAGTGGTGGCGAAGATCGATGCGCTGCGTGATCGTTTCGACGTGTCGCAATATGGTGAACTGGACTACCCAAGTGGCCGCTACCCGTTGTTGGCGGTGCGCAGCCGCGACTGGAACGACGCCTTGCCGGTGATGCTGGTCACCGGCGGCATACATGGCTACGAGACCAGTGGCGTGCAGGGCGCGCTGCAGTTCATCGATCAACATGCGGCTGCCTATGCCGGAAAGTGCAATCTGCTGGTCGTGCCGTGCGTAAGCCCCTGGGGTTATGAACGTATCCAGCGCTGGAACGCATTGGCGCTGGACCCGAACCGCTCCTTCGTGCCGAACAGCCCTGCGCCGGAGTCGGCTGCGCTGATGGCGCTGGTGGCGCCGCTGAAGGGCCAGATCGTGATGCATATCGATCTGCACGAAACCACCGATACCGATGAATCCGAGTTCCGTCCGGCGTTGGCTGCACGCGATGGCAAGCCGTTCGAGCCGGGTGAGATTCCCGACGGTTTCTATCTGGTGGATGACAGTGAGAACCGTCAGCCGGCATTCCAGCAGGCGGTGAATGCCGAGGTTGCGAAGGTCACACATATCGCTCCGGCCGATGCACGCGGCGAGATCATTGGTTCACCGGTGGTGGCTCCGGGCGTGATCGAGTACCCGCTCAAGGCGCTGGGCCTGTGCGCGAGTGTCAGCGGTGCGCGTTACACCACGACCACCGAGGTGTATCCGGACAGCCCCAAGGCAACGCCGCAGCAGTGCAACGATGCGCAGGTGGCTGCGGTGATTGGTGCACTGGATTACGCGCTGGGCAACGGCTGAAGCGGAGTTCCGGGTGAGCCGGGCAGGGGTTCTGCCAAAGGCCGCCCTCATCCGCCCTTCGGGCACCTTCTCCCGCTTGCGGGAGAAGGGCACTGCAGAGCAACAGCAACTGCAAAGCGCAGCTAGAGCAACAGCTGGAGCAAGAACAACAGCTGGAGCAAGAACAACAGCTGGAGCAAGAACAACAGCCAGGGCAACAGCAACAGCTAGTGCAAGAGCAACGGCAAGAGCAACGGCAAGAGCAACGGCAAGAGCAGCAGTAAGAGCAGCAGTAAGAGCAGCAGCAAGAGCCGGCGACATGCACACTCAGATCGCGTTGTTGCCTGACTACTCCCTTCTCCCGCAGGCGGGAGAAGGTGCCCGAAGGGCGGATGAGGGCGAAGTTGCTCCTGCCTCAGGATTGATCCCTGCAGGCTTCACACCCTGACTGCACTCCCTCATGTGAACTTCGGCATATGAAAAACGCCGCAACAGCAAGCCTGCTTCTGTCATTGATTGGCTTCGACGCCAGCGCCGACGAAGCGCCCGAGTACGACCGCCCTGGCATCGGCTTTTCCACGAGCACCTTGGGCAAAGGTGTCTTTGTCTGGGAGCAGGGCCTTCCCGACGGCAGCCGTGATCGCAGTGATGGCATCACCGTCACCGCCTGGACCGCCGATACGCTGCTCCGCCTTGGTCTGTCCGAAACCCTTGAGGTGCAGTTGGCCGCCGATACCTGGGGTGGCCTGCGCGTGCACGGTGCCGGCATCGACGAACAGGACACTGGCGGGGGCGACGGCAGCGTCGCATTGAAATGGGCGCCAGCCTTGGCCAGCGAGCGCTTCTCACTGGGACTCAAAGCCGGAGCCACCTTGCCATGGGGCAGCGCGCCCTTGGGCGACGGTGGGCAGGATTACGACCTGGGCGTCACCGTGGCGTGGGAGTTACCGGCCGGAACCAGCCTGGCGCTCTACGCGGACCGGCAATGGGGCGACAACGGCAGCGGCTGGCTGTTCTCGCCGAGCTACGGCTTCGCACTGGGCGAAGACGTCAGCGCCTATGTGGAAGGTGGTTACGGCACCGGCGCGCAGCACATGCGTGCGGCCGGTGCCGGCGTGACCTGGATGGCCACCTCGCGCCTGCAACTGGATGCGTCGTTCCTGCGTGGGCTGGATGACGAAACCATCGATTGGCAGGGCGGCGTGGGCCTGGCGTTGTACTTCGATTGACGCGCTCGCTCAGCGGTTGACCGCTGGCCCGTACACGCCGCTGTAACCGGACGCGCAATCGCTGCCGCAATTGCTGGTGAGCATGTTGCGCACGATCAGGCCGCTGTTGTTCTTGGAGCGGAAATGGCCGACGCCATTGCTGGTGTCACCACCGCCGAAGTTGTACGGGCCGCCGTCGCTCCAGTCCCAGTCGAAGCTGTAGGCGCTGCTGCCGGCGCCGATATCCACCTGCGCCTGGACGTTGGTTGCGCTGTTGAACAAGGCGCCGTCACTGCACCCGCTGCTGTAGCTGGTGGTGAAGCATTGCACCTGGTCACGCAGGCCGGCAGTGATCGTGTAGAAGCGGATGCCGGTGTAGGTCGCCGGGAAGGTGCGCAGGCTGCCACTGCCGCTGCCGGTCCAGCGGTTGTAGCCGTAGTAGGTCACGCCGCTGCTCGGGTACAGGCCGAAGGTGTAGTAGTTGTACGGGTAGACGTAGGCTTCGGCATTGCAGGTAGGTGCCAACGCGGACTGGTAGCCGGTGCTGCGGCAGGTCTGCAGCCCACGCAGGCCACCGGCGATGTTGATGAAGCGGCGCACGCTGCCCTGGTAGGCGTGGTACTTGATCGTCGCCAGGGCCATCGATGAACCCAGCGAATGCGTCACCAGGTCCACCTGGCTCTTGCCGGTATACGCCTTGACCTTGTCGATGAAGGTCTTGAGGACTTGATACGTGGCCGGCGAATGGTAGTTGTACTGCGGCGCCGCGCGTTCGCTGGCGCTCAGGTAGGTGATGCCGAACAGTTCGCAGTCGTTGTAGCCGGCGGCCTTGAGTTCGGCGTAGATCGAGCGTGGCGGCGTGGTGTAACCGCTGACCGCGCCAGCCGGCATGTCGAAGCTGATGGCGCTGTCGCCATTGCCGTGGATGAACACCACCGGGGTCCGGCTCGCGGTGCAGCTGCCACCGCCGAAGCCGCCCTGGCCGACGCCGGGGTTGAAGCCGCCCGCGTACTGGTTGGCGGTGCCGGCGCAGGTGTAGCCGTTGTTGCTGCCGCAATCCAGGGCACTGGCCGAGCCTGGCGCCAGCAGCGCGGCGGCAAGTGTCAGCGGAGCGGCGAGGGTACCGAACAACCAGGAAGCAAGGACGGGGACAGATCGGGTGATCGACATGCGGCAGCTCCGGCTAGTGATCCAGATGGATCGGGCCAGCATCGGGCCGCCGATGACCGACCGGCAGTGTCCTTTGGGGAAACTTGCAGCGCAGCAAAGCCGATGCGTTATTTCCGCTTGCGCACCAGGGTGGTGGCCGCCTGCAGGATCGCGCGGGTCAGCAGCGCCATGGTTTTGACTTCGCCCTTCCAGTGCTGCCAGTACAGCGGCACGTCTTCCCAGGCGCGGGCCTTCACGTAGACCAGGCGTCCGCTTTCCAGGTGGCGGCGTACCAGCGGCAGGGGGTTCATGGTCCAGCCCAGGCCACCGAGGTTGGCGTGGACGAACGCGCGGGTGGAGGGAATCCACCAGGTGGGTGCGTGCAGCGGCTGTTCGATCGGAGCCAGCCGACGCGCATAGCGGGCCTGCAGGTCATCCTTGCGGTTGAACACCAGCACCGGTGCCTGCGCCAGCGATTGCGCGTTCACCCCCTTGGCGAAGTAGCGGGCGTGGAATTCCGGGGTGCAGGTGGCCGCATAACGGATGCTGCCCAGTTCGTGGATCTGGCAGCCCTGTACCGGCTCGGACAGGGTGGTTACCGCACCGAGCACCGCGCCCTGGCGGAGCAGGGCGACGGTGTGGTCCTGGTCTTCGGTGTGCAGGTCCAACGTGGTGCTGGTGGTCTGCGAGAACGCCTGCACCGCGTCGGGAAACCAGGTTTCCATGCTGTCGTGGTTGACCGCCACCGGGATGCTGGCGCGGGGCAGTTCGCTGTCGGACAGGCCAATGCGCTCGAATGCATCACGTTCCAGCAGCGCGGTCTGCTCGGCCAGCTGCACCAGTACCTGGCCTTCCAAGGTGGCCTCGGTGGGGATGCTGCGCTTGACCAGCAGCTTGCCGACCCGGTCCTCCAGCGCCTTGATCCGCTGGGAAATGGCCGAGGAGGTCACGTTCAGGGTCAGCGCGGCGCGCTCGAAGCTGCCTTCCCGGATCACCGCCGCCAGCGCCCGCAATTGTGAGTGGTCGATGCGCATGATTAAGTTTTGCTAAAGATGGTTTAAGAAGTTTAGCTCTACTTTTTGATGCTGCGTTGCGACAATTGCCGCGTCAGGCCGGTCTGGTGCGTCTTCCCCAGCGGCCCTCCCCCCGTAGAAAAGGCAGTTCCCCCATGTTTTCCGTTGTTTCCGCCCAAGCCGCCGGTAGTGCCTGGCTCAGTGGTGCCGGTATCGGTATCGGTCTGTTCGCCATCGTGGGTGCGCAGAGTGCGTTCATCCTGCGCCAGGGCATCATGCGCCAGCACGTGATCCCGATCATCGCCACCTGCTTCGCCATCGATGCGGTTTTCATCCTGGCCAGCGTGGCCGGGCTGCGCACGCTTACCGCGCAGCTGCCGTGGCTGACCACGGTGCTGTTGTGGGGCGGCGTGGCGTTCCTGACCTGGTACGCGCTGCAGTCGGCACGGCGGGCGGTGGCCGGCGGTGGTGGCATGAACCTGGACGACAACGCCGAACAGTCGCTGCGCACGGCGTTGATGGCGGCAGCCGGCTTTTCCATCATCAACCCGCATTTCTGGCTGGACATGATGGTGATCGGGTCGATTGCCGACAATTTCGGCGAGTCGCGCATGGCCTTCGCTGCCGGCGTAGTCACCGCCAGCGGCATCTGGTTGACCGCTCAGGGCCTGGGCGCACGGCTGCTGGCGCCGTTGTTCACCAAGCCGTCGACCTGGCGCATTCTGGACGGCACCATCGCGGTGATCCTCAGCGTGCTGGCACTGACGCTGGCTCTGCGCGGAACTCATTGATCCGAGCGGACAGGTAACCATTGAAGGCCACGGCGCAGGCGCTGTGGCCTTCAATCGCTTACTGGTTGCCTGCACTCACCGCCGGCTCAACCCCAGCGTTCCGGCCATTGCCGGATGAACTCCTCGATCTGCGCCTGCGGCATCGGCCGGCCGAACACATACCCCTGACCTTCGCTGCAGTGTTCCTGCCTGAGCTGGGTCAGCTGGTCGTGGGTTTCCACGCCTTCGATGGTGGCGATGATGCCCAGCTTGTCGCACAGGTGCGATACCGCACCGATGATCGCGCTGCCCTGGCTCTGTTGGCCCAGGTCGCGGATGAAGGATTTGTCGATCTTGACCTTGTCGAACGGGAAGGCACGCAAGTAGCCCAGCGAGGAATAGCCGGTGCCGAAGTCGTCCATCACGATCGCCACGCCGGCCGCCTTGAGCCGCAGCAGCTTGGCCGATGCGGCTTGGATGTTGGCTACCAGCGCGTTCTCGGTGATTTCCAGCTCCAGCCGCGACGGAGCAAGGCCGGTGTCCGCCAGTGCCTGTTCGATGTTGCTGGCCAGCTCTGGCATTGCCAGCTGTGACACCGACAGATTCACCGCCACTTTCATATGTTCCGGCCACTGCATCGCGTCCTGCATGGCCTGGCGCAGGATCCAGTCGCCCAGCGGCACCATCAGCCCGATGTCCTCGGCCAGGCCCAGGAACTGGTCGGGATTGAGCAGGCCTCGTTCGGGGTGATCCCAGCGCAGCAGCGCCTCAAAGCCGGTGACGCGGCATTGCACCAGGTCCACCAGCGGTTGGTAGTGCAGTTGGAACTGCAGTTGTTGCAGGCCGGTGCGCAGCTCGGTTTCCAGCTGCCGCCGCCGCTGCATGCGGGTGTCCATTTCCTCTTCGAAGAAGCGATAGCAGCCTTTGCCGTCCTCTTTGGCGCGGTACAGCGCGAGATCAGCGTTGCGCATGAGCTTGTCGGCGGTTTCGGCCTGGCGGTCGATCAGTACGATGCCGATGCTGGTGCCGATGCCCAGCTGGTGGCCTTCCAGGTCGAACGGCTGTGACAGGGTGGCGATCAGGCGCTCGGCCAGGATCATTGCCGCTTCTGGCGGATGCGCTTCGGGTGCCATCAGGATGGCGAACTCGTCGCCGCCCAGCCGCGCCACCAGATCATTGGTGCGCACGCAGCCGAGCACGCGGCGGGCGACTTCCTGCAACAGACGGTCACCGCTGGGATGGCCCAGCGTGTCGTTGACTTCCTTGAACCGGTCCAGGTCCAGCAGCAGCAAGGCACTGGGGTGGCCACGCAGCGCGGTGGCCAGCGCGTGTTGGAGCTGGTCGAACAGGACCACGCGATTGGGCAGGGCGGTGAGCGGATCATGCTGGGCCAGGAACGCGATGCGTGCCTGCGCTTGGCGGCGCGCATCCACGTCTTCCAGCACGCCGGCCCAGTCGGATGGTTCGGCCTGGTCGGTGTCGATGCGGGCTCCGCGTGCACGCAGCCAGCGCCAGCGGCCGTACAGGTCCAGCACACGGAACTCCACGTCCAGCGGCGCGCCCTTGGAGAAGCTCTGCTCCAGCGCCGCGTCGATCTGCGGCAGGTCTTCTTCGTTGACCCGTTGCAGCCAGCCCCTGCCCAGTGCTTCTTCGTCGGGCTGCCCGGTCAGCTCGCGCCAGCCGGTGGCAGAGCGTATCTGCCAGTGCTTGCCCGACTCCCACAGCACCAGCGCGCCGGCTTCGGCCACCGCGCGGTAACGCTGCTCGCTGGTCATCAACTCGCGTGCCAGCGCATGGGCTTCGTCGGCGCTTTTCTTCAGCGCGTCTATGGTGTCGTTGAAGCTGTCCTGCAGGACGCGTACTTCGGTGATGTCCGAGGCAGGTGGGTCGGGCAGGGTGAGGTCATTGTTGATGATGCTGTGGCCGCGTTGGGCCAATGCCCGGATCGGCCGCAGGATGCTGCCGGCGATGGCGTTGGCGGCGAGCAGGGCGATGATCGCCGCCAGTGTGCCGCCGACGATGATGCCGGCCAGTGGCCGCTGCCAGCGGGCCTGGAAACTCGTCTGTGGTTCGCCGACCACCAACGCCCAACCCGGTGCGGCCTGCAGGCGATGGAAGGCGAAGACCACCGGCTGGCCTTCCTTGCTGATTGCCTCGAACACGCCTTGCGGGGTGCTGCCCTGCTGCAGTTTGTCGCGGCCGCTGACGGCCTGGCCGATGAACTGCTCCGGCTTGCGCGAGCGCGCGGCGATCACGCCGTTGCCGTCCACCACGGCAACCAGCAGGCTCTGCTCGCTGGCCGAACGCAGGATGGTGCTGATCAGGCGATTGGAAGGCTGCACCAGGGTCAGCACCCGTGTCTGGCCTTGGTCATCGGTGAAGGGCAGGGCAACGGCAACCTTGGGCGTGGTGCTGGCGGCGGTGGTGAACAGGTCCGACACCTGTGGCTGACCACTGGCGCGGGCGCGGGCCAGCAGTACTCCGGGCAGAATGTGCGCCTGTTCGGTGTCGTCGGAAATCAGTTCGATGTCCGGGTTCTGACGGGCCCAGGCGCGCAGCTGCGGCGCCGATTCCCGTGCCTGCGGTGCAAGCATGGTCAACAGGCGCAGCTGGTTGATGTTGTCCTGGATACCCTGGTCTACGCCGCGCGCCAGTGCGGTGGCCGTTTCCTGCAGGCGCTGCTCGGAATTCTGACGGTAGTCGCGGGCAGCCAGCCAGATCGCAATGGCGCCGATGATCAACAGCGGCAACAGCGTTACCAGGATCAGTTGGTGCAGGCGTGCATGCAGGCCACGCGTGGGCCGTGGAGCGTGGGTTGCAACGGATGCGGTCGTTGCCAAACCGTGATCTCCCGTTTGCACTGCGTAGGGCGCACTGGGCGCGGGAGCGCAGGCGATGTGCCGGGGTGGAAGCCGCTCATCGCACCGCGCCGTCATGGTTGGCGGTTCAATCGACTGGAAGGTGCCATGGCCCGGGCGTTGGGGCAAACCTTACGGGGACCAACGGCTGGGTAGCAGTTGCCTATGTGAAAACGATGTGAGTCGGTCAGTGAAGTCCGGCATCGGGTGGATTCAGTCTCCGGCTGTGGCTGGCCGTGTCATCAGACGTGAGAGCGCATCAAGGCCGGGTCAACGTTTCCGGGGGCTGCG
Source organism: Stenotrophomonas sp. SY1 (assembly GCF_021202945.1). GTDB lineage: Bacteria > Pseudomonadota > Gammaproteobacteria > Xanthomonadales > Xanthomonadaceae > Stenotrophomonas. The sequence continues at coordinate 83,727 of NZ_JAJOYR010000002.1, read as the reverse complement.
ATGGTCAATCGCGGTCGATGTGCCAGAATCGGCGGCCCGTGGCACCGTCCCGCCATCCGTACCGAGAACCTGCATGAAGAAACTGTTGATCGCCCCGCTGTTGCTGGCACTGGCGGCATGCAGCCAGGGGCTGGACGGCACCTACAGCGACCAGTTGGGCATGGTGGATTACGTGTTTGCGCCGGACGGCACGGTGACGGTGCAGATGCTGGGCACCTCGCAGCAGACCACCTACACGCGCCAGGACGACACGCTGCACGTGGTGGTGCCCGAAGCCGGTGCCGCGCCACTGGAATTTTCCATCGAGAAGGATGGTGCACTGCTGGGGCCGATGGGTGTGCGCTTGGTGAAAGTGGAGCGCTGAAGCGCACCGTGGACGTGGCGAAAACGGGCTGCAGAACCGCCAGCCGCTGCCGATAACTGAGGCAACGTAATGCGTGTAGTGCGGCGATGTCTGACTTGGTGATTGTCTCAGCGCTGATTGCAGCGGTTGTGGTGGGCGCTATTGCCTGGCACTGGCAGCGCCATCGTGGCAGAAGCCCCGTGATGCATGCGCGGACGGTCCTGGTTGCCCCGGTGGTCCAGGCCGGCGGCGCACCGGCGCTCAATCCCGAGGCGATACCGGACGTGCTGCTGCGCCGCTTCCTGCGGCATGCGTTGGCGATGGAGGGCAGCACCGTTGCGCAGTTGCCCTGCAGCAAGGTGGTCGAGGAGGTGGTGGCTGCGCTGGGTCGTGCCGATCTGTCCGCGCGCTACACACCGCGAAGGCCCAATCTGCTGCCGCAGCTGATCCAGAACGTCAACGACAGCACCGCTTCGTCCCGTTCCATCGCCCGCATCATCGGCAGTGACGCGGTGCTCGCCGCCACCTTGCTGCGCATCGCCAACAGCCCGCTATACCGGCTGCAACGACAGGACGTGCAGAGCATCGAGCGCGCGGTGACGTTGATCGGCAACGATGGCATCCGCCAGATCATTTCAGCCGCGTTGGTGCAGCCGGTGATGCAATCGGCCAGTGGTGGCGATGCGCTGTTCTCGCGGCAGCTGTGGGACTACACATTGCGGCTCTCACTGGCCGCGGCCGACCATGCCCGCAGCGTGGAGCACGAGGATGGCTTTGCCGCCCAGCTTGCCGGCCTGCTGCTGGGGTTGAGCGCGGCAATGGTGGTGCAGGCGGCCACGGATGTACTGGCGCAGCCGCCGTCGCGTGCGCGCGAAGCGGCCACGTTGCTCGAAGTGCTGGAGCGCTGCACGGTGCCAACGGCGGTGCGGATCGCCAGCCATTGGAAATTGTCGCCGGCCATCATCCAGGCGCTGCGCGGCACGCAGGAGGATGCACCAACGGGTTTGGCGCGCTCGCTGCACGTGGGCCAGTTGGCCGCGAGCGCGGCGATGCTGCAGGGCGCTGGCCTGATAAGCGAGGAGCAAGCACTGGCGGCGTTGTCGGCGGCGATGCCGGCGCATGTGGCCGCGTGGTTGTGGAAGCGTGTGAGTGAGCGCGGGGAATAGTTGGTGGGTTGAGCGGGGGTGGTTGATCGGGCGCTGGCTTCCGAGAGTCGAGAAGGCCAGGGCTTCGTGCGGAGCCGGCTTTGGGAGTTGCCGTTGCCTGTCCTTCTCCCGCATGCGGGAGAAGGTGGTGCGAAGCGCCGGATGAGGGGAGCTTTGCCAGCGCTTTTTTTATCGCGCGGCTTGCTCTACTCAACACCAGCTGCGGCAAACAAGTTCACAAAAGCCCCCCATCCGCCCTCCGGGCACCTTCCCCCGCACGCGGGAGAAGGGATGGTCAGTCAACAGTCACGTCGACGCCGCTGTCCGCATACGCATACGCATACGCATCAGCATCAGCATCAGCATCAGCATCAGCATCAACGGCAACGGCAACAGCAACAGCAACAGCAACAGCACACCAAGGCCAACATCCAAGGCCAACATCCAAGGCCTGCATCCGGCGTCAGGTCCGCTTGAGGCTTTGGCTCGTCCGGACCCTCAATCCCCACTCTTCAGAGCTGCGACTCCAATGGCAACCAGCTGATCACCCGCGTGGTTGTGCGCAACCACAGGCTGGTGTCCGGTTCGGTGCGGTAGGCCACCGGTGGCGTCACCGCGCGATCCAGCCAGCGCAGTTCCGAATCCTTGTTCAGGTACATCCAGTAACTCAGCTCCGGGCTGGAAAGGCGCAGGTATTCCTCGCGCAGGCGTTCGGCCAGCACCGGGTCGTCGAACAGCACGCCCATTTCGGTGTTGAGGTAGGCCGAGCGCGGGTCAAGGTTGAACGAGCCGACAAACCCGCGCCGGTCATCAACGACGAACGCCTTGGTGTGCAGGCTGGCGCCGCTGCTGCCAAAGGTCGACGCGCGTTCGGCATGGCCACGCGCCTTCAGTTCGTACAACTGCACGCCACCGGCCAACAGCGGCCTGCGATAGTGCATGTAGCCACTGTGGACGGCGGCTACGTCGTTGGCGGCCAGTGAGTTGGTGACGATGCCAACCTGCACGCCGTTGCGCGCCTGTTGGATCAGCGCCTTGGTGCCGCTGGCGCCGGGTACGAAGTAGGGCGATATCAGCAGCGAGCGCTGGCGCGCGCTGGCCAGTTCCTCCACCAGACGCGTGACCAGCCAGTCCGACTGGTCTTCCACCCCGCGCTTGCGCGGCGGGTCCGAACGGATCTGCACGCGTGCCGTCCAGTGCAGGTCCGTCTGCTTGCTGAGATAGGCATTGCCAAGATGCTCGCGTACCCGTTGCAGATACGGCATTGCCTCCTGCTGCAGGGCATCGCGTTCGGCTTCGGTGACGAAATTGCCCAGTTGTTGGCGGGTGCTGTAATGCAGTGCGCTGATCGGCACCACCGCATCGCTGTTCCAGAAGTTGTCGAATACTTCGCTGGCCTGCGCCGCTACCGGGCCAGCCAGCAGCAGGTCCAGGTCGCGGAAATTCACGTCCGGGCGCGCGTCGAAGTACTCGCCGCCGATGTTGCGACCACCGACGATGGCCACCCTGCCATCGGCGATCCAGGCCTTGTTGTGCATGCGATGGTTGATGCTGAAGGCGCGTTGCACCATCTCGAGCAGCCGCCACACGCCCTCGCGATTGCGGAACGGGTTGTACAGGCGGATCTCGATGTTGGGGTGGGTTTCCAGCGCCAGCATTTTCGGGTCCAGCCCGGCGGCATTCATGTCGTCCAGCAGCAGCCGCACGCGCACGCCGCGCTCGGCCGCCTTGTAGACATCGTGGGCAAGCAGATGGCCGACCATGTCGTCGTGCCACATGTAGTACTGCAGGTCCAGGCTGCGCCCGGCCTGGCCGGTGATGATCGAGCGCGCGGCGTAGGCTTCCAGCCCATCGGAAAGATAGGCCGCGCCGCTCTGGCCGGGATGGCGCTGCAGCAGCGGCGCCAGTTCGCGGTCAAGTACGGTCTGTGCCGGCTGCAGCGGCAGGGTGTGGGATGGCGCGCCGACGATGGAAGGCGTAAGCCGGTCGCCCAGCAGCAGGCCGCTGATGAGCAGCAGTACCAGCGCCGCCACTACATAGCCCAGCAGTCGCAGCAGGCGTCGGCCTGGGGAGCGGGGTGGGTTCATCGCACATCCTGTCAGTGTTCATTGCACTGACAAGGGTAACAAGCCAGACGTGACGTTCCGGGGATGTCATCGCCGGGCCAGTGGGCGAGAATCGGGGTTTGCTTCTGCCCGAGCCCGCAATGAATCACGCTTCCCCCTCCTTTCGAGCGCCCAGCCTTGTGGTGCAGATCGTCATCGGCCTGGTCGCCGGCATCGTGCTGGCAATGGCCTGGCCCCAGGGCGCCAAAGCGGTGGGGCTGCTGGGCACGGTGTTCATCTCCGCGTTGAAGGCGGTGGCCCCGGTGCTGGTGCTGGTACTGGTGACCGCCTCCATCGCCAATCACCAGCACGGGCAGAAGACCAACATCCGCTCGATCCTGCTGCTTTACGTGATCGGCACCCTGGCCGCCGCGCTGGTCGGTGTTGCGGCCAGCTTCCTGTTTCCGAGCACCTTGTCGCTCAAGACCGCCAGCCAGGCGGGGATGAGCGCACCCGGTGGCATCGGGGAGGTACTCAAGACGCTGCTCATGCAGATCGTCGACAACCCGGTGCATGCGCTGCTCAACGCCAATTACATCGGCTTGCTGGCCTGGGCGGTGGGCCTGGGGCTGGCGCTGCGCCATGCCAGTGCCGGCACCCGTGCGATGGTCAGCGACCTGTCCAATGCAGTCACCTGGGTGGTACGCGCGGTGATCAAGCTGGCGCCGCTGGGCGTATTCGGCATTGTCGCCTCGCTGCTGGCCGAATCCGGGCTGGGCGCGCTGAAGGGCTATCTGGAGCTGCTGTACGTGCTGGTCGGGGCGATGTTGTTCATGGCCTTCGTCGGCAACCCGCTGATCGTGGCAGTGGTGACTCGCCGCAATCCTTACCCGCTGGTGCTGCGCTGCCTGCGCGAGAGCGGCATCACCGCGTTCTTCACCCGTTCCTCGGCGGCCAATATTCCGGTCAACCTGGAGCTGTGCCGCAAGCTGGGCCTGCATGAAGAAACCTATTCGGTGGCCATTCCGCTGGGCGCCACCATCAACATGGCCGGCGCGGCGATCACCATTTCGGTGCTGACCCTGGCGGCGGTCAACACGCTGGGCATCGCGGTGGACCTGCCGACCGCGCTGCTGCTGAGCGTGGTTGCGGCCATTGGCGCCTGCGGTGCTTCGGGTGTGCCGGGCGGCTCGTTGCTGCTGATTCCGCTGGCCTGCGGCCTGTTCGGCATCTCCAACGATGTGGCGATGCAGGTGGTGGCGGTGGGCTTCATTGTTGGCGTGGTGCAGGACTCGGCCGAAACCGCGCTCAACTCCTCCACTGACGTGGTGTTCGTCGCTGCCGCCGAACAGGCGCACGGGCGCGGCTGAGGGCACGCAGATGCAATTGACGCCGGCGGTACGCATCGGTCTTTCCATCGCGGTGGCCACCGGCCTGTACGGCATCTCGTTCGGCGCGCTGGCGGTGGCTTCCGGTTTCAGCGTGGCGCAGACGATGGCGCTGAGCCTGCTGATGTTCACCGGCGGCTCGCAGTTCGCCTTCATCGGTGTGATCGGAGCCGGTGGTGCGGGCGCGGCGGCGTTCGGCGCGGCCACGCTGCTGGGCATCCGCAACGCGGTGTACGGGGCGCAGATCAACCGCATGCTGCGTCCGCGTGGCTGGCTGCGGCTGGTATCGGCGCAGGTCACCATCGACGAGTCGGCGGCAACCGCGGCCAGCCAACAGGAGCCGGCCGAGCAGCGGCGCGGTTTCTGGGTGGCCGGGGTCGGTGTCTATCTGTTCTGGAATCTGTTCACGCTGTTGGGTGCATTGCTTGGCGATGCACTGGGCGACCCGCGCCAGTGGGGCCTGGACGGCGCGGCGGTGGCGGCGTTCCTGGGCCTGTTGTGGCCGCGCCTGCGTTCGCGCGAACCGGTGGCCATCGCCATTGTGTGCGCGCTGGTGACCCTGCTGGCGCTGCCATGGGTGCCGGCCGGCGTGCCGATTCTGCTGGCCGCCGCGGTGGCCGCTATCTGGGGCTGGTTCGGGCGTGGCCCGGCCGATGAAGGGCTGGAGCCGGACGTGGCACCGGATGCGCTGTCAGACACCAACCAGGAGCAGCCGCGATGAACCTGTGGGGCTGGATAGTATTGGCCTGCGTGGCGGCGTGGGCGCTCAAGTTCGTCGGTTATCTGGTGCCGGTGCGCTGGATGGAGTCGGCACGGATGAACCGCGTGGCCGGTGCCTTGACCATCGGCCTGCTGGCATCGCTGACGACGATGAACGCGGTTTCGGCCGGGCAGGGGATCGTGCTGGATGCACGCATCGGCGCGTTGCTGGCGGCCGGCGTGGCGCTGGCGTTGCGATTGCCATTCCTGGCGGTGGTTGTGCTGGGCGCCCTGACAGCGGCACTCCTCCGCCTGCTGTAGTGCCGAGCCATGTTCGGCAGAAGCGTTGCCGGGAATGCCCCAGCGCAGCTTCGCTACGCTCTACCGAATCCCCAAGCCCTCAGAACCGCTGGCTGGGCAGCAGATAGCGCCACTGACCCTCAGGCATCTTGCTCAGGCCGATGCGACCGATGCGCAGGCGTCGCACCTGGGTCGCTTTCAGGCCCACTTCGCTGCACATGTACTGCAACTGGCCCGGGCGCACGTCCTTGATCGCAAAACGCAGGCGCTGCTCGCTTTGCCAGCTGACCTTGCAGCTCTGCAGGCTGCGGCCCTGGTAGATCAGGCCTTGGGTCAGGCGCGACATCGCCCACGGGCTCGGCTCGCCTTCCACGTCCACCATGTATTCCTGCTCCAGCGACGGGCCGGATTCGAGCAGATGGCGGCGTACCCGCCAGTCCTGGGTGAACACCAGCAGCCCGTTTGCGTCATCGTCCAGCGGCATCGGCATCTCCAGGCGCTGGAAATGCCGGCGCAGGATGCGTACGTCGGACGTGTCGTCGGCAAAGCGGTTGGCCTCATCGAGCAGGGCCAGCAGCGCGTTGCCGCTGACACCGGCCGGCTTGTTCAGCAGCAGGGTGGCCGGTTCGGCGCCTTCGGCGTTGGCATCCTCGGCCAGGGTGACGACTTCATCGGCCACCATGGTCTGCGGGGTTTCAACGACCACGCCGTCCACGCTGACCCAGCCGCCTTCGATGTATTGCTGCGCCTGGGTGCGCGAGCACTGCAGCTGCGCGGCCAGGTGTTTGTCCAGGCGAATGGGAGTGGTCATGGCGACAGCGGGTCATGCAAGGGGCGGCGAGTGTAACCCCCTTGGGTCGGCGGAGCGATGCGGCGGTCAGCCGGCGTCGTGCTCCAGCGCGGTCAGGTACAGGCGCAGGTCGAACTCCAACTGGTAGTAATCCGGCTCCATGTGCAGGCACAGCTGGTAGAAGGCCTTGTTGTGCTCGGCCTCCTTGATGTGGGCCAGCTCGTGGACCACGATCATCCGCAGGAACGGCGCCGGCGCATCGCGGAACACGCTGGCGATGCGGATCTCACGGCTGGCCTTGAGCTTGCCGCCATGGTTGCGGGAAACGGCGGTATGCGTGCCCAGCGCATGTTTGACCACCTGCAGCTTGCCGTCATACAGCACCTTGCCCAGCGGCTGCGACTGGCGCAGGTGGCGATCCTTCAGCGCCTGCACGTAGTCGTAGAGCTGGCGATCGTTGCGCACCGCATGCGGCTCGGCATAGCGACGCCGCACCATTTCGCCCAGGCGACCCTGCGCGAGCAGCTCGCGCGCCTGTTGCTGCAGGTGTTCAGGGTAGCCATTCAGGTACTTCAGGGCTTGCATGGTGACGTCGGCATGGGCGGGGCAGGCCGGTATCATGGCAGGCATCGGCAACAGAACCACGAAGACGACGATGGCAAAGGCGAATCCGCTCCAGGAACAGCTGCTCAAGGCTGGCCTGGTCAAGAAATCCCAGGTGTCCCAGGTGGCGCGCGAGCAGGTCAAGGCGCGCCATGGCAAGGGCCCGGCAGGCCCCACCGAAAGCCAGCGCGAGGCCGAGCGCATCCGCGCTGAAAAGGCCGAAGCCGACCGCGCGCTGGCCGCCGAGCGCAATGCACAGCGGCGCGCCGATGAACTGCGCGCACAGGCGCGGCAGATCATCGCCGACCGCAAGCTGCCGCGCGCCGGTGAGCTGGAGTACCGCTTCAATGACGGCGAGGTGATCCGCACCGTGCTGGTCACCGAGGCGCTGCGCAAGCAGCTGGCCGCCGGTGCGTTGGTGATCGTGCGCCATGCCGAGAGCTTCGAGCTGTTGCCGCGTGTGGCCGCCGAGAAAGTGCGCGAGCGCGCCGCCGAGCTGATCGTGCTCGACCACGGCCAGAGCGAGGACACTCCCGTCTCCACCGGCAATGCCGAAGACGACGCCTATTACGCCCAGTTCCAGGTGCCCGACGACCTGATGTGGTGACTGGCCGGCGTTGACCTGGCGCTCAGGCAACTGCGCTAGGCTGGCGTTTGGTTACCACGGAGTATCCGGACATGGCCACCGGCTGGGCGGGCGACACCGCCGTTCAGGATCAGATCGACGCCACGGTAGAGGACGCGATCAAGCGCGCCCGTAGCCGCTTGCCCAGCGGCCCGGGGCTGGAGCACTGCGAGGAATGCGACGCGCCGATTCCCGAGGCGCGGCGCAAGGCGGTGCCGGGCGTGCGCCTGTGCATCAGCTGCCAGCAGGCGCATGACGCCGAGGAAGCCGCGTCGTCCGGTTACAACCGCCGCGGCAGCAAGGACAGCCAGCTGCGCTGAGGCACCCTCCCGTAGGCGCGGCTTCAGTCGCGAAGCCGCGAATGCAACCGCGGCAGCGGCGCCCGTAGTTGCAGAGACCGCCCTTGTAGGAGCGGCGTAAGCCGCGAAGCCACTGCCATGTCAGTAGCCGGGATATCTGCGATTGCAGAAACAGCGCTTTTCAGGAGCGGCTCCAGCCGCGAAGCCGCTGCCATGGAAGCAGCGAAGATCACTGCAATTGCAGGCACTCGAAAAGCGGAACTTCTATTGGCTTCGCAGCTGAAGCCACTCCTGCGAAGGGCTGCAATTGCAGGCCTTTTCGCTGCGGTTGCATTCGCGGCTTACGCAGCTCCTACCCGTCCTGCAAACCCACCGGCCGTACCAGCCGTGGCCGCTCCATCGGCACAAAGCGCACGCCCTTGACCGTCTGCGGCGCGGCCTTGGCGAAGAAGCCGAACTGCTCGTACACCGGCACCGCGATCTCCGAGGAGTTGACCGTATACACCTGCCTGCCGTGGATGCGCAGCGCGTGTTCCCACAACTGCCGGGCAATGCCGCGTCGCCGCGCGGTGCGGCTCACGAACAGGTGATGGACGTGGCTGCCCTCGCGCATGGCGATCATGCCGCACAGCCTGCTGTCGTCCTCGATCAGGTAATGCGCGAACTGCGCTGAGCCGAGCCGTTCGGCGAAGCTGTCCGGCACGAGCGTGGCCAGGAACGAATGCGCGCTGGCCCCGGTGGTGGGGTCAAGCAGGTGCCGGGCCAGTGGCGTGACCAGCGCGCTCAACGCCGCCGCATCCGCCAGCGTTGCTTCGCGGAGAGTGTGATTTGACTCCATTGGCCGCCCCCATAGCCATGCTCGTGCCGAGCATAGTGGCAGCGACAACCGCGAGCTGCGACCGAACGCAGGTTTCAGTGATGGCCGCCGGACAGGCGAAAGCTGCCACTCCAGCGCAGCATCGCGAACAGGCACCACAACCAGCCCGCGACGGCCAGCAGCCCGCCGACCAGGCCGATGTGCTGCATGCCCAGGTGCAGGCTGACCTGGCTGCCGATCAGCGCGCCGGCACCAATGCCGATGTTGAAGATGCCCGAGAACAGCGCCATCGCCACGTCGGTGGCATCGGAAGCGAGGTTCAGCACTTTGGACTGCATCGAAAGCGCGAAGCAGATCATCGCCACGCCCCATACCGACACCAGCACATACAGCAGGGCGGTATTGCCCAGCCCGGTGCGCAGCAGCAACAGGCAGGAGGCCAGGGTGCCGATGGCCATCAGCAGGAAGCCACGCGGCCAGCGCAATCCGTAACGCGAGAACAGAACGCTGCCGACGAAGCCCATGCCACCGAACAGCAGCAGCACCAGTGTGGTGACGTGCCCATCGAAGCCGCCGACCTTCTGCACGAATGGCTCGATGTAGCTGTAACCGGTGAACTGGGCAGAAATCACCACCATCACCAGCACGTACAGCGCCACCAGCGCCGGGCGTCGCAGCAACAGCGGCAGGCTGCTGGCCGAGCCGGCGTTCTGGCTGGGGAGTGCCGGCAACAGCCGCGCCAGCACCACCATCGCCAGCAGTGCCACGCCGCCGATGGCCAGGAAAGTGACGCGCCAGCCCAGCCACTCACCGACGATGCGGCCCAGCGGAATGCCCAGCACCATCGCCACCGAAGTGCCGGTCGCCAGCAGGCCCAGCGCCTGCGGGCGCTTGTCGGCCGGTGCCACGCGCACCGCCAGCGAGGCGGTGATCGACCAGAACACCGCATGCGCCAGCGCGATGCCGACGCGACTGACCATCAGGATCGGGTAGCTCCAGGCCAGCGCCGAAAGCAGGTGGCTGACGACAAACAGCGCGAATACCCCCAGCAGCAGCCGGCGCCGGTCGAAATTGCGGGTTAGCAGCATGCACGGCAGAGAGGTCAGCGCCACCACCCAGGCATAGATGGTCAACATCAGCCCGACCTGCTCAATCGGCTTGCCGAAGCTGCCACCGATATCGCTCAACAGTCCGACCGGGACGAACTCACTGGTGTTGAACACGAACGCCGCCATGGCTAGGGCAATGACGCTGGCCCAGCGCTGGCGGTTACTGCGCTCATCCGGGATTTCGGAAACGGCGGAAGCGGTGCCTGCCGGGGCGGCAGGACAGGAGGCGTTTGAAGAGGACATCGTTCGCGGACGCTGCGGCTGGAAAAGCCGGAAGATGGGCAGGATTTTCGCATGCTGCAGTGCCGCATGAATGAAAAGCTGTGGTCCATCGGGCGATTGCTGGAGGCGTGTTCAGTTCGCAGCGCCAGTGCGGTGGGAGCCTCCTGCCGCTGGCGGAGGCGGGGCCCGATTCCTTTTTGCCGTTCACGGAAGACGTGGGCAGCGGTACGTCCACCAACCCGGCTGTTGGCTGAAAGCCCCTCTCAGGTTCACGGGAGGAGGGAGAAGGCCGCTGTTGCTTGAAAGCCCCTCTCCCGCGTGCGGGAGAGGGGTTGGGGAGAGGGCCGCTCTGGCTTGCGGTTGGCTCTTGCCCTGCTTCCGCGAGCGCAGGACTACCCGTCAGCCATCGCCCTCGATCGCATCCTGGGCGTTGTCCCCATGCCGCCAGCGGCGCAGGCCACGCTGGAAGAACAGGCTGTTGGGAATCTGCATCAGCGTGCCCTCGGCCGGGCCGCCGATCTCGTGCAAGGTGGTGTAGATCAGGTTGATGTCGTGTACGCGGCCCTTCAGGCCGGGCTTCTCGCCGTTCTCCAGCAGTTCGATCTGGTCGCCAAGCCGGAACGGGCGGGTGGTGAAGATCAGGAAGGTGCAGAAGATGTTGGACAACACGCTCCACGCCGCGAAAAACGCGACCGCACCCACTGCGGCAAAGCCGGTGAACGCGGTCCACAACACCTTGGCGTCCACGTTCAAGCGGTCGAGGATGACGACCAGCGCGACGCTGCCGATGATGAAATTGAACAGCCGGCGGATCGCCAGTTCGATCGGTCCCGGAAGGGTGTAATGGCGGCCCAGTCGTGCCAGCAGCCGGCGCATCAGCAGCCGCAGCAGCCAGGCCACCAGCAGGATCAGGGCGATGCTCAGCGCGATGCTGAGCGGGTTGATCCAGGTGTGCATCGAAGGGGGGAGGTACCGCGTCATCATCGATTTCCTTGCAGGCCGCGCATGGCAGGGGCAGGGCGCGTTTGGGGCGAGGCCTGGGCTTGCCACCCAGGCGCAGGAGCTGCTGGCAGCCACCGGAAGCTGGGGCACAACGGCGGCGCACGAACAAGGTGGGATTGTCGGCCAAGCGGTCCAAGGCTGCCAACCCGCGCAGGCGTATCGCGGCGATTGCATCGGCCTTTAAACCTTTTGTCTGCTGTCCGCATCCAACGGATATGCTCGACGCCACCGTGACCACCGCTGCTCCTTCATCGCCCGCCGTGGACGACGCCGCGTTGGCCCGTGCCGCCGCTGCCGGTGACGTACACGCCTTCGAACGGATCTACCGCCGTCATGCGGCCCGGCTCAACGCGTTGTTGTGGCGTCTGTGCGGTGGCAATGCCGCGCGTGCCGAGGACGTGCTGCAGGAAACCTTCATCCAGGCCTGGCGCAAGCTGCCGCAGTTCCGTGGTGAAAGCGCGCTGGGTACCTGGCTGCACCGCCTCGCCGTCAACACCGCACTGATGGAGCTGCGTGCCAGCGCTGTTTTTGAATCGTTGGACGCCGGCGAAAGCGGAATGGACGTGTTGGCCGAGATGGCCGCCATCCCGCGTTGCCACGCCACCGGCCTGGACCTTGAACGCGCCTTGCTGACCCTGCCGCCGCGCGCCCGTGCGGTGCTGGTGCTGCACGACATAGAAGGCTGGAAACACCAGGAAATCGCCACCGAACTGCAGATGGCCGTCGGCAGTTCCAAGGCACAGTTGCACCGCGCTCGCAGCCTGCTGCGCGTGCGGCTTGGAGAAGCATGATGGACGAACACGACAACGACCCGCTGGCCCAGCGCCTGCGTCAACTCCCTGCAGAACGCCTGCCTCCGGCAGCGGTGTGGCAACGCATTGCCGCCGAACTGGAAACCACCCCGCGCGACAGCGTCACCGTGCCGATGCCGCGACCGATCACTGCCAACGGCGCATCACGGCAACCGCGGCGTTGGCCGTGGCTGGCCGGCGCGGCCGCAGCGGTGCTGGCCCTGATCGGCAGTGTTGCGCTGTGGATGCCGCAGGAACGCTCCGCGCCGGATTCGCTGTTGCAGGCCCAGGCCAACGCCTTGACCCACGAGTACCGGTTGGCCATTGCCGCGATTCCCCAGCAACACATGCCGGCAGAGTTGCAACCAGCGTTGCGCGAGATCGACGCCAGTGCCGACAGCATCCGCAACGCCATCGATCAAAGCCCGCAGGCCGGTTTCCTGCTGGGCCAGTTGCAGCGCACCTACGCGCTGCGTCTTGAACTAACCCGGCAAGGCCTTGGCAACGCCGGTCTGTCTTCCTGAAGGAGCCTCCCATGATCATCTCCCTGCGAAACCTGTTGGTCGCAACCGTGCTGTTGGCCGCCGCAGCACCGGTGTTCGCGCAAACTACCGTCAATGAACGTCTGCCTCTGTCCAGCGGTGGCCGGGTTGATCTGAGCAATATCGCCGGTTCGGTCACCGTGCGCGGCTGGGACCGCAACGAAGTGCAGCTGACCGGCACGCTCGGTGCCGGCCAGCGTCTGGAAGTGGAAAGCAGTGCCAACCGGGTGCAGCTCAAGGTTGTCTACCCGCAGAACGGCCGCAGCCAGGGGGCGGAACTGGAGCTGCGGGTGCCGCGTGCGGCGCAGTTGCAGGCCAGCACGGTGAGTGCCGGCGTGGATGTGGCCGAGGTGAACCTGGCCCGTCTGCAGGCAACCACGGTCAGCGGCGCGATCACTGCCACCGGCCAGGCCAATGAAGTGGAATTGCAGACGGTCAGTGGTGCGATCCGTTCGCAGGTGCGCACTTCGCGACTGGAGCTGAGCAGCGTCAGTGGGTCGGTTACCGGCAGTGGTGCCGGTGGCGGTGACGTCAAGGCGAACACGGTGTCCGGCGGCATCAATCTGGACCTGTCGGCAGTGCAGCGCCTGGATGCGGAGACCGTGTCGGGCAGTCTTGGGGTGCGCAGTGCGGGCCTGCAACCGGGCGGGCGGATCAGCCTGCAGACGGTGAGCGCGTCGGTCTCGCTGACCTTGCCGGCGCAGACATCCGCGCAGTTGAAGGTCAACAGCTTCAGTGGCGACATCAATTCCGATGTCGGCAAGGTGGAGCGCCCGCGCTACGGCCCCGGCAGCAACCTGGACGCACGCCTGGGCAGCGGCGATGGCGACATTTCGATCAACTCGCATTCGGGCGATGTGCGGGTGAGCCTGGGCCGTCGCTGATCGGGGGCCGCCGTTGAGGTGGGCAGCCGCTCCATCGTAGGAGCGGCCTCGGCCACGAAGCTGTTGCTGCATCCGAAGCCGACAAGCGCATTGCCTGACCGACGCATGCGTGTTCGTTCAAGATCGCTAGCTTCGCGCCTGAAAGCGCTCCTACGTCAGAGCGTTGGGCGAAGCTTGCGGTGGAATCCAAGCAGCTCCGCTTTCTGTAGGAGCGGCGTAAGTCGCGAAGCTGCTGCGACATCCGAAGGCGATCAACGCATTGCCTGCCCGGAGATTGCGTGTTCGTCCAGAATCACCAGCTTCGCGGCTTACGCCGCTCCTGCAGGGCAACGCCGCTTACGCTGCAATTAGCTGTTGCACCTCGCAGCCTGTGACTCCGGGTTCTGTAGGAGCGGCCTTGGCCGCGAAGCCGCCGCAACATCCGAAGCCGATAAGCGCATTGCCTGACCGAAGCTTGGGCGTTCGTTCAAAACCATCCGCGTAGCGCTGAAGGCGCTCCAGCAACGGAGCGCCTGCTGATGGATCAGGCGTCCTGCGTCGCCGCCAGCGCCAGCCCCTGCACCACGCCAAACGATGGGTCGCCATGCACCAATCGGGCGTTCGGAAATGCGGCCGCAGCACTGCGCTGGATGTAACCGGCGCGCGACATGCCACCGGTCAGGAACACCGCAGCCGGTTCATGGCCGATGTCCTGGCGCACCTGTTGCAGCAACGCATCCAGCTCGGCCAGGTAGCCACCGGCGGCGTTGTCCAGTTGCAGTGCGCTGGTTTCCGCGGACAAGCCGGTTTCGATGAAATCCAGCACGCTGGCGTGCTGCTGCGTGCTGCTCAGGGCGATCTTGCATTGCTCCACGGCGCGGTACAGGCGCGCGGTGTTGCCGGTGTCCTGCAGCGCCTGCAGACGCGGGCCGAATGGGGCGTCCACCGCGCTGTAATCGTGCTGGCGGAAATCGCGCTGGCGCGGCATGTCCTGCACCATCGCCGCTTCCACGTAGTGGTGCGCCGGCACGCGGGTGATACCGCGTCCGAACAGCGGCATGTAACCGGCCAGGCTCAAGGCGAGGTCGATGTCGGTGCCGCCACGGGCAACACCCCAGGCGCGATGGATCTGCGGCGGTTCGTTGCCGCCGACGCTGGCATGGGCGATGTCGGTGGTGCCGCCACCCACGTCCACGATCACCGCTTCATGGCGTTGATCGCTGACCGCGTGGTAATGCATGGCCGCCGCGGCCGGCTCCTCCAGGAAGTCCACCTGGTCAAAGCCTGCCGCCAAGGCCGCGCTGCGCAGGATGTCCAGCGCCTGATCGTTGCCGGCCGCGCCGATGGAACTGCGGAACTGCACCGGCCGCCCCAACAGCGCGCCGCGCACGTTCTGGCCGAGCTGCTTGGATGCGGTCAGGCGGATGTGTTCCAGGATGTGCGTGGCGATGCCGGTGATGGTCTGCTTGGCGCGGGGATGCAGGTTGTAGCCGAGCATCGACTTGGGGCTCTGCACCAGGTTGCCTTCGTTCTCCTCGAAGTAGGCTTCCAGTGCATCGTCACCGTAAACCGCGTTCTGCAGCAGGGTGGTGGAGCTTTGTGGCTCGCGGATTCGTTCTTCCATCCACTGCCTGCGCACCACGCGCAGGGCGTCGCGGCGCAGCTGGTCGTGGGTACGGGTGTTGCCGGCGGCGCGGGCGTCGCGGCGGCCGGATTCGATCAGTTCCTCGACCTGTTGCTCGAGCGCGGGCGTCAGTTCGAAATCGTTCGGGTCGCGCATCACTTCCGGGAAATACACGGTGGTGCGGAACTGCTGCGCGTGGCCGAACTGCACCGGCACCACCTTGCCGTCGATATGTGCCGCGGCGGCGGAATTGCTGGTGCCGAAGTCGATGCCGAGTTTCATGAGGCTGTGTTCTTGGGGGTAAAACGGCCGCGCACTGTACTACGTGGGGCCGGGCTGGGCGTGAGCGCAAGGGTGAGCGGCTACAATGGCCGGCCCCTTCATTCCCCCGGGAGCCGCCATGCCCACTTCTTCCTGCCCGCAATGCACGCTGACCAACGTCTACCCGGACGGTGCGCTCTGGATCTGTGCCGATTGCGGCCATGAATGGTCGCCGGGCGAAGCCGCGGCCGATGCGCTGGTGGTGCGTGACAGCAACGGCAACGTGCTGGCGGCCGGCGACACCGTCACCGTGATCAAGGATCTGAAGGTCAAGGGTTCGTCCATCCCGCTCAAGCAAGGCACGGTGATCCGCAACATCCGCCTGGTCGAGGACGATGCCGAACATATCGAAGGCAACTCGGAAAAGATCAAGGGTCTGGTGCTGAAGACCTGTTTCCTGCGCAGGGCCTGAAGCAGGCGGCCGGGAATCCTGAATGCAGGAGCCGATGAAGGCGACGTAGTCTGCGCCTTTACCGGTTCCTGTTCTTTTTTGGGGGTGCTGCCCGGTCAATGCGCGGCATGCTGCGCGCTCAGCCGCCGGATCGCATCCAGTTTGGACTGGTAGATGGCCCGCATGCGGTCGTTGCCGCCCAGGGCGCGGGCCTTGGTCATCTCGCGCTCGGCCTGGCGGTTGTTGCCGGTCAGGAAGTAGGCCCGGGCCAGGCCGAAGTGGAACTGGTGGGCGGTGCCATGCAGCCGCACCGCATCGCGGTAGTGCGCCACCGCTCCGGTGTAATCACCAACGCGTTCGGCATTGACGCCCAGCAGGAACTGATAGAACGGGTCGCGACTGCGGCTGCGTTCCAGACGCTTGTGGAGCTGGGCTGCGCGACGGCTGTCGCCCATGCGCTGGTAAAGATTGGTGGCGTTATGCAGTGAGGGGGCGTGGTCACGGTTGATCGACAGTGCAATGTCGAAGTCACGGCTGGCGGCCGGAAGGTCGTCCAGACGCGCGTCGAGCACGCCCAGGTTGCTCCAGGCCGGGACGAAGCGCGGATCCATCTGCAGGGCCATTTCGAAATAGCGCCGGGCCGCGGCATGGTCGCGCACTGCCAGCTGTTCGGCGCCCCGGTTGTTGTAGAAATGGGCGAGCGCGCGCTGGTCGCTGATCACGCGCGGGCCACGCCGGTCGTAAAGCACATTGCTGTCCAGATCTAGCGTGGCCTGGCGTCCATCCATGCGCATGCCGACATTGACGTGCCCGGCGTTGAAGATCAGCCCCTGCTCCTGGTACCAGGTCACCACCTGGCCGACCTCCTGCATGTCCGCGTCCAGCCCGACCTCGCGTGCCAGGGCAACAAACATGAGGGTGAAGGACAGGCAGTTGGCGCGGCGCTGCTGCCAGGTCTCGGCAACTGTCAGGGTGGCCTCGGTGTCGTACTGCAAACCCATGCCGCTGGGCTCGAAGACCAGTTCGACCAGCCGTTGCAGGCGCTTTTCAGGAGAGTTGGTGGTGCTGGTCACCCGTTCGCGCAGTTGCGCCTTTGCGTCGGCCGGGATGGCCATGACCTGCGCGGGTGTCGGCGGGACCGGCGGGGGCGGGGGCGCCACGCTGGTGGCGGCAATCAGGACTAGCGCGTTCCAACCGATCATGGCGACCACCCGGAGGTTGCTGCGGCAGCCCGAGTGTATGCCTGTGGCACCGCACCGGCGTGAGCGTTGGCGCAACGGTGGCTGACGGTGCCGGGCGGGCCGGGCAGCCAGGGCCGCGCCGGGAAGGGCGGCTTCGCCACGCAATCCACAGGCGGTGTGGATCAGCACTTGGCAAACATGTGGATAACCTTTGGCAGCCCCCGGAACGCCTGGGCTCGCGGAAGCTGGCTAGAAATTGTCCAGTCATCGTCCCGGCGGCGGTTGGGGTCTGCTAGTATCCGCGGCCCCAGTCAGTATCGGTCGCCGCAACATGCGAGCTGGCCGGCGGCTTTGAACGCGAATCCATGAAGAAGTTTCTTCCCTCTGACCAGGCACAGCTCTCGCTGGGCATTGGCAGTGACATTCCAACCGAGCGCCTGTTCTTCGCGGTGCTGCCGGACCCGCTCACCGCCGAGCGGGTCGCCGAGCTGGCCGATGGGCTGCGGGACGAGCATGGGCTGGAAGGACACCCGCTGGCGACCGAGCGCCTGCACATCACCCTGCATCACGTCGGCGATTACGCCGGCCTGCCGCCGAGCCTGCTGGCCAAGATGCGGCAGGCGGCCGGGCGGGTGCGGATGCCGGAGTTCGAGGTCTGCTTCGACCAGGTGGGCAGCTTTGCCGGCAACCGGCAGAACCCGTTCGTGCTGCGCAGCGAGTACGGTGCCGAGCTGCTCAATGGCCTGCATGAAGAACTGGCGCGTTGCTTGCAGGGCGTCGGTGGCAAGCCGGACCCGCGCTTCACCCCGCACATGACCCTGCTGTACGACAAGCGGCGCATGCCGATCCAGCCGGTGCAGCCGCTGCGCTGGTTCGTACGCGAGTTTGTGCTGATCCGCAGTTTCCTGGGCCAAAGCCGCTACCAGTTGGAAGGGCGCTGGCAGTTGGGCTGAAGACAGGCAATGCCTGAAGGGCCGTGAGAGACAGCCAGCGCCGGCTCGGTTTCCATTGCGGCTGCTCGCCAGCACGCGCTGTTGTTCACGCATTCGCGTTGCCGGGAGCAGAATGGGCGCATGGACCTGCTGCCGCTGTCACTACCCCCGCTACTGCTGACCGAACTGGAGGCCGCCTACGCGCAGCCGCCACGGGCGTATCACAACTTCGGCCACGTGCAGGCGCTGCTGCATCACTACCGTGACGTTGCTGCCGGGCCGGGCTGGAAGCAGCCACGGGAAGTGGCGCTGGCGGTGCTGTATCACGATGCGATCTACGAAGCCGGCCGCGCCGACAACGAATCGCGCTCCGCACAACTGGCCGTTGCGGCGATCGCGCGCTGGTTGCCCGATGCGGGCATCGATGCGGCCCGCGTCGCGCAGCTGATCGAGCTGACCGCCCGCCACGGGCAGTTGCGTGGCGAGGAGCTGGACGCCGATGCGGCGTTGTTCCTGGACAGCGACATGGCCATCCTCGGCGCGCCGCCGGAGGTGTTTGACGCCTACGACCGTGGTATCACGCAGGAGTACCAGGGCAAGGTGCCGGGGGTCCTGTTCCGCATCAACCGCCGCCGCTTCCTGAGGGCCGTGCTTGCGCAGCCGCGCATCTTCTTCAGCGCGTTCTTCCATGAACGCTACGATGCCGCGGCGCGGGCCAACCTGCGGCGGGTGACCGGCACGGCACCGGCCACTGGTTAAAATGCGGGCTTGTCGTGTTGCCGAACTGCCCGCCGTTGCGCCGTGATGAGCCAGAACCCCCTTCCTGATACTGATCCCCGTCCGTTGCCACCCGAGGCGCCCGGACCGAACGAGTGCTGCGGCAGCGGCTGCCCGCTGTGCGTGCTGGACCTGTATGCCGATGAGCTTGCCCGCTACCGGCAGGCACTGGCAGCCTGGAAGCTGCGCCACCCGGAAGCAACCGACTGACATCGCCGCCCTGACACTACCGCCGCGCCTGCAGGCGTAGGCTTCCGCTTCCCGATTCCTGAGAACAATCCATGCTGCGACTGCTGCTGGGGATGATGCTGGCGTTGGTGTTGCAGGCCGCGCCGGTGCAGGCCTCCGAACGGGTCAGCCATGGCCGCTTCGAGAACGTGCCGGTGCAGATGCCCAAGGGGCCGCCGCAGCGCGTGGTGCTGTGGTTCGCCGGCACTGGCCCGGCCGCAGTGCGGCAGGTGCGGTTGCAGGCCCTGCGCGATGACGGCGCGATGGTGGTCGATATCGATACCGCCCAGTTGCAGCGGCGGCTGGCCAGCGAAGGCGGCACGTGCGGGTTTTCTGCCGGCGACGTGGAGAATTTTTCGCGCTACGTGCAGGCCTATCTTCATGTGCCCACCTACCGCCTGCCGATCCTCGGTGGCGATGGAGCAGGCGCTGCGCTGGCCTATGCGATGGCCAGCCAAGCCGGTCCGCAGGTGTTCGCGGCGCTGCTGACCGATGACTTCTGTCCGCAATGGCAGGGCGGGGCGATGAGCTGCGGTGACGCCATCCGTGGCCGTGACCTGCTGCCCAGGGCGCTGCCCATGCCGTGGCTGTCGGCCGCGCCTGGGGCGCACGCCACATGCGCGGCCAGCAAGGTCGAAAAGTTTCTTGCCGAAGTGCCTTCGGCCCGCGCGTTCCAGCGCACCCGCAGCGGCGACGTGCTGCCCGGCCTCGTGGCCGCTGCGCGCGTGCTCGGGGCGCAGCGCGGCGTGAGCCTGCCACCGGTGCCGCATGAGTTGGATGGCCTGCCGCTGGTGGAGGTACCGGCAACCGCGCCGGGCGACACGTTTGCGATCTTCGTTTCCGGTGACGGCGGCTGGGCCGGCCTGGACAAGGAAGTGGCCGAAGCGCTGAGCAGTAGCGGCATCGCGGTGGTGGGCGTGGATTCGCTGCGCTACTTCTGGAGCGAACGGACACCTGCCGGTTTTGCTGCTGACCTGGATCGCATCGCGCAGCATTATGCGCGGCAATGGCAGCGGCCCCATCTGCTGCTGGTCGGCTTCTCGCAGGGCGCCGACGTGCTGCCAGCGGCGATCAACCAGCTGCCGGAAAGCGCCGCGTCGATGCTGCGGATGACTGCATTGATGTCAGCCGGCACCCGCGCCGACTACGAGTTCCATGTCAGCAACTGGCTGGGCGGCGGTGATGACGACGGTCTGCCGATCACGCCGGAGGTGATCAAGCTGGCGCCTGCGCGGACGCTGTGCATTTACGGGCAGGACGATGCAGCTGCGTTGTGCCCGCAGTTACCCAAAGGCAGTGCGCAGGTGGTGAAGCTGCCGGGCGATCATCATTTCCAGGGCGATTACGCCGCGTTGGCGCGGGTTATCCAGCAGCAGTTGCAGGCAACCGCCAGCCCGTAGTTCGCGCTGTTGTAGGAGCGGCGTCAGCCGCGAAGCTCATGTTGCAACCGATGATCGGGTTGCGTGGTTCGCTTCGATCTGAAGATGCTCCGGCTTCGCGGCTGACGCCGCTCCTACAACCGCCTGCGGTGTGGATGTCGCGCCACGGCCGGAACAGCCTTTTGTAGGAGCGGCGTCAGCCGCGGAGCTGATGCTGCAACCGATCATCGAATTGCGTGGTTCTCTTCGATCTGAAAATGCTCTGGCTTCGCTGCTCACGCCGCTCCTACGTGATGCTCCTACGCGGTGTCCTTGCGGCGCGGGTCCAGCGAGATCAATCGGGTGACATCCAGCAGCGCTGCCGGCAGGTGCATGCCGCCGGGTGCGGCCAGATAACGCGGGCGCCAGTCCGGTGCGAATTTGGATTTGAAGCGGCGCAAACCGCCGAAGCCGTAGAAGCGCTCGCCATGACGCGCGACCAGGTTGGCGAAGCGGTTCCAGCGGCCGGCCAGGCGGTGCTCGGCCAGCCCGGTAAGCGGCGCCATGCCCAGCGAGAACCGCGTATAGCCGTTGGCCGCGCCCCACAGGAACAGCTCGATGAAAAGAAAATCCATCGTGCCCTTGGGCGCATCGGGGCGATGGCGCATCAGATCCACCGACAGTTCGTGCCCGGCCGGGGCCTGCCAGACGTTGGCGAAGGCGACGATGCGGCCTTCGGATTCGACCAACGCGACCGGGAACCGGCACAGGTAGGCGGCATCGAAGCTGCCCAGTGAGAAGCCCTTTTCCTCGCCAGCCTTTTCCTCAAGCCAGCCATCAGAGATCGCTCCCAGCTCCGGCAGCAGCCCTTGTACCTCCGCTGCATCGGCGATACGGAAGCTCAGGCCCGAGCGCTTGCCGCGATTCCAGGCCTGGCGCAGATCAGCGCGGCTGCTGCCGCTCAGGCTGAAATCGGTCAGCGGCACCATGGCTTCTTCGCCCAGTTTCACCAGCGTCAGGCCGAGGTCCAGATAGGTCTGCCAATGCTGCTCGCCGGTCTGGTAGAACACCGGGCGCAGGCCGAGGCGGTCGGCTTCCTCGCGGAATTTCCAGATCAGCCCGCGCACCACTTCCGGTGGTCCGACCGGGTCGCCCATCGACACCAGCGAACCGCCGTAGCGCTGCATCATCACGAAACCATCGCCGTGTTCGCTGCTCAGGATGGCCTTGTCGCCGGTCATCGCCAGGCAGGCCTGGGTGTCATGGGCCTGCGCCAGTACCGGGCGCAGCCGTTCCAGCGTCTCGTCATCAGGGACCGGCAACGGCCCGCGCGTGCTGTGCAACAGCCGTGCGAGCCCGAACACGATCACCACCAGGCTGACCAGCAACAGCGCACGCAATGCACGCGGCGCGTTGCCGGAGGTGGCGAACTGCCACCACAACTCGTTCTGGTATTCGACATGGCTGTAGACGAAGAACAGCAGCCAGACCGTCGCCACCAGGACCAGCGCAACGTTGCGCAGCCACGGCCATGACCAGGCTTCGTCGAGCAGTGCACCTTGCCGATAGAACTCGCGTCGCGCCGCCCAAAGCGCGATGGCGACCAGCGGCAACGTCAGCGCGACCAAGGCATGACCGCCACGCAGCCAGGCGGGTACCGGCAAGCCCACGCACAGCACCAATGCGATCAACCATGCCGCGTGGCTGCGCCGTTGCAGGCCCTGGCCGATCAACAGCAAGGCAACACCGCCCAGGCTGCCGAGCAGGTGCGAGGTTTCCACCAGCGGTAACGGTGCCGGCAGGACGCGGTGGCGTGGTACCGGCAGGGTGCCGTCGATCAGCAACAGGGCGCCGACCGCAAAAACCGCCAATGCGATGATCTGCGGCAGCCACGGTCGCAGTGCTGTCCAAGCCGCACCGGCACCACTGCGCAATGGCCGGCGCACGCTGGCCACTGCCGCCAGCACCGCGGCCAACAACAGCGGCAGCAGGTAATAGCTGACGCGATAGGCCACCGCAGCGGCAAGCACGCTGGCCGGCGCTGCCTGCGGCAGCAGTTTGAGCAGGCTCCACTCGAACACGCCCAGCCCGGCTGGGACCGTCGATAGCAGGCCAGCGACCACCGCGACCAGGAACAACCCGACAAAGCCGATGAAGCCCGTCTGCGCCTGCGCCGGCAGCAGCACGTACAGCGCGGCCGACGCCAGGCACAGTTCCACCACGCTCAGTGCGGTGATCTCCAGCACGGTGCGTCGATCCGGCAGCCAGATGTGATGGCCGCGCCAGCCAAGGCTGCGGCCATCGCGGCCCAACAGCACCAGTATCAGTACGAACAGCAGCAACAGGCCGATGCCCAGCACGCGGATGTGGGTTGCGGTCAACGGCAGGGCGCGCGCCGCCGCCGCTGGCTCCAGCCACAGGGCCAGCCCCAGCAACAGCCGCGCACCAAACACGAAGCCGAGTGTGCTCATCAGCACCACCTGGCCAACTTCAGTCAGGTTCAGACCGGCGCGCCCGTAGCTGCGCACGCGGATGGCCCCGCCGGTAAGTGCGGCAAAGCCCAGCGTTTGCCCGGCGGTATGCGCCAGAAACGCGGTGATGCCCACGCGGCTGGCGGGCAGGCGGTGCCGCGCAAGGCGCAGACCAATGGCATCAAAGCCGATCAGGCAGGCGTAACTGGCCATGCCCAGCACCGTGGCCAGCACCAGCTGCTGCCAGTCCAAGCCCTGCAATGCGACGCGCACCTGGTGGTAGCCGTGCTCGTCGAACTGCCCGGCCAGCGCATGCAGGGCCAGGCCCATGATGGCCAGCGTGACGATAACGGCCGCCAGTCGGCGCCAGCCTGCGGTCTTGGAGTCCGGTGTGGCGGAAGGAGCGCTCATGCAGGCGGTGGCAGGGCGCTTGGAGGCGCGGGGCGACAAGACTATCGCCAGCCGGTGACGGCGATGGCAAGGGGCGCGCGGGCATTGTTGCCCGCTTCAGCCAGCGGCTACGGACGGGCTTGATTAGACTGGGCCTCTCCACGCCGAGGCGGCAATTGATATGCAGGGGATGTCAGTGGCAGCGCAGCGGGTATGGCGGACGTTGGTGATGGGCGTGCTGGTCGGCCTGCTGGTGTTCCTGGCCTGCGCGAGCTGGTTGCAATACGCGCGTGCCGACCTGGATTTTCTGCGTGCCACCTTGAGCCTGTACCTGCACGGCCCGCATGGCCTGCTGCTGCGTATTGCCTACTGCGTGCTGGCCGTGGCCATCGCTCTGCTGGGCTGGGCGTTGTACAGCGAGCTGCGCGGCGCTGCGCGACGTGGCTTGCCGGCAGTGCTGTTCAGCATGGCTGGTCTGGGTTTGGCGGCAGTGGCGATAGGCGACAGCTGGCTGCCGCAGTACGCACCGTTGCTTGCGCCGCTGGTGCATGGGCTGGCGGCGCAGACGGCATTCCTGTGCGTGACCGTGGCGATGCTGCTGCAGGCCTGGTGCTTCAGCCGTGACAGCCGTTGGCGCGCGCTGCACCGGTGGGCCTGGTGGTGGGCATGGCTGACCTTTGCCGGTTTGTGGTTGCACGTGTTGTGGCGCGAGAGTCCGCGCGGGCTTGGGCAGAAGCTGGTGATCGTCATGGTGGTGGGCTGGCTGCTGATGGTGGCACTGGCGTTGTGGCGCCGGCTGCACAAAGAACCAGCTGAAACCACCGGTTCCGGTCACAATGGCAGCCACATCCAACCGAGGGAAACATCCCCATGATCGAGCGTTTCGATACCGGCCCGCGCATGTCGGAAATGACCATCCACCACGGCGTGGCCTATCTGGCCGGGCAGGTGCCGGAAGACACCAGCGCCGATATCGTCGGCCAGACCGAGCAGGTTCTGCAGGCCATCGACGACCTGCTGCGCCTGGCGCCGACCGACAAGAACCACATCCTGCGTGCGGAAATCTTCCTTGCCGACATGGCCGATTTCGCCGGCATGAACGAGGCCTGGGACAAGTGGGTGCCGAAGGATGCCGCCCCGGCGCGTGCCACGGTGCAGGCCAAGCTGGCCAACCCGGAGTGGAAGATCGAGATCGTGATCACCGCAGCGATGCCGTAAGCGGCGTCTGTGATCGGCCCCGGATGCCTTGGTATCCGGGGCAACCCCGGCATTGATGCTGGCGTGAGGGTGGCAGGGATGGAAATGAAACGATGGCTGCTGTTTGCCGTGTCCTGTGCGTTGCACGCGGCACCGGCCATGGGCGCACCGCCGCCGAAGATGATCTATGCGCGCCCACCGCTGGCGCGTATCGAGCCGCTGGACTACCCGCAGTTCGGATTGATCGACGCCGAGCTGCGCAACACGGTGCGGCGCCACGGCGATCGCAGCGTTCCCAACACATTCTGTGCCGTGGGCTATCGCCTTGATGGCGGAACGTTGGAGACGGTGTTGATCTGGGACGACGCGCAGTGGTTGATCCGCTGGTGGGGCGGCGACGAACTGGCCACGTCGGAGGAGCGCTATGCCGTCTCCGCGTCGTTCTCGGCGGTGACCGACCTGAGGGCGGATGTTGTCGAGGATGCACGTTTTCCGCTTGGCACCCGAACCGTGGTGCGCGCCGATGCACAGGCGCTGATTGCCGATTGCCGGCAGAATGGCCGCCAGTACACGGTGCCGCCATTGCCGGCAAAGGGCGAGGACGACGATTTCTGAGGATGCTGCCGGGCAGGTGCGCGGCGGGATTACAGCGCTTCGAGCACGATGCAATCCACCGGGCATGGCGGAATGCACAGCTCGCAGCCGGTGCACAGATCAGCCAACACGGTGTGCATGTACTTGGCGCCGCCGACGATGGCATCCACCGGGCAGGCCTGGATGCACTTTGTGCAACCGATGCAGTCGGCTTCAACAATGACGGCAACCTGCGCCGGTTTGTGTTCACCACGGCTGCGGTCGAACGGCAGTGGGGCCACGCCCAGCACATGCGCCAATGCGCGCGCGCCGGCGTCGCCACCGGGCGGGCAGTGATCAACGCCGGCTTCGCCGCGTGCCATTGCCTCGGCATACGGACGGCAACCGTCAAAGCCGCATTGCCCGCATTGGGTTTGCGGCAGCAGGCGGTCCAGGCGTTCGACCAGGTTGTTCGATGTTTCCTGCATGCGTGGCGTAGGGCTGCGCGAAAGGGGGATCAGGAGAGCGGTTTGCCGCGGTACCAGCGCTCATGCGCCAGTGCCAGCATCGGCTTGTCTTCACGGCTGTCGCCGTAGGCGTGGATGCGCTGGTAGCGGCTCAGGTCGAACAGCTTGCGGATGCGCGCCACCTTGCGCGGGCCACAATCGCCGTTGGCGTAGCGACCGGTGAGGCGGTTGTCCTGTACTTCCAGCGTGTTGCAGATCATCTGCAGGCCCTGCGCGTCGCACCAGTGCTGCAGGTACAGATCCAGCGAGCCCGACACGACGACCACGGTATGACCCTGCGCCTTGTGCCACTGGATCTGTTCCAGCATTTCCGGCCGCATCATGCCGGGCAGGTGCTCACGCGCGTAGTCGCGTGCCATCTGGGTGATTTCACCGGCATGGCGGCCGGTGAATACCTGTGCGGTGACGCGACGACGGATGCGCTCGGCCGAGATCAACTTCAACCGGTATGCCAGCAGCCACGGCCCGATCCGCCACCATGCCTGCGCGCGCTGTTCCGGAGTGGCCACGCGCCGCAGGAACCGGCTGTAGGTGTCACAGGCGGTGATGGTGTGGTCGAAATCGAACAGGGCCAGTTGCATGGTCCGCTCCGGGAGAAGGGCGCGCCAAGGCGCGCCCACTGCATCAACGAACCGGCATGCCCGGCAGGGCGCCGCCGTCGGCATCCAGCAGCGCCAGTGCACCGCCGTCGAAGCCGGCCGACAGGATCATGCCTTCGCTCAGGCCGAAGCGCATCTTGCGCGGGGCCAGGTTGGCGATGAACACCACGTTGCGGCCGACCAGTGCTTCCGGTTCGGCGTAGCTGCCGCGGATGCCCGAGAAGATCTGGCGCTGGCCCAGGTCACCGGCGTCCAGCAGGAAGCGCAGCAGCTTGTCCGAGCCTTCGACGAAACCGCACTCGAGCACCTTGCCGATGCGCAGGTCGAGCTTGGCGAAATCATCGATGCCGATGTACGCGGAGGCTTCACCTTCGGCCTTGGGTTCCGGCTTGGCTTCCACCTTTGCCGGCTTCTCGGCCTTGGCAGGCTTGGCGTCGGCGGCGGGCGGGGCGGAGAGGGTGTCCTTGGAAGCGTCGGTCATGGCGTCAATCATTTTCGGGTCGATACGGGTGAACAGCGGCACGTAGGTGGCGATGGTGTGGGCGGTGAGCGGCTTGGCGATATCGCCCCAGCCGGTCATCGGTGCGTTGAGGAACGTTTCGGCCTGCAGCGCGGTGGCCGGCAGCACCGGCTTGAGCGCGGCCACCAGCACACGGAACAGGTTCAGGCCCTGGGTGCAGACCGCCTGCAGTTCGGCGTCGGCACCCTCCTGCTTGGCGATCACCCACGGCTTGGTGTCGTCGATGTATTTGTTGGCTTCATCGGCCAGCGCCATGGTCAGGCGGATGGCGGCCGCCGCATCGTTGCGCTCATAGGCTTCACGCACCGGTGCCAGCGCGGCGACGAAGTGGTCGTACTGGGCCGGGTTTGGCAGCGTGTCGGCCAGCTTGCCGTCGAAACGCTTGGCGATGAAACCGGCGCAGCGGCTGGCCAGGTTGACGAACTTGCCGACCAGGTCGGCGTTCACGCGCGCGGTGAAGTCGGACAGGTTCAGGTCCAGGTCGTCCACGCCGCCGGAGGACTTGGCCGCGAAGTAGTAGCGCAGCGCTTCCGGGGCCAGGCCGGCGTCCAGGTAGGTGCGGGCCATGACGAAGGTGCCGCGCGACTTGCTCATCTTGGCGCCGTCCACGGTCAGGTAGCCGTTGACGTGCAGGCGGGTCGGCGCACGCAGGCCGGTGCCGTGCAGCACCGACGGCCAGAACAGGCCGTGGAAATTGACGATGTCCTTGCCGATGAAGTGGTGCAGCTCGGTGCTGCTGTCGGCGGCCAGCACGGCGTCGAAATCATCGCCGGTCTTCGCACACAGGTTCTTGAAGCTGGACAGGTAGCCGATCGGCGCGTCCAGCCACACGTAGAAGTACTTGCCCGGCGCGCCGGGGATCTCGAAGCCGAAATAGGGCGCATCACGGGAGATGTCCCACGCGCGCAGGCCGCCTTCGGCATCCAGCCATTCGGCCAGCTTGGCCTTCACGCCCGGTACGGCCACATCGCCGGCCAGCCACTGGCGCAGGAAATCCTGGAAGCGGCCCACTTCGAAGAAGTAGTGCTCCGAATCGCGCATTTCCGGGGTTGCACCGGAGACCACCGACTTGGGGTCGATCAGGTCGGTCGGGCCGTAGGTGGCGCCGCACACTTCGCAGTTGTCGCCGTACTGATCGGGCGACTTGCACTTCGGGCAGGTGCCCTTGATGTAGCGGTCCGGCAGGAACATGCCCTTGGCCGGGTCGTAGAACTGGGCGATCGAGCGGCGGCTGATGTGGCCGGCGGCGTCGAGCTTGTTGTACAGGGCTTCGGTCAGCTCGCGGTTGGCGGCCGAGTTGGTCGAATCGTAATGGTCGAACTCCACGCCGAACGCCGCGAAATCGCGCTCATGGCCGGCCTGGATGTTGGCGATGAAGGTT
Source organism: Stenotrophomonas sp. SY1 (assembly GCF_021202945.1). Lineage (GTDB taxonomy): Bacteria > Pseudomonadota > Gammaproteobacteria > Xanthomonadales > Xanthomonadaceae > Stenotrophomonas. Next base: position 55,674 of record NZ_JAJOYR010000002.1, on the reverse strand, counting down.
TCCGGGGTGACCCCGGCCTTTTCGGCGGCCAGCATGATCGGCGTGCCGTGGGTGTCGTCAGCGCAGACGTACCAGACCTTTTCACCCATGAGCCGGCGGGCGCGCACCCAGATATCGGCCTGGATGTAGCCGACCATGTGACCCAGATGAAGCGGGCCGTTGGCATAGGGCAGGGCATTGGTGACGAGCGCGTTACGGGTCATGGCCATCATTTGGTGCAGGGGAACGCGGGATTATCGCATGACCGAAAACAGCCAGCCCCGGGAAGGCCCGGGGCTGGCGTGCTTCCTTCTCCGTCGGGAGAAGGTGCCCCGAAGGGGCGGATGAGGGTGAGGGATGGGCGGACGCACCCTCTCCCCAACCCCTCTCCCGATGGGAGAGGGGCTTCAAAGCGGATTACTGGTCGCGCAACCAGGTCTGCGAGCGGCAGATGAAGGCGATGCAGCCGGAGACTTCCAGCTTGCGGCCGTTCTCGACCAGGGCGACCTTGGAGCTGTAGGTCTTGCCCTTGGCCGGGTCGAGGATGGTGCCGTTGGCCCACTTGTTGGCGCCGTCCGGACGCAGGTTCCAGAGGATGGTCATGCCCTGGATCGGCTTGCCCTTGTTGGCGCCGTCGCACTTGTCGCAGACCGGGTTCGGGCCCTGCGCCGACTGCAGCACCTGCAGGACCTTGCCATTCAGGGTGCCATTGGCGGCCTGGGTGATCTCGACGATGGACTTCACCCGGCCGGTTTCGTCGTCAATGGTCTTCCAGCGGCCGGTAGCGCCGTCCGAGGCACTGGCGGAAAAGCCGGCAGCCAGCAGCGGCAGGGCCAGCAACAGGGTTTTGATCGTGGTGCGCATGTTTCCCCTCCCAGGGTCTGTGTCGGCTTCCGGCGACGCCGGTACGGTGCCGAATGTAACCGCATTCGGCGCCGTACGGAATCCGCGATGCAGCAGATTGAAGTGACTTTCGCTCCAGGATTGCAGAGACGTTCAAGTGGCCCCTTCTCACGCGCGTGGGGCGATCAGTTTGCGCGGCACGGGCTTGTGCGGGGCTGATGGCGGCGCAGGCTATGCCGTGCTCGGGACGTGGAGCGGGATGCTCGGAAGGGGCGGATCAGAAGGGCGTTGGGTCGTTTTCTGCGGTGATGGTGATGGCTGGCGAAGTAGCAAGAGCGAAGTCAGGAGCTGCCCTCACCCCAACCCCTCTCCCATGAATGGGAGAGGGGCTCAATCAAAAGCCTCAATCAAGAGCCTCAATCAAAAGCCTCAATCAAAAGCCTCAATCAAAAGCCTTAAGCAAAGCCCTCAAGCAAAGGCATCGAGCAAGAGCCCCAAGCAAGGACCTCAAGCAAATGCCGCAAGCCAACACTGAGGGCTACTGAACGGTCAGTCGTTTGCGGTTGTCCGCAGATACCCGGTCGATCAGTTTGTTGTACGGGTCGAACCCGGCTTCGCTCGGTTTCTGGTCCACCGTGACGGTGATGGTCGGCGAGGCTCCGGTGATGTGGTGGCGCTGCAGGTACAGCACCTTCTCATCGCGTTCCTTGCCCGATGGGCCGCTGGCGAACACGCCCACTTCGATCCAGTCGTCCAGCGTGCCGGCTGTTTCCTTGCCCAGGCCGTCGGCGTAACGTTTGTCAGCGTGCAGTTGCAGGGTCACGTCGTAGCGGCCGTCGGTCCGCTTCTTGGCCGATGCCTCGACCACGCGGTTGTCGTAGAAGCTGATCTTCTCGAACAGGTCGGTGATCAATGCCTGTTGCTCGGGCTTGGCTTCGGCGCGGATGAACTCCAGCAGTTCTGCAGACGTGGTGTACGGCGGTTGCTGGAAGGCCTTGGCCTGGATGAAGCGGCTCAACGCGCGGTTCAGTGCTTCCTCGCCCATTTCCTCGCGCAGGCGGTAGAACACCACCGAACCCTTGCGGTAATGGATGTACTGCTGGTTCTCCACGCGATACAGCGGCTGTTCTTCCACGTTCTCACCGCCGCGTCCGGACAGGTAGCTGTCCAGTTCGTCCTTGAGGAACTGGCGCATGTGGCTTCGTCCGTATTCCTTCTCCATCACCATCAGTGCCGAGTATTGCGACAGCGACTCGGACAGCACGGTGGCACCCTGCACGTTGGCGCCGATCACCTGGTGTGCCCACCACTGGTGCGCGATCTCATGGGCGGTGACATAGAACACGTAGTCGATGTTGTCCTTGTCACGCAGGTCGGCGATGAAGCCGATCGACTCCGAGTAGGGGATCGTATTGGCGAAGCTCTGCGCGAACGACTGGTAGCCCGGGAACTCGATGATGCGCACCTGACGGTGCTGGTATGGACTGAAGTTGGCTTCGTAGTACGCCAGCGATTTCTGCACGCCTTCGATCATCCGGTCCACGTTGAACGGATGCTTGGGGTCGTAGTAGATCTCGATCGGGATGTCCTTGTACGTCGCTTTCTTCACCTCCCAGCGTGCCGACAGGTAGGCGTAGAAATTGAGCATCGGGCGATCCATCGCGTAGCTGAAACAGCGGCGGCCATCACGTTCAAACTCCTTCTGCAGGTAGCCCGGGGCCAGGGCGACCTGGTCCGGCGCCGTGCAGATGGTGGTACTGAAATCCAGCCAATCCGAATCGTTGGAGATGTAGTTGTTGGCGCGTGCGGCTTCGTCCTCCAGTTTCGGCATGCGCGTGGGCTCGCCGAGGTCACGCTTGCGGCGCTCGTTGCGGTCACTGATCTCCACGCCGGTGTCATAGCCGAACGCAGGCAGTACGCGGCTGTTGAAGAAGCTGCCGTTGTCGACGATCTGGCTTTGCGCCTGGTCGGCAGTGACACCATTGGGATGGATGTCCACGGTAAAGCTGATGTCGCGCTCTTCACCCGGTTGCAGCGGTTTGTCCAGGGTGTAGATGCGGTAGCCCAGTTCTTCATCGTGCGTGGTCAGCTTGGCGCCGCCCATGTCGATGGACGTCAGCGTGCGGTCGTCACCCATTGCCACATGGACGGTCGGGATTGCAGCGGTGTGCGTGTTGCGCACGCGGTAGCGGCCATCGATGTGCAGTGACTGGGTTTCCGGATGCAGGTCGACCTTGTTGTCGACGGCGATGATGCGCGGTTGCGGCAGATCCTTGTACTTGCGGTATTCGCGTTCGTAACGGGCCTGGCGGTCCAGCGACTGGTCCGGTGAGACGAACTCGTTGCGGATGTTGGTGCTCCAGTACAGCCAGCCACCGCAGGCGACGAAAGCGATGACCGAGGCAGCCAGCGCCACGCCGAGCTTGCCGCGCAGACGCTGGCGGGCCAGTTTCAGGCGCTGGCGCAGGCCCGAATCGACGCCACGCACCCATAGCGCGGCGCAGACCAGCAACAGGGCCAGCAGGAACAGCGACCAGTACCCCTGGAACGCCAGCTGCCCGGTCAGGAAGTGGCCATAGCCGTTCATGTCCGAGTACGGGGCGATCGGCCAGCTGCCGAAGTTGTACAGGTTCTGGGTGTAGTCGAGCATGCCCAGCACCGACTGCCCGATCAGCAGCAGGATCAGCAACGCATAGCCGAGGAACTTGTTGTTGCTCAGTACCTGCAGCACCAGCGCCATGCCGCCCATCAGGATGTACACCACCGAATCCAGTGCCAGCGTCTTGACGTACAGCAGCGGCTCGATCTGGGTGTAACCCTTGCTCAGCTGGATGGCGATGGCGGTAAGCCCGCCGACCGCCTGGAAGGCGAACACCACCGCGATCAACGTGAGGAACTTGCCCAGCAGCGGCACCCAGTTGGGCACCGGCATGGCATCGCTGATGCCGGCGATGCGCGCGCTGCGCTCACGCCAGACCAGCTCGCCGGCGTAGAACAGCACGATGATGATCAGCAGGAAGCTGTAGCTCTGCTGCAATGCCTCCAGCATCTGCGAGGTCACCGGCCAGCTGGGCGTGCCGTACATGCTCTTGCGGAACAGCGCGCTGGGGATGAAATTGGCCATGCCCAGCACCAGCAGCACCAGGAACGGTGCGCTGCGGAACACGCCGAAGGCATCGAAGCCGACCTGGCGCAGCAGCTGCTTCCAGCCCGTGGCTGCGTTGAACGCAGGCGTCACCTTCGGGGCGGTGACTGCGGGGCGCGTGCTGTCGGTGGTGGCGACGCTGGCGATCTTCCTGCCGCGCCTGCGGCCGGTGCCGCTGCGTTCGGTACGGAACAGCGCGAAGGTGGCGGCAAACAAGGCGCCGGTCAAGGCCAGCCACAGCAGGCGGTTCTCCAGCAGGTAACCGGTGAAGGCGGGCAGGCCGGTATTGCGTTCCTCGGCTGACCAGTAGCGCATCGCCTGCGACATCGCGCGCATGCCCAGCGGATCGAGCAGCGAAGACAGACGCAGGTTGTCGATGTCGGCCAGGATCGCGCGGCTGACGCCGTACAGCACGAAGAACACGATCACGCCGATGTACACCCACAGGATGTTGCGGGTGGTCACCGCCAGCACCGACAGCAGGGCGGTGGTGAACAGCACGTTCGGCAGCACCATGTACAGGAACGACCACAGATAGGGCTGCAGCGATACCGGGCCGAGCCGCGCTGCATCGATCCATGGCATGAACTGGGCGATGAACAGGCCAATGGCGATGATGACGTACATCAACAGGCTGGCCAGCAAGGCCGCACCGATGCGGCCCAGCAGATAGTCGCGGCGCTTGATCGGGCTGGAGAACACCAGCTCGGCGGTGCCAAGTTCGAAGTCGCGCAGCAACGCATTGCTGACGAACAGCGTGACCACCAGCAGCCCGAGCAGGGTGAACGAGGTCATCAAGGTGGCGATCACCGACGGTGCATTGCGATGCACATTGCCGATGCTCCCGCCGATCTGGATGGCATCACTGGAGGCGGCGCCGAAGGCCATCAGTGCGAACAGCACCGCCAGCAACCACAGCAGCGGTGAACGCAGCTGCTCGCGCAGCTCGAAGCGCAGGAAATTCAATGTCATGGCCGTCTCCGTCAGGCCGCTTGCGCTTGCAGGCGCAGGCGCTGGAAGTAGACATCTTCCAGGCCCGGTTCCACCAGCTCGAAGCCGGGTTCCGGACACGATTGGCTGAAGACATGGATCACCGGGTGCCCACCCATCAGGCGGGTGGACAGCACGGTGAAGCGCGATTCGTAACCGGGCAGCGCCACCTTGGTCACCTGCTTGCGCCACACCTGCGCCTGCAATGCGGCGATGGCATCGGCCGGGCGGCCGGTCAGCAGTACCTGGCCCTTGTTCATGATGGCCATGCTCGGGCACAGGTCGGTGACATCCTCGACGATGTGCGTGGACAGGATCACCGCCACGTTCTCGCCGATCTCGGCCAGCAGGTTGAGGAAGCGGTTGCGCTCTTCCGGATCCAGGCCAGCGGTGGGTTCATCGACGATCACCAGCTGCGGGTTGCCCAGCAGTGCCTGGGCGATGCCGAAACGTTGGCGCATGCCACCGGAATAGGTGCCGAGCTTGCGCTTGCGCGCATCCCACAGGTTGACCTGCTGCAACAGTCCTTCGACCACTTCCTTGCGCTGCTTGCGCGCGGTCAGGCCCTTGAGTACGGCGAAATGGTCGAGCAGATCCAATGCGCTGACCTTCGGGTACACGCCGAAATCCTGCGGCAGGTAGCCCAGCTTGCGACGCAGCAGGTCCTTGTCGCGGAGGATGTCGATGCTGGCGCCGTCGGCGGTGGCCAGTATGGCGCTGCCGGAGTCGGCTTCCTGCAGCGTGGCCAGGGTGCGCATCAGCGATGATTTGCCGGCGCCATTGGGGCCGAGCAGGCCGAACATGCCGCGCGGGATGTCCAGGTCGACATCCTTCAGTGCATGCACGCCGTTGGCGTAGGTTTTCGACAAACCACGGATCTGCAGCATGGACAACCTCTCCTTGGATGATGGAAGCATCATTCCGGCCTGGCCCGGGACGGGCAATGCGCCGGAAGTCACTAGGTCATAGGACGTGCGGGTGTGGCGGATGTGACGTGTGGGGTGAGGGCATACGGATACATATGCGCCGATCTGATCCCTTCTCCCGTTCACGGGGTGATGGCATGCGGTTTACGGGCTACTGGTTTGTGCATGGTCGAAAACAGAAGCCAAAGCCAAAGCCAAAGCGGCCCTCACCCCAACCCCTCTCCCATGAGATGGGAGAGGGGCCAGATCAGGAGCCAAAAGCCAAAAGTGGGAAGCGATAAAGCTAAAAGCGATGAAGCCAAAGGCAATGGAGCCCAAAGGCTCAGCCGCCTTCGTAAAGTTCCAGTGGCAGGTCATCCGGGTCGGCAAAGAAGGTGAAACGTCGTCCAGTGAACTCGTCCACGCGAATCGGCTCGCAATCCACACCTTCGCTTTGCAGGTGGGCGACAACCGAGTCCAGGTTGTCGACGCGGAATGCCAGGTGGCGCAGGCCGCAGGCTTCGGGCCGGCTTGGACGCGCTGGTGGACTGGGAAAGGAGAACAACTCCAGCTGGCTGCCATCGGGCAGGCGCAGGTCCAGCTTCCAGGAGTTGCGCTCGGCACGGAAATTCTCGGCAATGACTTCGAGCCCGAGAATGCGCGTATAGAAATCACGTGACCGCGCGTAGTCGGAGGCGATCAGCGCGACGTGGTGGATGCCGGCAAGCAGCTTCATCGGGCGGCATCCAGCCAGCGGCGGGCGATGTCGATGGCCAGCGCATAAGGCTCTGGTTCGTTGCGGTTGGTCAGCACGATCACCGTCAGCTTCTGTTTCGGATAACGCACGATCACGTTGCGGAAGCCGATGCTCTCGCCGCTGTGCCACAACGCATCGCCATTGATGCGCCAGCCGAAACCATAGTGCGGCACGTCCGGCTCGTTGGTTTTCGTCGCCGGGCTGAAGGCCAGTTGCAATGAGCTGCGACGCAGCAGGCGTTCGTCGTACAAAGCGGCGTCCCACCTGGCCAGATCATCAATGGAAGAGTAGATGCCGCCATCGCCCAGCACCGCGCTGGTGGTGCTCTGGTCGGTGCGCTGCCAGCGCCCGTCGATCTGGCTGTAGCCGTAGACGCGGTTGGGCACATCGTCCACGCCATCCTGGTGCGCGTAGGTATTCTTCATGCCCAGCGGCAGGAAGATGCGCTGGCGCAGGAAGCTGGCGAAGTCGCTGCCCGATGCCTTGCCGACCACCAACGCCAGCAGCGCATAGCCGCTGTTGCTGTAGCGGTAGTTGCTGCCCGGTGCGAAGTAGCTACGGTTCTCTTTCTCCAGCAGATGCAGCACATCGATGTCGTGGACCTGGCGGGTGTCGGCCGGGTCCATCAGCTCTTCGTAATCGTGCAGGCCGCTGGTGTGGCTGAGCAGCTGGCGCAAGGTCATCGTGTCGGCAATGGCCGGCAGGCTGGGCAGCCACATCTTGAGCGGATCGTCGATGGACAGCTTGCCATCTTCAGCCAGCAGCAGAATGGCCGCAGCGGTGAACTGCTTGCTCACCGAGGCCAGCCGGTAATTGCTGGCCGGTGTGCTGGGGGTGCCGTCCTCCATCACTGCCAGGCCGTAGCTGCGGCGGAAAGCCGCCTGGCCGTCCTTGAGCACCAGCACCGAGGCGCCGGGCACCTGGCCGTCATAGCGCTGCATCAGCGCATCGATGCCGGGATCGGGAGGGGTTACTGCGGGAGCGGCAGTTGCCGTGGAAAACGCGAACAGGCACAGCGGGGCGAGTCGGGGTATCCAGCGGAACATGCGGGCTCCTTGGTTTGTGATGGCGTGCTTCAGTGGCGTGTTGAGCGGGTGATCTGATCGGCGTCTCAGAGCTTTCCCCCACCCAAACCCCTCTCGCGCAGGCGGGAGAGGGGCTGACCAGACTTCAGGCTTTTTTGCTGGCGATCCAACGGTCGATCTTGGCTTCCAGGATATCCAGCGGCATGGAGCCGTCCTTGAGGATTTCATGGTGGAACTCGCGCACGTCGAAGCGCTCACCCAGCGCGGCCTTGGCCTTGTCGCGCAGCTGCTGGATCGTGATTTCACCGACACGATGCGCCAACGTCTGCCCCGGCAGGGCCATGAAACGCTCCACTTCCGATGCCGCATCCGATGCGGAGATGTCGGCGTTCTTCTGCATGTAGTCGATGGCCTGTTGACGGTTCCAGCCGGCGGCATTCAGGCCGGTGTCGGCGACCAGCCGCACCGTGCGCAGCAAGGTGGTCTGCAGGTAGCCCAGGTGATCGTAAGGGTCGTTGTACAGGCCCAGCTCCTGGCCCAGCGACTCGGCGTACAGGCCCCAGCCTTCGACAAAGGCGACGTCACCACCCAGGCGGCGGAAACGTGGCAGCGCGGCCAGTTCCTGCTGTGCACCGAGCTGGAAGTGATGGCCGGGGATGCCCTCGTGCAGATACTGCAGGGTTACCGACCAGCGTTTGCGCGATGGCAGGTCGCTGGTGTTGACGTACAGCACGCCCGGCTGCTGGCCGTCGGCGCTGCCAGGCTGGTAGCTCGCGGCGCTGGCGGTGAGTGCGCGCTCCAGTTCCACCGGTTTGATTTCCAGCGCGGCCTTGGGGCGCTGGTTGAACAGTGCCGGCAACGCGGTGTCGACACGTTGGCCGGTCTGGCGGTACTGGGCCAGAAGGGCGTCGGGGTCTTTGAAAACGAATCGACGGTCGCTGCGCATCGCATCGAAGGTCTTCTGGATGCTGCCGCGGATCCGGGCCTCCTTCATCACGGCAGCGATCTGCGCCTGCAGATCCTTTACTTCCTGTTCGCCCAGCGCATGGATCTCCGCTGGCGTGCGGCCGGGCGCGGTGGTGCTGGATACGTTGTGCGCATACCACGCCTGGCCGTTGGGCAGCGCGCCCATGCCGTCGGTGCGGCGCGTGGCCGGCATGTATTCGGTGGCGATGAAACCGCGCAGGGAGCGGTAGGCCGGCATGATCCGATACTCAATCATGCGCTTGTATTCGGCGGTCAGGCGCACCTTGTCTTCGGCGGAGAAGTCCTCGGGCAGGTTGCGGATCGGGCCCCAGAACAGGCTTTCCTCGGCGGTCGGCTTGATCACCGCATCCAGCTGCGGCAGTACCTTCTCCATCAACGCGCGTGGCTGCACCACGCCGGCACGCATGCCCTGGCGCATGTTGTCGATGGCCTGGTCGAACAGCGGCGCGATGCCGAGTGAGCGCTTGGACCAGTTCTCGTAGTCGCTGACCGTGCGGAACGGTTGCGCGCCCGCACCGGAGCCGAGCACGGCGATGATGCTGGACAGGTTGTAGTACTGGTTGATCGGCAGCATCCAGCTCGGGTACTTCTCGGCGGCCAGTGACACCTGCGCATCGCGCACGAAGATTTCGTAACTGAGCAGGTCCTGGCCCTGCAGGCCCTCGGGGCCGATCTTCTCCGCCTTGCCCAGCCACTGCACCATGAAATCGTGCGATTGCTGGCGCGACGCGGCTGACAGGAAGTTGGGCAGCTGGTCGTTGAAGCGGCTGTCACCCTGGAACGTGGCCTGCAGCGGATTGATCCGCATCGAGGCGTCCCAGTACTCGTCGTAGATGCGGTTGAGCTGTTGCGCCTTGTCCTGGCGGATCGGCAGCGGTGCCGGTGTGGCGCGGCGGGCGGCCGGGCGAGGCGTCGCACGCGGTCTGGCAGTCCGGGCCTGCGTTGTGGTGGTGCGCTGGGTCTTCTTCTTGGCGGCCTCCGCTGTTGGAGCGGCAGGCAGGATCAGGATTGAAGCAATGGCGAGCGCCAGAAGGCGGAGCGGACTAAAGGACATCGGTGGTTCCGGGTACACACAGGCTCGGGAGCTTGCCCGATAACGGCGGGCACGACCAGCCGCGTGGTACCAGGACACGGCACCTTTCTGTTGGTGCCGTTACGAAGCCGTTAAATGCGTTCGCTGATGCAGCTTGTTGTACTCCCGGCGAAGCTTCCGGGCGACAAGCTCCGGGTTCGGTGCCGGCCCATTCATCGTGCTGGATGTCAGTTGTGGAACGTTCCGGGGGCGATTTCCCCGCCCCCGGGTTGCCGGTTCACGCCCGGACGTTCAGGTCCTGTCGCCGGCGCGGGTGAACGGCACGGTTTCCGGGGCGACGGCGCCACCGGAGATGATGAAACTCATGGCCTGGTCCACCGTCCAGTCGGTGGGGGTCAGCAGTTCCACCGGCACGATCTCCAGATAGCCGGAGGTGGGGTTGGGCGTGGTCGGTACGTACACGGCGGCCAGCTCGCGGCCGGTGCCGGTTTCACGGATGACACGGGTGACCAGGCCCACCGACTTCATGTCACGGTGCGGGAAGTCGATCAGCACCACGCGCTGGGTGCTGCCCGGCTGGGTCTGCAGGATGTCCAGCAGCTTCTTGGCGCTGTCGTAGATGATGCTGGCCAGCGGGATGCGGCGGATTATCGCGCCAAACCAGCGCAGCAGTCGCTGGCCGATCACGCGGCGGCTGAGGATGCCCACCGCCAGGATCACCAGCATGGTGGCCAGCAGGGCAATGATGTCCTGCATCCACTCCACCTTGATCCAGCCCAGGTAGTGCGGGAATGAGGCGGCGATGCGTTCGGACAGTGGAATTACCAGCGGGCTGCTGATGCCCGACAACAGGACGAATACGAACTTGACGACCACCCAGGTCAACCAGATCGGCAACAGCGTGAGCAGGCCGGTCAGGAAAAGACGTTGCAGGGAGGGACGGGGGGAGGGGGAAACGGCATCGGGCGACATGTGCGGATTGTAGCGGTCTGTCGGGGCCGGATAAGCTCGGCCCGGTTCAGGGACGGATGCAGGGGAAGAACGCTGTGTTGAAAGCACTACGTTGGGGCTTGGGATCGCTGCTGGCCGTGCTGCTGTTGGTTGCCGGCGTGTGGGCGGTGTCGCGGCTGATGCCGATACCCGCCGCCCAGCAGCAGGCGTTGGCGCTGCTGCACCACTCCGCTGCCGAACCAGCGCCGGGCCGCAATGCCTTCGATGGGCTGTGGTTGCTGGGCCTGGAGGAGGTGTCCGACGCCGAGCGCGCTGCGATCCTGGCCGAAGACATCGAGCAGATGCAGCGTCTGGCCGAACGTCCGATCGATGTGCCGTTGCTGCCAGCGGATGTCGCAAGCGTTGCGCAGGCGCCTCATGGTCAGGTGCCGCAGATGCAGGGTTTGTGCGGATGGCGCGGGGGCGATTGCCTGGCCCGGGTCCGTGCCGATCCGGCCGCTGTGGAAGCGGCATTGGCGGGGCAACAGGGATTGCTGGCGCGGATCAGCGCCCTGTCAGGCGCGGGTCACTATCGCAACCGCTTCGTCGCCGACGCGCGCCTGCCGATGCCGAATTTCATTCTGCTGCAGCGTTCACTGCCGGCCCATGCGCTGGCCCATGTGCAGGGGCGCAGCGACGCGGCGCTGGCAGGCATCTGCGCGGATGTGCGCACGGCAAAGGTGTTGATTTCGCATAGCGACGGTCTGCTGCCGGCGAATGTGGGCGCGGCGATGATCGGCGGCAATGTGCAGCTGCTGGCATCGGTGTTGGCCGAGCTGCCACTGGATCATCCCTTGCCGGCGGCCTGCGATGGCGTGTTTGTCGCAGTGGAACCGCAGGCGCTGAGTCAGTGCCCGGCGATGCGCGGCGAATTCGCGATGGTCAGTCGTGGTGTCCAGGTTGCGCCGCAGCGCTTGCAGTGGCTGGTGTGGGACAAGCGGAAAACCGATGGCTTGATTGCACTGTCGATGGCCGGGGCCTGCAGTTCGCGCACGGCAGAAGCAGTGCAGGCAGATGTTCCCCCGTCATGGACGTCCGTGCCGCGCAGTATCTGGCGATTGGAGTGCGCGGCCAACGCGGCCGGCTGCATGGTGGCGAGCATTGCAGCACCGGCGTATGACCGCTACGGCCTGGCTCTGCAGGATGGCGGTGCACGGCTGCGCCTGGCTGAAGCGCTGTTGTGGCTGCGGGCGAACCCGCAGGCCGACGCGAGCACGGCGTTGCTGCAGATGCCGGCGCGCTTGCGCGAGGGAGAGCGGCCGCTGTTGCTGGGCAGTGATGCTGCCAGCCTGCAGGTTGCGTCCTACTACGCCAAGGACAACGGCGCGGCCTTCTCGGTGCCGTTGCCGGGCACCGCGTCCAGGCGTTGATCGCGCCGTCTGGAGCGGCGGATGGAACTCAGCTCTGCGCGCGTGCTTCGGGTTTGAGCCGTACGTAGACCTGCTTGCGCACCCGCGCCACCACTTCGCCCTGTGCGTCGAGCACGTCGTTCTCGAACCAGTGCAGGTACTTGCCACCATCGAGCGTGGAGGCCCTGACTTCGGCCAGGGTGGCATCATCCAGGCGGAACTCGGTCCACACCACGCCACGGCCGGGTTTGACGAAATCGATGCTGCCGCTCTTGTCCCACACGTAGTAGCGGCTGCCCAGGTTGCGCAGCAGGCACAGCATCCAGAACGGATCGGTCATTGCGAACAGGCTGCCACCGAAATGGGTGCGTACATAGTTCACGTTCCAGGGCCGCTGGCGCAGTTCGACCCGCACGTAGCGGTAGTCGTCGCTGATGTCGGTGACGTGGATGCCGGCAAACAGGAAGGGCGGCCACAGGTTGATGCCGCGACGGAACAGGCTGGCTTTCATTGCGAACGGAGATGGGGCGAGAGGGGAGTCGAGTCTAGCATTCGCATGCGTATGGTGAGGGTGTTGGCACGGCCCGACGGAGCTTCGTCAGGCCCAGGCCAGCGCCAGCGGCGGGGTGATTTCAGCCGCGAGGTTGGTGGGAGCTCAGGCTGAGCGGATATCCGCAATCGCTGAGGCGCCGGCCATGCCTGCATTGCCTGAAGTCGCGTCTGCCCGTTGCAGTGGCGCTGCATTGCCCCGACAGGGCGTTCTGCGGACCGCCGGGCGGCCGCGCTATGAAGAGCGGGGTTACGGGCTGGCGTGGAAGGTGTCGCGACCGGCCTGTTTGGCCAGGTACAGGGCGGCGTCGGCGGCCTCGAACAAGCGGGCCGGAAGCTCACTGGTGCCAGCCATGGCGGTGTGGATGCCGACAGTGACGCTCACCCGCGCCTGGCGTCCGCGGTCCACGCCGATGCCCAGCTCACGGACATGGGTGAGCAGGGTCTGGACCAGTTGTACGGCGCCTTCCTGCGAAGTGTCGGGCAATACCAGCGCGAACTCATCACCACCGAAACGAGCGGCCAGGTCGCGCGGCCGGCGGGCCAGCTGATCGATGGTTTGTGCCACCTGCTGCAGGATGCGGTCGCCGATGTAGTGGCCGTAGGTGTCGTTGTAGGACTTGAAGTGATCCACGTCGATCAGCACCAGGCTCAGTGGTCGGCCGCTGCGTCGGGCAGCGTCGGTTTCCATGCGCAGGGTTTCCTCGAAGCGCATGCGGTTGGCGAGTGCGGTCAGAGGGTCGCGGTTGGCCTGGTGCCGCCAGTAGCGCATCTGCCACAGGCCCCAGCCCAGCAGCAGGGCCAGGATGCCGGCCATTGCCGCCACCGGCGCGAACCACAGGTTGAATCCGTGCAGCAACAGGAAGCCGAACAGCAGCGGTGCGGGCACGGCGATGCAGGCGGTGAGCCACGGCGGCATTGCGGTGGTCATGCCCAATGCGCACAACATCACCAGCAGCGCCACGATGCCGCTCTGCGCCAATGGTGGCAGGGGGAGCAGCGTGTGCTTGCCCAGCAGCATCGAGGCGACGTTGGCCTGGTACTCGCTGCCGCTCATCCAGCGTTCGTGCGAAGTGGGGGTGAGCAGGCGCGGGGCCACGCCGCTGGCGGTCATGCCGACGATCACCAACCGGTCGCGCAGCAACGCAGCAGGCACCCGGCCGGTGAGTACGTCGCTGTAGGACACCTGCGCGAAGGTGCCCGGCGCGCCGGCATAGCGCACGCGCACATAGTTGTCGCGCCGCCACTGATATGGCGAAGGCACATCTGCCAGCGGTCCGAGCAGGCCTGGCAACGGCTCGCCGCTGCCGGCCAGCGCCGCACCCAGTGCCGGCCAGTGCGCTTCACCGACCCCTGCTTTCAGGTACAGGCCACGGGTCACGCCATCGCCGTCGATCTCGATGTCGGTGTGTGCAAGGCCCGCTGCTGCTGCGGCGATTTCCGGCACCGGCAACAGTTCTTCCGGAACCGCTTCGATGCTGGGTGCGACCGCCAGTACCGGCAGCACCACCTTGCCGTTGCGGGCGATGGCCTGGGCCAGCAGGATGTCCTGCTGCCGATCGCCGCGGTCCGGCTCAAGGAACATCAGATCCAGCGCAACCCGCTTTGCGCCAGCGTCGGTCAGCCGATCCAGCAGCCGTGCGTGGGTGCTGCGCGGCCACGGCCATTGGCCCAGCTGATGCAGGCTGCGGTCATCGATGGCGACGATCAGCAATTGCTGGTCGGGCGGGTAATCCCAGTTGCCGACCAGCTGGTCATACAGTTTTTCGTCTACCTGCCAGAACGTCTGCGCCTGGCTGGCCCAGCCCGCCAGCAGGCCGATCACCGTAGCGATCAGCAGGCGGTGCAGCCAGCGCAGGCGCAGCGCTCTCACAGCGCCAGCAGCAGCAAGGCGCCGGCACCGGCGCCATAGCAAAGCCCGCACGGCAGACGGACCTGCTGGACGGGGGAGAATGCGCCGGCATAGCCGTCATCGTCGATGGTCTGCACGCGAACATGCAGGGTGCCGCCGCGCCAGGGGCGCTTGAGTGCGATTTCGGGCGTGGCGGTTTCCTGGTCGAGCAGCGGCTTGCTGAAGTCACCACGGCGGGCGACCTGCACGCGGTAGCGCTGGCCGGGTTCGCCGGCCTGCCAGCGCAGAGTGAAGTAGCCCTTGGCTGCCTTGGCCGATTCCAGCTGCGGGTCCACCGGCGCGTCGCTGACCTGCAGCGGCAGGGCCTGGCCAAAGCGGCCGCGCTGGCCCTGCGCATCGAGTGAGGCCACGCGCCAGAAGTAGTTGCCCGGTGCCAGTTCGGTCTTCGGGCGCAGGCGGTTGGAGCGGGTCTGCTGCTCGACCAGCGGTTGCAGGAACAACGCGTCGCTGGCGACCTGCACCACGCTGGCGGCGGCGTCGGGAACCATCGCCCATTCGAAACGGGGCTGCGGCTGGTGCACGGTCTGGCCATGCAGTGGCGCAAGCGTCAACGGCGGTTGCGGGCCATCGGGAACCGGGAAATCACGCTCGGCATCGCGCCCTTCGGTGCCATCGGCGGCCACTGCGCGTACCAGCAGGCGCAGTTGTCCGGGGGGCAGGTCGTCGATGTGCAGTTCCGGGGTGGCGGTATCGCGGGCAAACAGCAGCACTTCCGGCGCCTGTGCCTGCACCACTTCGACGCGATAGCCGGAAGCACCGGCCAATGGTTGCCAGGCGGCCAGCAACGGCAGCGATTCCAGCCGCAGCCGGGCCGGGTCCAACTGCGGTGCCGGCAACAGCGGCTGCGCTTTGGCCGGGGCCTGGCTGGCCGAACTGCTGACCGTGGCATGGCCGGAGTCGACCAGCTCATCGCCACCACGGTTGCCGACCTGCACGCGGCCTTCCAGCACTTCGGTGGCCGGTGCCTGCTGCGCGCCGTTGCCGGCGCTGACGCGGAACACGGTGCCGCGCACGCTGCTGGTCGCGGTGGGGGCGGTGATCATGTAACGCGAAGCGGGACCGCGCGCCGGTGTCACCCGGTTGCTGCTGCGACCGCGCTGCAGGCGGATGCGGGTATCCACCATGCCGGTGTCGCCGTAGCTGCTGAGCTGATCCAGCTGCAATTGCGAGTTCTCGCGCAGTTGCAGGTGCGAGTCATCGGCGAAGACCAGGGTCACACTGGCATCGGCACCGGTCTGGATCTGGCTGCCGATTCCCAGGGTCATGCCTTCCTGCACGGCGCGGCTGCTCAGGTGTGCCGCGCTGACCTGCACCGGGCCGCGCACGGCCAGCACGCGGGCCGGCGCCGGCTCCACCCGCAACCATGCAATGGGGAAGCGCAGGGTCTGTCCAGGTGGCAGTTGATAAGGGTTGGCGACGCGGTTGTGCGCCTGCAGCGAGTGCCATGAAACGCTGGGCTTGAGGTAGCGGCTGCCCAGATCCCACAACGTATCGCCCGGGCGTACCCGGTAGCTCCAGTCCTGGGCGGTGGCAGGGAAGACACAGGCAAGCAACAGGACGACGAGCGCGGCCCGTAACAGGGCGTTCAAACGTAACAGCCGCGGATTGAGCGATGGCACGGGCTTCCAGATCCTAAGGCACGGGAACATGGCGCCCGGCAGCACCGGGCATCCCCATCCCCCGAGCGTCGCAGCGGGGCGCTACGACGCGCTCATCACGATGATGAACGTCACAATTATCGCCCGTCAGGCTCCCCGCAAACCTGAACGCAGGGAGGGTCAGAACAGCAGCGAGGACATCCTGCGGCGGTAACGGCCCACCAGGTCTTCATCCTCGATGACCCGGAAGGCGTCGATCAGGGCCTTCTTCGGCAGGCTGTCGCGGAAGCTGCGGTCGATGCGCAGCATTTCCAGGAACTGCTCCAGCGCCGCTTCGTCCTGGCCGCCGAGCAGGTGGTGGATACCCAGCTGGTAACGGGCTTCCAGATCATTGCCGTCGGCATCCACGCGACCTGCCAGTGCCTCGGTCGTGGGGGCATCCTTGAGCGCATTGCCGAAATCCAGGCGGGCGCGGGCGCGGATGGCGCGATCATCGGTGGCCAGGTTGGCGGGCAGGGCGTCGAGCAGTTCCCCGGCCTCATCGGTGGCGCCGGTCTTGAGCAGGGCCAGGGCCAG
Organism: Stenotrophomonas sp. SY1; assembly: GCF_021202945.1. Lineage (GTDB taxonomy): Bacteria > Pseudomonadota > Gammaproteobacteria > Xanthomonadales > Xanthomonadaceae > Stenotrophomonas. The sequence continues at coordinate 39,036 of NZ_JAJOYR010000002.1, read as the reverse complement.
GTCGAGCTTGAGTTCGGCCTTGTCCGGCTCGGCGGTGATGGCCTCGCGCAGGGCCGCCACTTCGGCCTGCGGGTCCAGTGGCAGCGCTTCGGGTTCGGCAGCGACGTCGGCCGGAGCCTCCAGCGGGGTGACGCCATGCTGGGTGAGGAATTCACGCAGCTGGCCCTCCGGCATCGCACCGGGGAAACCATCAACGATCTGCCCATCCTTGATCAGGAATACGGTGGGCACCGAGCGGATCTGGAAGGCGGCAGCAATCTGCTGCTCCTTGTCCACGTCCACCTTGGCCAGTTCGAAGGCGCCGTGATAGTCGCCGGCCAGCTTTTCCAGGATCGGCCCGAGGGTCTTGCACGGCCCGCACCAGGTGGCCCAGAAATCGACCAGTACCGGCGTCTGCATCGATTTCTGCAGGACTTCGGCTTCGAAGGTTTCGGTGGTGGCCTCGAATACGTGGGGGAGATCGCTCATGGCTGGCTTGATGACTGACGGGACAGGAGTTCCCTTTATGGCGACGCACAGCCAGGTTCTCAACCGCCAGATTGCTGGGGAATGCTGTGTGCAGAAGCGGCGTAAGCCGCGAAGCCGGGCAGACGCCGGTTGAGCGCCTGCCCGTGAGTGTGGATTGCCCGATGGTTCGGGCGGCACGGTCAGCTTCGCGGCTGAAGCCGCTCCTGCGAAGGGGCCGCAGCGCTCAAGGCTGCGGCGGCAGGTCCTGGGTCTGCGCGGGGACCGCGGCAGCGGACGGGGCCACGCTCGGCGCAGCCGGCAGCGACAGCTCCGGGTTGACCTGCAGTGCCTGCAAGGCCTGGATCTGCTTGTTCAGCGAATCCAGCTGCGAATTGGTGGCGCGCAGGTCCGAACTCAGGGCTACCGCCTGCTGCTTGCGCTCCTGGATGGCGTTGCTGACCTGCAGCGATTGCTGGCGCTGCTGCTCCACTTCCTGTTGCAGCCCGCGCAGGCGCCGTTCGTTGAGGCTCACCAGCTTCTCGCTGTAAGCCTTGCCGGCCTGCAGGCGAACAGTATCCAGGTAGACCTGGGCCAACTGCTTGGTCTGCTCGGCGAAGGTCAGGTACAGCGACTCGGCGTTCTCCACCGACTCGGTGCGGATCACGCGCCAGAACTCCTTCTCGTGGAACAGCGCCACGTAGTAGTTCAGCGAATCGGCATGGAACAACAGGCTGGCGCCGTAGTTGCCGTTGTAGGTGGTGCGCAGTTCGGTCAGCTCGCGGTTGTTCATCAACCGCTGCAGATCGGCCACGGTGTTGCCGATGGCCGAATCCTCGCTGTTGGCCGGTGCGGCGGGGACGGCCGCCTCACCGCGTTGCCAACGCCCGGCTTGGGCTTCGGGGGCGGCGCTTACCAGGCCGGTTACGACCAGCATTGCCCAGCACAACCGGGCCGGCAGTGTCTCGATGCTTCTCATAGGACTTCGTAATTCCCCCGAATTGCGATGGCCGTCGCATCAGAAGACTGCGCACGGGATGGCGGCGAGCATAGCACGCAGAAATGCGTCAGAAAGTGCCTCGTAGAAGGCTCGGATGACATGGTCGCTGGCCTATTCCACGAGCTGGCCGCGGCCGCATTGGATGGACTGCATGTGCACGTCGGTGCGGCCCAGTTGCAAGCCCAATACGTCGGAAAGAATGACCGACAGCAGCTTGCCCACGGCGTCGAGCAAGGGCCGCAGCACCTGCTCGATCACTGGCTTGATCAGCACGCACAGCACACTGGAACAACTGCCGCCGCCGGTGGCCGGGTTGTAGCCGCCGCTGCCGGAAAGCCCGCCGGGTTTGGTCTGCAGATACTTGGCCAGCGAGTCGCGCACGCAATCGTTGTAGCGCAGCAGGCCGGTGATCAGGCCATCGCAGGCGGTGATGCCGAGCACGTCCAGCAGACCGCCCACCAGGCTGCTGTCACTGATGCCGGTCTCGCGCTTGAAACCTTCCCAGACATTGCCCTGCTCCTTGGTGGGAATGCACACCAGCACGATGTTCTTGCAGCCGGGAATCTCGGTGGTCCAGTTGCCCAGCGCCGGCAGGTCGAGTTGGTTTGCAGCGGCGTCGTGTCCGTTCTGCAGGGCGTCGACGACCTTGGCGGGGTTGTAGAAACCATTGACCTTGGTGGCTTCCAGATATTGGGTAGCCAGTTGCTTGGCTGCTTCGGAATTGTTGCCCTGGGGTGCGAACAAGGCGCCGAGCGTGCCGAGCAGTTCATTGACCAGCTTGGACACCAGCGTGCCGACCTGCAGGTCGTTGGGTTTGACGGTGCCGGTCTGGCCCTCGCTCAGTACCAGCTGGTCGCGCTGTGACAGCGCATCGAGTGCGATCTTCTTGGTGAGCACGTTGCCGCCGAACAGGGTGATCAACTGTTCGTCGGCCAGCCCGGTGCGGCACAGCTCGCGGGTCGAGTCCCAGGGCGTGCTGGCCTTGCCGACGCAGATGTTGGCGATGGCGCTGGTGACGTCCACCGTGGCCGTTGCCGGTTGCGCGTTGCAGTTGATTGCTTCCAGCCGGCCGAAGCCATCGATCACGTCGATGTAGGTGGGTAGCCTGATGCGGGTGCCGAGCCAGTCCAACACCGCGCCCAGCGCGGGAATGCGCTTGGAGTCGATATCCAGGAACAACCGCACCTGGCTGTTGTAGGCGGTGGTGCCGACCGGGCCGATCGCAATCGAAGCGGGTTCGACCACGCTGGCCTTGGCTTGCACCAGGCCCAGCAGGTTCAGTTGTGGCACTTCCACCGCGTGCCGGGAATTGGCGATGGAAATGCTGGTGCCGATCAGTTCCAGCGCATTGAGGTCCAGGTCAAGTGCGCCGCTGGCCGCCTGGCTGCCGCCGACGATGTTGGCGAACAGCCCGTTGCTGGTTGCGGTGGAGCCGAGTTGCACCATGACATCGCGCAGGCCAACCCGCGCCAGTTCCTGCTTCAGCAGGCCGACGCCAACACCGAGTACGCCCTGTTCATTGGCGGCGGTGGCCATGAGATCGAGCAGCTGGCCGACGCTGATCTGGTTGGCGGCCAGCAGACTGTTGAGTTCGCCGGCGTTGATGTGGGCTTTCACGTGCACGCCGAGCGCTTCGAGCAGGCCGCGCGGAGTAATCTTCACCTTGGCTAGGCCCTGGTAGCTGCCGATCTGGGTCTGGTTGAGGTCGATGCCGACCAGCCGCAACAGCCCTTGCAGCGGTGTATTGCTGTTGACGTTGAGCAGGCGCGAGCCAACGCTGAAGGCAGCCTGCGGTGGCGTGCGCCGGGCCACGGCGGTGGCGCTGATGACAGGCATGGCGCCCAGCTGGCCGAGGAAGGGGATGGCCTGGCGTGATGCGGTGACACGCACGGCATTCAACGGGCGGCTGGCGGTGATGGCAACGAAGCGCGCGTCGGCCGGCAGTTCCGCGCCCCAGTAACCGCAATCGATGGCAAGCGTGCCGCTGAAGGCGTTGTCGGTGAGGGCGTTGCGGCGCGCGGCCAGGTTGTCGCGATAGTCGGTGGTGCATTGCTCCAGCCGCTGCGCGCCGGCCAGTGCGGCCAGGTCGGCGGTCTTCTGCACATCGCGCTTGGTCCAGAACAGGTAACCCACTTCCACCAGGCCAAGGATCACGACCAGGCCCAGCAGCAACAGCATCATCATCACGGCTGCGCCGCCGCGCTGGTCGCCGTGGCGGGAGCGGAGGCGGGCATGGACGCCGCTGTGGTTCATGGCGCGGTTTCCAAGTGTGGGTTGGATTTCTCTGTTGTGTATGCAGGGGGCGGTGGGATCGGATATCGCGGTGCGCTGCGCTTGTCGCGCACTGCGCGTTTGCCCTCATCCGCCCTCCGGGCACCTTCTCCCGCCAGCGGGAGAAGGGAGTTGAGGCCAGAGCTGGGGCCAGAGCCAAAGCCAAAGCCAAAGCCAGAGCTGGAGCCGAAGCCGAAGCCGAAGCCAGAGCTGGAGCCGAAGCCAGAGCCGAAGCCAAAGCCAAAGCCAAAGCCAAAGCCAAAGCCCGCATGCGGCAGAGGGCAGGCCATGTCCGTATGCGTGTCTGGCTTCATGGCGCCCTCAGTTGCCGCCACCTTGTTCGGAACTTGGCAGGGTGGCTTCGAAGTACTCCGGAATCGGATGGTCGAAGCTGTTGAGGTAGCGCTGGTAGCTGCGGCTGGCGGCTTCGCCGAGCATCGGCAGGGCGTTTCCGGCGCGGCTGCCGTCGGCCTGTAGCTGCAACAGGGCCCGGGTGGTGTCACCGATCTGTGCGCGCGTCGGGTTGCTGTTGACGACGGCGACAGTCGACGGCTGGTTCGCGCTGGTTGTCTGCGTGGTGGTGTTAGCCGGCGGGTCGGCCATGCGTTCGATCAACGGTGAATGTTGTGCGGAGGCAAGCGCTGCCCAGCCGAACAGAACCGGCAGCAGCGCGGAGGTGAACCGACGAGGCATGTTCATTGGATCAGCTCCTGTGGCTTGGCGGCGGGGTTGAAGCGGTCCAGCATCGAGCCCGGTGGCAAGGGCGGCAGCGCGGTGGCCGATGCGGATTGCTGCGCAGCCAGTGGCGGCTGCGGGCCGGCACTGGCCGCTGCCGGTCGGCGCAGGGTCTGCGCCAGCCGATGGATCTCCTGACGCGTGGCGTTGGGCAGGTTGGCGCGCTGGATCATGGCCTCGGCCATCGACGACTGGCCGCTGAGCAGTGCCCACAGCGCCAGGTTGGACACCGCGCGTGCATTGCCCGGTGCCAGTTCGGCTGCCTTGGCCAGTGGTGCGCGGGCCGCCTCGGTGTCGCCCGACTGCAGCAGCGCGAAGCCGAGGTCGCCCAGGTAGGTGACGTTGAGCGGATCGGACTGCACCGCGTTGCGCAGTGCTTGGTTTGCCTGGGCGAGATCGTTGTCGCTGGCCGCGATCAGCCCCAGCCCGTGCCAGGCCGATGCGGACTGCGGGCCTTTGAGCAGGCTGCGATACAACTGGGTGGCGGCGGCATTCTCGCCGGTCTGGCGCAGCGCATCAGCTTGCAGGACGCGCAGCTCAGGGCTGTCGCCGAAGCGCTGGCGGAACGCATCGATGTGCGCCAGCGATGCGAAGTAGGCGCCCTGGTCCTGCATCTGCCGCAGCAGGTCCAGATACATGGCGCGATCGTTCTGCGGGGTTTCCACCAGCGCTGGTTCCGGCGGTGGCGATTTGTAGGCCGCGCGCGGGCCGCAGGCGGTGGCCAGCAGCGGCAGCAACAGGACGAGCAGATAGTTCGGCGTGCGCATCACATCCCCTTGATCGCGTTGGCCAGCGAAATGATGGCCGGGCCACCGAGCACCAGCATCAGCGCCGGCAGCAGGGTGAGCATCATCACCACGGTCATCTTCACCGACAGCTTTCCCACCTTTTCCTTCATCTTCATCCGGCGCTGTTCGCGCAGGCGCATGCCGAACTGCTTGAGCGGCTCCTGTACCGCGCCGCCGTGCTGGTGAACCTGCAGCACCATCTGGATCAGGCTGCGCAGATCGTCGTTGCCGAAGGATTCGGACAGACGCCGCAGCGATTGCTCGCGGCTGCGTCCGCGCGTGTAGCTGGTGTTGGCCAGTTGCAGCTCCTTGCCCAGCACCGGTATGGCGATGTGCAGCTTCTCGCCGATCATCTGCAGGCTCTGGTCGATGCTGAAACCCACGCCCTGCAACAACCGCAGCAGGTCGATCAGCAGCGGCAGTTCCTCGTTGACCTTGCGCCGCAGACGCCCGGCCCAAGTGCGCAGGATCAGCTTGGGCAGCAGGATGCCCAGCGCGAACCCGACCAGCAGCACGATCAGCGCCTGGCTGCCCTGCGGACGCACCAGCAGCAGGCCAAGCACCGGCAGCGACAGGGCCAGCACGATGCGCAGCGCAAGGAACATGGCGGTGCCGTTGCTGTGGTTCCAGCCGACCTGCTCCAGCAGCAGCCGGTCTTCCGGTGCCAACAGTGCCTTCTGGATGCGGCTGCCATCGAAGTGCTGGCCGATCGCGGCCAGCTCGGCCAGGCGTTGTTGCCACCAGCCACGCGGGGCGTCGGTTGTTTCGGCGCTGGGCTTCTTGTGGTCCAGCGCGCTTTGCAGCGCGACGTTGGCCTGCTGGTTGCGGCGACCGCGATACAACAGCCCGGCAGTGGCCAGCAGCAGCGCCAGTACCACCAGCAGCAGCGACAGTGACAGCAGCAGGTTCATAGCGATTTGGCCAGACGGTACAGCGCGAATGCGCCCACGCCTTCGAGCAGGATCGCGATCAGCATGATCTTCCTGCCAAGCGGGTCATGCAGCATGGGTTGAAAAAAGTCCGGGCTCAGCAGTGCCATGAACAGCGCTGCCAGCACCGGCAGCGATCCCAGCACCCAGGCGGACATGCGGGTTTCGGAAGTGGTGGCCTGCAATTCGCGCTGGACCTCTTCCAGGTCGCGCATGAAGTCGCTCATGCGTTGCAGGATCTGGTCACTACGCCCGCCGATGCGGATGCTGGTGCCGAGGATCACCGCCAACATTTCCAGCGGACGCAGGCGGTAGGCCTGGGCGGCGTGTTGCAGGGCGCGGTCCAGGTCCATGCCGGCGCGGGTGTAGCTCAGGGCGTTGTCCAGAATGGGCCGCAGCGGCGGATCCACGTTCTGCGTAGCGCTCTGGAAAGCCATCGACAGGCTGTTGCCGATGCCGGCCATGCGCACCATGTTTTCCAGGAAGTCCGGCATCTGCGAGATCAGCCGCTGCTGGGTCTTCTCGATGCGGCGATGCAGCCACAGGCCGGCACCGAGCAGGTACAGGGCCAGCACGAACAGCCCGAACAGGACCGAGTTCATGCGCATGCTTGTGCCGACCGCAGCCAGTACGCCGGGCAGCGCCAGCAGCACCAGCGTGCGCGGTGATTCGGGCAGGCTGGCGCGACGCAACAGCTCGGCCCAGCGCCGCACCGGTTTGCGCTGTGCCGCGGCCGGGTCGGCCGCGCCTTGCGGGCTGGTATTGGACAGGCGGGTTTCCGCATGCTCGGCGGCCGCGCGCTGTTGCGCACGCGTGGCCAGCCCCCACCACAGCCCCATCGCGATGGCGACGAGCAGCAGCGCGGAACTGCCGAGCAGCAGCGGCAACATCAGGCCATCCCCGCCATGTTGGCCTCGCGCAGTTCCTGGCGGAACGGTTCGAGTTTGTGGCAGTGCGGGTGGAAGCCCAGGCCCACCCAGCGGTCGCGTTCGCGGCTGTCGCCGTCCACCCAGGCTTCGTGTTTGAACAGCTCCTGGCTGGTGATGATGTTGTCGCTGACGCCGGTGATCTCGGTGATGGAGGTGATGACACGACGGCCACTGCCCAGCCGCGAGATCTGCACGATGAAGTCGATGGCGCTGGCGATCTGCCGACGCAGGCTGTCCTCGCTGCCCTGGAACCCGGCAAAGCCGGCCAGCATCTCCAGCCGGTACAGGCAGTCGCGCGGCGAATTTGCGTGGATGGTGGCCATCGAACCGTCGTGACCGGTGTTCATCGCCTGCAGCATTTCCAGCACTTCGGCGCCACGCACTTCGCCGACCACGATGCGATCCGGACGCATGCGCAGGCTGTTGCGCACCAGGTCGCGGATGCTGACCGCACCGGCACCGTCAAAGCCGCCCAGGCGGCTTTCCAGCCGCACCACATGCGGATGATTGAGCGAGAGTTCGGCGGTGTCCTCGACGGTGATGACGCGTTCGTTGTGCGGGATGAACGCCGCCAGTGCGTTCAGCAGTGACGTCTTGCCCGAGCTGGTGCCGCCGGAGATCAGGATGTTGCAGCGTCCACGCACCATCGCGTTGAGCAGCGCATACATCGGCTTGTCGAACGCGCCACGGCCAAGCAGTTCGTCCGGGGTGAACGGGTCCTTGCGGAATTTGCGGATCGACACCATCGGCCCGTCCACGGCCAGTGGCGAGATGATCGCGTTGAGGCGGCCGCCGTTGGGCAGGCGCGCATCGACCATCGGATTGGAGTCGTCCAGGCGGCGACCAAGCGGGGCGATGATCCGACGCAGGATGCGCAGCAGGTGGCGGTCATCGCTGAAGCGCTGTGTGGCCCGGCGCAGCTGGCCGCCACTGGAGACATGCACGTCGCGGTAGCCATTGATCAGGATGTCTTCGATCTCCGGGTCGTGCAGCAGGTCGTCCAGCGGGCCAAAGCCGGTCAGTTCCTTCTGCAGGGCGCGCGCGACCGCCTCCATCTCGTGCGCGTTGACCGGGATCTTCCATTCCTTGACGAAGGCGGCGGTCTGCGACTGCACGTAGCGGCCTACCGTTTCCGGCGACCAGGAGTCGATGTCCACGCGCTGGTCTTCGACGTGGTTGAGCAGGTACTCATGTGCGGCCGAGAGCACGCTCTGGAATTGTTCGGTCTGCTCGAACGGCAGGCTCGCCAGCGGTTCGGCGGGCAGCGGCGGCACGTTCGCGCGGGCGGGCAGCGGAGTGACTTTGTCTTCCATCTTTATTTACCGAGCAGGTTGGCGAGGCGGGCCAAGGGAGACGCCGGTGCCGGCGCGGCGGTGGCGCCTTGGCGCCGGTCGAGCAGGTGCTGCAGTGGCGCAAGCGCCTTGAGGTAAGGGTCGCGCGGTGCGGCTTCGGTCAGCAGCCGGCCCAGCCCTGCGTTGGAACGCAGTACGCGCGAGCGATCCGGGATGGTGGCCAACAGCGGCAGCTGGAAACGCTGCGCGATCTGCGTATCGGCCAAGCCGCCATTGGCGTCGTAGTGGTTGACGATCAGTTTCAGCCGCGCATCGCGTTGGCCGCGCTGGTCCAGCTCGCGAACGGTCTGGTCCAGTGACACCAGCGAGCCGATGGCCTGGTCGGCGACCAGCCAGATTTCGGTGGCACTGCGCAGTAGTGCGTCGGGCAGCAGCTGGATCGGCAAGCCGCCGGCATCGCACAGGGTCAGCGCGAACACGCTGCGCAGGCGGTCGAGCAGTGCACCGGGCTCGTGCTTCTTCAACAGCGTGCCGCTGGCGTTGCCGAGCAGGGCCAGGCCGCTGGCATGGTGGGCGAACGCCGTACCAGCGAAGGTGCGGTCAAGGCGCTCGACGCTGTGCAGGGCCTGTTCGTAGTTGAAGTGGCTTTCCATGCCCAGGTAAAGCGCGGCATCGGCCGAGGGCTGGCCCAGGTCGAGCAGCAGCAGCCAGCTGTGCAGTTGGCCGTTCTCGGGGACCGGCGGGTCCTGCTCGGCGAGCATCGCACCCAGATGCGTGGCCAGCGTGCTGGTGCCCACGCCGGGGCGCACGCCCAGCAGCAGCACCAGCCGGCCGCTGGGTTTGGTTTCCGGTGCGGGCATGGCCATGTTGCGGGTTGGCGTGGGCGTGCTGCCGACACGCTCGAACACTTCCAGCATCTGCGTGGTGGTGTTGTCGATATCGATGAAGTCACGCACCCCGGAGCGGACCGCCGCCAGCAGGTGGTTGGCCTGTTCCGGGCCGGTGGTGCCGACGCCGATCAACGAGGTGCCGGGCTGCTGGCTGCTCAGCTGGCGCGCGATGTCGGTGGAATAGGCCGCGTTGCCGCCGCAATAGTCCAGCAGCACCACCGCATCATCGGGCGTGCCTTCGAGCAGTTGCCGGGCGCTGATCTCGCGGCTGTCCACCCAGCGGATTTCCGCGTGCCCGGACAACATCGTGCCCAGCCGCGCGATATGCCGGTTGTCCGGCGCGTACAGCACCAGCTGCAATGCGTTCGTGCTTGGGGTCAGGGGCAACGGCATCACCGGGGACATGGGGGCGGGCTTCAGCGTGAGAAACCGGGGAGCTGGTCGGGGCCGGCAGGCGCCAGCAGCCACGAGCCCCAGACCGGCAGTTTGGGTTGTGATTCGCGCTGCCCAGGCAGCGGAATGTCGGTGCCGCGAGCCAGCGGCTTGACCAGCCGCGGTGTCACCACGATCACCAGTTCCTTGTCCTCGCGCTTGTAGTTGAGGTTGCGGAAGAACGAGCCGATCACCGGGATGTCGCCCAGCAACGGAATCTTGTTGACCACCGAGGACAGCTGGCTGCTGACCAACCCGCCAATGACGAAGCTCTCGCCATCGCCGAGTTCCACCGTGGTGTCGGCGCGGCGGGTGGAGATGGCCGGGATCTGGGTGCCGTCCAGGACGATGCCGCGGCTGTAATCCAGGTCGCTGGCTTCCGGCGCCACCTTCAGCGAAATACGGTCGGCCGAGAGCACTGTCGGGGTGACGGTCAGGCCGATGCCGAATGGTTTGAAGGTCACCGTGGTGGTGCCAAGGCCCTGCGGTTCGAGAATGGGCAGCTCACCGCCGGCCAGAAAGCTGGCGCTCTGCCCGGACAGCGCCACCAGCGTCGGCTCGGCCAGCACCCGCGCCATGCCGTTGCTTTGCAGCAGGTCGATGTTGGCGTCCCATTGGCCGGGCAGGGATTTGGCCACCAGCTTGAATGCCGAGGACAGTGCGCCGCCGTCGCCACCACCGGCCGGCGAGGCGATGCCGTAACTGAAGCCGCCATTGGTGTTGGTGAAGTTGATGCCGATCTGCTTCATCACCGTCTTGTTGAATTCCACCACCTTCACTTCCACCTGCACCACGCCGCTGTTGGCGATGGTGGAGGCGTCGGCAATCAGGCCCTTGTCACCTACCGATGAGGCCGCTGCCTTGCGGCTGGCCTCGTGTTCCAGCAGCGATGCCGAGCTGCCGGACAGCAGCGCCTGCGTCCCCTGCACGGTGACTTGGCTGCCGCCACCATCCAGCAGACCGCCCTGGATGGCGTTGCGTACTTCGACCCGCACCCGCGACGGCGCGGCCTGGTTGCGCAGCCACAACAGCAACGTGGTGCTGCCGGCCGACTTGCCGACCAGCAGGGCCTCGTTGTTGCGGCCCAGGCGGGTGATGTCGGCGATGGACGGGTCGGCAATTGCGATGCGTTCCACCCCGCTGGGCAGGTTCCAGGGACGCTGTTCGTTGAGCTCCAGCAGCACCATGTTGGCCGGTGCTTCGGCATGTGCGGGCGGGGCAAGCAGCAGCGGCATCACGCCCGCGCCAGACAGCAGCAGCGCGGCGAGCAGGGAAGTGGATGTGTGCGAACGCTGGAACAAGAGCGGGCCTCCGGTCATGGCGAAGACAGGCGATTGGACGGTGTCGTCCCACGGATGATTTCGATGTTGTTGCGGTTGACCGGGCGGTTGCCGCGCGCCCTTGGTGCTTGCGCCTGCGCCGGGACTGCGGTGGGCTTGCGTGTGTCATCGCCGGCCAGTGCGGCCAGGCTGATGCCGGCAAAGGCCTGGTTTTCAGGACGGCTGGCGGCATCGGCATCGGCCGCATCCAGGTTCCCGCGCAGCGCCAGTACCGGCGCCGGTGCGGCGAACAGCGAGGCGTCGGCCAGTGCGGTGTCACCAGGGTTGCGTAGCGCCAGGAACAGCCGGCCATTGTGTGCGGCCAGCAGCAGTTGCCCGGCATCTTCCACCGGCACCGCGAGGATCGCGCTGCGCGCGGGAGCGTTGGCCTGGTCACTGCTGGAACCGCTGGCATTGCGTGAGGCGATGGTCTCAGCGCGGCTGCCGGGTTCGGGCTGGCCGGTGCTGCCTTCAGTGCTGGCGGCCTGTTGCCGGCCGACATCATCGGCGCCGTAACCAAGCACGCGCAGACGTGACAACAGCAGCCGTGCCTGCGGATTGGCATTCTGGTTGCTGTCATCGGTGGGGCTTTGCAGGCTCACGAATACATCCACGTAGTCGCCGGGCGTGACCCGGTTGCTGACGCCGGCCAGCTCGTCCACCGGCACCGATACCGCGCGCTCGCCGGGTTTGACGGTGGCCGCGATGCCCTGCAGCAGTTGGCTCGGCGCGAGCATCGCGCCGGCAGCGATGTCCCTGCCAGGCACCCGTCCGGCAACCTCGTCGATGCTGGCAAAGCCTTCGTTGGGGGCCACGGGAAGTTCGGTGGTGGACAGGTCGGCAGCGGCAATGGGTTGCCCGGCAATCAGCGCGCGGGTGGCGACCACCACCACGCGTGCCGGGACCTTGGCTGTTGTGGCGGCAGCGACCGGCGCATCGGCGGCCGGCGCGGAACGGCGCGCGATGCCAACGGCCAGTACGGCCAGTATTCCGGCCAGTACCAGCAACAGGATGGCGGCTATGCGTATTGCCTTTGGCATCGTGAAGCTCCCTGTTGCGCGGTTCGATGGGTCAGCGGGTGCCCAGGTCCAGTTGCACGACTGCGGTGCTGCTCAGTGATTGACCCAGGCTCCAGCTCAGCAGGCGACCGGTGCCGGGCAGGAACGGATGGGCGTCGTAGTTGTAGGAGGCGGTGACCCGGATGCACTGCACGCTGGCATCGGAGGTGCAGGCATAGGACTGCGACACCACCACCGGTGGCGCATCGGCCACGCCGCAGGCCGGCGTGGTCCGCGAGAAATTGAGCAGCCATTGCATCGAGCGCGCGGCTGCCTGGCAGGCATTGCTGCGGCGCTCGGTGATGTCGCCGTAGCGCAGCGCAGCGCGCGCGCCTTCGCCGGCCGCCAGCGCCAGCGACTGCTGGGCGGCGAAGATCATCACCCCGGTGAAGGTGACCAGCAGCAACGGCAGCACCCCAAACATCAGCAGGAACGCGAATTCGATGGTCACCACGCCGCGTGTGTGGCGTCGTTGGTGGTAGCGACGCTCAGACATGGCCGCCTCCGATCAATGTGTAACCGATCATCGCCAGGCCCAGGTAGGCAGCGTAAGGAATGCCACTGCGTCCCTGCCGTGCCACACGCAGATCGCGTTGCCAGTGGTGCAGCCAGGCCGGAGCCGGACGGGCTGACAGCGGGCCGGTGATTGCAGTCAGAGAACCGGCCACCAAAGGCCACGCGACGACGAGGAGCGCGTGGCCTCCGGCAGCAAGGCTGGCAAATACCCAGATGGGCAGCAATGCCTTGGTGCCCAGCAGGAAGCCGATGGTCGAGAACAACTTCACGTCACCGGCTCCCATCCAGCCGATGGCATGGAAGGGCAACAACACCAGCAGCCCGATCACGCCACCCAGCAGGCATTGGCCGATGGACGGGGAGGGTGCTGCCCCCTCTGCCAGGGAAATCATCTGCGCGAGGGCCACCACACCCAGCACCGTCAACAATGCGCGATTGCTGACGCGACGTGCGGTCATGTCGCTGATGGCCACATGCAGGCCGAGCAGCAGAGCGGTGAGGGTGAGCAGGCTCATGGCGCTTGCCTGATGGCTCAGCCTGCAGGAGGCGTGGTGCTGCCACCGCCGGTGCCACTGACCACGGCTTTGATCTTGGTCAGCACGGCGTTGAAGACTTCGGTGAGGCCATCGCGCGCGAAGAGAATGATGATGCCGGCAATGACCGCCGCCAGCAGCCCGTACTCCAGTGCGGTGACGCCATCTTCTTCTTTGAAGAACTTCCGGATCTGAGCGTTCATTGCGTTCTCCCTGATGACCCGGTTGTCGGTGTTGCACCGACAAACAGCCGGGCAAAGTAGGGCATTGCTGCCCGATAAGGTCATTGGGTTGCCCTGCACCGACAGGCGTGCCGATGGCGGTTTGCATAGCCGAACTACCGGCTTTTCCCCGCCGATGCTTCCGCCTCCCCTGTCGGCATGCGTGGCATGCCCGGGAGCATCATTGCAACAAGGGTGTGAAGCCGGATGCGCAAATTCGGCAATAACCAACTGTTTTTCATTTCCGTGATGTAAGTCTCTATTTCACACATCCGCTCTTACAGAGAACTCATCGTTTATTTGTCAGTATCGGAACCGTTGGCGATGTAGCCCAGTTGTACGAATTCAGGTTTTCCGCCGTTGTTTTCAGCATGTGCGTCAGGGGATTGCAGGTGGCGATGACGGCCTGCGATGGCAAGTCTGGCTTCTGAAGTGGCACCCGTCCGGGTGCCGCAAAGGCGTTTCACATGGATGCGGTTGCTGACGGTCGTGGTTTGCGGTCCTTCGATCTGGCGTCGCTGGGGAGCACCCTGCGGGTATGCCATGTCGAGCTGGTGCTGCTCGACGACCAGCCGCCGACTGCTGCGATCTCCTCGTTCGTGCATGACCAGGCACTGCTGTGCACCTTCGAAATGGGCGCACGCACGCGCGGGCGCTTCGTGCTGCCGCTGGATTGGTGCCTGCTGGGCTGGCTGCAGTCGGTGGATGCCGAAAGCAGCTGGTGCCACGGGGTGCCACTGACCTCCGGCAATGTCGTCTCGGTGATGCCTGAAGGCGTTACCGAGTTCGCACTGGGTGCCGGTAGCCGCGTGACCTTCGTGCTGGTGCCACTGAAGCGATTCCAGGAGCGGGCCGCGGCACAGCGCCTGGGCGGGCTGGGCGAGGAGGCGCCGGGCATGCCGCTGGTCAGTGGTCGGCCGCACATTCCGTTGCAGGCGTACTACCAGGGGCTGCATGAGCGCATCACCCAGGGCGAGGTCACCAGCGACGAGATCAACGCCATGCTCGATGCGCATGTGAAGGAGCTGATCTCCAATGGCCCGGTGGAGCGGGTGTCGTGCAACCGCAGTCGGCGTCAGCGCTACCTGATCTTCCGCCGTGCCGAAGACTTGATGTACGCCAATCTGCGTCGCCATATCTACATGCAGGAACTGTGCGATGCCGCCGGGGTCAGCGAACGGGCGCTGCGTTACGCGTTCGAAGAACTGGTCGGTATTTCGCCCGTGCGTTATCTGTCGATGCTACGGCTGTGCGAGGCGTGTCGCGGGCTTTCCAATGCCGATGCCGGGCGCAAGTCGGTCAAGTCCATCGCACTCAGTTGCGGACTGTGGGATCTGTCGCGCTTTGCCGACAACTACCGCCGGGTGTTCGGCGAGCTGCCCAGCGAAACCCTGATGCGCGGCACCTACACGCCGGCTTGAGGTTTCGTTTCTTTCATCCCTAAGCCTTCCGTTTCTCCTTTGCCATTGCCGCGAAGCAGACGCTTCTGTTTTTGCGTTCGCCTCTGATGCAGCAGAACAGAGAACGTAAGAGCGCGATTGATGCCCCGACATCCGTCGATTGAAAGCGGCGCGTTTGCGGAAATGCCGAGCGAATGCGGAAGTCCGATCGCCCCTCCGCCGCAGCTGCGTGACGGGCACGTCAAAGGAAATCCACGATTGCCGAATACGTGCATCGGCTTGCCGGTAACGGGTAACGCTTTGCCAATTCGTCCTATGGATGTGCCGGATGCGGGTAATTGCGCGTCGTGGCACGCGGTGTACTGGCCTCACGAAACCAAGACTCGTCCGCGCCCGGATGGATCGAAACGGAGGCTCCTGATGAACCGCATCTACCGACTGGTCTGGAACCACACCCTCAATGCGTTCGTGGTGGGTTCGGAGCTGGCAAGCGCGCACGGCAAACGCACTGGGCCGGCGAAATTGTCGCAGGCCTACAACTGGGCCCTGGCAGGCATCTGTGGCGCCATTGCGCTGGCGATGGCCGGGCCAGCGGCGGCTACCGACGCCAGGCTGGCCGACCTGCAGGACCTGGTGGCCAAGTACAGCAGCACCGACGCGCAGCAGATCGTTGCCAGCGCATTGCCGCCGGTCGATGCCAAGGCATCGCTGGGTGTGTCGGTGAAACTGCCGGCCGTCGCCCAGCTGGATGTTGCCGTTGCAGCGGCGGTCAAGCCGCGCCAGTCCACGCCCGTACCGGCAGTACGTGCGCAGGTCGCAGTGAAGGCCGGCGTTCGGCAAACCCCGACGTCGATGCCGGCGGCAGGGCTGTCAGTGGCGGCTGATGCCCTGTTGACGGCAAAGCCGGCGGCTGCCACTGCGAAGGTGACCGCAGTCGTTGCAGCGCTGCCGCACGGCACACCTGATCTGCTGGGTCTGGGCAACGTGCTGCTGCCGGGCAAGGAAGAAGGCGGCAACCCGTTGCACGGCACGCTGGCTTCCACCGCAGGCGCAGTCAAGGAACTCACCGGCGAGGTGCTTGCCGGCAAGCCGCAGGCAGCGGTGCAGACGCTGGTTTCGCACGTGGACAACACCTTGACCTCGGTCGGCGGGCAGACCGGTGAGGGCCTGCTGGGATTGGGCAATGTGTTGTCGCCGGGCAAGGAGGAGGGCGGCAATGCCCTGCATGACACGCTGGCATCCACCGCAGGGGCGGTGAAGGAACTGACCGGTGAAGTGCTCACCGGCAAGCCCGGCGCCGCCGTGGAAACACTGACTTCGCATCTGACCACCACTGTCGCATCGGTCAGCCAGCACACCGGCGATGGCGTACTCGGCCTGGGTGGCGTGCTGCTGCCGGGCGCGCAGGACGGAAGCAACCCGGTGGCCAGCACGGTGACCGGCACCGTCAAGGCGGTGGAAGAACTGACCGGTGGCGTCGCCAAGGGCACTGGTCTGGGTGGATTGGTCGATGGCCTGGTCAATGGTGTGACGCCGGTGCTGGATGGCGTCGGCGACTTGCTCGGTGGTGTGGTCAAGGGTGTCACCGGCTCGAACACGCTGGGCAATGGCATCAGCGACACGGTGGGCGCATTGGCCGGCGGGCTGAAGGACACGACCGGCGCACTGGCCGAGGGGAATGTCACCGGCACCGTGCAGAACCTGCTGGGCACGGTGGACAACACCGCCAGCACCCTGCTCGACAGCACCGGCAACACGCTCGGTGGCCTTACCGGGTCCAACTCCGGCGTAAAAGGCGTGACCGACCTGCTGGGCGGATTGACCGGCGCGGTCACCGGCGGGCTGTCCAATACGGTCGGCCAGCTCACCGGCACCGCGCCTCCCGTAGCGCCGACGCTGGCACCTCCGCCGAAGACCAACGCCAGCGGCCTGATTGTCGGCACCGGCGGGCTGGTCGGCAGCGTGGACCAGTTGGTTGGCCCGACGCTGGGGTCGGTGCTGGGCGGCAACGGCTATCTGACCGACGGCAACCTGGCATTGAGCAACGCCAACATCGCCCAGGGCTACGCGGTGACCAACCTGCTGGGCGTTCCGCTGGTCAACCTGACCCCGGTAGGCCAGCTGCTGGACGGTGCAGGCAACCTGGCCACCGGCTCCAACTCGCACCTGACCCTGATCGGTGGCGTCACCTCCGACAGCTACATCTACAACATCAACAACGGCGATCCCAATGGCCTGCTGGGTCTGGTGCTGCCGGAAGATGCGCCGGCCTGGGCAAGCACCTGCGCCAACGTGCTGGGTCTGGTGAGCGTGGAGTGCTGGTCGGTGAACGCCGCGCAGGACTACCAGGTGCTGATCGGCGAGGGCGCCTATGCCAACGGCTCGAAGGAAGTGGTGATCGGTTCCAACGCCGAGCACCGCCTGGCCCAGCAGGATGCCAGCGTCGCCTTCCCCGGTGCCGGGCCGAACGACCCCAACAATCCCACCGGCGTTCCCACCGCCGACTACGATGCGCGCCAGGGCCACTCTGTGGTGGTCGGTGACAGCGCCAAGGGCACCGCCAATGCGCAGACCCTGCTCGGTGCCGGCGCCACTTCGGACAAGGCCAACAGTGTGGCGTTGGGTTTCAAATCCAACGCCGAACGTGGCGGCCAGGACAACTACACCGCGTTCGGCTTGACCGCCGCCCAAACCTCCATCGGCGAGGTTGCGGTGGGCTCGGCTGGACGTGAGCGGCAGATCACCCACGTCGCTGCCGGCAGCCAGGACACCGATGCGGTCAACGTCAAGCAACTGCGCGGTGCGCTGGACCAGATCGACGACCTCGGCCTGGCCGCGGTGGTCTATGACGAAGACGCTGCCGGAGTGGTCGACTACACGCGGGTAACGCTGGGCAGTGGCAACGCGCCGTCCGGCACCGTGATCACCAACCTGGCCGCCGGTGCGGTGGCTGCCGGCAGCAGCGATGCGATCAATGGCGGGCAGTTGTTCGGCATGGGCAGCTCGTTGACCACCATCCTGGGTGGCGGCGCGAGCTTCAGCGGTGGCGTGTTCGGCGCGCCGAGCTACCAGATCAACAACATCAACGCGCAGGGTCAGGCATCGCTGCTGGGCTACGCCGATATCGGCGGCGCGTTCTCATCGATCAGCGAATCGCTGTTGAACCTCAGCAAGCTGCCACGCACTGGCCCGGGCGGCAGTGATCCGCTGGCGGTGCTGTACACCGCCGATGGCGCGGGCAACGCCACCAACGAAGTACGGCTGACCGGTGACGGCAGCGGCGCGCCGGTGGCGGTGCGCAACGTCGCCAACGGCAGCGTCGCCAGCGGCAGCCTGGATGCCATCAACGGTGGCCAGCTGGCAGCCACCAATGACGCGGTGGCTTCGGCGATTGGCGGCACCATGCAGTTCAACAGCAGTACCGGGCAATGGTCCGCGGCCAGCTTCAACGTCACCTCGATCAACAGTGCCGGTGCCAGCACCCAGCAGACCTTCGGCAATGTCACCGATGCGCTGGAGGCGATGGATGGTTCCATCGTCAACGTCAACAAGCGCATCGACAACATCCAGAACGGTGGCGCCGGCAATGCCTACTTCGCGGTCAAGTCGACCAAGGCGGCGGCGTCGGCAACCGGGCAGGACAGCCTCGCCGCCGGCCCTGCTGCCACTGCCAGTGGCACCCAGGCCGTGGCCATCGGTGATGGCGCCACGGCGTCGGCCAACGGCAGCGTTGCGTTGGGCGCCGGGTCGGTGGCCAGTCGCGCCAATACCGTCTCGGTGGGCGCGGCAGGGGCCGAACGTCAGATCACCAACGTGGCAGACGGTGCCGAAGCCACCGATGCGGTCAACCTGCGCCAGTTGCAGGCCTCGCAACAGGGCACGGTGCGCTACGACCAGAACACCGACGGCACCACCAACTACGCCAGCGTGACGATGGGCAAGCCCGGCACCAGCACCGTGATCCACAACGTAGCCACCGGCGTGGCGCCGACCGATGCAGTCAACGTTGCACAACTCAACAAAGGCCTGGGGGAGGCGATGGACTGGTCGAAGAACTACACCGATCAACGTTTCAATGACATCGGTCGCGACATCAAGCGGGTGGACGACCGCGCCTCGGCCGGTATCGCCTCGGCGATGGCCATGGCGGGCCTGCCGCAACCGTCTGAAGCCGGCAAGCGCATGGCATCGGTCGCGGCCAGCACCTTCCACGGCGAATCGAGCATGGCGGTGGGCGTGTCCGGTGTGACCGACGGCGGCCGCTGGATCTACAAGCTCAGCGGCTCGGCCAATACCCGCGGCGACGGCGGCGTGACCGTCGGTGCCGGCTTCCAGTGGTGATGACAGACAACGTGCCGGCGCGCCGCGCCGGCACCTGATGGCTGCGCCAACGCGCACGGGGGTAATCATGGACAAGAAATGGCTTGTGCTGGCCTTGCTGGCGACACTTACCGCATGCAGCAGCAAGGGGCAGGTGCGCGAAGACACCCTCCCCGATCCGGCCCGGGCCTATCCGGCCGGCGGCACCTACGTGAACCTGGACAACCTGCGCCAATACGCGCCGGGCATGAACAAGGACCAGTTGCAGACGTTGTTGGGCACGCCGCACTTCAATGAAGGCCTGTGGGGCGTGCGCGAGTGGAATTACCTGTTCAACTTCCGACGCAGCGTCGGCGCGGCGCCCATCCAATGCCAGTTCCAGGTGCGGTTCAACGCGGACGGTAGCTCCAGTGGCCAGGCCTGGAAGCCGGAAAGCTGCGCGGCATTGCTGGAGCCGCCGCCGGCACCGGCGCCGCCAGCGCCCCCGGCAGCTGCGGCACCGCTGCGCATTTCCGCCGATGCCTTGTTCGCCTTCGACAGCGCCACCTTGGCCGAAGGTGGCAGGGCCAGGCTTGCCGAGGTGGTGAGCGGCCTCGGGCCGAGGGTGAACGACGTGAATCTGGTGGTCATCGGCTATACCGACCGCATCGGCAGTGATGCCTACAACCGGACACTGTCGCAACGACGTGCCGACGCGGTGCGCGAATACCTGGTCCAGCAGGGCGTGCCAGCCAACGCCATCCGTGCCGAAGGACGTGGCAACACCGAGCCGTTGGTGGATTGCAGTGGGTCCAGTGGCACTGCCCTGATCAGCTGCCTGGCCCCGAACCGGCGCGTGGAGATTTCCGGCATCGGCGGGTAAGGATTCTGACGGACTGCTGTTCCCTCACGCTGGCTCCTGCGGCGAAAGAGAGGGAGCGGGGCGAACGCAACGCGCCTCCCTGACGCCGCAATGGCCGCTCCGCTCCCTCCCTTTCGCCGCAGGCCGAAACACCCGCCGCCTCCTTCCCCGGGCGGGTCGCAGCATCCAGCCCCTCCCGTTCGCCGCAGGCGAATGGCAGTGCCAGTGAGGGGCGACGCCTCCTTTCCTGATGGGTCACGGCATCCAGTCCCTCCCTTTCGTCGCAGGCGAAGGGGAGGGCGGGGGAGCGGTAACGCGGGCTCCACCGCCAGGCAGTGCACCCGCGCATCACGCCGGTCACAATGACGCCGGTTAGCCGGGGCATGTCAGCGTCGGCCAGAAACGCAAAGGTGTGCGGTGTCGAAAATGAAGATGTTGGCCTGGACCGGTCCCTTGGCGGCGGTCATCTGGATTGCAGCCGTGGTGGTGTTTGGCACACGGCTGGAGGGCTATGACCAGTTGCGCCATCCGGTGTCACTGCTTGGCGCGCGTGGCGTGCCCGATGGTGAGCTGTTCAGTGCACTGGGCTTCGTGTTGCCTGGCCTGCTGGCCGGTGCGGCGGCGTTGGACCTGATCCTGCGCATGCCCGCCAACGCTCCGCGCACGTTGCGCATTGCCGGGCAGATGCTGCTGCTGGCGGCGGTTGCCTTCGTGGCGATGGGCGGCCTGCCGCTGGACGTGGAGGACATTGAGAACCAGGCCAGCCAGTTCCACGCCAGCGCCTGGCTGTTGTGGCTGGTGGCCTTCACCGCCGGCGCCGTTGCGCTGCGCCTTGGCGCGGCCAAGGCAGCTGCATGGCGGCCCTTGGCAACCCTGGCGGTAGCCTGCGCGCTGTGGAGCGTGTGCAGCGCGTTCCTGTTCGAGATCGCGATGCCGGCGGCGATGGCGCAGCGCCTGGCCTTCCTCGGTTGGCTGGTCTGGTTGCTGGGAGCATGGCGGCTGGCGCCACCGCGCGGCTGAGCCGCAGGCGCGGGGAATCGGCTGAAGTGCCAGTGTTCTGCGGTATTTCGGGAATTCGGTGAGTTCCCGAAACTCCCATCAGATCAACTACCTGCGGTTTTCCGCTGACCGGGCAGGGGGGTCCGATTGGAGTGCCATGATGCACTGCGGTACCCTTTGCGGCTTTGCCGTTGCCCAGCGTTGCCATGTCCAGCGTCGAACCCACTATGTACGATCCCCAGCAGGTTGAATCCGCCGCCCAGAAATTCTGGGAGGACACGCGCGCCTTCGAGGTCACCGAGACCTCGGACAAGCCCAAGTACTACTGCCTGTCGATGCTTCCGTACCCGTCCGGTGCGCTGCACATGGGCCACGTGCGCAACTACACCATCGGCGACGTCATCAGCCGCTACAAGCGCATGACCGGCCACAACGTGCTGCAGCCGATGGGCTGGGATGCGTTCGGCCTGCCCGCCGAAAACGCCGCGATCAAGAACAGGACCGCGCCGGCCAAGTGGACCTACGCCAACATCGACCACATGCGTGGCCAGTTCAAGGCGATGGGCTATGCGATCGACTGGTCGCGCGAGTTCGCCACCTGCACGCCTGAGTACTACGTGCATGAACAGCGCATGTTCACCCGGCTGATGCGCAAGGGCCTGGCTTACCGCCGCAATTCGGTGGTGAACTGGGACCCGGTGGACAACACCGTATTGGCCAACGAGCAGGTCATCGACGGCCGCGGCTGGCGCTCCGGCGCATTGGTCGAGAAGCGTGAGATCCCGCAGTGGTTCCTGCGCATCACCGACTACGCCCAGGAACTGCTGGACGGCCTGGACGAACTGCCGGGCTGGCCGGATTCGGTCAAGACCATGCAGCGCAACTGGATCGGCCGCTCCGAAGGCCTGGAAATCCAGTTCGACGTGCGTGACGTGGATGGCGCCGCGCTGGACCCGCTGCGCGTGTTCACCACCCGCCCGGACACGGTGATGGGCGTGAGCTTTGTCTCCATTGCTGGTGAACACCCGCTGGCCCTGCACGCAGCCAAGAGCAACCCGGCGCTGGCCGCGCTGCTGGCTGAATTGAAGCAGGGCGGTGTGTCCGAGGCTGAACTGGAAACCCAGGAAAAGCGCGGCATGGACACCGGCCTGAAGGCCGTCCATCCGGTCAGTGGCGAGCAGGTGCCGATCTGGGTCGCCAACTTCGTGCTGATGGGCTACGGCACCGGCGCGGTGATGGCCGTTCCCGGCCACGACCAGCGCGATTTCGAGTTCGCCACCAAGTACAACCTGCCCAAGAAGCAGGTCATCGCGCTGAAGAACCCGAAGAACGACGACGAGCGCACTTACGACGCCAACCGTTGGCAGGACTGGTACACCGACAAGAGCCGCGAGACCGAGCTAGTCAATTCGGCCGAGTTCGACGGCCTGGATTTCCAGGGTGCCTTCGAGGCACTGGCCGAGCGCTTCGAGCGCAAGGGCCAGGGCCAGCGCCGCATCAATTACCGCCTGCGCGACTGGGGCGTGAGCCGTCAGCGTTATTGGGGCTGCCCGATCCCGGTGATCTACTGCGACAAGTGCGGCGCGGTGCCGGTGCCGGAAGACCAGCTGCCGGTGATCCTGCCCGAGAACGTCGAGCTCAACGGTACCGGTTCGCCGATCAAGGCTGATCTGGAATGGCGCAAGACCACCTGCCCGGACTGCGGCGGCGCGGCCGAGCGTGAAACCGACACCTTCGACACCTTCATGGAGTCGAGCTGGTACTACGCGCGCTACACCTCGCCGGGTGCCCGCGACGCGGTGGACAAGCGCGGCAACTACTGGCTGCCGGTGGATCAGTACATCGGTGGCATCGAGCACGCCATCCTGCACCTGATGTATTTCCGTTTCTTCCACAAGCTGCTGCGTGACGCACGCATGGTGGAAAGCAACGAGCCGGCGCAGAACCTGCTGTGCCAGGGCATGGTCATCGCCGAAACCTTCTACCGCCAGAACAGCGACGGTTCCAAGGATTGGTTCAACCCGGCCGATGTGGACACCGTGCGTGACGAGCGTGGCCGCATCGTCGGCGCGACGCTGCGCAGCGACGGCCAGCCGGTGGTGATCGGCGGCACCGAGAAGATGTCCAAGTCCAAGAACAACGGCGTCGATCCGCAGGCGATGGTGGCCAAGTACGGCGCCGACACCGTGCGCCTGTTCTCGATGTTCGCCGCACCGCCGGAACAGTCGCTGGAATGGAACGAAGCCGGCGTCGACGGCATGGCGCGCTTCCTGCGTCGCCTGTGGACGATGGTGCAGAAGCACGCCGACGGCGGTGCTGCGCCGGCACTGGACGTGGCAGCACTGACCGCCGAGCAGAAGGCCGTGCGTCGCAAGACCCACGAAACAATCGGCAAGGTCAGCGATGACTTTGGCCGTCGTCACGCCTTCAACACCGCCATCGCCGCGGTGATGGAGCTGCTCAACGCACTGGCCAAGTTCGACGATGCCAGCGAGCAGGGCCGTGCGGTGCGCCAGGAGGCGTTGCAGGCCACGGTGCTGCTGCTGAATCCGATCACCCCACACGCCTGTCACGCCATGTGGCAGCTGCTGGGCAATGGCGAGACGCTGCTGGAAGACCAGCCGTTCCCGCAGGCCGACGCTGCCGCATTGGTGAAGGACGCCCTGACCCTGGCCGTGCAGGTCAACGGCAAGCTGCGTGGCACGATCGACGTGGCCGCCGATGCTTCGCGCGAGCTGATTGAAGCCACTGCCAAGGACGAGCCGAACACGGCCAAGTTCCTGGACGGCCTGACCATCCGCAAGGTCATCATCGTCCCGGGCAAAATCGTCAACATCGTGGCGGCGTAACGCCTCCGGATGGTAGGAACCAAGGCACGCCCCGCTCGCGGGGCGTGCTTTTTTGTTTGGCGCCTGCAATTCCCACGCAAGCCGACCGTGGGTTTTTCGTGGCCCGCACTAGAATCGCAGCGTCCCATCTCCGCCAGTGGCCGTGCTGTCGCTACTACGGCAAGCGGGCAGTGTTGTTCCCATCCCTCGCAAGCGGACTGGGCTTTCCCGTTCTCCAACAAGCGGGCCGCGCCGTCCCTTTCCGGGCGAGCAGGCCGAGCTCCCCCTTCTCCCGCGAGCGGGCCGAGCTTTTCCCTTCTTCCGCAAGCGGACTGAGCTTTCCCTTCTCCCGCAAGCGGAACGAGCTTCCCCTTCTCCCGCAAGCGGACTGAGCTTTCCCTTCTCCCGCAAGCGGGAGAAGGTGCCCGGAGGGCGGATGAGGGCGCTCCTGTTCTTGCCTTGCAGCTCCAGCGCCAGTCGCTAGGCAACGCAAGGTTCCAGCGATCGCATGCGTCGCCGACAACGCACGGTTTCATCCCCGCTCACATCCGATGCGCGATGATGCCGAGCCGTTTTCTATTGCCGCTCCCGGCCGGCTCCGCCAGACTGTGCCAATGACCCGATACCTGATCGCCTTGATCCTCGCTGCCGGCCTGACCGGCTGTGGCTTCCATCTGCGCAACAAGCTCGCCCTGCCTGCGGACATGCCGGCGGTGAAAGTGGAATCGACAGTGCGTTACAGCGAGCTGGTGAAGCTGCTCAACCGGGGCCTGCGCTCCTCCGGCGCCACTGTCGTCGGCGAGGATGGCACTCCGGGCCAGGGCAAGGACGATCCGGCGCTTGCGCGCCTGCAGATCCGCTCCGAGCGCTGGGGCGACCTGCCGATCGCCATCGACGGCCAGGGCCGCGCGCAGGAGTACAGCCTGCGCTACGCCGTGGTGTTCTCCTTCCTCAAGCCAGATGGCAGCGCGCTGGTGCCGGAGCAGGCGGTCGAACTGTCACGCGATTACGTCTCGCCGCCCGAAGACGCCACCGGCACCACCACCGAGCGCGAGATCCTGGCCGATGAACTGCGCCGGGAAATGGCAGCCTCGATCCTGCGCCGCATCGACAGCGTGGTCCGCGCCGATCTGGAAAAGCAGAAGCTGGCCCCGCCGCAGGCGCCGCCCGTGCAGGGCGCAGGCGACGTTGACTGATCGCGCCCCGCAGGCTGCCTGAGCCATGGAACTGCGCCCGGAACAATTGATCAGCCAGATCGGTGGCCAGGCGCTTGCGCCGGTCTACCTGATTGCCGGCCCCGAGTTGCTGCGGGTGATCGAAGCAGCCGATGCGGTGCGAGCCAAGGCCCGCGCCGACGGCATCGGCGAACGCGAAGTGTTTGACGCGGACGGCCGCGATTTCGACTGGGGCCAACTGGCGTCCAGCTTCAATGCGCCCAGCCTGTTCAGCGCCAGGCGCCTGGTCGAGCTGCGCCTGCCCAGCGGCAAGCCGGGCAAGGAAGGCGCCGAGGTCATCAGTGATTTCTGCGCACGTCCGGCTGACGATGTGGTGCTGCTGATCACCGCAGGCGAGTGGAGCAAGGCACACCAGGGCAAATGGGCCGAAGCGGTGAGCAAGGTCGGTGTGCTGTCGGTGGCCTGGGCGATCAAGCCGCATGAGCTGGGTGACTGGATCGAACGCCGCCTGCGCGCGAAAGGCCTGCGCGCCGAGCCGGCTGCGGTGCAACGCCTGAGTGAGCGCGTGGAAGGCAATCTGCTCGCCGCCGCGCAGGAAATCGACAAGCTGGCGCTGCTCGCCGACGGCCAGTCGCTGGACGTGGCAAAAATGGAATCGCTGGTGGCCGATGCCGCCCGCTATGACGTGTTCCGCCTCAGCGAAGCCGCCTTCTCCGGGCAGCCGCAGGCGGTACTGCGGATGCTGGCCGGGCTGCGCGCTGAAGGCGAAGCGGTGGCCGCGCTGATGCCGATCCTGATCCGTGAGCTGCTGCTGACTGCCGGGCTGTCCCGGGTCCAGGCCAGTGGCGGCAATCTGGCTGGCGAAATGAAGGCCAAGGGCATCTGGGAGTCGCGCCAGGCGCCGTTCAAGCGTGCCTTGCAGCGGCATCCTGATCCGCGCCGCTGGGAGCGCTTCGTCGCTGAGGCCTCGCAGGTGGATCGCATGGCCAAAGGCCGTGCCGACGGCGATCCGTGGCTGGGTCTGGAGCGGCTGCTGATAGCCTTGTCCGAGGCCCAGGCGGTGCGCCTGCTGGTGCGCGGTGCGCGCTGAGGCGGCGCCGCAGCCGGCGCCGGTCCGGCAGCGCCAGGTCAACACCAATTCGCTGCTGCTGTTCTACGGCGGCACCTTCGACCCGATCCACAACGGCCACTTGGCGATCGCGCACAGCGCGGCCCGTGAGCTGAATGTGCCGGTGCGGCTGATGCCGGCAGCCGATCCACCGCATCGCCCGCCGCCGGGCGCCGACGCGCTGCAACGGGCCGCCATGCTCGAACTGGCGGTGGCCGGCGATCCGGATTTCATCATCGACCTGCGCGAACTGCGGCGTGCCGAGCAGCATCCGGGGGTGCCGTCGTGGACCGTGGATACCCTGCGCGAGATCCGCGAGGACGTCGGCATGGGCCAGCCGCTGGCACTGCTGATGGGCGCCGACAGCCTGCTTGGCCTGCCCGGTTGGCACGAGTGGGAGCATCTGCTCGACCTGGCCCACATCGTGGTGGCCGACCGCTCCGGCAACGCCCTGGACGGCCAGCTGCCCGAGCCGCTGGCCCAACGCCTGCACGGGGCCTGGGCAGGTTCTGCCGAAGAATTGCTGGAAACTGCTGCCGGGCGGGTCTGGTGCCTGCATCAACCGCTGCATGCCGGCTCGGCGACCGCCGTGCGTGAACAGATTGCCGGGGGCGGACAGTGGCAGTCGCTGGTGCCCGGGGCGGTAGCTGACTACATCCAAGCCAACGGGCTGTACATCAGCCGTTGACCGTCGTGAATGCCGCTTGCCGCCGGGTTCTCTATAATCGACCCCTTATTCATCGAGTTCTGCCGTTTTGACCTCCGAAGCCCAAGTCATCAAGACCCAATTGCCCAGCCCGCCGCCGTCCGTTCCGGCCCTGCTGGCGTCCGTTCACGCCGCGCTGGAAGAGATCAAGGCCAAGGACGCGGTGGAGATCGACGTTCGCGGCAAGTCCAGCGTCGCCGACTTCATGGTCGTCGTTTCCGGTACCTCCACCCGCCACGTGAAATCCATTGGTGATGAAGTGGTGCGCTTTGCCAAGAACCTGGGCGTCATGCCGCTGGGTGTGGAGGGCGAGCGCGAAGCGGAGTGGGTGCTGGTGGATCTGGGCGATGTGATCGTCCACGTCATGCTGCCGCGCGTGCGCGAGTTCTATGCGCTGGAGCGCCTGTGGACGGTGGGTGACCAGCCGCCGCAAGCCTATGAGGATGACCAGGACGATCGCTGATCGTTTCCTGCAACATGCTTCGCGACGGCGCCGCAGGGCGCCGTCTTCGTTTCAACGCCCGCTGGAGGCCGTGACATGAAAGCCAGGTTGATCGCTACCGGCGAGCGTGCCCCTTCCTGGGTGGCACAGGGCTTTGCCGAGTACCAGAAGCGCTTGTCGCACTGGTTGCCGCTGGAGTTGGTGGAAATCGAACCTGGCCTGCGCGGCAAGGGCCGTGATCCCAAGCGCGCCATCGAAGATGAAGGCAGGCGCGTGTTGGCGGCGCTGCCGAAAAATCCGTACGTGGTGGCGCTGGATGTGCCGGGGCGGCAACTCAGTTCGGAGCAGTTGGCGCAGCGTCTGGAGCATTGGCGTTCGCAGGGGCGCGATCTTGCATTCCTGATCGGCGGCCCGGAAGGGCATGCAGCAGAAGTGTCTGCGGTTGCCGATGAAAAGTGGTCGATCGGCCCGCTGACCTTGCCGCACATGCTGGTGCGGTTGGTTGTGGCCGAGCAGTTGTATCGCGCAGCGGCAATGTTGGCCAATCACCCCTACCATCGCGCGTAACATGCGTATAGAATGCGCCTCCCCGCCCGAATAGCTCAGCCGGTTAGAGCACTTGACTGTTAATCAGGGGGTCGTTGGTTCGAGTCCAACTTCGGGCGCCAGATACTGAAAAAGCCGCGAGCAATCGCGGCTTTTTCTTTGCCCGGCGTTTGTGGTGCCGCAGCCTGTTGTAGGAGCGGCTTCAGCCGCGAAGCTGATGATTCCGGGCGATGCCGGAAGTGCACGCAATTGCAGAATGCACGACGGCGATTGCGCATCGGCCCGATGGCTCACGAGGCCTCCACATCAGCAGCGTCGTTATCGCGCCTCAACAATCTGGGCTGCAGCGCCAATGACCCACGTTGCATTGGCATCGCATATGTCGGGATTTCATCCCGGCCTGCCAATTGCGGGCTTCGGCAGGCATGGAATTGCATTGCATGGATCGAAACATTGCGGAGAGACCTGGCCGCCATGGCGATTGCAATCGCCGGTATCCGTGCCCAGTGGACACATCCCCAGCTTCGCGGCTGAAGCCGCTCCTACGAATGCCCGTGGACTCGCGAACTGCGGGCAACAAAAAAGCCTGCGATTGCTCGCAGGCTTTTTTGTTGAATGCTTGGCGCCCGAAGTTGGACTCGAACCAACGACCCCCTGATTAACAGTCAAGTGCTCTAACCGGCTGAGCTATTCGGGCGGGGAGGCGCATTCTAATCGTCCTGAGCGAGGTGCGCAACACTTGCGCGGCGGGTTTTCGCATCATCCGGGGCAGCGCCGTGCCGCCGCGGGCCGTTGGCTGCGTACGCGTCCGGCGTTGTTGACGATGATCTGCGAGAGCAGGGTGCCGTCCTGATTGCAGATGGAAATGGTGAGGTTGGAGCCGGCGCTGCGCCCGTCGGGCAGGTAACGGACGCCGGATCGGCCACGGGTGCCGACCAGGCGCAGGTGCCGGGATGCGGGCCCGGTTTCGGCGCGGAGGACGTCGCTGGCGCGGTCGGGCGCCCGGTTGCCATCGCGATCCAGGAACAGCAGCCAGCCTATGTTCCAGTCGCTGCCGCGTGCGCATCGCCGGCCATCAAGCGAAGGGCACAGTACCGTCGTGTTCCCGTGGGTTACCGCAGCCATGCGTGCCAGGTTCAGATGGCGGATCAACACGTGCTCGGCGGCGATCGCGCGATGCCGTTCCAGCAAGGCTTTCAACGACGGTGCGGCGATGGCCGACAGTAACGCCAATACGGCGAGGCAGGTGATCAGTTCGACCAGGGTGATGCCGCCGTTGTGCGCGGGAGCAGAGGGGCGGGACGTGGCGGCATCGGGCATCGCGCGACCTGTGGCGGGGAGGACCGGCCATGGTTGCCAGCGGCGATGGCGCCGGGCAGCCGGTTGCGCACCTGACTGAACGTGGGGTTGTGCCTTGCCCGATCGTCATCCCGTGGCTGGCTATACTCGACAGTCCACGCGCGCCAGTACCCGACATGTCCGACAGCTTCCAGCTTGTATCGCCGTACTCGCCAGCCGGTGACCAGCCCGCCGCCATCGACAAGCTGGTGGCAAACTTCGAGGCCGGCATCGCCAAGCAGACGCTGCTCGGGGTGACCGGCTCGGGCAAGACCTACACCATCGCCAACGTCGTGCAGCAGGTGCAGCGGCCGACGCTGGTGATGGCGCCGAACAAGACCCTGGCCGCGCAGTTGTACGGCGAGTTCAAGGCGTTCTTCCCGCACAACGCGGTGGAGTACTTCGTCAGCTACTACGATTACTACCAGCCCGAGGCCTATGTGCCGTCGTCGGATACCTTCATCGAGAAGGACAGTTCGATCAACGAGCACATCGAGCAGATGAGACTGGCGGCGACCAAAACGTTGCTGTCGCGACCGGATGCGATCGTGGTGGCGACGGTGTCGGCGATCTATGGCCTGGGCGCGCCGGAAGACTATCTGTCGCTGCGCCTGATCCTGTCCAAGGGCGAGCGCATCGATCAGCGCGACCTGATCAAGCATCTCACCCAGTTGCAATACACGCGCAACGAGTACGAACTGCATCGCGGCACCTTCCGTGTGCGCGGCGAGGTGATCGATGTGTTTCCCGCCGAACTGGACAGCGAAGCGGTGCGTATCGAACTGTTCGATGGTGAGATCGAACAGTTGAGCATGTTTGATCCGCTCACCGGCGAAAGCCTGCGCAGGATGCAGCGTTATACGATCTACCCCAAGACCCACTACGCAACCACGCGCGAGCGGGTGCTGGCCGCCGTGGAGACGATCAAGGTCGAACTGAAGGAACGGCTGGAGCAGCTGTACGCGCAGAACAAGCTGGTCGAGGCGCAGCGCTTGGCCCAGCGCACCCAGTACGACCTGGAGATGATGGCCGAGGTGGGCTACTGCAACGGCATCGAAAACTATTCGCGGCACCTCACCGGCAAGGGCCCGGGCGAGCCGCCGCCGACCTTGTTCGATTACCTGCCGGCCGATGCCTTGCTGGTCATCGACGAATCGCACGTCACCATTCCGCAGATCGGTGCGATGTACAAGGGCGACCGCTCGCGCAAGGAAACGCTGGTGGAGTTCGGTTTCCGCCTGCCGTCGGCGCTGGACAACCGCCCCCTGCGTTTCGAGGAATGGGAGGCACGCTCGCCACGCAGCATCTACGTGTCGGCAACGCCTGGTCCGTACGAACTGCGTGAGTCGGGCGAGGAGATCACCGAACTGGTCGTGCGCCCGACCGGCCTGATCGACCCGCAGGTGGAGATCCGCCCGGTCGGCACCCAGGTTGATGACCTGATGTCCGAGTGCAATGCGCGGATCAAGATGGGCGACCGTGTGCTGGTCACCACGCTGACCAAGCGCATGGCCGAGAACCTGACCGAGTACCTGGGCGAGCACGGCATCCGCGTGCGTTACCTGCATTCGGACATCGATACGGTGGAGCGCGTGGAGATCATCCGCGATCTGCGCCTGGGCAAGTTCGATGTGCTGGTCGGCATCAACCTGCTGCGCGAAGGCCTGGACATGCCGGAGGTGTCGCTGGTGGCGATTCTGGACGCGGACAAGGAAGGCTTCCTGCGCTCGACCGGTTCGTTGATCCAGACCATTGGTCGCGCCGCCCGCAACGTGCGCGGCAAGGCGATCCTGTATGCCGACAAGATGACCCGCTCGATGCAGGCGGCCATCGACGAAACCGACCGTCGCCGGCAGAAGCAGGTGGAGTACAACGAGGCGCATGGCATCGTGCCCAAATCGGTGGCCCGGCCCATCGTCGATATTCTCGAGGGCGCCTATGACGACGGCTCGGCCAAATCCGCCGCCAAGGGCAAGGGCCGCCGCGTGGCCGAGCCGGAACCGGACTTCCTGCCGCTGGACCCGGCCAAGCTCGGCGCCCGTATCAAGGAGCTGGAGCAGCAGATGTACCAGCACGCGCGCGATCTGGAGTTCGAGGATGCCGCCCGGGTGCGCGACCAGATTCACCGGCTGAAGGAGGCCAATCTGGGCTGAGCGGGTCAATGTGAAGATTTTTTCAAAAATCTATTGTCCTACCCGGTTTCGTTGGTTAAGATACGCGCCCTCGCAACGAACAAATTGTTGCTGAGAAGGGCGGTTAGCTCAGCGGTAGAGCACTACCTTGACATGGTAGGGGTCACAGGTTCGAACCCTGTACCGCCCACCACTTGAAACCTCGCAGTAGCAACGGTTTCGGTGGACGCAGTATCAGCAATGCCAGCTTGTTGTGTCATCGCACTGGCATCGCGCATCCTCGGCACTTCTGCCGACAACTCCAACATCCAATCATCAAGCGCTTTCTTCGCGCCGGCGAGGTACTCCGGATCGAACTTGGCGTAGTTCTCTGTGGTCGGCGAGCTCTCGCCTTTCTTGTGGCCCATCTGGCCGCTCACGTCCCAGCCCTTTACGCCGCGACGACGCAGCTCGGTACCGACGGTGTGGCGCATGATTTTCGGAATGAACCATACCGGCAGGGCTGCGTCTTTGCGGAGCTTCCGCCACGTCGTGCGCACGCTGCTGACCTTCTTGCCATGCCAGTTCACGTAGTGCGTCGCCTTCGGCAGCGTGGCCAGGTACGCAGCAAGGAACTCGGTCAGCGGCACGATGGGCCGGAACTTCTTCGTCTGCTGTCGACCCGCGGGATTGAGGTTGATCAGCCCCATGTGTGCGTCGACCTGGAACGGCTGTAGATCGAGGGTGGCATCGCCGCGGCAGCCGGTGTTCAACCGGATCATGCAGTAGGTGAACACGTGCTCGGGCATGTCCTGGTTGAGGAAGCGCACCAGCTGCTCGCGTTTGGCGTAGTGGGGATAGCCCGCGCCAATCGGCGGCAGGCGCACGAATGGCACGCGGGTGATCTCCTGGTCTTCCCAAGCAAGGTTCAGTGCAGCCTTGCCCACGCCGAGCACACGGCGTGCATAGGATTCCGTCCAGCCCTTTACCACCACCATCCATTTCAAGAACGCGCGCTGCCGGGCCGGCAGCAGGGTATCGACCGTGTCGTCGGTGAAGTATTCGGCCCAGACGTCCGTGGCGCGCCTTGCGGTGTCCGCGCTGGCCAGGTGCTGGCCGTGCCGCAGGTAGTAGCGCTCGATGACGTCGGCGATGCCAGCATCTGCCGGCAGCGCGTCCCGCACCTCGGCGTGCTCCAGGATCAGCTTCCGGGCTGTCTGCTTGGCCTGCCCAAGATCTGCGCTGCGCGTAGAGCGCCGGACTGGCCGCCCGTTCTCCCGCCACTCGAGGTAGAGCAGCGGTGAGCCGTCGCGTCGGACGATGGCGTATTCATCGGTGATTCGGTAGACGATGCGGTCCGGGTCACCGGCCCGTTTAGATTTTGCGTCAACAGCCATTCAAGATCTTCCAATGTGTATTTAGGGGTGCCGCACAGGTCGCGCCAACGGATCTGGCCCGCCTTGCGGAGACGCTGCAGCGTCCGCACTGACACACCGAGCCAAATGGCCACCTGCTCCTCTGAATAGAGCGCAGGCAGCGGGCTGGGCGATGCCAGTTGGGTAGGGGACGCGGGCAGCACGTTGGCGCCCTCGTTCACCCTCGGCAACCCTCGAGATTGCGCAGTGCTCATCGCAGGCCTGCGCTCCTGAGATCACGGACTAAGCGGGTGGCAATCTGGCGGCCAATTTGGCGCGCCACAGCTTCGGCTGGCGCGTTTAGCAACGCTGCTGACGAAATTGCGTAGGCCGCCTTCCCACCTGCCAAGCGCACCAGGAAGTGAAGGAAGTTTGTCTGGTGGGTGCTGTCGACGATGCAGTCGAAGGTCATCGCACGCACTTCGACCGCGTCACCTGATGGTCCCGGCAGGCGGGCCCGGTCCAGTTCGTAGAGGCGCCAGATCTCGCCGGCGAGCATCTGCGGTGGAAGTCCCATGAAGTGTGGGCCCAGCGCCTCCCGGACGTCGTCCAGCTGGCACCGAAGCTGGGCGGCATTGATCTCTGCGCGCCTGGTACGTTGATCGAGCACCACAGCTTGGGCCTCGAGCTGTGCGACTTGTTCGCGCGCCCGCCGGCGCTGGTTCCGGCCGTAACGTCTGCTCACTCTTCACTCTCCTGCGGGCGGGCGGCGGCCAAGGCAGCCTGCATATGCGGCCGCGCCTCGTCCAAGTACGCCTCCGACCACCTGTATCCCCGGGGGTCAATCTCGGTTGAAACCGGATAGGCGCAACCGACCATCATGCGGAGCACTTCTCCTGGCACCAGCACGAACCCCTCCGGCGCGGCGCGCAGGGCGGCGGTGATGGCGCGGAGCGCTTCATCTTCGGCGTATGTCGTGGCTTTTTTCGGGTCTCGAATCCACGCCGCTGCTTTGTGAAATCCATCCCGATCAATCTCCGCAGCCAGCAACTCCCTGGCGCGCTGCTGGTCATCCATTGCGCACCGCCCTGAACATCCGGTGCCACTTGCACACCGTCGCGCCCTGACGCGTGCCGCTCCAGCCTTGCCGATACGCGGCGCGCGCCATCTTCATGTGCCGAAGCTTCATTCCGACACCCCCGCGCCGTGGATGATTGCGCGTGCCTGGTCAGGCGTGGCCACTTCAAAGTGCGGATGGGCCTTTCCGTCTTCGGTGACCACCTCGAGCTCATGGAGCGCGAACAGGCCGCCCAAAGTCCAGTTGCACGGAGCCCCATCGGGCTGGGCGCGCGCGCTGCCGGCACCGGTGAATCGGCCGACACAAGAGAAGCCAAGGTACTTTTCGACGGAGGCAAGGTCAGCGCCGGCACCCGCGGTAATGAGGCTGCGTGCTGACTGCACCGTCGCGCACCGTGGGCAGATGAAGGCGATGTCTTCGCGATCAACGTTTTGGGCGTCGATCGCCGCCCGGAACTCAGAAACGGCTAGGGTTTTCAAGCGCATGCCTCCTGTTGGTAGTCTTCCCACGCGCGCTGCACGCGCTCGAACTTATCGCGATCGCCACCGTTGTCGGGGTGGTGTTGGGAACGCAGGCGGCGGTAGCTGCCCAGCGGATCCGCAGCGTCGAGTACGTTCGCCCACGGTTCGCGAGTGGCACCCGGAAGGGCGGTGAAGCCGGTGAAGGCGCGCTCGAGGATCTCGGCACCGCCATGACGTTCGATTGCCCGCATTGCTTCCAGCGTCGCGGCCACGGCGGCCAGGTTGTCGGCCACGCGGTCGTAGCGGTCGATTGCCATGCAGCGCGGCGGTTCTCCGCGGCTGAAGCGATCCGACCAGTACACCGCCGCACCCGGGTCTCTGGGTTCGCGCTGGCCCGAACGTGGCCAGCCATCCAGGCGCAGCTCGAGGTTGGTGCTGACAACCAGGTCATCGTCGTGAATGCCCATCATCTGCAGCTGGGTGCGCACGCGCTCGAGGGCCTGCGCGATGGTCAGCTCGGTTTTGGTGTTCCAGCTGCCCTGGGTGCTGCGGACGCGCTTGCCGAACTTGGCATTGGCGCGGTCGCCGGCTGGTGTGCGCCGCCAGCCAACCGGCCATGCGAGGGGGAATGCAGGAATCGACATTATTCGCCTCCCGCGCCGTTGTTCACGGGCATCTGCTTTCGCTGTTCGGAGCGGATTTGCATCACGTAGAACAAGTCAGCCAAGCATTCAATTGAGTCGATAATTTCCGCCGCCACAACAGTCCCGTCGGGCGTCTCAATGCAGTGGGTAATCGGGTTGTATGTTTCCCATCTGCTCACGACTTCACCTCGGCGCCGGTGGCCAGCTTGGCAACGCGAACGATCCCGAACCCGCGAACGTGCAATTCGCGCAGCAGTGACAGGCCGTGATCGATGGAGTCACCGCCCGGGTGAGCAAGGCGGGCACAGTCGCCCAACGCGCTCGCGCCAAGGTTCCCCGGCTGATTCTGGTAGGTCCACGGGTAGCTGCGGAGGCCATTGTCTGCGTCGATATGGTCACGCGTTGGAGCATCGCTGCCGCCCTTGGGGCTGGCGTCGGCCAGCGGGGCAGAGAGCACACGACGAAGCGCCCATCGTGCTTTTGCGGCAGCCTCCATCACCTCCCCGGGTCTGTCATCGGGAAGTTCGTCCAGGGTGTCGAGCGCCTTCCCGACTGCAGCGAACTCACTGCGCTCTATGGTCAGGCTCTCGCCGTTGTCCTCTCCGTTGTCTGCGGCATTCCACGCCGCGTAGGCCAGCGCCAACAGAGCCTCAATCACATCAACTTCGGCTGTCGTCAGGTCGAGCCCCGGCGCTGCGGGGGAGGGACCGGGTAGCGGGGTGTCGAAGTGCAGCGCGTTCTTCGATTCTTGCTTTGCGCGGATCTTCGCCATCACCGCCGGCTGGTTGATACGCGCCAGCTCGACATCGCCAGCGGAGTGCATGTCCAGGCCTGCGACCCAGCAGTACGCGGCGAGCGTGACCATGACGCCGCCAACCTCCTGTGCCGGCTGGCCAATCGGGCGCCCAAACACGTAATTCACCAGCGTGGGCACGCGTGCCCGGTCGTACCCATGAGCCTGCAACAGCTCCAGCACTTCCTCGAGCAGGCGGTCTCCGCGCTCGGTCATGTTGCTGTAGAGCGAGGGGAAGAAGCACTCGGCCATCCAGGCGCCCACGCTGTCCTGGAAGGACGGCGCGGCATCCGTGTGCTCAATGATGGTACCGACAGGGTCTCGGTCTGCGGGCCAATTGGCTGCCAGTGAGGCGCCAGCCGCGGGCACCAGGAACACCGGCGCGACACGCCAGCCGAGTTCCTCCATACGGGCCTCATAGGTGCCGGTGTAGCCCTGACCACAGGCCTTGGCCATCACCGCGCGCGCGATGTCGTTGGGCGTCCCCGAGTAGCCACAGGCGACGGTACCGAACTCGTCGGTATCGGCCACGACCACATGGGTGATGTGCTTGGAAGCGGCGTTCAGGCGTTGCCACATGGCCACCTCGGTTTCCATCGCCGGTCGGCAGCTGTCGTTGGCGAACACCAGAACGTCGACGCCGGACCGGTTCTCGATGGTGAACCCCAGATTCGACGGGCCGTTCACGACCCCACCTCGGCGCTGGTGGCCTGCATCTGCTGCACGTGCCACATGGCTTCGCGGATCAGCGGGACTGGCCGCTGATCTGGGCTGTACTGAAGGTCATCCAGTGCATTGGAGAGGTGGGCCAGAGCAGCGCAGGCATGATCGATCCCCGGCGCTGCGGCGACGGTGGCAACAGTTTCCATTTCGGCAACGGTTGCGGCGACGGCGGGTCGGCATTCGTTGGCGTGTTTCGGGCAGGGGTAGCGTAGGGAGCCGTCGCCACTGGGGCATGTGCATGCGACGTCGGGTGCGGCAATCACTTCCCCGGGGGCATAGAACGGACCAGCAATCTGGACGGTCCGATTGAAGTGTTCTGGGTCAAGTTGGCTATCGAGCTGCAGTGACCACAGGCCATCTGCGTTGAACACCAGCGGCACGGTGAAGCCCGGGCGCGCGCTGTCGCTGGCCAGATAGATCCCTTGGCGCTGCAGCATGGTGCGCACCGCGGGCAGAAGCAGGTCGATGGTTTCGGCCTGTCCGAGCAGAATGGGGTTGCGAGGCGTGTTCATTGGCGGCGTCCAGGAAGGGCGGGGTTTTGCGGCGCTTCCACTGCGACAGTGGTGCGGCCGACTTCGTGGTGGAGCTCAATTGCATCCAGCTCGACCTTGACCGCGCCGATGTAGGTGTTGGCCACCAAGGACGTTGCCTTAGCACGCTCGATGGTCAGAGCCATCTTTTCGGGCGACGCGGTGTCGTCGCCCAAGTTCTCAAGCATCGCGACCAGGTGGTCGCGGACATCACTAACTTTGTTCTTCATCGCGCTGCTCCTTATTGCGGCGATTGATGGCTCGGGTAAGGCGGGCCTTGAGCATCACGAGCTCGGCCAGATCCTTCGGGTATCTGGTGTGGTAGCTGTTGCGGCGCATGTTCTCGGCGAACGTCACGACCTCGAGCCGGTCGACGGTGATTTCGGCGGAAACAAAGGTCTTCATGCCGGGCTTGAAGATCAC
This sequence comes from Stenotrophomonas sp. SY1, assembly GCF_021202945.1. GTDB lineage: Bacteria > Pseudomonadota > Gammaproteobacteria > Xanthomonadales > Xanthomonadaceae > Stenotrophomonas. Next base: position 1,858 of record NZ_JAJOYR010000002.1, on the reverse strand, counting down.
GATGTGTCCTTCCGGTACCGCGCCGTTTGCTGCCTCCCATGCCATGACGTGGACCGGGCGCCAGCGATTCGCTGGGAAGAGATTCGGATCGTCGGTCACCTTGCGCATCAGTACCTTTCGCTTGGGCTCGATTTTCTCGGTGCCGATTGGCACGTAGTTGCGTGCCTCATGTGCTGCACGGCCTTTCTTGAACTGGGTTTCCTTCATGCGCCCCGCGTGCCATCCGGGGCGCCGCAAACCCTTATTGACCGGTACCTGCCCAGGTTGGAAGCGCGCGGCGACGCTCTCCGGGGCCTGCGTTCCGTTCCAAAGGTGTGCCAGTGGGTGCTGGTTGAACTGCGGCGATTTCGACAGGCGCAAAGTCTTGGCGCGCCGATGCACGGAACCGAGCGTGCGCCCCAGCACGTGGGCAACGAGGAACGCAGGGAAGAGGGGATAGTTGAGCCGCATGGTCTCGTCCTCGTCCTCAGTCCACGGAGCGCGGTGCTTCATTGCGCCTCCAGGCATAGGCAGGCGGCTCGTCGAGCAGCCAGATATGACGAACGTTGGCCACGTCGACGAGATCGCGCGCTGCAGGGAAGATCTCCACGGCGTAGCGCTCGGCGTATCCGGCTTGCGCCTTGAGGTTCTGGATCTCGTCCCACGTGATGCCGTCGGCCCAGCGGCCGTTGCCCAGCATGCGCAGGCGATTGATCGACAGGCGCGTCGGTGCGCCGTCCACCACGTATTGCTGCACCAGGAAGCTGCGGCTACGCCAGACACGCTCGGGCGGGGCCTTGAGCGCGATCGCGCTGGGTGGCCACAGATGCGTGGGGATCTCGACGAGTTGCTCCGGCAGGGCACGATGCTGCGCCGTCAAGGCTCGACGCTCAGTCCTGTTGAGGCGGCGCTCAGTCACGGCGCACCTCGCGAACTTGGATCACCCCCTGCTCGCTGACGTCGGCTTCCACGTGCATGTCAGGACTGTTGGCAAGATCGATTCCGACCCATGCGGTCCCCTTCAACGTTGCCTTGGCCAGCGCCTCGCTAAGCACGCGGATGTGCGACTGCGAGGCCGCGTCCAGGGTGTCGGGGTGCATCCATGCTTCCGCAGTGGCCGTGACGTCGTGCAGGCCCTGATACAACGCCGACTGGTTGTCGATGCCGGCGGCCACAAGGGCGAAACGCAGGTCCTGCAGGCGGAAGCTCAGGGCCGTGCGCTGCTGGTAGCGGAGCAAGGTCTCGGCGCGCAGGATCCGCGCGGCATTGCGGAGCTCGGCGACCGTTGCATCCGGCGAATCGACAACCTTGAGTGCCTGGTCGATCTCTTCGGTGGACGCCTCCCACACGACTGGCTGCAGGCGTGGGTGAAGGGCGAGGCAGTCATCGTCGGGGTCCAGGATGTTGCTGACCAGGATGCTGTGCATGCCGCCGGCAACGCGAAACAGGCCGCCGCCGGCACCTGCGGTGGCGGCGATCACGTGGTCATAGAGTTCGCGCAGATGCCCAGTATCATCCGCGTCGAAGAAGTCGGCTTCGCCGGGGTGTTGGTCCTTGTGCAGGCCTTCGATGAGCGCCGCGATCTTCATCGCGCTATCAACGTCTTCGTGGGTGGCCTTGGCCATGCGCACGGTGTGAGTGGTCTTCCCGCTCATACGTTCGCAGCCTCCTGCCGCTTGGCCAGCTCAACCGGTTCGAGCAGCTCCTGGCGGGCGACGTTCACTTCGCGCGGTGCGGTGATGCCAATGCGGACCTGGTTGCCTTTGATGCCCAGGACGGTGACGACGACGTTGTCGCCGATATACAGGGTTTCGCTTTCACGACGGGTGAGGACGAGCATGTGGATCTCCTGTTTCCTTGGAGCCCGGCCGCACGCTGC
>NZ_JAJOYR010000014.1 GCF_021202945.1 Stenotrophomonas sp. SY1 | reverse complement strand
TAATAATATAGGGCGACATTAGGTCAAATCATTAGGTTACATTTTACCTGATATTATCCTACTAATTTCTTGACAAATGAAATTATCAAGTTTGTACAAGCCTTTATGTAGGTTGGCATTTTGATTACTGGTGGTATGAATCAAACTACACTCTATTAAGTTTCTTGCTATTATGTTGTTGGTATAATAGATTGCCTGGGCATTACCCCAATCAACTGGATGATTATTTAATTCAATATGCTTGAATATACCACTAGAATGATTGCCATCCCTAACATTTTTCTTGTGTTGTTCAATTCTAATGTTTAAGGGTTTGGCTGTTTGACCTATGTAAAATTGATTATACATTTTGCAAGGAATTTTATAAATGCATCCTTTTTTAATTTCAATACTATTGTTGATGAGTTTATGTTTTACTGTACTATCATTTTTAAAAACTACAATTACGTTAAATCTTTTTAATAACTTTGTGATACTTAAAAAATTTTCTTGAAATGGTAAAATT
>NZ_JAJOYR010000013.1 GCF_021202945.1 Stenotrophomonas sp. SY1 | reverse complement strand
CTTTTTGCAAGAAAGAAAAATGCGAGTAGTGATAAGAGATCAGCACTCAAAATGGAATGAAGTAATAAGCGGTGTCCCGCAGGGAACAGTTCTGGCCCCAATAATGTTTGCTATATATATTAATGATATGGATGAAGGAATTGAAAGCTATATGAGCTTCTTTGCAGATGATGCAAAACTACTGAGAGTGAAAACTGAAGAAGATTGTGAATCACTACAGAGAGATCTAAATAAAGTACAAGAATGGAGTAGGAAGTGGGAGATGGAGTTCAATACAAAAAAGTGTAGTATAATGGAATTTGGAAAAAGCAAAAACAGAATAACAGGAGCATATAAATTGGGAGAAGAAGGAATAAAAAAAGTAGAAAATGAGAAGGACCTGGGAGTCATTGTTATGAATAATATGTCACCTGAGAAACAAATAAATAAGATTTTTGGTGAAACTTATGATTTAATAAGAACAATCAAAGTTGCATTGACATACCTGGATGAAGAAATGGTGAAGAAAATACTAATCACTCTGATAAGACCAAGATTGGAATATGC
>NZ_JAJOYR010000012.1 GCF_021202945.1 Stenotrophomonas sp. SY1 | reverse complement strand
TCACAGGAAGTGAATTTCCGACGCAAACCTATTGATTGATCACACGAACGGAAACACTCACTGAATTGATTCTGAGAGTTGACTGAACAGCGAACGCCGCCAATCGGGTTGTTAATCGATCCATTAAGGATATGAACTGATCGAGAGAGAGAGAGAGAGAGAGAGAGAGAGAGGGAGGGGGGGGTATTTCGTCAATAATACATACATACATACATATACCAAGGCTTTTTCCCCCTTACAAGGGAGGTAGCCAAAAAGGAAAAGGCATAAAATCATTCCCACCCATTCCATCCCTGAGTACATTCCACACCCCTCCACCCTCCCTCTTATCTTAGTACCTCCTGGATGACGGGTCATCCCTGCACCTTGTCCACTGCCCTGGGTCAGAAGCAGTGTCGCAAGACACAGCACATCCACAGCAAGGCCGCTTCATTAAATCGGTGACCCCCCTCCATCCCCTCATGCAGAAAAAGAGAAGACGGGGAGAAATTCCTTCTGGTTGCGTCAAAATATCATTTACACATAATCCCTCACCCCTATCACTCGCCCACCCCCACCATGCACCACAGGATCATCCATACACAACCATTCTCTACTCACCCCTATCTTCCGTCT
>NZ_JAJOYR010000011.1 GCF_021202945.1 Stenotrophomonas sp. SY1 | reverse complement strand
TGCATGCACTACCCTGACACAAGAACTAGACTGATAGCTTTTATTGGCAGGCCATGGGTTTGGGGCAGCAGAGAACACACAACCGGGCCAAGGGATTCCCCAAAGGCTGCGAGTAACTATCACTACCGCTGCCATCTTCTGTCCTACCGTTCACTACCAACAGAACCAATCTCAACACCACTGTGCTCCCTGTACCCCCTTCCCCTTCGCCCACAAAGAACATAAGAATGAAGGAGACTGCAAGAGACCATAAGGCCTACACTAGGTAGCTCTATATCCATCACCACCTGTCATCCCCATCCATAAAGTTGTCTAACCGTTTCTTAAAACAACTGATAGTTTCAGCGCTTACTACATGGTTACTAAGTTTATTCCATTCGTCGACCACCCTATTAGTAAACCAATTCTTGCCTATTTCCTTCTTAAGTCTAAATTTTTCCAGTTTATACCCATTACTGCGAGTCCTGCCCTGTTGTTTTAATATGATGACCTTGTTTGCATCACCCTTGTTAAAGCCTTTAATCCACTTGAACACCTCTATTAGATCACCCCGCACTCTGCGTCTTTCCAGAGAGTGTAAGTTAAGGTGCCTAAGCCTCTCTTCATAAGGCAAATTTCCGAGTCCTTGTATCATTTTGGTCATTCTTCTCTGTACTGATTCTAGTGAATTTACGTCCATTCTGTAGGACG
>NZ_JAJOYR010000010.1 GCF_021202945.1 Stenotrophomonas sp. SY1 | reverse complement strand
GGCTGCGTCAAAATTTACTCACACATACTACCCCCCCCCCCCGCCCATTCGTCCTCATGCAGTCACAACATCATCCATATACAACCATTCTCCACTCACCTCTGTCTTCCGTCCTCTCCCTTCCTTCCTCAACAGACATTCCCCTCTTCCCCAAAGCCCCCTTCACCCCATCCATCCACCTCATCCTAGGACGTCCCCTCATGTTCACTTCCTCCACATCTGCCTTCCATATCTCTTTTACTAGTCTTTCTTCACTCATTCTTCCATGTGTCCAAACCATCCTAATATTCTTTCATCAACCCTATCTCCCAGCTCCTTTTCCACCCCTGTTCTCCTCCTCACCTCCTCATTTCTCGCTCTATCTAGCCTAGTAACCCCCATCATACTTCTCAGAGACCTCATCTCAAACACATTCAAACTCCTTCTCTTTTCTTCTCTTATGTTCCACGTTTCTGCCCCATACAGTGCTGTTGGCACAATCACTCCTTCATACAGTCTCCTCTTCGCATCCATTCCCAAATGTCTATTCCTCATTACACTCTTTAATCCACCAAGGCATTTACTCGCTTCTCTCAATCTACATTCTACCTCCACCTTCACTCCACCTTTTCCTGCTACACTTGCACCCAAGTATCTAAAACTATCCACTTCCTCCAGTCGCTCTCCCTTAATGTTCACTTCCAGTCTACTGCCACTTTCACCCCTTGTACATCTCATCACCT
>NZ_JAJOYR010000009.1 GCF_021202945.1 Stenotrophomonas sp. SY1 | reverse complement strand
GACAACCTCTCGTTCGTGCTGGGCGAAGACATGATCGTCCGGAAGCTGAAGTTCCTGGACGGCGCACTCGACAAGCTCGAGCACATTGACGAGGACGGCCGCCGCGCTGAGCTCGACGCGCGCTTCGCCCTGCAGAGCGGTGAGGTCCGCCGCCTGTTCCTGCTGCTGGAGGCTGCATTCAAACTCTCCAAGGCGGGGGGCTGATCATGGCCGGCAAACCCCGCAGCAGAGCCCAAGAGGCCGGCATCAGCACCAAGCGCCTGAGCCGCATGGCAAAGCTGCGCTGTGAGCGCATGCGCTGCAGCGTCCTCGCAATCAACCAAGCGTGGGATCCGCTCGACGACGCCATGGTCGAGGCCGCTATGGACAAGGTCATCGCAGCAATCGATCAATTCCAGCGCGACCTCGATGAGATCGCGCAGTACCACGATGAACCTGTGGGAGAGCTGTGATGAGGCTCACCAAGATGTCCGACGTGGTCACCATCATTCGCGGCGGCGGGTCTGCTCGGAAAACTGGGCAAGGCGGTCTGCTGGCTCTGTACGACGCCGGCGGCCAGCAGGTCGAAGCCTGGCAGAACGCTATCAAGGCGGCCGTAACCTTCCTCAGGTACGACGTCTCGGACGCCACAGAGCAGGCTGGTCCTGAGCCTTCCGAGCCAACCACCACCGTCGACCTTTGCCAGTTGCCGGCCGGAGACAAGAAGCAGAGGTTCTGCGCCCTACGAAATAGGGTGAAGGAACTCGCCGACTACTTCGAGATCGCTGGCAAGCGGCCGCCCCGGATCGTCTTGAGCCCGGTTGACTTCGCCGCCCTGATCCGCGGCGCGAACCATCGCATCGCATGCGATGCCAGGGCGGCAGCACGTGCAGAGAACGCGCGACGCAAGGCGGAAAGGATCCGCGGTCAACGTGCCAAGCCGGTCTACACCGAGGTCCAGGCCATGACTTGGAACGGCATCCCGATCGTCGAGGGCCCCGCGTACTCGAAGCACCGCCCGTTCGACTTCACCCCGCTACCCACCACGTCAT